>CAZHMK010000001.1:0-355131 GCA_964533615.1 uncultured Eubacteriaceae bacterium
AAATAATGCGCTTTCCGGCTTTAGGAGTTTTAGGTCGCATTAAAGAAGCGGGAGAGGTGAGTAGTTCTTTTCTGCATGAAAAATAAGCAGTTAGAGTCGTGCATAAAATTGCCGTAAGGCTGCAAAACACAGCATAATCCCACCTGAATGGAGCTATGATATCAGGCATTACATACATAATTTTATATGCATTAAAAATAACAGTCGGAAATAGCTTGAATCCTATAAGCAATCCGAAAATACTTCCAAGCAAGCTTGCAGCCGATGAGTATAACAAATAAAATTTAATAATCTGAAAATTAGAATATCCTAAAGCACGATATGTACCGATTTTCATACGTTGTTCTTCAATCATTCTGGCCATTGTTGTAAGACAAACTAAGGCGGCGACAAGAATAAAAAAAGCAGGGAAGACAATCGTTATCTTATCAACACGATCAGCGTCTTCTGCAAAACCTGAATATCCCGGATTATCGTCCCTGGTAAATATATACCACTTTGGTACCGATAGTTCATTTACTTCATTTTTAGATTTATCTAATTCATTTTGTACATCTTTCAATTGATTAAATGTATTATCCAATTGTTTTTGTCCAATTTGAATTTGTGTATTCAGCTTGTTTTCATTAGACGTTAATCCACTATATCCCTTATCTAATTGCAGCTTAGCGTTATTTAACTCAATTTCTTTTTCCTCCAAGAGCTGTTTTGAAGCATTAAATTCATTGTATCCTAGCTCTAATTGTTGCTGTAAGATGTTTAATTGTTGCTTGCCTTTATTTATATATTCGTTTAACTGTGTAAGAAATTCGGTTCTATTATTTGCATGAATATCAATAGCCAACAGTATTTCTAATGAAGAAATTAATTCTTTATTTTCAGTCGATAAAGATAAATATGTATCTGAATTGTTTATTATGTTAAAGAAAATTTGTTTTTTATCTGTGTTCAAAGAAAGTATTTGCTGTAATAATTCATCTGTGGAAAGTGGATGTGCTACGTTTATATAATCAACAAACGTTTCGGGAAGAGATGAAAGATTTATATCTTCTATAATATCAGGCGACATTATTAATTCATCAGGCAAAGATAAAATATCGATTGAAAGCAAAATATTTTCGATAGCATTCAACTGCGAAGTTAATAAATCAATCGATGATTGAAGAGATGTTAACTCACTCTCTGATTGCTGAAGTTGCTTTTTGCCTTCTTGAAATAGGAGCAAGCTGTCTTCATAATTTTTTTTACTTAATGCTAATTGTGATTTTGCAGATTCAATTTGCTGTTTCGCGATACTAATTTGGCTCTCATATTTATTTTTCCCCTGATAATATTTGTTCCATCCATCGTCGATTTCTTCCTGTGCTTTTTCAATTTTTGCATTAGCATCACTAAATATTTCATTATAACGGATATCCGAACGTTCGATACCTACACTTTCAAGCTTTGTTATGTTATCTTCAACAAGATCTTCATACAGCGGATCATAAAAATTATAGTTATCCGCGTTTGTAAAAGTAATAAATATATCGGTAAATACATCATAATTAAAAGCATCTTGACTGATATACATGATATTGTCAATTTCTCCGTTTCCAATAGATGTACTTCCTTTTTCAAAAGAAATATACATGGGAGAAGAAATAATGCCTACAATAGTAAAAGTATCAACCTTCAAAGCATCTGAAATGTCTCCCTGATTTGAATCAAATGCCAAATTGACCGTTGAACCGATCGTATATTTATTTTCTCCAAGGCTACTGCTATCTATGATACATTCATTTGAATTTCGAGGGAATCTGCCTTCCTGTAAAACGGGTTTGGAAATATAATTATTTAGAGTATTCAAGTTTAAAGAATAAACTTTTACAATATCTTCAGTATTATTTGAATTTTCAATGAATGCGTCGAGTGAATAAGATGGTTGAAACTCTTGAATATAATCTAGCTCAGAAAGATAATGAATATCATCATTTGTAAAGCCCATTGTAGACTTTAACTGAACATCCATTAAATTGTAGTCAGAAAAATATTTTTGTGCGGTTAACTTCATATCCGGACCTGTTGATTTTAAGCCTGCAAAAAAGCCTGTTCCCAGAGCTACGATAGCAAAAATAGATAAAAATCTGCTTTTATTTCCCCAAATTTCACGAAATAAATCTTTAGTATAAGAACTTACTTTAAACATGTTACCATTCAATCTTTTCAACCGGGACTGTAACAGTATTTTTTATTATTTGTGTTACTTTTCCGTTTTTCATAGTGATTACTTTATCGGCCATCGGGGTAATTGCTTGATTATGCGTGATCACTATGACAGTCATGCCATGTTGACGGCATGTATTTTGAAGAATTTTTAAAATTGTTTTTCCGGTATTATAATCCAAAGCACCGGTAGGCTCATCACATAAAAGCAGCTTCGGCTGCTTAGCTAACGCACGTGCTATAGATACTCTCTGCTGTTCTCCTCCGGATAATTGCGCGGGGAAGTTATTAATTCTGTCTCTGAGACCTACTTGATTCAAAACATCAACCGCATCAAGAGCGTTTTTACTTATTTTGGTTGCCAATTCCACGTTTTCTTTAGCAGTAAGGTTTTGCATTAAATTATAAAATTGAAATACAAAGCCAATATCAAAACGCCTGTATTTAGTGAGCTGTTTTGTGCTGTATTTACTGATATCTATATTATCAATAACAACCTGGCCTTCATCACATGTATCCATACCGCCCAAAATATTTAATATAGTTGTTTTGCCGGCACCGCTGGGTCCTGCGATAACGGTAAATTCACCTTTCTCAATTTCAAAATTAACACCATTGGCAGCAGTGATAACAATATCACCCATTTTATATCGTTTATATACATTATTTATTACTATATACATATTATTTATCCATACATAATTAATTTCGTTTAATATTTTAATGAAATAATTAAAGTATGTCAATAAAAAACAAGTGTTTAATATTCGCTTCATTCATAAAAAATGCTCATCTAATAGATTAAAAAATCATTAGATGAGCACATATTCCAATCATATAATAGAAGGTATATTTTAAGTTGTTTGTGGTTTGAAGGAATATGTAGCCTTCAGCATTTCATTCGCTGTTTGCAAAAGTTCATCTTCGGTTAAGGCAATATTAATTTCTCTTTGCTCGATTAAATCAAATAAAGAGCCTTTAATAAATTTTTTAAAGATATATCCTTTAAATACTTTACTGAGTATATGAACTTCAAAAGTATCGTTTTCCACGATTGTTTTTAGATTTTCTTTTTTAATATTCATACTTTCTCCTAATAAAAAAATATGTTATTATAATTATATTAATTATACATACATTATATCATAAAAGATACAGTATATTTTATATATTATAATATATTTTTTCATCTAATCAATAATCAAATTATGTAAATTAAGGATTTTATGTTAACTAATAAATTAAAAAACTTACCGATAAATAATGGCATTTATATTATGAAAGATCAAGACGGCAAAGTTATTTATGTCGGTAAAGCAATCAATTTAAAGAATCGGATTAAAAGTTATTTTAACAGCTTATCTTCTCACGATGTTAAAACAAAAAAACTCGTATCGAATATTTCTGATATTGATTATATCATTACCGATAATGAAGTGGAAGCGTTACTGCTCGAAAATTCTCTTATAAAAAAATACAGACCATACTATAATATCCAACTCAAAGATGACAAGACTTATCCGTATATTAATTTAACAGACGAGCAGTATCCTGTACTGCGTCTTACTCGTGAATACAAAGAAAACAGCGGAAAATATTTCGGCCCTTATACGAATGCATATAGTGCAAGAAAATGTGTCGAAGTATTGAATTTATTGTATCCAATTAAAATGTGTAAAAAAAAGATAGGAGAAAAAAAACAAAAAAGAGCCTGTTTGAATTATGATATGCATCTATGTATGGGGCCGTGCACTTATGAAATTAATAAGGAAGAATATCAATTCTATATTGCGGAAATAGAAAAAATTTTAAGTGGCGGCTTCGATCTTCTTTTATCTAAAATAAAAGATAAAATGTTGGAAGCGTCTGCTGTTCAAGACTATGAAACAGCTGCACTTCTTAGAAATTATTTATATTCAATTAACGATATTTCTATAAAACAAAAAATAGCAGTATCCGATAATACTAAATCAGATATGATTGCTTTAGCTTTCGATGAAGATAATGCAGTTATCGTTTTATTTGAAAGGATTGAAGGGAAGCTTCAGGATAAAAAAACAATTTTGCTTACAAATATACAAAACAATAATCCAGAAAAAATAATGACTGAATTTATAAAACAATATTACAATACAGATGCTGTTATTCCAAAAAATATATACATTCAGTATGCTTTGGAAGAAGATGAGAGTAAGAGTATTATTGCTATGTTATCTGAAAAACGTGGCAACAAAGTAAATATTATAAATCCTAAAATAGGGGATAAGAAAAAATTAATCGATATGCTTGAAGAAAGTGCAAAAAATGTTTTGATTCAAAATAAAGAAAAAGAGGAAAACAGTATTGAAAAAGGAAGAGAAATTTTGCGGGAACTGGCTAATATTTTTGACATAAATAAACAAATCAATAAAATAGAAGCTTTTGATATTTCAAACATATCAGGCATGGATACTGTAGGCGCAATGGTGGTTTATGAAGGTACAAAGAAGAATAAAATTTATTACAGACGATTCAGCATAAAAAATGTTGATGGACAAAATGATTACGCTGCTATGGCTGAGACAGTACTGCGGAGATTAAAGCGTGCACAGACCGAACTATTGGAGCAAACATCTAAATTTAAAAAATTTTTACCTTTGCCAGACATAATCTTCGTTGATGGCGGCCATACTCATGTAAAAATTATCAAAAGCATTGTTGAAAATTTTGATTATAATATAATCGTTGCAGGCTTAAAAAAAGATATTAATCATAAATTATGCGCGGTCAGTTTTAAAAATCAAGATATTCCTATTAAAGAATTTAAGCATTCATCAAAATTGCTTTATGCTATTTCAGAAGAAGTTCATAGATATGCATACGAGTATCACACCGTAAAAAGACGTCAGAACTTATTTATTTCCGAATTGAATTCAATTCCCGGAATTGGAGAAAAACGACGTAAAGAGCTAATGAAAAATTTTAAAAGCATTGATAATATTAAAAAAGCATCTGTTGAAGAATTATGCGAAATTAATGGAATCAGTCACTCCTTAGCAAAAGTAATTAAACAATATTTCTGGCAAAAAGAGAATGAAAATGGATAATTCAAATAAATTAAATAGGTTTTTAAAAATATATTTATTTTCTATAACGATATCATTAGCAATATTGTTATTTTTACTTGTAAAAACATTACTGCAAAATATATCATCATTAAATATGACTATCAAATACGCAATCTTATTTGAAGCATTATTCATCGGTATTCTGCTGATTTTATATATATTCATTGTATATTTATACATAAACAAAAAAAACAATTTTAAAAAATATGCTTTAATAGTGTTTAGATTATTTTCAATTTTTTTATTATTTGATACTGCGTTATATATTTTTATATATAAAAATACTACAAATACGATGATCTTATTTTTTATTTATATCTATATTCCCTTAATTGTATTGACATATAATATGGATGTTATCGTGAGACATTTATTTAAATAATGTAAATTGATTATATCTATTTATAAATTCACTTAAAATTCCAAGAATATAATGTTATAATTAAAATCATTATAAAAGAGAGGTATATGAATTGAATGATTTTAGTAATATTAACAGAGTAGTTCTAAAAATTGGAAGTTCAACTTTGACCCATCCTCAGGGTCTTATTAATATTCGGGCAATGGAGCGTTTAATAAAAGTAATAAGTGATATTAAAAATTCCGGCAAAGAAATTATTATTGTATCATCCGGAGCTGTTGCTGTAGGCATGGGGAAAATGGGGATATTACAAAAATCATCAGATTTGCCGGATAAACAAGCATTTGCGGCTATTGGACAATGCGAGTTAATGTATTTATACGATAAGATGTTTTCTGTATATCATCACACTGTTGCCCAAATACTTTTAACATTGGATATCACTCAAAGTGTGAGCCGAACTGAAAATGTTAAAAATACTTTTAACAGATTAATTGATATCAACGTTATTCCTGTTGTAAATGAAAATGATAGTGTATGTGTGGAAGAATTAACGATTGGGGATAATGACAATCTATCAGCTTTAGTAGCTCAGATGGTTGATGCTGATGCACTCATCATACTTTCGGATGTAGAAGGACTATATACATCTAATCCTAATATCAATCATGATGCAACATTAATAAAAGAAGTCGGTATGATTGATCAGAGAATTTATTTGCTTGCAGAAGATAGCATAAGCAGTATGGGAACGGGTGGAATGATTACAAAAGTACAAGCGGCTGAGTATGCTCAAAGGCATGATATATCTACATTTATAATATCAGGTAAAGAACCGGATCTTTTATATGACTTATTTTCTGGAGAACAAGTAGGAACATATTTTAAAAAAAGGAGTGAGCTTAATGATTAATATGAAACAAATCGGGATACACGCGAGAGAGGCGGCTAAAATTCTTTCCAATCAATCAACACAAGTAAAAAACGAAGCACTTTTGAATATTGCGAATGCAATCGACAAAAACAGAGAAGTGATATTACGGTCTAATACCATTGACATAAAAAATGCTATTAAAACAAATTATAAGTCAGCATTTATTGAAAGGCTCACTTTAAATGATAAAAGACTTGATGACATTATAAAAGCAATTAAATACCTTATTGAACTCGATGATCCTTGCGGAAAAATAATAAGCGGATCAACTCGACCAAACGGTTTGAAAATAAAAAAAATTTCTGTTCCTTTAGGGGTTATCGGAATGATTTATGAATCACGTCCCAATGTTACGGTAGATGCTGCTACACTTTGTCTGAAATCGGGAAATGCTTGTATTCTGCGAGGCGGTAAAGAGACAATAAATACGAATAAAACACTTGCAGATATTATGCGAAGTGCAATATGCCAGGCAGGCCTTTCGAGTGATTGTATTATTTTATTGGAAAGCACGGACAGAATTTATGCGGAAGAAATGATGAAGCTAAATGATTATATAGATGTATTAATTCCACGCGGCAGCGGAAGACTGATTCATACAGTTATTGAAAATTCTACGGTTCCGGTCATCGCAACAGGGCTTGGTAACTGCCATACATATATAGATTATAATGCAGATTTAGAAATGGCGGTCTCTATTGCAGATAATGCTAAAAACAGCAGACCAAGTGTATGCAATGCAATGGAGACATTGCTCCTTCATAAAGATATCGCAAACAAAGCCTTACCTAAAATTAAAAAAACAATGGATGAATATGATACTCAATTACGATGTTGTCCTATCTCATTAGAAATTCTTAAAGGTCAAAAAAATGTAACAGCAGCTACGGAAGAAGATTATGCTACCGAATACGAAGATTACATATTGGCTGTAAAAGTTGTATCAGATGTTGATGAAGCAATAGAGCACATCAATAAATATGCAACAGCACATTCTGAAGCAATCGTTACAAATGATTATGAAAACAGTAGAAAATTTACTGAAAAGATCGATAGTTCTACTGTTTATGTAAATGCGTCCACGCGTTTTACTGATGGCGGAGAATTTGGTTTGGGTGCCGAGATTGGCATATCAACACAAAAGCTACATGCCAGAGGTCCTATGGGGCTTGACGCTCTTACAACAGTAAAATTCATTGTTGAAGGATGTGGACAAATAAGATAAGAAGTTAGAGAAAAATATAAAATAAAGCAAGGCAAGATTTTGATGAACACATTTAGATGATAACACAAAAACAGTTTATGATTTGTTTGATTATAGAACAGTGGATGCCCAGATATTAGACCATAGAACAGATATCACAGCAAAATATTTTAGAAAATCCGGTATAAACACACCACAAAAACATGAAAACAGCTTAAAACAAGTAGTTGACAGAATGGTCAATTTTGGACAGATGCTTTATATTATTATGATGAAAAATTAGGGCAAATTAAAAAAAGTGAAGACAGGTATACTAGAACTCAATCATCTGCTTGTTTTATTTTATCGATTGAAGACCGCCTTATTGGAAAACATACAATATCAGAGCAATATTTTACCAAAATAAAACTATTTAAAGGCGGAAGCGGAATAGGGACTAATTTTTCTCCGCTGAGAGCGGTTAATGAGCCTGTTAAAGAAAAAGAAGAAAGACTTTACGGAGGAAGATGTGCTGTTTACGGAAGTGTTAAAATGTTTCGAAACAAAAATTGCAAAGTTTGTAAAGACTGCGGAAGCACTACTGGTTGCAGTTAATTAAATGATGAATGATAATATAAATATAGTAAATATTGATGAAAAAGAAATAATATTATTGGGGACAGCACATGTTTCCAAACAAAGTGTCCTTGATGTTGATGAATGCGTAGAAAAATATCATCCGGATACAATCTGTATTGAATTAGATTATGAACGTTATTTATCTATTCAAGATGAAAATAAATGGAAAAATACAGATATTTACCAAATTATTAAACAAAAAAAAGGGATGGTATTGTTAGCCAATATAATACTTGCGTCCTATCAGAGAAAAATCGGCGCACAACTTGGCGTTTCTGCCGGAGCCGAAATGATCCAAGCAATAAATATAGCAAAAGAAAATAATATACCAATCGAACTTGTTGACAGAAATATAAAAATAACCTTTGCACGCATCTGGAAAAAATTAAAATTCATTGAAAAATGCAAGCTTATTATAAGCTTGGTTATGAGTTTATTTGATGAAACAGAAATCACAAAAGAAGAATTAGAGCAATTGAAACAACAAGATATTATCACATCCGCGTTAAATGAAATGGGAAATGAATTTAAAGGCGTCAAAGAAGTGCTCGTTGATGAACGTGATCAGTATATGTCACAAAAAATTAAAAAAACAAATGGAAAGATAGTGTTAGCAGTTGTTGGCGCTGCACATATTCCGGGTATTTTAAATCACATTCATTCCGAAATAGATATCAACATCTTAAATGAAGTCAAAGAAAAAAAGGGAAAAACAAAATTATTAAATTATATTGTCCCTGCTGCGTTGATTGTTTTAATTCTACTGAGCTTTAAGCAAGACGTTCAAGTTGGTATAAGGCAAATAATTATATGGTTTCTAACAACCGGGATATGTTCTGCGCTAGGAGTACTGGTTGCTTTTGGAAGCCCTTTGTCAATGTTGACGGCTTTTATAGCTGCGCCAATTGGGGTTCTCAATCCATTGCTTGCAGGTGGCTGGTTTGCAGGGTTAACGGAGGCTTATATTAGAAAACCTATTGTAAAAGATTTTGAGAACTTATATGATGATGTTGCAACTATAAAGGGATTTTGGTCTAATAAAATTACTAAAATACTATTGGTTATAGCACTTGCAAATGTGGGAAGTATTGTTGGAACGATTATTGCAGGATTGAATATAATAAAAAATTTATTATAATTCATTATCTATTTATGAAAGAAGACCAACTATGAACAAAAAACATATATATGAAGTGATACGGTTTGAACAAGGCATTGCATTATTTGCTGAAGAGCATTTGCAGCGGCTTTATCAATCTGCAAAGCAATGCGGCATAACAACCAACCTTCAAATAAATGATATTTATAAAAAGTACCATGATGCATATTTTGATGATACTGTAATAATTAATCTAAGAATTGATGTTTATGATTTTGGCGTACGAATGTCTTTTTATGAACCAATAAAAACAAACAAAGACATGTACAAATACGGTGTCTATGTTAAAACTGTATTGTGTGAGAGAAAAAATCCTAATATTAAATCCAGCGAACAATCTTATTATTCCAAACTTAGAAATAGTTTTAATGAGAATGATATATTTGAATTCATATTATATGATAATGATATATTAAAAGAAGGTGCACGTTCAAATTTTTTTGCAGTAAAAAATAATATTATCTATACACAAAATGACCAAACTGTTTTAATGGGTGTTACAAGAAAAATTATATTACAGTTAGCCAGATCTTTTAATATGACAATAAATTTTGAAAATATTTATTTAAAAAATATGGAAAAAATGGACGGTTTTTTTATTACCGGAACATCAATAGGGGTTTTGCCAATTAAAAAAATTGACCATTTATCATTTCAAAGTGCTCAAAATAACATAATAATAAAACTAAAAAGTGAATATAATAAGTATGTTTTAAATTATATCAATCATAATAAAAAAAGTTAATCAATTAATTTATCAAAAAAAAAGAACAAGGATGCCAGCCTGTTCTTTTTTTGATTATGATACGTAATATAAAACGAATATACATATAATGACAAAATTATTTTGGCAAGCAAGGCTATAATTAAATTTATCAATTAAAAGTAGGTGGAGAATGTATTATATATATGCAGAATCAGTATTATTAATCAATTTCTGCATAAATTTGATCCTTCTATATGTACTTGCTAAAATAAACAAACGTAAATTTTTAATTTTAAGAAGTATTATAGCAGCTCTTATAGGTGCGGTTTATGCATTGCTTTTTATAATGAATCTTAAAATATTTACATACCCATTTTTAAAGGTAGTTATTGCTTTTTTGATGGTTTTTATATCAATTAATAAAGCTCACATTAAAACGATTTTATTGCTTAGTATACAATATTTCTTTCTAGCATTCATCTGTGCAGGCGCAGTACTGTTTATTTCACATTTTGTAGATCAAAAAATTACTAATATATCAGGTGTCATTGTAGCAGAAAATATAACAGTAAGCAAAATTATAACTGTAATATCGATTATCTGTGTTTTTACTATTATTATAAGTGAAATTATAAAAAACAAAAATATATTGGCTCATGCTGAAATAATTATCAAATGCAACGATATTACTTGTAAAATATTGGGATTTGCCGATAATGGCAATTTATTAAAAACTATAAATGGGAAAAATGTAATTTTAATAGAAAAACAATCCATTAAAAAAATACTAAAAGAATCTTTATACATAGATATTGATCATATAGAAGAGGGCATCATGATAAGTAAATATAAAAAAAAATTTACAATTGTAAGTATGAACACTGCGGCTGGAAGCAAAAATATAATATGTTTCCAACCTGATGAAATACAAATTTTATATGACAATTGTATACATGATGTAAGCGGTAATGCATTGATTGGTATATTAGAATTTCCATTATATGGATTAAGTAAAGATTTAAAAGCCATATTTAACCCAATTTTATTAACGAAAGGAAATGAATGTTTACATGAATAGCTATCATATAAAAATTAAAATTATACTTAAAATGACAGAATTACTGTCTATATTTAAACGCGGTATCTTTTTTATAACTGGTACCGAAGTACTGCCGCCGCCGATGGATATCAACGAAGAAATAAGAGCTATAGCAGGACTTAGAAATCAAGAAGAATGGGCTAAGAAAGAATTAATTGAAAGAAATTTAAGACTGGTTGTCTATATTGCGAAAAAATTTGAAAATACAAATGCAAACATTGAAGATTTGGTATCACTTGGGAGTATTGGCTTAATAAAAGCTGTGAATACATTTGATACAGATAAAAATATCAAATTTGCTACATATGCTTCAAAGTGTATTGAAAATGAAATGTTAATGCATTTACGTAAACATACTAAGATAAAAAATGAATTATCTTTAGATGAACCGTTGAATACAGATAGCGAAGGGAATGAACTTTTATTATGTGATATTTTAGATTCGGGTGAAGACAGTGTCTTTGTAATTATGGAAAAAAATGCCGATAGTGAATTATTGTGGAATTTAATAAATAAAATGAATGAACGAGATCAAGATATATTAAAAAAAAGATTTGGTCTATGTAACATTTGCGAAATGACACAAAAAGAGATTGCTGATGAGATGAACATTTCACAATCTTACATATCAAGATTAGAAAAAAAATTAATTAATCAACTTAAAAAAGATATGTATAAAATGATTTAATAACAGTATATTTGGTATCACCAGCGGGAAGAATACAATAAGACTATCTTAGGGGACATTTATGAAAAAAGTAATTATATGTGGCATTTGTACATCTGATTTACCGAGGCTTTCTCTAAAAGAAAGCGAAGAAATGATGAAGAGGATAAAATCAGGTTGTTTGGAATCTCGAAGACAATTTATACAAAGTAATTTAAGACTTGTTTTAAGTGTTTTACAGCGATTTGATTTAAGATCAGAAAACAGTGATGATTTATTTCAAGTAGGATGTATCGGCATGATCAAAGCAATTGATAATTTTGATCTTACACATAATGTTAAATTTTCTACTTATGCCGTTCCTATGATAATAGGGGAAATAAGACGATATTTAAGAGATAATAATTCAATACGTGTTAGTCGTTCTCTAAAAGATATTGCATATAAAGCAATGAGAGCAAAAGAAGAATTAGGCGCAAAAAATAATAAAGAACCAACTATTGCGGAAATTTCTGATTATATTGATGTCAATGAAGAAGATATTATTATAGCATTGGAAGCAATACAAATGCCGGTTTCTTTTTACGAACCGGTCTATCAAGACAGTGGGGATTCTATTTATCTTTTGGAACAAATTAAAGATAATAAAAATGATGATAAAAAATGGGTTGAGTACATCGATTTGGAAGAAGCAATGAAGAAATTATCAAAAAAAGAAAAAAGCATCATAGATATGCGTTTTTATCAAGGAAAAACACAAAGTGAAGTCGCCGAAGATATTGGCATTTCACAAGCACAAGTAAGCAGATTAGAAAAAAATGCATTAAACAGAATCAAAAATCAAATTTAAATGAACTTTATTTTAAAAAGTAAATTTTATTAATCATATTCACTTTAATTTTTTTTAAATACTTTTCTGGCAATATTAGCAGCTTCCTGAGCGTTTTTCGCATAAAAAGTAGCACCAATTTTAAGAGCATATTCATTGTCTAATACAGCACCGCCCACCATTACAGCTCCCTTATATCCGTTTTTGTAAAGAGCTGATATTGTTTGCTCCATACTCTTTAATGTGGTTGTCATGAGTGCCGAAAGACCTACTAGTAAAATATTTTTTGATAGAGCTGTTTGTACAATTAAATCAATATCTGTGTCATAACCAAGATCGATTACTTCAAACCCATAATTTTGAAGCACCACTTTAACGATATTTTTTCCAATATCATGTACATCACCTTTAACGGTGGCAAGTATAATTTTCTTTTTTTTCTGAACTTGTATAGTATTACTGTTATTTGATCTTTTGTTCAGGTAGTCAAAAGCGGTTTTTGCTACTTCTGAAGAAGATATAAGTTGTGGTAAAAATATTTTTCCGTTTTCATACAAAGTGCCCAGTTTATCTAAAATAGGAATCAAATATTCATTGATTATTTTCATTTCATCTAGACAAGTCAGCATCTCGTCCACAGTTTTTTCTATGTCATTACTAATTCCATTTAAAATTAAATATTCAATATTGTTAATTTTATTATTACTTTGTACGGTTTGTGAGGCAGTAATTCTATCATTGTTTGCATATAATGAAATATAATTTTTACTTCCTTGATCAATGCCCTTCAGAGCCTTAAAAGCTGCTACAGTCTGCATTGTCTCGCTTGCATTTGGATTAATAATTGGCAGATTTAATCCGTTGTACAATGCCATCGTTAAAAATATATTATTGATGACACCTCGTGCCGGCAGGCCGAAAGATATATTACTGACTCCCAAAACAGTATTTAATCCCAAATGCTCTTTAACCATTTTGATGGCATCCAGCGTTATATTGGCGCTGTTAGAATCAGCTGATATCGTTAGTGCAAGACAATCAATATAAATATTTTCTCTTGGTATTTTATACTTTTTAGTGGCAGTATCTACTATTTTTTTTGCTATGTCATAGCGACCCTGAGCTGTTGATGGAATTCCGTTATTATCCAGTGTGAGCCCGATGACTGCGGCACCATATTTTTTTATGATGGGGAGAATCATTGATAGTGATTGTTCTTCTCCGGTTACCGAATTTACGATTGCTTTACCGTTATAGATTCGTAGAGCTGCCTCGATCACTTCGGGATCATTGGAATCTATTTGTAATGGAGCATTTGAGATACTTTGGATTGACTTAATAATTCGTATCATTGTATCTTTTTGGTTTATATCAGGTATACCGACATTAACATCCAATATTTCAGCACCTGCATTTAATTGCTCAACCGCTTGTTTCAAAACATATCCGATATCATTATTGATCAGCGCTGCTTTCATTGCTTTCTTACCTGTAGGGTTTATTCTCTCACCAATTACAAAAACATCATTTAAATAGAGAGTTTTTGTGCCGCTGCATATCGCTGCTTGTTTTTCTATATCTTTCCTCGGAATATAACAATTACTGGCTGTTTTTTTAATAAGCCTAATAAACTCAGGCGTTGTTCCGCAACAACCACCTAAGATACCAACCCCAAACTGAGCGAACGAAGCCATCTGTTTTGCAAATTCATCAGCGCTTATATTAAAAACAGTTTGCTCATTAATAATTTTTGGAAGCCCTGCATTGGGTTTTGCAATTAACGGCAACGATGTTTCTTTGGACATTTCTTTTATGATTGGCAATATCTCTTTGGGACCCAAAGAACAATTAATCCCAATTGCGTCTGCTCCGAGAGCTTCAAGAGTTAAAGCAATACTGCTTGCATCGCAGCCTGAAAATGTACGCCCGTTTTCATCAAAACTCATTGTAACAAAGACAGGAACAGAAGCGTATTCTTTTGCTGCAAGCAGAGCAGCTCTGACCTCATACAAATCAGACATTGTTTCTATATATATTAAATCAATATTATATTTAGCGCCTATTTGTATCTGCTCTTTAAAAAGCTTATAAGCATCTTCAAATTTTAGCGTCCCCATTGGCTCAATTAATTGGCCCAATGGTCCAATATCTAATGCCACAAGTGCATTATATTTATCTGCGGCATCGCGTGCGGCACGAATAGCTTTTGGTATTATTTGTTCACAAGTTAAATTAAATTTATTGAGTTTATGACTGTTTGCACCAAAAGTGTTCGTTAAAACAATATCGCTGCCTGCGTTCAAATAAGCTTCATGTACACCAATAACAGAGGCGGGGGATAATATATTTATTTCTTCAGGAATTCGGGCAGCTCCGTCTTCATAGAGCTGATTGAGCATTGTACCCATAGCACCATCCAAAATAATAAGTTCTTTGTTTCTTAATTTATCACGAAGATACACAATGTTTTCCCGCCTTTCGATAGGTACAATTATTTCTTGCAGCACAGTTTTCACAACCTGCATAATATGAATGTTGAATTTCTTTATCTATTATTCCGACCACTGCCGTTATAGATTTTTTTGGATATAGTAAACTATTATTATCCGTATACAGACCAATTCTTCTTCGGGTATCAAGTATATTGATAATATCGGTCTGATGATTTAAAGAAAAATCACCATATCCGGCGCTAAAACGATTGGTTAAATTTAAACAATCGTTTCTCAATTTCTCTAAAATCTTGTTTAAAACGTTATCGGCATAATTTTCTATTGCAGCAGCAGCGCAACAATCCAATATAACAGCTTTTGTAACATCAGTATAACTCAAGAATTTTATTTTTTGTTCTATTAAAGATCCGATAGTAAATGCGATTAAGACAGCTTTTTCAGAAAATTTGAGAAGTTGAAACAAATCTTTTGAAGAGACAGTAAATTTATTATCAAATATTATGTTATCTTCGTTGATTTTTATATCAAATATTCCATAAACAGATGCCGGTTTTATATATTCTACAGCGTTTAAAATAATTTCATCTATAATATTGTTTAATTTATCATCTATGAATTGATCTTTATGCCCTAAATAATTTAGAACAATGTTTTTGTCTATTTTGTAATTCATTTATATTAACCTATATAAGATGTATTTTCCGCACTGATAATACTGTCGATATTTTCAGTAATTTTTCTTGCTATATTAAGGTTGTTCATCGAATATACGTGTATACCATCAATATTATTTTCAAGTAAATCTACTATTTGTTCAGTTGCATACATAATACCCGCTTGTGTCATTGCCTCTTTATTATTTCCGTAACGTGCAAGTAGCTTGCTTAATTTATGTGGAATTTTTGCTCCGGATAAGTACACAATTCTTTCGATTTGTTTTGTGCTTGTAACTGGCATAATGCCCACTTGTATCGGAGCTTTAATTCCTATTTTTCGTACTTTTTCTAAAAATTCATAAAAAACACTGTTTTCAAAAAATAATTGAGTGATAAAAAACTCTGCACCAAATTCTTCTTTAAGCTTCATATATTCAATGTCTTTTGCTAAATTTTCACATTCCGGATGGCCTTCGGGATAGCATGCCCCAGCCAGATTATACTCACCGTTTTGCTTTATAAATTCCATTAACTGATATGAATATTGGAAATTTTCGGATGCAATGGTATTCGGTGATTTATCTCCGCGCATAGCCAATATATTACTGACATGGTTTTCTTTCAGATTATCTAATATTTCTTGAATTTCTTCCTTTTTGGAATTAATACAAGTAAGATGCGACAAAGGCTCTATATTATATTTATTTTTTATGATTGAAGCGATTTCACATGTGCGATTTTTTATAGACGAACCGCCCGCTCCATAGGTAACACTTAAATAATCAGGTTTTAAATTTTCTAGTTGTGACAGGGTATTATAGATTATTTCGATGGGCGAATTTAATTTAGGAGGAAAAATTTCAAAAGAATACACAACTTTTTTTTCATTAAATAAATTTAAGATTTTCATAATTTCCTCCATAAACTATATTAAAAAATTATAATATACAATATTATTAAATTCAATATATTTTCTTTGTTGACAGGTAATATTAATTATGTTATATTTTTAAAAATAATGTGTCATGACGCAGAAACAGTAATTATAAAGTGTTGTATAAACAGAGAGTAGTATTATAAGCTGAAAATGCTACTATACCTATTATAATGAAATTTCATCTGCCGAACATAAGAAATACTTTATAAGTAGTTCATGTTAGCCGCAATAAAGGTTCAAGTGGGTATTGATACTAATTAGGGTGGTACCGCGGTTTATGTTAATCGTCCCTTTATGAAGGACGATTTTTTTATGTAATTAACTTATCATTAACGGAGAACTTAATATGTTGTCTAAGGATCATTATAAAAAAATTGATTATTCTAAAGATCAGAGCAAACGAAAATATTCAGTTCTAATTCTTTTGGTCGAAAATGATAATCAAATTAATATTTTATTTGAGGTAAGAAGCAGAAATTTAAATGTGAATGCACAGCCCGGAGATATATCTCTTCCTGGAGGGCTGTGTGAAAGTGATGATATTATCGGTGAAGTTTTAAGGGAAACTTTTGAAGAAGTAGGTATAACTCCGGATAATATTGAAATATTGGGCAAAATGAATGCCATGTATACAGGAGATGAGAGATGCATTATTCCTGTAGTAGGCTATACCAGTAATATCAATATTAAAAATTTAAATATTAATTTTGATGAAGTAGAAGAAATATTTTTAGTTCCTTTAAACTTTTTTATTGAAAATAATCCACAAATATTCAATGTAAAATACACACCGGAATTTGACTCAGCTTTTCCGTTCGAAAAAATTATGAATGGAAAAAACTATAAATGGCGCGAACGAAGTGAAAATATATTTTTTTATTACTATAAAGATTATAATGTATGGGGAATAACAGCAAAAATTATAAATGGTTTTATTAATATTTTAAAAAACAATAAGGAGGAAATATGATATCCAATTTAGAACAAATCAGAAACGAAATTATTGATAAAATTAATAACGCACAACAAATTGCGTTCTTAGAAGATATTAGGATTTCTGTATTGGGAAAAAAAGGGCAGCTGACAAAAATTCTGCGTTCAATGGGTGAAGTGGCCGAAACCGACAGACCTAAATTAGGGAAAATCGTAAATAGCGTGCGCATTGAGATCGAAGATGCTTTAGCTAGGAAAAGGAAAGAGCTTGAAAACAAAGAAACCGATGATCGTTTAAAAAAGGAATTCATAGATATTACCCTGCCTGGAAAACATGGTGATTTAGGTGCTATTCATCCAATTTCCAAGACAATTATTGAACTACAAGAAATTTTTGCCTCGATTGGCTTTTCTGTAGCAGAGGGACCTGAAATTGATTTTACAAAGTATAATTTTGATTATCTAAACACTCCCGAGAATCATCCTGCCAGAGGGCTTCAAGATACATTTTATATTAATGAAGATATATTGCTTCGCACACAAACATCTCCGGTGCAAATAAGAACAATGTTGACAAACAAGCCGCCTATTAAAGTAATTTCTCCCGGGAAAGTGTACAGATGTGATGAAATAGATGCCACACATTCGCCTTTATTCAACCAAATGGAAGGCATTATTGTTGATCAGGGTATCACTATGAGTGATTTAAAAGGAACACTTGAATTTTTTGCAAAAGAATTGTTCGGAAAACAAACCAAAACAAAATTCAGGCATCATCAATTTTATTTTACCGAGCCGGGTGCTGAGATGGATGCAACATGTCCTAAATGTAAAGGACTTGGCTGTAAAGTCTGTTCAAATACCGGGTGGATTGAAATATTGGGCTGTGGAATGCTGCATCCCAATATTATGGAAATCTGTGGTATTAGTCATATAGATTATTCAGGTTATGCATTCGGTATGGGTGTAGACAGAATTGCAATGATTAAGTATGGCTTAGAAGATTTAAGATTAGTGTATGAAAATGATGTAAGATTTCTACAGCAATTTGTAAGGAGGTAAAAAGGATATGCTAGTATCACTTGATTGGCTTAAAGAGTATACAACCATTGATGAACCATTGAATACATTAATAGAGAGAATGAATTTAACCGGCAGTAAAGTCGAAAATATTGATATCAAAGGCAATGGTTTAGAAAATATAGTTATAGCTAAAATACTGAAAATTGAAAAACATCCGAATGCAGATAAATTAAGTGTATGTACGCTTGACATCGGTAACGGCATACAAAAAATAATAATAACCGGAGCAAAAAATATTAGAGAAGGAGACAATATTCCACTGGCGCTTCCGGGATCTGTATTACAAGGTAAAGAAATTCAAAAAACCAATTTCAGAGGCATTGAATCAAACGGAATGATGTGTTCAGGCGAAGAACTGGGTCTTGATGCTTCCGTACTTCCAAAACATTCCGAAGGAGGTATTTATATCTTTGCGGAAAATTTAACTCCCGGGGATGATGCACTACTGCATTTGGGTCTGAGAGATACAGTAATTGATTTTGAAATTACAAATAACAGACCTGATTGCCAATCAATGATCGGTATGGCAAGAGAATTTGCGGCAGCTTTCTATAGACCTGTTAATATACCTGATGCGAAGTTATCTGAAACAAAGGAAGATATAGGCAATTATTTAAGCATAGAAATTGCAGATACAGATTTATGTCACAGATATGTTGCCAGAATGTTAAAAGTTAAGAAAATAGAACCTAGTCCGCTTTGGATGCAAAGACGATTAATGGCATGCGGAATGAGGCCAATCAATAATATAGTCGATGTAACCAACTATGTTCTTCTAGAAGTTGGACAGCCGCTTCATGCTTTTGATTATAAAATGATCGAGAATAAAAAAATTATAGTACGACGCGCAAAAGAAAATGAAAAAATTATTACTCTAGATGGAAAAGAACGAGCTGCATGTAATGACTTGCTCTTAATTGCCGATACTAAAAAAGGTGTCGGCATTGCGGGAATCATGGGCGGACAAAATTCAGAAATAACTGGCAGTACAGAGATGATAGTTTTGGAATCGGCTGCCTTCAATGCCAACAATATAAGAAAATCTGCGAACAAAATGGGAATGAATACAGATGCATCCGCACTGTTTGCTAAAGGCGTAAATCCGGCATTAAGCGACTATGCGGCTAACAGAGCAACTGAAATTCTAATAAATATTGAAGCAGCCGAATTGATAGAAGGGATTATTGATATATACCCGAAGCCGGTTATGCCTAAAACAATTTCTGTCGACAGCAAGTGGGTAAATAAGTTTTTAGGAATGAATATACCTCTTAAAGATATGATCCGTTCCTTAAAAAGTTTGGGTATGACATGCGATGTAATTAATAAAATAATTCAAGTTACAAGTCCGGTTTATAGAACAGATATAAATATCAAGGAAGATATTGCAGAAGAAATCGTCCGCATCTATGGCTATGAAAAAATACCTTCGACATTAAACAATGCCTCGATCTTTGTCAGCCCCAAAAATGAAAAATTCGAGCTGAAAACAAATATCAGATATTTAATGGCATCAATTGGTGCTTACGAGGCGCTGACTTATACATTTACATCTTATCAAAATATAGTTAAATTAAATTCAGAATTAAACAAAACAGATTTAGTTAGAATACTCAATCCTTTAGGTGAAAACACTGCATATATGAGAGTAAGTATCGTTGGAAGCCTGCTAGAAGTTGTTGCTTTAAATTTAGCACGTAATAACAATAAAGGCATATTTTTTGAGATAGGCAATATTTTTTATAATAAAAAAGACCGCGAGGGGCTTCCTACACAATTAGAAAAATTAGCTTTAGTTGCTTACGGAGGATATGATTATTTTTATGTTAAAGGGTATGTTGAAATTTTATTTAAAATGTTGGGAATCAATAATGCGAAATATACACGCAGCAAAAATTCTTTTCTTCATCCGGGGAAAAGTGCGGATATATATATAAATGATATATTAATAGGATATATAGGTCAAATACATCCATCTGTTGCAAAATCATTTGAAACAGAACAAAATACTATAGCATTTGAATTGGATATAAATACGTTATTTAAATTAAGCAATAAGGATTTTGTCTATAAATCTATTCCAAAATACCCTTCAATCACAAGAGACATGGCAATTATTGTAAGAGAAGATATATTAAGTGCAGATATATTAAGTGCTATAAATAATTCCGAAACAACGCTTTTAGAAGATGTAAATCTCTTTGATGTATTTGAAGGCAAACAAATTCCTCAAGGCTATAAATCACTTGCATATTCATTACAGTTTCGTTCAAACGAGAGAACACTCGTTGATGCAGAAGTAGATAGGATTTTTGATAGTATATTGGATAATTTGGAAAATAAATTTGATGCAAAATTAAGATAATTTTTCTGCCATTGCTCTATTAAGCTACAAATGTAGTTTAATAGAGCTTTTTATAAAAAGTATCATTGTAAAAATAGATAAAGTATCATGCAGACAATGCAAATAGAATAGTATAATAATGGTGATGCTTTATGTACAAAAAGAGTAAATTATTAATTTGTTTATTCATTTTTATAATGTTATTAAACATTACATTATCCGCGGTTGAAATAACGGCAAAATCAGCAGTTGTTATCGATATGAACAGTAAAAAAATCTTATATATAAAAAACGGAAATGAAAAACTTCCCTTTGCGAGTACAACAAAAATCATGACTGCAATCGTGGCAATTGAAATGTGCGATTTGCAAGAAGTAGTAAAAGTCGATGATAAGGCAGTGGAAATAGAGGGTTCTTCTATTTATTTACAAAAAGGTGAAGAATTAACTTTGTCTGATCTTTTATATGGCCTCATGCTTCATTCTGGCAATGATGCGGCTGAAGCAATTGCATACCATATCTCAGGAAGTATCGAAAATTTTGCTGCTTTAATGAATTATAAAGCCAAATTAATTGGAGCCGATAATACAAATTTTATAAATCCACATGGACTTCCAAATGAACTTCATTACACTACTGCATCAGATCTTGCACATATATGTATATATGCTATGCAAAACGATACTTTCAGACAAATCGTTGCGACAAAAAGTATTACTGTTAAAACAAATGGAACGGGAATTAATAGAAATTTAGTCAATAAAAATAAGCTTTTATATTCTTATGAAGGCGCAAACGGAATAAAGACTGGATACACTGATTTAGCCGGACGATGTTTGTGCGGAGCTGCTGAGCAAAATGGCATGCAGTTAATTAGTGTCGTATTAAATTCTAAAGATATTTATGGTGATACTCAAAAACTATTTGATTATTATTTTGAAAATTATTCTGAACATACTTTTATGAAAAAGGGAGAATATGTACTAAGTATTCCAGTTCAAAACTCGTACAAAAAAATTTATAGAGTTTATTTGCCGGAAGATATATCAGTTCCTGTAAAAAAAGATGAAATCCAAACGACACAAATCAAATATAATTTTATAAAGAAAATAAATGCTCCAATGCAAAAAGGAGATAAAATTGGTGAAATTGAAATAATATTTGATGATAACAGTAATATTGTAGTTGATATTATATTAGAAAAAGATATAAAATATAAAAACAGTATTTTTGAAAATATTCAAAATTACTTAAGGAGTATGAAGTGAGAATCAACAGATATTTAGCTCAAAGTGCTTTGGCATCAAGAAGAAAATCTGAAGAATATATTTTAGAAGGAAAAGTAAAAGTCAACGGTAAAATAATGACTGATTTATCATACGATGTCAAAAATAGTGATATGGTTACTGTTGATAACAAATTATATAAACCCATCAATAAGAAAATTTATATCATGTTGAATAAACCCAAAGGATATATTACAACAACAAATGATGAAAAAGAGAGAAAAACAGTTATGGATTTAATTGATCCAAAGATAAAAAAGCAAGGCGTTTTTCCTATTGGGAGGCTTGATTACAATACCGAAGGTCTGCTTATTTTAACGAATGACGGCGATACTGCATACAAAATGATGCATCCTAAATTTGAATGTGAAAAAGAGTACAAGCTAACTGTATTCGGTCATGTAAATGAACAAATATTAAACCTTATGCGGCAGCCTATTATGATTAACGGGAGAATGACTCGAAGTGCGCAAATAAACATTTTAAACATTGATGTTGAAAAAACAGAACTTTCTGTGCGTATTAACGAAGGAAAAAACCGGCAAATAAGGCAAATATGCGAAACAGCCGGGGTAGAAATTTGCCGTCTCCAAAGAGTATCTATCGGCGGAATTTATATGAAAGGTCTCAAAAGAGGAGCCTGTCGACCATTAACTAATAAAGAAATTGCTGTTTTAACAGGCAAACAATAGAAAAGGAGTTCAGAAATGATTTTTATCAAAAATACTTCAATAGAAAAATTAAAAGATTATTTTGATTCAGTTGGATATCAAGCAAACACCGAGGACGGTGCATATATTTTGGTAAACGAAAAGGATATTCAATCTGTATGTACTTATAAAAATAAAAAAAACTATGTTTTAATTCAAAAAATTATTTGTCCTTCCCATAATAAAGTTTTTATTGATGCTGTTACAAGAGCTTTGCTTTCAAGTAAATTTAATGACGGCTTTATTTATGCTATGATTACAACTGATGACAGTGTAGTTCAAGAAGCGCTGACAACAATGACACAATTTAAATATATATTGCCGAAATATGAATTTATGACACAAGTACTTTTTGATAGAAGCAATATCAATGAAAACAGTCTTTATGTGGATATTTTTAAATTATTCATGCATCATACATGTTCCAAGGTTAAAAATAAGAAATGAATTTTAATATAGTGGATTTAGCTCATCTATTATTATTCAATTTAACAAACGGAGACGGTAATTATATAGATGGTACTGCCGGCAATGGCTATGACAGCTTATTTATTGCCAATATGCTTCAAAAGAATGGTCGATTATTTTCATTTGATATATCGGAAGAAGCGATTCAAAATTCCACATTGCTCTTAAAGAAAAATAATATGAATTTAAGTAAAATTAGTTTCATACATGATAATCATGCACGTATTGATAAATATTTACATGATCAATCAATTACTGCCGCGATTTTCAATTTAGGCTATCTTCCGGGATCGGATAAAATTATACAAACAAATGCTATTGATACTTTAACTGCGATAAACCATATTCTTCAAAGATTACAAAAAAAGGGAATTGTTATAATTTCTTCTTATATTGGCCATGATGGCGGAGAAGAAAATGCTGCAGTAGAAAAATATTTAATGAATTTAAGTATGAAAGAATTTGAAATAAGCAAAACAAAAATGATAAGAAGAAAAAATGCTCCCATTTTATATCTTATTATGAAAAGAGAGTAAAGGAAAGTTTATGTATGATGTAATCATTATTGGTGGTGGCGCGGCTGGTATGATGGCAGCTCTTATGTGCGCTAAAAATCAAAAAAAAGTGTTGCTAATTGAAAAAAATGAAAAGTTGGGTAAAAAACTATATATCACCGGAAAAGGCCGATGTAATATTACCAATAATTGTGATCCGGATAAATTATTAAACGGTGTTGTAAGAAATGAAAAATTTTTATACAGTGCTTTTTCACTATTTAATAACAAAGATATGATTGAATTTTTATCTTCAAATGGATTAGAAACTATTGTCGAGCAAGGAGACAGAGTTTTTCCCAAAAGCCAAAAATCAAGTGATGTCATTAAATTTTTTGAAAATCATCTAATAAAAAACCATGCGGAAATTTTTTTGAATACTACCGTTCAAAAAATTGTAATTAAAGAAACAAGGGTATCAGGAATTTTGACCAAAAATAATAAATATATACAGTCAAAGAATGTTATTGTCGCTACAGGTGGGAAAAGTTATCCGCTGACCGGTAGTACGGGGGATGGCTATCATTTTGCTCAAAATACCGGTCATCAAATCATTAAACCTTACCCCGCACTTGTACCGATGATTTTATCAAAAAAATCATTATATGATCTTCAAGGCCTGACATTGAAAAATGTTGAAGTCTCACTCTTTATAAAAGGGAAAAAAATAACTTCGCGCTTTGGTGAGCTTTTGTTTACACATGATGGTATAAGCGGACCGGTTATTTTAAACTTAAGCACAATTATAACAAACTATAAAGATATAATGCTTACAATCGATTTAAAGCCGGCTTTAAATTTCGAAAAACTAAATAATCGAATTCTTAGAGATTTTTCTAAATTTCCCAATAAAGATATCGGCAATGCATTAAAAACTCTTCTGCCTTCGCGATTGATTACACCTATATTAGTATTATCTGAAATTAAAGAAAATAAGAAAGTAAATCAAATTAATATATTTGAAAGAACAAACTTAGTCAATACGATAAAAGCAATGCCTATTTATATTGATGGAAATCAAGGATTTGAAGAAGCAATTATTACAGGCGGCGGCATTAGTACTAAAGACATATCTCCCTCTACAATGCAATCAAAAAAAATTGAAGGATTATATTTTGCAGGAGAGGTTTTGGATGTTCATGCCATAACAGGAGGGTATAATTTGCAAATTGCATTCTCGACAGCGTTTTTAGCTGCAAATGCTATTTTATGAATAAAATTATTCGATATTATAATACTATTGGTAAAGAATAAAATAGGAGAATAATATGGACAGCGATAATATGCTTTTATATATAGCAAAAAATGCTGAAATAGGAAAAGATCTATATGCTCAAATCATTGGAGTTGAGCATTACAACAATCAATTTAAATTAACATTAAAAAAAAGATTAATTGATTATGACAATATTTGTTCCTATATAAACGATATACAAAAAGATCAGAATATTGACGCAGAATCTAAAAATATTTCGTCGTATTTTTCTACAAATTTTAATTTCTGCAAAGACGCGCCAGAAAATAATACGGCAAAAATGCTGCTTTTAGATAGTATAAGCGGAATCATCAATATTAAAAAAAACATAACAGAAAGCCCTCAAATTGATAATTCCACAAAAAGGCTGGCTCAATTATTAAGTGATACCGAATTAAAAAATATGAATGAAATTAAAAAATTTACTTAAAAGTTATGACAAGATTTATATTATTTATGACCTATATTTCCGTTTAGAAATTGGTCTTGTTTTATATCTTTTTTTATTTTGTTCATCCCTGTCAGAAATATTTGGCAAATGAATATCATTGAGATTCAGATTCATGTCCATTAATGCGTTTGCTATCGAACTCATGGAATAGCCTTCATTGTTTAATTTGTTTAATTTACTATTATAATTCCCTTTAAATCCTTTGTTAATATGTGTTTTAATATCATTTATAAGTTTATTTACATATTTTTCTTTTATTTGATATGGTTTTGGAAGCAATGTCTTATAAATTTCTGATTTTATGTTTCTTTTAATTTCTAATAAAGAAGCTTCTTGAGACCTGTTGTTTACAATGCTGATTGCGATGCCTGTTTTTCCGGCGCGTCCGGTTCTACCGATTCTATGCAAATAACATTCGGAATTTTGAGGTATATCATAATTAAATATGATATCTATATCATATATATCTAGTCCTCTAGCGGCTACATCTGTTGCAATTAAAATTTGATATTTTGAAGATTTAAATCCTGCCATAACAGAATTTCTTATATTTTGGTTCATATCTCCGTGCAAGCCAATGGCATTTATGTTATTATCAGTTAATAATTCTACCAATCCATCAACCATAATTTTTGTGTTGCAAAACACAATCGCGCGTTCAGGAATAAAATAACGAATCAGAAGAATTAACGCTTCTTTTTTTTCGTTTTTTTCTATATCATAGTATAATTGTTGAATTAAATTAAGCACTTGATTTTTATTTTCGATATGAACATATTGAGGTGAATTTAAATAATTATTAATAATTTCTTTTATTGCTTTAGGCATTGTTGCCGAAAACAGTAAAGTCTGTCTCTTATTAGGAACGGAAGTCAGTATTTTA
This sequence comes from uncultured Eubacteriaceae bacterium, assembly GCA_964533615.1. Lineage (GTDB taxonomy): Bacteria > Bacillota > Clostridia > Eubacteriales > UBA1433 > UBA1433. The sequence continues at coordinate 26,903 of CAZHMK010000001.1, forward strand.
TCAATATCCTCCCTAAATCCCATATTTAACATTTCGTCAGCTTCATCAAGAACGAGCATTTTAAGATGATCTAATCTTATTGTTTTTCTATTGATATGATCTTGAATCCTCCCTGGAGTTCCTATAATAATATTTGCTCCTTTTTTAAGCTGCATAATTTGTTTGCTTATACTCTCTCCTCCATAAACTGCTTGAGCTTTAATAAAATTTTCAAATGCATATAATTTTTTTATTTCATTATATGTTTGGATAGCGAGTTCTCTGGTAGGAGAAAGAATTAATACTTGCGTTTTTTTTGCATTTATTTTATCGATTAATTGTATCGCCGGTATCCCAAAGGCTAATGTCTTCCCTGTGCCAGTGTGTGATATCCCGACAACATCGTTACCGTTAAGTATCAAAGGAATTGTTTTTGACTGTATGTCAGTCATTTTATAAAATCCTATTTTATTAATAGCTTTCTTTATTGATGATTCTATTGCCAAACCGTCAAAGTCATTATTATTCATTTTATCTCCGTTTTAAAAAATTGAGGAAGAACCTCATAATTTAAGTATTTACGCTTAAGTAGCTTAACATTTATATTAGTATTTATCAATATAAATTTATTTACAACCGTTAAATGTATTAAGTATATATTTAATCATTGAATGTATTGTATCTATGTATATAATTATATTTAGTTTATAATTGAATTACTATTACTATAATAAAAAGGGAAGCAGTTCTTATTGTAACGGTGATATATACGATGAGCGCAATAGCTATTCTGTTAATTTCTATTTCACTTTTATTAATTGGATATATATTTTATGGCGGATGGCTTGCCAAAATTTGGGGCATAGATCCAAAACGAAAAACTCCGGCCGAGTCTATTTGTGATAACAAAGATTATATTCCAACTAATAATTCTATTTTATTTGGTCATCATTTTGCCTCTATTGCCGGAGCAGGACCTATCAATGGGCCTATACAAGCGGCTATTTTCGGCTGGCTTCCTGTAGTGCTATGGATTATAATCGGAGGTATTTTTTTTGGCGGGGCACAAGATTTATCATCATTATTTACATCTATTAGAAATAATGGGAAATCTATTATTTATATAACAGAAACTAAGATAGGGAAATATGGCAAGCAACTTTTCTTTATTTTTGCTTTATTTACACTTTTATTTCTGAATGCTTCTTTTATTGATATTGTATCTTCTTCATTTAATGGATATTCAATCACGGGTGAACAAATAATAGAAAACGGTTCTTCCGCTACCGCATCCATCCTTTTTATTATTATTTCACTCATATTTGGAAAGTTATTACATAAAAACAAATACAATTTAATATTATCAAGTGTACTGGGTATTATTTTGATTTTAATATGTATTATAGTTGGCTTATACTATCCAATTTATTTAAATAAAACTACTTGGATTATAATACTTATGATCTATATTTTTTTTGCATCCATTACACCGGTTTGGATTTTATTGCAGCCAAGAGATTTTTTGAATTCATGTCTGCTTTATGCAATGTGTATACTGGCAATGATAGGTATATTCTTTACAAACCCCAAAATGAGTCTGCCTGCTTTCACGGGTTTTAATATTGCAGGTCAGCATCTGTTTCCTATGTTATTCATAATTGTGGCTTGCGGTGCGATTTCCGGTTTTCATAGTCTAGTTTGTTCTGGTACAACATCAAAACAAATAAAAAGCGAAGGCAATATTAAGCATATCGGATTCGGAGCTATGATTATTGAATCTATTATAGCGATTATTGCAATTGTAGTTGTTGGTTCTTTTTTTAATCAAAATAATGTCTATCAAGCTACAACATCAATTATATTTTCGAATGCGGTGGCAAATCTTTCGGCAAATATTGGACTCGATACCAATGCGGTCTATACTATTATTATGTTGGCTATTTCAGCACTTGTGCTTACAACACTTGATACAGCGACAAGATTAGTAAGATATCTAATTCAAGAATTTTATCAAGATAATCAAATAAAAAAATTTAAAAAACTATTCTCAAATTCATATACAGCTACCATAATAACCGTACTTATAAGCGGGCTGTTAGCCTTTGGTGGGATAAAAAATACTTGGCTTTTATTTGGTACGGTAAATCAATTGCTTGCAGCAATTGCAATGCTAACCATTAGTGTCTGGCTTGGCAGTAAAGGAAAAAATAATATTGTTCTAATTTTTCCTATGTCGTTTATGCTCATTGCCGCTATTTCTTCTTTAATATTATTGTTATATAATAATATTGTAAAACTGGTAGCAGGAATGGGCACATTTTTGAAAGAAGGCATTCAAGTTATTATCATTATATTTTTAATATTTTTATCTATCAATTTAACTGTAAACTGCCTTAAGATTTTATTGGATTTTAGTAAAAAAAGAAAAAGGGTAAAAAGATATAAAAATATTTAAATAGAAAAGGAGACGCTATGAAAGCAGCAATATTTGACTTAGATGGCACGTTGTTAGACTCCATGCATATCTGGTTAGATTTGGGTAATAGAGTTGTAGAGAAACTACATATTCCTATTAGTAAAGATATAAATATATATGATACATTAAAAGATATGAGCTTAGATGAATCGGCTGAATATTTTGCATCTTTATTGGATTACAAACTCAATAAAGATGATATTATAAATATATACTATGATATTATCAGTGACTTTTATGAAAATGAAGCAGAATTAAAGCCTAATGTAGAAAATTATATAAAAAAATTATATGAAAAAAAAATTGCTTTATGTTTGGCGACGGAAACAGATATGCAGTTAGCTAAAAAAGCATTAAAAAGAGTTGGGTTATTAAAATATTTTCAGTGTTGTATTTGCTCTAAAGAAGTGGGGAAAGGCAAAAAATATCCTGATATATTCTTTGAAGCATTAAAAAAATTAAATTGCGATATAAAAGATGTTGTGATTTATGAGGATGCGCTTTATGCAGCACAAACCGCAAAAGAAGCAGGCTTTACTGTTCATTCGATTTATGACAAAAGTCAGAGGAAATATATAAAAAGCATAAGAGAAATATCAGATTTATATAAATATGATTTTGCTGATTATATTCAAGACATTGACGAATTCTAAATAATATATACAGAACTTATAAAAGGAATATCATTTGATTAAATTAAATGATATTCCTTTTATATATTTTATTTAATCTTCATTATTTAAGATATCTTTTAAAATCATCACTTCTTCCTCAGATAAAGTAACTCCTTTTCCCATTTTATCAGCATTAGGAGACCATTCTCTAATATCATATTTGGGATTTCTATCATTCCAACTGACTAAATTAATTTCTTTTTTCCATCCGTTTTTTGATTCACTTAAAACACCTAGCTTTTTTACTATTTTGTATTTGATTTCTGCCACGTTATATACTCCTTTATTTATATATATTTTATTCACTCCATAAAGAAGTGCTCATATATTTTAAACCAGTGTCATTGGCTAAAATAATTATATTTTTATTTTCAAAATCTTTTTGTAACAGTTTAATTGCAGCAGCAGCATTTGCCCCGGTTGAATATCCTGCAAAAATACCATCATATGATGCTAAAATACGGCATGCTTCTATGGCCTCCTCGTCACTAACCGTAATAAACCCATCGAAAATATTTTTTATATTTTTAAAAAATGTTATTTCTCGGAAATAGCCGCCACCCTGTATACAATGGCTACCTTTATAATGGTTATCTTTATAGTATGAAGCATTTTGAGGTTCTACGCCGTAACAAAAAATATTTCTATTTTTAGCTTTTAATCCCATACTTATTCCCGCAAAACTTCCTCCGGTACCAATAAAATCGACAAATGCATCGATACATCCATTACTTTGTTCATAAATTTCCTGTGCAGTCATCATCTCATGAGCATATGCATTATCACAATTATCAAATTGAGATGCCATAAAAGCACCTGATTCATCACATAGTTGTTTAGCTTTTTTTTCCGCAAGAGCCAAGTCCCCGCCACTTACCATACCTTTTTCACTATTTTTTCCCTGCTCAACTAAGATTACATCGGCACCTAATGCCTTGATCATTTTTACACGTTCCATTGAATTTCCTGCTGACATTACTGCGGTAAATGGGTGATTTGTCTGTTTGCATACCAAAGCAAGGCCAATGCCCGTATTCCCGCTTGTAAGTTCTACTACAGGTTGATTGGGCTTGAGAAGTCCTTTTTCTTCAGCTTTTTTAATAATATTAAATGCAACTCTGTCTTTTTTACTCATTCCAGGTAAAAGATACTCTAATTTAACAAATAAATTGCCGCGCGCACCAAAATATTCAGCTGTTTTAGACGCATTTACAATAGGGGTATTATTCATTATTTGAGTTATATTTTCATATATCATTTTAAGCCTCTTATTTTTGTACTGCTTTGGCTACTTTATCACATACACGGTTATTAAAAGGATTTGGTATAATCAAAGAATAATCAAGTTCTTCATCATCTACGCAAGATGCTATTGCATGAGCTGCATCCTTCATGATCTGTTTTGTAATTTTTTTTATTCTTCCTTCTAAAACACCTTTAAAAATACCTGGATAGGCTAAAACATTATTAATTTGATTTGGATAATCACTTCTGCCGGTTGCTACAATTTTAGCTCCTGCTTTATAGGCATCTTCCGGCATGATTTCCGGTATAGGATTTGCAAGAGCAAAGATAATACTGTCTTTATTCATCGACAGAATCATGTCAGTTGTTAGGATATTACCTTGCGATAAACCTATAAAAACATCTCTTCCAATCATTGCGTCTTGTAATTTCCCTTTTATCAGTTTTTGATTCGTTTCTTTAGCGATTTCTTTCTTATCTTTATTCAGGTTATCTCTTCCTTCGTAAATAATGCCTCTGCTATCACATACTATGATGTCATTTATACCAGCATATAATAATAATTTAGAGGTAGCAATGCCGGCAGCACCGGAACCGTTAATAATAACCTTTAAATCTTTTAAATTTTTTTTAAGTAATTTCGACGCATTTATTAATCCCGCAAGAACAATGATAGCTGTACCATGTTGATCATCATGAAAAACCGGAATATCTAATTCATTCACGAGACGTTGTTCAATTTCAAAACATCTTGGCGCAGCAATATCTTCAAGATTAATCGCACCAAAGGATGTTGCAATATTTTTAACTATGTTTATTATTTCCTCTGTGTCCTGCGTTTTAATACAAATAGGGAATGCATTGATTCCGGAAAAACGTTTTAATAATAATGCTTTGCCTTCCATTACCGGCAGTGATGCATCGGCTCCAATGTTTCCTAATCCAAGCACGGCAGAACCATCACTGATAATAGCAACCGTATTTGATTTAATAGTATATTTATAAATTTCGTTATTATTTTCAAATATTTTCATACATGGTTCGGCCACACCTGGAGAGTATACAATTGATAACTCTTCAACGGTATTTGCCAAAACTTTCATTTGCGTGGCAATTTTACCACCAATTTTTTCATGCATTTCAAGTGATTTTTTAAAATAATCCATGGCACCTCCTAGAATGTAAGTTTAGCAAAAACTAGATTATAGTATATACTTTAAAATAATAAAAAACAAGTTCCAATAAATATAGAGTATCCTAAATTTGATACTCTATATTTATAAAATATATTATATTTTTATTCTTGAATATGCACAATTTCTACTGTTTTAAAATCTTTCTCTATCCACAAGCCAATTACTCTTTTGTTTGGATATTTAGATTTGATAAACAATACTGCTTGTTTTGTATGTATATCCTGATTTAATTTATTAACAGGATTTCCTGCGCAATCATAGTGTCCTGCTATAGCTATAATATGTGACTTATGTTCAGAAACAGAGATATCTATTCTGTTAAATATATTATTAATTATATGTTTTTCATTGTTCTCTGCTAATATCTTATTTGGTCCGGGTTCGGTAATTATATCTGCATAATCAACACTGAATTTGTTTACCATAAAGTCATATCCCGCCCGTTGAACGCGACCATCCATACAAGTAATCAATGTTGCAAATTTTCCGTATACCATTTTGTATGCTCTCTTAAACAATCAATGCTTAGCCAAAAAATTTGCTATTTTTTCAAAAACATCATATCGATATTCTGATAAAACGAATATATGCTCGCCATTTTCCGGAAGAACAAGTTCTTTGTCAACAGAACTAATGCTGTCATAAATATAATTAGCACTTTTTGAATAAACCGTAGAATCATTAAGCGGATGAATGATCAATGCTGGTGAAGTTATTTTTTCAGCTAAATTATTTTCAAGAAAGTTCTTGATCATATCATCTATTTCCTCAAAGAAATTTGTTGGGATATATTCATAATGAATATGATATTGTTTGTATAGCCCAACTTTTCCCTGTGTCGGACGATGAATATATTCACTATTATAATCACTGCCGAAAAATGAATTTTCAACTATGTAAATACCTGCCGCTAAAGGAATAATTCCAGATATTTCAGGATGATTGCTCGCTAAATATAGCGTTGTGAGTCCCCCTAGAGAAAGGCCGGATACAAATACTTTTTCATATTTGGATTTAACTACTTTATAATCATTTTCAGCTTTATTGATAATATCTTGGTACTGTATTGAAGCCAAATTCTCTTTAGTAGTTCCATGCCCCGCAAGATTCATGCCATAAACTGTATACCCAAGGCAATTTAAATAATTGGCATATGGCCTGAGCTGAGAAGAGCCTGATGTGGCACCATGGAATAATAAAACGGCTTTATTATTCCATCCTTCAAAAACATATTCTTTATTTCTTTCCATATTAAACCTCCTATATTCATTAAACATTTTTACCATTTAAACGTAAAAAGTCTAAAAAAACCTTTTCTTTATCATTTATAATCAGTTCATCCGGAAAATCAACTTCTTTCAATATTTTTATTACATCATCAAATACTCCGACATTATATGATATATGTGCATCTGAACCTAAAGCTATCATACAATTATACTTCTTGCATAAGTCTGCCATTTTATAAAAATTTGGTTTACCATTTTTGCGAACACCGTTAATGGAACCATTATTGAACTCAATAAGCGTGTTCGTTTTGACAGCTTTTTTTATTATAGCTTCATAGTCTAAATTGTATAAAGGAGCATCAATATGTCCCAACATATCAATATAAGGATTATCCATAGCATTTAATAATGCTTGAGTATCATCTTCATGATTAGCAGGTAAATATGTATGCTTATGCAATGATGCAATGATATAATTGAACCAATGTTTTGGTAAATTATCAATATCCGTTTTACCGCTTTCATCTATAACATTAGATTCAACACCAGTAATTATGTTTATATTATTCATTACTTTAGGTATAATTGTAAGTTCTTCATAAAACCAATCTGGCGGAGCATAGGGCATAGTCGGTCCATGCTCTGTATAACATAAGTATTTTATTCCTTTATTTTTAGCGCCTACTACATTTTCTTCTAATGTTGAAAATGCATGATGACATGCGCAAGTATGTGTATGTACATCAATTATATTTTTCATTCTATCCTCTTATTTATCGTCAAATTGCGATATAAAATCATTTATAAAATCGAATCCCATAAAAGTTGCCCTTGTTCTAATCGCCGCAGCTTCAATTAAAGCAGCAATATTACGCCCTATAGAAACCGGTATTTTATATCTTGGAATATTTGTCCCCATAATATTTTCAAATTGAATTTTATCTCCCAGTCTATCATAAGTTGCCTGTGCATTCCATGGAACTAAATCTACAATTAAATCTAATTCTTTTTGTATTCGAATACTGCTTACCCCGAATAAAACTTTTACATCTATAATACCCAACCCTCTGATCTCCATGAAGTAGGTGCCTTCTTTCATACTGCTGCAAATTAGTTTGCCATCGGATGTTTTTATAATTTTTACTAAATCATCAGCTACAAATCTACCGCCTCGTTTAATGATTTCTAACGCAACTTCGCTTTTTCCAATACCGCTTATGCCTCTTATCAATACACCCACTCCGTAGACCTCCATCATTACGCCATGCAGACCAACCCATTCCGAATTTATATTACTGAGATATGTAGAAATTTTATAAATCAAGGAGGCGCAATCTGCAGAAGAAGCCAGAAGAATGCATTTATGTCTTTTGCATAATTTTATTAAGAAATCTACCTCTTTAAGGTTATCACTTATAATAAGTGCCGGAATTTTTAATTTTAAAAGATTAGCAACAGATACATCTCTTTTACTTTCTTCCAGACTATTTAAATAAGCAAATTCTTCTTTGCCTATAATGCAAATATGACCTGGATTAAAATATTCGAAGTAACCCGTTAATTGCAATCCGCAACGAACAGCATGAATTTCTTTAATATAGACATCACTTTTATTGGAACTGTTTAAAATATCTAAATTATTATTAAGACAGAACATTTCAAGTTTCATATAAAACCTCTTGAATAAATTATACAATAATAAACATGAATTTAAAATACTTTTATATTTAGTTGCATATCAGTATATAATTATTTTGCTTGCTAAAGATAGTAACTTATGTTAGTATGAATAAGAACAATTTTTACCATGGGAGGTAGGATGATGAAATACATTGTTGAAAGGGACTTGTTCATGAGCAAACTTAGAAGCTTCGTAAACGAAAAGGCAGAAGAAGGTTATGAATTGGTGGAAGTTTTTGTTTCTGAGGAGGATATTAAAAGAGGTGCAGACTGGGAATCATGCAGAGCCAGTAAAGTCACTGTTATAATGAAAAAAAATGATTAAAAATAATATGATATAAGGTCTTAAACGGCCTTTTTTTATTATCTAAAGAATAGACAAATTGTAATGTGTAATATATAATTTTATCATATTGGAGGTGACTCTATTGAGATGTCCGTTTTGTAATTATGAAGAAAGCAAAGTAATTGATTCCAGACCTGCCGAAAATGGAACTATTGTAAGAAGAAGAAGAGAATGTATCGAATGTAAAAGACGATTTACTACTTATGAAAAACTAGAGTCTGTTCCACTTGTTGTCATTAAAAAAAGTGGTGACAGACAAACATATGATAGAAATAAAATTTTGTCCGGAATCTTAAAAGCATGTGAAAAAAGACCGATTTCAGCCGATACGATAGAAAATTTATTAGATATTATTGAGTATAAAATTTTAACTACTTATGATAAAGAAGTACAGTCAAAAGATATAGGTGAGATTGTTATTGAAGAATTAAAAAAAATAGATGAAATAGCTTATGTAAGGTTCGCTTCCGTTTACAGACAATTTAAAGATATTAATACATTTATGGATGAACTTAAATCAATGCTGGGTGACGAAAACAAGGAGAATAAATAATAATATGGAAATAACCGAAAAAATTATTGACAGTCAATTAATTTATGAAGGAAAAATTATCAAAGTTTTTAATGAAAAAGTACTGTTGCCAGATGGCAACGCAAGTACGAGAGATATTGTCAGACATAAAGGCGCCTGTACAATTCTCGCCGAACATGGTGGAAAAATTTTATTTATACGGCAATTCAGAACAGCTCTCAATAAAGTAATCTATGAAATTCCTGCAGGATGTATCGAAGAAAACGAAAATATTTTTGACTGCGCAGCAAGAGAATTAAATGAAGAAACCGGCTATGAAGCATGTAATATCAAACATTTATCAAGTATTTATTCTACTCCTGGTTTCTCAGATGAAATCATTCATATTTTTTTTACTGATGATATCATAAAAACAGCTCATAAAAAACAATGTGATGCAGATGAATTTATTGATGTGTATTTTATTGAAAAATCAAAAGTTTTAGAAATGATTTTCTCGGGAGAAATAAATGATGCAAAAACAATATGTGCATTTTTATTATATTTAAATATAAAATAAATTCATTTATTTCGATAACATAATTTAAATAAAATATCAATATTAACGATCACCGCTACTATAAATGTTTCGTTCTATTCCTCCTTTTTTAAACATAAATTAAAAAAGGGGGACATATTTTGAAAAATTTCAAGTTGATTCAAGAATCAAAACATATAATTATATTATTATTTATTATGTTCCTTATCGGAGTCATTATAGGCTCTTTTACCGCAAAATTCTTAACTGATGAACAAGGGCTTAAATTAACAGACTATATCATAACGAATTTATATTCTGCGGACAAATATGATACACAATCTATGACAAATACTGAAAGGCTACTTAATTACATCTTGAATGATTTTCAAGTTTATTTGATAACTGCGGTTTTTGCGTTGACAATACTTGCAATACCATTTTGCTTTTTAATTACCCTATATAAAGGTTTTATAATTGGTTTTACATCAGCTTTTTTAATAAAAACAACTATGACAAAAGGAATATTATTCATTTTAGTTGCTGTCCTTCCTCAAAATACACTTAGAATAATATTATTGATATTTTGTAACATATTTGTGATAAAATATGCATTGCAAAAAAAACATTTTTCATTAGATAATAAAAAGAGAAATGCATTTAAATTAATGACGATTATTTTAATTACATTTTTATTAAATATCAGTGTAAATTTAATCGAGGCATATGTAACACCACAATTAATTAAAATTTTTTCTGTCTATTTGACTTAAGGAGCAAAGTATGAAAAGAGTAATTTGGATTGTATTAGATAGCGTGGGTATCGGCCAAATGCCGGATGCAAGAAAGTATGGCGACGAAGGTAGCAATACTTTAAAAAACACATACGAACATTTTACATGTCAAATTGGTAATTTGCAAAAATTAGGTATTGGAAATATTGACGGCGTTGATTTTATAAATAAAAATGATCATTTTTCAACTGCTGTTATGCGTGCTGGTTTTATAAGCCAGGGTAAGGATACAATTACAGGTCATTGGGAAATGGCAGGTGTTATTTTGGATAAGCCTTTTAAAACTTATAAAAAATTTGATGAAAAATTTATTCGCAAATTTGAAGAAAAAATCGGGCGAAAAGTCATAGGTAATAAAGTCGCATCCGGAACTGAAATTATTAAAGAATTAGGTGAAGAACAAATAAGGACGGGCAGCATTATTGTATACACTTCTTCAGATAGTGTTTTTCAAATTGCCGCACACGAAAATGTAGTGCCTGTTTCTGAATTATATGATATATGTAAGATTGCAAGGAAAATGCTGAACAAACATTATAATATTGCACGTGTAATTGCCCGGCCTTTTATAGGAGAAGCCGGAAATTTTATTCGTACTGCAAATAGAAAAGATTTTTCTGTACAACCTCCTGTTAAAACAGCTCTTGAAATTCTTGATGAAAACGGTATCGACGTTTACGCTATAGGAAAAATTGAAGATATTTTTCAAGGACGAGGAATAAAGCATTCAATTCATACAATAAATAATAACGATGGAATTGATAAAATCATTGAACATATGCACTCAGTAAAAGAAAAAAATGCTTTAATATATGCAAATTTAGTTGATTTTGATATGAAATATGGTCATAGAAATGATGCGCAAGGATATGCAGAAGCACTTAGTGAATTTGATTTTCGACTTACGGAAATACTTTCTCTGCTTTTGAATGAAGACATATTGGTGATATGCGCAGATCACGGATGCGATCCAACAACAAAGTCGACCGATCACAGTAGAGAATATGTGCCAGTCATTATTTGCGGTAATTTTATTAAACAGGTCAATTTAGGAACCATACAAAGCATTTCCGATTTAGGAGCAACTATTGCTGATTATTTAGCAAATACAAATACAATATATGGACACAGTTTTTTAAATAAAATAATAAAAACATAATATCACATGCTCTGGCATATCTATATATATAGCTCTTATATTTAGAAAAAATTTTAAAACGGCTATATTTTATAGATAATTACTAAGTCAGAGGAGGAATAAATAATGCTGAAAAAAACAATATGTATATTTATTCTGTCTGTTTTTTTATGTTTTAATATCATCGTGAGTGCAGATATGACACTGGAATCAAGCAGCGCTATTTTAGTTGATGCCAAAACTAAAACAGTTCTTTATGCTAAAGATGAAAATCTCGTTTCCATACCTGCAAGCGTTACAAAAATTATGACCATGTTATTGGTGTTAAAAGCAGTAGATGAAGGAAAAATCACGTTGCAAGATGAAGTTACTATTAGTGAATATGCTTCAAAAATGGGAGGAACACAACTTTATATTGAACCGGGCGAAAAAAGAAAAGTCGATGAGCTCATGTATGGTGTCGCCGTTGAAAGTGCTAACGATGCAGCAACAGCTCTAGGTGAATATGTTGCCGGCAGTAATGATAATTTTGTTAAAATGATGAACGAAGAAGCAATGTCTCTTAATATGAAAAATACTGTTTTTAAGAACGCTAATGGCCTGCCTGAAGATGGACACGTCACCACTGCTTATGATATAGCTTTAATGTCATGCGAACTAGTAAAATATGAAAAAATATTTGAATATACAAAAACATGGATGATTGATATAAAAGTAGGTTTGAATAATGATAAAAACAGAACATTGGCAAACACAAATAAACTTCTTAAAAGAGACAGCGCCGTAGACGGACTTAAAACAGGATATACCACTGAAGCTATGTATTGTATGAGCTGCACAAAAAAACAGGGAGAAATGAGACTTATTTCAGTAGTAATGCATGCTCCTTCTTCAGAGGTTAGGTTTAATGAGGCATTACAGCTTTTAAATTATGGATTTAGTAATTACATAGGTAAATGTTATGTTGAAAAGGATGAAAAAATAGGCGATGTCATAGTCAATAAAGGCAAGGATGTAACCGTAGAGGCTGTTGCTGATTCGGAGATATATAATGTTATCGAAAAAGGCGGCGAAGAAGAAGCTGATATTGTAATTACACTGGAAGAAAAAATTAATGCACCAGTTTCAAAAGGAGATGTCTTAGGAACAGTTATTGCTAAAAAAAATAACACGGAAATTGGTCAATGTAATCTAATTGCAAAAAACAATGTTGATAAATTAAATATTTTTCATTATGTAATTAGAAATATACATAATTTCTTTTCTTGCAATCAAAATCTGGCATACAGTGAGTAAATTATGTATTATTATATAATTTATAAATTAATATTATAGAATTATACATTTTTTTATTGTATTATAAAATAATATAAAATATAATTTACTTGTTTATGTTTAATCGAGGTAATCAATGAAAATAGCTTTAGATGGTCCTGCAGGAGCAGGTAAAAGCACAATCGCTCAAGAACTGGCGAAAAGACTAAATTATATATATATAAATACGGGAGCTCTATATCGAGCCTATACTTTGAAGGTTCTTCAAAATAATATCGATATCAATAATCATGATATTGTGAGAACTTCTTTGCAAAACACTGATTTTAAAATCATAGGTAATCAAATTTTTTTAGATGGTATTAACGTTACAAATGAAATATATACTCCATCCATTGATAAAAATATATCTGAAATTGCCGCTAACCGAACGATTCGAGAGATTATGAAAAAAATTCAAAGAAAACTGGGAATGCAAAATGAAAATACTATTATGGAAGGCAGAGATATAGCAACCGTAATTTTGCCTGATGCAGATTTTAAATTTTACATAACTGCCGATGTAGAAGAACGTGCGAAACGAAGAGTTGAGCAAAACGAACTTAAAGGAATAAAAAGCAATTACAAGGATATTTTGCAAGATATTATCATCCGAGACGAATATGATAAAAATAGAGCAGTCGCACCTTTGATTATAACTCCGCAAAGTATTATTATAGATAGTACAAATAAAACATTAGATCAAACAGTTGAAGAAATATTATGCGTAATAAACAAGTAGATAAAAACATATTATTTGTTATTCTATATGGAATAGCAAAAGCATTGGAAAAAATACTGTTTAATATTAAAATAGAGAACTTTTCGCATATGCCGAAAGAAGGGCGAGTCATTTTGTGTCCAAATCATACAAGCACTATTGATCCTATTGTGTTAATGATTAATTCTAAAAGAACAATACATTTTTTAGCAAAAGAAGAGTTGTTTAAAGGTAAATTTTTTACATGGTTTTTCACCAAGTTATTCGTTATTTCTGTTAAAAGAAACGAAAATGATGCTACGGCCATAAAGAAATGCTTAAGAGTTTTAAGAGAAGACCGTGTCTTGGGTATATTCCCGGAAGGCACAACGGTAAAGCACGGACAAGAATTAATAGAGCCTAAGGCCGGAGCTCTGATGCTGGCATTGCAGACAAAATCTCCTATAATACCTGTTGCTATTTATGGCAAATATAAATTTCGAGGGAAAATTACTGTTCGATTAGGACAGCCTATCTATTATGATGCATATTATTCAAAAAAATATAAAACAGATGAATTAATAGACATTACCCAAAAGACTGTTATGCAACAAATAAAAATGATGTTAAAAGATATAAAAGGAGCTAATAATTGAAAGAAATTACTTTAGCTAAAACGGCAGGTTTTTGTTTTGGTGTTGATAATGCAATAAAAAAATTGGATAATGCTGTTAAGCATATTAACGGACCAATATATACACTAGGTCCTATTATACATAATAATCAAATGATTCAAAAATATGATGCGCAAAATGTAAAAATCATCAATGATTTATCAAAGGTGGAAAATAATGCTACTGTTGTTATCCGCTCACACGGAGTAGCAAAATATTTATATGATCAAATGGAGCAAAAGCATATAAATATTGTAGATGCCACTTGTCCTTATGTAAAAAAAGTACAAAATATTGTAAATCAATACTATATGCAAGGTTACAAAATCATCATCATAGGAGATGAAAAGCACCCAGAAGTCATCGGCGTGAATGGCTGGTGTGATAACAGCGCAATTATAATAAATAACAAAAATAATATTCCAATAATAAAAATGTATGATAAAATATGCGTTGTGGCTCAAACTACTATCATTGAAAGTCTGTTTTTAGAAATAGTTTCAGAGATACAAGAACACCCATGCGAAAAAAAAATTTATAATACGATTTGTTCCGCAACTGAAGAACGACAGGAAGAAGCTAAACTACTTGCAAAAAATTCAGATATTATGATAGTAATCGGGGGATATGATAGTTCAAATACAAAGAAATTAACTGAAATTTGTAAAATTTATTGTGACAAAGTAATTCATATAGAAACTGCATCAGAAATTGATACAAAAATATTTAAAGATTGTAAATCGGTGGGGATAACGGCAGGAGCGTCGACACCGGCTTGGATAATTAAGGAGGTTGTACAAAAAAGTATGAATGAGCAAAACAACATTCAAGACCAGTATGAAGAAACATTTAAAAATTTTAAAACAGGAGATATTGTAGAAGGAGAAATCATATCCGTTAACAGCGATTCTGTCGTTATGAATATAGGCGGGAAAAGTGATGGCATAATCAAAAAAGATGAATTCATATTAGATTTATATGAAGACCTTATGAGACATGCTGCGATTGGAGACAAGCATAAAGTAATGATATTATCTACAAATGATGGAGCTGGGAATTATGTTTTATCTAAATTAAAAGTTGAAGAATTAAATGCTAAAGAAGAACTGCAAAAAAAGTTTGAAAACGGAGAAATTTTAACAGGAAAAATAGTAAAAGCCATCAAAGGCGGCTTAATGGTGGATTTAGGCAGCCTGACTGCTTTCATGCCTGCATCATACTATGATATAAAATTTGTTAAAGATTTGAACGCTTTAATAGGCAAAGAAGTTACGGGAAGAATCACCGAATACAATCCTTCGGCTAATAGAATTATTTTTTCACATAAAGTATTATTATTAGAAGAAATTGAAAAAAGAAAAGCTGAACAAAAAGCAATCAAAGAAGCCGCAGTATCTGCCTTAGAATTAGGGCAAATACTCGATACCACTATTAAAAACTTCACTGATTATGGTGTTTTTGTTGATTTGGGCGGTATTGATGGATTCATTCATGTTTCTGATATTGCTTGGAAATCTGTTAAAAAACCTTCGGATATCCTATCCGTCGGTCAAAATATAAAAGCTAAAATTATAGAGCTTGACAAAGAAAATTATAAAGTTAAATTAAGTATCAAAAATCTTACTCCAAATCCCTGGGATGTATTTAAAAAACAATTCCAAGAAGGAGATAAAATAAAAGTTGAGATTACTTCGTTTACAAAATACGGAGCTTTCGCAAAAATAATTGATGATGTGGAAGGATTAATTCATATATCTCAGTTTGCGCATCATAAAGTTGACAAACCGGAGAGCATGCTTAAAATTGGTGATGAAATTGAAGTTTTAATTATAAAAATTGATGATGAGCATAAAAAAATATCTTTAAGCATTAAAGAATTATATCCAGCTCCTAAAAAAAAGATAGAAAAAAATAAGAAAGTTTATTCAGATGACGATAAGATCACTATTGGCGATTTATTTGGAAAAATAAAAATAGAATAAAGCTATTACATCCTGAAAAGAAGTCTTAATATTAAGACTTCTTTTTTATATATACAAAAAAACTGTTTTTTTGATAATTGACAAATATCGAATATATAGTATACAATGTATTCTAATATATTTTATGAATCTATATCATGTGTTTTTATTTATTATAGATCGAGGGAAAACATGATAATATACATTATAAAACGTTTATGTCAAGCTATATTGATTATAGCATTCATCGCATGTGTTACATTTTTTATCATGAATATAATTCCCGGCGGTCCTTTTCTGAGTGAAAGACCCCCATCTTCTGAAGTTTTATCAGCTCTAGAAGCTAAGTATGGTTTAGATCAACCCATTTTTGTTCAATTAAAAAATTATTTAATTGATTTAGTACATGGAGATATGGGTGTAAGTTTTAAATTACAGAAAAATCGAGCAGTAACAGAAATTATTGCTGACATGTTTCCGGTATCAGCTAAAATTGGAATAATTGCGTTATTTTTTTCTATACTTTTTGGCATCCCATTAGGATGCGTTGCTGCAAATAATAATGGGAAATGGCCGGATCGTCTTTTGCAAATTATAACATCAATTGGTATATCTATTCCAGGATTTGTAATAGCTATTATATTGATTATTTTATTTGGCGTAAAATTAAATTGGTTGCCAACGCTTGGATTGAGTAGCTGGCAAAGTTATATCATGCCTTGTTTTGTACTTTCTTTCTACCCAATGTGCTATATAGCGCGACTTACAAGATTCAGCATGTTGGATGTAATTAATAAAGAATATATACGTACCGCAAAAGCCAAAGGTCTAGGCTTTTTTGCAATTACTTACAAACATGCATTAAAAAATGCATGCATACCTGTTATAACTTATCTAGGACCTCTGACGGCTGCTATACTAACCGGTGGATTTGTAGTAGAAAGTATTTTTAATATCCCAGGACTTGGCCGTTATTTTGTCCAAAGTATTTCAAGCAGGGATTACCCGCTTATTATGGGTACAACTATATTCTTTTCATCTCTAATTGTACTTATGAATTTAATCGTTGATATACTATATAGAGTTATAGATCCGCGAATCGATTTATCAAGAAAGGCTCAGTAATATGCAGAGCAAAATAAAAAAAGGAATTTTTCCCAGCCTACAATCTAATATATGTTATCAACCAGAACCAAAAGATTTTGAATTGGTATCGAATAATGATAAAAAACAATTCTTAAATAAAAAAGACTCTGCATCTTTTTGGCCCAGTACATATTCTTCTTTTAAATCAAATAAAATTGCTATCATTTCGCTCTACATTCTAATAGCGATTTTTATATTTGCTTTCTTAGGCCCGTTATTAACTCAATTTGATTATGATCAGCAAATAAGAGGCGCTGAAAACTTGTCTCCGAGCTGGAATCATCCGTTTGGTACCGACGACCTCGGCAGAGATATCTTAGTCAGAACGATGTATGGAACAAGAATATCCATTACAATCGGACTTATCGCAAGCTTTATCGTTTTCATAATCGGAACTATTTATGGTGCAATTTCCGGATATTTCGGCGGTATTATCGATACTATTATGATGCGTTTTGTCGAAATTATTTACGCAATACCTGATATCTTAATCGTATTACTTCTAACAATTGCATTGAAACTTCCTATGCAAGCATTATTTTATAATAGTACGAATGTATTTATAAAAACGATAGCTGCTTTAGGCCCGGGTCTTATTTCCATACTAATAGCTTTTGGCATGCTCTATTGGGTAGGCATGGCAAGAATTATAAGGGGACAAGTATTAATGTTAAAGCAACAGGAGTTTATAACAGCCGCAAAATCACTTGGAGCTTCACATACGCAAATCATAAAAAAGCATATTATCCCCAATTGTATAGGCCCCATAATTGTAACAACTTGTATGCAGATTCCTTCAGCTATTTTTTTAGAATCATTTCTGTCTTTTTTAGGCTTAGGTGTATCGTCGCCTATGACTTCTCTTGGTAGTTTAATAGCCGATTCACTCAGTGGCATTTATACATATACATATAGACTCATTATTCCCGGTATTATTCTTACTTTGCTAATACTTTCATTTAATTTACTGGGTGATGGACTACGCGATGCTTTTGATCCTAAATTAAAAGGAAAATTTAATAATGAATAAAAACTTATTAGAAATAAAAAATTTAAAAATTTCTTTTTTTACATCATATGGAGAAATAAAAGCGGTTGATGATATATCATATCATCTAAAATATGGTGAGGTAATGGGAATTGTCGGTGAATCTGGCAGCGGTAAAAGTGTTATGGCATGTTCAATTCTCGGTCTTTTGCCGAATAATTGTAAAATAATCAATGGAAAAATAAATTTTAAAGAAGAAAATATATTAGAGTACGATGAAAAAAAATACGTAAATTACGCGGAAATAAAATTAGTATGATTTTTCAAAATCCCATGTCTAGTTTAAATCCTGTTTATACTATTGGATATCAGCTCATTGAAGCTTTAAAATGTCACAAAAAAATCTCTCGCAAAGATGCAAAAATACAAGTTATCAATTCATTAATGCTTGTCGGAATAGACAATCCTACAAAAAGAATAAAGCAATATCCAAATGAATTGAGCGGCGGAATGCTACAAAAAGTAATGATAGCAATGTCTCTTTTATCCAATCCACAGCTTCTAATTGCAGATGAACCTACAACAGCATTGGATGTTACAATACAATCGCAGATAATAGAATTATTATTAAAATTAAAAAAACAAAGTGCAATGTCTATTATATTTATTACTCATAATTTGGCAATTGCCGCACAGATATGTGATAAGATATCTATTATGTATGCTGGAAAAATCGTTGAAACAGCTACCGCAAATCAAATATTCTATAATCCGGCTCATCCATATACGATAGGTCTCCTTCAATCAATGCCGAATATAGAAGAGAACAATAAAAAATTAATTCCGATAAACGGCTCACCATTAGATATACCGGATATTGCAGCCGGGTGTCCGTTCTCCATACGATGTAAATCTTGCATGAAGATTTGTCTAAAAGCAGTTCCACCAAAAATCAGCTTAAACGATGATCATGAAGTTAGTTGTTGGCATGTATTTAATAAATTAAATCTAAAGGAAAACGAATATGCAAAGTAATATTATTAATCTTATAGACATTAAAAATTTAAATAAAAAATTTGCTATTCGCAAAGGTCTTGGCTTTCAATATATTCATGCAGTTAATAATGTAAGTATAAATGTAAAACGCGGAGAAACTTTTGCATTGGTAGGAGAGTCTGGTTGTGGAAAATCTACACTAGGCAAATCAATTCTTCGAATTATTGAACCATCACAAGGTCAAATAATTTATAATGGGAAAAATATAACAAATGCTAAAATGTTACCTTATAGAAGAAAAATGCAAATGATTTTTCAAAATACATCAGAATCTTTAGATCCCAGATTGACAACGGGCGAAATTATAGGGGAATCTATTGATATCCATAAATTGGCGTCTGGTAAAAAAGAACGTGAAGATAAAATTAAAAAATTATTAGAAACAGTTGGGTTAAGCCGAGACTTTATTTGTCGTTTCCCTCACGAGTTGTCCGGTGGCCAACAACAGAGAATCGGCATTGCAAGAGCTCTTGCTGTTGAACCCGAATTTATTGTTTGCGATGAGGCAGTATCTTCTTTAGATGTATCCATCCAAGCACAAATCTTAAATATGCTAATAGATATGCAACATTCTTTTGGACTTACTTATTTCTTTATTTCTCATGATTTAGCTGTTGTACGTTATGTTGCAACGCGAATCGCGGTCATGTATCTTGGAAATATCGTCGAAATAGCAAAAAATGCTGATTTGTATAAAAATCCTATACATCCATACACCAAGACCTTACTATCTTCAGTACCTATGTCTAAAAATATATGTATTAAAAATTATGATATTCTTTCAAAAGGAGATATCCCAAATCCGCTAAATTTGCCACAAGGATGTTGCTTTCATACGCGTTGTCAGTATATAATAAAAAAATGTAAACAGACGGCACCGGCACTAAAAGAAGTCTCCCCCCAGCATTTTGTTGCTTGCCATATAATATAATATTGCAACACTTATAATAAAAATATTTAGTCTAACATAATTGCTAAAATATCAGGAGGAAACAAATGAAGTTAACGAGGAAGTTACTTGTACTATTAATTATTTTATCTTTAATGCTCACTTTTTCGGCGTGTGGTGGTAATGTGTCATCGGAAGAGCTAAATATGAATGTGTGTATAGCAGGAGAACCCGAGACAATCGATCCTGCACTAAATAGCGTTATCGATGGTGCTATTATGCTCAACCATATGTTTGAAGGCTTAATGAAATGGGAAAATGACGGAAATGGTAATGCACAAATTACATATGGACAAGCCGAAACTTATACCGTCAGTGATGATGGTACTGTCTACACATTTACTCTAAGAGATGATGCGAAATGGTCTGATGGAAAAGCTGTTACAGCTCACGATTTCGTCTACTCATGGCAAAGATTGATTGATCCTCAAACAGCAGCTATTTACAGTTATATTTTAGAACCCGTTTTAAATGCCGTAGACATTATGTACGGGGAAAAAGATCCGGGCGAACTCGGTATTAAAGCTATCGATGAAAAAACGATTGAAATTACACTTTCGACCCCTATAACATATTTTTCTGAAATCTGTGCCTTCCCGGCAACTTTTCCTGTACGTCAAGATATGATAGAAAAAAACGGTGACCAATGGACATTTGACGTGAACACTTATATAGGAAACGGTCCATATAAAATGAACGAATGGGTACATAATTCATACTTGCTTATGGTACCTAATGAAAATTATTATGGCACTTCTGAAGTTGGCCCATCTTCAATCAAATTTAATTTTATCGAAGATTCAAATGCTATTTTAGCTGCTTATAATAACAATGAATTAGACTTTATACAAAGTATACCAATTAATGAAATTAAGACATTGCTTGACAGTAACCAATTAAAAGTAGCCGATTTATTAAGCACTTATGCTTTGACATTTAATAATCAGAAAGAACCTTTTAACGATGTCCGTGTCAGGAAAGCATTTTCATTAGTGATAGATAGAAATTATATTGTGAATCAAATAACACAAACAGGAGAAGTTGCTGCAAGTGGTTTTATTCCTTCTGGAGTTTTAGATGCCAAAGGTGTTGGTAACGATGATTTCAGAACTGTTGGCAGAGATTATTACAGCATTGCAGAAGAAGATTATGAATCAAATTGCCAGCAGGCTCGTCAGCTTTTAACCGAAGCTGGATATCCTGACGGTGAAGGTTTTCCAATTGTTGAATATATATATGTTACAAGCAGTGATAACGAAGCAATAGCTGAAGCTTTACAAAATATGTGGAAAACAGAACTAGGTGTCACGGTTACTCTTTCAAATCAGGAAGGTTCGGTTTATGGCCAATTTTTAATGGAAGGAAACTATCAAATTGCTGCATTTTCATGGTTGCCTGATTATAATGACCCCATAACATTCTTAGATATGTGGGCAAGCGACAGCGGAAGCAATTTAGCTCATTACTCTAACGAAAGCTATGATTCTCTTATAACGCAAATTAAATCCAATCAAAATCAAGAAGAAAGAATGAATTTAATGCATGATGCTGAAGATCTATTGATTAGTCAAGACCATGTAATTGCTCCTGTTTATTTTGATACGCAAACTTATATGTTAAACCAAGAAATCAAAGACATGTATTATACACCTCTGGGATATTTCTTTTTTATTAACTGCACATATTGATATTATAAAATATTTTTAATCTTTTTTTTAAATTAATTAATCATTTAGGAGGAAATATATTTCCTCCTAAATTTTTATTTTTTTCTTATTCAAACGTTTATTTGAGCAAATAATAGAGCTCCGGCAGCAAGAAGTAAATATAAAATAATGATAAAAAACATTTGCAGCTACGTATTTGTAAATTCATAATATATCAAGATACTGCTTAGTATAAGATAAACACCTGCATTTTAGATATATAAAAATAAAGAATGCATCGTCTGTTTTTAAAATATGATATAATAACTAAAAATAATTTATTATATTTTTAGTTCAGTTAAAATTATTATAAAGGTAACAATATGGGAAAATTAATTACTCAAAATAGGAAAGCTTATCATGAATATTTTATAGATGATATTTATGAAGCCGGTATTGTACTGTTTGGTACAGAAGTAAAAAGCATAAGAGCTGGAAAAGTGAACTTAAAAGATAGTTATGTATATATTAATAATAACGAGGCTTTTATTAGAGGAATGCATATAAGTCCATATGAAAAAGGAAATATCTTTAATAAAGATCCTCTGCGAGAACGAAAACTATTATTAAATAAAAAAGAAATACGAAAGTTATTCGCTTATACACAGCAGGAAGGATATACATTGATACCGTTAGACTTGCATTTTGATAGAAGTTTTGTTAAAATAAATGTTGGCTTAGCTCGCGGGAAAAAACTTCATGATAAACGCGAAAGCGATGCTAAAAAAAGTGATATGATGAAAATCAGACGCGCAATCAAATCTTATTAAGGGGGCGCAATGGTTTCGACAGGGGTGTTGAAACAAGATAAGCGAGTCGGGAGCGCCGGATACCGTAATAATAATGGCAATTAAATTCAAACGCTAAAAACGAAAAATTAGCTTTTGCAGCGTAATTGCTGCAATGTCTTAATATATCATTCCTGCGTGATATTTTAAGGCATCAAATAATGCAGGAAACTCAAATGATTTTTCCTCGAAATCTTTTGAAAATTTAAGAGGATAGCTTTTATTCAGTCGGTCGCCTGTCTGAATAAAAATGAAAAAAGAAAAGCGAATGCACTCGGAGAAAATTTTGTGAATACGCTTTTGGACGCGGGTTCAACTCCCGCCGCCTCCACCAGTAATCATAAGAAATTAATAATTATTATACAATTAAATAGTAGGGCAACGCAGCTCGTATAGGTAGGCCAAATAAGCCTGCCTTACGAGTTTTATTATTTAAAAAACATATTATCTTGTTTAAGAATATAATATGTAATCATATACAAAATATAATTATTAAATATTTTAAAAATTTATCATATTTTTAATAATTTATTCAGAATTTTGGACTATTATGTTTTTGATTAAAAAGAATACATAAATTATATGTGCAGTTTTGCTTAACTATAGATAGATACTTTACATTTTTTGTTATAAGATATAATATAAAAATACACAATTAATGTTAACAAAGAGCTTACAATAATGAAAAAAAAATATTTTAAAATTTATTCAGCTTTTGCCTTATTTACTCAGCTAGGTTTTAATATGGCTATCCCAATAATAGTTGGAGTAGTTATAGGTAAATATATCGATAAAAAATTTAATTTAAATAATATATTTTTAATTCTTTTTTTATTGATAGGCATTTTTTCGGGATTTGTTATAAACTATCGACAAATTATGGCAGTAACAAAGCAAGAAATAAAACAAATCAATAACAATAAATTGGATGATGAGAAAAGTGATGAATGATATTATTGTTTTCAAAAACGAAATAATTAAACATGCCGTTTTTTTTGCTATCATATGTGAACTAATATCGATTCTTTTTTTAGGATTTAGTGCAAAATTTAGCTATGGGATTATATTGGGCACAACTATTTCAATAGTAAATTTTTATATATTATATTTTACTATAAAAAAAATATTAACACTTCGAAAGGGATCATTTATAATCTTTTTAGGTTATATAGTTAGATTATCTTTATATGGTCTTTCATTTTATAAATGTATACAAATAAGCTATATCAGCGCAATTGGTGTAGTTATTGGATTTTTAACAATAAAAATCAGTATTTATTATACGAATGGTTTTAAGAGAAAAAAAGATGAACAGAATTAAGGTGAGTTTACTATGGAGTTAGGTGCAAGAAAAATATTTGGAATCGGTAATTTCTATATTACTGAAACAGTAATATTTGCATGGATTATCAGTATTGTAATGATTATTTTTGCGCTATTGGCAACCCGCAAAATGAAAAAAATCCCTAAAGGTATTCAAGCATATGCTGAACTGATTGTAGAATTTATTTATAATTTAGTCAAACAGACCATGGGAAAAGAAAATATGAAATTTGCTCCTTATATCGGAACTTTATTCATTTTTTTAATTTTAGGAAATATGCTGGGATTGTTAGATTTGAGACCCGTTTCTGCGGATATTAATACCGCATTTGCGCTTGGGCTTATCACTTTCTTTTTGATTCATTATAATTCTATAAAATATAGAAGTTTTAAGGGATATATAAAACATATGTCTGAGCCTTATATATTTATGTTGCCTATTAATATTATTGGCGAACTATCATTTCCGATATCATTATCCTTTCGTTTGTTTGGTAATATTACAGGAGGAATGATCATTATGACGCTTCTCTATAATGGTTTAGAAAGTTTATCTGAGAAAATCATGCCGAATATTCCATTTCTAATAACTGCAATTCCTTTGCCGGCTAACTTTTTCTTTGATATCTTTGAAGGAATATTACAGGCATTTATATTTACTATGTTAACAATGGTTTTTATTGCAAACGGTATAACAACGCATGAAAAACATTAAAATTATCTATTTAATAATTTTTTGGAGGATTATATTATGTCACTAGTAACACCAGAAGCATTTGTATTAGGAATGTCAGCAATTGGAGCAGCTTTTGCGATGATAGCTGCAATAGGTATTGGTATTGGACAAGGGTTCGCAGCAGGAAAAGCAGTAGAAGCAGTTGCCAGACAGCCAGAAGCACAAGGAGATATTTTAAAGACTATGTTAGTAGGTCAAGCTGTTGCGGAAACTACCGGTATTTTTGCTTTTATTGTTTCAATAGTATTGCTATTTGCTAACCCTTTAATTAATTTATTATAAAGGAGTGTACGCATTGAAACTCTATACTGATTTAATTCAGTTTAATTGGTCATTGTTATTTATTCTTGGTAATATAGTTATT
This sequence comes from uncultured Eubacteriaceae bacterium, assembly GCA_964533615.1. Taxonomy (GTDB): domain Bacteria; phylum Bacillota; class Clostridia; order Eubacteriales; family UBA1433; genus UBA1433. Next base: position 52,414 of record CAZHMK010000001.1, read on the forward strand.
TTATATTTAATAATGAAAAAATTCTTTTTTGAAAAAATTAGAAATTTTATGCAAAAAAGAGAAGATGATATTATTAAATCATATGAAAATGCAGAAAAAGTAAATAATGAAGCCAATAAAATCAAAGAACTTTATAATAAACAAATGGAAAATATAGAAAATGAAAGAAAAGAAATTATAAAGACCGCTAAAATAAAGGCAGATGCACAAGCAAAAGATATTATTAACGAAGCTGAAGCCAAAGCAGTATTAATAATTAAACACGCTGAAGAAGACATCAAACAGCAACAGAAAAATTCGATTGAAGAAATGAAACAAGAAATTGCCGATCTTGCTATTATAGCAGCAGAAAAAATAATTGAGAAGCAACTAAATTATAATGAGCAGCAATTAATAATAGCAAAAATTATTGAAAACGCAGGTAAAGTGAAATGGCAGAACTAGCAATCGATATGATTTATTCTTCTGCATTATATGAAGCTGCAAAAGATGAAAATAAAGTTGATACTATTTTAAATGATATTAAAGATCTTCAAACAATATTTGAGGCTAATTCAGATTTTGTTGAATTCATGAATACGCCTGTTATTGCCAAGGAAGAAAGAAAACAAATAGTAAAAGAAATTTTGGAAAATAAGATAAATACTGAAACATTAAATTTTTTATTAATATTAATTGATAAAAGAATGGTCAAACATTTTAACAATATACTCAAACATTATCAATACTTTATCAATGAAGAAAAAAATATTACATCTGGAATTATATTTTCTGTTGAGCATCTATCAAATGATCAAATTAAACAGTTTGAAGATAAAACAGGAGCATTATTAAAAAAGAAAATAAAACTGACCAACCAAATCGATTCGTCAATATTAGGCGGAGTAAAAATATTTACAGAAGGAAAAGTAATTGACGCTTCTATAAAAAAACAACTTTCAGATTTAAGACATAATATGAGCATAGAATAAATGAACGAAGTATTTATCTTAATACAAATTAGACAGGGAGTTTTGAAATGAATTTAAAGCCTGAAGAGATAAGCTCTGTTATAAAACAACGCATTAAAAATTATCAAAATGAAATAGAAATTTCTGATTTTGGAACAGTCCTACAAGTCGGTGACGGTATTGCCAGAATTTATGGTTTAGAAAATTGCATGATCGGAGAACTTATAGAATTTCCCGACGGCGTATATGGTATGGCATTAAATCTTGAAGAAGATAATGTAGGCGCCGTTGTACTTGGCCCGGATACCGGTATCAAGGAAGGAGATATCGTTAAACCTACAAAAAAAGTTGTACAAGTTCCGGTTGGTCCTGAACTTATTGGGAGAGTTGTAAACGCACTTGGCCAGCCTATTGACGGAAAAGGTCCAATTCATGCAAAAAAATTTAGGCCAGTAGAAAATGAAGCTCCAAGCGTACTTGAAAGAAAATCTGTCAATCAACCTCTACAAACCGGCATTAAAGCAATTGACTCCATGATTCCAATCGGTAAAGGTCAAAGAGAATTGATTATCGGAGACAGACAAATCGGTAAAACAGCTATTGCTATAGATACAATCATAAACCAGCAACAAGAAGATGTAATTTGTATTTATGTCGCTATTGGTCAAAAAAAGTCTACTGTAGCTCAACTGGTACAAACACTTACAGATAAACATGCGATGGAGTATACGATTGTTGTATCAGCAACGGCAAGTGATGTAGCTCCGCTTCAATATATTGCACCTTTCGCAGGTTGCGCTATGGGCGAAGAATTCATGTATCAAGGTAAGGATGTTTTGATTATTTATGATGATTTGTCAAAACACGCGGTTGCCTATCGCACAATGTCTTTGCTTCTTCGAAGGCCGCCCGGAAGAGAGGCCTATCCCGGAGATGTTTTTTATCTGCACAGTAGACTGCTTGAAAGGTCGGCAAAATTAAGTGAGGAACTGGGTGGAGGCTCTATAACAGCACTACCTATCGTTGAAACACAAGCCGGAGATGTATCTGCATATATTCCGACCAATGTTATATCTATTACAGATGGACAAATATTCTTGGAATCAGAGCTGTTTTATACCGGACATCGTCCTGCTGTTAACTCAGGAATTTCTGTCTCTCGTGTTGGCGGTCATGCTCAAATTAAAGCGATGAAAAAAGTTTCCAGCAAAATCAAATTAGAACTGGCACAATACAGAGAACTGCAAAGTTTTGCACAATTTGGCTCTGATGTCGATAAAGACACAAAAGAACGATTAGATCATGGCGAGCGATTAATGGAAATACTCAAACAAAGACAATATAATCCAATAAAAATCGAGTATCAAGTGTTAATAATTTTTTGTGCAACAAATAATTATTTATTTGATATACCCGTCTTAAAAATTCATCAATTTGAATTAGCACTATATGATTTTTTTGATACTCATCATCCAGATATTTTAAAAAAAATAAAATCTAAAGGCGACATCAATGAGGAATTAGAGGCCGAACTTCATAGTGCTATAAAAGAATATAAACAAATATACAATAAAAACATGAAGGTGGATTAATGCCAGCAAATAATATTAGAGGTATTAAAAGACGAATAAAAAGCGTACAAAGTATTGAACATATAACAAATGCTATGAAGCTAGTATCTTCTGCAAAGTTACGAAAAGCAAAAAATATTTATACTAAATCACAAGAGTATTTACATTTTGTAACAGAATCAATAGAAGATATTATTGATAATGCGGAAGAGATGCCTGATAAATATTTAAAAAACAATTCTAATAAACAAAGATCTTGCTATATTATTATAACAAGTAACGGCGGTCTTTGCGGAAGCTTTTCCACAAATATTATTAAAAAAACTTTACGCGAGATTAGTAACGATCATAATCTTCGTAACAGAAAATCTCCATTATTAGTTACTATTGGAACAAAAGGAAAAGAATATTTTTCTAAAAGAAATTTTGAAATTAAATCTGAATATTTATTGCCGCCGGAAAACATTTCATTTGTCGATACACATACGATAAGTAAGCCTATTATAGAAATTTACAATAAAGGTGAAATTGACGAAATAAAGATTATTTATAATGCTTTTGTTAATTCTTTACAGCAGCAAGTTAAAATGATGACGCTTCTTCCTTTTAAAAGTAGAAATAAAAGCAAAAAAGAAAAAATAAGAAAACAGGTAGAATATGAACCCTCTATTGAAGGAGTTTTTAATTACTTGGTTCCTAAGTATGTTGAAATTATGATTTATGGCGCAATCGTAGAATCGGCTACATGCGAACATGCCGCCAGAAGAATAGCAATGGAAAATGCTACGGATAATGCAAAAGATATGATTGCAAGCCTGCGTTTAAATTATAATAGAATCAGGCAAACTGCAATAACAAATGAAATTTCAGAAATCGTTAGAGGCTCAGAAGCACTGAAATAACCTTATCTTTATGATATAGAGGAGGAAAACAAATTGGCTGAACATAAAGGAATCGTGCATCAAATTATCGGCCCTGTTATAGACATCAAATTTGATGCCGACGAAATGCCCGAATTGTTAAATGCAATTGAAATAAACTTTGAAAATAGAAAAATTATTGCCGAGGTTAGCCAGCATATAGGTGATGATGTTGTTAGATGTATAGCATTATCTTCTACAGACGGATTGACGAGAGGAATTGAAGCCATTGATATGGAAAAACCTATTGAAGTTCCGGTTGGCCCCGAAGTTTTAAGCCGGTTATTTAATGTTGCAGGCGATACAATCGATAATAAAGGTGAATGTAAAGCAAAAACAAAAATGCCGATTCACAGAACTGCGCCTTCATTTGAAGAACAAGATACATCGTCTCAAATTTTTGAAACAGGTATAAAAGTCGTGGATTTAATTGCCCCATATACCAAAGGCGGAAAAGTTGGTCTTTTCGGTGGTGCAGGTGTAGGAAAAACTGTCTTAATACAGGAGCTTATCAACAATATTGCAAAAGAACACGGCGGAATTTCTGTTTTTACAGGTGTGGGGGAGAGAACCAGAGAAGGCAATGACCTATACAATGAAATGATAGAATCCGGAGTTATTGAAAAAACAGCGATGGTCTTCGGGCAAATGAACGAACCACCCGGCGCAAGAATGAGAGTTGCTCTGACAGGACTTACCATGGCAGAATATTTCAGGGACGAAGCTCATCAGGATGTACTTTTATTTATTGATAATATTTTTCGTTTTACCCAAGCAGGATCTGAAGTATCCGCACTGTTGGGTAGAATTCCCAGCGCAGTAGGATACCAACCAACTCTGGCAACCGAAATGGGCGCACTTCAAGAACGTATTACTTCAACAAAAAAAGGTTCTATCACATCTGTGCAAGCAATCTATGTTCCCGCCGATGACTTAACCGATCCAGCGCCTGCAACAACATTTGCTCATCTTGATGCAACAACTGTTTTATCTCGTTCAATCACTGAATTAGGTATTTATCCCGCTGTGGATCCCCTTGATTCAACATCAAGAATCATGGACCCTCTAATTATCGGTGAAGAACATTATAATACGGCTCGAGGCGTACAGGAAGTATTACAAAAATACAAAGATTTACAAGATATTATTGCTATTTTAGGTATGGATGAATTAAGTGATGACGATAAATTAATTGTATCCAGAGCAAGAAAAATTCAGAGATTTCTCTCCCAGCCATTCCATGTTGCTGAACAATTTCTCGGCACTCCGGGTAAATATATTCCTTTATCTGAAACAATAAGAGGATTTAAAGAGATTTTAGAAGGAAAACATGATGATATTCCGGAATCATTATTCTTATTTGCCGGCGGTATTGATGAAGTAGTTGAAAGGTATCAAAAAAATGCCAAAAATCTTTGATTTAAAAGTAATCACACCTGAAAGATTATTTTATTCAGGAAAAGCTGAGTTGGTTATTGTAAAAACAATAAGCGGCGATGAAGGCTTTATGGCAAACCATTCATGGGCTTGTAAATTACTACAACCGGGGGAACTTAGAATTAAAGAATCCGGTGCCAGTAAATCAGAATATAAGATTGCCGCTCTGTCTGAAGGCTATATCAGCGTTGAAGGTGATGTCACAATTTTTACAGATGCGGCTGAATGGCCGCAAGAAATTGATCTTGAAAGAGCACAGCGTGCCAAAAGAAGAGCTGAAGATAGGCTAAAGCAAAATGACTCCGATCATTTCAGGGCCGAAGTTGCATTACACAGAGCTATCAATCGTATAAAAGTAAAACATGAGGGTAAAAATAAATAATTTAAAAAGAAGGGTATATCCTTCTTTTTTACTGTTTGCTATGAATTGCAATATATTATACAAAATACGTATTAGAATTTTTATATTATTTAATTTTCATTGCTGTATAGAATAGTCCTGTGCTAAAATATTTAATATTAAAAATAATTACAGCAAGCATAGTCATAAATTTTTATATTAAACCAATAACTAAACTACTTTAACGGAGAAATAATATGCCGATACTAATTCCAAAAAATTTACCAGCTTATAAGCTTTTAAAAGATGAAAATGTTTTTGTAATGCAAGAAGACAGGGCACAGCACCAAGACATACGTCCGCTTCAGATTGCAATTGTGAATTTAATGCCCACAAAAGAAATTACCGAAACTCAATTAATAAGAATGCTCGCTAATACACCGCTACAGGTAAACCTTCAGCTTTTGACAATGGAAAGCCATGAATCTAAGCATACAGATAAAAAGCATTTAGATAATTTTTATAAAACTTATGAAGAAATTAAAAACCAAAGGTTTGACGGCATGATTATAACAGGTGCCCCGGTAGAGTTTTTAGCTTTTGAGGAAGTAGATTATTGGGATGAGCTTTCTGAAATCATGGAGTATACAAAATCTAATGTTTTTAGTACACTGCATATTTGTTGGGGAGCTCAAGCCGGACTATATTATCATTATGGAATCAATAAATATTTGTTGCCCAAAAAGCTATTTGGTGTATTTAAACATCATACAATCAATAAAAAATCTGAAATCACGCGAGGTTTTGATGATGAATTTTATGTTCCTCATTCAAGATATACTCAAATTAAAAGAGAAGATATACTAAAAATAACAGATTTAAAAATACTTGCCGAATCTGAGATTGCAGGGCTGCATATTGTAGCCACAGAGGATAATCGAAATATTTTTGTTCAGGGGCATGTAGAATATGACAGGCAAACATTAAATCTTGAATATAAAAGAGATCTTAACAAAAGGCTTGATGTTCAGATACCGCAAAATTATTTTAAAGATGATAACCCTGAGAATGAAATAATAATTAAGTGGAGCGGCCATGGTAATTTATTTTTCGCAAATTGGTTAAACTTCGTTTATCAAGAAACTCCGTATGATTTAAATCAGTTAACTCAAGTTAAAAAAAGTACATATTTATAATTAAGAGAGCTGCATGCTCTTTTTAATTATGAAATAATATATCTATATGAAAGGAGAAAAATATTATGTCAATTGTAAGCTCATTTATCGTTCCGCATCCACCCTTGATTATACCTGAGATAGGTAAAGGGGAAGAACAAGAAATAAGTAAGACGACCAATGCATATGAAAGAATAGCAAAAGAAATAGCTGTAATATCTCCGCAAACCATTATAATTCTAACACCGCATTCTACTCTTTATGCCGACTATTTTCATATTTCCTCAGGAGAAAATACATTTGGAAATTTTGCTTCTTTTGGGCAGCCTTCGGTAAAGATCAATGCTAAATATGACAATTCGTTTGTTCAAATATTATCTGAAATATCAGAAAATAACCATATACCTGCCGGCACATTGGGTGAACGTTACAAAATGCTTGATCACGCTACTATGATTCCATTATATTTTATCAATAAATATTATCAAAACTATAAAATTGTTCGTATTTCAATCTCGGGATTGTCTGCACTCATGCATTATCAATTTGGTAAATGCATTCAGAAAGCAGCAAAGGTTTCTAATAAAAAAATTGTTTTCATTGCCAGCGGTGATTTATCCCATAAATTAAAAGCAAACGGCCCTTATGGCTTATCTGAAGAAGGACCAATCTTCGATCAAAAAATTACTAATGATATGGTAAATGGAAATTTCTTAAATTTCATGACTTATCCTGAAGATTTTTGTAATGCAGCTGCCGAATGCGGACTAAAATCTTTTATTGTAATGGCTGGCGCTTTAAATAAAAAATCTGTTAAATCAGAGTTGTTTTCTTATGAATGTCCTTTTGGTGTGGGCTATGCCGTTGCTTCGTTTACCGTTGTCGGTGAAGATAAAAACAGAAATTTTGATGAAATTTTACAAAGCCAGGAAAGCAATCGAATCACTGTTTTAAGAAATAATGAAAATATGTATGTTCATCTGGCTCGACTTTCTCTTGAAAAATATGTAAGAGAAAATGAAATTCTTGTTCTGCCGAATGATATTCCTGATGAAATGCTGAAAAACAGGGCTGGCGTTTTTGTATCTTTAAAGAAAAATAAACAATTACGCGGTTGTATCGGCACAATTGCTCCTACAACAGAAAACATAGCAAAAGAAATTATAAATAACGCCATCAGCGCTGGAACACAGGATCCCAGATTTGATTCTATTGGACTTGATGAGCTTGATGAGCTTGAATATAGCGTTGACATTCTTGGTATCCCTGAGCCTGTTGTATCCATAAATGAATTAGATGTGAAACGTTATGGCGTTATCGTTAGTCATAGAGAAAGAAAAGGCTTACTGCTACCTAATTTAGAAGGCATATCTTCACCGCAGGAGCAAATAAATGTAGCTCTGCAAAAGGCCGGCATATCAAAACATGAGCCTTATACTACGCAACGTTTTGAAGTAGTGAGATACAAATAAATGGATAAGAAAGTTTGTTTTATATGTCCTCATCATTGCTCACTTGAAGAAAACAAAATCGGATTTTGCCGAGCCAGAAAAAACAAGGGTGGTAAAATCCAGTCTATAAATTATGGTCAAATTACCTCTATTGCACTTGACCCAATTGAAAAAAAACCTTTATATCATTATTATCCGGGAAGCAAGATTTTATCTATAGGAAGTTTCGGTTGCAACCTGCGCTGTTCTTTTTGCCAGAACCATGAAATTTCCATGGCTGATATAGAACAATCGCATACACATTATTTATCACCGTCTGATCTTATAAATATTGCTTTGCAATATGTTCCGCAAAATAATATTGGCATTGCTTTTACGTATAATGAACCATTAATAGGATATGAATATGTAAGAGATACTGCAAAGTTATCTCATGATAAAAAATTAAAAAATATCGTTGTTACAAATGGTAATTTTTGTACTGATTCTATTTCGGAATTTTTTCCGTTAATCGATGCAATGAATATTGATTTAAAAGCTTTTAGTTCAAATTTTTATGATAAAATCAGCGGTGATTTGAACACTGTAAAAGAATTTATCCAAACATCTTATAATTATTGTCATATTGAAATCACCACACTTATCATACCCGGCGAAAACGACAGTGCCAAGGAAATACAAGAATTATCTTCGTGGCTTGCATCAATCAATCCTGATATACCGTTGCATTTGTCTCGTTTTTTCCCAAGATATAATATGCTGAATAAAAATGCAACCGATATAAAGTCCATACAAAATCTCGCTGAAACAGCACGCCGTAAATTGCATTATGTATATCTTGGAAATTGTTAATTATTAATAAAACATGTATAAGTAAAACCAAATCATTCAAAGGCGGTATACTAATCACAAATATCTCAGTTAAACGTAGAAACTCCTTGGGGAATGTATGATAAAATTGAAATAATTGCTTCAAAAGGAGATGAATACTGCATTTTTTACGGAAATAAATGCAGGTTCGGAATATGAGAGTATGATTTTCCAAAGTATCGCAAATACTATCGGATATTACAATTCAAATAAAGTAGTTCTAACAATAAATAATCAACTCTATTATTCATTAAGGCATATATTATTGAAAAAATGGGAGCATCTAACCCCGAATTATAATAATTTTGTACAAGTATATTAAATTAAATAGTTTATAAAAGCCGTTTATTACGGCTTTTATTAGATATTCAAAGTCGCATAAGCTGCCGTTAATAACAAAGAAAGATTATCTGCATAGATGGCATCAAATTGACTGATCGGTAGCGGATTTACTCCTTTTCCTACTTCAATCGTATATCCAGGCGCCTTGGTTTCTTTGATAAACCAATCTTTATATCCGGCATACTGGCCAATATTTTCTATTCGCTCCAATTTATATCCGCTGGCCGTTGCTAATAATTTTGCAATAGGAATTAAATTTGTGATATCTTGTTCTAAATAATTATAAAAAATAATCTCTCCTTGTGAATGGTATGCTAAAGTAAGCAAAAAATTATTCATAAGTACAAATTCTGATATTGCACGTGTTTCCGGTTCTGAAAAAGGATACTGTCCCCCATAACGCGAAGGTCCCGGTGAGGTGATGCCTATTTGCGCAGATGCCACTTCTGCTTCTTCAAAATTTGCGTCGTAGTTATGATTTAAATCAACTCCATTATTATTGGCTTGCCAATTTTTAGAAAAATTTATGCTATTATTATTATAGATAAGTAAATTATTATAATTTGGATTATTGTATGATAGACCATTGAGTACTAAGTCAATTCCATCTGGGTTTACCATGGGCACAATATAAATACTCAGTTCATTAAAAAACCTATTAATATCAAAATAAGATAATAATGTTCCTTTAGCATAGGCTTTGCAGTAATCTTCAATAAACTTCATTAGCACGACCACTGTAATCCACTCTAAAGAATGATGTGCACCATTGATGAATAATTTTTTACCACCTATCCCAAGTCGGACACCGATTAAATCCCTGCCCAGCACACTTTGGCCAATTGTGTATACTTCCAGAAACGGATAACGAGCTGTCAATGCGCTAATATCAATTTGTAAAACTTTATAAGAATAATTGATATTGGTATTGACTACATCATAATTAAAGGGAATAATTATCTCGGAATCAGTTTTGAGATTATCTTTAGAAACTTTTGGATTTGCTGTTTGAATATTTTTTATCGTAGAATTATGAGTCTGTGCGATTGTATATAAAGTATCTGAATTTTTTATCTTATAATAAGTGAAACCATAGATATAAGGTTCAAGCAAATCATAAACTGCTTGATCAAAGATACCATCTTTACTCAAATTGTGATCATATTTAAATTGATTCACAGCTTCTAATGTTTTTAATCCAAATAATCCGTCTACTTCTCCGTTATAGTAATCATTTTTTTTTAAAGTTGATTGTATAAGCATTACATCTGTCCCATATGAGTAATATTTTAAATACATATATTTCTCCACATATATTTTTTTCTCATAATATATATGAAAAAACTCAATACAAAATGAATGCTTATAACAAAACAAAAAGAGCTAAAATAAAAAAAGGCTGTATCTACAGCCTTTTACATAAATTATCTTGCTTTATTTATTTCAGTTAACCCTATCTGGAAAAAAACTCCTTCAGCAGCAAATAAATTTAATGTTGCTCCTTCGGCCTGCCATTTTTTCAGCATTGGTACAGAAGGGCAGAAGATACCTGAGTGCTTGCCTGCATCACTGCAAGCTTTAAGAACTTTATGCATGCCTTGCAACAATTCTGGATTATCAAATTGGCCAACGCATCTATAGCTTTGAGATAGATCAAACGGACCGATAAAAGCCGCATCTATGCCTTCAACAGCAATGATTTTTTCAACATTTTCAACGCTTTTTTTAGATTCTACTTGAAAAATTAAAAATGTTTCTTCATTTGCCTGCTCCATATATTCATTCAGATTAGAAATACTGGCATATTCAGTATGAGGTCTTAATGTGGATACACCTCTGTTACCAAGCGGAGCATATTTAGCATATTCTACAAGCTTTTGAGCTTCTTCGACTGTTTCAACATTCGGCAGCAATATCCCAGCGGCGCCTGATTCCATATATGTAAGAATCAATTCACGTGTAGGAGCAGCAGCTCGCACCATAGCAGGCAGGCCGATCGCCTTAGAATACATAAGCATGTCGTTTACTTGCTGTGTATCAAATGCTCCATGTTCACAGTCAATCGTAATATAATCATAGCCTGCTTGTTTTATCATCAGTATTACATCGGGATTGAGAATAGAAATTATAAAAGTACCGATCAATTGCTCATTATCTTTTAATCTTTGTTTTAAACTTTTCATAAATACCTCTTTCCGTTTTTTTATTTTAATTATAGCATATTAATTTACTGATTTTAACAGTTAACCATCTTTTTTAAATCGGAAATTTTATCACGTATCTCGGCTGCTTTTTCAAAATTCAACTCCTGTGCATATTGCTGCATCTGCATAGTAAGCAGTTCAATTTTCTCTGATATATTCATATACTCAATATTTTCCTTATTATCTTTTTGAATCTCTTCTGATTTTACATTAATGTGGTCCGTAATCTCCTTTTGAATACTTTTAGGAGTTATGTGATAGTATTCATTATATCTTATTTGTTTTTCCCGTCTTCTGTCTGTCTCATCAATTGCTTCCTGCATGGATGAAGTGATACTATCTGCATATAAGATTACATAAGAATCTTTATTTCTGGCTGCTCTACCTATTGTTTGTATCAAAGATGTGGTATTTCTCAAAAAACCTTCTTTATCTGCATCCAGTATTGCAACTAAGCCAATTTCAGGAATATCCAACCCTTCTCTTAAAAGATTTATTCCAACAAGCACATCGTAAGTTCCCATACGCAGTTTTTTTATAATTTCAATGCGATCAAGGGTATCGATTTCAGAATGCATATAGGTTGCTTTAATCCCGGAACTTACCAAATAATTTGTTAAATCTTCTGCCATTCTTTTGGTCATCGTAGTAATTAAAACTTTATATGAATGATCAATTGTTTTATAAATGCTTTCTATTAAATGATCAATTTGACCTTTTGTCGGCACAACCATGACGCTAGGTTCAAGCAAACCGGTAGGACGAACGATTAATTCCGCAATATTTTGCGAATGCTCTTTTTCATATATTCCCGGCGTGGCAGAAACAAATACGGCACTTTTTAATTTTTTTTCAAACTCCTTAAATTTCAACGGTCTATTATCAAAAGCACTTGGAAGCCTAAAACCATAATCAATAAGATTTTTTTTTCTGGAGTAATCTCCGCCATACATTCCTCTTACCTGGGGTAGGGATACATGCGATTCATCAATAAAAAATATAAAATCATCATCAAAATAATCAATAAGTGTGTATGGAGGTTGTCCGGGCATCGTTTGGTTTATATGCCGCGTATAATTTTCTATTCCTTTGCAATGACCTGTCTCGCGCAGCATTTCCAAATCATAATGCGTTCTGCTCTGAAGTCTTTCCGCTTCAACGATTTTATTCTCGCTTTTAAAATAATCAACGCTTTGTTCAAGTTCCTGTTCAATTGTCTGTATTGCACGATCAATATTTTCCTGGCTTGTCACATAATGAGAAGCGGGAAAAATCGCCGTATGAGCTCTCCGGCTGATGATATTTCCTGTTATTGGATGTATTTCACTGATATTTTCGATTTCATCACCAAAAAACTCTATTCTAAGCGCATAATTTGTCGCATAAGCGGGATAAATCTCAAGTGTATCACCTCTGAGACGAAAAGTTGCACGTGCAAAGTCTATATCACTTCTTTTATACTGCATAGAAATTAGACGATGAAGAATATAGGAGATATCGTAATTCATTCCTTTTCTCAATGATAAAATCATATTTTCATAATCATGTGGACTGCCCAAACCATAAATACATGATACGCTGGCAACTACAACAACATCTCTTCTTTCAAATAACGCCGCAGTTGCTGAATGTCTCAGTTTTTCTATTTCATCATTGATATCTGCGTCTTTTTCTATATACAAATCTCGATGTGGTACATATGCTTCAGGCTGATAATAATCATAATAACTTACAAAATACTCAACAGCATTTTCTGGGAAAAACGCTTTAAATTCATTCGCCAACTGTGCGGCAAGTGTTTTATTATGCGCTAAAACAAGTGCAGGACGTTGCATTTGTTCAATTATTTTAGCCATTGTGTAAGTTTTGCCTGAACCGGTTACACCTAGCAAAGTTTGATATTGCAAAGAGTTCTTTAAGCCTTCGCATATACTTTGAATCGCTTTTGGTTGATCTCCAGCTGGCTCAAAAAAGCTTTGTACTTTAAAATTTTTCATTAAGCATCCTCTTTTATATTCACTTTAAATAGTTTATACTACAGTTTTTTTTATGTCAAATACATTGAAATTATTGAAAACCAACCAAAAAGAGAGTTGTATAATGTGAAAAAAAGACAACTCTCATAACCTGATAACTCAGGCAATCTATTTCAACAAACATGTTTGTTGTGCTTATTATTTGTATGATATATTGAAGATATACTGTTTATTTATGGCAGCAATCTACTCTAATTCATTTAAAGTATGGAAAGAATAACCCATATCTTTATACTTTGTAAGTAATTCTGATAAAATTTCACTATTTGTTTTCGATGTACAATGCAAAAGCACTATAGCACCCGGATGAATACGAGGAATTAATTTATCGAATGCTGCTTGTGCTGTTGGCTGATTATTATTATCCCAATCTCCATAAGCTACACTCCAAAAAATAGTTTTATAACCTAACGATTTAGCAAAATTTAAATTTTCTTCAGAAAATTTTCCACTGGGCGGCCTGTAAAATTTAGGTAGTGAAGTATTCGTAGTTTCATAAAACAAAGTTTCAAATTCTTCGAGTTCTTTTCTAAATGTGTTCAGATCTGTTATTGCAGACATATCCGGATGCGTCATGGTGTGATTGCCTATAATATGTCCTTCACTGACCATTCTTTTTACCAAATCAGGATTCGTTTTAATATAATGACCCGTTAAAAAAAATGCCGCTGAAACGTTTTGTTCTTTTAATATATCCAATATTTTGCTTGTATATCCATTTTCATACCCTGCATCAAAAGTTAAATATATTATTTTTTCTTCAGTTGATGCAACAAAATAAGAATCGAATTTTTTTAAATATTCTTCGCTGGCATTGCCTTGTGGTTTCTGACCTTCCTGCGTAAAATGTGTTCCCCAATTTATCACTTGTGTACTAGTCGATAGCACAGTTTTCTTTGCAATATTCGCTGCTTGATAGATGATTCCAGCACTTATAATAATGATAATAAAAAAATATAAATATTTTTTTAATTTTTTCATTTCTCATATCTCCTTTTTATTAGCTTACATAAAATAAATATATGTTTTCTGTAGTAAAATTATTGTTTAAAATAAATTTTGCTAACTTTATTCTCAAAATAATAAATATTATTAGACAATTTTAATAATACATAGTACATTATTACTAATGAACGGAGTAGAAATGGAATCAAAAAAACAAATTAGAGAAAACTGCATAAAATTAAGAGAAAAACTCGGGAAAAAATATATAGAGAAACAATCCAGCATTATTGTTGATAATTTCTTATTAAATGATTTTTATATTAAATCAAAAGTATTATTTGTTTATTTGAGTACACCATGTGAAGTAAATACAAAATATTTAATTAGAACAGCCCTAAAAGAAAATAAAACGATACTTGTCCCAACTATTTCAAATCAGTATAAAATGATGCCAACTATTATTCATGCAAACAGTACTTTTATTAAAAATAAATACGGTATAGATGAACCTGAAATTAAAAATTATTATAATGATTTTATCGATGTTATTGTTACGCCCGGGCTTGCTTTTGATACAAAAGGAAATAGAATAGGGTATGGTGGAGGATATTATGATCGATTTTTCCTGCAGAATCAATGTGAAACAAAAATAGCTTTATGCCTTGAAGAGTTTATTTTTAAAAAAATACCTACAAGTAATTTTGACATCAAAATGGACGCTATTTTTACGCAAAATAAAATATTTAATTTTAATTAAAATATTTTTTAATTAGTTTAAAAATGAAAGGACAAATATATTGATAAAAAGAAATTATACTTGGAAAACATTAGATAATGCTGCTAAAATTTTTCCTTCTAATACTAATAAACAGGATACGAAAGTTTTTCGTGTTACATGCGAATTAATTGACGAAGTTGATCCTGCCACTTTAAAAATTGCTTTGGACCAAACATTAACACAATTTCCGGTATTTCTTTCAACTTTGAAAAGAGGGCTATTTTGGTATTATCTTGAAAAAAGTTACATTAATCCAAGTGTCAATTTAGAAACCACAGCTCCTTGCAGCACACTATATATAGATAAAGAACAACTATTATTCGAGGTAACATACTTCAAACAAAGAATAAATTTGGAAGTTCATCATATTTTGGCAGATGGTATGGGCGCATTTCAGTTTTTACGCAGTTTAATACTACACTATTTAATCATTAAGTACCCGGAAAGCTTTAAAGACTGTTCGCTTGATATTGGATATAATGCTTCTGAATTTGAAAAAATAGACGATAGTTTTGATCGTTATTACAGTAATCAAAATAAAAGTCAAATATATATACGACAAAAGAAACTAGAAAATGCTTATCAGATAAAAGGAAACAAGCTTCCTGAACAGCAATTATTAATTATAGAAGGTGTTGTCGAGATAAAAGTCTTGCGCGAAAAAGCACATCAATATGATGCTACACTAACAGAGTTTATTTCTGCTGTTTTCATCTACTCCATTTATAACGAAATGAAAATAAGAGAGCGAAATAAACCTGTTATTATTAATATTCCTGTTAATTTACGCAAATTTTTTCCTTCACTTTCAGCCAGAAATTTCTTTAGTGTTATTAATGTAGGTCATAAATTCGATACTAAAGACCCTTATCCTAATGAGTATAATACTCTAGATACAAAATTATTTTATGAAATTCTATCCGATATAAAAAATAATTTTAAAAAAAATTTAACAAAAGATAATCTTCAAGAACGACTAGATCATCTTATGTGGGCAGAAAAGAATATTTTTTCAAGAATTATCCCTCTTATTATTAAGGATATAGCATTAAGGATAATCCATGGAACAACGCTCAAAAAATCCACTGCTTCTATATCTAATTTAGGGAATATCGATATGCCTAAACAAGCAATTCCATATATTAAAGCAATGGATGCATTTGTAAGCACAAGTAAAATACAAATGACTATTTGCAGCTATAAAAATCATCTTACAATGAGTATAACGTCAAAATTTTTAAATACCAATATACAAAAAAATTTCTTTAGATTATTATCAAATATCGGAATTGAAATTAAAATTTTATCTAATCAGCCTAATATATAAATATTAAACAAATTCAGGAGAAAAATAGATGCTTTATTGTGAAAAATGTAATGTTAAAATACAGGGATGCCGTACAGAGTGTCCATTATGTCAAAATGTATTAGATCAATCTAATGATTGCACAGATGAAATTTTTCCTGTGGTATTAACTACTTTTCATGCTCACAAACTCTACTTTAAAATTTTAATTTTTATAACAATTATTGGAGTAGTAAGTTCTATTGGTGTTAATATTCTATTACCGCAAACAGGTTTCTGGTCGCTTCTGGTCTTGTTAGGAGCTGTGTATATTTGGATAGCCGTAGGAATAACTATTCGGAAAAAAAGTAACATTGTAAAAAAAATTTTTTATCAAGGTGTTATGATATTGCTTGTAGCTGTGTTGTTAGACATATTTTTTGATCTAAATGCCTGGTCTTTGAATTATATTCTCCCTTGTTTATGTGTTGGCATGATGGCTTCTATTGCTATATTAGCAAAAATTATGAAATTACCTATTGTCCAATTTTTCACATATTTAATTATTGTTTGCATATTTGGAATCGTTCCATCAATTCTTATATTAGTCAACATTGTAGACGTATTATATCCCTCAGTTATCTGTGTTGGATGCAGTATCATTTCATTATCTGCCTTATTTTTATTTGAAGGAAATAATATAATAATAGAATTAAAAAGAAGATTCCATTTATGAAGAAAAAACAGAAAACTCCTTGTTTTTTTATTATAACTCTATTATAATATCAATTTGCAAGCTACTGTGGCTCAGTTGGTAGAGCAGCTGATTCGTAATCAGCAGGTCAGCGGTTCGAGTCCGCTCAGTAGCTCCAAAAAGATATTTATAAAACTGCGTAGATACGCGGTTTTTTCATGTATTAAAGTTTAAATTAATAATATTATTTTGAAATAATATTATTAATCAGACAAAATTTATTATATAATTTCCTAAATAATATAAAAATTTTTTATTGATTCAAAAATATAGTCGATCGATAAAGCCCATCAAGAAAAATCTTTTAAAGAAATAGTGAAGGATTTAAAATGAAAAAACATATAATTTTTTTATCTGTTATTACAATTTTTCTCGCATTTTTATTGTGCGGGTTGAACCCGCTTAATTCTAAAATCAATTTAGGAAAAACAGATACAAGTAATCAAACCCAGACAATTCAGCAATCAGACTCATCGGAAAACGATAATATAGCAAAAGCAACCGTTTCAGAAGACGATAATAAGGCAAAAACTGTCGATGATTTGATCGCGTTTATTAACAACCCTGTTTCCTTGAATGATAAAACTTCTATCGAAACAGCCAGAAAAGCTTATGACGACTTAACGGACGAGCAAAAAGTACTTGTGAAAACACTTCCTGATTTAGAAAAAGCGGAATCCGATTTTTCTAAACTGGGTCAAGACATAGACACTACATATTTCAATATAGGCGACACAGTTAATTTCAAAGGTGGAAAAGTCTATGTTTCTCCAACAGCAAACAAATCAAGCGCCACTCGACCGGCTAGTAAGTGTACAATAACATTGGTCTCAAAAACTTCAGAACATCTTTATCATCTAGTTTCACTCGACAGCAATGAAGTATACGGCTGGGTAAACGCCGAAGATGTTGAAAAATAGGAGGAATACTAAGATGAAAGAAAAATCTAACATTACCAATAAGATGATTATAATTTTTGCTATTTCTGGAATAATTATTTTGATTTTAGGTGTTCTATTAATCCTCAAGGCTTCATCACACTCTTTATTCACGAATATTTTGTTCATAGTATCGGCATTATTAGGTGTTGTGTTGATGTTAATAAATATTAACGAGATTTTAAAATACGAAAATAAAGTCTTTGGTACGGCTTTAAAATTTTCAATCTGGAGCTACTGGAATGAGCCGATAAAAGTTTTTCACGCGTTTGCAATTAATGCAATAATACTTTGTTTCTGCCTTTTTGCAGGATCAGGGGACTTGTTCATCGGCAAATTATTTCATGCAATGATGGATGGAAGTTTGGCCGCGCTACTTGTAATATATTCTGGTTTTTTCAAAGAAAAAAGTTGGCTAATATATGGTATGATCACAGGAATTTTAACCGGATTTATTTCTTATTTTGACATAAAATATGCAACGGAAATATTATTTATTATTTTTGCGGCAGTACTTTTAATACAAGCAATTAAAGGTAAAACCGAAATAAAGGCCTTTAAAAGCACAGCAATCATTACAAGTACAGCCGTTATACTTTTATCTATAATTACAGTATTTTACGCAAAAAATGTTATTCATATGTATATTCATACTTCGATACTTGCAGCTATGTTTTTTCTCGGCCTTAGCGCTTACGGCTTAGTATCTGAAGGTACAGAAAAAAGGATATAAAACGTTTAATATAAAATGAAAAAATGATGATTTTGAGGGTTAAAAAAGAACAGACAAAAGTCTGCTCTTTTTTATTTTAAATTTAGAAATTTTTATGCAATGCAAACATTAATTGCTCTGAATTTACGACTATTTTTAGGATCGACTTCAGTATCAAACGTTACTTTTTGGCCTTCCGAAAGAGATTTATATCCTGTAGACATAATGGATGAAAAATGTACGAATACATCTTCTCCATTAGCTTCATTTGAAATAAAACCATAACCTTTATCTGAATTAAACCACTTAACTGTACCTTTATTCATATGGGCACCTCCTAATATTATTTCGTACCCATAGAAAACAAAAAACTCACTTTTATGTAAACCATCAAACAATGACTTACAAATATGTGAGCACAAAGTAAATATCTTGAATACTTAATAAGGTTATCATACTACTTTATATTTGTCAACAACTATTTTAAAACTAAAAATAAAGCAACATAATGTAAAAAAAGTTTGTATCATCTTACTCATTAAATTATCTTTTTTTCATTAGTATTTGAATTTAAATCTATTTTTTAATTATTTAATAATCAATACTATTTAGAAGATAATATTTGATAATGCAAATGCCGCATATCCTAAAATTCCTCCAATAAGTACATCAGTGGGATAATGCATTCCCAAGTAAATACGCGAGAGCCCAACAAGCATAGCCATGACATAAAATAGTGGTGCAAAAGAAGTAAAAACCTCAGATAATGTAAAAGCAATACAAAATGCAGTACAGGTATGACCCGATGGAAAAGAATAACTGTTCACCGGTGGAAACTTTTTAATAATAGCATCGGATAAAGCATAGCACGGGCGAGGACGAACTACCAAACGCTTAATTGTTTGAACAATAATCTGACTTATACTAATCACTGTTATAACATGAAAAAATAACCGTAAAGAAAAATAGCGGGATAGATATATTAAACTTAAACACAAGAAAAGTGAAAATAGAGTCGATCCGAAAAAAGTGAAAAAATGCATTAAAAATGAAAGGGGGATACAGTTTATTTTGCGATTAAAGATAAAAAACAATGACTCATCTTTGTTTTTAATAAATGATACAACATTGCTCATTATAAATCCTCCTATTTTTTTATTAATACAATAACATATTACAATTAAAAGCAAATAAAATTTCAGTAATAAAAATGTAAAAATAAAAAGAGTTTTATTTACAACTAAGACACTTTCATTTAAAGAATATTTTTCTTAATTTTATGAGTAAGAAATTTAAATTATTTTACATAAATTTAATCTAATAATAAAATTAATTTTATATATATATGGTATTTTAAAAACGATATTAAGTGTTTAACAATGATATACTTAATAATTACTTGCATATATTAGCAAGGAGGATGTTTTCAGTGACTGGAAAAATAGTATTCATAAGGCACGGAGAAGCTGCTATTGGAATTGAAGATAATGATAGAGCACTTAACAGCAATGGCTATAAACAAATTAATAAAATATTGCCTTTTCTCAAAAAAAATATCGATAAAAATTTAAAATTAATCATTGCCTGCAGTACTATATTACGCTCAGTACAAACAGCGAAAATTATAGCAGACTATTTAGGTGTTTATAAAATAAATAAATTTGAATGTATTGCCAGCGGAGATATTGATAATTTACAAAAAGAATTATCAGAAAAAAGTGGATCTTATTGCATGATTGTTGTAGGTCATGAGCCTCACCTCAGCAATTGGGGCCATCAAATCAGTGGCTATAGGCTTTCGTTCGATAAGGCTTCAGCAGTGTGTTTTGAAATAACCTCAATAGATCCCTTAAAAGCTGTACCGGTTTGGTTTACACAACCCGATAATGATGATACTAATTCTTTAAATCAATTGAATATAAATAATAAAAACCCATTTATGAAAGAATTGCAAAAAATTATATCATTTCAATTGCAAGAAATCTTCCACGCTCAAAAACAATTTTGGAAATTTCCTGATAATGCTGAATCAGTTCGTATACTTATTATAAAAATACAAGCCTTTCAATCACTGCTTACTTTAATTAATCCACTTATGGAAGAAACAGAATATACACAAGTGCAAACACAATTAAGTGAATTCATTCATAATTTTATGCATCTACAGAAGCTTGATTTATTAAATAAAGAATTAAGATATCTTGCATCAGTTCATCCGGAATCTGTAAATGTTTTATCTGTTTTTTTACAAAATAATCAAGCGGAGCGCGATAAAGAAAAAAATAAAATCTATTCTGACGCATTTGAAAATATAACATATTTGCTTTTTAAACTTTTAATATGGACTAAAACTAATTTGCAAGAAGCAGATTTACAAAATATGTCTACATTTAAAGATGATTTACATCGGAATATTCTATCTGCGGTATAACATCTTTTTGTTATTCCACCTTATAAAGATAGAAACAGATAGTAAGGAGAAAAAATTATGAAAATAATTTTGCCAATTGCTTGCACAAATGTATCGCCGAGCATACTCAAAAAAGCTGTTGAAATCTCTAAAAATGAAGATTGTATACTTCAAATAATATCTTTTATCAAAGAAAATGATTTAAGAGAGTATAAAAGAAATACACGATTATGGCGGCAAGTTGACGGATCAATCATTTCAGGACGCGATTATAAACTACACGACGAAATAATCGCAAGAAAAATAGAAAGAGAAGTTTATTCTAAGATTTTACAATTAGATTTGGATATTGCCGATATTAACTTTGAAATAAAAATAATAATAGGTAAGTCAAATAAACAAATTCTAAATATAGAAGGAAATAATGAAATAAATTTGATCATAACAGATAATGATAATTTATATACTGATAAATTCTCTGCCAAATGCTGTTGTCTCTGATATCATTTCAAAATCGGCATTTCTTTACCATTAACTAATGAGGACGATATTTGATTATTTTTTTAGTTTTCTTATAGATATAACAAAAAATAAAAAAACCACAGAAAATATGTGTTTTTTTTATTACAATTCATTCTATAAAATCTGATATAATTAATAATTAAAAAAACAAATGGAGAAAATATCCTAATGGAGATAGTCAACAATATAAGTGATACCGCACTTATTTTTGAGGGAGGCGGGATGAGGGCCAGCTATACTGCCGGCATTTTAAATAATCTTTTAGAAAATGAAATCTACTTCGATTATGTAGCAGGAATATCCGCCGGAGCGAGCCATAGTGTTAATTACTTGTCCCGAGATATCATTAGGGCCAAACGTTCATTTGTAGATTTTGTTTTAGATCCAAATTTCGGAGGTTGGAAATCTTTTTTTAAAGGCGATGGATATTTTAATGCTCATTATATTTATGAACAAACACACTATCCCAATGCTTGCCTGCCTTTTGATTTTCATACATTTATGGCGAATCCAGCTACATTACGCATAGGAGCATTTGACATGCAAAATGGAAAAATGAAATATTTTTCTAAAGATGATATCCATGATGTTCAAACTTTAATGAAAATCGTCCGTTCTTCATCATCAATGCCAATCTTTATGCCGCCGACCCAAATCAATACGACTTTATATACCGACGGAGGTCTCGGCGGCGGGATTGCACTTGATATAGCCAAACAAGATGGAAACAAGAAATTTTTTATAATTTTAAGCCGTCCAAAAGGATATAAAAAATCTCCGATAAAATTGAAAAGTACACTCAAAACATTTTACAGGAAATACCCTCTTGCATCTGATGCCATGATAAACAGGCATATTATCTATAATCAAATTCTTGATGAACTATACTCATTGGAAAAAGAAGGAAGAGCATATTTGGTTTTCCCGGAGAGTATGCCTGTCTCTAGCCGTGAAACAAACTTTAATAAATTATCTGAAAGCTATAAGATGGGCTATGCCCAAGGCAGACGTGATTTGCTTAAATGGAAAGAATTTTTAAAGATAAACTAATTTTATGTGTTATTTTGCTGAGTTTAAAAAAGGGGAGAATTCACCACACCGGTCAGAACAATAAACAGAAACTGACAAAGAACCCTAAATAAAACATATACGGCAAAATTCTTTTGTATTTAATAAGGCTCTTGAGTATTCTTGATAGCTTTTTTACTTATTATTATACAATATATACAATTTTATTTTTATTAAAATTTTTTTCCATCTCTATTTTAAAAAATTCTGCGCCTTCTGCTCTTAAATCTGCCCGATAGCAATATTTACCGCGACCTCTGCCTGTCATTTTATTTTTGTCAAATAATTCAACTGCATTTGGAAACGCTTCTGCATTTATCATTCTATGCACATAACTATAAGTCATAAAAATTATCTCAAAAAAAACATCTTCTTTCACTTTTTGTGTTAATGTATCCTCTAGAATTTTAATAAGTTCTCCATAAATTTTTCGCCAATTCTTCAAGAGAATTACAGGTGCAATTAAAATGCCAATTTTATATCCAGCTTCTTTTAATTCATTTAGCGCTTTGATTCTATTTTTAAGTGAAGATGTGCCGAATTCAATATTTTTGATGATTTCATCAGGATTCACACTCATTCTAATAATTGTTCGTTCTTTATGATCAAGACCTAATAAAGGTTCAACCATATTAAATTTAGTAGGAAAGGTAATATATCCTTTCTCATTTTTCCCAAAACGCTCAATTGTCCATTCAAGATTTTTCGTAATTGTATTTTCCAGTACTAGATCACTGTTACTGCCGATTTCAAATATTAATTCTTTCTCACTGTGATTAGAAGTTTTAATTAACTTATCAAACATTTGTTCTCTGTTTACAAAAAGTCTTAAATAAGAACATTTATTATAATTGCAAACCAAATAACAATATAGACACATTGCACTACAGCCTGATGACGTATAGGGAACTAAAAAATCTGAAACTTTTTTATTGGGAATATATTTGTGTGTTTTGCGAATACCCACAACAAGGTTTCTTTTCATTTGAGCAAATTCACTGTTTTGTTTACTTGTAAGCTCTAAAATATTATTGTGATTATCAATAACTATCCATTCAGCTGATTCATATTTTTTATAAAGTTGCCTGCCTAATTCATAATTTAGTACGTCTTTTTCATAATATATAACGCTTGGATTCATGCTCTTCCTCTAATGTTTAATTGATATGTCAGTATATAAAGAAATACTGCAATAAACATATTATGTGTTTACTGTTTTAATTTTATTAAACAAATTGCCAATATCAAGATTAAAAAAATTTTGCAACTCTTATGCTTTAATTGAAAATAGAATATAATGTTTATTGAAATTAATAACAAATAATAATTTATGTGAATATTGTATGGTAATTAAAATTTTTCAAAAAAAGTATTGACAAACAAAATGTCATCGTATACAATTAAACCCACCAGATGAAAAGGTTTACTTATTCATTTGGGATACTCCGAAAAGGTTACGTGCCTATACGGATATGAATTTTCAAATATGGATTCAATATATTTTAGACAATGTTTTAACCTAAAGGTTTAGAGAAAAACGAAAAGACAGTGATTTTACTGTATATCGCTAATCGAAAGAACATATGATGAAATATTAAGAAGAAATAGAATTGAAAATAATATACGTTTTAGGCTGAGAAGATTATAAGCGGCTTGCAATGGTTGCCAAACTGTAATTTTCAAAACAACGTACCTTCCTAATGCTTGATGAATGTTTCTTTTCTTAATAGTAGAAAAAAGGTTCATAAGTCAAAAAGGATAGGGGAGAAAAAGGAGGAAGTACACCATTGCGGTACATCTTCAAAAGTTAAGCAGACCTCTTCTTATTTGAGAATGCAGGTCTGCTTATCTGTTTAAATGTATTACTGATCCTTTTAACTAGCTTCTGGGAGTATTTTCCATAGAATGAAAATGTATTAATGGATATAATGTATTAAACGCTACTAAAGCAGCACCATAAAGCGCGGCATTGCTGTTCATAATAATATATACTGGAATTTTTTTCATCAAATCAGAAAATCTGCCTTTTTTATAAAATTCGTCCAAAAATACTTGTGTTTGAATTAGTGGCAAAATATTAGGTAAAATCCCGCCTCCCAAGTATATTCCATTCATAGAAAGTGTCCTTAAAGCTAGATTCCCAGCTTCCGAGCCTAAAACTTCTATAAATAAAGCAACTGTTTCTTTGCAAATTTCGCAGGTGCCCGTAAGGGCTCTTTTCGTGATTTCTTCCGGTAAGATTTCAAATTCTACATTGTTAATTCTCTTTTCATTCATTATAAAAAGAAATACTTCACGTAAACCTGGACCTGATAAGATTCTTTCATAACTTACATGTCCGAATTTATCAAAAAGATACGCCCAAAGACGCATTTGTTTTTTAGAGTTAGGTCCAAAATTAGAATGGGATCCTTCAGAAGAAAACACTTTACTATTAATTAAAAAAGCTTCTCCAAGACCTGTTCCCGGTGCTAAAATTGCATATTTAGTCACATTGTTATGATGATGTATGTCTTGTAGAATATTCGGAGTAAGAGTAATAATTTCTTCTTTTTGTAAAATTTTTATACCGAAACCAACTGCTTCAAGATCGTTACACAATATGATGTTATGAATATTTGGAAATTTTTCTGTAAGTTTTTTTTTATCGATTGTCCATCCTAAATTTACCATATAACACTTATCATCTATAATCGGTCCTGCTGCTGCAAAACATGCATATTCTATTTTTTCTATAGCAGGATAAGCTTTTAAAAAAGCTTCCAATACTTCTTCAAAGGAATTAAAGTGCTTATTTAAATACCTTTTTTGTTCAACTACATATATTTTATCGCTTTTATTATAAAAATATGAAAGGGCAGACTTTGTCCCCCCTATATCGGCGGCTAAAATCATCACGTTTCCTCCAATGTACAATCAGCTATTGAACTATATTTAATAATTCTGAAAATGTATTTAAATTATAACGCGCAAGATTGTATCGGATTCCGTCTCCGATAGCAGCGCAATCCATTTGTGCTGCTGCTGCAGCTTGAATGCCGGAGAGAGCATCTTCAACAACTAAGCAGTCTCGAGGTTGAATATTTAAGAATTCACTTGCTTTTAAATACACTTCCGGATCAGGTTTTGATTTATGTATATTTCTTCCATCAGATACGGCATCAAAATAATTTCCCAAGCCCAATTGTTTTAATATGAGCTTTGTATTTTTACTCGAAGAACCTATACCTAATTTTATTTTTTTTGCTTTAAGTTTATCAAGTGTATTTTTTATTTCCGGTATAAGATCCTTCTCAGATAAATTTTCAAGATATTTTCTGTAATATGTATTCTTTTTTTCTGTCATAGCTACTTTTTCTTCGTTAGAAAATGCCCCTTTATAGGATTCCAAAATAATATTCAAGCTGTCCATACGACCGACTCCTCGGAGGCGATTATTTATTTGCTCATCAAAATAAATGCCTAATTCATCAGCAAGTTGTTTCCAAGCTAAATAATGATATTTATCGGTACTGCACAAAACTCCATCAAGATCAAAAATAATTGCTTTATATTTCATAATGTTCCTCATCGTTCACTATTTATTTTTATTTTAAATGTTTGACCTTTCAACAATTAAATGGTCTCTTAATAAGTACTCCTTGCCATATACTTTTATTTTTTTTCTTTTTCCTTTTTCGAGGTAGAATAAACATTCTTTTTTATTAATGCTTACTTTGATTCTACTGTTTTCATATACTATTCTAAAAGAATATGCATTCCATTCATTCGGTATCATTGGACAAAAGGATATTCCGCTTTCTTTCAATCTGAATCCGGCAAATCCATAGACAATTACCAGGTAACTTCCCGCCATATTGGCTATATGCACTCCATCTTCAGTATTTTTATTTAAATCCAATAAATCTAATTTTGCCGAATCTCCAAAATACTTATATGCTTTTTCTTCCATGCCCAGCCTAGCAGCCATAATGCTGAATATCGGTTTTGATAAAGACGAATCATGCGTTGTTATTTTTTCATAATATAAAAGAGAATTCTTCATTGTTTCTTCAGATTGTGCATCTTCAATAATGAAATGTGCCATAACTGTGTCGGCCTGTTTACATATTTGATATCTGTAAATATGAAGAGGATGATAATGAAGTAGCAGGGGAAAGAATTCTTTTGGAATACTTGCAATATCCCATTTTTCCTTTTGAAGAAACGAATCATCCTGCGGGTTAATCTTTAATGTTTCATCATATGGCAAATACATCGCATCTGCAGCAATTTTATACGTTTTTATTTCATCTTCATATAAATTTATTTTTTTTGTTAATTCAGCAAAACTTTCATCATCTTTGAAGAGATAATAAAATTTCACAGCCCAATGCAAATGATATTGCGCCAAGACATTTGTGTAATAATTATTGTTTACCAAACAAGTATATTCGTCAGGACCTGTTACAGTATTGATATGAAATTTCTCTTCATGAAAATTACCTGTATCGAGCCATATTCTGGCTGTTTCAAAAATTATTTCCAATCCTTGCCTTAATAATAATTCTTTATCTTTTGTTGCAAGATAATAAGCAATTATTGAATATGCAATATCTCCGTTTATATGATATTGCGCGGATCCCGCCGGAAAATATCCTGAACATTCTTTGCCCATGATTGTTCTCCATGGATAAAGAGCTCCGTTTTTATGGCCCAGCAATCGTGCATTTTCTTTCGCTTTATCCAATATTGCAAAACGATATTCTATTAATTTCTTTGTAATTGATGGATTCGTAATTGTAAAAAAAGGCTGCACATACATTTCAGAATCCCAAAAATAATGCCCGTCATATCCATCTCCGCTTAACCCTTTAGGAGAGATATTGCCAAACTGATCCTTACTTGCAGATTGCAAAAGTTGATATAAATTAAATTTCAACGCCATATCTAACTCATCATCACCATCAATTTCAATTAAGCAATTTTCCCAAAAGTTTGCAATATATTCTTCTTGTTTTTTATATAAGTTTTCTATGGGCATAGCCAGAGCGCTTTTCATTTCTTTATAACATTGCTCTTTACAGTTTTTATAGCGAATAGAATCTGAAAAAACGGCATATTTTATTAATCTGATCTTTTCGCCTTTATTGGCGTAGGCTTTTATTCGGTTTAAAGTTTGATTGTTATTGATTTTAAATTCATTTTGATGTTCTTTTGAAAATATATTCTTTACATAACTGCATACCTTCAAGTTAGATTTAGATGTAACAGAAGTGATACATGATCCTTCATTTTTTATTTCACAATTTATTGGATAGATATAACTTTCAAAATCATCTGCAATACGCGGATCAAGCGGTTGCGCATAATTCATCACATTGCCATCGTGCAGTGAATCAAAAACTACTTTTCCAGAAAAATTTAATAATTCTATTTCGTAATCAATCGTAAATAGTGACAGCTGGTGAAAAGATGCCATTCGTTTTATAGTAATATGCAATTCTTTGCCTTTGGGAGAACGCCAAATTACATCTCTTACCGTTATTCCTTTGTCCATATTCAAAGACAGCTTACTTTGCAATACCGCCCCCGTAAACATGCTAAATTCTTCATCATCAATATATAGTTTTATAAATTGAGTATTCGCAATGTTTACCATGACATGTTTTTCTCTGATTAATCCATATAAATTTTCCGCTTGTTTCATTTCAGTAAAATCATAAAAACCATTGATATACTGGCTTGGGATATACTTCATTTTATCCCCATAACCTTCTTCGAAATCATACCTGATTCCAATATATCCATTCGCATTATGAAATAACGATTCATTTAATTTAAGATGATATGTACTTAAATTAAGACCGTTAATTTCATAGATGTCGTCTTTCATGTTACTAAGCTTCCTTTCTAACTTAAAATATATTATTATAGTTTAATCAGTCAATTCTTCAAGCATTTTACGCAAAGATTTCCATGACTTCATTCGATAACCTGCATTTGTGTTACCTGTTCCTATTTTAATTGTATAAGAATCTTTTGGCAATAATGAAAATAAATCTTCGTCTGTAGCATCATCACCTACCGCAAATACAAAATCAAATTCTTGATTTTGCAGCAAATTTAAAGCTGCATATCCTTTATTAAATCTGCTATCATTTATTTCTAAAACTTTATTACCATTTATGAGCTCTAATGTGCTGGATTGAATCATTGATAGAAGTGCGTCCTTAATTTCATTAAACTTTGAAGCAACAATATCTGGGTCACATTGTCTATAATGCCATGCTAAAGAAAATTCTTTTTCTTCAATAAACGAACCCGGAATACGATCTGTATATAATTCTAAAATATTTCGAACCGAACTTTTCCAGTCATTGTCTAAATCCATCATCATTTTCCATTCATCTTGCGGGGTAGTACGTAGCCATAATCCGTGTGATGCAACTAAAGACAAATTCAAATCTCCCAACCATTTTGTTAAAATATTACGATCTCTTCCGGAAATAATTACAACAGTATTTTGCGGATCATTCGATAGTTTTTGTAATAATTTTTTAATTTGTTCATCAGGTTTTGCCTTTTCAGGTATAGAAGTAAGGCCTACCAAAGTACCATCATAATCCAAAAATAAAGCTCTTTTGTTTGTTTTTTTATATTCGGTTTTAATAATCTCTATGTTTTCTTCGGCATTTTTTTGTGTACTAATATTGATTGATTCTATGACTGTTTGATTTAATGAATTTAAAAATTCCGAAGCCCAAAAATAAACATTATAGCGTTTTAAGCGTTCATGCATTCGTTTATTTCTTGTAATGATCTCCTCGTCCGACATTTCAAGAGCCGTTTTAATTCCTTCAGCCGTTGAATCAAAATCGTTCGCATTTACTAAAATAGCTTCTCCTAACTCACTTGCTGCACCGGCAGTTTCACTGATAACTACCATCCCTTTATAATCATTTTTTGATGCAATATACTCTTTTGCTACTAAATTCATCCCATCTCTTAAAGGAGTCACCAATAACACGTCTGTTTTTCTGTAAAATTCTATTAATTTTTCTTGACTAAATGACCGAAAGAAAAATAATATAGGTACCCATTTCATAGTCCCATATCTTCCGTTTATTTCGCTGATGAGTTCTTTAATTTGTCGTAATAATTGATTATAAGAATCAACTTCTACTCTCGATGGCGCTACAATTAAAATCAATATTACTTTTCCTTGATATTCAGGATAGTTTTCTAAAAATCTTCCAAAAGATTTTATGCGCTGCGGAATGCCTTTAGTATAGTCGAGACGATCAACCGATAATATAGTTTGTATATTTCCGATATTAACAAAATCATCATCATTATCATCAGCGATCTTTTCTCCTTCACAATACTGAAAAAAACGCTTATATTCAATTCCCATCGGAAATGCATTCACCTGCACATATCTATCTTCATATGCAATCTTATTTAAATTATCTTCAAGCCCCAGTAATCTCCTTGTGCTTCTTAAAAAATGGCGCACATAGTCATATGTATGAAAACCTATTAGATCGGCGCCTAGAATCCCGTTTAAAATTTCATTACGCCAGATTAGTAATCTGAATATTTCAGTTGAAGGAAAAGGAATGTGTAAAAAGAAACCAACTTGTGTATTAAAATAACTTGTCTTTATCATTTCCGGAAGTAACATTAGTTGATAATCATGTACCCATATAGTATCATTCTTTTTAATTACAGTTTTTGCTGTTTCAAAAAATTTTACATTTATTTTTTTATATTCCTCCCAAGTTTCAAAATCGTATTCAGTTTTTTCTTGAAAATAATGAAATAATGGCCAAATTGTTTTGTTACAAAATCCGTGATAATATAGATTCACTTCTTCTTCCGATAAAAAAACCGGAAGACATTTATATTCTTCAATTAATTTTTTTTCAATGCCTTTTCTTTCTTCTTCCGTTAATTTATCACTGGATATACCTGGCCAGCCAATCCAAATACTGTTGCCCTGTTGGTGAATATTTTTTAATCCTGTAGACAGCCCCCCGATACTTTCTATATATTCAATTTTATCCTCATTATTTTTTTGCACAGTAATAGGTAATCTATTAGAAATAATAATTATTTTATTCATTATCTCTACTCCTAACATTAAGTATTTTTATATATCAAAATAATTTATTTATGTATTAAGCGATAAAGACAAAGCAGCATTATTGAAGTTAAAGTTTATATTAATTAATTTATAATACTACATCTCCAATCTTATATTGGAACAAGTAAATTTTATGTAAATTTTTATTGACAAATTGAAATATTATTTTAATGCTATCATATTAAGATGAAAAATACAAATTTATTCATTATCATACACCTTATAAATTAATCAAAAATCATTGCATTCTTATTTAATATATACAGACTTTATTGGTTGATAATTTCTATTCAATATGTTATGCTCTTTAAACAATAGGTTATTTGATTTCTTATAATAAAATACAAAGGCAGGTATTAAATATGCATGTACGCAAGGCAGTTATTCCCGCAGCAGGACTAGGGACTCGTTTTTTACCAGCAACAAAAGCAATGCCTAAAGAAATGCTCCCAATAGTCGATAAACCTACAATTCAATATATTATTGAAGAAGCCATCAATTCGGGAATCGATGAAATATTAATTATAACAGGCAAAAATAAGCGTGCCATTGAAGATCATTTTGATAGATCAATTGAATTCGAACATGAACTCGAAAGAAAAAATAAACTTGATCTTTTAAAAATTGTAAAGGACACCTCTGAATTGGCTGAAATACACTATATAAGGCAAAAAGAGCCTAAAGGATTAGGCCATGCTATTTATTGCGCACGTACATTTGTAGGCAATGAACCATTTGCCGTTTTGCTTGGTGATGATGTTGTATATAATAACCAGATTCCTTGTCTTAAGCAAATGATTGATGTTTATGATAAATATCAATCAACCGTTTTAGGTGTCCAGCAAGTGGATCTTTCGCAAGTGAATAAATATGGTATAGTAGACGGCAAAAAACTAACCGACCATATTTATCAAGTCAATGGTCTTGTTGAAAAACCCTCAGAAAATGATGCCCCATCTAATATAGCAATTTTGGGAAGATATATCATTACACCAAAAATATTTAAAATCCTCGAAGAAACTACACCAGGCAAAGGCGGAGAAATACAGCTCACAGATGCGTTAAATAAGCTTGTGGAAGTAGAAAAAACCTTTGCTTATATCTTTGAAGGTCGACGTTATGATTTAGGAAGTAAACAAGGTTTTTTAGAAGCCACTGTTGAAACGGCATTAAAACGAACAGATATTAGAGATGAATTTTTAGATTATCTGATAAATATCGTAAAAAAAGAAACAAAAATTCAATCCTGATAAGCAACTATAATATTAGCATATCTTTTTTCGAAAATTTTAATAGATTGTAAAGGAGATTGTTATGAAAATATTAGTTCCTGTAGATGGCTCTACAGCATCTAAAAACGCTGTAGAAAAAGCAATTGAAATATCAAAAATTATACAGTCCTCTATAAAACTCATTACTGTTGTCAATTATGATTATGCCAGAATGTTTAAAATTAACGAGCAGCTTTGGCGTCAAGTTGACGGTTCAATTATTACTGGAAGAAATACAAAAATCGATGATGAAACTTTAGAAAAGATAATGAAAGAAAATGCATCCAATATACTAGATTCCATTATTTCTGAAATTGATTTTAAAAATATTCAGCTCGACACACAGATATATTTCGGCGAACCTTATTTTAAAATTTTAGAAGCTGCTAAAGATGAAAAGTTCGATCTGATTGTTATAGGAAATAGGGGATTTTCTAAAATAAAACGTTTTTTCATTGGTTCAGTTGCACAAAGAGTAATCGCTGAAGCGCCATGTCCTGTTCTAGTTATCCATACAGAGGCTGATCATTAAAAATTTTTCAAAAAACGTATTGACAAACAAAATGTCATCGTATACAATTAAACCCACCAGATGAAAAGGTTTACTTATTCATTTGGGATACTCCGAAAAGGTTACGTGCCTATACGGATATGAATTTTCAAATATGGATTCAATATATTTTAGACAATGTTTTAACCTAAAGGTTTAGAGAAAAACGAAAAGACAGTGATTTTACTGTATATCGCTAATCGAAAGAACATATGATGAAATATTAAGAAGAAATAGAATTGAAAATAATATACGTTTTAGGCTGAGAAGATTATAAGCGGCTTGCAATGGTTGCCAAACTGTAATTTTCAAAACAACGTACCTTCCTAATGCTTGATG
This sequence comes from uncultured Eubacteriaceae bacterium, assembly GCA_964533615.1. GTDB lineage: Bacteria > Bacillota > Clostridia > Eubacteriales > UBA1433 > UBA1433. The sequence continues at coordinate 85,410 of CAZHMK010000001.1, forward strand.
AATGTTTCTTTTCTTAATAGTAGAAAAAAGGTTCATAAGTCAAAAAGGATAGGGGAGAAAAAGGAGGAAGTACACCATTGCGGTACATCTTCAAAAGTTAAGCAGACCTCTTCTTATTTGAGAATGCAGGTCTGCTTATCTGTTTAAATCAAAAAATTATAAAGATATTTTTACATAAATGATTGCTTAATCTATATCATAATAAATTTCAAAAATAAAATTTGATCTATTTAATTTATTAATTTACATTTTTATCTAAACAATATAGAATATAAAAGCAACTTATATTAAATTGCGAGGAAATTAAATGAAATTGTTAAATAAATTAAACAGAAAATTTGGCAAGTACGCTATTAAGAATTTAATGCTACACATTACAATTTTAAATGCTATCGTATATGTCGTAACATATATTTTGGGCAGAATTGATCTTTTGTCATATTTTATTTTGGATCCTGCATTGGTTTTAAAAGGTCAGATCTGGCGAATAATAACTTTTGTTTTTGTGCCACCGGGATCAGGAATTTTCTTTACCCTTATTGCATTATATTTTTATTACTTTATAGGCACTTCACTTGAGCGCACATGGGGAAGTTTTAAATTCAATATTTATTATTTGCTCGGTATAATATTGACTGTTATTGCTTCTTTGGTTTCTCAGGTTCCGGTTACGGGTACATTTTTAAATCTCTCTTTATTCTTTGCTTTTGCAATGCTTTATCCTAATATGGAAATATTATTATTTTTTATTTTACCGGTTAAAATTAAATATTTGGCTTATGCAAATGCTGTTTTATATTTATATGAAATTATAATTGGGAGCAACTCTATTCGTATCGCCATTGTAGGTTCACTGCTTAACTTCTTTTTATTCTTCGGCAAAGATTTCTATAAACAACTTTTACTTAGAATAAAAACAATCAAAAATAGGAATAGATTTAAATAGTTTTATATGAAAAATATAATAATATCTAACACCATATCAAACAACGAGACCGAAACACAATTAATTGGTTTTGACATAGCAAAAGAATTTTACAAAGGCGACATTATACTTTTAAACGGAGACATGGGAGCCGGGAAAACATCTTTTGTCAAAGGTGTTGCAAAACAAAAAAATGTTGCACAAGATGTTGTCAGTCCTACTTTTACAATTATAAATGAATACGCCGGTGATATAGATATATATCATATGGATTTGTATAGACTTGACAAACCAGAAGAATTATTTGAAATTGGTTTTGAGGAATATTTATATTCAAGGGGTATCGTTATGATTGAATGGCCTGATATTGCAATGTCAATTTTAAAAAATTTTGATTATAAACAAATAACAATTAAAAAAACAATGCCTCATATAAGAGAAATAAAATATGAAATATATGATCTTAATGGTGATTAAATGAAAATACTTTCAATCGATACATCAACCATAGCTGCATCGGCAGCGATTATCGACGAATATAAACTTCATGGAGAAGTTTTTACAGATTATAAATTAAAGCATTCAGAAAAACTTCTGATTATCATTGATTCTTTACTTAAAAACCTTAGAATGGATATTGAAGATATTGATTATTTTGCAGTATCAAATGGTCCCGGGTCCTTTACAGGATTACGAATAGCTTTAGCAACCATTAAAGGCTTCGCAATTGTTGCCAATAAGCCAATTATAACTGTTTCGACCCTGGATGTTTTAGCGCATTCTGTTATGTATTTTAATGGTATCATTTGCCCTGTGCTTGATGCACAACGCAATCAATTATATTCAGCATTATATAAATCCAGAAATAATAAATTAGACCATTTATGTAACGAAAATGTTTTTTTAATTCCTGATCTTATCAATATTTTGAATGCGCAAAATGATGATGTGCTCTTTTTAGGAGATGCTACCATAAAATATTACAATCAGTTTAAAGACAAACTAAAAAACAGAGCTCATATTGCCAATATAAATGTTTTGATGCCTAAAGCATCCTATGCTGCATTAATCGCTTTAGAAAAAATAAAAGCAGGTAATCTACAAGACCATTATAGTGCTATGCCAAATTATCTGAGAGTTGCACAAGCCGAAGAAAACTTATCAAATCAAAAAAGGCGCTGTAAATGAAAGTTATTTTTAGAAAAATGCAATACAAAGATATCGATCATGTATTTGAGTTAGAAAAAGAAGCCTTTACAATTCCTTGGCCAAGGCAAGCATTTGAAGAGGAAATACAAAATAAACTTGCGTATTACATCGTCGGCACCATAGGCGGAGAGGTAATCGCTTACGGGGGCATGTGGTTGGTAATAGATGAGGCACATATAACAAACATAGCTGTTAAACAAATTTACAGAAATTTAGGTATAGGACAAAGTTTAATAGATAATATGATACAAATCGCTCAAAACAGAAGTATCCATTATATGTATCTAGAAGTACGACAAAGTAATAAAATCGCATATGATTTATACAAAAAAAAAGGATTTATAGAAAACGGAATTCGACGTAACTATTATCCCGATAATCATGAAGATGCAATATTAATGTTAAAAGTAATTTTATAGAAGGTTTATCATGAAAAAAAAATTTATATTAGGATTTCTAATTTTTATTATATTAACAAGCAGCGCAGTTTTTGTTTCTGCACAATCAGACACCATATCAATTACAAAAAATGATGATATTAATATCGAAAAAGATCAGTCGTATTCTTACGACTTATTTGGATTTTATAATGCCATTAATATTGACGGAGAATTAACCGCTAATCTTACCGCTATCTCATCAAAAGGTGCTACAATAAACGGAAAAATTTATGGGTTAACGATTATAGGCACAAATTCCGTTCATTTAGATGGGGGAGATTTTAATAGAGATGTTGTTTTGATTGACGCGCTGTCTACTATAACAAATTCAGTCATTGCCGACGATATGATTGCTGTTTCTTTATATTCTTTCGAGTCTGATGATTCAACAATCTTTGAAGATGATGTATATATTTATTCTTCCGGCAGCGTAACCATAAGAGGACAAATTAAAGGCAATTTATATATTAAAGCAGATAATGTAACACTTGATGCAAAGATAAATAAAAATGCAACCATTTATTCAGATAATATTGGAGTGAGCGCGAACTCGATCATATCAGGAAATTTAAACTACTATTCCACACTGAATGCATCCATAGATAATCAGGCACACATTACAGGAGATATTAATCATCATAATATCGCAGCGGATGGATCTTCTCTGCAAAACAAAATTAATTTTTTAGCAATAGGTATTTCTTTTTTTAAAATATTATTATTGGTTTTTCTAACATGGATTTTTCTTTTATTGTGTCCAAATTTTGTTGATAATACTGTAATCACCCTTAAACGCAATCCATTTATTTCTTTATTGGTAGGTATAGGTGTTCTATTTAGTACTGTGGTATTATCTATTTTTATGATTCTCTCCGGCTTTTTATTAGCTCCGGGTATATTCTTATTCGGCGTTTATTCTTTTTTAATATTAATATCAATTATCCCATTTATTAGCATAATAAAAAGCAAGCTAACGAATTTTAAATTATATAAATTTGATATTTTAATTATTATTTGTATATTATTTGCTGTTAATTATATTCCTGTACTCGGACCTGTTTTCATCTTGTTACTTTATGGATTTGGTTCGGGTTGCATATATATAACTTTTATTAATATAATAAAACAAAAAATTAAATTAAGAAAACAATAGAGAAGAACAATGAATAAAATAAAAATCCTTGGTATTGAAACATCATGTGACGAAACATCAGCATCAATTATTGAAAACGGAAGGGAAATACTATCCGAAGTTACATCTACGCAAATAGACATCCACCGCCGTTACGGCGGAGTCGTGCCGGAAATTGCATCTAGAAATCATTTGCAGATGCTGCCTTATGTTACTCAAGGAGCCCTAGATGATGCAAACATTTGTTTTAACGATCTTGATGCCGTTGCTGTAACCTATGGACCCGGGCTTGTCGGTGCTTTGCTGGTAGGATTATCATACGCTAAATCTATAGCATATGCTGCAAAAAAACCTTTAATCGGCATACATCACATCAAAGGTCATATTGCTGCAAATTATCTTGAATACAAAAATTTGCATCCTCCGTTTTTAAGCTTAGTTATATCCGGAGGCCACACAAATATTTTGCTTGTCGAAGAATATTGTAAAATTACCACACTCGGGAAAACTCTGGATGATGCAGCAGGTGAAGCATTTGACAAAATTGCACGTTGTTTGGGCCTTGATTATCCAGGCGGTCCTGAAATTGATAAATATGCCAAAAAGGGCAATAAAGAATCGATTTCTTTCCCAAGAGTTATGCTTTCAAATAATAACCTTGATTTTAGTTTCAGCGGACTAAAATCAGCAGTACTTAATTATTTGAATACAATGAAGATGAAAGATCTTGAAATTAATCCTTATGATATAAGTGCATCTTTTCAAGAAGCAATTGTAGACGTGCTATGCAGAAAAATAGATTTGGCGGCACAATTAACAAATCAACATACAATTTGCCTCTCAGGCGGTGTTGCAGCAAACAGCAGATTAAAAGAAAGAATGATACAGCTCGCCGAGGAAAAAGGCTATAAATTATTTATACCACGTCCAAAATATTGTACCGATAATGCAGCAATGATTGCCTCCTGTGCCTACTATGAATATTTAAACAATAATATAAGTGATATTTTCTTAAATGCGAATCCTTCATTAACTCTTTAATGGAAAAAACTTAAGATTCTTATATAACAAATCCGCCGTTTGGGCTAATAACTTGTCCTGTAATAAAATTGGATTGTTCACCAGCTAAAAACAATGCTGTATATGCAATATCTTCAGCCGAACCTATTTTACCCAACGGTGTTTGATCGATCAATGATTCTATTGTGCTGTGTTCTATTTTTTTATTCATATCCGTATCAATAATACCGGGCGCAATACAATTTACTTGTATGTTAGAAGGCCCCAATTCTTTAGCAAGTGCTTTTGTGAAACCGATAACGGCCGCTTTTGATGCAGAATAGGCTACCTCACACGAAGCTCCACATATTCCCCATACAGAAGAAATATTAATTATTTTTCCACTTTTTCTGTAAATCATATCGTCAACAGCTGCTTGCGTACAATTAAATATTCCTTTCATATTCACATCAAATATTTGATCCCATTGTTGAGCCGATATATCGGTAAAAAGCATCTGATTTGCAATTCCTGCATTATTGATTAATATATCGACATATTTAAAAGATTGTTTTATTTCTTTGAACATATTATCAACTTCATCTCTTTTAGATACATCTGCTTTAATTGCAAGCGGTGTGCTTTTCAACTTACGTAATTCTTCTAATAATTCTTTTGCCAAGATATCACTTTTTAGATAATTAATTACAATATTATAATCATTCAATGCAAATACTTTGGCAATACATCTACCTATGCCTTTCGAAGCGCCGGTTACTAATACAGTTTTCTTCATTGTTATAATTTCCTTAAAAAATTTATTTTTTATGATAAATTATTAATAAATAAAATATAAATGATAAAATTTACGATTAGTATATCACATTATTCTCTTAACTTAATTTATTATAATAAAAACATATTTTAGGAGAAAATTTATGATTAGAAGAGAAGGCTATAAGCTATGCTTTAATGACTTTACTGATCAGGCAATACAAGAAAGCAGCATGCTAGATGAATTTAAAATTTATAAGAACAACCAATCAATTGAGCTGGCATGGTCAATTATTTCCACATTAAGTATTTTGTGCTGTGCAGCTGCGTATGGTTTAGACGGTATTTTTAATCAAGAATAGTTATTTACCAACATCACACACGATAAAATTGACAATATTGTCTGTCCCTATTGTCAATTTTTCTTTTTTGTGTTACAATCATGACGAGGGGTTCATATGGCAAGACAAGCTAGAAATTATCATAATTCAAAAATATATCATACAATAGTTAGAGGAAACGGTTCAGAGCATATTTTCCTTAATTACGAAGATAAAAAAAAGATTATCGAAATAATGCATAATAAATCTTTAAATAAAAACTATGATGTATGTGCATATTGTATTTTAGATGATCATGCTCATTTTTTAATAAAAGAAAATTTATTAAATATAGCCGAGATTATGAAACGGGTGAATATTAGTTATGCAGCTTACTATAATAAAAAAAATTCCAGATATGGTCACGTGTTTTATAGTCGATATTTAAGCGAAGCTATCTATGATGAAGATAGATTTTTACAAGTAATAAGATATCTAATAAACCATGCTTCATCAAATCATAAAAATTATAAAAAAATTTTATCTGTTGAAGCCAAAGATATATATTACGAATATTATGATTACATAAAACAATGTTCTTATATTAACAAACAGCACTTAACTTACGACTTTTTTTTAGATTTTATTAACAAAGAATGCAATGATTGTATTTTAGATTTGAATAATAGCGATGACGAACTAATAGATGCTAAAACTTTAATAAAAGAATATTTTAATATTTCAGATATATTATTAAATAATTTGCAAAAGAAAGAATATATTGAAAAGAGAACACAGATAGTTTTATTTTTAAAAAATAATACAAATTTATCGATAAGAAAAATAGCTGATGTCCTCAATTTAAACCGAGGAATCGTGTATAAAATTATGTGCGACAACAGCGATGATTAAGGGAGAATAATTATGTTATGTAATAAATGTAATAAAAAAGAAGCTGTTGTATTTTTAACAATGGTTGAAAATGGTAAAAAAACCGAATTATATTTATGTGAAGATTGTGCCAAAGAAAGCGTATTAAGCAGCTATATGTTTGATAACTTTATTAGTGCCTTATTAAATATAGAAAGCGAACAAAATGAAGAAGATAAAACTGTTTCACCGACTTTAAAATGCAGCACATGTAATTTGAGTTATGAAGAACTCATGAAATACGGTAAAATCGGATGTGATGCTTGCTATGATAATTTTTCCGCTGTTATACAACCTATTATCAAACGTATCCACGGAAAAGAACAACATATGGGCAAAATAATTAAAAGCAAACAACAAGATATTAAAAAACAACAAGATATTTGTATTCTTCAAGCAAAGTTAGAAGAAGCTGTTCGTAATGAAAATTATGAAAAAGCAGCAGAATACAGAGATTTAATAAAAGCATACAATGAATAAATAATATAGGTAAGGAGGCGAATGTTTTGGCTTGGAAAGCAAATGAAAATACCTCTGATATCGCTATTAGTACAAGAGTGAGAATAGCAAGAAATTTAAAAAATACCATTTTCCCACATAAAGCTTCGGTAGACACGCTTGAAAAAATATGCACCGATGTATGTAAGGCAATTTTAGATTCAAATAGCTATATTTCAAAGGAATTTAATTATATTTCTATAGAAAATATAAATGAAGATGAAAAAGAAACGCTTATCGAAAAACATCTGATAAGCCCTAATTTAGCTTTAAAAAAATCGGGTGCAGGTGCTTTAATCAACAAAGATGAACAAATCAGTATTATGATTAATGAAGAAGATCATATTAGGATACAGTGTATATTGCCCGGCTTGTCTTTGGAAAATGCATATGATATGGCTAATAAAATTGATGATCTATTAGAAGAACAAATTGAATATGCCTTTGATGAGCACTATGGATATTTAACCTCATGCCCCACAAATTTAGGCACAGGGGTGAGAATGTCTGTTATGCTTCACTTACCTGCATTAACACTGACACATAATATAAGCGGGATTTTAAAAACAGTCAGCAGATATGGTCTCACAATTAGAGGAATTTACGGCGAAGGCACGGAAAGCACGGGTGATTTATTTCAAATTTCTAATCAAAATTCTCTGGGCATGACTGAAAATGAAATACTCTTAAATGTCAAAGCTGTAACTAAAGGCGTTATTAAACGAGAACGAGAGCTTAGAAATATGCTATTTGAAAAAGATAATTATGCTATTCGAGATAAAATAATGCGTTCATACGGTATTTTATCATATGCTGAAATTATTGATATTAAAGAAGCAATGCAATTATTATCAATAATACGCTTAGGTATTGATATGGGCATTATTACAAATATCACCATTGATAAAATTAATGAAATTATCAAAAACATCCACCCGGCAATATTAAAAAATATTATAGAAATTGAAGATAAAGACAATATAGATCAAAAACGTGCTGAATATATAAAAAATAGATTAAGATAGGAGATAAAAAATTATGTCAATATTTGGTAAATTCACACAAAAAGCTCAACAGGCATTAATTTTCGCCAGAGATGAAGCTTTGTCATTAGACCATAATTATATTGGCACAGAGCATTTGCTTTTGGGTATTTTAATGCAAAATGATACAGTTGCTTATGAAGTACTGGAAAGTATGGGCATAGACGAAGAAAATATTAGATACAATATAATCAACATAGTGGGCGAGGGGAAAACAGGTCAGGATTTATTGGGATATACTCCTCGTATGAAAAAAGTGCTTGAAGAAAGTATTGTTGTCGCCAATGAATTAAATCAAGGATTTGTAGGCAGTGAACATTTGCTCTTAGGGTTACTCAAAGAAGGCAACGGAGTTGCCGCAAATATTTTACTGAGCACTGGTATAGATTTTGATAAAGTCAGAAAGGAAATTACATCCATATTATCGAATGCACAAAATAAACAACCCTCTTCAAAAACAGGCGCGAATGATAATAAGAATCAAAATGTAGAAAAATACGGCACTGATTTAACACAGCTTGCTAAAGAGGGAAGGCTTGATCCAGTTATCGGCAGAGAAAGAGAAATTAATAGAGTCATTCAAATCTTATCTCGCAGAACAAAAAATAATCCTTGTTTAATTGGTGAACCTGGTGTCGGCAAAACAGCTGTTGTAGAAGGGTTGGCACAAAGAATGATAGAAGGAAATATTCCGGAGACACTGAAAAACAAGCGTTTGATTACTTTAGATCTGCCTTCTATGATAGCAGGCGCTAAATACAGAGGTGAATTTGAAGAGCGTTTGAAAAATGTTATTCAGGAAATTAAAGAGAGCGGCAATATCATCCTGTTTATCGATGAAATTCACACAATTATAGGCGCAGGAGCAGCTGAAGGCGCTGTTGATGCTGCTAATATTTTAAAACCTGCTCTGGCACGAGGAGAAATGCAGACAATTGGCGCTACAACTATCGATGAATATAGAAAACATATAGAAAAAGATGCTGCATTTGAAAGAAGATTTCAAACTGTTGAGGTAGGTGAACCAAGTGTCGAAGAAGCAATACTAATTTTATTCGGGCTAAGAGACAAATACGAAGCTCATCATAAATTAAAGATTACAGATGACGCAGTGCAGGCAGCTGTGAACCTATCTCATCGATATATTAATGACAGATATCTACCTGACAAAGCGATCGATCTAATGGATGAGGCCGCATCAAAAGTTAAAATGAGCCTGCTTACAGCTCCACCGCAAATAAGCGAGCTTGAAAAAGAATCAGAAAAATTAAATAAAGAAAAAGAAGAAGCCGTAGCTGTTCAAGATTACGAGAAAGCAGCGAAAGTAAGAGACGAAATAAAAGAGATCAAAGATAAACTGGCAGATATTAAAAAGAAATGGTCTGATACAAATACGGCGAGTATCTATTCGATTGTTGAAGTAAAAGATATAGAAAAAGTTGTATCAGAGTGGACAAATATACCGATAGAAAAAATAGCCAAAGAAGAAACAGAACGCCTTTTAAATATGGAAGCAATATTGCATAAACGTGTTGTTGGACAAAATGAAGCAATTAATGCTCTCGCACGCGCAATAAGAAGATCGCGAGTAGGATTGAAAGACCCGAAACGTCCTATCGGTTCCTTTATATTCTTAGGCCCAACAGGCGTGGGTAAAACAGAATTATGCAAAGCTTTGGCAGAAGTTATGTTTGGTGATGAAAATTCGGTTATACGAATAGATATGAGTGAATATATGGAAAAACATGCCGTGAGCCGTCTGATAGGTTCGCCTCCGGGATATGTGGGATACGACGAAGGGGGTCAATTGACTAAACGCGTCCGCAGAAAACCATACAGTGTCGTCTTACTTGACGAAATAGAAAAAGCACATCCCGATGTACTCAATATTCTTCTGCAAATCATGGAAGATGGTAGGCTAACTGACGGAAAAGGAAAAACAGTAGATTTTAGAAATACCATTATCGTTATGACTTCAAATATCGGAGCACATACAATAAAAAGATCATCAATTCTTGGTTTCAGCAGTAGTAAAGATGAAAATGCTGATGAATATGAAAAAATGAAAGAAGCTGTGTTAGATGAACTGCGCAGGGGTTTAAAACCAGAGTTTTTAAATAGATTAGATGAAATCATTGTGTTCCATAAACTTAACGACAGTGATATTAAGCACATTATTGATATCATGTTAAGTCAACTTATAAACAGAATGCGTGATATTGATCTAAATATAGAATTTACAGAAAATGTAAAAGCATTAATTGCATCAAAAGGGACAAATTTGGAATACGGTGCAAGACCACTGCGCCGTACAATACAAAGTTTAATTGAAGACAGATTAAGTGAAGCCATTCTGCAAGGTGAAATTAGTAAAGAAAACAAGATCTTTGTGGATGCGCAGGATGATCAGGTTATATTTAAACAAGATATAAAAATAAGCCATACTTAGAGTATGGCTTATTTTTATTGAAAATTATATGAGTCTTCCTTGGCATTAATCATTTCAACCATTAAATCATTATACGGAGTTACAATTCCATGTTTTTTGCCTATACTTGAAATTGCACCGTTGATTTTCTCCACTTCCGTCTTTCTCTTTTTATCAACATCTTGAAGCATCGAACATCGATTGTGTCCAACGACTTTTGCACCTTGTATGTAATATTTTTCACATATCTCTTCTGCATTCAACACGTAGCCTTCCGCTTTTGCAACCTCAACACCTTCTTTTACTAATTTATATGCAATATCATATGCTGCTTTGCTTTCTGCTAAAAATCCATTACGTGTATCAAGCAATGCGCTGATGGCATTGATCCCTACATTTACCATCAATTTAGTCCAAATAGCTTGTAAAACATTATCTGATTTATATGTTTCTATGCCGCTTTCATTAAATAAATCCACAATAATTTGCGCTTTATCCAAACACCCATCCTTACGTACACCAATATTGGTCGGACCAACGCCTGCTTGAAATACGTATCCCGGTCCGAGAACCGTTGCACCTGAAGCTGTTGCTCCAATTAATAGATTTTCTTTTTTTACATAAGGTAAAATATCTTCATCGTTACCATATCCGTTTTGCAGTGTTAATGCCATTGTTGTTTCCCCAAATAAAGCATTGCTTTTTGATAACGCTTCTGCTGTGTTTACCGATTTAACAAAGATCATGACCAAATCTACACTGCCTACATCATTTGTGCTCATTACTGCTTTTGGATGATAGATCTTGTCTTCATTTTTTATTTTTATTTTTAATCCTTCTGAATTGATAATATCCACATGCTCTTTCCATACATCTATTAAATAAACATCATTTTTTTCGGAAAGAGACCCACCGTACAAGCTTCCCATTGCACCTGCACCCAAAATAGCTATTTTCATTTTTATCACCTCATCTTTAATTTAAACCTAAATAAACTGAAAACTAGCAAACTCAGTCTACTTCAAACCCTTCAACTTTGACATTGTAGCATTGTTCACGTGCAGGATATATTTTGTTGTTTACATCATCTCTGAATTCATTAAGTCCCTCTACAAATGCTTCCCTGTATTCTCCATAATGCTTTACAAATTTTGGAGCTCTTCCGAAGAATCCGAACATATCATAAAAATTCTGTCCATAACCTGTTCCGTAAGGTCCCGAACCACCTGAAAACATTGGTATACTCACCGCTTCACTCATTGCCTTTCCTACACCTACGGGAACACACTCAACCAAGCAGCAAAACGCACCCGCTGCTTCAATCGCTTTAATATCATCAATAAGTTTTTGGGCTGTTTGCGGAGTTTTTCCCTGAACTTTCATGCCACCAGAACTCGCAGCAGTTTGCGGAGTCAGCCCGATATGCCCCATGACCGGAGTACCCGATCTAACAATAGCTTCAATTTTATCAGCCATTTCGATGCCTCCCTCAAGTTTAACGCAATCACATCCGCCTTCTTTCATAAGACGATTTGCAGATCCTATAGCCTGTTCACAGCTTACATTATATGTTCCAAAAGGCAAATCTCCTACAATAAAAGTGTTTGGTGCTCCTTTAACGACCGCCTTGGTCGCAAGAACCATCATATCAAGCGTAACCGGTGTTGTGCTTTCAAAACCATATACGATATTACCAATAGAATCTCCGACTAAGATAGCCTCTACATTGCTTTCATCGACAATTTTAGCAGTTGTATAATCGTACACCGTCAGCATTGTAAAACGTCTGTTTTCCTGTTTGTAGATTTTAAATTCTGGAATTGTTATTTTTTTTGCCATTTGAGTTCCTCCTAAATATTTTTAACACACCTTCTGTCATTTTATTAATATTATAATTCTAAATCATATTAAGTCAATTTTATTTATGTTATTTTTATTATCAATATATTAATATACTTAAATAAAATTTTAATAAATTTGTATTTTTTTATCATTAGAATGTTATAATTAAGAATAGAATTTAAATTGGAGGCATTATGTTTAACAGAATCAATAAGCTTGCAAAAAATTTAGTAAATTACTCCTGTGAAATAAAACCAGGTGAAAAAGTATTAATCAGTATAGAAGGCGAAAGTACAATTTGTCTGGCACAACAAATCATAAAAGAAGTTTATGCCGCAGACGGATATCCTTACATTGAATTATCCAATTCAAGACTAACGAGACAAATTCTCCTAGGCTCCACAGATAACCAGATAGAATTATTAAACGATATATCTTTATATAAAATGAAAAAAATGGACGCATATATCGCCGTAAGAGGAAATGATAACACTGCAGAATTATCTGATGTACCCAATGATAAAATGCGTCAATATTCTAAAATTATGAAGCCTACTCTAGACCAGAGAGTCAACAAAACAAAATGGGTTGTGCTCAGATATCCAAATAACTCAATGGCACAGAAAGCGAATATGAGTTTGGAAGCTTTTGAGAATTATTATTTCAACGTATGTAATTTAGATTATTCTAAAATGGATAAAGCCTTAAATGCATTAAACACTCTTATGGATCAAACAAATAAAGTACGTATTTCGGGGCCAAATACAGATCTAAATTTCTCTATAAAAGATATCCCCAGTGTCAAATGTTCAGGAAAAATGAATATTCCTGACGGCGAAATCTTTACTGCTCCTGTAAAAAATAGTGTAAACGGTACGTTGATGTATAATACTCCTTCCGAATATCATGGTTTCACTTTTGATAATATATATTTTGAATTTAAGGAAGGTAAAATTATCAGCGCAAAATGTAATGATGATAAAAGAATAAACCATGTATTAGATACTGATGAAGGCGCACGATATATCGGCGAATTTTCTTTAGGTATTAATCCGTATATTCTAAGTCCGATGATGGATACTTTGTTTGATGAAAAAATTGCCGGTTCCTTCCATTTCACTCCGGGTTCGGCATATATAGGCGAAGCCGATAACGGCAATCGTTCTGCTGTGCATTGGGATTTAGTTTGTATACAAAGAGCTGAATATGGCGGGGGACAAATATATTTTGATGATATATTAATAAGAGATAACGGTATTTTTGTATTAGACGAGCTTCAATGTTTAAATCCGGAGAATTTAAAATAACCGTAAAATATTTAAACATTAAACTGCTCGATATAAGAGCAGTTTTTGTTATAATTATATTAATATAATTTTATATTCACCTCAAATAAATATATAGGTATTATTATGAAAATAGTTGAAATTACTCCAAAAACTCTCAGTGCAAATATCAAAATACCTCCTTCGAAAAGCTATACACATATAGCCATACTTTGTGCATCTCTGGCTTGCGGCACAAGCACTATACATAATGTTATGTTATCTGATGATGTTTTGGCAACAATCAAAGCAGTAGAATCGTTTGGTTGTGATATATTATATCTTCAAGAAGATCGCCCGGATTTTTTTACATTAAAAATCACCGGTCAGTTTCCTTTACATATTAGAAATAACACTATTGACTGTAGACAAAGCACCAGTACACTACGTTATCTCATCTCTTTAGCTCTTACTACAAACACACGAATTATATTTACATCAAAATATCCTTTGCTTAAAGGATCTTTTAATGATTTTTATAACGTATTTTATGAAAAAGAAATTGCGTTTGAAAATTCTGACGGTAATCTCCCTTTAATAATACAGGGTTTATTGAAACCTGGCCTGTATAAAGTTGAATTACCACAAACCATTTCTTCTCTTTTATTGATATTACCGCTGTTAAAGAGAGACTCAACAATTCGGCTTAGTAAATATTTGAACAATACAGATGATATTCGTATGATAATCGATATATTGCAAAAAGCTGGAATCAACATAAAATACAGTCAAGATTTACATGAATTTTTTATCAATGGAAATCAACATTATAATTCTTTTGATTATACCATTGAAGCAGATTATTCTTTCGCCTCTTTTTGGCTGTGTGCTTCTGCATTTGGCTGTAATATAACTTCATATGGTTTAGATATAAAGTCAAAACAACCGGAAAAATCATTTTTAAAATATATTTCCAATACAGGCGCAAAAATCATTCGCAAAGGTGACGGTATTAAAATTAAATCAAATAATTTACTCAATGGAATTAAAGTAAATATAGAAACTATGCCTGATATATTGCCGATCATGGCCGTTTTATCAACTTCTATTCAAGGCATCACACAAATTACTGGAATTAGAAAACTTAAACAACTAGAATCAGAAAGAGTGAAGCTGACTATAAATATGATCTCATCTCTAGGCGGAGATATTGTAGAGATATCAGACGGAATTATAATAAATGGGCAGGGTAGACTGCAAGGCGGCACTGTTAATACCTCAAATGATCATCGTATTGCTATGGCCGCTGCAATTTCATCTGTTATTTGCGAAGATAATGTTATTATTACTTATGCAGATTGTGTCAATAAATCATATCCTTTATTTTGGAATGATTTTAGAGATGCAGGCGGTATATGTGAAGAATATTTTATGAATGAATATTAATTGCATATAAAATATTTTTATTTTTTTAACGGTACAATGATAATGATTTATGAAAATATTTCTGTAAAAAAATTAATTGAATTTATTTTAAGCAGCGGTGATATCGATCATCGTTCAGTTCACCATCTTTCAGCAAAAGAAGGCATTTTAGCTCATCAATATATTCAAAAACAATACGCACAAACTGCACAGACAGAAGTACCCGTATCATATCAAAATCAATTTGATGAAATCAACCTAACCATTTCCGGCAGAATTGACGGATTGCTTACTGATAATCATGGAAATATAATAATTAATGAAATTAAAAGTACGGTAAAGTCACTTGATGAAATATCCCAGCCCTCTGAAATTCATATCATGCAAGCTAAAGTTTATGCCTTTATGTATGCAAAGAAAAGTGACTTAAAACAAATTATGATTCAAGTTACGTATATTAATATTTCTTCTATGAAAGCCAAAGATTTTATATATGATCTAAAGATCGAAGATATAGATAGCGAAATTACAGACATTATTCATTCGTATTTATATTATCTAAGAAAATTAATCAATATAAAATTAAAAAGAAATAGCAGCATCGATACTTTAAATTTTCCACATACCTATCGCAGAGGTCAACGTGCTATTATTAAAAATATTTATAAATGTTTGTTAGAAGAGAAAAATCTTTTTTTGCATGCTCCCACTGGAAGCGGCAAAACATTATCTGCTTTATTTCCCAGTTTAAAATATATTTTGCTTAAAGATGAGAAAATTTTTTATCTTGTTAGCAAAGGCACACAAAAAAAAGTTGTATTAGAAACTTTAGAATTATTAAAAACACATGGTTTGTTTATTAAAGCCGTTATTATTGATGCTAAAGAAAAAGTATGCTGCAATGAAAGCGAGATCACAAATTGCAATCCTGAAAAATGCAAATTCACAATAGAGTATTATAATAAAATAAAAGAAATTTTACTCGAGATACTGCATAACGAAGATATTATCACCAGAGAAGTTATAAAAAAATATGCTCAAAAATATATGGTATGTCCCTTTGAATTAAGTTTAGATATCAGTTGTTTTTGCGATATTATTATTTGTGATTATAATTATATTTTTGATCCTTTCTCATCCTTAAAAAGATATTTCGAAGAAAATAATAAATATCTTTTCTTAATAGACGAAGCGCATAATCTAAGCGACCGAGGACGGCAAATGTATTCGGCAGAAATAAGCAAAAACGAGTTGCTAACAGTAAGAAAAACAAATAAACAGTATAAAAGCTTCTATAATGCATTAACGAAATTAAATACTTCTTTGAATAAAATTAATAAATCATCCGAAGATAATATTGTCGAATTATCTGCAGATGATCTTGTCTTTTTGCAAATTAATAATTTCTTAATTAAAGCAGAAAAATATATACAGTTAAACGGCGAATTACCGGCAACTATTCAAGATTTTTATCTAATATTATTTAAATTTAATAAATTATTTCAAATTGCTTCTTCCTATCATATATTTTATTATGATAGAACAGAAAAAAAATTGAAGTTATTTTGTCTGGATGCTTCAAAATACTTGCTGGATACTATATCAAAAAGCTCTTCCTCCATATTTTTTTCAGCTACTCTTATGCCAATCGATTATTTTATGCGTATTTCAGGCGGAAGCCCTACTGATTATACAATGATATCTAAAAGTCCCTTTATATCAGATAAATTAAAAGTAACAGCTATATGCCATGTTGATCTTACATATAAAAAAAGAAATCAAAGTATTAATGAAATTATTCAATATCTTCATACAATATTAAACCGCAATAAAGGTAATTACATGATTTTTTTCCCCTCATTTGAATTTATGAATTTTGTTTATGAAAATTATAAAAAAAAATATGGGGATGAGAACATTTTACTGCAAAAAACAAATATGAGTGAAACAGACAGAGATGAATTTATTTCATATTTTAATAATAAAGAAAGCAATATAGCCGCTTTTGTTGTCCTGGGCGGAAGTTTTTCTGAAAGTATTGATCTGGTTGGAGACAGGCTCATCGGCTGCGTCATTATCAGTGTTGGACTTCCAAAACTTTGCTATGAAAGAGAAAAATTAAAACAATATTATGATAAAGAAGGCCATGGATTCGAATTTGCTTATTTGTATGAAAGCGTTAATAAAATAATGCAAGCAGGCGGCAGGGTAATACGATCCGAAAATGATACCGGCTTCATATATCTCATAGATAAACGTTTTAGTTATACTCAATATAAATCGTTATTGTCTCAAACTTGGGAAAATATAGATTATATCTTTAACTACAATAATTTTTGATAATAAAAAGTTTCGATAAGTCTCTTATTTAAGCAATATTTCCGTCATACTTTCGCTCAGCAAATAAGTATTTTTTGGAAACGGAGATAATGGATTATCTTTTATTTCTTGCGCATTTTCAAATCTCTTATTCACATCATGTTCTCTCATGGGAAAGTGAGTAGCCAATAAATATCTGGGATTGATTGAAGAAATTGCTTCAACCCCCGATTCTGTAATTAAGAAAATAAACGGCACTATTAAACAGGTTATATCTTTATTAATTAATTCAGATTCTCTAAAAATCGCAACATCCGGCAAACTGTCTCCAACATGCAATATTCTATGCTCACCTAAATATAATAAAAATGTGATATTTTGTATATATTTATATTTATTTTGATCATCATGCATTAATCTTGTAATAATAAGTCTAATATTTTTAATACTCAAATCAATTGATTTATTATGATCTAAATCGATAGAAATCAATTGAGTAATAAAACGTTTTTTAAAATATTTACTTTTTCTCATATCTGCGATAACAGCTTTCGGAGCTATTAAAGTAGCTTCCGAGCACGCACTTAATATTTGGCACACCAAATCAGGTTGAAAATGTTCTTTATGTTCATGCGTAATTAATATAAGATCTATACTACTAAAAGGCGGCTTTTTCTTTACGATATTCATTAAAATATCTTTATCCACTGTTGGATAAGGAAGGATATTGGGAGAGATTATAGAGTCAATTAAAATATTTTTATTATTATAATTAATAAGTGTTCCCATACATGAAGTGTATATAATTTTATATATTTCTTTTGCCATTACTTCACCACTATTTAAACTATAGATTTATACATTTTTATCTTTATTATTATAATATTTTTAAAAAGCAATTTCAAATATATTTTTATATTATATTGTTGAATCAAGAATATTTTTGTTAATTCTTTTTATTTAATTGAAATCATTTACTTAATTTGATATATTATTAAATGATTTCAATTATCCAAAATATATAAGAGGTGTATAAATTGAAGAAATTTGTCATAGATAATGAAAAATGTACAGGTTGCAGAATATGTCAAGTAGCATGCTCAACTACATACTTCAGAGATGAATCGAATCAAATGGCTCGTCTAAGGATTATTGAAAGCGAAGAAGGAAAGTATAATATAATAACATGCAGCCAGTGTAATATCTGTATAGATATTTGCCCCGTTAATGCACTTTATAAAGACAAAGATGATATCGTTATGTTAAATAAAGATTTATGCGTAAATTGCCTGATGTGTGTTGGATTTTGTCCGAATGAAGTAATGATTTATAGCGACAATTGCAGTACACCTTTTAAATGTGTCATGTGTGGAATTTGTGCTAAAAATTGTCCTACAGGGGCATTAAGCATTAAACCCAGATAAGGAGATAATTCATGTTAAGACAAAAATCTATTGCAGAATTCAACTATCTTCCTGCTAAAATAGAATATGGTTATGCAAATAAACTGCTATTTGTAGATTTAGATCATTTTCAAATATTAGAAAAACAAATTCCTGAAAATATAAAGAAAACTTTTATAGGCGGTAAGGGATACGGATTAAAGTATTTGTGGGATTCTGTAAATGAAAACACAAACTGGGATGATCCTGAAAATGAAATAATGATAACCACAGGTCCGCTGACAGGTCTTACGCAATATCCGGGTGCCGGAAGAGTTATTGTTACAACCCTTTCTCCGCTTACAAAACTCCCGGTTGATGTAAATACAGGCGGGTATTTTGGCCCTTATTTAAAATTTTCAGGTTGGGATGGTCTTGAAATCAGAGGCAAATCAGAACGCGACGTCATTATTTTTATAGACGGCAATGCTGGTATGGTAAAAATCATAGGCGCCTCGCTTGTAAAAGAGCGTGATACACATATATTAGCGCCTTATTTAATCAATAAATTTTCCACAGACAATGAAGACAAAAAAAATATTGCTGTGTTATCTTCCGGCCGAGGCGCAGAACATTCCAACATAGGCACTATTAATTTTTCATTTTTTGATACCAAGAGAAATAAAGTGCGGTTAAGGCAAACTGGCAGGGGCGGTATGGGCACAGTTCTTAGAGACAAACATATTTTAGCTATCGTCGTTAAATACACAGGTGTTAATTCATCACTGAATCATCCACATGATTTACCTGCCATTAATCAATTAGCGATCAAAATGCACAAAGAAATCGCTTCTTTAAATTACCAGGATGCAAATTATCTGCGAACCTGCGGCACAGCAAATTTTATCGATCTAATGAATGAATATGAGTTGCTGCCTGTTAAAAATATGCAATACGGTTCACATAAAGATGTAAAAAATATTGATTCTACTATTTTGTTTAAAAAATATTTAAAGCAAAATACGATGGAAGGGTGCTGGTATGGTTGTTCTATCGCATGTCGCAAAGTAATAGATGATTTCAAATTGAGGACAGGTCCGTACAAAGGCAAAAAAGTTACTATTGATGGTCCTGAATACGAAGTATTAGCATCACTGGGTGCAAATTGCGGCGTTTTCAATTTAGAAGCCATTTTAGAATTAAAATTCTACTGTGATACATATGGTATTGATGCCGTATCCTATGCATCAATTATGGCATTTCTCATGGAGTGTTATGAACGAGGAATTTTAAACAATGAATTTACCGGTGGTCATAAATTAGCCTTTGGAAATTATAAGGTGCTTCTCAATGTGTTACATGAAATGGCTGAAGGCCGTGGTCTTGGTATTGTTGCTGCTATAGGTATTGAAGGCATCAAAGAATTATTGGTAGAAGAATATGATGAAGACATAGATTTCTTAAATGACATAGGCATGGTTCAAAACGGTCTTGAATTTGGTGAGTACATGTCAAAAGAATCACTTGCGCAACAAGGTAGTTACGGAATCACTAATAAAGGTCCTCAGCATGATCAATGCTGGATGATTTCCATGGATATTATTAAAGATAAAATGCCTACTCTTAATGATAAAGCGCAAGCTCTAACAGTATTCCCAACATTTCGAACAATGTTTGGAATCTTTGGATTATGCAGACTACCGTGGAACAATATTATTCCATGGCATAGCAATGATCCTGATATATCCGAAAGCGAAAAAATAACCGAGCATGCAAAAGATTATTGCAAATTATACGAGGCCGTGACAGGAAAGCATCTTACCTTTTCTGAAATGATGTTGATATCAGACAGAATATCTACTTTTCAACGATTATTCAATAAACGCATGGGCAAAGGAGTGCGCGAATTTGATATCATACCGTACAGAGCAATGGGCCCGGTCACGACCAAAGAATATTTATCTAAACAAGAGTATTACGATGCTCAATTAAGAAACGATGTTAAAATCGTTCCCGATCATTTAAGTATAGAAGATAAAATCTACCAACTGCGAAAATATCGCAGCAATCTATATCAGGAACTTATTGATAAAACATACAAAATTAGAAATTGGAATATTAACGGCGTTCCCACAAAAGAAAAACTGAAAAATGTAGGATTAGATGAAAAAACATTCCTGGATTTAACTGATGGTTGATGTTCGACGGAGATAAATGAATGAAAATTGTTATTGCCATTGATTCTTATAAAGGAACTTTATCCTCTCTAAAAGCTGCTAATATTATTAAACAAGCTATAACTACCTGTATAAATAATACTTGGCACGAAATAGAGATATTTCCTATGGCAGATGGGGGTGAAGGCACATTGCAAGCTATCATGGCTTTTGATCCAAATGCTATATTATATAAAATAATAGTCAAGGATGCTTTGTTTCGAGATATACAGGCTCCTTTTTTAATTAATAATAATACTAAAAGTGCTGTTATTGAAATGGCTAATATCGCAGGGCTTCCTATGCTCAAAAACAAAGAACGAAACATCATGGAAGCTACAACATACGGCGTGGGGCAAGCAATTAAAAAAGTGCTAGATATGAATGTATCCACTGTTTATTTAGGCATTGGGGGTTCCGCAACAAATGATGCCGGACTAGGTATGCTTCAGGCCTTAGGCGCAAAATTTTTAAATGCAAATAATAATGATATTAGACATGGTGCACGTGATATTGGGAAAATTACAAAGATTGATCTGACAAATTTTGATCATAGACTTAAAAATATTGATTTCATTTCTATATGTGACGTTACAAACCCATTTTACGGTCCTGATGGCGCTACTTATGTTTACGGTCCTCAAAAAGGCGCATCTAAAGAACAAATTCAAATAGTAGATAATCATTTTAAAAATTTCAGCTATCTTATTAACCATACTATGAATGTTGATATACAAAATATTAAAGGTGCAGGAGCAGGTGGAGGAATGGGTGGAGGGGCTGCAGTATTTTTAAATGCAGAAATGAAAACAGGCGCAGATTGGTTGATAGAATTTTCCGACATCGAAAGAAGTCTTGCAACTGCCGATTTAGTAATAACAGGTGAAGGTAAAACAGATATACAAACCCTTAATAATAAACTGCCTGTAAGAATAGGTGCACTATCTCAGAAATATCACAAAAAAACTATTATAATTAGTGGAGATAAATCCATTCATAAAGATGATATCCAACAATTTGGCATTGATGATATATATGCATTAACAGATTATTTTTCATTAGAGCAAGCTATAAAAGAGCCGGAAAAAACGCTTTATGAAGCAACGCTACATATTTGCAATGAAATATTTTAATCTATGAGGTACAACATGTTTTCAATGTACGATTTAATAGAAAAGAAAAAACACAATCAACATCTCACAGATGAGGAAATCAGGTATATTATAAACAATTATACAAATTCAAATATCCCCGATTACCAAATGTCTGCATTTTTAATGGCCATTTGGTTTAATAAGCTCACAAATAAAGAAGTATATGCACTCACTAATACTATGGTATCATCCGGAAATATTCTTGATTTAAGTAGCATAAAAGGTGTCAAGGCGGATAAACACTCAACCGGAGGAGTCGGTGATAAGATCTCCTTAATTTTGCTGCCCATTATGGCGTCACTCGGCGTAAAAATTGCTAAGATGTCCGGACGTGGATTAGGACATACAGGAGGCACCATTGATAAATTAGAATCAATAAATGGCTTCAAGACGCAAATCGATCATAAAATTTTTCTAAAAAATTTAGAGAATATTGGTATGGTTATCGCCTCACAAAGCCTAAATTTAGCACCGGCAGACAAAAAAATATATGCCTTAAGAGATGTTACCGCTACAATAGACGATATCCCGTTAATTGCCTCAAGTATTATGAGTAAAAAAATTGCTTCCGGAGCTGATATTATTGTTTTAGATGTAAAATGTGGAAGCGGAGGATTTATGAAAGATTACGATTCTGCTGTCCAGCTTGCCGAATTAATGGTTGATATCGGAAAAAATTCAGGTAAAAACACTTCAGCTTTAATTACGGATATGAATGTTCCTTTAGGCAAAGCAATTGGAAATTCACTTGAAATTATGGAAGCAGTCTCTTGTTTGCAAGGAAATATACCAGATGATATCAAACAAATTGTTTTCGCTTTAGGAACACAAATTTTAATCTTAGCAAAACT
The DNA here is from genome assembly GCA_964533615.1 of uncultured Eubacteriaceae bacterium. Lineage (GTDB taxonomy): Bacteria > Bacillota > Clostridia > Eubacteriales > UBA1433 > UBA1433. The sequence goes on from CAZHMK010000001.1 coordinate 108,562, forward strand.
GGCACCTGATGAAAATATTGCTTATGAGATGATAGAAGAAGAATTAATAAATCGTAATGCATATAATAAATTTTTGACTTTTATTGCTGCACAAGGCGGTAATATCACACAGATTGAAAATACTGCTCTACTTCCTAAAGCTGATATTGTAAAAAATGTATATGCCCGAAATAATGGATATGTTTCATCTTTTGACTGCACATTAGTTGGTATGGCATCATTAAAAACCGGTGCAGGCAGACAAAAAAAAGAAGATATTATCGACTATGGCGCCGGAATTTATTTAAATAAGACTTATGGAGATTATGTTAAAAAAAATGATATAATTGCTCAGGTGTATTCATCAGATGTATCAAAAGCACAGGAAGCTGCTTTAATAATGCAAAATGCCGTTTATATTACTAAACAAAAACCTGCCAATAGAAATATGATAAGAGGAATAATTAATTGAATAACGCACTTTATAAAAAAGCGTTAAAATATATCGCTTTGCAAGATAGAACGCAAAATCAAATGAAAACTTATTTGCAAAAAAAAGGATATGGAGAAAATGAAATTAACGAATGCTTATGTAAATTAAGAGACTATAATTATATTAACGACAGACGATACGCACTTCATATTATGGTAAAAAAAATTAAACTTAAAAATTATTCTTTAGCAATGGCAGAACGATATTTACGTTCAGAGTTTTTGAATGAGTCAATTGTTCACGAAGCAATTACTTCATTGGGAGAAGAATATGAACAGCATGCTTTGTCGTGCTTTTTAATAAAAGAATTGAAAAATAAGCCATATGACAATGAATGTATAAATAAACTAAAAAACAAAGCATTGCGTAAGGGATTTAAATATTATCATATACAAGAAAGTATAGACAATATATTATCAACAATGAAAGGAAAATAACTCAATGAATATAACTGTATTAGGCTGCGGCCGCTGGGGGAGTTTCATTGCTTCTTATTGCTCAGATATTGGTCATAATGTAGTTTTATGGGGACGCGAAGACTCGAAAAATATGTACAGGTTAAAAAAAGAAAGAAAAAATGAGTATATGCAAATTCCCAATGCAATCGAGTTATCGCAGGATATTGAATATGCAGTATGCCAAGCAGATTATATTATTATCTCTGTAAGTTCTCAACAACTTAGAAATCTTCTGGAAAATATTAAATCATTTGATTTTTTTAACAAAACAATTATTTTATGTATGAAGGGGCTTGAACAAAATACAGGAAGGCGACTCAGTACAATAGTCAACGAATATTTGCCGAATATACCTGCGGCGGTTTGGGTCGGTCCCGGCCATGTACAAAATTATGTATATAGAATACCAAATTGTATGATTATTGACGCTGCAAATAAAGAAATCATTGCTCCGATAGTTGATGTATTTAATAGTCAGCTCATGCGCTTATATATCGGCAATGATGTTATTGGTACTGAAATAGGAGCTGCCGCAAAAAATGTTATCGGTATTGCTGCAGGAATGCTTGATGGCATGGGCTATACAAGCTTAAAAGGTGCTCTAATGGCACGTGGCGCCAGAGAAGTATCTCGCTTAATAAAAGCATTAGGCGGTAATGAAATTACTGCTTACGGACTTTCACATCTTGGAGATTATGAAGCCACATTATTCTCACCGTTTAGTAACAATAGAAGATATGGGGAGCTTTTTATTAACGGTCAAAGATTTAATAAATTAGCTGAAGGTGTATATACAGCAAAAGCTATGCTGATACTGGCGGAAAAATATAATGTTGATCTTCCTATAACGAAAGGTGTAAATGATATTCTATCATATAAACAAGAACCTCAGGATATAATGTCACAATTGTTTATAAGATCTGTAAAAGGAGAATTTATTGATTAATATACATAAATTATTTTTGAATTAATTGATTCATTATTTCTAATTTTTTTTGAATTATTTTATTATTATAGATATACATTTCGTTTTCACTTTTTGTAGTCAGAAGCGAAATATGACGTTTTAATGCCGCTTCTGCTACGTCTTTATTTTTTAATTTAATAGAATTATATATAAAATGATGTTCTTGCCCCAAAAAATCATATAAACTACTGTCCGCTGTGATATAGACACGGTATCTCTTCATTTTAAGATGTATATTCTCATATGCTTCAATTAAATATTTGTTTTTACTACAGAGAATAATATATTCGTGAAAATCATTTTCAGCTTTGGAAAACTCTTTAAATTCACCAGATTGATAGGCTGATTCTAGCTTAATGGTAAGCTTATACAGTTGGTTCAGCTCTTCATCTGTGATTCTTATTGCTGCATAGCCAGCAGCCAACGGTTCCAAAACAAACCTAAAATTATTTAAATCAAAATAATCGTTAGCATCAAAAGGTGCCACTATAGTACATTTCCCGTTGATTTTTTGAACAAACCCTTCTTTTTCCAAAAGATTGATCGCTTCTCTTACCGGAGTTCTGCTAACGCCTAATGATTGTGCTATTTTTGTTTCGACAATTTTAGTTTCAGGTAAAAAATTAAAATTTATAATTTCATTTAAAAGTATTTCGTACACAATATCTACCAGTGGTTTAAATGGATTTTCATTTAATTTTTGTATTATTAATTGTTTGTTCATTTCATCATTACCTTTTTAATATACTCCTTTATATACTATTTTAAATTAATAAAATAAAATGTAAACAATTTAATTGTATTAATTTAGATGCATAAAAAGAAAAAAACCGGTCATAAGATTAAATTTTTTCGATAATTGTACAAATCTTGACACCTTTTTTACATCTTTTTACTATTTTTATTATAAAGGAGGTGCTTTTAATGGCAAAGGTAATAATTGACCCTAATTTTTGCAAGGGGTGTGGATTATGTTTCAGCGTATGCCCAAAAAATTTGTTGAAAGCTGGAGATAATATCAATGCCAAAGGATACAACTATGCCGTTCAAGAAAATGCAGAACAATGTACTGCCTGCAAACTTTGCGCTGTCATGTGTCCCGATGCAGCAATTTCAGTTTACAAATAAATATAACGAGGTGAAAATTATGAGTGAAAAAGTGGTAAAAAAAGGTAATGAAGCCGTTTGTGAAGCAGCTTTACGTGCGGGTTGCCGTTTTTTTGCAGGATACCCTATAACGCCACAAACAACGGCAACGGAATACTTATCTTGGAGAATGAAAGAAGTCGGAGGCGTATTTGTGCAAGCAGAAAGCGAGCTGGCCGCAATCAATATGATTGTGGGGAGCGCTTTTTCCGGTACTCGAAGTATGACCGCTACATCTGGCCCGGGTCTATCTTTAATGACTGAAACATTAAGCGTAATAGCCGGAACAAGGCTTCCGGCCGTAATCATAGATATCCAAAGAGCAGGCGCCGGCATAGGAACAATACAAGGCTCACAAGGTGATTTTTACATGATTACGAAAACTTTAGGCCATGGTGGTCTCAAAGGTCTGGTATATGCTCCTGAGTCAATACAAGAGTCTGTGAATCTAATCTATGAATCATGGGATAAAGCGGAACAATACCGTGTTCCTGTGATCATTATGACTGATGGTACAATGGGTCAAATGATGGAAGCTGTTGAAATTCCGGATTTCAAAGAAGCGCCCGATCTTTCTGATCAACCATATGTTGCAGGCAAACGAAAAAATGGAAGAAAAAAAAGAATGATTACAGATACCCCTTGGTTTGGTCCTTGTGCATCGCAAAATGATAATGTGGAGTATCATTACAGCGAATACGAGAAAATGTATGATGAATGGAACACTACCGAAGTACGTTTTGAAGAATACATGATGGAAGATGCCGAATATCTTATTATTGCATGGGGGACAAGTGCAAGAGTCGCAAAAACCGCCATTAAACGCATGAGAAAAGAAGGCCTGAAGGTAGGTTTGTTTAGACCTATAACATTAGTACCTTTTCCAAAGGACCAAATAACGAAATTAGATAAAAAGAAAATCAAAGCTGTCTTGACAGTAGAGATGACAATCCCCTCACAATTTCATCATGAAGTAGTGCAATACCTTGATAAAGATATTGAAATTGAAACCTATCGACGCGGTGGCGGAAATATGGTTTTAGATGAAGAAATTGAAGAAGCTTTGAAAAAATTAATTTAGGAGATAAAAAATGGATTGTGTATATCGAAGAAGTAATGCCCTGTCAAATGTGCCAACATCATTCTGTCCGGGATGTATGCATAGCACGGCATTGAAAATACTTTGTGAAGTATCGGAAGAACTTGGTATTAAAGATGATTTGGTACTGTTAACCCCGATCGGTTGCGCTGTATTTGCGGGAGCCTTCGTTGATTTTGACTCTTTTGGCGCTCCCCATGGAAGGCCGGGTGCAACAGGCACGGGATTTAAAAGAAGTAACCCTGAAATCCCATTGGTGCTTTACCAAGGAGATGGCGACTGTGCTTCAATCGGAATTGCCGAAACATTACATGCGGCAAACAGAGGCGAAGGCTTCACGGTTATTATGGTCAATAACCAAGTTTACGGTATGACCGGTGGCCAAGCAGCTCCCACAACTCTGCCAGGTCAAAAAACTACAACATCCCAATATGGAAAAAGTATCGAAGAAATGGGCGACCCTATAAAATTGGCAGAGATAATTGCTACTTTAAAAGCTCCAAAATATGTAACAAGACAAGCTCTGCATACACCTAAAAATATTCTTGCAGCAAAAAAATCCATCAAAAAAGCACTAGAAATCCAAATTCATGAAGGCGGTTATTCCTTTATAGAACTCATATCAGCATGCCCTACAAACTGGAAAATGGATCCAAAAGATACACCGAAATACATGGACGAAATCGTATTAAAAGAATATCCCGTCGGCGATTTAAAAGGATGAAAGGGGAGAATATAGCATGGAAAACAGTTATTTATTAGCAGGTTTTGGTGGTCAAGGAGTTCAAACATTAGGTCAATTATTGACATATGCAGCGACTGATGCAAAAAAATATGCTACATATCTACCTGCTTATGGCGGCGAAATGCGTGGCGGCACATCAAATTGTACTGTAAAAATCAGTGATGAAGAAATCGGTTCCCCGGCAGCCAAAAGTTACAACTATGTTGTTGTTTTGAATCTGCCTTCATATAACGCTTTTAAAGATAAAGTGAAGAAAGAAGGCACGCTCTTTGTCAACTCTAATTTAATATTAGATGCACACTCACCTGAAGGCACACAATTAGTAAACGTACCCTTAACATATCTGGCAAATGAAGCCGGTTCACAAGTTGTATCAAATGTCCTTATGTTTGGGCTTTTATGCGCCTATACCGATGATATAGATTTAAATGTAGCTAAAAAAACAATGCTTAATAAAATGGCATATAAAGAACAATATGTAGAAATTAATACAAAAGCTTTTGAGCTAGGCATTAAAAAAGGTACTGCATTAAAATAAATTATAGTTTATTATGAAAAGGAGATTAACTATGAAAGTTGCAATCTTAGGCGCAGGCGCCATGGGCGCTTTAGTTGGTAGCGGATTTCAAAAAGGCGGAGCAGATGTATGGCTTGTAGATCCATTTAGAGAGCATATGGATAAAATTAAAAACGAAGGATTAAAAATTCATTTAAACGGCGGCGAAAAAGAAGAATGTGTAAAAATGAATACAGCAACCGATCCTACACAAGTAGGCATATGTGATGTTGTCGTTATTCTTGTTAAAGGAATGCACACAAGATCCGCTGTTGAAAATGCAAATGCGTTATTTGATAATAATACTTTTGTTATTACGCTGCAAAACGGCGTCGGCAATGCCGATATTTTAGCTGAAATTTTTGATGCTAAACGTGTTGGATACGGCGTTTTGAATTTAGCCAGTGTGTTGGTTTCACCGGGCGAAATAAATGCAAATTACAAAAATAATATTGAAAATGTTTTTAATATTTATTTCAATAGTATATCAGATGAACGTTTGGAAATATGTAATCAACTAGTTGATATTCTAACTGCAGGAGGATTCAAGACAATATATTCAACAGAAGCAGATATTTTTATATGGCAAAAATTAATTGTAAATTGCTGCGTTAATCTAACATGTGCAATTACGAAACTGACTATGGGACAAATTTTTGAACAACCTGATGGTAGAGAGCTGCAACGCCAAATTGTCAGAGAACTAGTAGAAGTTGCAAACGCAAAAGGAATCCCATTTGATTATGAAAAAGAATGGTATCATTGGGAATTTGAATCATTGCCAGCAGCAAAAGCACATTATCCATCCGCTGCTCAAGATGTGTTTAACTCCCGAAAAACTGAAATTGATTTTTTGAATGGAGCCATAAGCAGAGAAGGAGATAAATATGGCATTGATACACCTGTGAATGATACAATAGTTATGTTGACCCACATTATAGAGAATACATATGATATCCAGTATCCAAAAAAATAACTGTACAGTTATTTTTTTGGATAGGTAACAGATATTAAAGAGCATAGTATTAATACTATGCTCTTTATATATTTTTGAATTTATAAAAATTTTATTAACTGTAAGAACGAAGGGTATAATAAAAAAAGTTAATAAAGGAAAATACTTTAACTCTATAAGTATCGGCGTTGCTACTGTTTGGTTTTCTTCGCATTGCGGAGCCGGTTTTGCATTAGGAATATAAGAAATTGCTTACTTTATAGTTTGTCTATTTGATATATAAATTTATAAATTAATTAATAAAAATAAATTTAATAATATATTTTCTTAATTTAATATTGACATTAGTATACTAAATCTATACAATAACTTATGTTGTCGTTATCATTAACACAAATGATAGATTTTGATATCTATTATTTATAAAAAATTTATTAACTGTAAATTTTAAACGGAGGTTATTATGCAAAAAGTTAATAAAGGAAAATACTTTAACTCTATAAGCATCGGTGTTGCTGCTGTTTGGTTTTCTTCGCATTGCGGAGCCGGTTTTGCATCAGGGACACAAGAAGTTGCTTATTTCGTAAGACATGGTTTCTTAGCACCTTTCATGCCAATTTGGGCTATGTTTATAGTCGGCATGCTTATGTATGTCACTTTGGAAACAGGTCGTCTTCATGGTGTATCTTCTTATTCAGAAATAGTTAACAGAGCGTACGTTCCAATTCAAGTAGTCTTAGGAAGAACATATGATATTATCCAAACTATTTCTATGTTGCTTGCTCCCGCAGCGTGTTTGTCAGCAGGCGCAGCATTATTCAATCAGTACTTCGGACTGCCAACATTCGTAGGAACAGTTATTATGTTAGTTATAACCGTATTGGTTTGTTTGTTTGGTGCCAAAGTCGTTAGAACATTTGGAACTATTCTTACTGTAGGCATGATTATCATTGTGGCTATCATCGCAGCATTCGGCATTCATGCAAATGCAGCTAATATCGGCAAAATCATGTCTAACCATGAAATCTATACTTCTGTAGGTCAATCATTATGGTATGGTACACTATATGGTTTATTCCAAAGTGGTATTTGGGCAGCAGGCTGTGCAGCAGCAGCGGGTATGAGATATCGTAATGAAGCGAAAGGCGCTGCAATTTTGGGCATTACACTCAACACTCTTATGTTAGCATTTGTTGTAACCATGATCATGGGCGGCATGCCTACGGTTGCAACCGATGAACAAGCTAGGCTTCTGCCAACATTGTTTGTTGTCCAAACATTGGATATCCCAGCATTTAATATTATTTATCCATTGCTTCTCTTTATGGCTCTGATTACAACATCTGTTGGTTTTGTATTTGCGGTTCAAGGCAGATTAGGACTTATATTCTTTAAGAAAATGGAAAATCAGAAGCTTAAAAATGCAATTATTTCTACTGGATGGCTTATATTAATCTGGTTAGTAGCTCAAATGGGTCTGTTAAATATTGTTACAAAAGGTTACGCATATTTAGGATATATTTACATATTCATCCTCATCATTCCTATGTTTACATTGGGTATTAAAAATATTAAAAAATATCGCAGACTCGAAGAAGCCGGCGAATTGCCACCTGGTGTTGATAACAGGATCGCTTAGTATTAACCTATAACAAATATTCAAAAAATAATTATTATAACATCATCAGTTAACTTAAATTTTTTTATAAATAAGATATATTTAAAGAGCATAGTAATGAGTCTATGCTCTTTTATTTTTATTATTTTAATAAAAATAATTTTGTCAAATCAAATTAAATTATTATTGACATCTCGAATGTAAACGTGTTATATATAAAATGAAAATGTTATCATTCTATATTCTTAATAAGGAGGAAATCTATATAATTATAAAATTTTGAATGACATTTTTAAAAAATGGAGGTTATTATGCAAAAAGTTAATAAAGGAAAATACTTTAACTCTATAAGCATCGGTGTTGCTGCTGTTTGGTTTTCTTCGCATTGCGGAGCCGGTTTTGCATCAGGGACACAAGAAGTTGCTTATTTTGTAAGGCATGGCTTTTTAGCGCCGTTTCTACCTTTGTGGGCTATGCTTATCGTTGGTCTGCTTATGTATGTCACTTTGGAAACAGGTCGTCTTTGGGGCGTGTCAACTTATGCGGAAATAGTAAATAAAGCATATGTTCCTGTTCAAAAAGTGCTGGCAACTACTTATGATATCATTCAAACAATTTCAATGGTGCTTGCGCCAGCTGCATGCTTAGCCGCTGGTGCCGCTTTGTTTAATCAATATTTTGGACTGCCAACATTCGTAGGAACAGTTATTATGTTAGTACTTACCGTATTGGTTTGTATATTTGGTGCAAAAGTTGTTAGAACATTTGGAACCATTCTTACAGTATGTATGATTATCATTGTGGCTATCATCGCAGCCATCGGTGTTCATGCAAATGCAGCTAATATAGGCAAAATTGTTTCCAACCATGAAATCTATACTTCTGTAGGTCAATCATTATGGTATGGTACACTGTATGGCTTATTCCAAAGTGGTATTTGGGCAGCAGGCTGTGCAGCAGCAGCGGGTATGAGATATCGTAATGAAGCGAAAGGCGCTGCAATTTTGGGCATTACACTCAACACTCTTATGTTAGCATTTGTTGTAACCATGATCATGGGCGGCATGCCTACGGTTGCAACCGATGAACAAGCTAGGCTTCTGCCAACATTGTTTGTTGTCCAAACATTGGATATCCCAGCATTTAATATTATTTATCCATTGCTTCTCTTTATGGCTCTGATTACAACATCTGTTGGTTTTGTATTTGCGGTTCAAGGCAGATTAGGACTTATATTCTTTAAGAAAATGGAAAATCAGAAGCTTAAAAATTCAATTATTTCTACTTTATGGCTTGTGATTATTTGGTTAGTAGCACAATTAGGACTTTTGGTAATTATCCAAAAAGGATATGCGGCAATCGGATATATCTATATCTTTATTTTGATCATTCCTATGTTTACATTGGGTGTTAAAAACATCAAAAAATACAGAAGAATGGAAGAAACCGGCGAATTGCCGCCTGGTGTTGATAACAGAATAACTGCAACAGAATAATAAAACGACTGTTAATAGTCATTATCGTCATTCAAATTTTATAATTTTAGATAAAAATGCATAACAATATTGTTATGCATTTTTTATTTTATTTTCTGTTTTGAAAAAATATAAGTATATTAGTTGATTATAAAGAATTTTATGATAAACTAATTATAATTAATTCCAATGTATGATAATATTTTAATGAAATTTCCCTGTTGCATTCAGTGCCGATAATCATAATAAATCAAACAAGGAGGTTTATATTTATGCTAAAAAACGCTTGTATCAATCCTGAAATTATGAGTACGCTCAGTTTTTGTGGCCATGGTGATAAAATAATGATAGTAGACGGCAATTATCCTCTTGCCTCTAAAAGCGGAAATGCAAAAAAAATTTATTTAGGTGTTTCTAAAGGATTGCCTACTGTCACAGATGTGTTAAAAGCGCTATTAAGCTCTGTTAATTTTGAGACTGCTGAAGTAATGATGCCAAGAGATGGTAGTACAACAGAGATTATGGAAGATTTTAAAACACTTCTTCCCGAAATAAAAATCAATGGCTGTGATCGCTGGACATTTTATGAGAAAGCTTGCAACAATGATATACGTTTAGCAATATCTACAGGAGAACAACGATTTTACGGTTGTATTATTTTAACTATTTTCGTGGCATAGACTGCCAATGTACTTTTTATTCTAAGCAACATTTTTTTAAAAAAACTTGATTATAAATGTTCGTTCACTACTCATTTTCATTAAATAGTGATCAAAAAAAATCAAAGCTTAATTATAACTATTGCTTAGAACTTCTGCATAACCAAATTGCAAAAAAACTAATTAATTTCATTTTTTTAAAATATAAGAGGGTATATTATGTCAAAATTTAATAAGCATTTCAAATTGACCGAGCAGGATGTGATCGAATACGTGAAAGAAAAACTTGATTTCTTTTCGCAAGATGCACAACTTGACTGTAAAGAAATAGGGGATGGGAATATTAATTTTGTCTTTCGCGTATTCGATGAAAAAAGCGGGAAATCTGTTATTATTAAGCATTCCGATATTCAAGTGCGTTCTTCAAAGCGTGATATAGGCTTGGATCATAATCGAATCGAAGCGGAAATACTGCAGCTTCAGCAAAAATTAGCGCCAGATCTTGTGCCGAAAGTATATTTATATGATCCTATTATGTGCTGTATATGCATGGAAGATTTAAAAGATTATGAAAATATGAGATACGCAATGATCGCACATAAAGTATTTCCGGGTTTTTCCGAGCATATTACCACCTTTATGGCAAATACGCTGATCAAAACTACAGATAATGTTATAACACCACAAAAAAAGAAAGAGATGGTAAAAAATTTTATTAATCCGGAATTATGTGAGATAACCGAGCGATTGGTATATACGGAACCTTATTTAAATACTTTAGGTCTCAACAAGGAATTTGAGCCAAATAAAGAATTTTTAAAAAAAGAACTCTATGAAGATAAAGAACTACATTTAGAAGTAGCAAAGTTAAAAGAAGCATTTAAATCCAACACACAGGCTCTTATTCACGGTGATTTACATACAGGGTCTATTATGATAAAGCCCGGTTCTACAAAAGTATTAGATCCTGAATTTGCTTGCTATGCACCTAGCGGATATGATATTGGCAATCTCATCGCAAATTTAATTTTTGCATGGGTCAATGCAGAAGTTACTATGCGGGAAGGCAAACAAAAAGATGCTTTTATATCGTGGGTTGAAGAAAGCATTATTCAGATAGTCGATCTGTTCAAAAAGAAAGCAATAAAAATATTAAAAGAAGAGTGTACTGACGCCATGGCTAAAACCGCTGGATTTATAGAGTGGTATGTGGAAAACTTGCTTGCTGATAGTGCAGGTGTGGCAGGTTGCGAGCTTAATCGACGTGTAGTCGGAACAGCAAAAGTGAAAGATATTACAGGAATAGAAGATGAAAATAAGCGCATTCTGGCTGAACGTATTTGTGTATTAACGGCAAAAGAATGTATTAAAAATAGATCCAAAGCATATCATAATGGCGCAGATTATATCACGACCATCCGGTTAGCCGTAAAAAAAGCAAAAAACTTTGACAAGGAGAGAGAAAAATAAGTATGAATGATTATATACAAAAAAAACAGGAGCTACTGGCTTATACTAAGCAATCTTTTGATGAGTCTTTATTTGCTGGTACAAGCGGAAATTTAAGCACCTATGACCCAAAGGGCGGGATCATGTTAATTACACCAAGTTCTGTTTCTTATGCTACAATGGGTATCGAAGATATAATGTTACTCAAGCTGGATGGCACAATTTTGGAAGGCAAACATCGTCCATCCTCTGAATGGCGAATGCATGCTGAAATCTATAAAGCAAAACCGGATATTAACGCAGTTGTTCACACGCATTCTCCCTATGCTACTTCATTTGCAGTATGCAATGAAACAATTCCCGTTATTTTAATTGAAATGGTTCCTTTTCTTGGAGGAGATATTCAAGTAGCTGAGTTTGCTCTTCCCGGTACTTCTGATGTTGGCACGAAAGCAATAAAAAAACTTGCAGACCGAAATTCATGCTTACTTGCCAATCACGGGGTAGTAGCTGTTGGCACAGATTTGTCTCAAGCGCATATCCGAGCCGTTTATGTAGAAGATGCGGCTAAAATATATTCATTGGCAAAAGGAAATGGAAAGGTTACAGTAATACCATCAGAATATGTGAAAATGATGCTGAATCATAAAAATAAAAATTAAAAATATCAATAGATAATTATGCGTACTTATCATCTAACACATCGCATACAAGGAGGCAATATATGATTAGATATGACGAAGAAATGGCATTTATGCTGCGTTATGAAAATGTAGCATGGTATGAAAACGGCAAGGTACGTATCCTTGATCGCCGTGTATATCCTATGGAAACAAAATATGTAACTTGCACTACACACGAAGAGGTGGCACAAGCTATAGCTGATATGGTTACTCAAAGCGCCGGACCTTATACAGCGGCAGCTATGGGCATGGCTCTTGCCGCTTACGAAGCAATGCAAAAGGATAAAAAAGATATTCTTTACTTTATGGAAAAGGCTTCGTATACACTATCTCATGCTCGTCCTACTACTGTTAAAAAAATGAAACGGGTAGTAGAAGGTGCTATGAAGGTAGTAAAAGAGAAGCTTGAAGTAGGGGAAACCGGTCAAAAATTAGTAGATGCTGTATTTGCTTATGCTTTCAATTTTATTAACAATAATTATAAAAAACATCATGCTATAGCTAAACACTTAGCTGATCACGTACCTTATAACGGTATTGTTATGACACAATGTTTTGGTGAAACAATCATCGGTACATTACTGCACGAATGTCGAAAGAGAGGAAATGCCATTAAGATGATTTGTCCCGAAACACGTCCATATTACCAAGGAGCACGCCTTACAGCTAGCGTTGCCTGTGATATGGGCTTTGATGTTACAGTTATCACCGACAATATGCCCGGTTATGTACTGCATGAAAAAAAAGTGGATTTGTTTACTTCTGCAGCGGATGTAATCACTATGGATGGTTATGTTGTAAATAAAGTCGGTACATTCCAAATTGCATTGGCCGCCAGTTATTGGGGCATTCCATATTTGGTAACCGGAATCCCAAATCCAGCTCATCCTGATATCAATTCCGTAAAGATAGAACTACGCGATCCTTCATTGACAATGGATACATTAGGCACAAAAACAACTATGGACGGCGTTAAAGGTTTTTATCCGGCATTTGATATTACACCTCCAAAACTTTGCGACGGAATTGTTACCGACAGAGGTATATTCGCGCCCATTAATTTAAAAACATACTTTAATATAGAATAAGTATAGAGAATATTATCAAAAAATCAAAGAAACCAAGTTAGTGATTAGAATAAAAAAACCTCATAAAAAATATTTATGAGGATATTTTTTTCTGGTACTCCTTCAGGGACTCGAACCCTGGACACCCTGATTAAGAGTCAGGTGCTCTAGCCAACTGAGCTAAAGGAGCATAATGGCAGGGGCAGAAGGATTTGAACCCTCGGCACGTGGTTTTGGAGACCACTGCTCTACCAACTGAGCTATACCCCTAAACTTTTTCTATTATACTTGAAAGTAGTATATTCGTCAATATTTTTTATTTATAAAATTCATGCTTTGGATTCGTTCACATTATTAATGAATTCTTTATTTTTATAAGATAATTTACTTTATTAGAAATATATTTGATTTTTTTTAATACAGCAGGGGAATAAGATAATGATTGCGCAAATCCATAATGTAACTTAATTATAAAACAGCATATTTAGAACTAATATAAATTAGCTTTAACATATATACTTTTATATTGATTAGCATGCAAAGATGCCTATTTTAATTTTTTAAATAAATAAAGAAAAGAACAAAGTGTAACAAAAAATTTATTTAACTTTCCACTAAATACAGGTTTTATGTAAAATATATTGACAAAAAAAAACTATTTATATAAAATGTATCTATAATAATAAAATTTGGAGTTTTTATGAATACTTATTCTAAAAATCTATCTGCTACTTTAAATATTAAATTACATGAAATATTAGATGAACTTCCGGAATTTATTAAAACTTTTTTCACTGGTATAGATTCTCCTACAGCTATTCGGACACGTGTCGCGTATGCAATTGATATTAGAGTTTTTTTTGTTTATCTCCTATCAGAATCCATTTTAAAAGACAAAAAATGTTTAAAGGATATCACGTTGCAGGATATCGACTGCATAGATAGTATATGCATTGAAAAATACTTATCCTATCTATCATATTATAAAAAAGATGATATCGTCTATACAAATTCTAATTCTGCGAAAGCGCGTAAATTAAGCAGCATCAGAAGTATGTATAAATATTTTTATAAAAAAGGCATGATCCGAAATAATCCTTCTATTTTAGTTGATATGCCAAATAAAAAAGAAAAGCCAATCATACGCATGGAAGCAAATGAAAGCGCTAATTTACTTGATAATATCGAAATAGGTTCTAATATGACTAAATTTCAAAAAAAATATCATGTAAAAACCCATGAACGCGATTTAGCAATTATAACATTATTTTTAGGAACAGGTATTCGCGTAAGTGAATGCGTAGGTCTTGATATAAACGATATAAATTTTTCAAATAACAGTTTTAAAGTCACGCGCAAAGGCGGAAATGATGAAATATTGTATTTTAACGAAGAAGTCAGACAAGCTTTGTTACAATATTATGATATCAGAAAAAAAATAATACCATTGCCCGATCATGAAAAAGCATTTTTTTTATCTCTGCAAAAAAAACGAATGCAAGTAAGCTCTGTTCAAAAAATGTTAAAAAAATATATAAAAATATCTGTACCTTTAAAAAATATTTCTCCTCACAAATTGCGAAGTACTTTCGGAACCAATCTATACAGAAAAACCGGTGATATATATTTAGTCGCAGAAGTCCTTGGTCATAAAGATGTTAATACAACTAAGAAATATTATGCAGCTTCCAGTGAAGAAATGCGAAAATTGGCTGCTAAACAAATAAAATTACGTTAGAGCTGGATATGCATGCACTATTTTTTGTTATTAATTGTTCATTTGATACGGTATAATCAGTTTTTGTCCAGGATAAATATATTCATTTGATGCTATATCATTATTTAATCTTATAGTTCGTATGACTTGACGAATATCTTCATTGCTTTGTACTGAAGCTGCAATATCCCAAAGCCGGTCGCCATTTTTTACAGTGTAAACTGTACTGGATTGAATATTTTGTGATGATATCTTTTGTGCTCCAATAAAAATGCTCATTGCAAAAATTATTACTAAGCTAAACGTACAAATGATGAAGTAGAATCTAAATTTATTTATAATAATGTATTTCGACCTCATAATTAATTATCACTTCCCTCTTCGTTAGAACATATGTTCTATTTGTATTATATCAAACATACGTTCGATGTCAAGTATTTTTTTGTAGTAAAAAGAACAAATGTTTGACTTTTAAATTAGCTTATATTATACTTTGAAAGAGGTGTATTTGATATGTATGGTGATTTAACGAAAAAACAAATAGAAATATTGGAGTTTATGAAAAAGGAACTAAAAAGAAAAGGCTATCCCCCATCTGTCCGAGAAATAGCATCTGCCGTTAATTTAAAATCTACATCTTCTGTGCATTCTCAACTTGAAAAATTAGAAAACAAAGGATATATCCGAAAAGATCCTACTAAGCCACGCGCAATAGAAATTGTAAAAAAACAGCAAGATAATTTTTCAGATATTTCCGCCGGAGAAATCATTAATGTTCCGGTAGTTGGCACCATTACAGCAGGACAACCGATTTTGGCAATAGAAAACGTTACTGAAGTTTTTCCTTTACCGATAAATTTCGCTAAAAATAATGAATGCTTTATTTTGACTGTAAAAGGCGACAGCATGATTGAAGCCGGCATTTTTAACGGAGATTATATTATTGTTCAAAAAGCAACTAGCGCAAATAATGGCCAAATAGTTGTAGCTATGTTAAATGACGAAGAAGCAACCGTAAAAACATTTTATAAAGAAAAAGATTATGTTAGATTGCAACCTGAGAACTCCAATATGGAGCCAATTATTTCAAAGGATGTCAAAATAATCGGAAAAGTCAGTGGAGTAATAAGAAAATTATAACGATTATAGTATTTTTTATATATTAAACGTATTTCTTATTGTATTATAAATCAAATTATGTCCTTGCTCATTTGGATGGATTCCATCATCACACAGATATTCCGAACAATTCATACTTTGCAAAAATGGCGTTCTTATATCTAAAATCAGACAATTATATTTCATTGCATTTTTCCAAATAATATTATTATAGCTCTCTTGCCATCTTGAAATATTATCTATATTTTTAAGCCATATAAGAATTTTATCCCCTTTTATTTCATCATTTTGTGTTAAAAAATTAAAATACTTTTTAGAGTCAATAGGTGGCAATGTCGATAAAATAACTTTTTTACCACAAGAAATAACTTTATTTATAATCTCTTCCATTATTGCAGAATATTCATTTAAAGGTGTTTTGGGTTTATGCTCTTCATATGGATTATTAGCTATTGCATCCCAATGAAAATCACAGTCATTTCCGCCATATTCCATAACAATATAATCTGATTGTAAAATATTTAATTTTTCATTAAGATATTTATATGCATGCTGAATAGTGGCGCCAAATTTTGTTTTGCTTTGAACATATTGAGGATAAAGCCTGTATAATTTGTTTAAAAAACTGTCATTATATAACGTATATTTTTCTTTAATATTATCAAATAAAATGCCTTTTGAAATAGAATCCCCTAATATAAAAATATTTTCCATTATATCACCTGTAAAAAATAAAAAATTTTACTATTTCTTTTATCATACTCCATCATACGTAAAATTCAATAACTTTTAACGTAATTCACCCGCCAGAAAAATTTTTCAATACTTTCTAGTGAGAAAAAAAATAATCACCTTCTATAGTGATTATCATAAATAATATTTATATACTCTACTTTATCAGTTGCATCTTAGTTAACACATTCATTACGGCACATTTTCCATGTTCATACGTTAAGCCTCCTTGAAAATATACTGTATAAGGTTCTTTCATCGGACTATCTGCGCTCATTTCGATCGAAGACCCTTGTATAAAGCATCCAGCTGCCATAATAACATCACTATCATAGCCTGGCATTTCCCATGCATAGGGAGTTACATAGCTGTCTATAGGTGATATTTCTTGAATAGCTTTACAAAATATTTCAATTTCATCTTTATTTTTTAGACAAATTGCTTGTATGATGTCACTTCTTTTATCCGTGGTACTTGGATATATTTTATAACCAAGACGAGAAAAACATTCACCCATTAACATAGCATTACGCAGAGCTTGATTTGTTATTTTGGGGGCTAAAAACACTCCTTGCAATATATTTCTGTTCTGGTTCAGATTTGCGCCTGCTTCTCTCCCGATTCCGGGCGTATTTAATCTTTGCGCACACATTTCAACCAAAACTGTCTTCCCTGCTATGTATCCGCCGGCTTTCGCCATACCACCGCCTATATTTTTTATTAAGCTGCCGGCTATAATATCCGCGCCGACTTCACATGGCTCTCTTTTCTCTATAAATTCTCCATAGCAATTATCAATAAAAATTATGATATCTTTTTTTTTCTTCTTAATATCTTGAATAGCTTTTTCTATTTCATCAATGTCAACAGCTTTTCTGTTGTCGTATCCTGTAGAACGCTGTATGTAAATCATCTTAGTATTTTCATCAATAGATTCAATAGTTTTATAAATATCTATCCCGCCGTTTTCCATTAAATCAACTTGTTTATAGTGAATTCCAAAATCTTCAAGGGTACCAAATGCATTCGGCGACGAAATAGCAGTTTTTACAGTTGTATAGGGTGCATTTGTAATGCTCAGCAATGTATCCCCAGGTCTTAAGATACCAAACAAAGCAGTAACGATGGCATGCGTACCATTAAAAAAGTGTGTACGTACAATAGCAGCCTCTGCTTTAAAAATATCCGCAAAAACCCGATCGACTACATCACGACCGTCATCATTATATCCGTACCCCGTAGTTTCGGCAAAATGTCTCTCAGAGACACGATTTTTTTTAAATGCCGATAACACTTTCAGTTGATTATATAATAAAATATTGTCTGTCTCTTTAAATTTTGACAAAAGAGCATTTTCAGATTCATTGACAAAATCTATAATATTTTTGGTTATGCTATATTCATTAAATATACTCATTTTCTATATATTAAGTCTCTCCTTAACATAGTTAATAATTTCTAAATAAAGTTCTTCTTTAGATGAATATTCATTTATATTAAAAAATTTTACATTTTTATTATTCCTAAACCATGTTAATTGTCTCTTCGCGTAATTTCGTGTTCTTTTTTTTATTAATTTTTCAGCTTCTTCTAAGTTCATTTCACCTTTAAAATATTCCAGCAGTTCTTTATAGGCAATCGCTTGCATACTATTGTTTTTTTCTGTATAACCCTTTTGATATAAGCTATACACTTCATTTAAGAGCCCTTGATTGAACATCTCATCTACCCTTTTATTAATTCTTTCATATAAGATCTCTCTTGGTTCAAAATTCAAGGCAATGTATGCATGATTAAATACAGGTGATTTATCTTGCATGTTTTCTGATTTTGTTTCATGATTTATATAATATATTTCCAAAGCACGCAGAACACGTTTTGTATTATTCTTATGAATTTTTTCAGCTTCTTCCGAGTCAACTTTTTGTAGTAAATCATGCATATATTGCGCGCCATATTGAGCTAATTTCTTTTCAAGTTCATCCTTGAGTGCGGTATTTTGCGATGTGTTTCCTAAATTATAATCATATAATAAGGCATCGATATACAGACCTGTCCCCCCTACTATGATTGGTATTTTACCTTTAGATATAATTTTATTGATATATTCATTCGCTTTCTTTTTAAATATAGCTACATTATATTCCGCTTCAGGCTCACACTCGTTGATAAGGTAATGTGTGATGCCATACATTTCTTCATCACTAGGAGTGGCTGTCCCTATATTCATTTCTTTATAGTTTTGCATGGAATCTGCGCTTATGATTTCACCATTAAAATACTGAGCAAGACTGATTCCTAAAGCTGTCTTCCCTGTTGCCGTGGGTCCGCCTACAATGATTATTTTTTTCATTAGAATTATCTCCCAAAAAGCTTATCAATAAACCCTTTTTTGACCTTGATAATGGTATCTCTACCATGCGGACAAATAAAAGGTGTTTTTGTTTTTATTAATTCTTTTATTAAGCTCTGTACTTCAAAATTATTTAAAGTCCGATCCGATTTCACAGCAGATACGCATGCCTTTTTGATAATCAAATCATTCCTATTTGTATAAGTTTCAGCTGATTCATTTTTCATAAAATTTATAATATCCAACAGCATTTGTGTAGTTTGAATTTTTGAAGCAATAATTGGAACTGTATATATTTTTATACTATTTCCCACTACTTCTAATTCAAATCCTAAATAAAACAATAAATTCAAGTTTTCTTTTATTAACAAAATATCTGATATAGACATTAATTTTTCATCCGGTACGAGCAATAGTTGACGCCTTATGTTATTCTTATTAAAATCATTAATAAATTGCTCGTATAATATACGTTCATGCGCCGCATGCTGATCTATTAAATATAAATAGTTATTATATTCCATAATTATATATCGATTAAAAATATGCCCGGCCATTTTAGCATTTATAAGTACTTTAAGTTCATCTTTATTAATAATATTTTCTTTGGATGTATCCTCATAAACATCTGCATTTAAATTTCGCAAATCATTATTTTTATTATTAGATATACTATTTATATCATCTATATAGTTATTATAATTTTTTTCATTTTGGTATATCTCTGCAGGATGTAGCTCATCATTTACAAGATTAATAAAAGAAACCGTATCTGTATGTTTATAAAAGGATGCATTTGATTCTATTTTTATACTATCCTTCTTTTGTTGTTCATAGCTAAGTTCGTCATGTGTATTTTCTTCTATTTTACTCAAGTCATAGAGGGGACTTATTTTAATTGACGAAAGCGTATTTTTTACCGCATCTTTTATAAGCATAAAAATCAGTGTCTCATTTGCAAAACGAACTTCATCTTTTGATGGATGAACATTAACATCCACCATATTAAAAGGAAGCTCGATAAATAATATATAGTCTCCTCCTCCTTTCCCTTCACCAAGTAATTCCTCATATGCTCTCTTAATTGCCGAATAAATAATTTTGGAATAAACCAGCCTTTTATTGATGGAGATGATTCTGATTGTTTTACTTTTTGCCGATAAATCAGAAAAAAAACCTCTTGCTTGTAACGGATCCTGATGATAATCAAGATCAATCAGCTTTGATGCAAAAGCTTTTCCATAAACTTCATAGATCGCATTTAACAAATTTGTATTATTTGACGTATACAGTCTAATATTACCATTAATCTTCAAAGTAAATGATATATTATAATTTACAATAGCTAAATGTTCAATTAATGAAGTTATTTGTCTTAATTCATAATCAAAATTTTTAAGATGTTTCTTTCTTGCAGGCAAATTAAAAAACAGATCATTTATAATAATTTTCGTGCCTGTATTTTTTATAATGTCTTCTTTTAATAAGGGCTTTGAAGCTTTTATTTTAAAATGCGTTCCTATTTCTTCTTCATTTGTTTTAGTATATAAATCTACTTCGGAAACTACTGAAATTGCAAATAGTGCTTCGCCTCTGAATCCTAAGGATGATATGCCTGATAAATCATTTTCCGAACTAATTTTACTGGTGCTATGCCGCATAAAAGCTAACTCAACATATTGTTTATTGATTCCTGTGCCGTTATCTTCAACTGAAATTCTATTTTTCTCAATATCAATAATAATATTGGTAGCTTTAGCATCTATTGAATTTTCTACTAGCTCTTTTACGATATTAAGCGGTCGCGAAATAATTTCTCCGGCAGCTATTTTTGAAACAACAGTATCATTTAGTATTTTTATTTCATTCAACGGCTTTCTCCTTATCAAGATTATTTTTCATTTCATTTAAAATCATTATCGCATCAATTGGAGAAATATTATTTATCGATAATTTTTTTATGGTATCAATAATCTCTTTTGCCTCCTTATTAAGCGATTCATTTTTTTCATCAGGTATATTTAATGAAATATCTGTATTGATTATATTCTCAATTTTATTCTTACTGATATGGTCTTGCTTTTCCAAAATTTTCAGGATCTGTCTTGCTCGCAATATAATATTATTAGGCATTCCGGCAAGACGCGCTACCTCGATCCCATAACTTTTATCCACAATGCCTTCTTCAATTTTTCTTAAAAATATAACCCCATCGTCTTTTTCTATTGCTCTTATACATAAATTAATTATGCCATCATGGCTGCCCAGCTCTGTTAATTCATGATAATGTGTCGCAAACAAAGTTTTCGCCCCTAGGATGTCTTGACTTGCTATATATTCACATACTGCCCAAGCAATGCTCAATCCATCAAATGTGCTGGTTCCTCTTCCGACTTCATCTAAAATGATTAGACTTTTTTGTGTTGCGTTTTTTAATATATGAGAAACCTCGCTCATTTCAACCATAAAAGTACTTCTACCACTCAGCAAATCATCACTGGCTCCCACGCGAGTAAATATCCTGTCTACAATAGATATTTGAGCAGATTTGGCCGGTATAAAGCTTCCTATTTGAGCCATCAGCGTTATAATTGCTATTTGACGAATAAATGTGCTTTTGCCTGACATGTTGGGTCCGGTAATGATTTGCATTCGCCTGTCTGTAGTATTAATAAGGCATGAATTAGGAATAAACTCATTATCTTTTTCAATGAGCTCTATTACCGGATGGCGAGAATCAACAAGCTCTATGATTCCGTTATCAGTCATTTCGGGTCGGCAATATGAATAGATATAAGCTGTATAGGCAAAAGCAGTTAAGACATCAATTTCCGCGATTGCGTCTGCCGTATGTAGGATTCTTTCAATTTGACCAAAAATTTCTTGACGTACTAATTCAAATACTTCCGTTTCTCTTTTTAACAATTTTTCCTCAGCTGACAAAATATCCGTTTCCAGTTGTTTTAATTCTTCTGTAAAGTATCTCTCCGAATTTGCCAGAGTTTGTTTTCTAATATAATTTTCAGGCACTAAATTTAAATTAGCATTTGATACTTCTATGTAATAACCAAAAACTTTATTGTATTTAATTTTTAAATTTTTAATTTTTGTTTTTTCTTTCTCCTTCTCTTCTATGCCGGCAAGTATTTTTTGACTATTTTGTGTAATATTTCTCAGCTCATCAATCGTTTCGTCATATCCTTTTTTGATTACATTTCCGTCTTTTAGCTGATTGGGCGCACTTTCTTCTATGGCATTTTCAACTAGATTTGCAATATCGTATAATTCATCAACACTTTCAGCGAGTATCAATAAATAATCACTTTTTGACATTTGAAGAATTTTTTTTATATTTTTTAAATTCAATGTGGAAGTTTGAAGTAGTAACATATCTTTTGGAGAACAATTATCATTACAAATTCTTGTGGCAATACGCTTGATATCATATATTTTTGATAATATTTCTTTTAAATCATTCATTTGAATAATATTATCTCTCAGCTCCTGAACAGCATTCTGACGAAAAACAATTTTATTTTGATTTTTCAAAGGATTTTCAATCCATTCTTTAAGTTTTCGCGAGCCCATTGCAGTATCACATTTATCCAAAACCCAAAGCAAGGAACCATGTTTTTCCATTGTTGTCATGTTTTTTATAAGTTCCAAATTACGCCTGCTTGTTGTATCCAAAATCATATATTCATCTTGTGTATATTTTTTAATATCTTTAATGTATTTAATCATTTGCTTATGATGATTATTTAAATATAGTAACACAGCACCAATACATCGTATATATGAAACTTCATTGGAATCAAAAATTTCTGCTTTATTTAATTTTGAAATACTTATATGTTCTTTAATTATTTTTACTGAATTTTCGTATTGAAAAAAACTATTATCCAGTATATGGATAGTATTTTTATGTTTTTGCAATATATTATTTTTATTATTTTCTTCCAAAAAAACGTCATTGCATAATATTTCTTTAGGCGATATTTTTTCTACTTCATTGATTAAATTAATATCTCTGTCTTGTCCAGATAGCAGACAAGTTTTGAATTCAGCAGTTGAAACATCTATATAAGCTATACAAAAAGAAATTCCGTTACTATATATACACAGCAAATAATTATTTTCTTTTTCATCTAATAGTTTTTCATCTGTTACTGTTCCGGGTGAAATAATTTTAACGATTTCGCGTCTAACAATCCCTTTCGCATCAGACGGATTTTCTACTTGTTCGCAAACTGCTACTTTATGCCCGGCCTTGATAAGTTTTGCAATATATCCAGACGCAGCATGATATGGCACTCCACACATAGGCGCTCTGTCTTCTAATCCACAATTACGGCCTGTAAGTACTAATGATAAAACTCGGGATGCAGTAATGGCATCATCAAAAAACATTTCATAAAAATCTCCGAGTCTGAATAATAAAATAGCATCAGGTACTTGCTTATGTATCTCTAAATATTGCTTCATCATTGGTGTAAGTTCCATTTCTTAAACCTCAGCTTTAAATTTGTATTCCTTCCAAATAAAAAGATCTTGTTTTTGTTACCAAAACTTTAACAATTTCTCCTTCTTTAGATTCCCCTAAAAAGTTTACTAACCGATTATCTATTGTTCTTCCGCTTAATTTATTGATATCTGTTTTACTTTTTCCTTCAATTAAAACATCCACCGTTCTATTCATAAATTTCATATTATTTTCTTCACTTATTATTTGCTGCATATCTAAAAGACGTTTGAATCTATCCTTAATGATCTCTTTTGAAATTGTATATTCCATCTCATAAGCTTTTGTGCCTTTGCGCGGTGAATAGATAAATGTATAGGCGCTATCATATCTTATTTGACGCATTACATCTAAGGTATTTTGAAAATCTTCTTCACTTTCCGTTGGAAACCCTACGATGATATCAGTAGTGAGGCTTATATCTGGTATTGCATTTTTAATCTTATCCGCTAATGAAAGATACTTACTTTGATCATATTTTCTGTTCATCAACTTTAATATTCTACTGCTTCCTGACTGTAAAGGAAGGTGCAGATGATTACATACTTTGTTACACTCACACATTGTCTTAATAAGTTCATCAGATAAATCTTTTGGATGAGATGTCATAAATCTAATTCTTTTTATCTTCTCTATCTTATTAATCTCACGAAGCAATTCTGAGAAAGTAGTTCCTATATTATCTGCAATGCCATATGAATTTACATTTTGTCCGAGTAAAATAACTTCTTTTGTACCATTTTCTGAAAGCTGTATGATTTCATTTAAAATATCTTCTTTTTTTCTGCTTTTTTCTCTTCCACGAGTATAAGGCACAACACAATAGGAACAAAAATTATTACATCCTTGCATAATTTTAACATATGCTTTAAAAGCATACTTTCTATCCGCTTGCAATCCTTCCACAATTTTATTGCTTTCTTGCAATACTTTATATACAGCTTTCCCAGTCTGAAGATTTTGCTTTAATAATAATGGCAACTCATGAATATTATGTGTTCCGAATATAATATCTACAAATGAATATTTTTTTATAATTTTATTTATTATGTGTTCTTGTTGCATCATACATCCGCAAACAGCAATTTTCATATTATTTTTCTTTTTAATATTCTTCATATATCCTAAATTACCAAAAAATCTATCATCGGCATTTTCACGTACGCTACACGTATTCATAATTAAAATATTTGCTTCATTTACATCATTTGTACATGAATATCCCATATCTAGTAGTATTTTGGATATTTTTTCACTATCATTTTCATTCATTTGGCAGCCATATGTTATGATATGATATTTCTTCAATTTTTTCACCTCAAGATTATCTTTATAATTTTAACAATATTTGAAAAAAAAATAAATAAAAATTTTATCAAAAATTGCCAGATTATAATTCTTATAAATACATAAAATATTAATGCTTTAAGAATTGGAGGTGAAAATAAATGGCAAATAATAGTACTAAAAGAGTTCTTCAGCCTTTAAAAGATCAGATCGCAAGAGAACTTAATGTAAATTTAGCTAATGGCCCTAATCTTACAACTGCTCAAGTTGGCCATGTAGGCGGACAAATGGTAAAAAGAATGATAGACACTTACGAAGGTAGTATTACTGCTGGTACAACTACTAGTATGCGTGGATAATAAATGAATAGAGTGCCAACAAAAGGCGCTCTATGTTATTTCAATAATTTAATATTTTTTCAAAATTTTCTTTTTAATTCCTGATTAAATTTTATATAAATACATAAAATAATCTTGCTTTAAAGAAAAGTGAGGTGAAAAAAATATGTCAAAAAGTGATAATAAAAAAGCACTTCAACCTCTAAAAGATCAAATTGCAAACGAACTAAATATAAATTTAAATGATGGCCCTAATCTTACAACTGCTCAAGTTGGCCATGTAGGCGGACAAATGGTAAAAAGAATGATAGACACTTATGAAAATAGCATGAAAAATATATCAAATAATATATCAAATATGCAAGGATAATTTAAAGCAAATTAAAAAGTGCCCATAAATGGGCACTTTTTACAAAATAAAATAAATTCTCTTATTTTTCCAGTTTATATTTTAAACAAATACATAAAATATTAATGCTTTAAGAATTGGAGGTGAAATTAATGGCAAGAAATAATAGTACTAAAAGAGCCCTGCAGCCTTTGAAAGATCAGATCGCAAGTCAATTAAATGTTAATTTGTCAAATGGTCCTAATCTTACGACAGCTCAGGCTGGTCATGTAGGTGGACAAATGGTAAAACAAATGATTAACAGTTATGAAAATAGTATGACTTCAGGTACAAATACCGGAATGCAAGGATAAAAATTTGTATAAAAAAAGAGTGCTTTAATTAGCACTCTTTAATTTTTAAGCTTTTGCATATTTACCTTTTAAAAATTTTTCCTTTAATTCCACTAATTCATAAGTCTTTTCTTTTAATTTCATTTTAAGTCTTGCATTTTCGGTCATTAATATATCGCTTTCTTTACCTGAAGATATAATTTGCAATTGGTTCACTTCTTCTTTTATCTCATTTAAATTATCTATTATTAATTCAAGTTTTATTAATTCGGTTTTAATATTTTCCAACTCTTTTAATATGAATTGTTCATTTTCATTTTTATATATATTTTTATCTTCTGTTTGGATAATCCCAAGTTCTTGTTTGATTCGGTTATTACTTATACCTCTATCCTTTAATATCTTAATTTTATTCATCATGTCAATTTCTCTTTGCGTATAAAACCTTTGATTATTATCAGATCTCGGTACTTTTAAATTAAATTCTTTTTCATAAAATCGTAATACATACGGTGGGTAACCAGTAACTTCTGCTGCTTCTGATATACTTAATTTTTCTTGCGAGATCTTTTGCATAATATCCTCCTAAACACTTTTTAAATATTATACAAATAAAAAATATAATAATTTGCCTATAATTGTCGAAATGAGATTGAATCTATTTAAATTTTAATAATGAATAAATCCACTTGATATTTTTACAAAATCAGTATTTAATATCTCATTTGATAGATTTGCTTCTTTAAAACAAAATGTTAGTTTATGCAAAAGCAAATTCAATTCTTGTGATGTATATTCTTCTTTCATTTCAAACCAGTCAGGCTTATTATTCAAACAATCACTTATTGTTTTATTATATATCATTTCTTTATCTAAGAGAAAAATATATGGAAGCATCTGATTACAAAAAAGAGTATTTTCATTAATTAATTTTTTTAATTTTTCATCATTTAAATTATATAAATAATTTTTTAATTGAATTATCATCTCCTTTTCCATTATCCATGATTTTGTATTATTTCTTATAAAAGGCGCTATAATGACAGCCATCATGCCAATGGATGCAAATATATAGGTTGAATAAAGATTAAATTTTCCATTCAAATACAAAAATACATATGCAAATAAAATTATTGATAATAGCATAAGAAGAATATTATTGATGTAATTATTATTTCCTATATCTTTTTTTAACGCATATTTTAAAAATATATTAAGCAGAACAGGAAAAATCAGATATAAAAAGATATACATAAAAGAATGTACTATATTTCTATCTAAATATTTAAATACGTATGCCAAAAAAACAATAGATAATATTGCCCCAAAGAGAAATATTATATTTGAAAAAAATTGTGATTTACAATCAAATATTTGTTCACTTTTCAAGCTTTTCTTTTCAAACATTTTAATTGCTTTCATTGCTTTCACATAGAAAATACCATTTAGCTGATTAAGATTAACAATTCCTTTCTGGTCAAATTGAAAGATATGATCAAAAATATATCTTTCATATTCTTCACTTCTATTATCTAATTCTTTTATTTTAACTAAATAATAATTATTTTTTTCTTTATTTATCTTAAGGTTTCCGTTTGATGCCCAGTAAATAATTAAAAAGGCAATATCTTCTGTTTCTAATTTGGATCTTAAATAATATCTTATTTTCAAGGGATCATATTTATTAAATATTTCCACATAATCTTTATTCGTATTTATTTTTATCTTTTTATTCTTTCCAATAACAAGCAATAGGATTAGCAGTAGAATTATTGAAATGCATATTATCAGTAATAATTTTTCATTAACAGGTATTTTGACCAATAATTTTGATTTCACATAATTTAACTGTGTACTAATGGCTTCATTTGGCATTAATATATTACTATTATTGATGGATATATTGAAATTTTGATCTATTTCATTTGTGATATCATTTCTTATGTTATTTAATTCATCATAAAAATTGATATTTGGAGTATATTTTATGAAAAATAACGGTGAATTCTGAATGATTTTTAAAGAACTTTTATAAGCGATCGTATCAAAAAAAGGCGTGCATATATTTACATAATCATAATTACTTGCATAATGAATAGGTAAATTTGCGTTATAAGATAATTCAAGCATTAAAATGTCATTATTTTTTAAATTTGTTATATCTATTTGTACATTGAAAAAATCTTTTTCTCTTACAATATAATAACTGGCAGTCCTAGATTCATCAGTAAATTGCAATAATATATCATCAATTAATATTTCCCCTTTATCTTTATCGCGATTTAAAATATAAATATTTGCAGTATTTGCTTCATTATTATTCTTTTTTATTTGAATAGATGTAGTATAATTGGCAGTACAGTCCGTATCAAACAATATAGTTGATTCAGCATTTTGGATCATATAGTCAAAATTTTGATTAGCTGCTTTTTTAAACGTTCCTTCTTTAAATGTCATAAAAATCTTTAATTTATTTAAAGCAGGAATATATGTTTTAGTCTTAATATTTATAATATTATTTGACATATATTTATATACATTAGCTTTCTGAACATTGTCATTACCAATTTTGACCGCATAACTTGTTAAGCTATCATTGCCTGGCAAATGTATTTTTACTACTGCAGAATTTATATCCATATTCCAAGCGGATTCTAAAATATCCAGATTGATTATATCTTTATCTATATATAAATCTTGATATTGTTTTATTGTATAGGATATCGTATATTTTTTTCTCATTGATTGTTCGGTATTACTTCCGTCTATTTTTATGATCAATTCCTCATCTGTTAAATTTTCAGTAAAATTCCCCCCATTAACATCAACGTTATCGATATATAGCTTTTCATGTTCATTTATAAGAGGAATGGTTCTTGTTAAGCCTTTATTGACATTACTGCCGTATACGCTTATAGTCTCTGTAACAAAATATGTACGATCATTTTTTATTGTAATATCTACATAATAACTTTCTATTTGAAATTTATTTTCCGTTCCATGGATATTTAAAGGAAATATACTGCAAAATAATATTAATAAGATACATATGGCAACGGTTTTTTTCACTGTGTTACTCCAAAATTATTTTTATCATCTTTAAAATAATAGAATTATAGATTTATTATTAACATTATATTATACATATAACCTTGATTACAATTACATTTTAGAAATATGCAACGTAATATTCTTGTTTTTTTTTTAATATTTGATATACTTTAAGTAAACATTTGGGAGGATTGGAAATGTTAGAAGGAGATATACAAATATCAAAATCAGTTATTGAATCAATTTCAAATCTGACTCTCGCAGAGATTGAAGGCATATATTCAGTTTATAAAATAAAAACATCTGGTAAATTATTCAACAGTGCAGCACATGACATGCCTAATTTAACTGTTGATATTTATATTAGTATAAAAATCGGATTTAAAATAAAAACTATTGTTACACAGGCTCAACGATTAATTTTACACAATATAGAAAAAATGACAGGATTAAAGGCTGATAAAATAAATTTTTATGTTGACGATATTGTTGAAGTTTAATTTTCATATCATCTATATAAAAAGCATTAATAAACTTTCAACAGGAGGTCTTCGTGAAACGAAGTGAAATTAGAGAAAAAACTTTCATTATTTTATTTCAACATGACTTTAATAATGAATTTACAGAAAATATTGACCACTATTTAGAACGAGAAGGTTTGAAAAACAGTGCGGCGGAATATGCCAAACATACTATATTTGGTGTAATAGAAAATTTACCTTATATTGATAACATCATTAGTAAATATCTAATTAACTGGAATATTAATAGAATCAATAAAGTAGATATATCTGTATTGAGGCTGGCCATTTATGAAATATTATTAAATGATGAAATACCAGATAAAGTGGCTATAAACGAAGCTATTGAATTAGTAAAAAAATATAACGGAAATACTGCAGGAGTTTTTGTTAATGGACTGCTAGATAAAGTTTATAAAAATGAAAAATAATTATACAAACATATACTTCATGTATATGTTTTTTTATATAAATAAAATGCAAATACTATACATATTAAAAATTCTTTTGTTTAAAATAATATTATTATTAATTTAGGAGGAGAAATATGAATAACTGTTATCATTATCCATCAAGACATTTTCAAGGACGCCCCATGAAAAATTTTGATGAATTTTTTGATGATTATTTTAATTTCCCAGAAAAATATTCGGACCAAAAATACTTTACGTTTAATGTAGATATCACAGAGCATCATGATCATTATGAAATTGAAGCAGAATTGGTAGGTTTAAATAAAGAAGAAATATGTATTGAGGCGAAACATGGGCAAATCATTTTATCTGCTAAACGTAAAAATATAAACAAAGCTGATGAAATCAATTATATTCAACAGGAAAGAAATTTCGGACATTTTCAGCGTGTTTTTTACTTAAATGATTTAGATGAAGAAAATATAACTGCTGAATATATGAATGGTCTTTTAAAAATCCATGCTAAAAAGGCATCCGTTAGAAAAAATAAAACAAATAAAATTCCTATAACTTAATTTTATATTTAAAGGAGATAAAATAAATATGGAACGCCAACATTATCAATATCCATCACGCTATATGAGAGGACGACCAGAAAAAAATTTTCTGTCCTTTTGGGATGATTATATAAATTTTCCGGAAAAATATATTGACAGTAAATATTTTACGTTTAATGTAGATATTCAAGATTATGATGACCAGTATATTATTGAGGCGGAAATGGCAGGGTTGAATAAAGAAGATATTAACATCGAAGCCGAATACGGACAGATAATTTTATCCGCTAACCGTAAAACTGTTCGCAATGAAGATAATTATTATATACAAAACGAAAGGAATTTTGGTCATTTTCAAAGAATATTTTATTTAAAAGATTTAGATGAGACAAATATCACAGCAGAATACAAAGATGGTTTATTAAAAATAAAAGCGAAAAAATCCACCAAAAAAAGCGATACAACAAATAAAATATCGATAAAATAAATTTAAAAATCGTACTTTACCTCAAGAAATATTAACTTGAGGTATTTTTTATATCTTATTGTAGTTTTTTGTTCAAAATGTTAAAATATTTTCAATAAAAAATACTTAAAGGTATTACCTATGGATGAAAAACAAGAAAATTTAATATCACAATATATGACATCAAAAAATAAACAAATTTATTATTGTAAGGAATGTGGTTGCATTATAGATAATGATGGAATATATACGGATAATGACTGTATTGCAGATTCAAAAAATAAACAAGTAAAAATATTAAATATTCTTTTAATTATTCTTAGCCTATTTTTGGTCGTATCAATCCATAAGATATATACATTAAATCAAAATTTACAGCAAACTGAAAGCATATTACAAACAAAAGATGCCCAGATTGACGAGCTAAATAGTCAATTATCCGAAGCACATGAACAAAATGCTTTTTTTAATGAGCATTGTGCTATCGTCCTAGACGGAAGAAAAATTTATCATACATACGACTGTTATTTTTTCCAAAACTCCAAAAATAAATTCTATGTAATGACAATCGAGCAGGCAGAAGATGCCGGATACAGACCTTGCAAAAAATGTCATAATACAAATAATGAATAAAAGTTATTTACCTTCCACCTTGAATAAATATAATATCGTCTGCAAACCATCAACTTTAAAATTATTTTTCGGGAAAATTAAATTATTATCTTTTTTTACAAGTTGAATAGTAACTATATTTTTACAATCTCTCAAATCACATTCTACTACATCTCCATCGTAAATTGAAAAACTTACAGTGTTATTTTCGACGATTATATTACTGAGATAATACCCATTCACCATAATTTTAGCTTTTATATCAGAGACAGATAAAGTAACATTATATTGTTTGGGATAATATGCATTGTCTTCATATACCATAATATCTTGGCGTATATCTGTGGCCGAAGCAGGTGTTATTACATTTCTGGTTATCAGAGTTTGGAATGAAACAACTAATATTAAACTAATTAAAAGTAATGCGCACACTATTTTTTCAGCAAATCTGTTCATAACTCCTCCATTTGTTACTATTATATGAATCTTAATGCGCATTATACTTTTAAATATTATTACTTACTTTGTGCCTTTATAATTATTCTTATGATAAAACCATATGTACTTACACTACTATAATATATGCATTTCATTTTAATTGACAAGTAAATTTCTTTTCTTAAAATAAATCTACGACGGTTACCCCTGTTCCTCCTTCTGAATACCCTCCCGCTCTAAATGACCGCACATTTGGATTATGCTTGAGAAATTCTAATGTTTGTTTCCGCAGTATTCCTTCTCCTTTCCCATGAATAATCATAACTGATTTATACGAAGAAATAGTAGCATCGTCTATATATTTATCAATTGCTTTAATGGCATCAATACTATCCATTCCTCTTACATCTATTGATGTAGAAATATGCTTATTCTGCCTTTTTAAGGAAACAAAGGATGATTGCTTTTTCTTATTATCTTTTTCTAATAAATTTGTATTAAATTTTAAACGCATTGAACCGACTACAACTTCCGCTTCATTTTTATTTAAAAGTTTGTGTACGACTCCGTGCGCATTTAAATGCTTTATAAAAACGCTATCACCAATGTTATAACTTTCCCTATTATTCAAATTTTCATTATCAGTATTTATCGTTTCAGATTTTTCAAATTCTTTCCCTAATTCTTTTAATTCTTTTTTTACTGCTTCTGCTTGTTTTAAATCTATATTTGATTCTTTCTTAAGATGTATTAACTCATCAACCAGAGTATTAGATTGTGCTTTTGCTTGCAGGATAATATTATAAGCTTCTGATTTTGCATTTTTAATTAATTGTTCTTTTTCCTTTGCAATTTTTTCTTCTTTTTCCTTCGTTTTTTTTAAATATTCCTCTGACTGAATCATATTATAACGTATTTGCTGTGCATTCTTTTCTATTTCCGTTTGCTTTTCTTTTATTTTTTGTAATATATTTTCAAAACTTTCATCTTTATTGCTTAAATACTTTTTAGCATCAGTAATAATATTATCCTGTAACCCAAGTCTCTGAGCGATCTTAATTGCATTTGATTCACCAGGCAGACCAATTATTAATTTATAAGTCGGTCTTAAAGTGTCTACATCAAATTCTACACTTGCATTAACAACTTCTCTTTTTATTAAAGCATATTTTTTTAACTCTGAATAATGTGTGCTAACTAAAGCTTTTGATTTTTTCTGCAAAAGCGTATCAATAATTGCCATTCCGAGAGCTGCCCCTTCCACAGGGTCTGTTCCGGCTCCTATCTCGTCTATTAAAATCAAAGTGTTTTCATCTGCATCATTTAAGATATCAATAAGATTCTTCATATGTGATGAAAATGTGGAGAGAGATTGTTCTATACTTTGTTCATCCCCAATATCAGCATAAATTTTCTCGAATACATTAATTTTACTATATTCTTTTGCCGGAATCATAATCCCGCTTTGCGCCATTAACTGAAGTATTCCTAAAGTTTTTAGTGCTACTGTCTTTCCTCCGGTATTTGGTCCTGTAATAATAACTATTGAATAATTATCATTAAAAACAATATCGGATGCCACAACATCCGTTTTATTTATTAACGGATGCCGTGCAGAATAAAGGGCTGTATTTCCATCATCTGTCAATATCGGACAAATAGCATTTAACTCCGAAGCATACTCTGCTTTTGCAAAAATGATATCCAAATTAATTAACGCATCATAACACAAAAATAGATCTTCAGCCATAACAGATACACGAGCGCTAAGTTCTGAAAGAATCTTTTCTATTTCTTGTAATTCTTTTAATTGTAATTCTTTTAATTTATTGTTCATATTAAAAGCTTTTTCCGGCTCTATAAAATATGTGGCCCCTGTCGAAGATATATCATGAACAGTTCCGCGTATCATATCCTTATACTCTGCTTTTACGGGTATTGTGAGTCTTTGATTTTTCATAGCAGGCATAATATCAGATAAATATTTTTTATTATTCGGATTATTTAAAATAGAATTAATTGTAGAAATAATCTGGCTATCAAGTCCTTTTATCTCTCTTCTTAGTCTCATTAATTCTCCTGAAGCATTATCTGATAGCTGTTCACTATCAAGAAATATTTTTTCCAACTCTTTTAAAAATTCAATATCGATATTAAGATACGACACAATAGCCAATATTAAATCAATATCTAAGTTTAACAATATATCTTCAGTAAAATATTTAAGCACATTTGAACAAATTTTTAAAAATCTTTTTAGTTCCCAGAACTCAAAAATGCTAAGCACTCCACCTTTTTGGGCTTTCAGAACCGAATCATCAACAGTATAAAAAGGTGCAATAGGTATACTTCCAATCGATCTAATTACCTTTAATGCTTGTTCGGTTTTTATTAACTCATTTTGTACATTGTTTTTATTAGTATAAGGTAAAATGCCACCTATTCTTTTCTTCGATATTTCTGACTTAGAAAATTTTTGTATATATTCAAGTATCTTATTAAATTCTAATATTTTATATAATTTCTCGTTCATTTTTTCCTCTTTTTTTCTTTTTAATAAAAAGAATCACTATAATAAAAATGAAGAGTATTCCTAGGCAAATATATTTTTCGAAATAAAATTCATCTTGCAAAACAGAATTTTCTGCAATCAAATTCACCGATAAAATTTGATTTCCATCTTTATCTTTTACAATTGCCTCTCCTATGATATCTCCATTATTAATGTTTGATTTTATAAAATATTTCCCAAATTTTAAATCAATTTTTGTATCATTAAATGTTTTTTTACATGTAACACCCTCTGTTTGCTTCTCCGCAAGAAAACTTATATTTTTTTCTAAAGTAATATTTAATTCCTTTGCGGTATCTTTAACGCTGTTTAAAATTTCTATTCGATCTATAATTTCTCCAGCTTTTCCAAAAGATAATAATTTATAATTTTTTATAACATAATCAAAAGAATCAATTGCATCTGAAAACAGATCTTCCTTATTAGATTTTAAAATGACAGCTACTATTTGCATTCCGTCCTTTTCAAAATATGCAACGATGGTTCTTCCTGCTTTTACTGTATATCCGGTCTTTAGACCTTTGGCATACTCGCAATAATATTTATTTAGTCCCTTTTCATTAGCCCATTTAATATTTTCCAATGTTTCCTGCAGTAATAAATTACAATTATACCATGTATGTTTTTTATTATTTGTTGCATATATATTTGTTGATGCAATATCAGCTAGGGTATCGTTGTTTAAAAATTTTTTAGCAATTAAACTCATATCGTACGCTGTTGTATAATGATTATCATCATGAAGTCCGCTTGGATTAACAAAATTAGAATTTAACGTTCCTATTTTTTTCGCTTTTTGATTCATCAATGATGCAAAATAAGCTATTTGTTCATCTATGGTTTGCAAGCTAACATCTAATTTCTTTGCAGTATATACTGCGACGATGTTTGCCACGTCATTTCCAGATGGAAGCAGCATTCCGTAAAGCAATTCTAAAAACGTTAATTTCTCACCGAATTTAATATTTGCTATGCTGGAATTTTGCGAAATATAATATATTTCATATCCTGCAACAATTGTCTCATCTAAATCAATATAATCAATTGCAGTCAAGGCTGTCAGAAGCTTCGTAATGCTTGCAGGATAATATTTTTTTTGAGCATTATTTTCATATATCAATGTATTTGTAGATATCTCTTCTATGTATATTCCTTTTGTTTCGGCATCTTTGATGCCTACGTTTTGTGCAAGAATGACAGGTGATGCATTAAAAAAAACGAAATACATCACCATCATTACTACTAAAAATCTTTTCATATTAATCACATCATTACTGCTAAAAGTTTTTTCATATTATTTGATTAAATATCTAAAATTCTTATATAGATCTTTATTTTTTTCTATCGCAGTTTTTGATGCGATAGTACACAAATAACTTTGCTCAGATTTCATTTTATGAAACATATCTACAAAATTTCTTATATCATTCTCAGTTGTGGAGAGTATATTATCTCTTATTTTCATTCTTTCATCATACGTAACATCGCTTTTATAAGCTGTATATTCACGCTTAGCCAACGCCAACGGTGGCACAGGCATATCCAAAGCAGCAATAGTACCTATGATAAACTTATTAATGGTTTCTCTATCGAGATCGACTTGTTTTAAATAATGATCTATATCATCAAAAACTTCATACGTACGCAATATATGGGGATCCCTATAAGAAGAAATAATCATATTCCCAGAACGTTCAACCACAAAGAATGCCCCGTATGCCCCTCCCCTAACTCTGACATTATTCCAAAGATAATCAGTTTGCAATATTGTTTTTAATACTAACATAAAACCGTTGTAAGAAAATCCCGCTTTTAAGTAGTCATAAGCCCTTCCTACATAATTCACATCTGTAGACATAATCAAAGCTTCATTTTTAGCTTCAAAAGAAAGATATATATCTTTTGCTGGATTATTATTTTCATATTTTTTAAAAAAGTTTTTTGTTAGATTCACAATACTTTCATTATATTTTTCTTCCAAAGTCAACAATAATTCAACTTTACAATTTAGAAAGATATACTTATAAAGTTTTAACATTTCTGTAATGACCGTATTATATTTTTTTTCAAAATTTATATACAAATCTTCAATAAAATCATAATAATCCAACCCATGCAAATATTCGCTTAAAGCGCCTGCCGAATTAAGATAAGAATTTAATCTATTGATCAATACTCCTCTTGCATTATAAATGATTTTATTTTTTTCTCGAGCAGCTTCTTTTGCAATAATTTCAAAAATTCTTTTTTTATCTGTTAAAATACTCTTTGTAATTATTTCATCTAAAAGATCCATAGCTTTATCTCTTTTTTCATATAAAAAGCGCATACTGATGACTAACTGAGGATATGCTTTATTTGTTTTCAAATTTTTGCTGATTGTTACATTAAAATCAAGTCCTCCAGTATTGATCTTAATCGCATTTGAAAGCTGATCAAACGT
Source organism: uncultured Eubacteriaceae bacterium (assembly GCA_964533615.1). Taxonomy (GTDB): domain Bacteria; phylum Bacillota; class Clostridia; order Eubacteriales; family UBA1433; genus UBA1433. The sequence goes on from CAZHMK010000001.1 coordinate 145,733, forward strand.
ATAATTAGTTGTCGCTGTCTCTGTCAGGCATGCAGACAAAAGATTGATATAATGATATTTTGAAATATCTACTTCACTGATGTCATAATAGACATTTAAATAAATAATTCCTTGTGTATTATCATTGTATAAAAAGATATTATCATTTTTTTGCAGTATTTTTTTTTCGGGATATTTAATTTCACTGATTGGCAATACCGGTATTTTACTAAGATTTTCTTTGCTGTCCGGAGTATTTTGAATTTTTATCAATTCTTTTGTTTTGTCGATGATGCAGTTTATCTCCCTATCATTAAATTTATCTTTTTTTTCTTTTAATGACTTCCTAACCAACTTATCTTTTTCTTCCGCTATGCCCTTTTTAGGTTTTAAAACAATAGCTGTTTTATGTTCATTTTTTAAAATATGCTTCTTTATTAAATTTTCAAAATATTCGTTATGAGCTGCTTGTTTTATTTCATCCAAGTTTTGTTTATAGGCTATATGAGTTTTAGGATTATATCCATATATCAGGGCATCTAAAATATCAATATTATAAAGCAATCCTTTTGGAAGTGTTGAATTATCTATATCTTTAATAGTAAATTCATACATATTTAAAGCAGCATCAATTAAATCTTTATCTATTCCATTTGTCACTAAATCTTCAAGTGTATCTTCTATAAGCTCATAGAATTTATTTTGCGTATTTTCTTTTAAATCACGTCCAATTAACATTAAAGTATAATAATATAAATCTGTTTCATAAAAACCATCAATTTCTTTGCCTATTTTCGCATTATTAAAAGCAATTCTTATCGGTGAAGAAGGATAATGAACTAGAAGCTTTTCCAAAATTTGAAAGCTCATCTTTAGTTTTGGTTCTTTAGCATTACCAATACTGTAGCTTAAATTATAAATTTCTTTACCTTTGCTTTCTTCTTCCTCTGTAATCGGATAATATTTTATTATTTCTTTACCAGTTTTAATTTTATTTTGAACAGGAATATTATCGGGTATTTTTTTGTAATCAAATTTACTTAAATATTCTTCATTTAAATAGGCCAGACAATTATTGATATTGCAATTTCCATATAAGTAAATAACACTGTTGGAAGGATGATAATATTTTTCATGAAAATCAATAAAAGCTTTATAGCTTAGTTTTATAATGTCTTCCGGTTTGCCGCCTGACGAATACTTATAAGAAGTGTCGGAATACAACGTTTCCAATATGCTGTCGATTAATATTTCATCGGGATTTGAATAAGCTCCTTTCATTTCGTTATAGACGACCCCGTTATATGCTAACGGATCACTTTCTTTCTCTAAATGATAATGCCATCCTTCTTGCATAAACACAAATTCATTTTCATAAATTCTCGGATAAAATACGGCATCCAAATATACATCCATCAAATTCATAAAATCTTTTTCATTAATGCTCGCTATGGGATATATTGTTTTATCCGGATAAGTCATTGCATTAAGAAATGTTTTTAGCGAACCTTTCAAAAGTTCAACAAATGGTTCTTTTAAGGGATATTTTCTTGACCCGTTTAATACACTGTGTTCAATAATATGCGCTACTCCGGTACTGTCGGATACAGGTGTTTTAAACGCAATTGAAAATACTTTATTTTCATCTACATTGGACAAATATACCAACTCAGCTTTTGTTTTTTGATGTTCAAAATAATAAAGCGTGCTATCTGTTTCCGTTATTTCAGTTTTTTCTTTTAAATAAAATCCGTTATAAACATTTCCAGTAATCAGCATGTTAATCTCCTTATTTTTGATTATTTTTGTTATCTAAAGTTTGTAAGTGCTTTCGTATTACCTCTTCATAGCCTATACTTTTAGGATAATAATATTTTTTATCTCGGACATCTTTTGGGAGATACTCCTGTGCAACATATCCATTCTCATAATTATGCGGATACTTATATTCTATTCCATATCCAAATTTTTCTTTATTTTTATATGAGCTATCTCTTAGATGCATGGGCACCGTAGCATCTATTCCATTTTGAATATCCGCCAAAGCATTTTCTATTGCAAGATAACATGCATTCGATTTTGGCGCACATGACAAATATATTGCTGCTTGAGATAGAATTATTCTTGCTTCAGGGAGCCCAACGATACTCGCCGCATTAAATGCATTTACTGCTATATTTAATGCATTTATATCGGCATTACCTACATCTTCTGATGCAAATATAATCATACGTCTGGCAATAAACTTTATCTCTTCTCCGACTGTTAACATTTTAGCGAGGTAAAATACTGCCGCATCCGGGTTGCTTCCTCGCATGCTTTTTATAAATGCAGATATGGTATCATAATGATTATCCCCATCTTTATCGTATAACAGCATTCTTTTTTGTGCACATTCTTGCGCTGTTTTTAAATCAATAACGGTATTATTTTTTGAATCAACCTCTGTAGTAAGAACAGCAAGTTCTAAAAGGTTGAGCGCACTTCTCGTATCGCCGGAAGATATTTGTGCAATATATCTTGTAGCCTTCTTATCTAACATCACACTATAATTCCCGTACCCGTTTATTTTATCGCTTATAGCCCGATAGAGGATTTTTTCTATATCTTGCTGTGTTAATTCTTTTAATACAAAGACTGTTAACCTTGATATCAGAGGAGAATTTATTTCAAAATATGGATTTTCGGTTGTTGCTCCTATAATAATGACCACTCCGTCTTCAACGTAAGGCAGCAGCGCATCCTGCTGTGCAGTATTAAATCTATGAATCTCGTCAATAAATAAAATCGTTTTTTTATTGGAAAACTTTTTTGTATTTACAGCACTTTCGATTGCCAGCCGAATATCTTTCACACCCGAGGCCGTTGCATTTAATGTTAAAAATTCACAGTCTGTGCTTTTTGAAATTACATAAGCAAGCGTTGTTTTTCCGCTTCCCGGAGGGCCATACAATATCATGCTTGAAATCATATCCGATTCAATCATCCGTCTTAAGGTTTTGCCTTTGCTTAACAGATGATCTTGTCCGACTATTTCAGCAACATTTTGCGGTCTCATTCTGCTTGCCAGCGGCCTTGCTTTATTATTTTCTTGAGAATTATTAAAAAAACTTGTTTGCTCTCTCATAATTTAATTTAACTCTTCATTTAGTACTTGTATTGTTTTTCTTACATCATCTTCATCTACATCTCTGTGAAACACAAAACGCATTTTATTGCTGCCATAATCACCATTTACTAAAATATTTCTTCTTTTTAATATTTTACTGACATCATATCCGTCTAACGATGTATTTTCTAAGGTGATATTGACCATATTAGTCTGTACTGTTTTTCTATCTATATTTATATTTTTATGGTTATATAGCTCATTCATAAAAAAAATAGATTTTTCATGATCTTTATAAAGCAGTGACGGCATCGTCTTTAATGCATATAATCCTGCTGACGCTAATATTCCTGCCTGACGCATAGCTCCGCCCAGCATTTTACGAATTTTCATTGCTTTATTAATAAATTCTTCATTTCCGCAAATAATGCTTCCCACTGGAGCCCCCAGCCCTTTTGAAAGACAAAACATAACACTATGTGAATATTTTGCAATTTCCTTCACATCTACATTTAAAGCAGCGGCGGCATTAAAAATGCGTGCTCCGTCTAAATGCACTTTGATATCATTTTCTCGGGCTATTTCATATATTTTTCCCATATGCTCAAGTTCAAGGACTATGCCCCCTGAAACATTATGTGTATTTTCGACACAAATTAATGTAGTTTTTGCATGATGCAAATCCCCTTGCTGAATATTTTTTTTAACTTTATCAGTATCCATGGCACCATTTGGCCCGTCAATAATTTTCGTCAAAATGTTTGATATTAGTGCAGCCGCACCGGCCTCGTATACAAAAATATGTGATTTAGTATGCAATATTATTTCATCTGCAGGGTTTGTATGTGTTTTTATACATATTTGATTACCCATTGTACCACTGGGAACAAAAAGCGCTTTTTCTTTCCCCATGATCTCGGCAGCATAACGTTCTAATTCATTGACTGAATCGTCATCTTTATAAACATCATCCCCTACTTTTGCTTTAGCCATCACGGCTCTCATTTCATTCGTAGGCTTTGTGACAGTATCACTTCTTAGGTCAATTATTTCGTGCATATTTGCGCTCCTTTATTTTCTATATAAGCAATTTCTTCATTCGTTAAATCAAATAATTTATAGACAAAAGTATTTATTTCATTTAAATTATTTAAATATTCATCAGTATCTACACTATAATTAATCTGCCTGTATGCTTTTTTAATATTTTCATTACTGATGCCCACGATTGGTATTTTCAATTTTAATATATCCTCCGGAGAATATTCATATCGCTTTTTACTTAATTTTTTTGCAAATGTTTTATAATAAAAATCATATAATCCACTGTTTAGCAATATACATAAATATTCGTAACTAATGTTATATGCATGACTTTTTAATGTGAGTGCATATACATCGGCGCTAAAATAACTACCTTTACTATCAAGTGCAAAACGATTTTTTTCAGCTTTGCATGAATAGATTATCTTTGGCATTTGAAATACTTCTTTAGTCCTTCCCCATTGCAAGTAATACCAAGGCAATTTCCCATTTATGCATTCACGGCGTTGCAACAATTTTTTTTGATATTGTGTTAGATATTTGATTTCATTGATATTTTTATTAATCTCTAAATCATTGGAATATAATAAGACAAAATTGTTCGGTTTTATGTAATAATTATCTATATCGCTGCTTTTTATCCAAGGCTTGATAAATTGTTGATCAAATTTTTTTAGTTTTTCATCATTTTTTATAAAAACAAAAGCTTTGTCAAATCCTGTTATAACACCTTGATGAACATTTAAGATATCTTTTAATTGAATTAAACTTTTACTTTCAATTTTCTCTCTTATCCTGTTACTAGTTTCATCTATGAACAAGAAAATTTTTGGCTTTAATTTCTTGCTTGCATAATAAAATTTTTCAAAATAATCTGTTTCGACTTCGCCATTAAAAGCTCTAAATAAATTTGCTGTCGAAATTTTTTCACATCTATCAATAATTGCTCTTCTGACCAATATATTCTTCTCTCTGCCACTTTGAACATTTTCAAGAGAAATTATAGCAGATTTCGTATTTGCATTTTGTATAATTTTTATACCTGAAAAATCAATAATATGATTTATTCTGAAATTATCTAAAAGTATCTCTCTTAAGTAATAAAAATGCTTAAATTCTAAAAAATTTCTGTTTATTATACAACAAATACTACCATTATTCTTAAGCAGCTGCTTCATTTTTTTGAAAAGACAATTATAAAAAATGTTTGTATTTGTCAAATCTTCGTTATATTTTTCTATAAAAAAATTAATTTCTTTTTTATTATACTGTTCAACTCTCTTTTCTGGCAAATAGGTTAATATTATATCGAACATATTTTTAGCATACAATTCTTCAAGTAAGATATCACCACATATTATTTTTTTACTAAAATATATTTTTTTATTTTTTAAACTTAAGATAAGTTTAACACATATCACTGCTATATCATTTATTTCGCAAGCATATAGATTATAGTCTAAAATAAATTTATGTTTTTCATAAGGTTCCAAATTTAAGTTTAGTTTTTCATAGAACATATCATACATTTTTAATACAAAACTGCCGTTCCCGCAAGCAGGATCTAAAAATTTCGTGTCTTTGTTTATCTGTACATTTACAAGATTAAACATTGTATCAGAAATATAATTTGGAATATAGACTATATCTTCTTTTTTTTTGTGTTGAATATTATATAAATTTACATATATATAGCATAGTTTCTCTAAAGAATTATAATCAAACCAACGTTTCTGCATCAGCAACTCTGTTATGAGTTTTGAATCGGCGTAAGAAATCCTCACAGGATAGTCATCAATCTCATTATTTTCTTCGTGTATTATATATTCTAAAATACCAGAAATCGAAAAGTTTTGAAATAAATCGATTAATTTATCTTTTGATACATCAATAAATTCATTATCGATAAGATATTTTAAATAAAATATTTTAAAAACATTTAAATTTATAAATTTTTCTTTGACATAGCTATTTTTTAATACTATTTGTTTTAATTCAATGATAATTTTTTTATAATTTATCATTTTTTTCATCCTTATTCATATTATCATTCAATTTTCTTAATTCAATTGCGAAAATTTTTAAATAAGAAAAAAAGTCATCCATTTTATTTTTTATATATAAAAGTAACCATATACATATAATCAAAATTATAAATATTAAAATTGGGTTCATTCGAATTACTAAACTAACAAAATTATCAAGAACATTATTCATAAGAACACCTCGGATATTACTTAATAGTATATTTTACACTATTTTTGACGAAATATAAATATTTAAAATTCGTTTGAGCATTATTCATGTAAAACGGTTCATAATATTATCATGGCAATTATATTTATTAGATTATTAATTATGTATTTATTAATATTTATTTTGTTGCGTCTAATGGGAAAACGCCAAATAGGAGATATGCAACCATTTGAACTTGTTGTGACCTTAATGATTGCACAAGTCGCAAGTGAGCCTATCATCAGCGTAGAAACTCCATTACTACACGGCTTTATCCCGGTGGTTTTGTTGTTTTTTATTGAAAGCATTATTTCATTTTTTTCATTGAAATCAAAAAATTTTAAAAAAATTATTATTGGTTCCCCATCTTATCTTATTAAAAACGGAAAAATAGATTATAGACAAATGAAAAAATTGCGAATTGATGTTGAAGATATCATTGAACTTATACGTAACTCAGGCGAAATGGAGTTATCTAATGTGCGTCATCTTATACTTGAGACCAATGGCAAGCCCAGCGTAATTACCAATAAAAAATCTTTGCCTGATATCATTATAGCAGACGGCAGATTTATCCGCGATATTAAAGGCAGACGAGGAGATACTACACTTAAAAAACTAAACGATGAGCTAAGAAAAGTTAACATTAATAATATATCACAAATAATTTTAGCTTATGAATTTGATTACAAGATTTATATTTTTGCCAAAGAGGAATTAATCTGATGCGGAATTTAATTGTTTCTATTTTTCTTATCATTTTTATTATTATGATAAATATATTTATCAATCAATATATTAAAAGTAGTTATGCTAGCTTTAATGAATTGGGAAACGAATATATTTATAACCTTGAAGAAGAAAACTGGGTTGACGCAGCAAAAAATCTTAAAGAAATGCAGGGAAAATGGGAAAAGACAGAACATTATTTGAAGTTAGTTGTAAATCATGAAGCGGTAGAATCTATAGGTGCAAATTTTAAAATTTCAGAAATATATTTAAACAAGAAAGAAGCAGCTTTTGCAGCTGCGCAATGCAAAGAACTTTTGCATTTTTTAGAACACTTACATGAAAGCGAGCAGATAAATAGAGATAATATTTTTTAGAATTTAAAATGCCGTTGTTTAACGTATAAAAACCAATTGGATCAAAATCATATACACAGCAGTCCCCAGACCTATACTAAGCAAATTATTTCTCTTTAAAATATGAACAATAATAACAACAGCAACCGATATTAGTTCCGGTAAAAATCCGCTTACTGTTTCAAACTCTACTAACCTTAGGCTGTAGATAATCAATATTGCCATAACAGCTTGAGGCAAAATATTTCCCAAATATGCAATGGATTTTGGAAGCTCCTTTTTTTGTTTGCCAAATAATATAAAGGGCAACCATCTTATCAAAAAAGTCGCTATTCCTGCTATTAAAACAATACTCATCGCGTACACAGAATCCATGTTTATTGTGTGTTTCCTTTGAGCTTAAATTGTTTTATCGCTAAGAGTACAATTGATGAAATAAAAAGAGCAGGCAGTATGAAATTGTCAATATTAAATAAAAAAACAGCAATGATACTACTTATAAATCCAATAATAGCCGGAAGCATATTTTTAGTCGATAAAATTTGTTCAAGCAGTATAATAATAAATAAAGCCGTCATTGCAAACTCTATACCCTGAGCATTAAAAGGTATGATATCTCCTATAAATGCCCCAATAAAAGAGCCTGCGATCCAATATATTTGATTAAAAAAAGAAATTAAAAACAAAAGATGGTCGTTTTCATACAAATCTTTATCATTTTTTAACGAATATAATAAAGAATATGTTTCATCCGTGAGTGCAAAAATCATATACCACTTTTTTTTACCCATACTTTTAAATCGATTTATAAAAGAAATTCCGCAAAACATATAGCGGCTGTTTACCGCTATGGATGTTATTAATACGGAAAAGACACTGACCGGATTTATTAAAAAAGATACCAGAACAAACTGCAGCGATCCTGAATAAACAATTCCGCTTATAAATATTGCCCATATCCAAGAATAACCAGCATTATCAAGCAAAAGACCAAATGCAATTCCAACAAAAAGATATCCAAAAAAGATAGGCAAAGTGTTTTTGATTGTAATTTTAAAAATATTTTTCACTATAGCTCTTCTTCATTTTCTTTGTTTTTTGTTTCTTCTTCAATTAATTGATTAAATTCCTCAAAATCTGGCAGCTGCGATAATTCACTAATACCAGAAAATAATAAAAATCGATCTGTTGTTTCAAACATAACCGGTTTGCCTATCACATCTTTTCTGCCTGCTTCTTTAATTAATCCTCTATCCGCTAGATTTCTCACCGAAGAATCGGAATTCACTCCCCTGATCGCTTCTATTTCCGGTCTTGTTACCGGCTGTTTATATGCAATTATTGTAAGTGTCTCTAACGAAGCTTGAGATAGTTTTGTTGATATGTACTCTTTAAATAATGATTGTACAAAGTCATAATATTGCGCTCTGGTAGTCATTTGATATTTACTTCCAAGGTTCACAATACAAATACCTCGCATGTTATAGTCGGCTTCCTGTATTAATTCATCTATAGCCTCCTCAACCAATTCTTGATCTGCCTTTGTTATTTCGCATATCACATCTATTCCTAGCGGTTCCCCGTATGCGAATAACATGGCTTCTATTACTTTTTTCAACTGCTCTTTATCCATCAATATTCTCCAATTAAAGAAACGATTATAATGTCTTCAAAATTACCGGCCTGCTCTAAAGTAACAATATTTTGTTTCATTAATTCCAGCACTGCCAAAAACAACGTAATACTATGATATATATTATCTTGTGTTTTTAAAAGCTCGTTGAAGCTTATCATACTATTATCAATTAGAGCATTCCTAACCTCTTTAATTTTTTCTACTATGGTAACCTTATCTTTTTGCATATTTTCATAATTCGTTAGTTTATCCGATGCCAGCATTCTTTCAGCTATAAATCTTTTCATTATTTTGGATAAATCATCTGTACTTATATCCATACTTTCAGGTTCTATAATTAATGCCTGAAGATACATCGGATCTTTTGTAAAAGTATGTAGATATGACTCCTGTCCTTTAGCTATATATGTACTAATTTCTTTAAAAATTTTATACTCTAGTAATTTTTGAGCAAGCTCTTCTCTGGGATCATTTTCTTCTTCAGACTCATTTTCCGGAGCCGGAAGCAGCATTTTAGATTTAATTTCTAAAAGCTGCGCTGCCATAAGTATAAATTCAGTCGCAATTTCTAAATTCATGTCCTGCCAATTGTAAATATAGTCCATATATTGCTGAGTAATACTTTCAATCGGTATATCATAAATATCGATTTCGTCTTTTTGAATTAAATGTAATAATAAATCTAATGGTCCTTCAAAATTTTTTGTGTTAATATTATAACTATTCATTAAAACCCTAAAATTTTATACATAATATTAAAAATAATATTTGCCAGTCCACTTCCAAGAACATTCATGATTTTAACAACGACTTGAGTAATAATCAAAATCAGTAATATAAAATACATTTGTCTCTCATATTGATAAAATTTATATTCTAATTTTTCCGGTAGAAAAGCAGCTAAAACCTTTGAGCCGTCTAACGGCGGCAAAGGAAGCAGATTGAACACACATAAAAATATATTATATATAAAAATATAATAAATAATATTCAAAAAAATATTAAATGTCTCAGATACAGATGAATAAAATATCTTTATCAACAATAAATATATAAATACTGCAATAACAGCTATTAACAAATTCATTACAGGTCCTGCGGCAGCAGATAACAGCATCCCTTTTTTTCGGTTTTTAAACTTATCAGGATTGATTCCTACCGGTTTCGCCCAACCAAATCCTAATAAAACAAGACATATCGTTCCAAAAAGATCTAAATGCACAAAGGGATTTATACTCAGCCTTCCCATATTTTTAGCTGTATCGTCTCCAAGCTTATAGCTCACATAAGCGTGTGCATATTCATGCATAGAGATTGCGATTAACAATGCAGGTACAGAATATAATATTCTCTGTAGATTAAATATATTATCCAATATATTGTCTCCTTATAATAGAAGATAAAATTAATCTATCCACGACGGAATTCGATCGCTTCGTATCATGTCTTCTATTTTTTCTCGCTCAACGATAACCTCGCTTTGATCTCCTTTAAGCAAAACAACAGCCGGTCTTGGCAATCGGTTATAATTACTGGACATAGAGTAATTATACGCACCTGTATTCATAACCGCTAAAATATCTCCCGATTGACACTTCGGTAATAGTATATCACTTATCAATGTATCTGTTTCACAACATTTTCCGCTTATTGTTACTAAATCATTTTTTTCATCATTGAATCTGTTGGCTACATATGCTCTGTGTACGGCATGATATAATGCCGGTCTCGGATTTTCATACATTCCGCCATCTATACTTACATATTTTCTTAAGTATGGTATCTCTTTTACAGTTCCAACTGTATATAATGTTATTCCCGCTGTTCCAACAATATACCTTCCCGGCTCAACAATTATTTTAGGAATATGCATTTCTAATTCTTTGCACTTTGATTTCAGTAGTTCATCTAATGTTTTGACATAATTTTTGACAGAAAATATTTCTTCATCAGCTAGATAATTTATTCCAAAGCCACCGCCTAAATTAAGCTCTTTAATTTTAATTCCAAGTTCTTCGATATTATACATTAATTCAAGCATATTATTAGCAGCGATAATAAATGGATTACTTGCAAATATTTGCGAACCTATATGACAATGCAGCCCAACAAGTTCTAAATTTTTCTCCGAATTACTTATTTGCCTTGCTGCCCTAAGTGCTATACTGATAGGAATGCCAAATTTTGAATCAATTCTACCTGTCTGTACATATTCATGTGTATGCGCCTCGATGTTTGGTGTCACTCTAATATGAACTTTTTGGACTTTATTTAATCTATTGCACAGTTTTTTTAATAAATCTATTTCATATAAACTATCTATTACAATACGCCCAACATTATTTTCAAGCGCAAATATGATTTCTTCTTCACTTTTATTGCTGCCATGCATTGTTATACGACTTGGATCAATACCTGCTTTTATTGCAGTATATAATTCACCGCCACTGACAACATCTATACTTATATTCTCGTCTTTGACAATTTTGCACATTGCCAAATTTAAAAATGCTTTTCCTGCATAATTAATATCATACTCTAACTGTGCATCTTTAAATGCCTCTTTTATGGTATGAATATTATTCCTTATAATATCTTCACTCATTACATATAATGGAGTTTTGAATTTTTTTGCTAATTCTACTGTATCATGTCCAGAAAAAATAAAATGACTTTCACTCATGATGCACCGCCTATATTTAATGTAAATTAAGTATTAATTTTATCAAAAAAAAATATCAAAGTAAACTTTTTTTTAAATTATAGAATCATTTGTTATTATATAATTTAAAAAAGCACGTTCTTTAAAGGAACGTGCTTTTTATTGTATTTTAAAATACTTATACCATTTCAGCACCGGCTTTAATACAAGCAATATTTGAATCAACAAATTTTGCTTTGCTGCCAGTAAATGTTTTTTTCACTAATTCATAAAGACTTTCAAGAGTAACTGTTCCTGTGGCTTTTGCATACGCTCCTAAAATCACCATGTTTCCGCCTCTGTCATTACCTATTTCCGCTGCCTTTTCATTAGCATCAATATAATATACTTCAATATCATCTCTCTTTGATTTTTCTTTTATAATTGTGCTATTGATGAATAATTTCCCACCAGGAAGTACTATATCTTCAAATTTATGAAGTGATGGCAAATTCATAACAATTACGCTGTTTGCTTCCAAAACTTGCGGAGAGCCGATTTCACTGTCTGAAACAACCACACTACAATTAGCTGTTCCGCCTCTCATTTCAGGACCGTAAGATGGAGCCCATGTTACTTCTTTGCCTTCTGCAAAACCAGCATATGCTATCATCTGGCCAATACGCAATACGCCTTGTCCGCCAAAACCTGCAACTAATACTTGTTCTAACATTTCATATCCCTCCTTAAAAATCCCTTAAGTTGCCTAATGGGTAGTAAGGAATCATATTTTCCTCTAACCATTTTAATGCGCCGACCGGAGTGAACCCCCAGTTTGTAGGACATGTAGACAATACTTCAACCAAACCAAAGCCTTTACCTTCTAATTGACATTCAAATGCACGTCTTATAGCTTTTTTAGCTTTTCTTACATTAGCCGGTGTATTCACAGCTACACGTTCGACAAATTTAGCACCATCTATTTGCGCTATCATTTCAGCTATTTTGATTGGTTTACCGCAATGTTCCTCGCTTCTTCCTTCAGGAGCTGTAGTAGCTTTTTGTCCTACTAAAGTTGTAGGAGCCATTTGACCACCTGTCATACCATAAATAGCATTATTTACAAATATAGTTGAAATTTTTTCTGCTCTGTGCGCTACATGTACTATTTCCGCTGTACCTATAGAAGCTAAGTCGCCATCGCCTTGGTATGTGAATACAAATTTATCTGGATGTGTTCTTTTTACACCTGTTGCAACTGCCGGTGCTCTGCCATGTGCTGCTATATACATATCGCATGAGAAAAAGAAGTCACACAAAGCTGAGCAGCCAACCGGGCCAACGCCTATTGTTTTATCATAAACACCAAGTTCTACTAAATTTTCGGCAACAAGTTTATGAATAATTCCATGCGTACAACCTGGACAATATGTTAACGGTGCATCCGTTAATGCTATGGATTTTTTATATACGACTGCCATTATTTTGCACCTCCTAATATTTCTTTTACTTTTTCATATACAACATCAGGAACGATTGGATGTCCGCCAGTTCTTCCATAGAATTCTACCGGGAAACGTCCAAGCACTGATAATTTAACATCTTCGATCATTTGTCCGCAGCTTTGCTCAACTACTAAAATAGCTTTGCAATCCGGGTTAATTTTATCAAACGCTTCTTTCGGGAAAGGATATAAGCTGATTGGTCTGATTAATCCAACTTTTAAACCTTCAGATTCTGCTTTTTTGAGTACGTTTTTACACGCTCTGCTTGGCGTGCCATAAGCTACCAATACTATATCAGCATCTTCAATATTAATGGCTTCATATTTTACATATTTTTCAGAAATTTCTTTTAATTTTGCTTGGATTTTTTCATTTTTAGCTTCCAAGTCATCTGCCGGTAAATCCATTGCATTGATTCTATTGTGGTAACCTCTTTTTACATGATTACCATCAGCAGCCCACGGTTTATTCGGTACATATTTTTTCATTGGTGCAATTTCAACTGGTTCCATCATTTGACCAATCATACCATCGCCAACTACTAAAACAGGCATTCTGTACTCATCGGCAATATCAAATGCTTCTGTCATTAAATCTGCACATTCCTGAACACTTGCAGGTGCAAAACAAGGATGATAATAATCACCATTACCGCCGCCTCTTGTGTTCATAAAATAGTCGCCTTGTTGTGGCAAGATATTTCCAAGACCAGGTCCACCTCTCATGATGTTTACTACTACACATGGTATTTCAGCAGAAACCATGTATGTGAGCCCTTCTTGTTTTAACGCAAGTCCTGGAGAAGATGTAGATGTCATAACTCTAGCACCTGTTCCGCCTGCGCCATATACCATGTAACTTGCAGCTACTTCACTTTCGGCCTGCAGAAAGCATCCGCCTGCTTTTGGAAGTTCTCTTGCTACATACTCAATTAATTCACTTTGTGGTGTTATCGGGTAACCAAAGAAATGTGTAAGCCCTGCATTAATAGCAGCTGCCGCAATAGCTTCGTTACCTTTCATTAGTTTTTTAGCCATTTTTCCTTGCTCCTTCCTTCTTATTCTTTCTCAACTGTTATGATACTGTCCGGACACATAATAGCACATGTTCCACATGCTATACATTCATCCATGTTTGTCACCGTTACCGGAAAATATCCTTTCGAGTTGGTTTCTTTACCTAAAACTAAGATTTTTTTGGGACAGAAAGTTACACATAGTTCGCAGCCTTTGCACTTTTCTGTATCAAATGTGAGTTTTCCTTTCGCCATTTTATAGCCACCTTTCTTATTTATTTAAAGCCACTCGGGCCTCATAAGCAATTTCATGGGAAACTTTTCACCAGCTACATCATACCCGTCAAGATTGACCATTTCTTCAACATATGAACAATACACTACCGGTAAAGATGTGTGCTTACTTACCTCTTTTACTAGTTTATCACCTGCAAGTATATCTTCTATCGTTGTTTCTCTTACCAAATGCGTGTTATTTATCAACCCGGTAATTTTCAATTTTGATTTTAATTCTATCCCGTTCAAAAAATCAACAACCGTCTCAACACTGTTTGTTTCAGGTCTGTTAGCATTTACAACCATATACATGTTATAATTAATTTTCTTTATGCTGTCTGAAAAGCGACCTAAAGCTGTTGCACCAACCGGATTGCCTCCAACATCAATGATACCAAAATACTGACTTGTCTGGGTTAATACATTAATTTCCGGAGATAATGACGGCAAATCCATGGGTTGACTTTCTTTGTTTCCTAATATTGAAGAAATAACCCTAATGCCTTCTTCTTCTAATTCATCAGTGATTTCTCGTGTACGAAAATATGGATTGATAATATCGAGATCTGCAATTCCAACTTTTTTTCCATGCCTTTGCATGTAAATAGCATAATTTACTGAAAATTCTGTTTTTCCACTCCCATAATGCCCTACTATGATAGTGAGTTCAATAGCTTGATTATTATTCGTTTGAGTCATTTTACGTCCTCTTAAAAATATTTTTTTTCATGTTTTTTCCATGTAAAACAATAACACAAAAATTTAACAAAGTCAATATACATGTGTTATTTTTATTGCATTATCTTTGTATGTTAGTGTTTAATCGCTATAAATCTACAAATTTTGACAAGGTCAATCTTCATTGTCAAATTTATCCTCCGTAGGCATCGATAAAAATTTATTTACTCTTTTTTTGAAATTTTTGCTGAAAATTTTATTAGATATTTTAATTATTAAACTGTTCAATCCTTTATGATATTTTAATATATGGACTTTAAGATCTCGTATATATTGTAATTTTGTCTGCCTACTTTTTTTGTCTACTTTAGTATTTAAATTATTATTTGTTTTATTACCTTTTTTCGAAATTATTTTCTTTTTTGATGTATATTTTTTCAATCTATATCGGGATATCTTATATTGATTTAAAACGACTTTTTTATCTCTGTGATGATACTCTGTTAGATGCTTCGCATCATTCGTTTTTTCCTTACTTCTTAATCTTTCTACATTTCCATCATCACTTATAGATGTCTCTATAGTTTCATTATAAAATAATTTTTCCGTTTCTTCTTCATCTTCATTTAAGTTTGTTGGTATTTGAAAGTAATTTTCTAACCCAGCGATTGGAATAGCAATTGGCTGATATTCAAAATTTTCACTTGTATACTTTCTTATATATCGTTTAAAAAACGCCGCTTTAATCTCTTCTTTAAAAATTACATTATAATTAAGCCCATCTACTTTGAATATTTTCAATAAAATTTTATAGCATAATTTAAAGATAATACTCATTATAAGCAAACAAATTACTATGTTAGCCAATGAACTTTTCATTGAATAGTAAATCATAGTAAATAATATCAATACGCCTAAACTGATTGGAATACCGGCAAAAATAATTTTTAGTATATTTGCTCCAATTGTTTTTAGCTTATACTTACCTATTTTATTTCGTAACATAAATACCATAATGATTACTGATATGGCTGATGCTATTGATGTAGCGAGAGCAATCCCCATTGTTTGCAATGGCTGTATGAGTACATAATCCAATAATATATTGACTGCCACTAAGATTACAGCTCCGATTAACGGCGTTTTTTTATCGTTCATAGAATAGAAGATATTATCTAACATTAATTTAAGCGTGAGCGGAAGCATCCCAATAGAATACATCATAAAAACATCTGCTGTTAACTTTGTATTTTCAACATTAAAAGCACCTCTTTGAAATATAATGGTAATAATAGGATTGGCCAATGTTATTAAAAATATGCTGAGAGGTAAAATTATTACTGCAACGCTATTTAAAGAATAAAACAAAATCTCTTTAAAATCTCGCATTTTGGTTTTTTGATAACTTTTTACCAACATCGGAAAAAAAACAGAAGATACAATAAAGAATAGAATGCCAATTAGTATCATTAGTAATTTCTGAGAATAAAATAATGAAGAAATCGCTCCTGTCGCTATTGTTGAAGCCAATGTTCTGTCAATAAAATTGTTAATTTGATAACTAAAAAGATTTATAAATATCGGTATGACTAAAATCATTAAAGGTTTTATGTTTTCATCATTTAATTTAAAATGCGGTTTATAACGCATACCATTTTTATAGGAAGATACTACCATTATCATCGCAGTGATCAAATAGCCTATAAAGATTGAAATGCCCAGAATATTATATTTTTCAGTGCTGCTTGATAATATGCCGAAAAACAGGCATAGATAAATCGGTACAGATTCAAAAGCTATTGAAACAAATTTCTTTTTATATTGTAAGAATCCTTTGAAAACACTAATCATTGAGAGCGGAATCAACGAATATATAATTATTCTCGTCAATTTTACAGCAACAGATAATGTTTCTTCATCAAACCCCACAGCAAATATATAAACAACAGGCTTAGCGACAAAAGAAATCACTATAATGACCAATAGTGCCAGCATGAATACAATCGTTAAAATATTACTTGCAAAACTATTTATAGTCTCATCCCTTTTTAAGCTTTTGTAAATTATGGTTAAACTGCCCGTAATTGCTACGGCTAATGCAAGATATAAAATAAAAGGTACAGATTGAGCAATAAAAAATGCATCTGTAAACGCGTCTGCTCCAAACTTATAAGACAATATCATATCGCTTAATAAACTTATCAGACTGCCAAGTATCAATCCTAACATAATGATTCGGACACTATTGACATGATTATTTTTATTCATCGAAATCTCCATAAAAAGCCTTGACTAAAAATTCACTGTTATATTATAACAAACAAAGATATTTATAAAAGAGTAAACTTCATAACAAAAGGTGCGTATTATTCTAAATTACTTGCCATTTGGAGCATCTGTCTTGCATGATTTAATGTTTCTTGTGTTATATCTACTCCGCCTACCATTTTGGCTAACTCATACACTCTGCCTTCACCGTTTAGTTCTATCAGTTCAGTTACTGTATTTTGATCTACGACTGTTTTTTTTGCACAAAAATGAACATTCGCCACAGATGCTATTTGCGGCAGATGTGTGATTAATATCACCTGATAATTACTGCTTAATTTTTTTAACTTTTGTGCAATAACTTGCGCAGTTCTGCCACTGATTCCGGTATCAATTTCATCAAAGATTAATGTTGTTATGTCTTTATCCGCAATAAGGATTTTAAAAGCCAACATAATGCGGCTCATTTCTCCGCCAGATACGATTTTACTCAAAGATTTTGGTGCAAATCCCTTATTGGATGAGAATAAAAATTCTATATCATCGTATCCATTTTTTCGAATTTCTTTCGTATCTTTAGCTCTTTTGATATCTACTTTAAATGACGCATCAGGCATCGACATATCACGAAGCTGTTTTAAGATATTTTTCTCCAGCGTTATTTTTATTTGACGTCTTAATTTGGATAGCTCATTTGCATAAATAAAATACTGTTCTTTTTTTGCTGTTTCTTCTTTCGATTTATTTTCAATTTCGTTATCCAAATTCATTACTGTTTCCAGTTTTTTTATCATAGAGTTTTTTAAATCCAATATTTCTTCAATCCCAGACGCATTATATTGTCGTTTTAACTGAGCAATTAAATAAGCTCTTCCTTCCAGGTCATCTATATTCTCATTTTCAAAATCTCCTTTTGCTATATAGTCCCTTAAAAACCCGGAAACATCTTCAACATTGGCAACAATATTTAAGAGCCTTTCATATTGCTCCAATAATGATTCGTCAGCAGATGCGGCTTTATACAACGCTGTCAGTGTTTGTTGTAAATCTTCAAGCACGCTGCGTTCATTATTATAAATTAATTCATATGCTTTAAGAGTATTCTCATAAATCAAGTTATAATTTTTTAATCGCGTTATTTTTTTCTCTATTTCTTTATCTTCACCAACATTCAATTGAGCAGCTTCAATCACAGAAATGTCATGCTCTAATTTTTCTTTTTCTTTTTGTATATTTTGAGATAACTGAATTAAATTATCTAATGCGTCTTTAGCCTTCATATATTCATAATAGGCACTCTGCGTGTTTTCTAAAGCCACAGTTACTTTTTCATCATATTTATCCAGATATTTAATATGAGTGCTTGTGTTTAATAAGTATTGATGCTCGTGCTGACCATGTATATCAACCAATACACTTCCGAGGGTTTTTAATTCTTGCACAGTCACCAGTATTGAATTAATTCTGCAAATATTTTTCCCGCTTGTATAGATTTGACGCGTAAAAATAATTTGATCTTCTATCTCTATCCCCATTTCACGCGCTAAAAAACAGGCAGCACTTTTCTGTTCTATATCGAAAACAGCTTGAATCGTTGTTTTCTGCGCGCCTTGCCGGATACTTTCTTTATTTGCTCTGTATCCTAAAGCTAAAGAAAGCGCATCCACGATAATCGATTTTCCTGCCCCGGTTTCTCCTGTAATGGCATTTAATTTTTTATCAAATTCAATTACTGCATTTTTTATAATTGCAAAATCATAAATACTAAGTTGGGTTAGCATTGATTCTTCCTATTTAATATATTTTTTTAAATGATTCACTAATTCAACTGCTGCCATTTCATTTTTTACAAGTATAAAAATCGTATCATCGCCGGCCAAACATCCAACAATCTCAGACCATTCGGTTAAATCTACAGTAACAGCAGCAGCATGCGCCATACCATTTAATGTTTTTACAACAACTATGTTTCCCGAATAATCAATAGATGTGACGGCTTCTTTAAATACGTTCATCATTCTCTCGTTAACAGGAATTGAATCATCTTTATATTTTGTATAACGATATTTTCCATTTGAATCCATCATTTTAATCAATTTTATTTCTTTAATATCTCTGCTGATCGTTGCCTGCGTGATATCATAACCTTCTGATTTTAATCGTTCCGCCAGTTCTTCCTGCGTTTCAATCGGGTAATTTTCAATGATTTCTAATATTTTATTTTGTCTTTTTACTTTCATAAATTCTTTTCCCCTATCTAATCCTTGTATATACTTTATTATAAAAATTATGATTGTCAAAAGATATGAACGATGCTTTTTTTTCAAATAAGGCAAATTCCAACAGACTATCTGTAATATACAAACATTTTTTGCCATCACAACGCACGATTGCATTGCCTCGCTTTATCATAATATTTATCTTCTCTTTCGGAGCGAGTACAATTGCCCTGTTTGAAAGTGTATGCGGGCGTATAGGATTTAAAAGCAACACTTCCGCCTGCGGGCTGATAATAGGTCCTCCGGCTGATAGAGAATATGCTGTTGAGCCCGTGGATGTAGATATGATAATTCCATCTGCATCATAGTCAGCCAAAAGCACATTATTGACATATACATTTAAATTGATCGCACCGTCCTGATCATTATCTTTAAAAATCACAACATCATTTAATGCAATATTTGTTCCTTTTGAATGTGTCATTTCCAAAAGAGAACGTTTTTCAATATTATAAAGACCTTCCAGTGCTAAATTCAAATAATAGTTCCATTCATACTTTTCAACACTCGTTAGAAATCCTAATTTCCCTAAATTGATCCCGAAAATAGGGGCTTTTGTATATTTCAGGCTTCTGAAAGCATCTAATATGGTACCGTCACCGCCTAAAATAACGATAAAATCCAATTCATCTGCCAGAGCCGGCGTGAGCAATTTTATATTTGGATCATTTGTAATAGAGATAGTTTTTTCATCTAAATATATTTCTGCCCGTCCGAATAAAAAAGACATCACATCTTTTGTATATTCTAAATTTATATCCTTAAGCAGATTAGACATAATACCTACTTTTTTCATCTTAACCTTTTCTTTCCCTATAATTCGCTATGTGCTGCATCAACTGTTTCCTGAATTTTTTTATCTAAATCACTTATAGTATCTTCTTGATTAAAAGTAACATAAAACAGAAATTCAATATTGCCTTTT
Source organism: uncultured Eubacteriaceae bacterium (assembly GCA_964533615.1). Classification (GTDB taxonomy): domain Bacteria; phylum Bacillota; class Clostridia; order Eubacteriales; family UBA1433; genus UBA1433. Next base: position 166,408 of record CAZHMK010000001.1, read on the forward strand.
GCTCCTTTGATATCTGAATACGTCATATTTCTTATGAAATAGTCTTTTTCTACAAGAACTTTCGCCACATTGTTCAAAATATTTTTATGTGTTGAAGCATTTTTAATAATTCCTTTTTTCTCAATTTGCTCTTTTGAAGATTCAAACTGCGGTTTTATTAATATAATACCAAAGGAATTTTTTTTTAAAAAATTCTTCAAATGATCGACAAGTTTTAATATAGATATAAATGATACATCCATAACAAATCCATCGGCTTTTTCATTGATTGTATCCGGATCCAAGTATCGGAAATTTGTTCGCTCTAAAACCACAACACGTTCATCTATTCTCAATGAATAATCCAACTGCCCATAACCCACATCTATTGCATATACTTTTTGGGCACCGTTTTTTAACAGACAATCGGTAAATCCCCCGGTTGAAGCACCAATATCTAAAAAAATTTTATTTTTAAGATTAATATTAAAGATATCCAAGGCTCGTTTTAATTTCAGACCGCCTCTTCCGACAAACGGATTTTTATTTTCTTTAATTTCAATAAATGAATCTTCTTTAACTAAGGTACCTGCTTTTTCTAGGCATACATTATTTATATATACCTCTCCCGACATAATCGCGGCTTTCGCTTTTTCTCTGCTATTATAATATCCCTTGTCACATAAAAGCAAATCTAATCTTACTTTACTCAATCATTGTCCTCATAATACATAATATTTACTTTAAGCAGTATGAATAATTATACCATAGCATCTATATCTACACAATAATATTATAGGTTTCCTTTTAATAGTCTCTATTACAAATAAAATTTGCCATCTGTAATAAAAAACTTGTATCAGTATTGATATATTTAATATATTTTTGTGCTTCCTTATAAAGCTCCTGTATTTTTTTATACGTGTTATCCAGTCCATAGACAAGCGGGTATGTTAATTTTTTTACAACAGTATCTTTTCCTGTAGATTTCCCAAGTTTGCTTTTATCTCCTTTGATATCCAAAATATCATCTGCTAATTGGAAAGCCAGTCCTATTGCTTCGGCATATCTTGTCAAAGCTTCTAAATCTTCTTCTCCGCAATTAGCTAATATTGCTCCGGCTCTTATGGATGCCCTGAGCAGTGCACCTGTTTTATGCTTATGAATGTATTCCAGCATATCTTTATCCGGCTCTTTCCCTTCACTTATAATATCCATAACTTGTCCAGCAACCATGCCATTATGACCCGATGCCCGAGTAATTTCTGTTATGGAATTTAAATAAGGGTGCAGATACATATCACTATCATAAGGTATATGCTCAAGCATTGTTTGAAATGCGCAATTTAATAATCCATCTCCCGCCAATATGGCTATACCTTCACCAAACACTACGTGATTTGTAGGCCTTCCTCTTCTTAATTCATCATCATCCATTGCAGGAAGATCATCATGAATAAGCGAATACGTATGGATCATCTCAAGAGCTGCAGCAATAGGATAGGCAAGCTCAATCGGACCATTACAAATATTTACTGTCTCCAGAAGTAAAACAGGGCGAATTCTTTTTCCGCCGGCTTTTAACGAATATTCCATGGCATCTTTTAACAAAGGCGGAACATCTCCCGTTGGATGATAGTTGTCTAATATTCGATTTACTTTCTCTGCTCTTTGTTTTAATTCTGCTTCAAAACTCATCGTTATCGTCCTCAGCTATATTTTTTATACTGTTTGTATTCATATTTAATACTTTTAATTTGTTTTCCGTATCGCTCAGTTCCTTTTCCATTTCCTTGATTAGAGTATTCGCATTGGTAACAATTTTAATGGATTCTTCCAATCCAGCTTTACCGCTTTCTAAAAAAAGCACCATATTTTCTAATTCTTTCATCTTATCTTCAAATTTTTTATTTTCCATATCGTTCTCCTTTTATTCTGGTAACTTTTGCTTTAATACTAAAATCCAAAAATTGAATATCTATTTCATCGTCCATATGAATATTATGTTTATTTTGAACAAGAGCATTGTCACTGTAAACCAATGCATATCCTTTATTGAGCGTTGTAACTATATCATTATTCTCGATTCTTTTTTTTAAATTTTCAAGTTTTATCTTATTTACTTCCAATAAATTCTTCACTGATATTCTAATTCGTTTATCATAATTTTCAAGATACTGCCTAAATTGTTTAGAGCTATTTAATATGTTTCTTTTCAAAACATCACTGTTTTTTAAAATATCTATCCTCACTTTATACTCACTAATCTTTCGATCTAAATAATGAAAGAAAAAATATTCTTTTTCTTTCAGCAAACCCGATAATTCATATGCTGAAAGCGCTACCATTTCTGCAGCAGCCGTAGGCGTAGATGCTCTCATATCTGCAGTAAAATCTGCTATAGTGTAGTCTGTTTCATGTCCTACAGCTGATATTATAGGTATTGTTGAATAATATATGGCATCCGCAAGTATTCTTTCGTTAAACGCCCAAAGTTCTTCGATACTTCCTCCACCTCTGGCTAATATCATCACTTCTACGGTATTACTCTTGTTTATATATTCAATCATAGTTGCAAGCTCTGTCTCTGCTCCGCTGCCCTGCACCGAACATGGCCACACAATAATTTCAACAGCAGGGTTCCTTCTCTGTAACGTATTCATAATATCATGAATAACGGCTCCCGTAGGAGATGTGAGCACTGCAACTTTTCTTGGGAACATTGGCAAAGGCTTTTTGCGCTCGGCCGCAAAATATCCTTTCGTTTCGAGTTCTTTTAGTAATTTATTATATTTTTCATATAACAGTCCGACCCCGCTTGAAATAAGTACTGATACATATAATTGACACGCGCTTGTTTTTTCCCAAAGCGCAACTTTTCCAAAAGCTGTTATATGCATACCGTCTTTAGGAATAAAATCAATATTCATAACATCTTTTTGAAACATGATACAATTTATTTTAGCTATATCATCTTTTAAGCTAAAATACAGCATACCGGAGGTATGTAATTTAAAATTCGAGACTTCACCTTCTATAGCAATCGCGCTTAAGGTATTTTCTTCATCAATGAGATCATTTATTTTTTTTGTTACTTCCGATACTTTATAAGTTCGCATATTTCTACCTTACTTTATTGTTTTCGCTTTCATAAAGGATGTTTTGTTTTCGGTCAAATGAACAGTATGTATCTGACCGCTAAGATCGTTTTGGTCTTCTGTTTTCACAAATATATAATTCTTTGTATACCCTTCATTTATTCCGTTAATTTTTTTTTCAAATAATACTTCGTACGTTTTATCGATATTTTCCGTATTAAATTTATTTTGCAAATAATCTGAAAGCAGAAGAAATTTACTGCATCTTGCTTGTATAGTTTTTTTGTCAATTTGCGGATTAAACGATGATGCAGCTGTCCCTTTTTTCATTGAATAAGGGAAAACATGAATTTTCATAAATTCACTCTTTTTACAAAATTCATATGATATTTCAGAATCTTCGTCACTTTCCATAGGAAATCCCACAATTACATCTGTCGTCAAAGATACATTTTTAAAATATTTTCTTACATTTTGGATAACGTCGAAATATTCTTTTGAAGTATACTTCCTGTTCATATCTTTGAGCGTTTTGTTACATCCGCTTTGCAACGATATATGAAAAGAATGGCACAATTTATCGAGACAAGATAGCCTTTGCAGCGTTTGCTCTGAAAATATTTTCGGTTCAATCGATCCCAGACGAATTCTTTGAAGCCCGTCTATATTATGCAATTCTTCAATTAAATCAATTAAGGTATGGTTTTCTTGTTTATCGATTCCATAAGAAGCGATATGAATTCCCGTAAGTATGATTTCTTTATGTCCGTTTTTAACAACAGTATTGACTTCATTTTTAATATCATATATATTCCTGCTTCGGGCAGGTCCTCTTGCATAAGGTATGATGCAATATGAACAAAAATTATTGCATCCCTCTTGTATTTTTATAAACGCTCTCGTCTTTTGATTAAAAGAATTGATTTGAAGCGGTTCAAAGCTATGTTCATTTAAAATATCTGTAACATGAACTATTTTTTTTCTTTTGGCTTCTTGAATAATCTCAAATAATTTTGATCTGTCTGCATTTCCGAGAACGGCATCAACACCTTGTAAATTCACTATCTCATCAGGACTTATTTGCGAATAACATCCTGCCGCAATTATAATTGCATTGGGATTTAATTTATTGGCCCGTCTGATTGCTTGCCTTGATTTTGCCTCACTTATATTCGTAACGGCACAAGTATTGATGATATATACGTCTGCCTTATCTTTAAAATCAACAATATCAATGTCATGATCTTTTAATATTGTTAACATAGCTTGTGTATCATAACTATTGGTTTTGCACCCTAATGTATAAAAAGCTGCTTTCATTTATTATCCTAATTCTCTTTCATAAACACAGCAAGACAATATAAAAAGACCCGCTGTTTCTGTACGCAATATCCTGCTGCCGAGTGATACGATTTTAGCGCCTGATTTTTTTGCATGCTCGACTTCTTTTTGTTCAAATCCGCCTTCGGGTCCGACAATAAAGCACAAGGATTTTACTGTATTTTGAAGCGCTTGCCTGAGCGTGTGATTTCTTTCTTCTTCATATGCCATGATAATTAAATTGTTCTTATCCAGCGCATTAAACATATCAGTAAAACTCTGATAAATTTCAACGTCGGGGAGGATACCTCTATTGCATTGTTTTGCGGCTTCGTAAACTATTTTTTCATATCTTTTCAATTTTTTTTCTTCTTTATCTTTATCATATACAACATCACATCTTTGCGCATAAAAAACGCTGATATGATCCACCCCAAGCTCGACAGCTTTTTGTAACACCAGCTCAATTTTATTTCCCTTAGGCATTGCCTGACACAAGGTTATTTCATAAGATTTCTCAGATTGATTTTTTGTATTGCTTAATATATTCATTTCCAGAAAGTCTTTATGAACGCTACTCACTTCACACAAATAATCGTTTTTATTTTTATCACAAGCGATGATTTCCTCTCCTATTTTGACCCTTAAAACTTTTTTTAAATGCTCAAAATCTGTGCCGGCCACTACTATATTATTCTGTTCTTTTTTAATATTAAAATCATCAACAAATACTCTGTGCATTATTCTTCCTCATTTATTGCCGCTATGCTTATCCATTCACCTTGTTGCATAATTTCTTTAATTATATAATTATTTTCTAACAAACATTCTTTTACTTCATTTTCCTGTGTATCTAATATGCCAGACAAAATAAATAAGCCACCTTTTTTTATAAACCGTTTAGCCTGCGGTATTATTTTTTTTAAAATAGATGCAATGATATTCGCAACCATAATATCGGCTTTGTGGCTGCAAGCTTTTAATAGATTTTCTTGTTTTACTTCAATATTATTTAATTGATTTAATGCTGCATTTTTTTTAGCAGCACTCACTGCGATCTCATCGATATCAGAGGCAACTACTTTTCGGGCACCTAATCTTGAAGCTAAAATAGATAATATGCCGCTTCCGCACCCTATGTCATAAACACAGTCGTCTTCATTTACATATTTGTTTAAAAATTTCATGCATAGTTTCGTGCTTTCATGTAATCCTGTTCCAAAGGCAGCACCCGGTTCCAATATTACTAATTTTTTTCCTTGATGACGCTCGATAGCCCTAACGTCCCATGTCGGACAAATAACAATATCATCTAAATACATTACCTGATAATACTTTTTGTGTTCTTCTGCCCAGTCGATATCCATTATTTCGCGTACATCAATACCATAATCTTCAAAATCAATACCATAAGTCTTAAATTCTTCTATTTTATCTTTAATTTGCTGTATTTCGTTTTCTATATGATTAGAATCTATATATCCGACTACTCTGCACATACCCTCCGGTAAAGATACATCCATATCATCCCATAGCTCGTCCTCGCTTAATGGTTCAGATGTATTATAAATTGCGCAGCCTTCTATACCAATCTCATTTAAAACCAGGCAAATGGGCTCTTCCATCATACTTTTTACCATTATTTCTATTTCAAACATAATCCCCTCCAAAAAAATTAGTAATATTATATATTATAACAACATTTTACCTGTTTTACATTATTCAATGATATAAATTGTTATAAAAATAAAAAGGATATTTTACATTTTAAGCAAAATAGCCTTTAAATATTTTCAAACAATTATGAAGGATAAAATTATCACACAATCTTTAATATGTATTTATCATAAAAATATATCCATGCAAGTTTAAAATGCTGTTTAATCTTATAGATCACAGCTTTCAACTTATATAATTTAATTATTGCAAAACTATCATAGTAATTTTAAATAAGCCTTTATGAATTCTTCAATCAATTCATCTCGTTCAACTTTTCTAATCAACGAACGAGCACCGTTATGAGAAGTAATATATGTTGGATCACCGCTCATAATATATCCCAACAATTGATTAATGGGATTATAACCTTTTTCAACAAGCGCTACATTAACTTCTTTTATAATATCCTGAATTGCTTTCTCTCGGTCAGAACTTATTGTAAAACGCACCGTATTATTATCCATGAGTAATCCTCCCTTTTTATCATGATTTAAGTATAGCATACTTTAATAAATATCAAATATCAAATTATAAAAAATATTTCATATATTAATTATAATTCACTTATCTTATTCTTTATTACCGAAAATGCATCATCAATTTTTTTAATATTATTTACTCCTCCTTGCGCCATATCTGCTCTTCCCCCACCGCTTCCGCCTGTTTTAGCAATTGCTTCTTTGAGTACCACACCACTTTTGAATCCTTTTTTTACAACTCCCTTTGATGCCGTTAAAATCATCATTGCTTTATTATCCTTCTTACCGGCAAGGGCGATGACACACATATCAAATTTATCTTTAAATTTATCAGATAATGCTCTCATCTCTTCCACCGACGCATTATCTACTATAGACGCAATATATTTTATTTCATTGATTTCTGTTACATTATTCAACAATTGAACAAAGATATCTTTGTTCACAATCATTTTAAGCTCTTCTACATCTTTTGTAAGTTCTTTTATTGTATCATACGCTTCTTCAACTTTCGTAACAACCGATACAATATTCGTCTTTGCAATATGTGCTACACTTTGTAAGGCTTCTTCTGTTTTTCTTGTATTCTCATAAGCATATCGACCAGTGACCGCCTCAATACGTCTCACGCTCGATGCAACAGATCCTTCAGAGAGAATTTTAAACAAGCCGATTTTGGAAGTATTATCTATATGACATCCTCCGCAAAGCTCCATTGAAAATCCACCCATATTAATAACACGTACAACATTCGCATATTTTTCATCGAATAAAGCCGTTGCCCCGGTTTTTCTTGCTTGTTCAATACTCATATTGCTTTGAGTAACATCATATCCTTCAAAGATTGCTTCGTTGACTTCATGCTCAATTTTTGCAAGTTGATTTTTTGTAATTTTCTCAAAATGTACAAAATCAAAACGCAGTCTATTTTGTTCAACCAGCGAACCTGCTTGATTGACATGTTCTCCCAGTTCTCTTTTTAAAACTTTATGCAATAAGTGTGTTGCAGAGTGATTTCTTTGTATATCTGTACGGCGAGTGCAGTCTACCATCGCTGTCACTTCATTACCAAGCGCAATAAAACCATCGATCATTTTAGTGTAATGCAAATGCTTATTAGCGTTTTTTTGTGTGTCCTCAATTTCAGCATGTCCATATTCACTTACTACCGATCCACTATCCCCAACTTGACCTCCGCTTTCAGCATAGAAAGGCGTTTTGTCTAAAACTATAATCCCGCTCTGGCCTTTATCAAGTCTTTCAGCCATGTGATCGCCGACAATAATTGCCTTTACTTCGGCTTTTACTTTTAGATGTTCGTATCCTATAAATTGAGTGGCTTCAAGAGATGCAATTATTTCTGATAAAGAGTCATTCCACCCTTCAACATCTTTTGAAAACCGTGCTTCTCTTGCACGATTTTTCTGTTCTTTCATCTTAAGCTCATATTCATCTTTTTTTAAGGTCATGCCATATTCTTCTAATATTTCTTCAGTAAGTTCTACGGGGAAACCAAATGTATCATACATTCTAAAAGCTTCTTGTCCGCTGAAAACTGTTTTGTTTTCACTTAATAATAAATTTATTTCTTCTTTGAGCATATTTAGCCCTTGGCTGATTGTTTCGTTAAATTTTTCTTCTTCGCTTTTGATAACACGTAATATATATTCTCTTTTTTCCGCTAATTCCGGATATGATTCACATGATTGATGAATAGCTTTTTCAGCGACCAAGGCTAAAAACGCATCTTCTATAGATAATAATTTTCCATGACGAGCCGCTCTTCGCAACAACCTTCTTAAAACATATCCTCTTCCTTCATTGGAAGGCATAATATTGTCAGATATCATAAACACAACACTTCTTATATGATCGGTGATCACTCTAATAGAGATATCTGTCTTTTCATCTTTCCCATATTCTTTATTAGACATTGCGCATACATAATCAAGTATACTTTTAACTGTGTCAACTTCAAAAATACTGTCTGCTTCCTGCATAACCGCAGCCATTCTCTCAAGCCCCATACCCGTATCAATATTCGGGAAATCAAGAGGTGTGTAATTACCTTCATCATCTCTGTTAAATTGAGTAAAGACAAGATTCCAGACTTCCATATATCTGTCGCAATCACATCCAACTTTACAGGTAGATTTTCCACATCCGAATCTTTCGCCTCTGTCTACATATATCTCGCTGCACGGACCACAGGGACCTGTCCCTATTTCCCAAAAATTATCATCTTTTCCCAACCGCACTATTTTTTCATCAGGTAACCCTATAATGTCTTTCCAAATATGATACGCCTCATCATCTTCTTCATAAATACTTACATAAAGCAATTCATATGGTATTTCCATCATTTTTGTCATAAATTCCCAACCCCAGGAAATAGCTTCTTTTTTAAAATAATCACCAAAAGAAAAATTCCCAAGCATTTCAAAAAAAGTACCATGTCTTGCTGTTTTGCCTGCATTATCTATATCCGGTGTTCTAATGCATTTTTGACAAGTAGCTACTCTTTTATGCGGTGGTGCTTCTTGTCCCGTAAAATATGGTTTAAGCGGAGCCATCCCCGAATTAATTAATAATAAGCTTTTATCTGTTTTAGGCACCAACGGAAAGCTGTGTAATCTTAAATGATCTTTACTTTCAAAAAATGATAAGAATTTTTCTCTTACTTCATTTAACCCCATATATTTCATAATAATAGTATGCTCCTTTTTCTTAATTCATCAGAAAAAAATAACCCTGCGTCCAGCAGGGACGACTAATTTCAAGCCGCAGTGCCACTCGTATTAATCAATTACTATTGAAAAACCACTATATGAATTATTAAACTATCGCAGTGATAATTTCCTTGTTTTTTATTATTTACTTATAATTACCTGTAATAAAATATTATATTTTTTTACGAATTAAATGTCAATATTTTAAAATTTATTTATTTTTTTAGTTTCGTTTACCAATTATTACATCTCTATTATGCGCATTTATCAATTAATTTAGCTTATTCTAATCAAAAGGTGAGTAGTATGCAAGAAATTTATAAAACAGCAAAAGAATACCTTGTAATTTATATAATTGGCGCGTTCGGTTATCCTGTCATTGAGATTATCGTACGCGGTTATACGCATTGGACAATGTCGATTGCCGGAGGCATTTGTTTTATTTTAGTTTATATTATAAATGTAAAATATAAACATCGCAGCCTTTGGCTCAGATGTTTGCTGAGCGCTTTAACTATTACGGCAGTGGAATTTGTTGTAGGTATTATCGTCAATTATTTTTTAAAATGGAGTATTTGGGATTATTCTACGCTTCCATTTAATATTCTGGGTCAAATATGTCCCCTGTTTACACTATATTGGTTACTATTATCATTTCCGCTTATTGGTCTTTGCATTTACTTAAAAAACAGATTGTCTTAGTTAGCTCTATCTTTTCACAAATTCTTTTTTTTATCATAAACTGTTTATTATGGTAATAGGTATTTCAAAATAGTATGTTAAAATATAAAAATTATAACAGAATATCTGCAGTTGAATATGCAAAACATTGGGCGCTGGCTAGAAACCCCAGCTACTTTGACTTCAGCGGCTATGGCGGAGATTGTACGAATTTTATTTCACAATGTCTGTATGCCGGCAGCAGTGTCATGAATTATACACCTACTTTTGGATGGTATTATATCAGTTCATACGATCGTGCGCCATCTTGGACGGGCGTTAATTTTTTATATGATTTTTTAGTAAATAATATCGGAGTCAGTGTTTATGCAACAATTACAAATTCTTCTAATATTGAACTGGGCGATGTCATACAATTAGGAGATGCAGCAGCAAGATTTTATCATTCTCTGCTTGTATCAGGTTTTACGAATAATGATATATTGATTTGTACACATACAAATGATTCCTATATGAGGCCTCTGAGCAGTTATCATTATGCAACGATCAGGTATTTGCATATAGAAGGTGTAAGATATTAATCTTACTTAAACAAGAGAGCGCATGCTCTCTTGTTTAAGTAAGAATTATTTCAAGAAATTTCGAGATAAAATAAGTTAATTTAAAGATATAATCAGTAGCTGCTGCTATATTTAAAAAGACAGCTTATCAATGAGAAGGAAAAAATGCATTTATATTGCAATATCCAATAAGAAAGTTTCGCTTTCCTTCGAAAGATATTTTGCTCTCATCCTATAGGCGATAATTATGCAATATCAATATTTCCACAATATCAAATATTAACATTAATATTTAAATTAACTTGAAAAGACCAGAATGATCCACGCGTAATAGTGCCTGACCATGCTACCCCATAATACGATATTCCTAAAGATATTGGTACCCAGCGAGTAAATCCTGAGCTGCAGCTAAGCCTTTTATCTATAAGATATCTATTTCTTCTTTCATTTACTCCGGTGAATCCACTTTGTTACTCCATTAATACATGTTGATTTGGGACTTGTATTCCATGTCATTCTTCCGCTTGAGCCTGTCAATCTGAGATTTTGTCCAGAAGTTGTATATCTTATGGTTATTGAAAATAGTATACTACGCGAAGAATCCCATTATGTTTGCATATGTGATTCCGATTTACGTGCTATCTTTGTTGTTGAATTTATTAGAGCCATATCATCTGTTGAAGCTAAGTACAAAACTTCTTTATCCTTAGCATTTATTTTTTTAGCTGAGTCAATAACATAAACTGGTATTTCATAAATAACTGTACCAGTTTCATTAGATAAAATAATGTTTGTTCGCGATTTGACTTCTGTCTTTTGTGCTTTTGTCAATATATTCTTTAAATCATTGGCAAAATATAATGTTGTTGCATCGTTTGATGCTGCTATTTGCATTGGAAAAGTGATACTACTAGTAAGTAGATTCAAAAGAACGCAACGTATCTTTTCATTAATTAATTTTTTTTACTTAAAAAAAGAACGTACAAAAATATAACTATAAAAACCAAGTATAATGCGGTTTAAAGCCATGCCGCTTTCAATACTATAGAAAATAAAAACTTGAAAAAATGGTATAATCTCAATTACTATATAAAGTATGATATTTACAAAGAGCAGTATTTTAAAACTCGTTTTTTTCAACACAGCATCAGAGATAGGATATAAACTTGCAAGTAGAATCCCTATGATAATATAAATAATTATCATCATAGCAAAAAGTATATTGAAATGGCTAAGAGTTACAGCTACAATTTTTTTATATTGATGTATTAAAAATAAGAGAATTTACTGATGGTACTAAGTCGTTTTGGGTCGATGTACTGCTCGATATAAAAGATCGCCAAAAACACGAAATAAAAGTAGCTCGCGGATCATATATTGACCGGAACATTGTTTTCGCAAATGAATTAGGCGGATATACAAATAAAAGAAATCTATTGCGTTCGCATAAAAGGCTATTAGCCGCTGCTAATGTAGATTATAAAAAGTTTCATGCATACAGGCATACTTTTGCAACAAATTTATTTTTACAAAAAAAGGAAATACTTTATATTTCTAAAGTGTTGGGGCATAGCAGCATACGAGAAACCGAAAAGACATACATACATCTTTTAGATGAACAGATAAGACGTGAAATATTAGGTGAAGATTATGAAAAAGTTACTTTCTATGAAGCAACTTGATATATCTTTATAAAACTTTGGCGGGAAAATGGCGGGAAAAATAAATATAACAAATAAAAAAAGGGCGTTTCGCCCTTGTTTTATGCGGTAATGGTGGGCCTTCAGGGACTCGAACCCCGGACCAACCGGTTATGAGCCGGTTGCTCTAACCAACTGAGCTAAAGGCCCCAGTTGCATATTTAATTGGTCGAGGTGGAGGGATTTGAACCCCCGGCCCCATGGTCCCAAACCATGTGCGCTAGCCAAACTGCGCTACACCTCGTTTGTCGCCTTACTAATATACTATACGAATATTAAAAAGTCAAATAATTTTTTGCCTCATATTTAAAAATCTTCTCATTTTAAAAACAAATATTTTATGTTATTATATGTATGCAAAATGTGTATTAAAAGGACATAAAAATGAAACAAAAACAAATGAATGGAAATATTTACATAGTAATAGCTGCATTACTTTGGAGTTTCGGAGGCGCTTTTACCAAGCTTATTCCTTGGGGGCCTATCAGTATAGCGTGTATCCGGGCTCTTATTGCAGCTATCGTTTTTGCGATTTATCGAAAAAAAATATCTGTACGTTTCACTAAATATAATATTATTGGCGGTCTCGCAGTTTTTTTTACGACATTTTGTTTTATTTGTTCCAATAAGTATACCACTGCCGCGAATGCAATTGTACTTCAATACACAATGCCAATATATATTATTATATTTAACTCTATTATCAGAAAAAACAAGCCTACGCTACTGGATATCCTCGCTGTTTTAGGTACGATGCTCGGAATAGCCGTTTTCTTTATAGATTCTATCGGCGCCGGGAATTTATTCGGCAACATTATGGGGTTACTTTCTGGTCTTTCCTTTGCGATTGTGCTGTTTGTAAGCTCAAACAGCAAAGTCAACCCAATAGATTTGAATTATATTGGTAATCTTATTTATATTGTATTAATACCATTGATTTTTTTAGATAAGTCATTCCATATAACAATATACTCAACAAGCGCAGTTTTATTTTTAGGTATTGTTCAGTTGGGTATTGCTTATATCTTTTTTTCAAAAGGTATACAAAAAACATCTCCGATATCTGCTGCTTTGATCGCTGCCTTGGAGCCTATTTTAAATCCTGTATGGGCATTGCTGATGATTGGCGAAAAACCTTCTCTACTGTCAGTGATAGCGGGATTTTTTGTAATATTAATAATAACTATATATAACATATTAAAAGTGCGAACTAGTAAATCAATACAACAACATATATAGACATTTTAGGAGGATAAAATGAAAATTTCTTTTTTAGGCGCTGCAAAAACTGTAACAGGATCATTATTTTTACTCGAAATTCAAAATTTTAAAATTATAGTTGACTGCGGTATGTTTCAGGGAGGAAAAACTATGGAAGAAGTCAACGCAGCTGATTTTGCTTTTGATCCTTCCAGTATTCAAGCAGTCATTCTAACACATGCACATATCGATCACACAGGAAGACTTCCAAAACTTGTAAAAGATGGATTTAACGGTAAAATCTTTGCAACTCATGCCACCAAAGATTTATGTGATATCATGCTTCGGGACAGTGCGCATATTCAGCAAATGGAAGCTGAATGGGCTACTCGTAAAAATGCCCGAAGAGGTGAAGCTTCCGAGGAACCTATCTATACAGAAGTTGATGTAGAAGAAACCATGCAAAAATTTAAAATTATTGATTATAATAAAAAAATAAAATTGAGCGAGGACATTGAAATTAATTTCATTAATTCTGGTCACATGCTTGGCAGTGCTTTTGTTGAATTATATATCCATGAAGACGGAAAGGAGGCAAAATATATATTTACCGGTGATGTGGGTAACTATAATCAATATATTCTAAAAGACCCTGCAATTCTGAAAAATTGCGATTATTTAATAATTGAATCCACTTATGGCAACCGCTATCATGAACAGATTGATACTTATAGAAATAAACTTTTAGAAATTATTAAAGAAACGTTAAAAAGAAATGGGAATATTGTAATTCCTTCTTTCGCGGTTGGCAGAACTCAAGAAATTTTATATGAACTTAACTATTATAAAGAAAATAATCTTTTAGATGAGTTTGCATATGTGCCTGTTTATGTAGACAGTCCTCTTGCTTCACAAGCAACTGAGGTATTTAAACGCCATTATAATATCTCTGATAAAAATACGAAAGAATTGTTGAAATCCGGTGATGACCCTCTGGTATTTGACGGATTAAAATACAGCATTACAACACAAGAATCTATAGCAATCAATAATGATTCTACTCCTAAAATCATTATATCCGCCAGCGGCATGTGTGATGCCGGCAGAATAAGGCACCATCTGAAATATAATCTCTGGCAGGAGAAAAACTCTATTGTGTTTGTAGGTTATCAGGCTCCGGGTAGTTTAGGCCGATTACTCGTTGAGGGCGAAAGCATGATTAAATTATTTGGTGAGCAAGTAATTGTAAAAGCGCAGATACATACAATTGATGTGTATTCCGGGCATGCAGATTTAAACGGCCTGTTAAATGTTATATCGACTATGCAAACCAAACCAAAGAAAGTCGTTCTTGTACACGGCGAAGAAGATGCTATTGTAAATTTCAGCAACGAGATCAAAGAAAGACTGAATATCCCAACAGTCATTCCTTCTTACGGGGATATTGCGGACTTGGCCCTTGAAAAGGAAATAATAGACCGATGGAATGTAGAGCCATTACCTGTAAAAACAAAATTATCGGATTCCGAGTTGCCGAAACCTGTTGGAAGAAACAGAAAGATCATCAGCGGAATACAGCAGATTGCAAATTTGACTTTGCAGCTTAAAAAAGAAATATCTGCAAGTGCCTCAGACAGAATTACTGATTATGTAAATATTATAAGCAATATATTGAAAGACGAAATAAAAAATGATAAAAAATAAGAGCCGGCTATAAGCCGGCTCTTATTTTATTTAGTATGGCATTACATCTTTAAACATATCTCCCATAACTTCCGAGGTTTCCCCGATCATTTTATAAATATCTTGCAGTATTTTTCCAAAAATATTTTGAGCTTCTAAAAACTTTCTGCAACTTTCAATCCCCATAATAGCCATGTATTGCGCGTTAAACGCTTCTTTCGTTTCATCATTTATTTCTTGTTTTAACATCGTCATAGTTTGAATATTTAGTTGCGCTTTCATAAAATCCTTTACCATTTCCATATGTTCAGGACTTTTACTTAATTCCTTTTGCGCTAAATCCATATTTTTATATTCAATGCTTTCTTTGATTGCTCTAACCAAATCATTCGCTTTGTCATACACGTTCATTTACAATACCTCAATTTATTTTAATTTTTTGCAGTCGGAGAAGGATTCGCGCTCATAATAATCGGCAAAATGATAGGACTTCTCCCTGTTTGCTCATATAAATAACTTCCCAGCTTCTCTTTCAATCTTGATTTTATATCAACCCAGTCTTTAATATTTTCTTCAGTACATTTTAAAATGACCTGTTTTGCCAACTTCGTAGAATTAGCAATTAAATCTGAAGATTCCCGCATATATACAAAACCTCTCGATATAATATCCGGGCCACTTATCAGCCTGTTTTTATCCATTGTTGCAACAATAATAAAAATACCAAACTGGCTCAACGTTTTACGTTCACGCAATACAATATTGCCAACATCCCCCACTCCTAAGCCATCAACCAAAGTGATACCGGCATTAATTTTGCTTTCTGATTTCGCCTCTCTTTTATTAATTTCAAATATATCACCATTTTGCAAGACAAACACATTTGATCCACGAACCCCCATTTCTTTAGCTAATTGAGCATGTTTGATAAGCATCTTTGCTTCTCCATGAACCGGTATGAAATATTTGGGTTTCGTCAATGATAGCATTAATTTTAATTCTTCTTGACTGGCATGTCCTGATACATGGATATCTTTTGTATTATTCGAATAAATCACTTGTGCGCCCAAAGTAAATAAATTGTTTACTACATCAATAATCATTTTTTCGTTGCCTGGTATTGGGCTTGCAGACATGATAATAATATCCCCTGCTTTTATATTAATCTGTTTATGATCTCCGGCTGCCATCCTTGTCAAAGCAGATAATGGCTCGCCTTGTGATCCGGTTGTAAGAATAACTATTTTATTATCTTTATAATTTTTAACATCATTGATATCGATAACCAAATCTGCAGGTATTTTTAAATATCCGAGTTCATGAGCAACTTTTATAATATTTATCATGCTACGACCAGATAATGCTATTTTTCGGTTATTTGCAGCTGCTGCATTCATAATTTGCTGTGTTCTGTGTATGTTTGAGGCAAAAGCAGATATAATAATTCTATTTTTACAGCCTCTAAATAACTCCATTAACGTATTGCCTACAATTTTTTCACTCTTAGAATTTCCTGCATTTTCAGCATTTGTACTGTCTGAAAGCAGCAAATCGACTCCTTTGCTTCCTATTTCCGCAAATTTCTGCAAGTCAATAACCAGCCCGTCAATAGGTGTATAATCGATTTTAAAATCTCCCGTATGAATAATACGTATTCCCGCACATTTAATAAAAAGCGAACAGCTGTCAGCTATGGAATGATTGTTTCTTATAAACTCAATTTCAAAATTCCCAATTTTTATAATATCTCCTGCTTCGACATTTCTCATCAAATTGGATTTATCCATCATTTTTTCTTCTAGTTTTCTTCTTACCAATCCCAAAGACAACTTCGTCCCATAAACCGAAATATCTCGTTTGCTCAAAAGATAATATAAAGCACCAATATGATCTTCGTGACCATGTGTTAAGATTACCGCCCTAACATTTTTTGTTTTATCTAGTACATAAGTAAAGTCCGGAATAACCGCATCAATTCCATACATATCGTCTTCCGGAAACGACATCCCGCAATCAATGATAATAATCTCATTATCATATTCAAAAACCGTCATATTTTTCCCGATTTCACCCATGCCTCCCAAAGGGATTATTTTAATCATTTCATTTTTTGTTTTATCTATATTAGCCATTATTATTCGTCCTCTTCTATATCTGCTTCTTCATAGTATGCCTCAGATACCATATTCAGTTCATCGTCGTCATCTACTAAAGTCAATATTTCTTCTCCATTTTCTTTATCAATTCTAAAAACTACATCATATTCATCATCGGAAAGCGGTTGCGCTATTACATATTCAATATTATCAATAATTAAAATATCGATGATACTAAATTCTTCTTCTTGGCCCTCTTCATTTAATAGAACGATAGTGTTGTCATCCATCTTCTTTCTCCTCCTTCTTTACATATTCCAAGTATGAATATAAAATTTGCTGCGCCGCTAATTTATCAATAACTTCTTTTCTTTTTTTTCTTGATACATCAGCATCAATTAAAATTCTTTGCGCAACCAAAGTCGTTAGCCTTTCATCAAACATTACTGTTTTAATGTTCACTCTTTTTTTTATATAATTAAAAAATTGTTCTGTTTTTTTTGATCTTGCTCCCTGACTTCCATCTAGATTTAAAGGGTTGCCAATAACCAAGATTGATACGTTGTATTCTTCAATTAATTTTAAAATATTATTTAAATCTTCTTGATTGTTCTTTCTATTTAATACACTATGAGGCTGACTTGTAATTCCTTTCTCATCACTTAAAGCAATACCTATTTTCTTGTCTCCTACATCTAATGCCATGCTTCTCATAAGTTCTCCATATCTTTACTTTATGTATAAAAATATAATTATATAGAACAAAAAAATACCATACAATTTATATTTTAATGTTTTATTTTTTATCATAACTATTTACGTACATTTTTTGCTACAATAAAGTGCAATTTTTTATATTATATCATAAATTTAATATATTATAATCCATTAAGTATAATTTTGTAATATATAAATATATTACAGATATATTTATATATTACAAAATATTTCTTTTTATTAATGAATAGCGCCTTGGATATAACTTTGGCGTATTCTTTATTTTTTTAATAATAACTAAATTTCTCTGATAATCAGAATACGGGAGAACAATATTTGAAATTTTTTCGATCATTGCACCTGTTAATTGCAATGCATTGTCGGCATTTTCGAGCTCTTTGCCCTTCATGGCTATATAGTGCCCGCCTTTTTTTAATAAAGGTACTGATAATTCAATTAAAACAGGCAGAGACGCTACTGCTCTTGCGGTCGCAATATCAAAACTTGCTCTATACTCACTAGAATGCGCCATATCTTCTGCACGCATACACAAAACATTCGTATTTTTTTGAATATCCAGATCACTAATTGCTTTTGAAATGAAATCAGTTTTTTTCTTTGTAGCATCAACAATCGTAAACTTAGCATGTTCTTTAACAATACGAAGCGGAATTGAGGGAAACCCCGCTCCGCTTCCTATGTCTATCACTTTGACAATTGTATCAGGAAGAATATGATATAGCGTAAGAGAATCAATAATATGCTTTATAATAAATTCTCTTTCCTGTGTTATTGATGTTAAATTCTGCCTTTTGTTTTCGTCGATAACCAAATACATAAATTTGATTAATTTTTCGATTTTTTCCTGAGTTAATTTTAAATTAATTTTTTCAAGACATTCCTTTAAAAAATCCTGCATAATTATTTTGTCCTGGGCAATTCAACAACTTCAATATCATCAGAATCCAATAACATTTTTAACATGTGTACATCGCTGGCTTTGCCTTCATAAGATCCAAAATGTACAGGAATAACAATTTTTGCATTTGTTACTTTAGCTACATCTGCAGCTTGCTGTACACTGTCCATTGTATATGTTTGTCCGAGCGGTAAGAAAATCACATCTACGTCTAGTTTATTCATTTCCGGTATTTTTTCTGTGTCTCCGGTATAATAATATTTCCCATATTGCGTTGTCACAATATATCCCAGCCAGTTATTTTCTTTTGGATGACATTGTGTTTTTACAATATTATAAGCCCACACTGCCTGTATATGAATACCGTTAACGATATGTTTCTCACCCGGATTTACTGCTAATATTTCATTTGAAAAGGCTGCTTTCAGTTGCTCTACACAATTTTGCGGAGCTGCAATAATGGTATTATCATTGATTACTTTACTGATATCCTCCTCCGATAAATGATCAAAATGAGAATGTGTAATTAATATTACATCCGCATCATGCATATCTTCAACAATCCACAACGGATCGATATATACTGTTTTACCGTCTGTTACAAATCTGAGAGAACCTTGACCGTACCATGTTATATTTTTCATTCTATATCCTCCAAATTACTATTCATTAAATATAATTATACATATAAATGCTCCATTTACAAATAATAATATGCATTTTATTTGTAACAAAAAATGAATCTGTTATAATAAAGCATATCTTCTATAGCGAGGTACAGATATGAATTATATTGAAATTGATAACAATTTATGTGTGAAATGCGGTCTTTGTGCTCAAGTATGTCCAAATGGTATTTTAAGAAATAAAGAAAATAATATATACATTGTTGAAAAACTTCTCAAACATTGCATTGAATGCGGTCATTGTACTGCAGTCTGTCCAAACGGGGCATTAAGTTTAAATGGTTCTAATGGATATACAAAAGAATCTTTTGATTCAAAGATATTGGCCCAACAGCTTCCCCGGCTCATAAAACAGCGAAGAAGCATACGTTTTTTTGATAGTAAACCAGTAAAAATTGAAGATGTCGAAAATATATTAGATAATCTGAGATATGCTCCTACTGCAAAAAATTCACAACAAGTAGGATATACTCTTCTTACAGGAAAATCACTGCAAGATTTCATTACACTTTCCTATGAAAGTGTAAAAAATATCGAAAACTATTCTTCATTTCATAACATTTTTTATAAAAAAAATCGTGATATATTATTTAGAGGTGCACCCGCTCTTTTATTTGCTCATGCCCCCAAAGATAACTATATGTCTGTTATAGACTGCACGATAGCACTTGCTTTTTTTGATATACTGGCTCCTGTTTTTAATATTGGATCTTGTTGGGCGGGATATATTATGAATCTAATAAATATAGATAAAAATTTAGAAAAAGCATTAGAAATTAAAGACGGCAGCGCCGTATACGGTGCATTGCTCCTTGGATATAGCGCTATTCATTATTCATCAATCCCAACACGACATTCATTGGATATTAATATATTAAAATAAAAATGATGTAACTTTTGTTACATCATTTTTTTCTATTCTTTTTTTATTTTTTTTATAATATTGATTTCTGTTCCTATACCGATTTTACTTTCAAGCTGCATATCATCCGAAAATGTTTGCATAATGCTAAATCCCAGCCCGGAACGTTCTTTTTCAGGTTTTGTAGTATACATAGGTTCCATCGCTTGATTTATATCTTCAATACCACACCCATAATCCTTAATCTTTATATGTAATTCATTTTCAATAATTGTCATCTCTACTTCAATTTTACCATCCGCTTTATCTTCATATGCATGAATAATACAATTCGTAACAGCTTCTGATAAAATTGTTTTTATTTCATAAATATCTTGCACAGTGGGATCAAGTCTTAAGGCAAATGCTGCTGCTGCCGTTCGTATAAATAATTCATTCTCAGAACTGGCATTAAAAAAAAGATGTACATAATCGTTCATATTTCATCCCCCTTACCGAGCTGAATTAGTGCTTCTTTTTCATTGTCGTATACTTTGGTCAATAAAAAAATTCCAGATAATTTTAACATTTTTGATATATCATGTGTAATATGAATAAAAGCAATTCTGCCTTCTTTGGCTACCACTTTTTTATATCTTCCTAAAATCAGTCCGATACCTGAACTGTCAATAAACCTTACATCCTCCATATTAAAGAGAACATGTCTTACTTCTTTTTTTTCAATATTATAATCAATGACATCTCTTACTTTTTCAGTATTATGATGATCTAAATCACATCTTAATCGAATGATTAAAATATTTTTTTTTAAAGCAAAGTTAACAATCATAAAAGCCTCCTTTTATAATAATTCAAAATAAAAAGAAAGCTTCCTTTGAAATAACCTATAGTTTTATAAATTTTATAATTTATAAATATCCGCATTTTTTATTGCGGCTGCTAAAAATTCTTTCATTTCGCCACCTATCTTGGCTTCTTCTTTATATAAATTTTCTATCTTAGGTTTTGTTTGGGGATGTTTTGGTGTAAATATTGTACAGCAGTCTTCATAGGGCAGGATTGAAATATCATATGTACCAATATCTTTTGCAATGTTAATCGTATTTATTTTATCAAAACCGATTAGCGGCCTAAAAACCGGCATTCTGCATACTTCATTAGTTGCATAAATACTCTGTATTGTCTGACTTGCAACTTGTCCAAGACTTTCTCCTGTGATCAGTGCTTGCGCATTTTCCATATCAGCGATTCTTTGCGCTATGATCATCATGTATCTTCTCATCAGAATCGTTAAATATGTTATATCGCACTTTTCGATAATATATTCTTGTATACGAGTAAACGGAACGCTATATACAATAATCCCCGGAGCAAAACCATTCAGTACGTTTGCCAAGTCAATTACTTTTTGTTTGGCTTCAGACGGAGTATAAGGACTGCTATGAAAATAAACACAAGTCAATTCTACCCCACGTGATGCCATCATGTAACCAGCCACGGGGCTGTCTATCCCGCCCGATAGCAAAAGTGCCGCTTTACCTCCTGTTGATGTCGGGAGCCCGGCCCTGCATTTAATGCTTGTTGCATATACATATGTAATATTCCTAACTTCAATCTCTATAGTAATATCGGGTGCATGTACATCAACTTTTGCATTTTGTGCATTTTTCAAAATGAATGCACCAATCTGCGCACTAATCTGAGGAGATTTGAGCGGAAATTTTTTATCTCCTCGCCTACTTTCTACTTTAAATGTTTTGCCATTCTGATAAAGAGCTAATGCAGCCTGTTTTATTTGCTCTATATCCGAAGCAACGATTAACGCTTTACTTATATAAGCAATCCCAAAAATATTTTTTATACTATCAATAATTTCGTTTTCATCACTTATCGTAAAATGAATTTCTAGACGTGATTGCGCTTTTTTTATAGTAACATCGCTATAGTTTTTTAATTTTTTGGCTATATTATTTTTTAAAACATTTTCAAAATAACTTCGGTTGAGTCCTTTTAAAGCTATTTCTCCATATCGAACCAGTATAACTTTTTCCATTAATTATATTTCCCAACCTTTCTAAGTCTGTTAGCATTTTTTATGATTGATTCTACTAAAATATCACATTCTTGAATTGTGTTAAATCTGCTCAAAGATATCCTGATGCTACTCTGTGCAGCCTCTTTATCCATTCCGGCATCAATTAAAACACGTGATACCCTTTTTTTTGATGAACAGGCAGATGAGGTTGAAATTGCAATGCCATCCTCATCAAGCAATCTAAGCATAACCTCTCCTTTGGTTCCTAAAATTGCCAGATTAATAATATACGAAGATGCTTTATTAATGTTTCTCGGCGTATTCAAAATTACATCACTTAATTTTTTCTGTATATTTTCAATTATATATTCTCTCATTTCAACAATCAGTGAATGATCACGAATATATCGCTCGGATTGCATAAGAGCTGTTTGTAATCCTTTGATATAAGCTATATTTTCTGTCCCTGCGCGCAAATCATCCTCTTGTGAGCCTCCATATAAAAGAGGTTGTATTTTTACATGCTTTTTTGCAATAAGCGCTCCGACTCCTTTTGGTGCATGAAACTTGTGTCCGCTAATCGAAATTGCATCAATATCACTGTTATCCAGAAATATCTGAAATTTGCCGGCTGATTGCACAGTATCACTATGAAAAATACTATTTTTATTTATACTTTTTGCAATTTTTGAGAGATTGATAATATCATTTTTTGTTCCTATTTCATTATTGACATGGCTTATAGATATCAGTAATGTTTTATCATCGATCAAACTTTTATAATTTTCTGTATCTATATTACCGTTTTTGTCGGTTTTAATATACCTTATTTCTATATTTTCATTATCAAAGTAATGCTTTATAGAATTATAGATTGAAGGATGTTCTATTTTAGTAGAAATAACATTATATTTTTTATTTGATTTTACATATTTTTCTTTAATTGAATGTAAAATCATATTGTTTGATTCAGTTGCACATGAAGTAAAAATAACACGGCTGTCCCGACTATTAAAATGTTTTCCAATTGCTTCTCTTGCATTTGACAAATTTTTTTGATTTTGTTTGCCTATAGAATACACAGAAGATGCATTTGCATAATTATTTTTTAATTCGGATGCTATTACATCAATAACTTCTTTTGTGGGCTCTGTCGTCGCGGCGTTATCAAAATAAATCATTATTTTTGCTCCAAAAAATTAGAATATATATTATTATCTATCACTTACGGCTTAAAAATTCCAATACATTTTAACAGCTAATTATAAAAAAGTAAATTTATTACTTTTTTATAAATCAAATCTTATCTTATATATTGATTTTATTAGATATTATATAAAATAAAAAAAGCGCTTACGCACTTTTTATAATATTTTTATTTATTTAACTCGTTCCATATAAGTACCGGTTCTGGTATCTATTCTAACTTTATCTCCTATTTCAACAAATAACGGTACTGTAACTACTGCTCCTGTTTCCAGCGTAGCCGGCTTATTGGCTCCGGTTGCAGTATCCCCTTTAAATCCCGGTTCAGTTTGTATGATTTCAAGTTCAACAAAAAATGGCGCTTCTACCGAGAAAGCTTCCCCTTTAAAAAATTTTATAGTTGCATTCATATTTTCTTTAAGATACAACATTGCATCTTCTACTTTATCTTTATTTAAAGGAATTTGCTCATAGTTTTCTAAATCCATAAAGTAATACAAATCCCCGTCATTATAGAGATACTGCATTTCTTTTGTTTCGATATGTGCTTTTGGAAATTTATCCGATGGATTAAATGTACGCTCGATCGTGCTTCCAGTAAGTACGTTTTTAACCTTAGCTCTTACAAACGCAGCACCTTTTCCAGGTTTAACGTGCTGAAAATCATTGACTACATATACGTCTCCATCCATTTCAAAAGTAATACCTTTTTTAAAATCTCCTGCGAATATCATTTATTACCTCCTAAATAAATACCAAAACATATTACCATCTTATTATGTATTATTCAATTAAATTTATTAATTTTACACTTTCTAAACGATATGATATATTTCTTCTGATAAATTCAAAAATTAATTTCTAATCGGGCAGTATTTTATTAAATTCTTTTGCCAATTTACCAATGGCTTTTTTTTCTATTCTTGAAACATACGAACGAGAAATACTTAATATCTTTGCAACCTGAATTTGCGTTTTCTTTTCCGTATTGTTGATTCCGTATCTCATAATAATAATATCTTTTTCACGCTTCGTAAGCACTTTATCCATAACCTGGGTTAATTTACTCTCTCTTTTTTCATTAACCATTTTATCGCATATGTCTTGACATTGAGTTTCGTTTGTCTGAACAATATCTAAAAAAGATATGTTTCCACCCTCACCATCCGATAAAATGCTATCTTGTAAAAAGATATTATTTTTATGCTTTTGCTCCGCACGCAGTGCCATTAAAATTTCATTTTCAATACATTTCGCAGCATAAGTGCCGATCTTTGTTCCTTTAGTGCTATTAAAACTCTCAACTGCTTTAATTAAACCAATTGTACCGATTGAGACAATATCCTCATTATCTATAGAAGTGTTGTTATATTTTTTTGCAATATGGGCAACCAATCTCAGGTTATGTATAATAAGCTTTTGTTTAGCCTGTATATCTCCTTCAAAAAGTCTTTTAATATATTTTTCTTCATCTTCTTTACTTAGCTGCTCGGGAAAAGACGAAACGCTTTCTATTCGGCCAATAAAAAAAATAATATTTTTTATTAGCTCTATCAAACCATAATACATGCAAATCACCTCGATGTCTAATTATATGATGCATCATTTATGAATTTGCATGTACATAATTTTTTATAATTTTAAAGGGATATCCTTTCCGGGTATCCCCTTTTTTATAAGATAATAATTATTTTATTTTTTCGTAAGAAAATCAGGAATATCAAATCCTTGATTATTATTTGAGATTTGACTTACATAATTAAACCCGGTTGCAATAATTGTAATTTTAATTTCGTCTTCCATGTTTTGATCAATAGTTGCTCCAAATATGACGTTTGCATCAGGATCCGCACTGTCTTTGGCAATTTGAGCGGCTTTTTCAACATCAAACAGTGTCATATCGTTTCCGCCTGTAATATTAATAAGCAGCCCGGTTGCACCATCGATTTTTGTCTCCAATAATGGGCTTTGTATTGCCTGATTTGCTGCATCAGATGCTTTATTTTCACCTGTTGCATATCCCATGCCCATATGAGCCATGCCTGCATCTTTCATAATTGTTTTCACATCAGCAAAATCAAGGCTGACTAAGCCTGGTTTTGTAATCAAATCGCTGATACCTTTAACCCCTTGAACCAAAACACTGTCCGCAATTCTAAAAGCATCTTTCAGAGAAGTTTTATTATCAGCAATTTTTAATAATCTGTCATTCGGTATTGTAACCAGCGAATCAACCTGCGGGGTTAAGAGACGAATGCCAAGTTCAGCATTTGTAAGCCTGACTTTACCTTCGAATCCAAAAGGTTTTGTCACAACTCCTATTGTCAAAATGCCGAGCTCTTTTGCCATATTTGCAATAACATGACTTGCCCCAGTACCTGTACCGCCTCCCATTCCAGCTGTAATAAATAAGAGGTCTGCGCCTTTAATGGACTCAATTAAAGCTTCTTTGCTTTCTTCTGCCGAACGTTGTCCTACCTCAGGATTTGCTCCGGCCCCAAGACCATTTGTTGTTACTTCACCTATTTGTATCTTTGTTTCCGCCAAAGACAACGCCAAATCAGATTTATTTGTATTGACTGCAATAAATGTTACGCCTTCTATCCCTTCTTCTATCATGCGGTTAACGGCGTTATTTCCACCTCCGCCAACACCCATTACCCTAATATCTGCAAATGTTTCTACTAACATGTCCATCTCGTAAGGCATGCTTATACCCCCTTAAGTGCCAATATATATCTATTAACATATTTTAATAATTTTCTGAAAGAATAACAATACTTTTTTAAAATATTTTCTAATTAATCTGTTTATATATATGATTTCCATTTTCCATAAGCTCAATACTCATAGGTAAGTCATCTTCAGATAGGATCGTGTAAACAAACTGAAAATTATCTTCAAATATTTTTTGATTCGTAATTTTAATGATTGATCCACCTTTTGTATATAAATGTACAATGTTATCATCGGATATATAAAATTCACTGATATTTTTAAGCACATCGACTTCTTTTAAATTCAGTGCCATATTATAGATCATATCAAGTAACCATGTTTTTTCAACTTCAACCTTTTTACCGGGCTCGGATGATAAAATTGTTAAATTGCTTAATAACGGAATATTCGCATTATCCGTACTTGATTGTTCTTTTATGACAGTTAACTCATCATCGACATAAATATAATTACCGCTGTCATTTATAATTAAAATCGGTTCTTTTTCTTCTACTTCGATGACGATACTGCATGGAAATTCTTTTTTTATTTTTGCTTTTTTTATATAGTACAGGCTCTCAATATATTCTTCGTTTTTCGAGGTGTTGATTTTAAAGATGTTTTCACCAATATATATATTGGAAACTTTTATAATATTTTGTGCATCCGTGAGCATGTTGCCATTTACAGCAATATGATCGACATTAAATACCGGACTCTCCATACAAAAATACACGCCAAAACAAGCTGTCAATAAAAGCAGCAATATGTATATACGAGTTCTAATCTTCATTGTCCTTCTTTTTTTCGTTCTGGCTTTATTGGTTTTATACGACATAGAAATCCTCAAAAATTAATTCTTACTCAGCTACTGCGATATCTGCCCCCAGTGAATTTAATGTACCTTCTATGTTATCATAGCCTCTTTTTACAAAGTTCACGCCATATACTTCACTTTTTTCTTCTGCTTTTAATGCAGCTAAAATTAATGCCGCTCCAGCCCGCAAATCTTCTGCGTACACTTTCGCTCCGTGTAATTTTTTAACCCCTTTAATGACCGCACTGTTTCCTTCTGTAATAATATCAGCTCCCATTTTCTGCAGTTGAGCAATATAGCGAAATCTATTTTCAAATATTGTTTCTTTTACTATACTGACTCCATCTGCAATACAAAGCATCGTTATAATTTGCGGTTGCATATCTGTCGGGAACCCGGGATACGGCATCGTAGTAAGCCTGTCTATAGGCAAAACATTGCCATCGGATTTTATCTTTACATTATTGTTTTTATTTTCTAGTATAGCTCCTGCTGATAACAGCACAGGATAAATCGCACCCAAATCTTCCTTATTGATTCCGCTTAACACTATCTCCCCGCCGGTCATATTGCAAGCCGCCATATACGTACCCGCAACTATTCTGTCTTTCATGATATAATATTCTGTATTCGCAAGCGTCGAGACTCCTTCAATATAAATCGTATCTGTTCCGGCTCCACGCACCCTCGCTCCCATAGAATTTAAGTACCCCTGCAGATCAACTATCTCAGGTTCTTTTGCCGCATTTCTGATAATACATATCCCCTCTGCTTTAACAGCCGCCAAAATAATATTTTCTGTAGCGCCTACCGAGGGAAAATCAAGCGTTATGTCGGCTCCTTTAAGCCTTGATGCCTTACAGACAATATATCCGCACAATTCACTTATTTCAGCGCCCATTTGCCTCAATGCTTTTAGATGAATATCTATAGGACGTCTTCCGATACTGCATCCTCCCGGATATGAGAAGATAACTTCTTCATTCTTGCTCAGTAAGGCCCCGAGCAAAATAATTGATGATCGCATAAATGATACCAATTCATCATTTACATGTGTGTTATTTAATACGGAAGAATCAATCGTTACCGTACTACCTTCACTTTTAATTTTGCACCCCAATCCTTTGAGAATATCAAGCATTGTAGTAACATCCGTAATATGAGGAATATTATGTATAATATCGCAACCGTCATTCAAAATACTTGCCGCGAGTATCGGAAGAGCCGCATTTTTCGCACCTTGAACATTCACAGTACCGTATAATTTGCGTCCACCATTGATTATATACCTTTGCATACGCATCCTCCAAGTTTACAGGTCAATACTATATTATTCAATATTATTGCAAAATGTGCATGCATATACTATGGCGATAATTATTGATAATTAAATAATTTTAATAATCTCTCTATAAAAATTTTCCAATACATTCTCAGGTGCCGCATTTTTGGCATTTACAGACATTTGTTGTAATTTTTTTTCATCAAAGATAATTCCCGATACTTTCTCATATAACCTATCCCCACTCAATTGATCATCTTCAATCATAAGACCGCCACCATGTGAAGTAATATAGTTTATATTTTCTCTTTGATGATCGGCAGAAGCATATGGATATGGGATATAAATTCCCGGAGTTCCTGTAGTCATATTTTCAAAAAGCGTAGTCGCTCCTCCTCTGCAAATAACCAAATCACATGCATTCAACAAAACAGGCATATTATCAGCATAAGGAAGTAATTCGATATTTTTATAAATCTTCGTGCCTACGCTCTCTGTCACTTCGTCGTATTGTTTTCTTCCGGTTACAATAATTATTTTAATATCTGTAGAACTATGTAATTTTTCTGCAAGTTCTATAGCCGCATTATTTATCTTTTTTGCTCCGAGACTGCCTCCTATGCAAAGAATTATTTTCTCGTTGTCTTTTATTCTTAAAGTTTTTCGTGCAATTTCCTTAGAGTATGCATCAAATTCTTTTCTTACAGGATTTCCAGTAAGAATTATTTTTTCATGCAATTTTCTAGAAAAATATTTTTTAGAACTTTCAAAGCTAATTATAATTTTACTGGCAAAAGGAGCAACTGCTTTGATTGCTCTTCCCGGATATGCATTTTGTTCATGTACTATACTTGGTACTTTTTTAAGCCAACCGGCCCAAACCATAGATGCTGTGATAAAGCTGCCCATGCCGATGACGATATCCGGTTTAAACTCATTGATAATTTTAAAAGCATCACTGAGCCCTGTAAATATTTCAAAAAATGCTTTTACTTTTAGTTTTAGTGAATACTTCTCAAATCCAGCTGCTTTTATATGGTTTACCTTATAGCCTTCAAGGGGCACAACCCTGTCTTCCATGCAGCCTTCTACTCCCACAAACTCAATGACAGCATTTTTATTTTTTAACCTTATCTCATTTGCAATTGCAATTCCAGGATAAATATGCCCGCCTGTTATCCCCGCTACAACTAAAACTCTCATTCATAGTCCTCCTTATGTTGAATTGGCATATTTAGATATATTCAATAATATACCAATCGCGATTAAATTTGCGAGCAGAGATGTGCCTCCATAACTCAAAAATGGCAGAGGCATGCCTGTTGAAGGGATGCTGTTTGTTACGACTGCTACGTTAATCATTACCTGCATGCCAATCATTATCATGAACCCACTAGCAAGCAGAGATCCGAATCTGTCTTTCGTATTGATTGCAACTCTTATGCCTCTCAGCAATAAATACATAAAGGCAAACATAACCAACAGTGTACCGATTAATCCAAGTTCTTCTCCAATATGTGCCAAAATATAATCATTTTCAGCTTCAGGCATAAAAAGCAATTTCTGTTTTCCATTTCCAAGCCCCTGTCCGAACACTCCTCCGGAACCCAATGCCATTAAAGACTGAATAATCTGCCACCCTTCTTCAAGCCTGTATGCCCATGGATCAAACATTGCATTGATTCTTCCCATTCGCCATCCGACTTGGGTCATCAAAAAAATCACGCCTGCAATTCCTATTCCACCCAAAATGAAAATATATTTTAAATTAACTCCGGCTACGAACATCATTCCAAATATAATACATACAATAACGATTGCCGTACTTAAATTCGGTTCCAAATAAATAAGTCCACCAATTATTACTGCAAGAATCAAATAAGGTAAAATTCCGTATCTAAATGTTCTGATTTTGTCTTTACAGTTTTCCAGTGAGTGTGCCATATATAAAATAACAGCAAGTTTAACAACCTCTGATGGCTGAAATAATGTAAATCCTAGATTAATCCATCTTCTTGCATCATTCAGTTCCACTCCGATCCCCGGAATAAACACAGCTATCAACAGTAACAGAGAGATGATAATCCCTAAATTTGCAAAGCGCCTGTAAAAGGTGTAATGAATGTTGGAACAAATCAACATAGCCACAATCCCGATAATTGCAGCTACCAATTGCTCTTTAAAATAATAATATTCGTTTCCAAGCTCAACACTTGATGAATACATACTGGCCGAGAAAATCATCACCACGCCAAAGCATGTAAGCGCAAGTGTCACCAGTAAAATATTAATATCCCATTTTCCTTTTTCCAACGCCATTCTTAAACCTCTTTTACTAATTGTTTAAAGAATTCTCCTCTATCTTCAAACGAAGCAAACATATCCCAGCTTGCGCACGATGGCGAAAGCAGTACACAGTCTCCTTTACGTGCCAGCCTCTTACATAAAGCTATAGCTTCCTTATAATTTTCTACAGCAAAATATGAATAGTATCCATATTTTTCTAACATCCCGATTATTTTTTGTTTTGTTTGCCCCAATACTACTATATGCACAACCTTATCCTTTATGTATTCAATCAGATCGTCATACTCCGAACCTTTATCATATCCGCCTAAAATTAATATTGTCGGTTTACTCATCGCTTTTAATGCAATCACAGTGGCATCGGTATTCGTTCCCTTGCTATCATTTATGTATTCTACTCCATATTTTGTGTCGACATATTCTATTCTATGTTCAACGCCACCAAAATTCTTAATTGTACTGCTAATAATTTCGTCAGGAATATTGTATGCATATGCTGCAGCCGCAGCGCACAATGCATTCGCCACGTTATGCATACCTGGAATTTTTAAATCACTTTTATTGAGCAAAAATATATCTTTTCCTTTATCCGACAAATACAAACCTTCATTTTCCTTATTATAATACGCCCCGTCATCTACTTTATTTTCTATGCTGAACATCAAACTTCTGCATTTTGCATTCTCAACTGCTTTTTTGGTAAATTCATCATCAGCATTTACAATGAATGTATCTGTTTCATCTTGGTTTATGAATATTTTATATTTTACACGAACGTATTCTTCAAAAGATCCATGTCGATCCAAATGATCCGGTGTGATATTTGTTATAATAGATATTTTAGGCTTAAAAATCTGACAAAATTCCAATTGATAACTGCTAATCTCTGCTACAAATACTCCATTTTCATCAATATCATCTACTGACGATATAAACGGATAGCCGATATTTCCGACTACTTTTGTATTCAATCCTGCATTTTTGCATAGTTCTCCCATTAAAGTCGTGGTTGTCGTTTTGCCATTTGTGCCTGTAATAGCTATAACATCAACCTTCGTAAGGGAATATGCAAATTCAAATTCTGTCATCACAGGAATATTGCCTTCCCTAGCCCAGATAACTAATTTGTTGGAAGGTGGGACAGACGGACTCAAAATAAGCATATCTATCTGCTGTAATTTATCTTTATTGATTTCTTGGTTAAAAATGAACTCTACATGATCGTTTTTAATCAATTCAGAATATTTCAGCTCATCAGAAATACAGTTTTCTTGCTTTTTTTCATCATATAAAATGATCTTCTTTGCTCTATGCTTAAGTAAATATTCAACAGCGGCAATTCCACTTCTCGCCGCACCTATCACTAAAAAAGTTTTGTTTTCTATCTTCATTTCTCTAGCTCCTTATAAAACTGGAAGTGTAAATAATGCAAATATACTGGTAACAAATGTAATAAATGTAAATAAAGCCACAATCTTTTTCTCACTCATTCCGCTTAACTCAAAATGATGATGAATAGGTGCCATCTTAAATATTCTCCTGCCGTATCCTTTTTTTATACGAGTATATTTAAAATAACTTACTTGTAATACCACAGATAAAGCTTCAATGACATAAATAATACCTACTAAAAAAATATAAATCTGTAGTTTGGTCATTACGGCAATCAGAATAACCGCCCCTCCTAAAGCCATTGAACCTGTATCTCCCATAAAAACTTTTGCGGGATAATGATTAAAAACCAAAAAACCGAGACAAGCGCCAAGCACAGCAGATGCAAAAACAGCTGTTTGTATGTAGCCGAAAGAAAGGGCTGCAACTGTAAAAAAAGCAAAAACAACAGCGCTAACGCTGGAGGCCAGTCCATCTAATCCATCTGTAAAATTAACCGCATTGACAACTGCAAGGATTGCAAAAATAGTAAACGGATAATAAAGCCAGCCAAAATTAATGACATCATTATAAAAAGGAATATACAAATAAGTACCGACGTCGGGATGATTGCCTGCATAAACAACTAAAATAATCGCCCCAATAAATTGAAGAATTAACTTTTGTTTTTGGTTAAGCCCTAAATTTCTTTTTTTTACTACTTTTATATAATCATCAATAAACCCAATCAAGGCAAAAAACAAAAATACTACACCTAGTATCGCCGTATTTATCTTGAAAAACAAGGTACATATAATCAGCGTAAGAATGACACCACCTATAATTGCAATACCACCCATTGTAGGTGTTCCAGCTTTGCCTGAATGCCAATTAGGTCCTATTTCTAAAATACTTTGTCCAAATTTTATTTTTCTTAAAAAAGGTATGAGCCAAACTGAAATAAAACACACAGTTATAAATGACACTATCGTTGAAATAATTGCTATTCTCATTTTAATTCTCCTGTAAAGTCAAGATATCAATGATAGATTCCAGCTTCATTCCGCGTGATCCTTTAAATAAAATCAAATCTCCGTCTTTGAGTATTGATTTTAAATAATCAGCCGCACATATATTATTATAAAAATGTACTGTGTTTTTCATACCTGACTCTGCTGCTTTTTTACTGATATGTTTAGCTTGATTTCCTATCGTTACTAAAATATCTATACCATATATCCGAGCACATTCTCCCAACTCTTCATGTAATATTTGAGAATATTCTCCAAGCTCCAGCATGTCTGCAAGAACAGCTATTTTTCTGCCGCTACATTGCATCTTGTGAAGCACGTCTAATGCAGCTTTTGCCGCATGTGGATTTGAATTATATACATCATTGATAATCGTTATTCCATCATGCTCTGTGATATCCATTCTATTTTTACTGGGAATAAAATGATCAAATCCCCTTTGTATTTCTTCACGGCTCAGACCAAATAACCTTGCTAATATAATAGCATATAAGCAATTATATATATTATGCTTTCCAATCAAAGGAAATGTATAGTTTTCATTATTTACTTTAAAATTAATTTTGTTATTTTTTTCAATAATATCTTCGGCTTTAATATCACCATTCTGAATACCAATTTTATAAATTTTAAAAAGATTAGAATCAACGCCTTTTAAATAATCATCATCTCCGTTGATAATAGCTACATTCTCATGATTAAAAAAGGAGGTTATTTCCAATTTTGCCTTTAAAATATTTTCTCTCGTTTTCAGATATTCAATATGCGAGTAACCTATATTAGTAATAACAGCAACATCGGGATTGATACGCATTACCATATTATAAATTTCGCCGGCATTGCTCATGCCTATTTCTATTACTGCCATTTCATGATTTTTATTTAGATTAAAAATACTTAGCGGCATCCCCGTCTGATTATTTAAATTCCCCTGTGTTTTCAATACAGAATATTTTTCACTTAAAACAGATGCAATAATATCTTTTGTCGTTGTTTTTCCGCAGCTTCCCGTTACCGCAATAAGAGGAATTGAAAACAGTTTCCTATAATAGCCCGCCAAATCCAACAGGGCATCTGTTGTATTTTTTACTTTTATAACGGCAATATCAATACCATCTATTTCTATATCATTATGTATTACAATAGCTGCTGCATTATTCTTAATTACCTGATTAATGTAAAAGTGCCCGTCTGTGTTATCACCTTTTATAGCAAAAAAAACAGCTTGGCTACCATTTTGTCTGCTGTCAATAATTACATTGGATATTTCAGTATTCGCATCACCTTGGAGCATTGTACCATTAACTGCTCTCGTCAGGCTTTTTAGTGTCATTAATTCCATTTCTACCTCGCGCTGATAATATTTCGTTGATAATACTCTTTTCGTCAAAAGGAATGTATTCGTCGTTTATAATTTGATATTTCTCATGTCCTTTACCTAAAATTATAATCGTATCATTTTCATCCGCAATATCTAAAGCAAATTTAATAGCTTCTTTCCGATTTTGTATTATAGCATAATTTTTATTATCAATACCACTAATTATATCACTGATTATAGATAATGAATTTTCTTTTCTTGGGTTATCATCTGTAATTA
This sequence comes from uncultured Eubacteriaceae bacterium, assembly GCA_964533615.1. Lineage (GTDB taxonomy): Bacteria > Bacillota > Clostridia > Eubacteriales > UBA1433 > UBA1433. Next base: position 201,203 of record CAZHMK010000001.1, read on the forward strand.
TACAAATATCTGATAATTCTGATACACATTTTCCAATATTGGGCCGGTTTGTTTTATCTCTTTCTCCCCCGCATCCGAAAACAGAGATGACTCTGCCGATGCTGTTTCTTTTTACATTTTGTAACACTGTATGATAGGCTTTAATTGTATGCGCATAATCAATAATAATATTCAGTTCACAGTCATTTTTAATTTTTTGCATTCTGCCGTTTGGCAAAATAGCATGTTGAACTATCTTTGCCATTTGGCCTATATCATATCCTTCCTGATGAGCTAAAATGGCTGCAACGCTACTATTATATACCCAAGCCTCAGAAGGAATATTTATTTTAAAATCATACTTGTTTTTAAAATAAACAATATCATATTCAATCGAAGAACTGTCTTCGTAATTAATATTTATTTCATAATCAGCATGATTATAAATGGCATAGGTAATAATATTTTTATTTTTTGCTTTTAATTGTTTTATTAATCTTCTACCATAAATATCATCTGCATTTATAATGCATGTATCACATTTTTCTAATATTGATGCTTTTGCGAAATAGTATTTTTCCATATTATCATAAAAATCTAAATGCTCGGGTGATAGGTTGGTAAATATTCCATATTTAAAATGCAAATTATCAATTCTGTGCAAAGTAAGCGCCTGAGCCGAAGCTTCAAGAATGGCGGCGCTGCAATTTTCCTCAGTAGACTTTTTAATAAATTTATGAATTTGCAATGCATCCGGCGTTGTATTAAAATTATCATTTATTTTTTGATTGCCCATATACATACCCGTGCTTGCCGACATAGAACATTTCGATTTGCTGTTTAACAAATAGCTTACAATGCTGGCCGTACTGCTTTTGCCATTTGTGCCTGTTATGCATACGATAAATAATTTTTTTAAATTATCCTCTGTATGATAAAAATTGCTTGCTATTTTCGATAAGTCTTTTCGGGTATTTTTAGAAAATATATATGTAATATCATCGATTAATTCGTTGCTATCTTCACATAATATTGCACACGCCCCATTGTTTACAGCTTCTCTGATATATTTGTGCCCATCTTTATCATATCCTTTTATTGCTATAAATAGATAATCTTTTTTGCATTGTTTACTATTAATACAAATACCTTTAATATCTTTGTCGACTGCTCCATTCAATCTGTCAGGCATTATTCCTGATAACACACTTTCCAATTTCATTCACACACCTCTTATTTGCCAAACTATTCTCTGTCAGTGTATGCAGATAAAATCAATATGTTAAATCAATCGATGTATTCACAAACCACTTTTACTACGCTTCCGGTCTCAACGCTTGTCCCAGCTTCAGGCGATTGAGATTGCACAATACCTCCACCTTCAATATTGATTTTCAACCCTAAATCATATAAAATATCATTTGCCTTTTGTACACTCATATTTGTTAGATCCGGTACTTTTACTTTTCCCGCTTTCGATGTCGTTTCACTTACAGTTAAAGTAACATTAACACTGCTCGCGTTCTTATACTCAATATTTACCGGATCCTGACTTGTAACGATTCCTTTACTGTCACCTTTTAACGTATACTTTACACCTAATGTATTAAGTACTTCGATCGCATCGTCAATATTTTCGCCACGAAAATCAGGAATAATTTTGCTTTCTTCCGCATTTTTGTCTGTGTATATATAATCATAATAATTCATTACTTTTTTTAATATTTCTATTCCCGGCGGCGCGGCAACCTGACTTCCGTATACAGCGCCTTCAGGCTCATCTACCAATACCAAAACAGAAATTATAGGATTATCATAAGGCACCACTCCATAAAAAGAGGCTACATAAGTTCCCGCGGCATATTTCCCATTTACAGCCTTTTGCGCGGTACCTGTTTTCCCTGCTATTTTGTAACCTTTTGTTAATCTTGTCAGCGAAGAAGAAAGATCAATCATTTCTTTCATAATGCTTCGTATATTACCCGATGTTTCGTTTGAAATCACTTGACGTACAACCTCTGAATCATATGTATAAATATCATCCCCGGTTTCCGTATCTATAATTTCCTTTGCTATCAGCGGTTTATATAGATACCCTCCGTTCGTTGCGGCATTCAGCGCCATGACGAGCTGAAGCGGTGTTACGCTGATACCCTGCCCAAAACTTTTGGTTGCAAAATCTACATTTGTCATATTATCATCATTGACCGGAACGATACCACTTTCTTCACCGGTCAACGCAATGCCTGTTGTATCTCCGAATCCAAAATTATATACATATTCATAAAATTTATCACGTCCGAGTGTCATAATCATTTTTACTAATGATGGATTGCATGATTTAGCAACGGCTGTATGAAGAGGATTCGATCCATGTGCCCTCGGATAAATATAACAATTTATTTTTACACCATCCACCATGACATATCCGGGACAATACAGGCTAGTATTCATATCCATTACACCTTCTTCCAAGGTAGCCGATGTTGTAATCAATTTAAAAGTAGATCCCGGTTCATAGTTAAAGCTGACTGCGGGATTAGACCACATTACCATCTGTATTTCAGAATTCGACATTTTGACTTTCTTACCGTCTTCATTGGTTTTATAAAGATCTTCTCCATATGAAGCGAGAAATTTATCGCTTATCTCTGTAGGATCATTCAAATCATAATCTGGGTTTGTAGCCATAGCCAGCACTTCACCTGTATTGACATCTGACACAATGGCAATTACTTTTTTAGCATTTGTCTCACTGAGAACATTTGATATCTCTGTTTCAACATAATGTTGGATAATGCTGTCTATAGTAAGCACAATGCTATCTCCGGCGACCGCTTCTTTGCGGATTTCAGTTCCTGAATTTATTTTGTTTCCATTTGCATCTTTTTCATAAACTAACACACCGTCTTCTCCGCTAAGCACATCATCAAATGCTGCTTCAATACCAAACAAACCTTGATGATCATACCCAGTAAACCCTAACACGTTTGATAAAAAATTGCCGTTTGTGTAATATCTTTTCTGATCCTCTTCAATTGTTATTCCACTTTTTAACTGATCTCTAATTGAAATAGCAACATCATTATCTACTTTTGTTTTTATTAAAACAATCCCTACAGAAGTATTGGAGATTTTTTTTAAAGTATTATCATAATCAAGATCAAGCGTATCCGATAGTACCTGAGCAGTTTCCTCATAGTCTTTGATATCATTAGGGCGTGCGTATACCCGATAACTTGTGGCATCTTTAACTAAAAGCACCATGTTTCTGTCATAAATCTCTCCACGCGGAGCTGTAATAGGGATTTCTCCCATTAATTGATCAATTTGTCCTTCTAATATTTTTTCATCCGGAAATACTTGCAAAAAAAATAATCTTACTGCGAATATAATACTAACGATTGCGAATATAAAATATAAAGCTAAAAGCCTTTTTCGACTTCTTATTTTTAAAAAATTCATTTATCCTCCGCGGCATTATGCCCTTAATTAGATAAATAATCTATTAACATTGATAATTTACTTTGAGTTATTTCTTCTTGCTCAGTGCTTGCATTAATGCTTTCATAATCATTTGGCAATTCTTTTAATTCTATGGCCGAATAGTCATTTTTATCTGGTTCTACCATATCTAATTTTTCTTTTGCAGTTTGTTCTATTTCATCCCAGTTGATCATATTGATCACTTTTCCTTCTAAAATATCAATGAGCATGTCTGTATCTTTAACTTCTTGCTCTAAAGAATTGATTTGTGAACTTACGTTTATTATTTTAGAATATTGATTAATAAATCCGACAGAAACTAAGAAGACAACCAAAATCATAACAACCATTTTTAGATCGCTTGATTTCACTCGTCTCTTTGTTTTAGCTTTTTTTAATGCTACGCCTCTTGTTTGGCCAGCTCTTGCTTGCGGAGCCGTGGTTGTCTTTACGTATTGTGCCATTTCTTTGTTCCTTTCTTATGTATATGCATTTATTTTTCAGCTAATAACCAATTCTTTTTAATGCTCTAAGCTTAGCGCTTCTGCTGCGTTTATTTAAATTACATTCTGCCGTGCCTGGAATAATCGGTTTATGTGTCAAGATTTTGAAATCTTGCTTTGCTCCACAAACACAAACAGGAAAATCTTTCGGACATGTACACCCTTTGGCAAGTTTATTAAAAGTTTCTTTTACAATTCTGTCTTCAAGTGAATGAAATGTTATAATTGCGAGTACTCCGTCTTTTGCCAGAAACGCAGTCATTTCTTCTATTGCTTTATCCAGATCAGTTAATTCATTATTTACGGCTATTCTCAACGCCTGAAATGTTTTTCTGGCCGGATGCTTTCCTTTATAGCGTTCTTTAAGCGGATATGCTTCTTTTATGATTTCTGCAAATTGCGTTGTGCTATCGATTGTCTCTTTTTTTCTGGCTCTGCAAATAGCACGGGCTATCATTCTTGCATGTTTTTCTTCACCGTACGCAAAGATTATTTTTGAGATTTCATTTTCTTCATATGTATTTACAATATCCCATGCGCTCACTTCATGGCTTCTGTCCATCCTCATATCAAGCTGTCCGCTGTGATGATATGAAAAACCTCTGCCGGCCTCATCCAACTGTACGGAAGACAAGCCCATATCAATCAAAATTCCATCATATCTTTTTATATCTATTTGCATTGCAATATTTTTAAAATTCTTATAATCATCTTTTATAGCGAATGTTTTTGCAGGATAGTTATGAATCCATTCATCGCTTTTTTTTATGGCATATTCATCTTTATCTATGCCTATATATATGCCTTGTGTATCTAATTTTTCTAAAATGGCTTGTCCGTGACCTCCATAACCCATTGTACAATCGGCATAAATGCCATCAGACTTTATATTCAGCAATCGTATAACTTCATCTTTTAAAACCGGCACATGTTCTTGATATCTATCCATTATTACAGCTCCATATCCTCAATATTTTCTTCAAGGACAGAATAACCCAATTCCGGATCATTATAATTTTGCCATGTTTTTGCATCCCAAATTTCTATTCTCTCTGATACCCCGACAAGGCATATATCTTTTTTCAGATGAGCATATTCACGCAATGTCTTTGGCAAGATGATTCTTCCCTGTTTATCAAGCTGACACTCTGATGCGCTTCCAAAAAACGCCCTGCTCACAGCACGTGCTTTTTTGCTGGATAATTGAAGTGACTTTAATTTGCTTTGAAAATTCTCCCATTCATCATAAGGAAATAAAAATAAACAGCCGTCCAAACCCTTCGTTACAATAAAATTCTCTCCAAGAGGCAAACGAAATTTAACAGGAACTATAATTCTTCCTTTGTCATCAATCGAATGCATATATTCGCCGATAAACATTTCTTACACCTGCCTCTCCACTATACTCCAAATAATACCACTTTTTCCCACACACCGCAATATATTATTTCATTTTTTAGAACTTTTTTACACTTTTATGCAAACAAAAAAGTCTTAAACAAATTTGTTTAAGACTTTTTTGATAAAATTTTTGTTTGTGCTACTAATTATGAGTTAAGTTTAGAATTGACACTGTTTAATTTTTGTTCAAAACTTCCTTTTTTATCCCGTCTGTCATCTATTCTAATAACACTGTATACTCGTCCATATCCTGCCGCAACAATGTCTTCCTGTATCTTTCGTACCAGTTTCATAATTTCGTCTAAATCACCTTCAACGATAGTACTCATAGGAGTAGTAATATATTTAAACCCAGATTGTTCCACATTATTTTTCACTATTTCACTTGATGCGGTTTCTACTTCTGCATTGCGCGAACCTGAAATTGACATATCAACTATAGCCATAATTATCGTCCTCTCTTTTATTAATTTTATTTTTTAAAATTTTTCACTAATTCGAATTTGTGTACTGATCTCATCATACCCTGCATCAATCAATGCGGCACGCATTTTATTTACCACGGTAAAAATATCTTCAACTTCACCTTCGACGACTGTACTCATCGGATAAAGTGTATGTTTTAATCCTGAATCACGCAAGACTTTATGGATCAAAGCAACCGATGCACTTACACTTGTGCCTCCCTGTTTATTTCTTCCTGTCATAGTAAGATCCGCTAATGCCATAATCAAGACACTCCTTTCCAATTTAAATTAATTCTTCGACTTTATTATAATTCAGTATAAATCAAGTATTTTTATTATAGCACGTTTACAAATATTTTTATTATTTTTTTGATTCTTTGATAATTGCACAAAAGTGATAAGTCTTACCTCTTTCTTACTTCACAGCGTTATCAATTTGATATTTTATTATCATTTTGCTTTCTATATTTACATTTACTATAATCTTAATATAATAGATTAGGAGGATTAATTATGAAAAAAATTGATATTAATGACAGTTTTCATATTTTGATGAACGGATTAGATAACAGCGGCGCGTTTTTAAATACATATAATATGGCTCAAGATCAGCCAAATACAATGACGATTGGCTGGGCGACACTGGGGCGGGCCTGGGGGGAGCTTTCTTTGACTGTTTGGGTACGCTATAGCAGATATACTTATGACATACTCAAGGATGTACCTGTTTTTACTGTCAGCATCCCAAAAGATGATTCTTTAAATAACGCTCTTATGATATGCGGTACAAAATCAGGAAGAGACAACGATAAGTTTAAGCTTGCAGAAATTGATTATATTAAGGGCACTCTTCCCGGCAGCATTATTATAAAACAAGCATATCTGCATTATGAATGCGAGACAGCATATATTCAATCAATGGAGCCGACAGGCATTAAAGCTGATTATATACATGCAAAATATGAGCATAATAATGACTACCATATCATGTTTGTCGGAACCATAAGAAACTGTTATCTTGCAGAATAAAACAACAAAAGGATGAATTTTATGAAAAAAATAACGATTTACTGTGCAGAACCATGTCCCTGGTGTGTGAAAGCAAAAAAACTTATGGACTTAAACAACATAAAATACGACGAAATTAAAATTGATTTTGACAGTGTGGAATTTGATAAATTGGTTGAACGCACAAAAATGCAAACAGTTCCACAAATCTTTTTCGGAGAAGAACTCATCGGTGGCTTTCCCGAAATCAAAGAGCTCATCGACAATGATAAAGTCGAGGCAATGTTGAAAGAATAATGGTATTCATCTCATGAAGTACGTTGTAAGTATGTGTCTTTGCGGAATCAATTGTCGTTATGATGGCACAAGCAGCAAAATAAACGAAATTATTAAGCTTGTAAATGAAGGCAAAGCTATTATGGTTTGCCCCGAACAATTGGGAGGGCTTTCTACTCCCCGTGATGCAAGCGAGATCATTTGTAAAAATAATGCTCGTCATGTAGTAAACAAGGCGGGCATAGTATTAGACTATCAATTTCAAACAGGCGCCAAAGAGGCTTTAAAAATTGCAAAAATGTTTGGTGCAACAGTAGCAATCCTCAAATCGCGTTCTCCTTCTTGCGGCTTAAGTAAAATATATGACGGAACTTTTTCCGGTACTTTAGTTTGCGGCAATGGCATTACCGCTCAATTATTTTTAGATAACGAAATTAAAGTATTTGATGAAAATAATTATAAATTAGATTAAATATTTTTTGTCGATATATTCTTTGGTTTGTCTTTTAATTGCTTTATCTAACTCAAGTATCTCTTGAAGTGACAAATTTCCAATAGGGTCATGCGCATCCATCATTTCTGAGACAATTTTAGGAATATGTACAAACTTAATTTCTTTTTTTAAAAATGCATAAACGGCAATTTCATTAGCAGCATTTAATACCAACGGCATCGTGTGTCCGATTTTAGCTGCCTCATAAGCAAGGCTGAGACTATAAAAAGTTTCTAAGTCCGGCTTATAAAATGTTAATGTTTTATCGAATAAACTCAATTTTTCACATGCAGATTCGATTCTTTGTGGATAAAATAACGCTATATGTATAGGGATTTTCATGTCTGTTATTCCCAGTTGCGCAATAATGGAACCATCTATATATTCCACCATAGAATGAACGATACTTTGAGGATGAACAACAACTTCAATTTTTTTATAATCAACGTCAAAGAGCATCGCAGCTTCAATTACCTCAAGCCCTTTGTTCATAAGTGTTGCCGAATCAATGCTTATCTTGCTTCCCATAGTCCAGTTGGGATGTTTTAGAGCATTTTCTACGGTGACATTATTTAATTCCTCTTTTGTTTTTCCTAAAAAAGGCCCTCCGGAAGCAGTCAGTAAAATTTTATGCAGGTCTTTTTTTTCATTCCCATATAAGCATTGAAAAATCGCACTGTGTTCGCTGTCAACAGGTATAATACGAACATTTTTTTCATTGGCTTTTTTATTGATGATATCTCCTGCGACAACCATTGTTTCTTTATTCGCCAAAGCTATATTTTTAGCATTTTCAATAGACGTATATGTAGGCAGCAGTCCGATACTGCCCGAAATGGCACTCATTACCATATCTGATGCATGATACGCAGCTACTTCGCACAACCCATCCATACCATATACAATTTTCACATTACTGCTTATGCTATCTTTTAATCTAAACGCAGATTCTTTGTCATAAACGGCTACGATTTCAGGTTTAAATTCTTGTATCTGCTTATACAATATCTCTATATTTCGATTTACAGCCAGTGCTTTTACAGCCAGCTTATCTCTATGATTTCTTATTACATGGAGTGTCTGCATTCCGACAGAACCGGTTGATCCCAAGACAGATAAATATTTCATAGCTATTCCCTGCCTTTTTTAAAGCGGAATTTTATATGAACTTTTTAAAGATACTATTTTATTGAAAACAGGACTTGTTTCCTTGCTAAGCTTATTGTCTACAGCAAAATACCCATTGCGTACAAATTGAAACGTTTCACCTGCTTTTGCTTTTTTCAAAGACAATTCACAATATGCTGTTACGGTATTTAATGAATTCGGGTTTAATCTTTCCATAAAGTCTTTATCAGTATGATCATCATCTAATAATAATTGTTCATACAGATTAACTTGAAACTTCTCGCACGTTGTTCTCTCCACCCAATGAATCGTACCTTTTACTTTTCTTTCAGTAAAGCCCAGTCCATTCTTCGTTTTCTCGTCATACGTACAGTTTACCTGCACGATATTGCCTTGTTCGTCTTTAATAATATCCTGACATTTTATAAAATATGCGCCCATCAATCTCACTTCGTTGCCGGGATATAATCTATGATACTTTTTAGGCGGTATTTCCATAAAATCGTTGCGTTCTATATATATTTCTTTTCCAAAAGGAACTTTTCGCATACCCAGCTCTTCATTATCCATATTATTGCTGATTGGCAAATATTCAATTTTCCCCTCTTCATAATTTGTAATCACTACTTTTACCGGATCTAAAACTGCCATCACGCGCTTTGCTTTTAATTTTAAATCATCCCTAATCATATGCTCAAACAACGCGTATTCAACTTCACTGTTAGATTTTGAGATACCTATCGCTTCACAAAAATTATTAATTGCATCTGGCGTTACCCCTCGTCTTCTCAGCCCGCACAGCGTGGGAAGCCGCGGATCATCCCATCCATCCACAAATCCTTCGTCAACCAAACGCTTTAAAAAGCGTTTGCTCATAACCGTGTTTTCTAAATTAAGCCGCGCAAATTCTATTTGTCTTGGACGTTTAATTTTAAAATCATCTAAATTTTCCAGTACCCATTCGTATAGAGGTCGATTATTTTCGAATTCCAGGGAACATAATGAATAAGTAATGCCTTCAATCGCATCTTGGATAGGATGCGCGAAGTCATAGAGCGGGTAAATGCACCATTCATTTTTAGAATTATGATGATAAGCATGAAGAATTCTGTATATTACAGGATCTCGTAAAACAATATTCGGACTCTGCATATCAATTTTCGCTCTCAAAACTTTAGCTCCATCAGCAAATTTTCCTTCTTTCATTTGCTGAAACAGCTCTAAATTTTCTTCGATTGCACGATTTCTATACGGGCTTTCTTTTCCCTGCGTTGTCAATGTGCCTCTGTAATCTTTTATTTCTTCGGCTGTCAGATCGTCAACATAAGCAAGCCCTTTTTTAATTAATTCTACTGCATATAAATATGTTTGCTTAAAATAATCCGAACCAAAACAAAGTCTATTCCACGTATATCCGAGCCATTTGATATCTTCTTGTATACTTTCAACATATTCAACATCTTCTTTCGTTGGATTCGTATCATCAAAACGCAGGTTTGTCTTTCCGCCATAACGTTTTGCCGTCATAAAATTAATATAAATTGCTTTGGCATGTCCGATATGCAAATACCCGTTTGGCTCAGGCGGAAAACGAGTGTAAACATTTTCTCTACTACCACTGCTTAGTTCTTCATCAATTGCGTCCCAAATAAAATTTGATAATTTTTTGCCTTCTGACATAATACCCTCTTTAACTTCAGTCTTTAATAATATTTCTATATTATACCGTAATATACTTTAAAATACAAATTTTTATAGCGCTTTATAAAGAACTGGTGTTTGTTTTATTGAATATCATTTTCCTATAGTATATAATAAAAAATAAAGAGGCAAAGATGAATATAAGAGAATTAAAAGAAAAAGAAGAATACCTGAGACTCTCTCCGCACGCCGTTAAATGTGCCCAGTCCCAAGGCCGAATGATACCCATACCTAAATGCGAAATCCGTACATGTTTTGAGCGAGACAGAGACAGAATCATCCATTCAAAATCCTTCAGACGTCTCAAGCATAAAACCCAAGTATTCCTCGCTCCAGAAGGTGATCACTACAGGACACGACTAACGCATACCATAGAGGTTTCTCAAATTGCACGTGTAATCGCGCGCGCTTTAAGACTGAACGAAGATTTAACAGAAGCTATAGCCATGGGGCATGATTTAGGCCATACTCCATTTGGTCATTTAGGTGAATCTGTACTGAATGAAATTGTGCCAGACGGCTTTGATCATGCCACCCAAAGCTTGCGAACCGTAGAAAAGCTGGAAGCATTAAATTTAACTTATGAAGTAAAAGATGGCATCGCCAATCATAATGGCGGCAAAATACAAAAAACCTTGGAGGCCAAAGTTGTTCATCTGGCAGATAGAACAGCATATATTAATCATGATTTAGATGATGCATTACGAAGTGAGATTCTAACCTTTGAAAATATTCCCGCTTCAGTTATAAAAACACTTGGTCCAACCAGTCCCAAAAGGGTGGACTGCATTGTAAAAGATATTATTAAAACAAGTATGGATTGCTCGGATATCAAAATGAGCGATAAAATTGTCAATGCAACAAATGAACTGAGATCATTTTTATTTGAAAACGTATATAACAGCTCTAAACACAAATTCATAGAAGATGCAAAAGCTAAAAATATTATTCGTCAGCTTTTTGATTATTATCTTAAACACTATGAACTGCTTCCGAAACAGTATAAAGAAATTGCCCAAAATGAGGGAGTGGAACGCGGAGTGTGTGATTATATAGCCGGCATGACTGACAGATATGCCATCAATAAATTTACTGATATTTTTATCCCCAGTTCTTGGAATATAAATTGAATTCGGAGCTAAATATGCCAGGATATATAAAACAAAGTAAAATAGATGAAATACTTTATAAAGCAGATATATTTTCTGTTATCAATTCATATATTACTTTAAGTAAATCAGGAAACCAATACAAGGCAATATGCCCGTTTCATAACGAAAAAACACCAAGCTTAATTGTTACCCCGCATAAAGGTTTATTTCATTGCTTCGGATGTGGCGCAGGAGGAAATGTCATTAATTTCGTAATGAAAATTGAAAATTTATCATTTGTCGAGGCCGTCAATCTTCTCGCTGATCGTTACAATATTCAACTTGAAGATTATAACGATAAAGCTTTAATGGAAAAACATAATTTCAACAAAAGATTATATTCAATCAACAGAGATGCTGCAAATATTTTTTATAAACAGCTGTACTATTCTTCCCCTGCAAAAAACTATATTTTAAATCGTGGCCTTAACATAGAAATCATCAAAGAATTTGGAATAGGTTATTCCAAAGATGCCTGGGAGAGTTTATTAAATAATTTATTAAAAAAAGGATATACTAAAACCGAATTTTTAAAATCAGGTCTTGGTAATCACTCCGCCAAATCGGATAAAATATATGATAAATTCAGAAATAGGATTATGTTCCCCATACAAGATATTTCGGGCAGAGTGATCGGATTTGGCGGAAGAGTAATTAACGATAGTGATAATCCGAAATATTTAAACACGGCCGAGACTGATATTTTTACAAAAGGAAGACACTTATATAATTTAAATCGGGCAAAAGCATTTTGCCAAGATTACTTAATATTAGTCGAAGGATATATGGATGTGGTTGCTCTTGCTTCGGCAGGTGTAAAAAATGCAATAGCATCGCTGGGGACTGCGCTTACAACAAATCAGGCACTCTTGATAAAACAATATAATAAAACAGTTTATTTATCATATGATAGTGATGAGGCCGGAATATCAGCAACTATTAAAAATGCGCAGCTTTTAGATGATATGGGTTTAGATGTAAAAATCATTACTTTAAACAAAGCAAAAGATCCTGATGAATTTATAAGAAAGTTCGGCATAGAAGAATTTTTATCACTAATCAACAAATCAGTAGATGTTTATATTTATAAACTGAATCAATTGCAGAATACTTATGGCGCGCATTTTGATACAAATGAAAATCGAGCTAAATATGCAACAAACGCACTCCATATCATTAGCAAAATACCTGATGTTATCAGATTAGAAGCTTATATTGATTATATATCTCAAGTTTCTAAAATCCCTACGGGCACTATCAAACAACAACTTGAAAAAAACAAACAAGGCGGTGATGGAACAATAAAATTTAAGCCGCAACAAAAAAACGAAGTTAAACAGGGAATAATTATAGCACAAGAAAAAATAATAAGTATTTTGTCTAATAACAACGATATTTATCAAAATTATAAATATAAACTAAAAAATTTAGAATTTAAAGAAGGAATTTTAAAAGATACTTTAGAATTTATTATTATAGCATGTGAAAACAAAAAAATATTCAATCCGTCTGAATATATATCTTTATTAAAGAATGAAAATGATGTACAATACATAAGCAAAATATTACTTGATAATAAATTTGTAGATAAAAATCAGATGCCAGGATACATTAATATTGTTACTATTGATAATATTAATAAAAAAATTGCAGATATAAAATCAAAATATACCAATGCACTCAAGACAAACAATGTTATCTTGGCTAATGATTATTTAATCCAAATCAATGAACTAAAAAAATCTATCGAAATAATTAAAGGTGGTGCTATATAATAATGGACAAACCAGTTGATGAAAGAAAATTAAAAGAAGAATTTGATGATGAATCTAAAAATTTTATTGAAAAAATAGAAGAATTTAAAGAAAGAGTAAAAGAAGAAAAAAAAATTTCAGATAAAGAATTTCAAGATACCTTATCGGGCGTATCAGAAGTTATGCCTTCTCAAATAGAAGAACTGCTGGATTTCTTTACTATTAATGATATACAGATCGTTGATGACAAAGTATTTATTGAAAATAATTTAGATAATGATGATATATTTTTAGAACTTGACGATGATGATCTGATCGATATAGATGAAGAAACTGAAGAAATAGATCCTAAATTTGTTGCTGCTTCAGACAACATTAACGTTAACGATGCTGTTAAGATGTATTTGAAAAACATCGGCAAAATCGATTTGCTCACGGCCGAAGAAGAAGTTGAGCTTGCTAAAGCAAGTAAAAACGGCGATAGTGATGCCAGAAACAGATTATCAAAAGCAAATTTAAGATTAGTTGTGAGTATTGCTAAACGTTATTCCGGAAGAGGTATGACTTTTTTGGATCTGATACAAGAAGGAAATTTAGGGTTAATGAAAGCTGTTGAAAAATTTGACTATACAAAAGGCTATAAATTCAGCACATATGCTACATGGTGGATCAGGCAAGCTATTACGCGTGCTATCGCTGACCAGGCAAGAACAATTCGTATACCTGTACACATGGTTGAGACAATTAATAAACAAATCAGATTACAGCGAAGCATGCATCAGCAATTAGGTCGTGAACCTATGCCTGAAGAATTAGCCAAAGAATTAGGATACAGTGTTGACAGGGTTATTGAAATTATGAAAATTGCACAAGATCCTGTATCATTAGAAACACCTATCGGCGAAGAAGAAGACAGCCATTTAAAAGATTTTATAAAAGATAACTATTCCCCCGCTCCTGAAGATATTGCATCCTATACATTGCTGAGAGAACAATTACTGGAAGTTCTAGATACTCTTACTCCGAGAGAAGCAAAAGTATTAAAACTTCGTTTCGGGCTTGAAGACGGAAGACCAAGAACCTTGGAAGAAGTAGGTGCAGAATTTAAAGTAACCAGAGAGCGTATCCGTCAAATTGAAGCAAAAGCTTTAAGAAAATTAAGACACCCAAGTCGAAGTAAAAAACTAAAAGATTATCTTCATTAAAGAATTGTTATAAAAAATGTTATAAAGACTTGACAATTTATTATTTAAAGATAAAATGATTATTGATTCAATTTTCCTCAGTAGCTCAATGGTGGAGCACTCGGCTGTTAACCGATAGGTTGTTGGTTCGAGTCCAACCTGAGGAGCCAAAGCAAATTTACACACTGTTTTTGCAGTGTGTTTTTTTTATTAAAAGTAACTTTTTACAAACAATTATTCATAATAATTCAAATTAATGTTTATACTAATTACAAAAGAAAAATTAAAAAAATACTAATCACACTAAGAGGTGGATACATGGAAAAAGTAAAAATGTTTATTGAGGGAATGCAGTGCGGTCATTGCGCCAATACTGTAAAGAATGCTTTGCAATCATTGGGCGAAATACAAGATGTTTCGGTAGATTCGAAAAAAGGTATTGCAACTATGCAAACCACTCAGACAAATGAAAGACTTAAAATTGCCGTAGAGGATGCAGGATACAAAGTATCTAAAATTATCTCTATATAATCATGTTTTGCAAAATAAAAGGCAATGAATTTTTATTCTTGCCTTTTATTAATAATTTTTATTTACGAAAATAAATTAGCAAAAAATTTATTGAATAACGGCATTATAACAAACACAACCCAAGGTATACCCATCGCTAAAGTACTCATGCGCACTCTTGTTTTTTCATCTTTAGGCTGCATCGCAAAATAAATACATACCAAAATAGCCACCAGCGAGACCACCACAGCAAGTGAAAACACCTGATCGAATAACAGCCCCAAAAAAGGTACAGGTATACAGAAAGCACATAGCACCCACATCCATTTTGGAGGATCCGGCATAGGCACAAATGCTTTGCCGTCGGAACGCATCTTGCCATTGATCGCTAAATCAAGCTTCCCTCCTCTGCATGTGACATAAAGGTCATTATCCCCTATTTTAATATACTGATCAAACCCGGCTATAAAACTTATGATCGCCGGTGTTTCAAAATCTACGAGCTCATTATCGACGTAAATTTTATGTTTGCCTGTAAATGGTTTTATATCAATTTTAATTTCATAATTATCTCCATCTAATGCTATATTCCATTTGATAATCTTATTTTTCTTTTTTTTGTCTTCTCCCATATTTACCTCATTTATTATAAAATTAATTTTAATTATACAACAAAATGCATTGAAATTATAGTGCTGTTCGTAATTTATATTACTTCATTAAATATTGCATAATATGTAAATTTACTATAAGATATAAAAAAAAACGCTTAGGAGTATATCTTAATGAATATATTAGTTATTGATGGCCAAGGCGGCGGTATCGGCAAGACCATTATCGAGCAGCTCAAAACCAATTTTCAAAATGCTGTTATAACAGCAACCGGCACGAATGCACTTGCCACTTCTAATATGATGAAAGTTGGTGCGGATTTTGCTGCTACAGGTGAAAATGCAATTATTTATAATTGCCAATTTGCCGATATTATCATTGGCCCTGTAGGAATCATTTTTGCTAATGCAATGCTTGGAGAAGTCTCTTGCGCAATTGCAAATGCCGTAGCTTCAAGCAGAGCTAAAAAAATTTTAATTCCAACCAACAAATGCAATATAAATATTATTGGAATAGAAAAAAAACCGTTAGCCAAATATATTGATGAAGCTATTCAAGCAGTAAAAAACATAATAGATTCTTAGGATATATTTTTAGCATAAAACTCCCTTTATAAAGGGAGTTTCGTTTTATCTTTATTTCTCCGATTTTCTCGCTTTCGCATCTGCTATTACTTTATCAGCAAAGGATGCCGGAACCTCTTCATATCTGCTAAACTTCATAACAAAGTCTCCTCGTGCCTGTGTCATGGAACGCAGTTCTGTCGCATATTTAAACATTTCAGATAATGGAGCTTCTGCATTAATGATTTGTTTGCCTCCTTCTGCCGGCTCCATTCCCATAATCCTACCTCGCTTTTTATTCAAATCTCCCATGATATCTCCCATATACTCTTCTGGAACTGTTATTTTTATTTCATATATAGGTTCCAATAATACGGGAGATGCCTTCGGCATGCCTTCTTTGTATGCCAGTGAAGCCGCCATTTTAAATGACATCTCATCTGAGTCTACAGGGTGAAATTTACCGTCAAATAATGTACATCGCAATCCCACAACCGGATAGCCTGCTAACACACCTTCTAAAATACAATCCCTCAAACCTTTTTCTACTGCCGGAATGAAATTTCTCGGAACTGCTCCGCCTACGACTTTATCCACAAATTCCATATCCATATCCAAATTATGCGTTGGTTCAAAGTCAATAAATACAACCCCAAACTGCCCTCTTCCGCCGGATTGTTTTTTATGTTTTCCTTCCGCCGTAGCTTTTTTCTTGATGGTCTCTCTAAAAGGAACAATCGGATCATTCAATTCAACATCTACTCCAAATTTTGCTTTTAATTTGCAGCTGATAACATCAATATGCACCTCTCCAATACCATTGATTAATGTTTGCTTGGTTTCGGAATTTCTTTGTATCGTAATTGTTGGATCTTCTTCTTTCAATCTTTGCAAGCCGGTTCCTAACTTATCTTCATCCCCTTTTGATTTTGGAGATACTGCCATTGATATAACAGGTTCAGGAAAATCTATATTTGTATATTCAATTTTTTGCTTTGGATCGCACAGAGTATCTCCTGTAATACTATCCGTTAGTTTTGCAAACGCGCCTATATCACCCGCATAGATTTCATTCACATCTAACTGTTTTTTCCCAAACATCGTATAAATATGGTTTACTTTTTCTTTTTTATCCTGTGTCGTATTTGCAAGTTCTAATCCGTTTGATAACTTTCCTGTAACTACTTTAAACAAAGATAATTTCCCTACATATGGGTCTGCTATCGTTTTGAATATTTGAGCTGAAAAAGGCAGCGAAGAATCATACGCTACTTTCTTGCCCTCTATTGTTTCCATAGGTTTCGCTTCCAGAGGTGAGGGTGCAAATTTTATAATAAAATCAACCAACAAATCTACAGCAATATTTTTTGCTGCTGAGACGATTAATAACGGCACGACGCTATTTTCCATAAATGAAGCTTTCAAGCCTTGTTGTATTTCGTCATCTGAAAGTTGCTCTCCTTCAAAATATTTTTCCATTAATTCTTCACTTGATTCAGCTGCAAATTCAACCAGCTTATCTTTATAAGCCGCAAGTTCACCATTGTTTGAATTTTCTTTAGTTGATTTACCCGTTTCATAAATATAATCTGATGCGTCAAGTATATTACTAACACCTTTAAAGCTAAGACCTTCGCCCATTGGTAATTGCAGCGGCATGAGTTTACTTCCGATTAAGTTTTGAGTTTGTTCTAGTGTTTTGTCAAAATTAGCATTTTCACGATCTGCTTTATTTAAAACGACTATAACAGGAATATTTGTCTTGTTTATAATTTCCCAAGCTTTTTCTGTTCCTACTTCCGCTCCGCTTAAAGCATCCTCCACAATAATAGCACAATCGGCTACTTGCAGGGCACTATGCCATTCGCCAATAAAATCGAAATATCCCGGGACATCAATTATATTAATTTTATTTCCTCCTATTTCCACTGCAGCAAATGCGCTGGAAATCGAGATTCCTCTTTTATTTTCTTCGGGATCATAGTCGGAAATAGTATTTTTATCTTCAACTTTGCCCATTCTGTCGATAGCCTTCGTATTATA
Organism: uncultured Eubacteriaceae bacterium; assembly: GCA_964533615.1. Lineage (GTDB taxonomy): Bacteria > Bacillota > Clostridia > Eubacteriales > UBA1433 > UBA1433. The sequence continues at coordinate 219,462 of CAZHMK010000001.1, forward strand.
CGCAATAGCTTCCAATAATGACGTTTTTCCACATCCCCCATGTCCGAAAATGGCAATGTTTTTTATGTCTTTTGTCTGATATGTTTTCATGAGCTTCCCCCTAAATATATTTACGATTGTTACCAACATAACGCAACATTTATATTTTATAATGAAATCGATTTTTTATCAATATTTTTTTAAATTTACCCATTAAAAAACCAGCTCTTATAAAATACGCTGAAGCTGGTTTTGTTTTTTTATGTTTGTTAATAATTTTTATTTCTCTTTCTTTTTTTCTTTTTTCTGTAACCTATAATGCTTGAAACAACAGAAACAGCGGCAAGTCCGTATTTACTATAATTCACAATTGCATCAGCAATATTATTGCCAGGTTTATTTGCCCCTACTATATTACTTATAATATTATCTACTTCCTGCACCCCTTTTTGCGCTTTTTTTGAAATATCTGCAGTATTATTAATTGTTTCATTTGCATTAATTATGATATTATCAATCGCTTTTTCATGTTCATCAAGCATTTTTTGAATATATGAGATTGTTGTATTAATATTTTTTAAACTTTTCACTAAGAAAACTACCGCTACAACAATGGCAGTTGCTATGATTAAAAGAGCAATTTCCCAAAATTGAATATATACTCCCATTTTTTTACCTATTATTTTATTCTTCTATCTTATTTTCAATATTTTCTTCAATATTATCAACTACATCTTCGATCGCATCTTTAAATTCATCTATTTGCTGCTCTACTTCATTTTTATAGGCTTCCATTTTTTCCATTGTTTTTGAAGCGAATTCTCTTATTTGATCTTTTGTTTCCAGCGTTGCTTTTCCAATATCTGTTTTTATTGAATCAGCTTTATTTTTAGCAACTTTTATATACTCAGAATCTTCATTAGCAAATAAAATCGCAGCTGCACCTGCCATAGCTCCCAACACAAACCCTAAAACAAAATTCCCTTTTTTCATATTCTACACCTCCGAATATTTTGATATATTATATCATATTCATAGTTCTTATAACAATAGTTTTAACAATATAAGCAAAATTATTCCGGGAACGCCTAAAACTCCCGCAATGCCAATCGTATAGAAATTTAAAGGAATAAAAAAGTCACTATTATTAAAAATCAAGTTGATCAGCAGCATAAACGCACATCCGATTGCACTATTTAATATAAAAAATAATAATAATTTAATTGGTAATTTAAAAAAACGATATAGCATATATCCAATTCCGTAAATAGCAAATATGATAATAATGTATTTAATCAATTGCGCTTTTTCTATCCCTACTACCATTATTTTCACCAGCTTTCTAACGCAATTATATTTACTATAAAAGCAGCTATACTTTTATAATTTATATTAAACAGAAATTCAATTTATACAAAAATTTAATTTCTTATTGATATTTGAAAATTAATTACTTTGAATGGTAACAAAAAAAGCCTCTAAAAGAAGCGTTCACTTAGGGATTGAAGAAAAACTTAACTGAACAGCTTCAAGCGGGGCAAAAAGGCCAGCCATACTCAAGCATATGTACTTGAAATGGCTGGTCTTTATCTTCCGTCATTTTACTGTAATTCATTTTCAGACATTTTTTCTGCTTGTTCAATAATTAATTTAACTGCATCTGCTTGTTTATCAGGTGGATACTTATATTTACGTAGAAGCCGCTTAACGGTAATGCGCATCTGAGCACGTACACTTTCACGTACATCCCAGTCAACTTTCATGCTATTTCGTATATTAATTGTTAGTTCTTTTGCAATTTGCTTCAGCACATCATTTTCATAGAATTCTCTGGCGGATTCATTTTCAGATATAGCATCATAAAATGCTAACTCATCATCAGATAAACCTAGTTCTTCACCTCTTTTATGAAGACTATTCAAATCTTTTGCCATTTCGATAAGCGTCTTTATAACTTCAGCAGTTTCGATTGACCGTTTAGCATACTTATTAACTGATGCTTCTAGCATTTCTGAGAATTTTTTAGCTTGAACAACGTTTTTTCTAGAAATCGCCTTAATTCTACCATCAAGCAATCTACGTAATAGTTCTAATGCTAAGTTTTTTTGCGGAAGCCCTCTAACTTCCTCTAAAAATTCATCAGAAAGTATGGATATATCTGGTCTATTTAAGCCTACCGCTGCAAGAATATCTACTATCTCTTCTGAAATAACAGATTTTGAAACTAGTTGTTCTATTTCATATTCAACTTGATCTTTTGTTTTCTTAGGTTTACCCTTGGGTAACAATTTTATTATTCCGGCTTTGACCGCTTTAAAAAAACTTATCTCAAGGTTAATTTCTTGTGCTTTTTCTGATGTGGCGCATAGAGCATATGCTTTTCCTATCTCAACTACAAAGTTTAGAAAGTCTTTTTTTTCTTCTTCTTTTTTCCCAAGAATGAAGTCTACACATCTAACTATACAATCTATTCTTTGAGATGCTGTACCATCTAAGTAACAGCTATAATCGAATCCGTGTAACAAACCTTTTATTTGCTCATATTTTTCCATCATTAAATCTACTGCAACCTGAGGATCAATACCAGTTGTTTTTCTATCAGAAGGGGTATATTGTGCAAGGGCACTTCGAAGATTATCAGCTATACCGATGTAATCTACAACTAATCCACCAGGTTTATCTTTAAACACACGATTGACTCGCGCTATAGCTTGCATTAGGTTATGCCCACTCATAGGTTTATCAATATACATAGTATGCAAACACGGAACATCGAAACCTGTTAGCCACATATCACAAACAATCACTACCTTTAACTCATCATGCGGATCTTTCATCCTTTTTGCAAGAATTTTTTTCTGAGCAGAAGTAGTTGAGTGTATCTGAAATTCTGGTGGATCTGACGCAGCTGATGTCATAATAACTTTAATTGTTCCTTTATCCACTTCAGAATTATGCCATTCTGGACGATATTTAATAATTTTTGAGTATAGTTTAACAGCAATGTTTCTAGACATTGTTACAAACATAGCTTTGCCACTAAGTGCACTCTGTCTCAAATCATAATGGTGTAAAAAATCCTTTGCAATAACATCAAGACGAGTATCGGTTCCTACAAGAGCTTCAAGTCTAGCCCACTTTTTTTGTTGATTGATTACATATGTTTCTTCTTGTTCTTTTACAATTTCCGCATATTCAATATCTATTTTAGGCTTGAACTCCTGAGGAATATCAAGCTTTGCAATTCGGCTTTCATAATATATAGGAACGGTTGTTCTATCTTTGACTGCCTGCGTTAAATCATAAATATCAATATAATCTCCAAATAATGCAGGTGTGTTTTTGTCACTCAATTCTACTGGAGTACCAGTAAAACCTATAAAAGAGGCATTTGGTAAAGCATCGCGCATATATTTAGCAAATCCAAAAGATACCTTGCCATCCTTCTCTTTAGCTTCTAGTCCATATTGGCTACGATGTGCTTCATCTGCAATTACTATTACGTTACGACGATTTGTTAGTGCTTCATTACTTTGATCACTTTCATCAGGTATAAATTTCTGGATAGTAGTAAATATAACTCCACCAGATTCAACACTTAATAAATCTCTTAATTGTTTCCGGTTTTCTGCTTGCTTTGGAATTTGACGTAAGTAGTGAGCGCTTTTGGCAAATGTTCCGTAAAGCTGATCATCTAGATCGTTTCTATCTGTAATAATAACTATCGTAGGATTGTTTAGCTCAAGAACTAATTGTCGGGCATACATTAGCATGGAAAAGCTTTTTCCACTTCCTTGTGTATGCCAAATAACACCTACTTTTCTATCTCCATTTTCTGCAGCAGCAATATGTGTTTTATATAATGCTTTTTTTACTGCAAAATACTGGTGATAACCAGCAAGTATCTTAAAAGATTTATCCTCTTCATGAACAAAAAACGTATAATTTGATATTATGTCCAAAATACGTTTTTTGTCCATCATTCCTTGTAGCATTACTTTCAATTGAGGCGAAGATTCCGGTGCTTCACCGTTTCCATCAACAGTTCGCCAAAACATAAAACGATCAAAATCTGAAGAAATTGTTCCTACCTTTGCGTTTATTCCATCGCTTGTAACTAAGAAGGCATTGTAATTGAAAACAGTAGGAATATCTTTTTTATATGTTTGTAATTGATTGAAGCCTTCAACAATACCAATATCTTCATTGGACGCATTCTTCAATTCAATGATTGCAAGCGGTATACCGTTTATAAAGACAACAACATCGGGACGACGTTCTTTACCATTCTCGATAATTGTATACTGGTTTACAGCTAAAAATTCGTTATTATTAATGTCTGTTAAATCGAAAACATAGGCTTTTTCAGTTTTTACATTTCCGTCTTCTTTTCGTATTTCTACGTCGATCCCGTCGGTTATCATTTTAAAAAAAGCGACATTGTTCTGTATGATAGACATACTTTGATGGCGCGTTATTTTTTTTACCAAATCATCAATTACCTTATCAGGGTACTGTCGGTTAACTCTCTTGAGGGCACTGTGCAGACGATCATACAAGACAACATCTCCAAAACTCTCCCGTTCAGAAAAACTGCCGCCAGGTGAGATATCTGGGCCATAAATTGTTTGGTAGCCTAAATCTTGAAACCATTCCATTACTGCTTGCTCAAGATGGTATTCAATAAAATTTGACATATCACTCACCTACCTTTATGTGATGTTTGCTTTTTATGTATGAAGTCTGATGTTCAAGCTCCGGATACACAAAAGCTTCATTAATACCTATAATATCTAGTTCTTTAAGTATCGATTGTTTGTGCTCTTGCGGAATAACCAATGAGCGTGGAATGCCGTCGCCAAAGTCTTTAATAAGCTGATCCTTTAAATTAAATGTATTCTTAAGAAAATAATCTGGTTTTTCAATGTCTATACCCAGTAGTAAGAAAGCTCCATTTTGCCTTTTAATTCGTTCGTTATTTTTGGGGGCAACAACAGGAATATACTTTGTTCTAAATATGTTCTCGAGTTTTTCATTCTTTTCTTTATAATCTAAAGCATTATTTATTAAACATTTTTGAACAAAATAGTCGACAAAAGCTTCAATGCTTTTCCCATCATATTCAGCAAGTGCAGCAAAATACTGTACTTGCTTTTCTGTTGGACGCTGTAATGATTCTATGAGAATAAGTATTTCGCCATCTTTATCTTCACAAGTTTTGTCAGAACAGGCAAAATATAAAGCTATAAGAGGATTTGTTGTAACATCAATTAACCTTGTTGGAAGCCCATAATGCTGCATTTTCACGAGCTGCTCAAAATCAGTCATGTGATTACCAAACTCATATGGTTCTTGTAAAATCAAGTCATTAATTAAAGCTGTTTCTTTACTAATCATGTTGTTACGAAAAATACTAGCATCCATTGGAAAGTCAATATTTGCTTGCCCTCTAAATAGCAAAGTGCCTGTTGTGTTGTTTTCAATAATTGTGCTATTATATCTTGAAATCTTGTCGAATAAGTGTCCAACACTAAAAACTGTAGCTTCCTCTTCGAATGTTTCTTGTACATATTCTTCATAATCAGTCATTATGCCTCACCTACTTCCACTGGTAATTCTCCGCTTATAAGCTTTGGTAAAAGAGTATCTCTTATTTCAGCCAAAACAGCATTTTCTTCTTTTAGTTTTGCTATTTTCTGCTCTATAGGTTTTGCTATTTCTTCAAATCTCAGTTGCAGTTCCATTGGAGGAACAACCATATTAAACATTTTAAATGCTTCAAACGGAAAATTCTGACGCGTTGTACCTATTGCATGGTGTTTGATATTTTTCAAAAACATAGGCTGCTTCATATAATAATAGAAAAAAGTCGGCGTAATGGTTTCTTTCATTTTAAACACAACATAAATAGGACTTACTAAACCAACATCAAAATCAGTAAGCATAGCAATAGATCCGATATTTGCTCTGGCAGGGTTATATGCTACTTGATTACGTCTTACAATTTTGTAATTGGTAGTTTTTTTGCTATATACCTGTTTGGTAAAAACGTTATCAGAAAGTTTAAATTCACCTTCTTTTACAACTGAAAGCACCGGGTAGTCAAAGTTGCTGGTATTTTTTTCTCGAACTTCTGTTATGTTATTAAACACGTTAGAATAAATCCAATCAACAGGGATGCTATTTTCTATATTAGTAGCATTATTTGAATAATTGAAATCAGTAAACAAGTTATCATAAACACCTTGGACAATTGATTCTAAATATTCTATTTTAGTTAGATTAATAGCTATTTTGCTATCTTGAGAAACAAGAATATCTACAATCTTATTCCTAACACTATTATCATTCAGACACATAATAGGCATTTTCCTTAATTCTTGGAGAGATATATACCTTTGAGTAGAACCTTTTATATTTGAATAAATATATTCTTTTGCTATAGGTGTTTGTAAATAATAATACAACCATTTGCTTTTATAATAGTCATTGCATTTAAAAATTGCCACATTTTTTACAGCATAATCAATGTTAGGGCTCATCTCTTGATAAATGTTGCCAATTGTACCTATCATGCTATACAGAATATCATATTGCTCTACATTGCTTCTTTCAATAATTTTATTATAGTCATCCAATGAAATCTTATATGCACTATTAAAATCCAACTTATATCTTGATAAGTGTTTCGATGTGATTAAGTATTTCCCAGCTGAAACCGGTTTTGGAGAATCATGTGTGCCATCCGTTACTTGTATACAGTATTGATTTACAGGCAAAAAATATGTTTTATAGCTCATAACCTAATCCTCCGAGCTGTTTTCTGATTATATTATCAAGTTCCCGCGATTCCTCCATTATCGCAGAAAGTTGTCTAGTGAGTCTTTCCATTTTAACCTCAAAAGGCTCAATATCTTCTTCAATTGGAGCAACACCAACATAACTAGCAGGAGTTAGGTTATAATCTTTAGCCCTTATTTCTTCAAGAGTGGCAACTTTCCAAAAACCTTGCTTATCTTCATATATTATTTCTGTACCGTCTGCCTTTGTGGCTTTCTTTTCATGATTTCGGAAGGCATGATATATAGATGTAATATCATCAATGGTTTTATCGGTTAATTTAAGTTGCGTACGGCTATCTTCTAGTGGTTCAGTTTCCATATTGCGCGCATCAATAAAGAGTATTTCACCATGTCTGTCACGATGTCCATTTTTCAGTTTATTTCTTGTAATAAACCAAAGGCATACAGGAATAGAAGTGGTTGAGAACAATCCACCAGGCAAGGTTACAATGCAATCTATTTTGTCATCTTCTATTAAATTTTTACGAATTGTATATTCACTAATAGTAGAAGATGATAGGGAGCCATTAGCAAGAACAAATCCCGCTGTACCACTTGGAGCCAAGTGATATAACATATGTAGAATCCAAGCATAGTTAGCGTTGCCAGCAGGAGGAATTCCATATTTTCCCCATCGTGGATCATCAATTAAACGCTCACCTCCCCAATCGCTTATATTAAATGGGGGATTTGCCATTATGTAGTCCGCTTTAAGATTTTTGTGTTGATCATTGTGGAATGAATCGGCATTCTGCTGACCTAAGTTCGCATCTATACCACGAATGGCAAGATTCATTTTACAAAGTCTCCATGTATTATAATTGGACTCCTGTCCATAAATTGCAAGTTGACCGTCGATTCGTCCTTGCCTATCTTTGACAAACTTTTCGCTTTGAACAAACATTCCTCCAGAGCCGCAGCAAGGGTCATATACTCTTCCATCGTGTGGCTCAATCATGTTTACGATTAGTTCAACAACACTTCTAGGAGTGTAGAATTCGCCTCCTAGTTTACCTTCAGCCCTAGCAAATTTACCTAGAAAATACTCGTAAACTGTTCCGAGAGTATCTTTGTTTGGGTCATTCCCAATTTCAATATTTGCAAGTAAATCAACAAGCTCACCTAAGGCAGTTTTGTCTAGAGAAGCACGAGCAAAATCTTTAGGAAGAACTCCTCTTAAAGATGGATTTTCTTTTTCGATTGTATACATTGCATTATCAATTACTTGACCAATTTCTGGTGTTTTAGCTCTTGCAACAATATTATCCCAACGAGCTTCTTGGGGCACCCAGAAAACATTCTTAGCAGTATATTCATCTTTGTCTTCAGGATCTGCATACTCATCTTGTGAAATTTCTGCATATGCTTTGACAAAGCTGTCAGAAATATATTTTAAAAATATAAGTCCTAAACAAACGTGTTTATATTCAGCAGAATCCATATTATTTCTAAGTTTATCAGCCATTATCCATAAATCTTCTTTTCTTAACTCAGCCATTATAAAACTCCTCCATTACTAATGATGTTAAATGCTAAACATGGTTTTCATGAATTACATACCAAACTGATAGCAATTATATGTCGACACCTTCTTGCTCTTTTAACCTTATATATCTTTCATATGAAATAACAACAGCCTGCGGTTTATTCTGCTTGTTAACAATTACTATCTTGTCTTTTTCATTAACCTCTCTGAATATTCGAGATGCCTGTCCTTTTAAAAATTCAGTAATAGAATGATACTCTGGTATTGGATTTCCTTTTTCATTTACCACATGGACACCTCCTTAAGACAGCCATTTTGAATAATTATATCATAAAATCATTATAATTGTAAATACCTTTGACTAGATAAAAGTAATGACTTTTGATATTATATATTTCTTAAATTTCATTTTAAATAGGTGACTCTGAATCAAACTTTTAGACAAAAAAGTCGGAAAGTCTAATTGAAAAACCCAAAACTACAGCATTCAGCCTCCTCAAACTAAATATCGCTTTCGCTCAAATTTGAGCAAAAGCATAAGCATTACAGGCGTCTTTACCTTAGAAAAAAGACAGGCTGTTTTTTTATTTTAAGGGGTTCGAATCAATAGAATTCTTCGCTTATAGATGAGGAAGAAAATTATTTTTAGAAAATCCTCAACTAATGTGCCCTACCGTGGCTATAAGGTGAGAGGAAAAATAATCCCCCAATGAAAGCATAGTTTTTCTCTCACTGCTCCTTGACAACTGAATACCCCGAAATGCAAGAGATACTTCAAGCAGAATATGCCATGACGATAATTCCGAGCGTATTCCTTGAAAGATAACGAGGTTGTGTCAAACAAGGCAAACCCTCTGGAACCGTTGCGTTTCGGGTCATTTATAACAGGCAAGGAGGTGAAATAACTGAAAACAAAATATGATAACTTGCCACAGGTGCTTAAAGATAAGCCACAGTTTTGCTGTTGGAAATATGAAGAACGAAGTGGTAGAAAAACCAAAGTTCCCTATAACCCGGTAACAGAAAAAAGGGCAAAAGCAGATAAACAGGGTACTTTTAAAGATTTTAGTTCGGCTGTAGCTGCTGTAAGTAATTATGATGGTATCGGATTTTTGGTAGGTAATGACATTTGTGTTATCGACTTAGATGATTGCTTTGATAGCAGCGGTAAGCTTAAGCCTATTTCCCAAAGTATTATAGAGGCTTTTAGTGGTTGCTATATGGAACACAGTCCATCTGGAAAAGGGCTTCATATTTTCTTTAAGGCCACAGGCTTTAACTTTGACAAAACAAAATACTATATCAACAACAGAAAGCTGGGAGTTGAGGTCTATGTGGCTGGAGCAACAAACCGCTTTGTTACCGTAACAGGCAATGTATTTGCAGATGGTGATATAGCGGAGAAATCGAATGAGCTACAGATGATACTAGACAAGTATATGCTACGTCCTACCCCTGTGAAGCAAATTCTGGATAGAGAAAGCCAATCCTATCTGTCTGACAAGTCTGTTATTGAGAAGGCTTTAAAATCGGCAAACGGAGAAAGGTTCAAAGCATTATGGCAGGGAGATACATCTGGTTATGCTTCTGCCAGTGAAGCTGATTTGGCACTTTGCGGTATGCTGGCATCTTGGTGTGGCAGAGATATTGGACAGATAGACAGACTTTTCCGGCAGAGCGGCCTAATGCGAGATAAATGGAATAGACCGCAGTCCGGTAGTACTTATGGAATGATAACCATAGAAAAAGCTATCGCAAATGCTACTGAAATATACAAACTAGGTGGTAAGCGTTCATCAGCTACAGAAGATTTTGGAGAATGTTCCCTTGCTGACTTTAAGCCTGAGAGTAACAATCGCTACCCTTGGACGGATATTGGGGCAAGCAGGCTGTTTGCTGATTATTATAAATCTTATGCTCGCTTTGTTCCCGAAAGGAAGATGTGGTTTTGCTACGAGAATGGTATTTGGATTCCTGATGTCGGTAATCTAAAAGTAATGGAAATGTGTAAATCATTGGCTAACCAACTACTAACCTATGCTTTGACTATTCAAGATGAACATCAAAGAAAGGCATACATTGACTATTGCCGAAAATGGCAGTCAAGAAGATACAGGGAAACGGTGCTTAAGGATGCACAGAGCGTATATCCCATATCAATGGCTGAATTTGACCAAGACCCGCTTATGCTCAACTGTGCCAATGGAACATTGTTTTTAATATCCATGGATTTTCATCCCCACAACAGCGAGGACAGACTCACAAAGATATCTGGTGTTAAGTATGATCCAGAAGCAAAAAGTGAGCGATGGGATAGATTTATTCATGAGATTATGAGCGGAGATGAGGAAAAGGCAAAATTCCTCCAAAAGGCCTTTGGCTACAGTATCAGCGGAGACACTCGGTATGAATGCCTGTTTGTTCTCTATGGTGCTACAACTCGAAATGGTAAAGGTACGCTATGTGAGAGCATTCTTAAGGTATTAGGCAGTTATGGCTGTACCGCAAGGCCAGAGACTATCAGTCTGAAAAAGAACAATAACAGTTCAAGTCCAAGTGAAGATATTGCCCGGCTTGCAGGAGTTCGCTTTGTGAATATCTCCGAACCTAGCAGAGGACTTGTCCTAAATGCTGCACAGGTAAAAAGCATGACGGGTGGTGACACCATCAACGCAAGGTTTCTACATGAGAATTCTTTTGACTTTTCGCCAAAGTTTAAGCTGTATATCAACACCAATTATCTGCCAGTTATTACGGATATGACGCTGTTTTCCAGTGGCAGAGTGGTGATTATTCCTTTTGAACGACACTTCGATGAAAGCGAGCAGGATAAAAACCTAAAACGTGAATTCGCCAAACCAAAGAATCAGAGTGCTATCCTTAACTGGCTAATTGAAGGCTATCAGTTGTTAAAGAAGGAAGGCTTGACTTTACCTGATTCCGTTAAGACAGCAACGGAGGCTTATAAACGTGACAGCGATAAAATAGCATTGTTTTTAGAGGATGCCTTGGAGGAAAGTCCTAACAGTGAGGTGCGGACATCCGAAGTGTATGCCCGGTATCAGCGTTGGTGTAGTGCCAATGGATGTTATTCGGAGAATGCAAGAAACTTCAAACAAGCATTAACAGCTATCGCCCGTGTAGAACGGAAACGACCACGTTCTGGTGGTGGAATGACCACAATGCTTATCGGATATAAGCTGACAGAAGAAGAATTTCTTCTTATTTAAACACAGTGTAGCAGCTTGTAGCAAGAAAAACAGGTTATATAAAAAATCGCTCTCGTATAGAGAGTTTAGTTTTTACCTGCTACATCTTGCTACAAAGCTTAAAACCACTAAAACCACTGGATACAACTTCATGTGTTAATACCTGCCCTAGGGGAGGTCAAATCTCCACACCTTTTCATCTGGACAACGGGCGTGGGGCAACGCGTAAAAAAACGCGGTTTCAAACAGGGTATATACCCCACATTTAATAAAATTTAGGAGGTAAACGATTATGGCAACATCAACAACTTATAATAGAGCGTTTTGGAATGTTATGAAAGGAAAAGAAGAAAATAATCAAAATCTAAGCGAGGGCTTTGATAATGCAGGAGCCTATGTCGCACCAGACGAGTTCCGAGAAGGCTTTAACACTGCTTTGGCAAAGGAGAATATATTCCGCAGATTTGCTACTGTTATCAATCTATCTTCTGCAGAAGGTAAAATTCAAGCGGTATCCTCAACGGGTACAGCAGATTGGGTTGAAGACGGGGATCCAATCCCCGAAAGCGCCGATACATTTACACAGTTTCTGGTGAAATCATACAAGCTGGCATCTCTTGTCAAGCTAAACCGCTCATTCGTCACCGATATGAACTTTAATCTTGAAAAGTATCTGATGGGTGATTTTGCGAAGCGTTTTGGCAAGGCTGAGGAAAATGCATTACTTAATGGAAATGGTACAACACAGCCTACAGGTATACTTACGGCAGACGCAGATGTAACTACAGCAGATAGTGCTATTATCTCTTTTGACGAGATTATTTCGCTGTATTTTTCATTAAAAGATGAATACCGAAATAACGCTGTGTTTATCATGCACGATAATACTGCCATGCTTCTTAGAACCCTTAAAAATACAAATGGCAGTTATCTGTGGAATTCTTCAGATAACACCATTTTCGGAAAGCCTGTAGTTACCTCTCCATATATGCCTACATTATCTGCAGGAGCGAAAAGCATTGTATTTGGAGATTTATCATACTACTGGCTGATTGAGCGTCAACCAATAACAATAAAAAAATTAAGTGAATTATATGCATTGCAGGGGCAGATTGGCTTTTCTGCTTACGAGAGATTGGATGGGAAGCTAATTCAACCGGATGCTCTGAAAATATTACAAATAAAAGCTTAAATGATGGATTAGGCACTGAGTCATCAATTCGGCTCAGTGCCAGTTCCTTCAAAACATCGGATAGGAGGTCACACGATATGGAAAATCAAAGTAACAGCCGCACAACCAAATCCGATATCGGAGGTACGGTCTATGTGGTGGAATCACGAGTAAGTGATTCAGCAAAGGAAAGTGCATATTCCAAGCTGAAACGACTGATTACAGTCAATGCAAAAAGCCTTTCAAAGTTATCAGATAGTTCATATAAACCCACGGAAATCAACTCGACTTCTTCAAGGTAGTACGGTAATATACATAGTGCTAAACCGCTTGAAGACTGTCGGAAATGGAGGATAAAAATGAATAGACAGTCAACATTTAGCACTATACGTAAATCAACATTAGCATTTGAAGAAGCGAAAATTACTGCTCTTTACTGCAGGCTTTCCCGTGATGATGAGCTTGCAGGGGACAGCAACAGTATAGTAAACCAGAAGGCAATTCTAAAGAAATATGCTGAGGACAACGGTTTTCGCAACATCGAATTTTATGTGGATGATGGGGTCAGCGGTACAACTTTTGATAGACCAGACTTTAACCGCATGATTGCTGATGTAGAGTCCGGTAGAATTGGAACGATTATCATCAAGGATATGTCCCGATTCGGCAGGGATTACCTTAAAGTAGGATATTATACCGAGATTATGTTTCCTGAAGCAGATGTACGATTCATTGCTATTAACAACGGTATTGATAGTGCAAACCAAACGGACAGTGACTTTACACCTTTTCTTAACATTATTAATGAATGGTACGCTAAGGATACTAGCAAGAAAATCCGTGCTGTGTTCAAATCCAAGGGACAATCTGGTAAGCCACTCTGCACCAATCCACCTTACGGTTATATTAAAGACCCTAAAGACAAGTTGCACTGGATTATAGATGAGAAAGCCGCCGAGGTGGTCAGAGATATTTTCCGACTGTGCATGGCTGGCTTTGGACCTACGCAGATAGCAAAGCAACTTGAAAAGCGATGCATTGATACACCTACGGTTCATCTTCGCAAAATGGGTATTAACACTCCAGCAAGACCACCTAAAAACCCATATGCTTGGTCGGCTCGTACCGTAGCAGATATTCTGGCTAAAATGGAATATCTAGGACACACAGTGAATTTCAAGACTTCTAAAAAGTCATATAAGAGCAAAGTCAAGATATTGAATAATCCAGAAGATTGGCTGGTTTTCAAAAATACCCATGAAGCAATTATTGATGAGGGCACTTGGGAAACAGTGCAGAAAATCAGAGATAGCAAGCGAAGACCATCACGGTTAGGTGAAATGGGAATGCTTTCTGGCATGATGTTCTGTGCCGACTGTGGAGCAAAGCTGTATCAGGTTAGAGGCAAGGGATGGACACACGATAAGGAATACTTCGTTTGTGCTACTTACCGCAAGAAAAAGGGTATGTGCAGTTCACATCAGATACGCAATGTTGTAGTGGAACAGCTTTTGCTAGAAGACTTAAGGCGTGTAACCTCCTTTGCCAAAGACCATGAACAGGAATTCATCCGTATAGTTATGAATAATTCAGAAAAGGAACTTGCCAAAGAACTCCGCCAAAGTCAAAAGGAGTATGAACAAGCACAGACTCGCATTGCTGACATAGACAAAATCATTCGAAAGCTATATGAGGATAATGTGATGGGCAAAATTCCCGAAGAGCGTTTTTACAAGATGTCAGCTGAATATGAAGCCGAGCAGAAGGCTCTGGAAGAAAAGATAACTGAATTAAAACATACCATTGATACAGCAAATGAACAGTCCATCAATACCGACCGCTTTTTGGCACTAGTTAAAAAGTACACAGAAATTACAGAATTGGATGCAGAGATTATCCGAGAGTTCATTGACAAAATTATTGTATTTAAGGCTGAAAAGGTAGATGGCCGCAGAACCCAGCGGATTCAAATTTTCTATAACTGCATTGGCGCTATCGACTTACCAAACTAAACGAAAAAACGGCATAGCCGAATATCAACGACTATGCCGAATTTTTCAGGAATTATAAATCCCTATCTGACCGCTCCTAAAAGAGGCTTTTTTTCATTTAGATCAATGGATTATTTTTGAACAGCCGCATATCCCGCATCAATAGCTTTCATATTAAGATCAATCAAATTAGCTTTACTTGCAAGTGATTTTTTTACCATATTTTTAACTTCATTTAAATCTAATTGATCATTCATTGCAACATACGCACCTAATATTACCATATTTGCAACTTTTGGATTTCCGATTTCATTTGCAATCGCAGAAGAGTCTACTTCAAAGAATTTAACTCCTTCTTTTGGCCTGGATGAAACCAGCGATGAATTAATAAGAATTTCGCCGCCTTCTTTCAATGCAGGTGCAAATCTCACAAGCGAAGGTTCATTCATGGCAATGATCGTATCAAATGTTTCACAAACAGGACATCCTATTTCTTCATCACTGATAATTACCGTACAATTTGCGGTTCCTCCTCTTTGCTCTGTTCCATATGCAGGAAAAAATGTTGAATTTTTTCCCATATCATTGGCAGCATAACCAAGCGTTTTGCCTATAAGCATGACCCCTTGTCCGCCAAATCCTGCTATAATTAAAGATTTTTCCATATTATTCAACCTCCTTAAATACACCAAGCGGGAACACTTTTATATTTTCTTCCATAATTCTCTTTACTGTCTGCTCAGGAGTCATTTTCCAGTTTGTCGGACAATTTGATAGTAATTCAACAAATGAATATCCTCCATTTAAATTAACCTGAAACGCCTTTTCTATGGCTTTTTTCGCTTTTAGTACATTTGCAGCATCATGAAGTGAAAATCGAGCAACATATTTCGGAGCATCCAGTGTAGCAATTACTTCCGCCATTTTTATTGGTGCACCTTGATCTTCCATGCTTCTTCCTGCCGGAGAGGTAGTGGTCACCTGCCCCAACATAGTTGTAGGTGCCATTTGCCCGCCTGTCATTCCATATGTAGTATTGTTAATAAAGATTACCGTAATATTTTCTCCTCTGTTGGCTGCATGAATTGTTTCAGCGGTTCCGATTGATGCCAAGTCGCCATCGCCCTGATAAGAAATAACAAAGCTATCTTTACTGCTGCGTTTAATACCGGTTGCAACCGCCGGAGCTCTCCCATGACCCGCACTAACATAGTTGGTTCTCGTAACCATTCCACCTAAAGGACCGCAGCCTACCGGCCATACCACTACAGCTTTTTCGCCTAATTCAAATTTATCTATCGCCTGCATGATCAAACTTGTCGCTATGCCATGCATACATCCGGGACAAAAACCATGTGTAACATCCATTAGATACTTCGGTTTTTCAAATACTTTTTCCATAACTTTACCTCTCTATATCATTTTTCTTACTGCTCTTAATGCATCTTCCGGTTTCAATATTACGCCGCCTGAACGTCCGTAATGTTCCACTGGTATTGCTTTATCAGTAAGTGCACGAACATCTTCAACCATTTGGCCCGGGTAACTCATTTCCAGGCAAATAACTTTTTTAACCTTATTCTTATCAAGATTAACAAAGTTTGCTTCCGGGAACGGGAAAAGTGTTTTTGGACGAATTAAACCTGCTTTAACACCTTCTTCTCTAAGAGTCTTTATAACAGATTTAGCAACTCTAGCACTTGTGCCATATGCTGCAAATACGATTTCTGCATCGTCCATCATATATTCTTCAACTCTTACTTCGGTTTCTTTCCATCCTTCGTACATTTTCATATGTTTAATATTTTCAGCCTCAAGTTCTTCGCCTGAATTATACCAAGAAGAGATTAATCTTTTTGAACCATCTGCGTTTCTTTTGTTAATTCTCCACTCATCTTTTGTGGGCAGATCATTGATGTCTCTCATTTCAGGATAATTAACACCTTCCATCATATTGCCAATGACACCATCTGCCAAAACGTAACATATACAACGATATTTATCAGCAATATCAAAAGCTTCATAAACCATATCAACGGCTTCCTGAACCGTAGCCGGGGCCAATACCAAACATCTTGCCCCTCCGTTTGTCGGCGCTTTTGTAGCTGAAAGATATTCTTGTTGAGACGGAAGTATTTGCCCGAGCCCAGGACCGCCTCTTCCTACGTTCACTATTACTACAGGAAGCTCCGCCCCTGTAATATAACCAATTCCTTCTGCATATAATGCGATACCGCATCCCGAGGAAGATGTCATACATCTTGTTCCTGTCATTGCCGCACCATATACCATATATGATGATGCCACTTCGCTTTCGCCTTGAACAAATACACCTCCGACTTCAGGCATTCTTTTTGATAAATGCTCTGGAATCTCGTTTTGAGGTGTAATCGGGTATCCAGCAAAAAATCGGCATCCAGCTCTTACTGCTGTTTCTGCTATAGCTTCATTACCTTTAACAAATTTTTTCATATACTACCTCCTGCTTATTTATAGACCGTGATTGCAACATCTGGACACATCATTGCACACAAAGCGCATCCCGTGCATTTTTGATCGTCAAACTGTTCGGCTACAAAATAACCTTTACTGTTAATGGTATCGCCAATTTTAATAATTTTTTTTGGGCAATTCATTATGCACAGACCACAGCCTTTGCATCTTTCTGTTGCCACTTCAATTTTAGCCATATTTACCTCCTGTTATGACAATAAATTGTTAGTATACTAATATACTTTTATAATACCATATTGTTAAAAAAAATACAACATGTATGTTAACATGCTGTATAAAAAGAAATATATAATTATAAAATTTATTATTTTAAATATTTATGAAGCGATTCCACAAAATGTTTTTCTAAAATTTTCGATCCTTTTTCCACATCCTTTTCAATAATAGCATCGATCAATCCTGAATGCGTTTCAACTAAGTCATCATATTTATCACTCATGTACACATTTTTTACCGCTTCAATTAATTGTTCTTGGAATAAATCATGAAATGTATTATAGAGTCTAATGAGAGTAATGTTATTTGAAAGTTGAACAATATAATCATGTATTTTATTATCGACAACTACTTTTTCATCAAAATCGATTTCTTTAATATTAATATACTCTGCCTGCAATTTTCTTAAATTCTGAATTCCATCTTCTTCAATATCTCTTATTGCAGATCGAAGCGCCTGCATCTCAATGGCCATTCTTAATTGAATAATATGTTTTTTAGAAATTTTCTCAAATTGTAAAATAAAAGCCAACGGCGGATAATCCACTCTGTCTTTTGGGTCATTGATTACAATTCCTCTCTTTGGAGCGACCGTAAGCACATCCATAAATTCAAGTACTCGAAGCGCTTCTCTAAGCGTTGAACGACTGACATTGAGTTTTCTAATCAATTCTTCCTCATTATAAAGTTTATCGCCATACTCAAGTTCACCTTTTTCAATTAAATTCATGATAGTGTTAATAACTTTTTTATATAATTTTTCATTCTCCTTTTTAATTGGAGCAATTTCAAGTTCGTTGTTCATAAATGTCCTCTTTATCTCTGTAGATTTAAGCAATAATACTAATTATTAAATATATTATTACCCTCAATATGTCTATTGTCAATAATTTTCTGCAAATTTAAATGTTTACATTATATTATTTAGTCTATTAATAACAAAATAAACTTTTCTTTATATATGAAGAATGTTATAATATTTTTTAATTGTATCAATTAAGAAACATTATAAAAAATAACAACAGATGAATGCTTTTATTTATATGCATTTTCTGCTTTAGGAATATTATGAGTCAAAAAAAAGATGAAATAGTTGATCTTCAAAAAAATATCTCAAACAAGATTGTTCAGTCTTCTAAGAATGAGCTTAGTGTTTCTATGCGCTTTTTAGATTATGCGCTTAGCAAAATGTATTTTGTGCCTAATTTTTCAATTCAAAATATACAAACCGACGGAAGAATGATTTATTTTAATCCGGAATTTTTAATTGAACAATATAAAACAAGTAGATTTTTATGCAACAGAACACAATTCCATATGCTGCTGCATTGTATTTTTCACCATCCGTTTGATTCTCTGCACAAAAAACCAGAAGTTTGGGATGTCGCGGTTGATATTGCAGTTGAATACATTTTGGATGGAATCAAATCTAAATCTATAGAATATAACATTGACAAACCGAAAAAACAATCCATATATAATGCATTGTCTTCATTAAAATATAAAAACGCACAATCGATTTATTATAAATTAATGGAATCTCCCTCCCTGCTACAATTGGCTTTGGAGAATGCTGATTTATTCAAGCTTGACGAGCATAAAATTTGGCATAAAATAAGCAAATCACAAGGAGATATGGATCAAGAAACCAGCGAGGATAACGAAGCAGATATTGGTAACGATAATGATGAAGATGCAGATAAAGATCATCCGAAGCCCGAAGAAATGGAAACTAAAATAGAATTCAAGGATGAAAATGATGATACCGAGCAACAAGAAAGTGATATAGACTTAAAACAAAATATCCAAGATTTCTTAAACCAAAAAGATCTTGAAGATTTAAAAAAAGAATGGGAAGAAATCAGCGAAAAAATGGAGGTCGAACTCGAGTCATTCTCAAACAATATCGGCGAAGACACCGGAGACCTTTTACAAAATATACAATTAAATAACAGAAAAAAATATGATTATGGCGCATTTTTAAGAAAATTTGCAGCTCTCCAGGAAGAAAACGTCGTAAATGACGAAGAATTTGATTATATTTATTATACATTTGGTTTATGTTTATACGAAAACATGCCATTAATTGAGCCGTTGGAATATAAAGAAACAGAAAAAATACGTGAATTTGTGATTGCCATCGACACTTCGGGAAGCTGTTCAAATGGTTTGATTCAAAAATTTTTGGAATATACTTATTCCATTCTTACTTCTTCAGAAGTATTTTCATCAAAAGTGAACATTCACATTATCCAATGTGATGCTGATATAAAAAAAGATGATAAAGTGACTGATTCACAGGAAATGGAGGATTTTCTTTCTGAATTCACAGCATTCGGAAACGGCGGTACAGATTTTAGGCCTGTATTCAAATATGTTGATGAATTAATAGAAAAAAAAGAATTTTACAACTTAAGAGGCCTCATCTATTTCACAGACGGATATGGAGTATTTCCTGAAATGCCGCCTCAAAACTACACTACTGCTTTTGTATTTGTCGATGAAGAAGCAATCGGTGTTACAGTGCCACCTTGGGCCATTAAAATAGTGTTATCACAAAACGAGATTCAATCGTTAGAATATTAAAGGAATAAGAAGTATGAATATTTATGATGCAAAACAAGAAATCAAAAATACGTTAAAAATTTATTTAAAGAAGAATGAATTTGGAGAATATGCTATTAGTCGAGTACGGCAGCGCCCCATTCTTTTAATTGGTGCTCCCGGAATCGGAAAAACCGCAATCATGAGCCAGATTGCCAAAGAAGCAGACGTTGGACTAGTAGCTTATTCTATTACGCACCATACACGTCAGAGCGCCATCGGACTTCCATTTATCACCGATCGGCAATATGGTGATGTTTGCTATAAAATAACAGAGTATACAATGAGCGAGATCATTGCAAGTGTATATGAAGCAATAGAGCGTACCGGAAAAAAAGAAGGAATATTATTTATAGACGAAATCAACTGTGCTTCCGAGACATTGGCTCCGACAATGCTACAATTTTTGCAATTAAAACAATTTGGTCAGCATAAAGTGCCCGACGGATGGGTTGTCGTTGCCGCAGGGAACCCACCCGAATATAATAAATCTGTAAAAGAATTTGATACGGTTACACTTGATAGAATCAAGCTGGTTAATGTAGAAGCTGACTATAAAGTTTGGAAAAAATATGCTTATGAATATCATGTTCATAACGCAATTACCAGTTATCTTGATATTCATGAAAATAATTTTTACAGAGTTGAAAATACCGTTGACGGAAAAGAAATCGTAACAGCCAGAGGGTGGGATGATTTATCCCAAGTTATCACAATGTATGAAGAATTACATTTAAAAGTAAAAAAATCTTTGATTCAGCAATATATTCAGCATAAAGATGTTGCCGCCCATTTTGCTAATTATTACGAACTATATAATAAATATAAACAAGATTATAATATTGATGATATTTTAGCAGGCATTATCAACATCACCGAACGCGATAAACTTTCTGCCGCACCTTTCGATGAAAAATTAAGCTTTATAAATATATTACTGGATAAAGTGGCTTCTATTATGTATTCATCCATGAGAGATGAGGCAATAACAGAGGTTTTATATCAATACCTAAAACAATTAAAGCCAATCTATTTATCAAATAGCTATGATTACGGCACAATCGTAAACTACTATAACGAAACCGAAAGTATCGTTTTAAAAAATATTGAAAAGAATATACTTGATAAAAAAGATGCGCAAAAATATAAGAGTGCTTTGGCGCTGTTAAACGAATTTATTACGAACGCAAACATTGCCGCCGGCAATAACGGCAGCGATGCATTCAACAAAACAAAAGAATATTTCTCCGAAAGAGCAGAACAGGAAGAAAATCATGCCAAAGAAATAAATACCGCACTGGATAACGCATTCAGATTTGTCAGCTATGCGTTTGGTCCCGATCAGGAAATGATTATTTTTGTAACAGAACTCACTTATAATTATCATTGTGTGCAATTCTTGGCCGAACATCCAAATACTACCTATATAAAATACAATAAAGAACTCTTATTTGACCAAAAAGAAAAGGGCTTAATGCAGGATATGAATAAGCTTGAAGAAATGGTTAAAGATTTATAAGGAAATAATATGCCAGCCTACCCGATTGAATATACCTATAATGAAATGACAGATGATATTATCATCACAAAATATATCGATACAGATAAAACACATACTGAATATATCATTCCTTCCATGATCGATAATAAAAAGGTAACATCAATTGCTAACAATGCTTTTGAAAATTGCACTCATCTCATTGACCTAATCCTTCCGGATACAATCACGTCAATTGGAGATCATGCATTTGATGGATGCGCTAAGCTAAAAAATATCAATTTGCCAAACAGTATTATCTCCATCGGAGATAATGCTTTTTCTTATTGTCATAGTTTGATTGAAATAAATATACCCGACAGTGTAATATCAATCGGCTGCGAAGCTTTCAGCAATTGCAATCGACTTGATATGGTGCCTCTTCCTAAATCGCTTTTAATCATTAACAATGGTTTATTTAAAAATTGCGTTCAATTATCCGAAATAAAAATACCTCAAAACGTCTTGGAAATAGGATGCGAAGCTTTTTTGGGATGCAGTAGTATTCTTGAGATAAAACTTCCTGAAAGCACTATTAAAATTGATGACAAGGCATTTTCTCTCTGCAGAAATCTCATGCGCGTCAATTTACCAAAACAAATACAAGTCATTGAAGAGCGAACATTTGAGATGTGCATCAGGCTTGGAAAAATCGATATTCCGAGCAGCGTACATACAATTAAAAACAGGGCCTTCAACGGGTGCACAAATTTGGGTCAGCTTCATATCCCAAACAGTGTCACGCATATCGGCAGCAGGGCTTTTTCAGGCTGCAGAAGATTATTAAAAGTAACACTTCCCCGAAAAATAACCGAGCTTGGGAATAATGTCTTTGCAGATTGCAGCAAGCTTTTACAGATCAATATCCCCGAAAATATCACGGCCATCAAAGACGGCTTTTTAAAAGAGTGCAATAATTTAACCGAAGTGCATATTCCGGGCTGCGTGGAATATATCGGCGACGAAGCTTTTTATTCGTGCAGTAAAATCAAAAGAATCAACATTCCAGACCGCGTAGACTATATTGGGCACTGGGCGTTTAGCGGCTGCTATGGCATAAAGCAAATCTACATCCCAAGTAATGTCACATCGATAGGATATGGCGCTTTCTATGAATGCAAAGAGCTTACGGAAGTGAGCCTGCCCGATAGCATTGAGACCCTTGGCGGAGGCTTGTTTTCGGAATGCCGTAAATTATCCAAAGTGATTCTAAGAAACACAGGCGAGAAAAAGGTTGAGTTCAGAGAGCTGATTCATGAAATCAAGCTGCCTTTAGAAATAAATTTTTATAATCAGGAAGCTGAGGAAAATGTATTTGTAGCCGTGCCAAAATCAATGTTTGCCGATGAAGCCCATTATGAATCCTATACAACGATTTTTAAATTAAATGATAATAAATATGAAATTGATTTTAAATGGTATGATGCACATTTTGCTTTTATCAATGACAAAGATGCACAAATCACCGTGCTCATCAGCAGAATCCCCTACCAAAAATCATGGAGCCAAGCGGCTCTGACTCAATACAGAGATTTTGCCGCTCAAAACAGCTATGATGTCATCATCGAAATCATCAAAAAATACACCGTTCCCAGATTAAAAGATTTATGCGCTCTGACCGAAGTCATCGATGAGCAAAATATCAACGACTTTATCGAATATGCAAATAAAAACAAACGGGCGGATTTTATCAGCTTTTTACTTGATTACAAAGCGACTCATTTTCAATATCATAAGAAGAAATATGATTTATAGCTTTTGGTTAATTATACAAACTTTTCTCCCGTGATAATTGCCGGTGCCTTTATGCTTCAAAACAAAATTGCATTTTTCCATTACTGCGCAAGAAGGATAATTATCATCAGCACAGACTCCAAAGAGTTCATTGATTTTCAACCGCTTCATAATGATTGGCAAGAACGCATTCACTGCTTCGGTTGCATACCCTTTATTTGTATGCTTTTTCGCAATATGATAACCAATTTCCCAACCCTCACTTATTGCCGCAACTTGTACGTGGCCTATGTTTTCTCCGTTTTTCAGTAAAACAGGATAAACAAAAGGACCGCTTGTTTCTTTATAACAGCTTATAAGAAAAAAGACTGTTTTGCTTGCCTCTTCAATAGTTTCAAATACCTCATCCGGAACAAATCTACGGGTATCTTCATCCAAAGAATTTAAATAAACGCTCTCACACATGCTTTCATTAAACTCTGTGATAATCAGCCGTTCTGTTTCTATTTTAAATTTCCCCATAATCGCCATAACCTTTCAGTATGTGTATGCACCAACATTATAAATAATTGTATCATATTAAAATAAAAATAGAAAACTTTGCAGTTTTCTATGTGCATACCGAAAGATACTCGCTCGCGAAGCATCATCGCTATACTTCCAGCACTGTGCCGCAGACACCGCAGTAATGCATTTCGGGAGCGGTCCTTGCGCCGCATACGGGACATACAATCTTCGTTACGGGCATTTCCTCTGTTGCCTCACTAATCTCCTTACGGGCCACTTCGATTGCCGCGTACCTCTCCATAATTTCCGGGTTCATTTGCTCACCGGCATCAAGCCGAAGCAGAGTTAAATTGCCGATATCAGTGGTCAGTTCTCTGATTTTCTTTTCCTCCCCGGCAATTTTTCCCTCAAGCTTGAAGCTCTCAGCGGAGTTTTTCATCGTATTTATGGCGGAAGTCGTCATTTCATTTATTTTTTTTGTAAATTTCATTGTTTTTCCTCCTTAATATTTCTCTCTTTGTTTTTTTAACACTTCCTCGTAGTCCGCCCGGCTCTGCGCTCGCGTTTCTTTTGCATCCCTTCTGGCGTGCTCTGCGATGACTCCGGCTTTCGCAGCAAAACCTTTTGCGGCTTTGAACTCCTCAAAATCTGGGTCTGGAGCTGATGCCTGCTCAAAGCGCGCTTTTGTATCCGCCTTGACCGCCGCAAAACTTGCCTTGTCGATCTCATGCTGTGCCGCGGCATCCTCCTTCATGTCCTCGAACGCCCGTGTGATAAATGATTTCTTATTGTTATCCATCATTTTCAATCCTTTCAGATATTGTCCTTTAGTTTATCGTTTTGATAATTTATTTAAGACAGCCTCATATTAACGCCCGTTTGTTTTCGAGTTGTTTATGAAATGTTTGAGAAATGTTAATTAAGCTTTCCCAATCATGCGGAAACCTGCCTTACAACCTTCATATAACAGCAAATCAAACGAACAACAGCGGCTCCCTGAATACAAGGGAAACCGCTGTTGCTATATATCCCTTGTTATACCTTTAACCGTACTAAAGGCTACACTCTCTCCTACGGCACTTTTGGCGGATAAGCTACCGTCGTCGCAGAGCTGCCGATAGAAATTGTAAGGTTTTGCGACCGGCGCGGCCTGTTCGTTTTCCGGCGTGGTTTTCACATCATCTGGCTTGTTTGACTCATTTTTTGCCATGCGTTTTACCTCCTTCATCAAAAATGGCAACAAAAAAGGGCCTGATTTTTCAATCAAGCCCGGCGGGGATAGGTGGCATTTCTCCTTTCAACTTCGGGTCAGTATGGCCCGAAGTAACGGTTATTTAAATAAAAACGTCGCCCATAGTCTCATTTGGGTGGTGCTTTTGTAGGAAATAAAAATTTGACTGCAAATGATATAATAAAACTATCTTTATTCCTTCGGGGGACCGTGTATGAGGAAGAGAATATTTGAGATAATTGAACTATCTAAAGGTTCTGACTTATGGAGCAGCATTTATGATTACTTTATGATGGTTGTCATAGTTGCGAGTCTCCTTCCATTGGCATTCAAGCAAGATACTATAGCATTTATCGTTATCGATAAAATAGCTGTTACAATTTTTATAGTTGATTATTTATTGCGCCTTTGTACAGCCGATTTTAAGTATGGGAAAAAATCCATATCATCTTTTGTACGTTATCCTTTTTCTTTCATGGCAATAATTGATTTACTCTCGATTCTGCCATCTGTTACCGTGCTGAATAACAGTTTCAAACTTCTGAGAATTTTCCGGTTGGTTCGCGCATTTAGAGTGTTTCGAGTATTTAAGATATTGCGTTATTCAAAGAGTTTTAAAATAATAGTGTCAGTATTCAAAAGGCAAAGAGCATCGCTGTTAGCGGTGGTAACGCTCGCAATCGCATACATAATTATTTCAGCCCTTATCATTTTCAATGTCGAACCGGATTCCTTCAACACCTTCTTTGACGCCGTGTATTGGGCGACGGTATCACTCACGACCATGGGTTATGGTGATATATACCCCATTACAATTATCGGGCGTACCGTCACAATGATTTCATCAATATTCGGTATAGCAATCGTCGCCTTGCCAGCAGGGATTATTACTGTCGGATACATGAATGAAATTAATAAACCGGACAATAATTCAGACGATATTGCGGAGTAGGTGCCGAAATGTATACTATTTTTTCTACTAGAGAGATAGCAACAGCAGTTTGGATTGTTGTTTTTATAATACTTTGTTGTTTCTCTTCGAAAATTCGCAAGGCTTTATTAAGCGTATTAAAGGTGGCCATTACACCAAAGCTTGCTATACCGTTCATCTGTATGCTTCTCTATACCACACTTTTCGTGTATTTTTACTGACCTTCTTGCCATTTTGGAAATGGTTATATGTCAAAGACATTGCTATTTGGGTGCTTTTTGCGGGTGTCCCAGTTTGCAATAAAGCAATTGGGAAAGAGATTGATGAACATTACTTCCGTGATATTTTCTTTTATAACATAAAATTTGCGGTATTGGTTGAATTTATTATTAGTACATTTACCTTCAGTCTCATTTCAGAACTGCTTATTCTTCCTGCAATTACCTTTTTGGCGTTACTTGATGCTATCGCAGGTGCAAAACCAGAATATTCTTTGGTTAAAAAATCAACTACATTCTTGCTAATTTTCGCTGGGTTGTCAGTACTTGCTTTTTCACTTAAAGAAGCCGTTGATTCATATCAGACGCTTGGGACTATTGATTTGTTAGTGAGCTTTTGCGTGCCAATTGTTTTTTCGGCACTGTATATACCATTTGCCTATGGATTTGCGATATATGCAAAATACGAAGTTCTTTTTATAAGAATGGGCTTCAAGGAGCCAAAAGATAAAAAAGTAAAACGCAGCCACAGAATAGCTGTATTAAGTGTTTGCAAATTATCATATAAGAAAATTATTGAGTTTGAACGGGAATACGTTAAAAATATGTATGTTTCAATGGAACAAATTGAATTTGATAATTTGATAAAGGAATTCAAGGCTAATAATTCTAATTAATCCCGTTACTTGCCATAACGCCGTACGGCCTTGATCTGCTGCGCGGCGTTGGCGCTATATCATTAAGTACAAAATCGTGGGATTGGCAAATGATAAGCCGAAAAGCCGCGTTTTTATGAGCATTATAAAAATGGTCACTAATGGTAATCCCTCCTTTGTAGGATTTGAACCTACGTGAGTGTCGCTCGTCACTCCTTGAATAAATAATAAAATATTTATCTTTCTTATACTTTTAAGACAATAAAAAAACATCCGCATAGAGATGTTTTTATTATTGAAATATTTGGTGCGGTTGGTGGGATTTGAACCCACACGAGCGTCGCTCGCCACCCCCTCAAGATGGTGCGTCTGCCGATTCCGCCACAACCGCATTAATGTAGCGTAAGGTATTATATACTAAAGCGCTTAATTATGCAATAGATTTTTTTTGCCCAGTATCTCTTTTATTTGTTCATATATCTTTGGTATATCGGCTCTTAAATCCCCTAATGATTTATTGTTTGTAACCAGCACATCGGCGTGGCTTTTTTGCTCCTCAAACGGCATTTGAGAAGCTATGCGGTTTTTTGCTTCATCAACAGACATGTTGCGTATATGTACCAGTCTATCGAGCTGTATTTCATAATCGCTGTAAATAAGTACAGCAACATCTACCGTATTTTCAACCTTTGCTTCAAACAGCAGCGGGCAGTCATAAATAATGCCTTTGATATTTATTTTTTCATATCGATCCAAAAGTTCAAAATATTTCTGCGTTATCCTGTAATGCAATATTGCATTCAGCTGGTGGCGGGCTTCTTGATCTTGAAAAACCTTTTCCGCAAGTTTCTTTCTGTTGAGCTCACCGTTTGTTATATACCGGCTGCCAAATGTCATCTCAATTTCGGTAACCGCTTCACTGCCTTTTTCACATACTTCACGCGAAAGCTGGTCTGCGTCAATGATCGGAAATTTTGTATATTCACTTAAATACTTGCAAAATTCGCTCTTACCGCTGGCAATCCTGCCTGTCACTCCTATTTTAATCATCACATACCTCCACACTATTTACAGTCGTACCATGAAAGCCCCGCGCAAATATCCACTTTTAGGGGCACTTTAAGCTCTGCCGCCGACTGCATTTTTTCTTTTAAAATTTGACTCACTGTATCTGCTTCTTCTATCGGTGCATGAATGATCAGTTCATCGTGCACCTGCAAAATCAGCTTACTTTTCAATTTTTGCTTTATCAGCTCTTCATAAACGCTGTTCATAGCAATTTTTATAATATCAGCCGCCGTACCCTGAATTGGTGTATTGAGCGCTGTGCGTTCCGCAAAACTTCTTTCATTATAATTGCGGTCATTGATTTTTGGGATATATCTTCTTCTTTTGAACTTTGTTTCAACATATCCGTGTTTTCGCGCAAATAAGATCATATTATCCATATAGTTTTGCACATCTGTATATCTCTGTAAATAAATTTCAATATAACGCTTTGCTTCTTTTCTGCTGATCATCAAGTTTTTCGCGAGTCCAAAATCGCTAATACCATATATTATGCCAAAATTAACTGCCTTAGCACGCGAACGCATGCTGTTTGTGACCATTTCCAAAGGAACATTAAATACTTCCGCTGCCGTTCTTCTATGAATATCCTCGTTATTCAAAAATGATCTGATAAGATTATCATCCCCTGACATATCTGCAAGCACGCGTAGTTCTATCTGGGAATAGTCCGCGTCAACTAGTATATGATTTTTGTCTTGAGCCGTAAATACTTTACGCAGTAATTTGCCTTCGGGCGTTTTAATTGGAATATTTTGTAAATTAGGCTCTGATGACGATATTCTTCCCGTTGTTGTTATTGTTTGATTGAAAGTGGTATGAATTTTACATGTATTGATGTCTACTAATGATAATAAACCTTTTACATAAGTACTATTTAATTTGGATGCTTTTCTGATTTGTATGATTTTATTAATGATCGGATGAACATTTTTGAGTGATTCCAATACTTCAATATCCGTAGAATATCCCGTCTTCGTTTTTTTCCTTACAGGGATTCCCAGCTCCTCAAATAAAAGGGTGCCCAGCTGTTTCGGAGAATTGATGTTGAAGCTTTTATCTTTGCCTCCCAGCTCACGTATTTCATCTTCTAAATGCATGATCTGCTCATCCAGCGTTTTGCCTATATCCCTAAGTTCATCTACATCAATATGCACACCTTCGTATTCTATAGACGCCAATACACGAGCCAACGGCATTTCAATATCATAATATAATTTTTCGGCTTCAATATCTTTGATTTGCCCGGTAAAAAGATGATAGAGCTTTTCTATGGAATGTACATACATGCAAAGCTCATCATGAGAGCGTTTGCTGTCTGACAGGAAAGTAAGCTGCGTATTTTCTTTATGGCTATCCACATCCATATGCAAATATTTTTTTAATAACGCGTTCATAGAATATGAATTATCTGATGGATTAATTACATACGCCGCTAAATAGATATCAAAAGCAATTTGCTTCATATAAATATTTTCTATCGCACTTAAAATGAAAGTCTTGAAATCATGCAGCACTGATTTCGTTGTGTTTTTTTCTAAAGTCTGCATAAGAGTTTTGCAGATCTCCTGCGTACAATCATCAATTATGAAAATCGTCTCTTTTGCCTTTACTGCCAAAACCGATAGTTTATTGCAAATTGTTTCATAATAAATAAATATTTTTTCTGCATTATCGATTTTTTTTATGCTATCATGGATATTCTTCTCATCTATCATTGTATAGCAATATTTTTCTTCACTGGCAACTGCCAAAGACGGTTCTTTTCTCTTAATATCCAGTCTTGATAAAATACTTTTCATTTCAAGACGGACCAATAAGTCAGCGAGTTCTTCTTCCTGCGCTACCCCTTCATATCTTACTAATTTTTTTTCTATAGGAGCACTATCGGATATTTCCGCTAAAAATCTGCTGTGATAGGCATCTTCTTTTCCGCTGAGTAATTTCTCTTTTAATTTACCCTGAATACTTTCTATATTTTCATATACCCCATCCAAGTCATGATATTCAATAATCAATTTCTGTGCTGTTTTCTCTCCAATGCCGGTGATTCCTGAAATATTATCTGATTTATCTCCCATGAGCGCTTTTAAGTCGATTAATTGCCTTGGATTCATTTTATATTTTCCTTGGATATAGTCTTCATTCACTTCAATAATATCGCTGATTCCCCTCTTTGCATAAAAAATTGCGACACCCTCCTGAGCCAATTGAAAACTGTCTTTATCCCCTGTAATTAAAACACATTCTACACCTGTCTCTTTTGCTAGCTTCGCATACGAGCCCAGTAAATCATCGGCTTCAAAGCCATCACATATTGCAGACTGAATACCAAGATAATTAATGATTTCTATGATATATTCAATTTGCTCTCTAAGCTCATCGGGCATTTTTTGACGTGTTGCTTTATAGGTCTCACTCGCTTCGTGCCGGAATGTGGGGGTTTTCGGATCAAATGCCGCATATAAATAAGTCGGATTCTGCTCTTTAATAATTTTTAGCAGCATATTGACAAATCCATAGATTGCATTCGTAGGGATTTGTGTCGAAGTGCGCATTTCTTTGATTGCATAATAAGCTTTATAAATTAACGAATATGAGTCTATTACTATAAGTTTTTCCATAAATCACCAAAAATTTTTATTATATTATAGCATACACATTTTTTGTTTTAATGAAACATTGAACATTAATAACAACCTTAAACATATATTATATTGAGGTGTATGCAATGATCGAAAACTTTATCAACCCTGAGCTTATGATTCTTGTACCGGTTTTAAACATTATTGGTCTAGGTCTTAAAAAATATTGGCGGCTTAACAATGCTTATATTCCTGTAATATTAGGCATATTTTCGATTTTTTTGTGTACCGCCTATTTTATCTCAAAAACAAATATCGACTCAATAAATGCGTTTATGCAAGTTCTCTTTAATTCTATTGTACAGGGCATATTGGCTGCGGGCGCCAGCGTATATTTCAATCAAATCAAAAAACAAATTCAAAACAGTGAAGTAAAAAGCTTATTTTATAAAAAAAATAAGCCTGCTTCGTAAATACCATAGATTTACATTTCTACTCTGCCCTCTATTGCGCTGAGCAACGTATATTCATCGGCAAATTCCAAATCGGAACCAATAGGCATTCCTTTTGCTATGCGTGTTACTTTAATACCTAACGGTTTTATCAATCTTGAAATATACAGCGCAGTCGCTTCTCCTTCTATGGTTGGGTTTGTTGCAATAATGATTTCCGTAATATTATCCCCCAAACGTTCTAGTAGCTCCTTCAATTTTATGTCATCCGGGCCTATGCCGTCCATAGGAGATATAACGCCATGCAGTACATGATAAAGCCCTTTATATTCACGTGTTTTTTCTATTGCCATAACATCTTTCGGAGATTGCACCACACATATCATGCTCGTATCTCTTTTAGGGGATGTACAAATGTTACATATCTCATTGTCTGTGATATTAAAACACTTTGGACATAAATGCACTTTTTCTTTAAGCTGTATAATAGCATCCGAAAGTGCACGCGCTTGGCTATCTTCCAATGATAGTATATAATACGCAAGTCTTTGTGCACTTTTTCTTCCGATCCCCGGCATTTTTGCAAGTTCATTTATTAAATTTTTTAGAGGCTGAACAGATTGTGACATATTAGAATAATCCCATTCCGCCGCCCATATTTTGAGCAAATTGAAATTTCTCTTCACTCGCTTTATTCACTTCTTCTATTGCAGAATTAAAAGCTGCCATGAGCATATCTTCAAGCATTTCAACATCATCTTTATCTATGATCTCGGGTTCAATATGAAGTGATAATATTTCTTTTTTTCCGTTGATTTCAATTTTTACCATACCGCCACCGCTGGTCACGCTAAATGTGCTCTCTTCGAGTTCCTGCTGTGCTTGTTGTGCCTGCTGCTGCATTTTTTGCGCTTGCTTAATTAAATTATTCATATTAGCTCCCGAAGGCATCCCGCCTTTGAATTTTCCTTTTGACATTCTCATTTTCTCCTTTACTCTTCAAATGTTAATATATCTCCAAATACTTCTTCAGCTTGTTTTTTTATATCATTGTCAACAACAATGCTTACTGCATAATCTCGTGAAGATATCATTTCTTTTATATTATTTATAATATATTCTTTATATTTTATATCTTCATTTATTAAAGAATATACATATTCATCTACATAAATATTGACTGCCTTATCTCTTATTACAAATTTTGCCTGTTTTACTCCGACAGCTATTAATGGAAACTTCTCATATAATTTGCTGATAAGTTTTTCTTTTAATTGTTTTGTGTCTATAGCAACTCTTTTGGGATTTGCTGGTTGAAGCATATTTTTTTCAATCTTTACAGGATTTATTTCTTTCTTTTCTTCTTTTCCGGTTTTTATTTTTTCTTTTTGAATCGGGCTTTCATCACTCATTGGTTGCCGAATAGATTGTGCAGGCTGTTTTAAAAAATTATTATCTTCTTCGGCACTATGCCTGCTGCCCGCTATCTGTAAAAGTGCACATTCCAGAACATAGATAGGTGTTGCCGCAAAAACAAGCCTGCCTTGTGCTTCAATCAATATATCAAGCATTTTTACCATATCTTTAATTTGAACTTTCTCAGATAATTTAGTTATGTGTGCAATCATGTCATCGCTTCGCATAATCATGTTGTGTGCATTCTTATTATTTTTACTGACAATGATATCTCTGACAAAAGCTATAATTGAATTAAGTAAACTCACTACATCTTTGCCTTCATTTACGATAGCAGTTAAAATTTCCATCAAGCGATCTATATTCCCATCAAGGGTATACTCGATCAAGGTAAAAATCAAGCTGTCATCTGCTCTTCCTGTAACAAAATTAACCAATTCTTCATCGATAATATTTCCGGCCGCATAGGTAGCACATTTATCAAGTATGCTAAGTGCGTCACGAAGCGCACCTTCTGCGAGTACAGCGATATTATAGGCAGCTTTTGGCAAAATATGAATATTTTCTTTGCTGCATACATTTATGATATGCCTTTTCACATCATCAATGTTTAATCTCCTGAAATCATATCGTTGTGTTCGTGAAATAATTGTAGCGGGAAGTTTCTGTGATTCTGTTGTTGCCAAGATAAAAATGACGTCTTTTGGGGGCTCCTCAAGCGTTTTTAACAGAGCATTAAACGCCTCAACAGTGAGCATATGGACTTCATCAATAATATATACTTTATACCTGCCCATAACGGGATGATATTTGACACTTTCTTTTATCTGTCGTATTTCTTCAATACCTCTGTTGGAAGCGGCATCAATTTCAACAATATCGGGCATGGAGTCGCTTTCATGCGCTATACAAGATTCACACACTCCGCATGGCTCAGAATCTTGTAAATTTCTGCAATTCAGTGCTTTTGCAAACACTTTTGCCGCCGATGTTTTACCTGTTCCTCTGATACCACAAAATAAATAGGCATGCGAAATTTTATCATGACATAACTGGTTAATCAAAGTGGAAGTAATATGATCTTGCCCTATGATATCAGCAAATGTTTTCGGTCTGTATTTTCTGTATAATGCCATATAAGCCATATTTCTTCCTCCTCATCACATTATTATAACATAAACTATGCTTTGAATTCATAAATTTCTTCGATCTGCTGCGTATAATTGCCGTTTTGATCATAAACATAAATTGGCGGAAGGATATCCATCCAACTGTTTGCTCCTTTTATGCCTTTTATTAAAAACAAATTTGATTTTTTCTGCGTATTAGGATAAATCATAATTAATTCTTTGGGTTCGATATGATAATGATGCATCATATTTAATATTTCGGTCAGCCTTTGTGTTCTGTGTATCATCACAAAAGCCCCTCCATTTTTTAAAAGCTGGGCAGCACATCTTATAACATCTTCTAATGTGCAATCTAACTCATGTTTAGCAGAAGCGATATTTCTATTTTTATTTACTGCACCATCTTTATTTTGAATATATGGCGGATTACTGAGCACAATTTCGAATTGAAATTCTTTTAGTTCACGTGGCACTGATTTAATATTCCCTTCAATGATCTTAACTTTTGCTTGCAGGTCATTGAACTCAATATTTTCTTTCGCTAGGTTTACGGAACTTTTATTGATTTCCAAACCGTAAATTTGATTTGATTTACTCTTTGCTGTAAGTAAGACAGGGATGATGCCATTCCCGCAACCTAAATCAAGGACACGATGATGTGGCTTGATAAATTTTGCCGCATAATTTGCAAGCAAGACTGCATCAATCCCAAAACAAAAAAGCTCAGCATCTTGTTTTAAATATAGTCCGGCTATTTGCAAATCATCGATTCTATATTTGCTCATTTATTCTCTCTCAAAACAAAATAAGACCTCTTGCATAAGAGGCCTTACTTACGTATATTATTCCGGTTGTGGCGCATCTACCGGACACACACCCTGACACGCTCCGCAATCCAAGCAAGCATCAGCGTCGATTTCGTATTTTCCAGCACCTTCACTGATAGCTCCTACAGGACATTCTGATTCACATGCTCCACAAGCGATACATGCATCTGTAATTATGTATGCCATTACCGTACACCCCCTTAGCAATATTTGTTTTCAATTAATTATATAACATTTAGATTAAAACACAATAGTATTCTATCATTTTTTTCCAATCTTAAAGACTACTGTTATCAAATTCTTTTTCCAATCGTTCAAGCTCCTTAATTTCTTCAGGTGTCAAATCCTCATAGCTTATTTCTCTCAAACGTTTCAATTCATCCGCATTGCCCAGCAGGCTAACTTCATCTACAGAATATTCCTTTATAATACCTTCTGCATTATTCAATCGAATAGAAAACCGTTTGGAAAGTATATTTACTTTCTCAATGATTCCTTCTCCGTCACAAGTTTTTACTTTGGCTCCAACGGGAAGCATGTTTTTGAGCTCTTCCCTGTAGGTTTCATATTCATATTTTAAACAACATAAGAGACGTCCGCAAATCCCTGAAATTTTACTTGGATTAAGCGATAAATTCTGTTCTTTCGCCATTTTAATAGATACAGGATTAAAATCACCCATCCATTTTGAACAGCAAATCGGCCGACCACAAGGTCCCAGACTATCAAACATTTTTGTTTCATCGCGAACGCCGATTTGTCTTAACTCAATACGAATTTTAAATATGGCCGCAAGATCCTTGACAAGTTCTCTAAAATCTACCCGGCCGTCTGCCGTAAAATAAAATATAATCTTTGTTTTATCGAATGTATATTCGGCATCAATTAACTTCATTGACAACTTATGCTTTGCTATATTTTTTTCACAGAGCACCAATGCTTCTTTTGCTTTTTCTTTATTGGATAAATATATTTTTTCATCTTCTGCAGTTGCTTTCCTAATAACCGGCTTTAACGGCGCTACTAATTCTTCATCATTTGCATATTTAATTCTGGTAACGGCCTGTCCGTATTCTGTACCCCTTGCCGTTTCTACGATTGCATAGTCTCCTTTTTGTATATTTATATTATTCGGATCGAAAAAATATATTTTCCCTGCGGCTTTAAATTTTATTCCTATGACTTTTTGCATTTATTCTCCTATCATATGCTTAAGAAACAAAATATTGACTCAATCATTAATTTATTGTTTGTCGATGCATTTGTTCTGATATCATATATATAATCTACTGTTTTTTTTAACTTTGCCAATTCATAATTCCCGGATACTTTTTTAATGAGATCTATATTGTCTTTATTGACTATATTATCTGTATTTTTACTTAATTTATAAACAATACTATCACGCAAAATGGAAACAATGACCATGAACACATCTGTTAACTGTTCTTCTGCGAGCAACAAGCTATTTTCCATGATTTGTTCAAAATTATTTTGTAGCATATATATAAAAGTAGTGTATACAATTTCTTTTATATGTTCGTTTGCTTTGAGATCGCCAAAATAAAAAATTTGACATCTTGATAGTATCGTAGGGTAAAAAGCATTTTTTGAATTAGCCAGTAGAATTATTATAGCATATTTATTGGGCTCTTCCAATGTTTTTAACAGGCTGTTTTGGGCTGGTTTTTGCATGGTATCCGCATGGTTGATAATATATACTTTTTTTTCAGATTCAAAGGGAAGAAGATTGATATTGTATTTTAATTGCTTGATCTGGTTTATCTTAATACTTGCACCCTCCGGAAAAAGACTGATGATATCCGGATGCGTGCCATGTTGTGCTTTTTTACAGCTGCTGCAAACATTACATGGAACAAACGAGTTTTTGCATACACACGCCTTGGCAAATTCATTAGCTGCCTGAGTTATAAGCTGCTCGTCTTTACCATAAAAAAAATATGCATGTGATAATTTATTTTCTTTCACAGCACTGTTAAGTGCGGCACTGATATTTTGAGGCATATGAAGATTTTCAAACATAGTCTTTCCCACTATTAAAACTTTTCAAATTCGTCAACATCTAGTACGAATATGGTCGCACCACCTACTTTGACGTTTACGTTGCAGGCAACATCAGCACCTTCCGTATACGAATAAGTGACCGGTGTTGAAATGATCTGCTCCCTTGTTTTGCAAATATTTTTGATTATGTTTTTTATTTCGTCAACTTCATTTTCTTTAGCACCTATCATTAGTGTAACATTCCCAATTTTTAAGAATCCTCCTGTTGTAGACAGCTTCGTTACATAAAATCCATTTTCTATAAGTGTAGAAGAAAGAGCAGAGGCATCATCTTTTTGAACTACTGCTATAATTAGTTTCATTTTAATCCCTCACTTTCTAAGAATATTTTATATATATCATTAGAAATATCTTCAATCGATCTGATTTTCTGATCACTGATACATTTTATTTTGGTCCAACTGTATTTTTCAATCAATTCATAAGCTATATCGTGCGCATTGCTTAAATGGGCGGGATTTGTTTCATGGATATCTTTTTTTTCTTCTCCAGTTATTTTATTTGCTCTATTTTTTGTAAGTGAAAATGTATCTTCAACAGACAGATCCAAAAAAAATACTAAATCAGGTACGGGAAGCCCATAAATTTTAAATTCGAAATTATATAACCAATCTAAAAAATTTTTTCTTTTATTTTTATCTTGTATTTTTGAAGCTTGATGAAGCATATTTGATGTTGTATATCTATCGGCTATGACAATACCTCCATTTTTATAAAACTCCTCGTAATCCTGCTTATAGGATGCATATCTGTCTACCGCATAAAACGTAGAACAAATATACGGGGAAATTTCATTTGCATCCTGCCCGAATTCTCCTCGAAGATACATTCTGACCAATGCAGAAGATTCATTATCATATCTTGGATAAGATACTTTACGTACAGGATATCCGTTTTTCTTTAATCTTTCATATAACAGCTGACTCTGTGTCTGTTTACCGCTTCCGTCCAGGCCTTCAAAAACCAATAGTCTACCTTTTTTCATACCTACTCCGTCTATTTAACTATCTT
Source organism: uncultured Eubacteriaceae bacterium (assembly GCA_964533615.1). Taxonomy (GTDB): domain Bacteria; phylum Bacillota; class Clostridia; order Eubacteriales; family UBA1433; genus UBA1433. Next base: position 256,862 of record CAZHMK010000001.1, read on the forward strand.
TATACTGTTTTCTTTTATTCCCATAATGCTTGCGCCAATATTTAAGTATTTTAACATATCTTCTATGATCTGCTCTGTAATGACTTCTCCCGGGATTACCAGCGGCACTCCCGGTGGATAAGCAATCACAAAGTCTGCAGATATTTTGTTCTTTGCGCTTTTTAAATTAATATATTGATAGCAACATTCGATAGCCTCTTTCATCTTCATCTTTGATATTGGCTTAGGCATACAAATTGAATCATATTGAAAACAATCAGTTTTCTTTTCAATCGTTTTAAGCGCATTTCCTAGTGCTATTATATCATTTTGTGTCGTACCAATGCCACATAAAGCTATAATATATGTGTGCGAAGCATACTCAATATATATATTTTTTTCTTCAAGTATTTCTTTTATTTTAAAACCACTGTAATTTGATTTCTTTGTATTGATCCATAATTTTGACCAATCATAAATTTCATCTTCCATCAAATAAAAATGCGTTGTTGAAAGTATTTTTTGTAAATGGATGCGCCAGGTATATATTTGATCAAATATCTTCTCGGCATTCTCTGATGCATACGATAATGCCTGCTGCAAGGAATTTAATAATATGTATGAAGGGCTACTGCTTTGAAATATGCGAAGATAAAAATCTAATTTATCGATATCAACCATATTGCTTCCTACGTGAAGCAACGAGCTCTGAGTAAGCGAAGATAACATCTTATGTGTGCTTTGAATGATAATATCCGCACTGCATTCTTCCGCTGATATGGGATATTTTTTTGAGAATGCCAAATGGGCTCCATGCGCTTCATCAACAATAAGTTTTTTATTGTTTTGCCTAGCCCATAGAGCAATTTTTTTAATATCTGTGCAAGTTCCCACATAGGTTGGATATGTTATTAAAATACCTTTTATATCGGTATATTTTTCTTTGTTTAGTTCTTCTAACTTAAGTGTATTCGCTTCAGCATAACCGTTAAAATCACCATAAGAAAAAGCAAGGGTAACATCACTTAAAAGCGCAGCATGGTAGACCGACAAATGACTGTTTCTTTGTATTAACACCTTGTCTCCAGGCCTAAACGAAGAACACATAGCTGCTAAAATTCCAGCGGTTGTGCCGTTTATTAAAAATCTGCTTTGAAGTGTATGATAAAGCTGTGCAGCTTTTTGCTGAGCTTCATTTATCATTCCGATTGCATGATGTAAATTATCAGTATCACTTAATTCGGTTAAATCCAAAGAATACAATTTTTCATGTTCGGATGTTAAATTTTTTCCTTTATGGCCCGGTATGTGAAGCCTGATCGAAGATTCATGTTTTTTTAATACATCAATAATATTCAAATTATAAACCCTACTTGCCTGCTATATTATAATTTGCTATAATGTCAACGATTATAATATAAATTTGTTTATAATATATCAAATGTTCATTAAACTAGAAAAATTTGATATAATATATATAAGTTTAAAGGAGGAATATGTATATGTCAAACCAAAATGTAATTGAACTCAACCAAGAAAATTTTGGGCAAACCATATCATCTGATACCCCGGTACTTGTAGATTTTTGGGCATCTTGGTGTGGTCCGTGCAAAATGATGGCTCCGATAATTGATGAATTGGCCGATGAGTTTGCAGGCAAAGCAAAAGTATGCAAACTAAATGTTGATGAAAATACAGAAATCGCATCACGTTACAAAGTGATGAGCATTCCAACAGTAATAGTGTTTAAAAACGGATCTGAAGTATCTAGAGATGTAGGCGTGAAATCGCAAGAATTCTTTTCTCAAAAAATAAATTCTATGTTATAGAAAAATAAAAAGCAGAGCTTAAGCTCTGCTTTTTATTTTTTATTCTTCTTCAAACATATCTTTGCCTACCCCGCATACCGGGCAAACCCAATCTTCGGGAAGATCTTCAAAAGGAGTGTTTTTCCCAATTCCTGCGGCTTCATCTCCTTCAGCGGGATCATATACATAGCCGCATACTGTACATACATACTTTTTCATTAGCGTAACCTCCAAACTTTATTTCAGAATTTAAAATTCTGCATTATTAACCGTTCTGGGGAACGGAATAATATCTCTAATATTTTTCATGCCCGTAATATACATCAGCAGTCTCTCGAATCCAAGACCAAATCCCGAATGCACACATCCTCCGTAACGTCTTAAATCTAAATACCACTGCATATTTTCCTGCATAATACCAACTTTTTGCATTGCGTCAAGAAGTTTATCCAATCTTTCCTCTCTTTGGCTTCCACCTATAATTTCACCAACGCCCGGCACAAGTAGATCCATTGCAGCAACTGTGCCGCCATCTTTATTTTGTCTCATATAAAAAGCTTTTATATCTTTGGGATAATCGATCACAAATACAGGCTTTTTATAGATTTCTTCGGTAAGATATCTCTCATGCTCTGTCTGTAAATCACTGCCCCATTTTACTTCATAATCAAAGTTTTTTTCTGCTTGCCAGAGCAACTCAATAGCTTTTGTATAAGTAATACATTCAAAATCAGATTGAACAATATTTAAAAGCCTGTCTTTTAAGCCTTTGTCAATGAAACTATTAAAAAAATCCATTTCTGCACTACAATGTTTTAATATATAACTTATAAGATATTTTATCATATCTTCGGCCAGTTTCATGTTATCAAAAATATCGGCAAAAGCAACTTCCGGCTCAATCATCCAAAACTCTGCCGCATGCCGTGTCGTATTTGAATTTTCGGCTCTGAAAGTGGGACCGAACGTATACACTTTTTTAAACGCAAGAGCATATGCTTCCGCTTGCAGCTGCCCACTGACGGTAAGATAGGCTTCTCTGCCAAAAAAATCCTTTGAAAAATCTACTTTATTTTGCTCATCAACTGATAGCTTATTCATTTCCAAAGTCGTTATGCGAAACATCTCTCCTGCGCCTTCACAATCGCTTGCTGTAATAATCGGAGTGTTCACATACACGAATCCTTTTTCATGAAAATATTTGTGTACGGCATAGGCCAAGACCGAACGCACACGAAAAACTGCTGAAAATGTATTTGAGCGCGGACGCAAATGAGCAATTTCTCTTAAGTATTCAAACGTATGCCTTTTTTTTTGTAACGGGTAATCCTCTTCACTTTTTGCTGCAAGAGAAATTTTCTTAGCAAGTAATTCAAACGGCTGCTTATTTTTCGGTGTCAAAATGAGTCTGCCTTCTATTTCAACCGCCGTATTGACAGTAAATTTACTCACTATATCAAAATTATCAATATTATTCTTTTCGATGACTACCTGAAGATTTTTAAAATGTGTTCCATCATTTATTTCCATAAATCCAAACACATTGGATGTACGCAAAGTTCGCATCCATCCTTTAATTAAAATATCTCGTCCATTATATTCATTGAAATTTAGATATAATTTACTAATATCAACATACATTCTAGCTCCTTATGTTTACTGAGTGGCTAATTTATAAATCGCCTCAGCATAAATAGTCGCTGCCTTCAGCAAGCTTTCAATTTTTACATATTCATTTTTTTTATGCATTGTATCTTCTTGACCGCAAAATAACATTCCAAATCCCAGTATGTTTTTCATTGCTCTGGCATATGTGCCGCCACCGATTGTAAAAGGTTTGCTGTTTTTATCTTTCATTACTTTTATATAAGCATCCATTAATGTCTCTACAAGGTAGGAATCTTTTTTTATATAAATTGCATCTTTAAAATGCTCCAATTTATATACTATATCTGTATTTTCTAAAGCATTCGTAATTTTTCTTGCAATTTCATCCTGTTTTACGGTAATCGGATAACGAATATCACTACTTACAATAATGCTATCATTTTCCATCTTAATCATACCTACACAAAATGTCAAGCGCCCGAACTCATCTTTCATATCGAGCTGCATATTTTCTCCGTTTACTGCAAATCCTATTTTTTTGCAATATGCAGCGGCAAATTCCGCTCCCTTATTTAATGTAATTTTATTTAAAAAAGCAGCCATATGACTAATGGCATTGAGCCCTTCTTTCGGCCTGCTTCCATGAGAGGATTTCCCACAAATCTTTAGTATGATATTTTGATCTGATTTACTATGCTGTCCATCTAATGAATTCTTTTTTAAATAATTATTAAATTGTTCTGTTAATTTTTGTTCGTCTTCAACACATAACACAGCCTCGCACTGATCGGCAACCATATTAACAGCATCTCCACCCTTTATATCAACTAAGCATGGAACTATATCTTGCCCCTTATCCGTAAAAACAAAACTTCCCTGCATAATGGCTTTTTCTCCGTGTATCAAAGGAAAATTTGCATCCGGTGTAAAGCCGATATCAACATGGCCTTCTTTTTTTATATAGTATTGTATGCCCTCACAATTTTTTTCTTCATTGGTTCCAAATATAATACGCACACGTTTATTCAGTTTTACACCACTATCTAAAACCGCTTTCAATGCATATAGACTCGCAATCGCAGGGGCTTTATCATCACTCGTTCCTCTGCCGTATATTTTCCCGTCTTGAATGAGCGCGCCATATGGGTCAACATCCCAACCCTCCCCTTCAGGAACAACATCCAAATGTACAAGAATTCCAACAATTTCTTCACCTTGACCTGCCTCGGCATATCCGGCATATCCGTCAAGATTATAAGTGGAAAATCCCAGCTTTCCGCTTATTTCAAGCGCTTCACTTAATGCCTTTGCTATTCCTTCTCCAAAAGGCATGCCATCTTTGGGCATATCATCTACGCTTTTAATTCTAACAAGTCTTTGAACATCTTTGATAATATCATCTTTATAGTTAATAATCGCATTAACAAATTCCATTTTTGTTATCCTTTTTATAATATAATTTGCATATATCATATACAGATTGAGTTTTATGATTCACTTTATCAAACAAAAGTTTTGCGATTTCATGTGCTTTCTCAAGTGTAGTCGTCACTTCAACTTTGCTTTCTATGGCTGCTCTTCTCATTTTAAATGCATCCGAGCGCGAATGCTCTGTCTTTTCAGGCGTGTTGATAATGATATTAATGTCTCTGCTGATAATCAAATCCATGATCGTAGGCTTTTTATCTCCTAATTTATTAATAATCTCAGCCTCCACGCCATATTCTTTAAGTACTTTTGCCGTACCTTGCGTTGCCAGTATTTCAAATCCCGCATCAGCGAGCTGAGCAATTACAGGTATAAACTGTTTCTTATCTTTATTATTTAACGTTACCAGAATTTTATGTTTTAATTTTGCGAGATCTGTTCCGGCAGCGCACAACCCTTTATAAAGCGCATCTTCATAATTTTCAGCCACGCCCATAACTTCTCCGGTTGAACGCATCTGTGGTCCGAGCACGGCTTCGATACCCGGTATTTTTTCAGTTGAAAAAACAGGTATTTTGATGCCGAAAAGTTTGGATTCAGGATAGACACCTGTTCCGCACTTCATATCTTTTAGTTTTTCTCCTAATGACACGCGCACCGCAAGTGGAATAATAGGCAGCCCTGATATTTTGCTTATATATGGAACGGTTCTGCTTGAACGGGGATTCACTTCTATAATATAAAGTTCATTTTCAAATTCGACAAACTGAATATTGATAATGCCGATCACTTCCATTTTTGTTGCAATTCGTTTTGTATAGTCATAAATCTTTTGCTTGATTTCTTCGCTGACACCAATCGGAGGATAGATAGTGATGCTGTCCCCCGAATGCACTCCCGCTTTTTCCAAGTGCTTCATAATACCGGGGATCAATACATCTTCCCCATCGCATACCGCATCCACCTCAAGCTCGGTACCATATAAATACTTATCGATTAAGACAGGATTTTCAGCATCAAAATTAAATGCTTCTTTAAGATACTTCATCAATTGATCTCGCTGATAGCATATTTCCATTCCTCTTCCGCCAAGTACATAGGAAGGACGCACCAATACGGGATAGCCTATTTCTTCGGCTGCTATAATGCCATCTTCCAATGTCCACACACCTTTACCTTTTGGTCTCTTTATATTTAGCTCTTCCAGTATTTCTTCAAACTTTTCTCGATCTTCCGCCGCATCTATACTCTTGGGCTGTGTCCCAATAATCGGTATATTCTTTTTCGTACAGAAATTAGCTAATTTTATCGCTGTCTGACCGCCAAACTGAAGAATAACACCAAATGGTTTTTCTTTTTCAATAATATTATAAAAATCTTCTTCTGTAAGCGGTTCAAAATACAGTTTATCTGAAATATCAAAATCAGTACTGACAGTTTCCGGATTATTGTTAATGACAATGGCTTCTATACCTTGTTTTCGTAGTGTAAAGACACTGTGTACACTGCAGTAATCAAACTCAATGCCTTGCCCGATTCGTATAGGACCACTCCCTACAACAATGACTTTTTTATTATTGCTGATTACATTTTCATCATACTCATCGTAAGTTGAATAATAATACGGAGATACCGCTTCGAATTCGGCTGCACATGTATCAACAAGTTTATAGGTAGGAATAATATTATATTTCTTCCTCAAATTAAAAATTTCTTCCTCTTTTACAGCCATGATTTCTGCAATGCCGCGATCGGCAAATCCACGTTTTTTGAGCGTTTTTAATAAGTCTTTATCCAGATCATCTATAGACATTTTAGCAAGCAGCTCTTCATAATCTACAATCCCTTTGATTTTTTTAATAAAGAATTGATCAATGCCTGTTATCTGTGCAATTTTATCATGACTGTATTTTCTTCTGATCATTGCCGCAATATCAAATATTCTTTCATCATCAGGATGAATGATTCTGTTTTTTAATTCATCTAAAGAACGTTGCTCAGAAGGTTTGTGACGAAGTGAAAAAGAACCTATTTCCAGTGATCGAATAGCTTTTAAAAGAGCTTGTTCAAAATTGGACCCAATGGCCATTGTCTCTCCTGTGGCCATCATTCTCGTGCCGAGAAGTTTCTTGTCGGACTCAAATTTATCAAACGGCCATTTAGGGATTTTAACGACAACATAGTCAAGAGTCGGTTCAAAACATGCATAGGTTTTCTTGGTTACAGCATTGATAACCTCATCCAAACCATAGCCTAAAGCAAGTTTTGCCGCAATCTTTGCGATCGGATATCCTGTTGCTTTAGACGCAAGAGCGGATGAACGGCTTACACGAGGATTGATTTCTATAACCGCGTATTCAAAACTCTGCGGATTGAGCGCAAACTGCACATTGCATCCGCCAATGATTTTTGCAGAATTGATGATATTCAGCGATGCTGTTCTAAGCATCTGATATTCTTTATCGCTAAGTGTCTGACTTGGTGCAACAACAATACTATCTCCTGTGTGTATACCTACAGGATCAATATTCTCCATATTGCACACGGTAATGCAGTTGCCTTTGGCATCTCGCATGACTTCATATTCTACTTCTTTCCAGCCTTTGATGCTTTTTTCTATCAAAACTTGATTTTCAACGCTAAGCATCAGCCCGCTTTGTAGAATTTCTTCCAACTCTGTCGGATTTTCCGCGATACCTCCTCCTGTACCACCAAGAGTATATGCAGGTCGCACAACAACGGGATAACCTATTTTGCGAGCTACTTTAAAGCCTTCTTCTGTAGTATTGACCACACTGCTTTCGATAATAGGCTCATCAATTTCCTGCATTAATTTACGAAAACTGTCTCTGTCTTCACCTTGAATAATAGATTCAATCGACGTGCCGATTACACGAACATTATACTTATCTAAAATTCCTTTTTTATACAAATCAACAGCAAGATTTAAGCCTGTCTGTCCACCCATACCTGCAAGGATTGCATCAGGTCTGTCTTGTTGTATTATTTTTTCAATATATTCAGTATTTAAAGGCTCGATATAGACCGCATCCGCTATTTCCGTATCTGTCATAATTGTCGCAGGATTAGAATTCGCTAAAACAGTTTTTACCCCTTCTTCACGCATTGCCGTACACGCCTGCGTTCCAGAATAATCAAACTCAGCAGCCTGCCCTATAACAATAGGGCCTGAACCTATGATCAATACTTTTTTAATGCTAGTATCCTTAGGCATTTTTATTCCCCCTTTTTATGGTTTCAATCATTTCATCAAAAATATACTCGGAATCATCAGGTCCGGGGCATGCCTCTGGATGATATTGTACAGAAAAAATATTTTTTGATTTATGTTTCATCCCCTCAACGCTGTCATCATTGATATTCTTATGCGTTACTACAACGTCATCAGGCATTTTTGTTGTAACATAGCCGTGATTTTGACTGGTAATATATACTCTGTCTTTTCTCAAATCTTTAACCGGATGATTGCTTCCTCTGTGTCCGAACTTTAACTTTTGCGTATCTCCTCCAAGCGCAAGCGTTAAAAGTTGATGGCCAAGACATATGCCCACAACCGGTTTTAACTCAACAAGTTTTTTGATCGTCTCAATGCTGTCTTGCAAATCTTTTGGATCTCCAGGTCCGTTGGACAAGAAAATTCCGTCGGGACTAATTGCCATGATTTCTTCAGCCGTTGCATTATAAGGAAAAACCGTCATTTTGCATCCTTTGCGAACGAATGTATTTAATATATTTTGTTTGATACCAAAGTCCATCACTGCAACATTTAAGCCTTCCCCCACCGTATAAGGCTCTTTCGTGCTTACTTTATCCACAACATCATCATTATTATAAGGAGTTAGTATTCTATCTACTTCTTCTTTTATCATCTTACGTTTTGTAAGAATTCCTTTCATAACGCCTTTATCTCTTATGTTTTTTGTAAGATATCGCGTATCAAGACCTTGCATTCCAAAAATTTTATTTTCATATAAATAATCATCAAGGCTCATTTCATATCTAAAATTATTGGGAAATTCGCACATTTCCTTTACGATAAAACCTCTTACTTTTGGGTTTTTTGATTGACCATCTTCTAAATTGATACCATAATTTCCAATCAAAGGATATGTCATCAACACAATTTGCCCGTAGTAAGATGGATCTGTCAAAACTTCCTGATATCCTGTCATACCTGTGTTAAAAACAACCTCGCCAACGACTTCTTCATCTGTATATCCAAATCCGCTGCCTTCAAAACTTACTCCGTTTTCCAAATATAAATAAACTTTCATATTGCCTCCTGATAGTGCGCCGCTTATTTCGTATTAAATTTTCTGCTTCCCGGTTTTATCGGTGAGCTTCCTGATTTACAAAGCGGGCATTCACTTTCCTCGAACGTTTCTATATCCAAGCGTATTGCACTGTAAATCGGATAGTCAAACGGCACCTCACCACTGATTCTGTTTACAATACACAGCACGCCGATAATTTCAATATCATTTTCATATTCTTGCAATGCTTTAATTGTCTCCAGTGTTGATTTACCTGTTGTGAGCACATCTTCGGCAATCAATACTTTCGATCCTTTTTTTAATTCAAAACCACGCCGAAGCTGCATAATATTATCTACTCGCTCAGTAAATATGGCCTCTGTTCCGAGTTGTCTGCCTACTTCATAAGATACAATAACTCCGCCCATAGCCGGCCCTACAACGATGTCGGGTTTTTCCTTTAGGTTTTTTAACGCTTTTCTTATCACTACTTCTGCTTTATCGGCATAGCGCAATAATTTTGCACATTGAACATAACTTTTGCTGTGCCTGCCCGATGATAAAAGAAAATGCCCCTGCAGTACTGCGCCTGTTTCTTTTAATATTCGTAAAACATCTTCATTCATTTAAATTTGCCTCTCAAATTATATTTATAATATCTTTTAGATATAAATTTTCATCTTCGCAATATTGTTCTAATTCTTTGATCATGCTCTTGAGTATCATGGGATTTATAAAGTTTGCCGTTCCCACCTGCACACATGAAGCGCCAACCATCATGAACTCCAGCACATCTTGCGCACTATAGATTCCACCTATACCCATAATCGGAATTTTTACGGCTTTTGATACCTGATGAACCATACGCAATGCTATAGGCTTAATACACGCTCCTGAAAGCCCTGCATACACATTATCAAAAACAGCTGTTTTGCTTTTTATATCAACTGCCATTGCCTGCACTGTATTAATTAGCGACAAAGCATCTGCACCCGCTTCTTCGCATGCTTTTGCTATTGCTGTAATATCTGTAACGTTCGGTGATAATTTTGCCATAACCTTATGTCTGCTTCTTTGCTTGACCGTCTTTGTTACTTCATATGCAGACTCTTCACATACTCCAAAAGCCATACCGCCCGATTTTACATTAGGGCATGAAATATTGAGTTCTAAAATATCAAAATCGATCTTATTGAGCAGAGTTGCACCTTTTGTGTATTCATCCAAATTATTGCCACCCATGTTGATAACTTTGATCGTTTGAATATTTTTTTCATATTGTTTATATTTTTTAATAAAAGCAGCAATCCCTGGATTTTCAAGCCCGATGCTGTTGAGCATTCCGCTTTCACATTCCCAGATGCGGATTCCGTTATTGCCATCTTTCTTATTTAATGTAAGACCTTTAAAGGAAATACCTCCAAGACAGTTCACATCATAAAATTCGGCATATTCTTCTCCGAATGCAAAAGTTCCCGATGCCGCTATGATCGGATTTTTAAATTTAAAATCTAAAAAATCAATACTGAGTTTATTCATAAAATATATCCTTTGCATTGAATACAGGCCCATCACTGCATACTTTTTTATTCCCGTTTTTCGTAACTATATTGCATCCAAGGCATGCGCCGATTCCGCATGCCATTCTTCTCTCAACAGATACAAAGATATCACATTTCATGTCTTTATATAATTCATACGCCTTTTGCATCATAATCGCCGGACCGCATATATAAACTCTGTCTACATCAAATTCATCAATGTCGTCTGTAATAAGCCCGCCTGTATTGCTTATAACTCGATCACAATGCCGGCTGATTTCTTCTACGAGGTATTCTTCCCGGCTATACCCCAAAAAAGCCGTAATATGAGCTCCATTATGTTTTAACTGTTTAGCAAGAAGTAAAAGAGGAGCTATGCCTACTCCACCGCCTATGATCACACTTTGTTTTGCCTTTATATCAAATCCGTTTCCCCTTGGTCCCAGTAATTCTATTTTATCTCCTGTTTTTAAAGATGAGAATACTTTTGTTCCCTTCCCTTTCGCTTCGTATACAAAGACCGTTTCGCCATCTTTCTTGTCGCAAATACTGATTGGGCGCGAAAAAGTGGGATTCGTCCCCCAGGCACGCAACATATAGAATTGTCCCGCTTTAATATTATCACTGCAATCTACTCGCAATCGATAAATATTTTCTGCAATCGGAGAATTTTGTATAACTATAGCCATCGAATAATATCCTCCTTCATATTCAGCACCGCTGTTTTAATATATTTCACAAACCCTTCATCTTCACTTTTGCCTTTATGCGCCGTAATGACTCCTCTTGAAGAATTAATTACTCCGCATATTCTGTTTTTGAAGACATCAGCAATATCTTTCCCGCTGCCGCCTTGTGCACCGTATCCAGGTATTAAAAAAAATGTATTTGGCATTATCATTGCTATTTTTTTAAATTCATCGGGGTATGTGAGCCCTACCACAGCACCTATACTGCTAAAGCCGCTTTGTCCGATATAAGCGTTGCCCCATTGCTTAATTTTTTGTGCGACTAATTCATAATACGCACTACCATCTACTAAAACATCTTGAAAATCTTTTGATGATGTATTTGATGTTTTTAATAAAACAAATAATCCCTTATGATTATTCTGAATATATTCATAATACGGAGATACGGAATCCTGGCCCATATAGGCATTTATCGTTATATAATCTGCTTCGAAATCACCCTCAAAATGCGCTTTTGCATACATTTTGGCAGTCGAAGAAATATCTCCTCTTTTTACATCCGCAATTGCAATACAATTTCTTTGTTTTAAATATTTCAGCGTTTTAGCGTAAGCTTTCAGGCCCTCAATTCCCAACGCTTCATAAAAAGCGATCTGCACTTTAAAACATGCCACATCAGAATAAACCGCATCGATAATCATTTTATTGAATTTAAATATTTTTTCCTCAATAGAACTGTCTTCATTTTGTATATATTTTGGAATATATTCAAGCATCGTATCAAGTCCGACACAAATCGGCGAGATTGTATTAGCCTTTTTATAAAGTTTGTCCGCTATCATATTTACAAACTCCTTTTAAATATGTTGAAAGCACTTTACCACAAACTTCATACCCATCAAATGGCGTGTTGTTGCTTTTGGAAATAAATGTATTCCTATCTATTTTATACAAATTATCAAGTTCTGCAATCATTAAATTTGCGTCTGCTTTTTTTGAAATGATTGCATTATTCAAGCCCATTAATTTTGCAGGCATATATGAACTCATTTCACAAAATCTGGTCAGGGAAATATCATAATCTTTAAAGGTTTTTATATACATAGAAAAGGCAGTTTCTATATTACTGATCCCCGGACTGCCCTTTTCTTTATCTTCCTTACTGTGAGGCGCATGGTCGGTAGCGAGGATATCGATGGTTTTATCTTTTACCGCTTCTATTAAAGCATAATGATCTTCTTTGGAGCCAAACGGTGGATTTACTCTATAGTCAATTCCATAACTAAACAAATGATGAGGCGTCACTTCGCAAGTCAATTTTAACCCTTTTTGTTTTGCTTCTCTGATAAGTTTTATACTTTCTTTTGTACTGACATGACAAATATGCAAATTCCCGCCTACTTCTTCAAGTAACTGTAAATCTCTTTGTATCAGCTGCGCTTCAGGCTGACAATGAACAGCTAAAATAAAGTCTTCTTTTTTTGATTCCAATAATGCTTTTTTCATGAATTCTTTTGAAAATATATTATTTCCATCATTTGAAAATAGTTTTGTAAAAGCTCTCAACTTTTTTGTATCAACTAATTCTTTATCATCCAATCCAATACCAATTGCCGCAATTTGATTGAATTCACAAAGCTTTTCGTCCTTAGCTTTTTGATGATTTCTATTGATAATTTTTATATTATCTGCAACCGGGCTGGTATTTGCCATAGCCGCAACATAAAAGTATCCACCTTTTATTGCGGCTTTTAGACCTGAAGAAATATCTTCTTTGTATTCATATCCGGGATCTCGAAAGTGACAATGTATGTCCACCATTGCCGGCATGAGAGCACGGCCTTTCAGATCGATAATCCCGCAATCTTGGTCTATACTATCAATAACATCGCAAGATTTAAAAATATTTTCTATCAGGCCGTTACAAACAAACACACTGCCAAAACAATCTGTTTGCGCATCCAATATATGCGCATTTTTAAAAAGCATCTTAGAGTGAAGTTTTTGTATCACAATATTCACACCTGTATTCTTTTGATTTTTCATCTACCAAGTAAAATTTTATATCATCTATTTTCTGATATTTTGTAATGCAGCTCGGATTTTTACATTCCAAAATACCTTCCACAACTTTAGGTAATGTCAACTTTGATTTCTTTTTTAATATACCGTCTTCAACATAATTGATAGTAACATTCGGATCAATAAGACCTAAAACAGTGAGGTCTAATTCAATATCTGTTTCAATTTTAATTAAATCTTTCTTTCCCATTTTTCTGCTTGGTACGTTTCTCATAAGCACCACAACATCATCTAACTTATCAAGTCCCAACTGACTGAATATTTTATAACCGCATTCAGCTTCTATATGATCTATTATGATCCCTCTCTTTAACTTGGACACATTAATCATTTTTCTCACTCCAATCCGAGTAGTTTTAATATAAGCGCCATCCTCACATACATGCCGAATTTGGCTTGTTGAAAATAAACGGCTCGCTTATCGGCATCGACTTCGCCCGCTATTTCATTGACACGCGGAAGCGGATGCATCACGATCATATCATCTTTCGCTAACTTCATTTTCTCGAGCGTAAGAATAAAATAATCTTTAAGCACCATATATTCGTATTCGCTTACAAAGCGTTCTCTTTGCACACGTGACATATATAATATATCGGCTTGTTTTATACCTTCATCTAAATTATTTGTTTCCGTATAACTGCTTGGATCAAGGATTTCTTTAATATATGTCGGCATTTTTAATTCTTCGGGAGAGATAAAAATAAATTTTGTTCCTTCATATCGGTGCATTGCTTTTACCAATGAATGGATTGTTCTTCCAAATTTTAAGTCTCCGCAAACGGCAATACAGTGATTATGTAAAGTTTTTTTATAATGTCTTATAGTCAATAAATCGGTTAAAGTTTGCGTGGGATGCTGATGTCCTCCGTCTCCCGCATTAATAATCGGTACCAGAGCGTGCTTTGCCATTAATTTAGCCGTGCCTTCAAGGGGATGGCGCACAACAGCAATATCTACATAATTTGAGATTGTGATGATTGTATCTTTTAATGTTTCCCCTTTTGCAGCAGAACTTGTATTCGGATCCGAAAATCCTATGACTTGTCCGCCCAGACGAAGCATCGCCGCATCAAATGAAAATTTTGTTCTTGTTGAAGGCTCATAAAAAAGACTTGCCAACAGCTTATTTTTACATTTTTCCGAATACTTCTCCGGTGTTTCAATAATGCTGTCAGCAAGTCTGAAAACTTCTTCTAATTCATTAGTGGTAAAACCGCTTGGTTCAATAAGATGTCGTCCTTTTAACATTTTATCCTCCATATACTTTTACATAAAAAAACATGCCCAAAAAGGCATAAAAACAATTATTATTTGCTTCATAACGCCTTTTAATTATCAAACAAGATTGATGTAAAAGCATTATTTTTATAAATAATATATTAAAAGTGTACTATTGTCAATTTAAATGATATAATTATTTTAAATTATTTTTAGGAGGTATCTAAATTATGTTTTTTACAACAGCATTAATGAATGATGATGAGCCTAAAATTATTGTGGCAAATAAGGCTCGAAACAAATTTTTTACAATGGATTATCTTGCTGATAAATTAGATTTCGAACCATACTTTGATTTGCTTCAATTCATTGATGAGCACGATGATGAGATGATAGAAGATATTAGAGATTTTATCGAATCTGATGCTGAAGGAGATATAACAGATATTAATGAGCTAATGCTTCTTCCGGCCATCCCGTATCCGCTGAGAAATGTATTCTGCCTAGGCAAGAACTATAAAGATCATGTTGCCGAAATGGAGAAAGAAGCTCTTCCCGAAGAACCAATTTATTTTTCTAAGGCAGCATTCGTGTCTTCGGGTCCCGGCGATGAAATCAGTGTATATTCTGAAACAAATAGAACAGCTGACTATGAAGTGGAATTAATTGTTATTATCGGCAAAGAAGCCATGAATGTTGAAAAAAATGAAGCTGAAGATTATATATTTGGTTACGCTGTTGGTAATGATTTTTCGATTCGTAATACGCAAATGGGCAGAGGTCAATGGTTTTATGGTAAAAGCTATGACGGACATTTTGCAATGGGTAACTGGATTGCTCATAAAAGTATGTTCCCACTGCCAATTGAACTTGATATCGCAAGTTATGTAAATGGCGAAATACGCCAATCGTCAAATACGAAATACTTCATCTTTGATATCCCAACAGCACTTAATGATTTAACAAAAGGAATAACCCTTTACCCCGGTGATATGCTCATGACAGGAACACCGGCTGGTGTTGGCGCTGGATTTAAACCTCCTAAGTTCTTAAAATCAGGAGATGTTGTAAAAAGTGAAATCGTCGGGTTGGAATCATTTGAAAATGACATGTGCGAATAATATAAAAAGAGCTGTTTATCAGCTCTTTTTTATTTATCCCAAAACAATTTATCTAACACTGATTATTCAATACCGTTGCATATCATTCTTACTCTTACAATACCATCAATATCTTTAAGTTGTCTTATCACTCTATCTTCAATATCACTTTCAACATCAATCATTGTATATGCCCATTCACCTTTCGAACTATTGAGCATGTTTGTAATATTAATATTTTCGCACGAGAGTATGCTGGTAATTTGGCCCAACATAGTCGGAATATTTTTATTATGAATAGTCAAGCGATTTTTAGATTTTACAGGTCCCATATTCGTATCCGGATAATTTACCGAATTAATAATGTTTCCGTTTTCCAAATATTCCATCATCTGATGCACTACCATTTTCGCACAGTTAATTTCGCTCTCAGGTGTAGATGCACCCAAATGAGGGATGCAAAGTGTATTTGGCGTATTAAGAATTTCTCTGCATGGAAAATCTGTAACATATTTTGCTATGGTACCGTTTTGTATATATTCATTTAAATCTTTATTATTTACAAGGCCGCCTCGGGCAAAATTCAAAAGGCGCAGTCCTTTTTTAGCATTTTTAAATACTTTTGCATTTAAATAATTTTTCGTTTTTTCCATTAGAGGTATATGAATGGTTACATAATCGCAATTAGAAAAAATTTCATTTAAACTAATAGCTCTTTTTACTTTCGGCGAGAGCCCCCAAGCCGATTTCACAGATATAAACGGGTCAAATCCATACACTTTAACCCCCAAAGATATCATTGCGTTAGCAACCATAACCCCAATAGAGCCAAGACCGATGACTCCAAGAGCTTTGCCTGCAATCTCTGGGCCTATAAATCTATTTTTGTTATCTTCAACTAATTTTTCTATATCTTCATCTGCATCTTTGATGCCTTCCATCCATTTTATACCACTTATGATATCTCTCGATGCCAAAAGCATCCCTAGAATTACCAATTCTTTGACTGCATTTGCATTCGCGCCCGGTGCATTTGCAACCACAATACCGTTTTTTGTAAAAGCCTCCACATCGATGTTGTTTACCCCCGCCCCTGCTCTACCAATGTATAAAACATCTTTTGATACATCATCCAAAAGTATTTGTTTGCTTCGAAGAAGCAGAGCCTCATAATTCTGATCTGTATCAACTATTTTATACATATCTTTATTGATCATTGCAAGTGCAAGCGGCGTGATTTTATTAAAATAAGTTATATTATACATTATTATTTCCTACCTGTTTAATTCGTAATTTTTCATTAATTCAACTAATGCTTCTACTTGCTCAAGCGATGCGGCATTATAAATACTTGCTCTCATACCACCTACACTCCTATGCCCTTTTAAAAACATAAACCCCTTTTCTTGTGCATATTTATCAAAAAACTTGTTTTCCTCTTCAGTAGGGAGCGTAAAAATAACATTCATTATAGACCGTGAAGAAACATCTACCTCATTACTAAATATATTGCTGTTATCTATATATTCATATAAAATAGATGCTTTATTTTTATTTATTTTTTCAATTTCCTTCACTCCGCCTAACTTATCAAGCCATTTTAAAATCTTATTTAGCACATATACAGCAAACACTGGTGGTGTATTGAGCATAGATTTTTTTTCTATCAATATTTTATAATTTAACATCTCAGGCAGACTGTCCTTGCTTCTGGCCAGCAGATCATTTTTTAAGATAATAACCGTAACGCCTGCAATGCCTAAATTTTTCTGTGCCCCTGCAAAAATCAAAGAAAATTTATCTATATCATATTCTTCACTTAAAATATTGGATGACATATCCGCGACCAATGGAATAGTGTATTCGGGTATATCACTACAGCTGTATTTTGTTCCCTCAATTGTGTTATTTGTACAAATATAAATAAAATCCGAAATAGATGAATTTTGAATTTCTTTCAAATTTGGAACCTTTTTAAAATTCTTTTCTTCTCCGCTGCCTAAAATTTCGATTTCACCAAGTTTTTTTGATTCTTTAATTGCATATTTTGTCCAGCTTCCTGTGTGTACAAAATCTGCTTTTTTATTTTCTGTAAATAAATTCATAGGCACCATTGCAAATTGCTGTCTTGCCCCACCCTGCATAAAAAGTATTGAATAATCCTTTGGAATATTCATTAATTTTCGTAAAATCTCTTCTGTTTGATCAAAAAGCTCGATACATTGTTTTGAGCGATGACTAATCTCCATTACAGACATTTTCGAATTATTAAAGTCATATAATTCATTTTTGATTTGTTCCAAAACTTCTACGGGCAAAACAGATGGTCCTGCCGAATAGTTGTATACCCTTTGCATGATTTTCTAGTCACCTCTATTTATTATTCTTTTCTCAAGTTTAAGCGATATTGTATCACAATATTAATTAAAAAAAAAGCTGTTATTCATCATTATCTATTCTATAAGATGTATTTTCATATATGTTACCGTTGTCAGAATTCAAATTATTATAGCTTGAAAGATAGTCTCTCAAATAATATAAAATCAGAAACAATACTGCTATATCATCCAGCAAAGAAAATCCCAATATTGGTGCCGGAATTAAATCAATCGGAGAGATAACATAGGCGAGTGCAAACACAAGCAGAAATTTATTGAAAAAACCGACGGTTTTATCTTTCAAAAATTTTTTTATATTACGGATATTCCCAATGATATAAAATAGTTTCAAAATATTATTTCCTTTTTTTATCTAACTCGCTAAATATGTATGCATCTACTAATTTTTTTTCTTCTTTTTTCATCGCCTTTTTTCTATTTTTTATTATATTCGTTTCAAGATATTGTGTTTCTTTTTTGTTATGTTTTCCTCTATATTTATTTTCCATATATTTTTTGTAGCCCTTATAGCTTTTATAACCTTTTTTATGCAACATTTCATCTATATTTTCATTAATATGAGAAATGTAAGCAAGCGCCATAAGCCCGACTATGATAATAAATATGCTTAAGAAAACTATGCCAAAAAATACTTTCATGATTCTTCCCTTTCATTGTGAAAAAAACAGGAATAAAATCCTGTTTTGTTTTATAACTGAGAAATCATACTTTTCGTAATATTTCCTATTTTTATTTTTTTATTTTTAATATCACTTTTATATTGCAAAATTTTTTGAGTATCTTTATATTTACCTTTTGCCAATTCAATCCCCAAGAGCTTTTGAAGTTTCCTCAACTCTTTTTTCTCACTAATCAGTATGTCCGCATTCATGTGTTGCCCTCCTTTTTTTACTTACTGATTTATTATACTATTGTTTATAATCATACGCAAGTTTTTTGTGATGACGCAAAGATCCAAATATATAAAAAACGGCCGACAGATTTCTGCAGGCCGTCTTCTTTTTTTATTTCAAAATTAGTATAAATAACCGTCTTTCTTTGCCTGATAAGTAAGTTCGTCTCTAAAATCAGGATGCGCAATATTGATTAATGCTTGCGCTCTCTGCGTTCTTGATTTGTTTTGTAAATCAGCAACACCGTATTCTGTTACGATATACTGCGCGTCAGTTCTGCCTGTTGTAATGATACTTCCCGCAGGATGGCTCATAACAATTTTAGATATTCTGCTGCCATCTTTTTTCTCTGCTAGAGAATGCATCGCAATAAAGGACTTTCCACCTTTAGACATTTGCGCTCCTCGAACAAAGTCAACTTGTCCGCCTGTTCCTGAAAATTGAACTTTCCCTATTGCCTCCGAGCACACTTGCCCTGTGATATCTACAGCAAGGCACGCATTCACAGATACAAAATTATCATGTTGAGCTACCAAATACGGATCATTTGTATACTCTAATGGTCTTGATACTAAATCTGGATTATGATCTATAAAGTCATACATATCCTGACTTCCGAGTGCAAATCCAAGCACCGACTTACCTGTATATAATTTTTTTAGGCTATTATCTATTGCACCTTTTTTTGTTAAATAATACATGCTTTCTGTATACATTTCTGTATATACTCCAAGATGCTTATGGTTCACCAAGCTGAATCCCACTGCATTTGCGATACCTCCAATCCCGATTTGCAGGCATGCGCCGTTCGGAATTCTTTCAACAATATAAGATGCAACCTTATTATCGAGTTCAGATGGTTTTGAACTCGGCAGTGTTACAACAGGGTAGCTTTGTTCACAAACAGCATGTACTTTGGAAATATGAATTTTGTTTTCATCTGTGCAAATATAAGGAAGCTTGTCATTGACATGAACTATTGTCAATCTTGCTGAATCCACCAAAGAATCCATATCACCGGGAGATAGGCTTAAATTGAAGTATCCTTCATCATCCATTGGTGTTGCCATAACAAACAATACAGTCGGATCAAAAGAGCCCTTCACCATCTCTCTGTTTTTTCTAAGCTGATAACACACGTTGTCTACTAAGCGACCATTTTTCTGGGCTGCTCTTTCATATCCAGCCAAAAAAGTTGATACATATTTAATATGATCGCAATCTCTTCCAAGGATTTTGATATCGTTTGATATAAGACAGCCCATAACGCTGGTATCTTTTAGCTCGTCTTTTCTGTTATACAATTCTTCAATTAACGGCACTGATAATGAACCCGCTCCGTTAATATAAATCCTGTCGCCATCCTGAACTTTTTTAATAGCTTCTTCAAAAGACATTTTTTTGCTTTCGTATTCTTGTTTAAAACTCATTCTTCACCTCATAAAATCTCTACTGAGACCAAGAAAGCCTCATACTTATTAATTTATGTTTGAATCTATGCTCTTGGTGTTCGAATACCATTGACGACCGGCACTTTATCACCGTTTCCTTCAAAGAAATCAATAATATGCTGAACAGCCATTGTTTTTTGTTCATAATTTGAATCATCCGAGAAGAACGCTGCATGCGGAGTAATAATGACGTTTTCCTTGCTTACGAACGGAGAATTTTCTAGATCCGGATGTTCTGATACAAATACATCTAGTCCTGCTGATGAAATTTTGCCTTTTTCAATTGCTTCTAATAAAGCTGCTTCATCAACAAGGCCGCCGCGACCACAATTTACGAAAATTGGTTTTTTGGCTTCCATTTTATCAAAAGCTTCTGCATTAATCATTTTTTCAGTAGAAGGATTAAGCGGCACATGCAGAGAAATCATATCTGCTCTCTTGTATATTTCATCCAACTCAACCATTTCAACACCAAATTGATCGGCAAAATCTTGCTTGATATATGGATCATAAGCAATAACAGTACATCCAAATCCTTGCATTCGTTTTGCAACACGTCGTGCAATGTTTCCAAACCCTACCAAACCGAATGTTTGCGTACACATTCTCTTTATATTTCCTTTTTGCGCTGTTGAAGACCAAACTTTGTCTACTTTTACTGCTTTGTTATATTCAAAAAGCTTTCTATTCAAAGCCAGCGTCAAAGCCGCTGTGTGATCGGCCACTTCTTCTACACAATAATGCGGATTATTGCACACAGCTATTCCATATTTTTTTGCTGCATCGGCATCAATAAAATTAAAACCAATCGACAGCACAGAGACTAATTTTAATTTTGGTAATGCGGCATATACTTTATCCGTAAATGGATCATATACTGCGAGCACAGCATCCGCATCTTTGCATTTTTCGATAAGTGCGTCTTCTGATCCGTAACAAGGATCTAAAATAACCTCTGCTTTTCCTTTTAACATTTCTTTTGCAACCGACATCAATTGATCGTCTGCAAATTCTGTGGTAACAACTACTTTATACATCATGACACCTCACTTATATGTTTATTAGTATACTCATTATTATAGTTTATTAAATGATAATTATCAAGTGAAAAAATTATCAAAAATATATAAAACAGTTATCTTTAATGATCTTGATATAATATAAAATTAAAAGCAAAGAGTAATCGCTTACTCTTTGCAAAATTATTATTTAATCAAAGATGCTTACTTTATGCTCTTGGTGTTCGAATACCGTTTACGACAGTCACTTTATCACCATTACCCGTAAAGAAATCTTTTACGTTTTGACAAGCAAATAATTTTTGTTCATAAGCAGCGTGATCGGAATAATATGCTGCATGTGGTGTTAAGACTACATTTTCTCCTAAGTTTGCGAATCTCGCATATTCACCGGCCAAATCAGGTTTTTCGGATACGAATACATCCAGACCTGCTGCTGCAATTTTACCTTCTACAATTGCAGTATATAGAGCATCTTCATCAACAAGACCGCCACGACCGCAATTCACGAAAATCGGTTTTTTAGCTGCCATTTTATCAAAAGCTTGTGCATTAATCATTTTTTCTGTTTCCGGGTTTAACGGAACATGCAGCGAAATCATATCGGCATTTTTGTATATTTCATCAAGTTCTACCATTTTAACGCCAAATTGATCTGCAAAATCTTGTTTTATGTATGGGTCATACGCAATAACTGTGCATCCGCATGCCTGCATACGCTTTGCAACGCGTCGCGCTATATTGCCGAAACCTACCAAACCAAATGTTTGTTCGCTTAATCTCTTGATTTTGCCGACTTGTGTAAGTCCGTTCCAAACATGATCTACTTTAATTTGTTTGTTGTAATCGAATAGTTTTCTGTTTAAAGCCATTATCAAAGCAAGGGTGTGATTGGCTACTTCTTCGACACAATATCTTGGATTATTGGATACAGCTATTCCATATTTTTTGGCTGCTACTGCATCAATAAAATTAAATCCGATAGAAATTACCGAAACTAACTTTAATTTTGGCAATGAAGCAAATACTTTGTCTGTAAATGGATCATAGATTGCAAGCGCTGCATCAGCATCTTTGCACTTTTCGATGATTTCATCTTCTGTGTGACAAGGATCGTGCACAATTTCTGCCATATCTCCAAGTACTTCGTTCGCAACTTTCATAAATGCTTCATCAGCAAAATCTGTGGTGACAACTACTTTTAACATAATATCCTCTTTCCTGCTTTATAAAAAGCAATTTTATTTAAATTAAACGCACATAATGCGCAATTTTGTAAACAACAAGCCATAAACAAAGAATACTGTATTTTATGCCTTTGGCGTTAAAATTCCGTTCACAACCGGAACTTTGTCACTGTTTCCTGTAAAGAAATTTTTTAAGTTTTCGCAAGAAAATACCAACATTTCGTAAGCGGACTGATCAGAAAAATAAGCTGCATGAGGGGTAATGATCACATTGTCTCCAAATTTTGTAAAAGGCGATGCTTCCAAATCAGGATTTTCCGATACAAAAACATCAAGTCCCACAGCTGAAACTTTTTCTGTTACAATTGCATCATATAAAGCATCTTCATCAATAAGGCCGCCTCGTGCACAATTTACAAAAATCGGTTTGCTTTTACCCATTTTTTCAAAGGCTTTTTTATCAATCATTCCTTCTGTTTCTTTATTTAAAAGAGCATGTACAGAAATGATATTTGCCTTTTCGTAAATTTCATCCAAGGAAACCATTTTAGTATTGAATTGATCCGCAAAATCTTGTTTTATGTATGGATCGTATGCAATAACGCTGCAGCCGTTTGCCTGCATACGTTTTGCCACGCGCCGAGCTATGTTGCCGAATCCTATCAGGCCAAATGTTTGCGTACTCAGCCTCTTGACTTTTCCCCTTTGAGCCTGAGGATTCCATTCATGCTTTGCTTTTACCGCCGTGTTGTAATTTAATATCTTTCTGCTTAAAGCCATTATCAATGCAAGTGTATGCTCTGCAACCTCGTCTACGCAATAACGCGGATTGTTTGATACCGCTACTCCATATTTTTTTGCCGCTTCAGTATCAATCGTATTATATCCGATCGCCACTTCTGATACCATTTTTAATTTTGGTAACACAGCAAAAACCTTTTCAGTAAAGGGATCCAACCCTGCAATTACTGCATCAGCATTCTTGCATTTTTCAATGATAGCTTCTTCTGTGGAGCAAGGTTCATGAATAATTTCAGCAATATCGCCTAAGATGTCGTGTGTAATTTTTTTAAATAATTCATTTCCAGGTCCTAAATCGGCTGTCACAACAACACTTATCATAAAATACCTCACTTTCCGTTTAATAAATTAAACATATATCGTTTTCATATATAATTTAACGAGTAACATATTCTAAGTCAAGTATTTTTTGTCTATTTAGGTTCAATATCTTGACTATTTAATATTATAAAAGGCTTTTGTACCCGCATATTCGGCTGCATTACCTAAAATTTCTTCTATTCTGATCAATTGATTATACTTAGCTATTCTGTCTGTTCGGCAAGGCGCTCCTGTTTTAATTTGCCCTGCATTGACCGCAACGACTAAATCAGCTATCGTTGTATCTTCCGTCTCACCGCTTCTATGAGATACAACAGAAGTAAAACCGGCACGGGAAGCCATCTGCATAGCATCCAACGTTTCTGTTAATGTACCTATTTGGTTCAGTTTGATTAAGATAGAATTCGCTGATTGATTTTTTATTCCTTTTTCAAGACGTTTTGTATTTGTTACAAATAAATCGTCACCTACAATTTGTATTGTGCCGCCCAATTTTTGCGTCATTGTTTCCCATCCATCCCAATCTTCTTCCGATAGACCATCTTCAATAGATATAATCGGATACTTTTCAATCAGCCCCGCATAATAATCAACCAGTTGCTCGCTTGTAAACTTCTTATCTTCACTCGACAGATAATACATTTTACTTTTTTCATCATAAATTTCAGTTGCCGCAACATCTAAAGCGAATAATACATCTTTACCGGTTTCATATCCCGCTTCTTTTACTGCCTGCGATATAACTTGTAATGCTTCTTCATTTGATGATAAATTAGGAGCAAACCCTCCCTCATCTCCAACTGAAGTTGACATACCTTTTGCTTTTAATACTTTTTTCAGGTAATGATATATTTCAGAGCAAATTCGCACAGCTTCTTTGAAATCAGCTGCTCCGACAGGCATGATCATAAATTCCTGAATATCTACATTATTGTCTGCATGTTTCCCGCCATTTAAAATATTCATCATAGGCACAGGAAGTATTTTTGCATTTACACCGCCCAAATATTGATAAAGCGGCATATTAAGCGCTTTTGCCGCGGCCTTTGCAACGGCCAATGATACCGATAAAATTGCATTTGCACCCAATTTTTCTTTATTTTCTTTACCGTCAAGTTCTATTAATATTTTATCTATTATTACTTGCTCTGTGGCATCGTAGCCAATCAACTCATCGGCAATAATATTATTCACATTATCAACGGCAATTTTTACACCTTTGCCTAAATATCTATCTTTATCCCCGTCTCTGAGTTCAACCGCTTCAAAAGCCCCTGTTGAAGCTCCGCTTGGCACAGCCGCTCTGCCTGTTACACCGCCGCTTAATACCACTTCCGCTTCAATCGTTGGATTCCCTCTGGAATCCAAAATTTCTCTCGCATAAATATCTTGAATAATTGTCATAGTTTCCTCCTAATCTATAACAAGACTTTGCCCTGTCATATCCTCCGGCTGCTTTATATTCATAATTTCCAAAACCGTTGGCGCAATATCTGCAAGTCTTCCGGGTTTTAGTTTTAACTTGTTTTCTTTTGTTATGATGCTTAGATTAACATCGTTTGCCGTATGTGCAGTGAAACTGCTTTTTTTATCTTCGGCTATCATTTGCTCGGCATTTCCATGGTCAGCTGTAACGATAACATTATAGTCCATTTTTTTCGCAATTTTAATAACTTTCCCCACACAATCATCGACTGTTTCTACTGCTTTTAATGTTGCTTCATAATTTCCAGTATGCCCTACCATATCACAGTTAGCATAATTAACAACAATCAAATCATATTTATCTTTATTGATTTGATCAATCACTGTGCTTGTCACTTCATACGCGCTCATTTCGGGTTTTTTATCGTAGGTTTCTACAAGCGGAGATTGAATTAAAATTCTATCCTCGCCTTCAAATTTTTTTTCAATCCCGCCATTAAAAAAATATGTCACATGTGCATATTTTTCCGTTTCTGCTATTCTTAACTGTTTTAAATGCAGGTTGCTTAAATATTCACCTAATGTATTTTTTATAATTTCAGGTTTGAAAGCGATTTTGACATTTTTGAAAGAACTGTCATATTCAGTCATGCACACAAAACAAAGTTCCAAATCTTTTACTTTAAAAGCATCAAAGCTCGGTTGAGTTAATGCATCTGTAAGTTGTCTGGCGCGATCCGGTCTAAAATTGAAGAATACAACCGCATCATTTTTATCAATCAGGGCACATGGTACACCATCACTGCCGATTAGAGTAGGCAGGATGAATTCGTCTGTAATATTTTCTTTATAAGACTGACTGAATACTTTATACGGATCATCCATTATTTCAGCTTTTCCGTACACTAGAGCATCATATGCTGCTTTAAGACGATCATATCTCTTATCCCTATCCATTGCATAGTAACGTCCCGTAATTGAGGCAATTTTGCCTTTTCCGATTCGCTTGATAAAATCTTCAAGTTCGTTGATAAAAACAATACCGCTTTTTGGCGGAGTATCTCGGCCATCAGTAAAACAATGAATATAAGCTTCATCTATTTGATGATTTTTAGCGGCGATCAATAAAGCTTGAAGATGATCGGTATGGCTGTGCACACCGCCGTTTCCCAAAAGCCCCACAATGTGAAGCTTACTGTTATTTTTTTTTACATATTCAAATGCGTCTAAAATCTCTTTATTCTGGAAAAAGTCACCGTCGCATATCGCTTTCGTAATTCGTGATAAGTCTTGGTAGACCACTCTGCCTGCTCCTATATTTAAATGCCCAACCTCACTGTTTCCCATTTGTCCTCTTGGCAACCCAACATCCTGTCCGCTTGCCGCTATTTTTACAGTCGGATATTTCGCAAATATATTATCTAAATTCGGTGTTCGGGCATTCATTACAGCATTCCCAAATGCATTTTCAGAAATGCCATATCCGTCTAAAATCATCAGCATAGCTTTATTATTCATTTATATACTCTCATATTTAACAATTTTTACAAAAGATTGTTTCAAGCTTGCTCCGCCTACCAAGGCACCATCAATATCTGACGTTTTCATCAAAGCATTTATGTTATTTTCATTTACACTTCCGCCGTATAGAATGCTTATTTCTTCTGCAGGGCTGCCATATTTTCCTTTTAGAACTTCCCTTATATAGGCGCACATTTCATTCGCTTGCTGCTCTGTTGCTGTTACCCCTGTGCCAATTGCCCATATCGGTTCATATGCAATAGTGATTTTGCTCATATCTTTATTTTTCACATCTTTAAACGCTGCTTGCACTTGATTGGAAATAACATTTTTTTCAATGCTTTTTTTTCTTTGGTCAAGACTTTCACCGACACAAACAATAGGTTTGAATCCAACTTCAATCGCTTTTAAAAGCTTTTGATTAACACTCTCATCCGTTTCGTTGTAATATATTCTTCTCTCCGAATGACCAATGATAACATATGTAATGCCTGTCTCAAGAAGCATGCTTGCCGATATCTCCCCTGTATATGCCCCTTTATCAAGGCAATGCATATTTTGAGCTCCTATTTGAATGTTATAACCTTTCACGGCTTTCACGGCATTTGCTATAGAAAGATACGGCACGCAAAAAACCACTTCACAAACAGCATCACTAAGTTCGTTTTTTATTGAATCCAAAAAATTTAACGTTTGTGACGGAGTCATATTCATTTTCCAATTGCCCGCTATAATTTTTTTTCTCATTAAAATACTCCTATTTATCACTCATTGCCGCTATACCCGGCAAGGTATTGCCTTCTAAAAATTCAAGCGAGGCTCCGCCTCCTGTAGAAATATGGCCGATTTTATCTTCAAAGCCTAATTGTGTAACCGCTCTGGCGGAATCTCCTCCACCCACTACCGAAAAACAATCACAATTTGCAACTGCTTGTGCAACTTTGAGCGTACCTTCTGCAAAATTTTTAAATTCGAACACTCCCATAGGGCCATTCCACACAACAGTTTTAGCTTTCATGATTTCTTCTTCATAAATCTCAATTGTTTTTGGCCCGATATCAAGCCCCATTTCATCTTCTTGAATTTCGTTAAATGCTCTTATAAAATTATCATTTGTATCTTCATATGCTTTCGCTGTTTTTATATCAACGGGCAATAATAATTTTACGCCCATTTTATTTGCTTTATCAAGTATTTCATTTGCAACATCCAGCTTATCATCTTCAACAAGAGATGTTCCCACTGCGTATTCTTGCGCTTTTAAAAACGTATATGTCATTGCTCCGCCGATTAAAATTGTTTCAACTTCATTAATGAAGTTATTGATAATACCGATTTTATCACTTACTTTTGCTCCGCCAAAAATAGCCACAATCGGCTTCTGCGGATTATTCAGTACTTTTGAAAGCATCGTTATTTCTTTTTCCATTAAAAATCCAAGAACACCCTCTAAATATTCGCAAACGCCGACATTGGATGAATGTGTTCTATGGGCTGTCCCGAATGCATCATTGACGAAGATATCGGCGTAGCTTGCCAGTTCTTTGGCAAAATGGCCTGAGTTTTTTGTTTCTTCCTCTCTAAACCGAGTATTTTGAAGAAGCAAAACTTGATCATTAGATTGCTTAAATGAACGAACCATTTCATTGGCAATCGGCCCTGTTACTTTATCATCATCAGCGAACAAAACCTCCATTTTTAATAATTCGGATAGTCTTTGTGCAACCGGCTTTAAAGATAAGTCTTGATTCGGTGCACCTTTGGGCCTTCCAAGATGAGAACAAAGGATTACTTTTCCCGAATGTTCTAAAACATATTTAATTGTCGGTAGGCTTTCAATGATTCTCTTATCATCTTTAATAAGACCATTTTTCAGCGGCACATTTAGGTCCGCACGAATTAAGGTTATTTTATTTTCAAAAGATACATCTTTAATTGTTTTTTTATTCATGTAAGCTCCCCATTCAAAAAGGAAGAATTATTTACTTTAAAACTCTTTAAAGAATATTCTTCCTTTTTTCTTTTGCAATTACACGTACTGTGAAATATACTTTGTTAGTCGGATAAGTTGAGCAGTATACCCCATTTCATTATCATACCAACACAGCACTTTCACCAGCTGTTTCCCGTCTGCTTCTAAAACACTTGTTGATTTTGCATCAAAAACACTTCCGGCAGTGCAACCAATGACATCAGATGAAACAATTTCTTCTTCTGTATAATGTAATGTTTCATTAGATGCCTCTTTAATTGCATTATTAATTTCTTCTGTTGTTACTTTTGTTTTTAACTCTACAACCAAATCAACTAAAGAACCGGTAATGGTGGGCACTCTCAGCGCAATCCCATCCAATCTACCTTTCAGCTGCGGTATTACTTTACCTACTGCCAAGGCCGCACCTGTCGTTGTGGGAACAATGTTGGCTGCAGCTGCTCTTGCTCGTCTAAAATCTTTTGGATGCGAATTATCCAGTAATCTTTGATCAGAAGTATATGCATGGATTGTGCTCATAAGCCCTTTTTCAATTCCAAATTTATCGTCAAGAACTTTTGCAACAGGTGCCAGACAATTTGTAGTACAGCTTGCACCGCTAACCACTTTTTCGGATCCGTCTAAAATATCATGATTGATATTATATACAATCATTTTTACATCGCCTTTGGCAGGCGCTGAAATAACAACTTTTTTTGCACCGGCTTGAATATGCTCAGAAGCTTTTTCATAAGTATTATATTTTCCGGTTGATTCAATGACAATATCAACCCCGGCCTCTCCCCATGGAATTTTTGTTGCATCTGTTTCTGTGAATACTTTTATTTTTTCCCCGTCAACATTTAAATACTCGCCGTCATACTCAATGTTTTCTTTTTCATATTTGCCTTGAGCAGTATCATATTTCAACAAATATGCTATAGTGTTTGTCGTTCTGGTATTGATAGCTACTATTTCAAAATCATCATCATCAAACATTAATCGAAAAGCGAGTCTTCCGATTCTTCCGAATCCGTTTATCCCTACTTTTACAGGCATATCATAAACCTCCTATATTTTACCAAAAATGGAAACTTTTTCTTCCTGTATATTATTATACTCCTTTGTTAAATCTATTCAAAGCAAAAATATAAATTATTTTCTAAAAGCTTTTCCTTCAAAAATATTCGTATCAAAATTTGCAAATGTGCTCTCATCGTTAGGCACCACCAGCTCAGAGTTTAAAAACATGATATCTACAGCTTTTAATTTGTCTTCTATACTACTGTCTATTTCTTTACTGAAGTCAAATTTGAATGCCTCTTGAGCAATGCCGACATATCTGAGCTCCGTGTCTATATCCCGGCTGTCATCATCTTCTTTGCTGCTAATAATCTCAACAGCTGCGTTGACAATATATTCAACTGATGATTTGTATTGTTTGGTCGTTGTGCAAAATAGCGCATCACTGATCTGGCCGTATTCATAGATATCCGAGTTTATCACTTTCATTTCATTTTTTTCAGCAAACTCAATAATACTCGATGTCGGCGCCGCCGCACAAGAATAAATGATGTCTGCTCCTTGATCTAAAAACTTTTTGCCAACTTCTGCCCCTGCTTCTAAATCAGTATACGAACCTGTGTATTCCAAATCAATCTCAATATCAGGATTTACAGCTCTTGCCCCCGTAATAAATCCATAGATATACTGCATGTTCTGATTTTCGAAAGATGAAGCACATCCGATGATATCCGTCTGCGTCATTAATGCTGCAAGTACTCCGTTATAAAATGAGCTTTCTTCTTCACGAAAAGCAATAGATAAAACATTATCTTCATTAGAAATATAATCGATTGTAGCAAAAAGCTGATCTGGATAATCTTTTGCGATGTTATCCAAAATCTTACTTGTTGAATATCCTACCGTTATAATCAAATCATATTCTTCTGAATCCGAAAGATTTTTTAACATACTTGAATAAGATTCTTTGTCTTTTACTTCAACTACAGATGTTACGATTCCATTATTGCTTTCCATCGATTTAAGCGCATCTTTAATTTGCATATTTGTATCGTCATTACTGTCCATGGCATTGCTGTTTGTCATAAAAACAATATGAATATTGTTCCCTTCGGGATCTTGTAGGCTTTCAACTCCCGTACATGCATTCAAAAAAAGCATAAACATAAATAAAGTCAGTAATATAATTATTTTTTTCATATCTCGCAAAATCCTTTTTGTTCATTATGAGTTCACTATATATAATACAACATTTTTTTATTTTTTTATTTTTTAAAATTAAATATTTTCTGTCATAAAATAAATAATACCATAAATTTTGCTTTGTTTTAATAAAAAAATACCCTGCTTTATAAAAAAATAGCAAGGTATTTGATTTTTGCTGAATATTAGGTTATTAAAACTAAGAGTACGCTGATTACTTGACACCATTTACGATCGGGAGCTTGTCGGTTTGTCCTTCAAAGAACCAAACAACATGTTTGCAGCCAAGTTCTTGCATCTCAATTCTTGCATCATAAGAATAGTAAGCCGCATGCGGAGTAAGGATGACATTGTCTCTTCCGATAAACGGGCTGTTTTTAATAGATGCGCGTTCATCTGCAACAACATCCAGTCCGGCCGCTAAGATTTTGCCTTCATCCAAAGCTGCCGCAAGATCTGTTTCGTTTACGACACCGCCTCTTGCACAGTTTACGATAATTGGTTTTTGCTCCATCATATCAAACAACGATTTATTGATCATTTTATCCGTAGAAGCCATATGAGGCATATGTATTGATATGATATTCGCTCTTTTGCATAGCTCAGGAATCTCTACCATTTCAACATCCAATGAAGCACCTACTTCTTTTGATACATATGGGTCATAAGCAATAACAGTGAGCCCAAATGCCTGCATACGCTTTGCAACTGCTTTTGCAATAGCTCCGAATCCAAATAGTCCCAATGTCTGTGTATTCAGTCTTCGCACATCTTTTGCCGGGATTGTTTGTCCTCTTGACCATTTATATTCTGTCTGAACTTCTTTGTTTAATTGTAAAATATGCCTGTTTAATGTCATAATCAATGCACATGTATGATCTGCGACTTCATTTGTGCAATATCTCGGATTATTTGATACTGGAATACCACGTTTTTTCGCAGCTTCAATATCAATCGTGTTAAATCCGATAATTGCACCGGAAATATACTTAAGTGTCGGAATCGCTTCCATCACTTTATCGGTAACATCGCAGTCTGTGACAATTAAAGCATCTGCTCCTTTACAATTCTCAATTAATTGCTCTTCTGTCTCGAGCTTTGTGTCAAAAAAATGCAATTCGTATTTATCGGTGTCAAAAACACTTTTTGCAATATCTTTGCCTACGATCTTCGAATCAGCAACATAGATTTGTTTTTTCATTTTTATCCTCCTGAAAAATAAGTTTATATGCAAAAAACAGCACAACTTATTTTATTATACAATAAAATTGATTTTTATACTATCAAAAATGATAAAATTATATCAATTTTGCTGATTTTAAACCCGTATTAAAGACTTTGACATTACTGTTATTCTTTCAGGTTTGTTTTTAAGGATTTTTGACTGTATTTAAGGCAGAAAAAATATTATATATAGACTGATGATACAAATCAGGCTAAAACGTACGAGAATAATAAAATTGAGAATAGTAAATATGTATCCACAGAAATCAGAAACAAATGCTGTCAGATAACTGCCGCAACAAAAACTCTAATCGACATTTAAAACATTAGAACCGTTCTGTTCTCTTTTTTTAACTTTTAATATATGCTACGCTATATTAAACATTTAATTTAGACACATCGTCCATGGCTTCATTTAACAATTCATCACAACGATTATTGTATTCATCCGTGTTATGCCCTTTTACTTTAACAAATTCTATATCATGTTTCTTAATCAAAATATCCAAGAGCTGCCATAGTTCTCTGTTTTTCAGTTCTTCATTTTTTGGCCTATGCCAATTATTCTTTTTCCAAATATCTACCCAGCCCTTGTTATACGCGTTCACAATATAAGCCGAGTCACTGTGAAGCTTTATTTTGCATGGCTCTTTTAACATCTGCAGAGCTTTTATAACGGCTGTCAGCTCCATTTTATTGTTTGTCGTGTTAGTGAAAACCTCGCTGTATTCCTTTTTGTAATTTTTTGCCGGATAAAGTAAAATTATGCCAATCGCTCCGATATTATCCGCGTTTGAATCATTTCCTCTGCATCCACCATCCGTATAAATGATTACTTCTTTCATTGTTTTCCCTCCATATTAAGCATATAGGTATTTAAAGCTTCTAAATAGTGAAGCAGAAATTTATCTTTTTTTCTAATGATATAATCTTTATTTAAACTTTTATAAGGGATGCTTTTTCTCTCACCGTTCAGCGAACGTGTATAATAATTTTTAATAGTATCAAAATCAATAAGATAATATTCATCATAAGCAGAAAAATATACGATTATAAAAGCAACACCGTCTTGCTTGCAGAAACTATCCATAAATTCTATTTGGTGAGGATGTATATTTTGGATCGGAAGTGATTTTAGCGACGTTTCTTTTGCATCAAAACAAATTGGTATGCCTTGGACGTTACCGATATAATCGACCGTTGACTTTTTTTCAAAATACCCCAGCGTGATGACTCCTCTATTTTTATCTATTTCTGTAGGCGTAATTGGAGTAGGTATTTTTTGAACCGCCGCTAATGAATCCCTTAAATATTCCGCATTTGTGATATTAATAAGCTCTTCCAGCGTGCTGCCTCTCAACCCTCTCGAATGAAAAGTTCCCATATTCTTACCTTTTTTCCAGAACTCTATAAAATAGTTCCGGTATATCGATCTTAATTCTTTTAATCTCATTTTCAAACGGAAAAACAATTTCGTCTGCAATAAGCAATTGAAAAAATACATTATATCTTCTTTGCACTATTTCATTCATTGCAGCATTACCGTATTTATGGTCTCCGATAACCGGCGAACCGATAAACGCCATATGAGCCCGTATCTGATGAAATTTCCCTGTATTTAATAATATTTTACATAAATGTATTTCTTGAGCGGATCGAACATCTGCAACAATAGTCTTAATTTTCTTCATATCTGTTTTAGGCTCGTCACTGATAATGGCAATTTTATTGATACTGTCTTTTTTGTGGTAGGCTTCGTATGTTTTTTTTTCAGGTTTGTTGCCGAACAACACTGCTGTATAGTATTTTTTTATTTTTTCTTCCCTGCTCAAAGCAGAAAATTGCTTTGCAGACTGATAATTTTTAACACCAATCATCAAACCCAGCGTATTTGTATCAAGCCTATTGACAAAAGACGGAGAAAATGTTTTTTGACTGTTTGGATCATATTCACCTGTCTTTATCAAATAATTTCTTAACCCTTGTGTTAAATTTTCACTATTCAGGTTTGTATGCTGGGATGATTGATAAATGGTTTTATTATAAACTAAAATATTTTTATCTTCATATGCAATCCTGCTTTTATCTAAAATAAAGTCATCATCAGCTGCTTCATATTTTTTCGTATTTTCTAATTTATTCGTATATATAAATACAGTAATTTCGTCACCCTGCATTAATCTATAGTCATTATTTGTTCTTTTGCCATTCACCTTAATATCTTTCGAGCGTATCATTTTTTGAATTTTGGCAAATGATAAATTTTTATAATATTTAGAAATATATCTATCTAATCTTTGACCATATTCATTTTCATTAATGATTATTTTATCCAATTTTTTCTCCTGTTTATTATAAAATAAATGATATTTTATTATGTCTGCATTGTTGAAGCATTATAATCAAACGATTTTAAATACTGTTTTACTTCATTAAAATATTCATTGTTCATAAATTCGTCTCCGCCGTTTTGCAGTGAATATTGATTATAAGTCTTTTTAACATATTCAAATTTTTTTTGTATTGTATCATATTTTTTCTCTGCCACATAATCAACAAAATAATCTTCATCAATAAAGGAATACATACTCTCCGCTGTTGTAGCAAAATCTTCCCAGGAATTATAAGTAGAATATCCTCTCACGAATCCGTCTTTTCTAAACACATCTTCGTCATTCTTCAAAAGTTCTCCATAAATATCAAGAAAATCTTTTTTATCTCCTTGACTGTTCAAGCAAGAAATATCATAATACTTACTTCCTTCATAATCTTCATAATATCCGTATTTAGAATTTTCTTTTGTAATGTCAAGCAAGCCTTCTCTATCGTTTTCTTTTGTAATAAAATGTGAAAATTCATGAATATATGTGGCAACCATTGTTGTTGCATTCCCTGTTTTTGTGATAATAATATTATCATTATTCATAAACGCCCCGTTGATCTGCACATTAGAATCATCTATTTCTGCATATCTGACCAGATAGATATGATCAATTTGCTTTGTAATTGAAAGAGGAAATAAACGAAGTGTAAAATAAATTGTTTTTTTGGCTTTTTTAATATCACTGCTGCTGTAATATTGCTGATAATCTATGTCCTTAATATCAGTCTTATTTATATCTGTCGTTACATCAACATAATCTTGCAGCAAGATTTCATAAGCATCGTCATCCAAGGTAAATAAATCATACATCGCATATTTAGAATCATCCTTTAAATACAATAGCGGTGCGATTGCATAAATATTATCATTATTGATCCCGAATATAGTTGATATATTATTTTGTAAATATTTATCTACATTATTGATGATGGTATTTTTCTTATCGTCGCTGAACGAACTATAGTAATTGATCCCACTGATATAACGTAGGCTCTCATGCTCAGTGTCTATCTCAAACGCAATATATGTCGAATTTATAGACAAAGACGAATAAATATGTTGAGAAAATTTTTCTGCTTTAAATAAAACAACTGTATTTGCCCTGTTGTCTTTATCAGTTCCTACAAATATATACGGTATATTATCATCTAATGTTGACAGCGCATATGCTCCCCCAAAATTTAAAATATCATATTTTTTTATTATATAATTATCGAATGATTCGTCAGTCATTAATTTATCAGCAAATAAATTAGCCAGTTTAGAATCAAGGCTATCTTTTGTAAATAAATAAACTCCAAGTGAATTGTTTTGAATAAGAATATCAAAATTGGTTTCTTTTTGATCAAGCAAAAACTCACATGCATTATAATTATTTTCGTCAATCAAAAGCGCAATATAAGGTTTATTGGATATATATGAATTTACATTTCCATTGTATTTAGAAATAAGTTTCTCAACGATATCAAACTTTTCTTCTCGCAAGGCTTCCAAAAGCGCTGTATTATTTCCCGAGACCGTATTACAATTAGCTCCAGCACCCCCTAAAATATCTACAGCATCACTATTAGAATTCTCTACGGCATACATTAAAAGAGACTTCCCATCAATACTCATATCTTTATCTTTAATAAAAAATATATATCTTGAAAGCTTCACAAGATCATTGTTCATCAATGCCTGATAAGCAATGTTGCTGGTATTGGCTGCATTTACTTTAATATAAAAATTAACGGCAAAAAACAATAGCAATGCAGCCGCAATAATTATGTAATAAAATTTCTTGATTTTAAATTTTTTATATCGCATATTATTATCCTCATTAACCTATTTAAATTATAACAAAAATTGAATGCATGAACAAAATTTTTTGTTTTTGTCTATTAACTTCTTTACGTTTTTACTTATAATATGTTAAAATGATTTAAATTGTTTTTTAAAGAGGTGACTGAATGTCTAAAATTCCATTTTTAAAAAAACCCTCACCTGATATTCACGGTTTTGATGGTTTACTTATGCTGGTAACCATAGCCGCGGGAGCTATGGGAATTGGATATCTCTTTTCTATGTATCAAGGTTATTATCCATATTTTATGCAATACGGCTTTAGTTTTAGTACGAAAACTGCCGAAATTTATGATGTATTTAGAACTTATGAATTTTTTGTTTATTTAATCAATGTAATTATCTTGGCAACGACCACTATACTGCTTGTTAAGGAAAATAAATTCTCTGTTAAGTTTATTAATATTGCGTACCCTGTTTATATGGTATTATTTATTGCTACTTATTTTATCGGAGCTCATGTTATGGATGCATCTTACAACTTGAGTTTTTTTATCAGTTTGCTTCAAACGCTAATATTTCCTGCGCTTCTTTTAATTTATATAAATAAATCTTTACGTGTTAAAAACACGATAATAAACCAAAAAGAAATTGATTATACCAAATTAGTAAAGAAGAAAAAAAAGAATAACCAAAAAAGCAATGATATATCTACGCTATGGAAAAATGCCAATAGTAAAATAAAAAGAAGATAATCTCAGATAACAAAAGAGCTCTCGGCTGAGAGCTTTTTTATTATCTGTCTCATTTATTCTTTTAATTTTGACATTTTTTTGTTACTATATTAAATATTACAGATGAAATTTAATAACCGATTAATACTATAAAGTTTTATTATTCATACGCTTAGGAGGACATATAATTTTGAATTCATATTTATTCTATGATTATTTATGGTATTTTGTTATTTATTCATTTATAGGCTGGATCAGCGAAGTAATCTTTGCTGCAATAAGATATAAACAACTAGTAAATCGTGGATTTTTGAACGGCCCCTATTGCCCCATATATGGTGTGGGGGTTTTACTGGTGATTATTTGCTTGAATTTTTTAAAGAACAATATTTTTATATTATTTCTCGGCTCCATAATTCTTACCACATTGCTTGAAGCAATTGTGGGCATTGCTTTAAATCATATATTCAAAAAAAAGTGGTGGGATTATTCAAAAGAACCTTTTAATTTTAAAGGTTATATATGCCTTAGCGCTTCTTTGTCCTGGGGGGTTGCATGCGTTTTTATTATAAAAATAATTCATCCTTTAATTGAAAAATTTGTCGGTATTATACCGCTTCCTCTGGGAACCGTATTTATTATATTTTTCTCGATTATTATCATATTCGACCTAATTGCTACTTCTTCATCTGTTGTTCATTTAAATAACCGTCTTTTTCATATCGATGAATTAGCCATGCGTATTAAAGAAGCGTCTGATGAGCTTACTGTAGCCATTGCAGCTAATACAATAGAATTTATTGAATCCGGAGAAGACCTGAAAGATTCTTTAGAAGATAAGAAAAATCATTTGTTTGACAGCGTCAAGAAAAAAAGAGAATTATTTACTGACTTAACAAAAAAATATGAGAATCTTTTGATAGAAAAAGGCACACACACACGTTTATTAAGAGCTTTCCCAGATCTAAAAACACATAAACACTCTGAAGCATTGCAAAAATTAAAAGAAAACATCATAAATTTTAAAAGATAAAGCTTCAACTGTTACTAATTTTCTCTAAAGTAATATTTATTTTAAATGTTCTTTATGCTATCATGTTTTTATGAAAGCATTGCCATCAAAAAGATTAACAAAATTAGCCGAATTTACAGGCGGTTTAAACAGCATTGCAGATATCGGCTCGGATCATTCTTATCTTGCAAAATATCTCTTAGATAATAAGAAAATAAAGTATGCACTATGTGTTGAAGCAGTAGACGGACCATTTAAGCGTTCACGCCTTGCTTTAGATAGTTATATTAAGCAAAAAAAAGCTGACGTTATTTTATCTGACGGTATTTGTGATGTATCTCCAAATGTTATTGACGGCATTGTACTGGCAGGTATGGGCGGAAATTTGATTTTAGAGATACTGAACAGAGATCTTCTTAGATTACATCAGTTTAAACGAATTATTCTACAGCCTCAAAATGCCCAGACAGAAATTCGTAGATTTTTAATTCATAACGATTTTGAAATTACTGCCGAATCCATCGTATATGAAAAAGAAAAGTTTTATGAAATCATCTCTGCTTCTCCGAACATGAATGCAACTGCGCGAAAAGAAATTTTTTATGAAATACCGCTTCTTTGTGTACTGAACAAAGATCCGCAAATCATTGATTTTATTCGATATAAACAATATAAATTGACAAACATTATTCAGTCTTGCACCGGTAAAAAAAGTAATTTGGCACAAAGGCAAATCAAAGATGCGCAAACAAAAATAAATGAATTGGAGAAAATCATACAATGTCTATAAAAATCAAAGACGCACTATTTTGTTTAAATAAATATTTTAATGAACAAACAGCGGAAGAATGGGATAACAGCGGGCTCTTATGCGGGGATACAAGCCAAGTCCTCACTCATATTATTATATGTTTGGATATTACACAAGCAGTACTTGATTTAGCTATTCAAAAAAATATAAATTTAATTATTTCTCATCATCCTGTTATTTTCAAACCTTTTTTACCTCTCACTACGCAATCATACAAAGGGAAAATCTTAATTGACGCAATCAAACATGATATTTGTATTTATAGCGCTCATACAAACGTGGATAAAGCGATTCTGGGTATCAACAATGCCAATGCCAAGATGCTCGGCTTGAAAAATATTGCCTTGATACCGCCAAGTGACATGAATCCATATAAAATATCTGCTCCGTTAGAAAGCCGCGACCAAAAACATGTTTTAGATATTTTGTCAAAATATAATTGCACAAATATAACATTTTATTTAGGCTGTGATAATAAATTAGTAACAGAGGCATTTATCACAGAAGAAATGATAAGTGATGATCTTTATCATATAATGCAAGAAACGTCACTAAATTTTAATATCATTCCCACCAAAAATCTTAGGAATGATGTATGCAATTTTATTATAGGGGAAATAGAGCCGATGAACATATTTGATTTTACCGAGCATGTTAAACGTTGTTTTGATTTAAAAACCGTTGCAATCGGCGGCTATATAAACAGAAACATTAAAAAAGTAGCCTTCTGCGGCGGCGCCGGAAAATCATTTCTCAAAGAGGCAATCGCTCATAATATTGATGTATATATTACGGGTGATATTTCCCATCATGATTTTCAGTTGGCATATGAAAGTGGCATCTTGCTGATCGACGCAACCCATTATGCTACTGAAAAAGTATTCCTGGAAATTATTTCAAGCACTTTGCTACACGAAGACATCGGCATCAATAAAGACAATATCACACTGATTGAACAATTTGAATTATTCAGCAAAATAGTTTAATGAATAATTAATTATGAATATTCGTTTGAATAAACGAAAGGAATTTATATGAGAAAAATTTTAATCATATTGATATTTATGATCACAGCTTTTATCCCCATGCATTTATTTGCCGCAGATAAAGCAGATGAGTTGACAATTCTTTTTACACATGATATGCATTCGCATTTCGATTCTGATACCATTACCAAAGACGGCCTTATTACACAAAAAGGAGGTTTTGCAAAAGTAAAAACAATCATTGATGATGTTAAAAGTCAAAATCCTAATACGATTGTCTTAGACGGAGGAGATTTTTCAATGGGCACACTCTACCAGACATTGTTTTCCTCGTATGCCCCGGAATTAAAACTCATGGAATTAATGGGCTATGATGCTACGACACTGGGCAATCACGAATTTGATTATCGAGCCAGCGGGCTTACCGATATGCTCTGCAGCGCTGTTCAAAACAGTGATTATTTAGTGCCTATCGTAATTAGTAATATTGACTGGCAAAAAACACTGAATGATAATGATCTGAAAAAAGATGCCGCCAAGCTTAAAAATGCCATGGATGCTTACGGTGTTAAAGATTATATTATACTTGAAAAAAACGGACTTAAAATAGCAGTATTCGGTATTATAGGAAATGAGGCGATCGATTACGCGCCGTTAAGCGGACTGATATTTTTTGATCCAATCGATAGAACAAAAGAATTAGTAACACAAATTAAAACAAACGAGAATCCTGATCTTATTATATGCTTGTCACACAGCGGTACAGCAGAAGATACAAGCAAATCCGAAGATGAACTTTTAGCAAAAGCAGTTCCCGATATTGACATCATTATCAGCGGTCACACCCATACAACGCTGCAAAAGCCGATTATTTACGGTAAAACTATTATATGTTCATGTGGAAGCTACACTTATAATGTCGGCTCACTGACTTTAAAAAAAGATATCAACGGCTCATTTTCACTAAGCGAATATCAATTAATTCCCGTAAATAAAGAAATTGAAGACGATCCGATCATAAAGAACAAAATTGAAGAATATAAAAAGTTAGTAAATGAGAACTATTTATCTCAATATAACTATAACTATGATGATATAGTAGCTGCCAGCACCTTTCCTTTTACAGAATTTGAACAATTTTCACTCAAACTTGAAGAAGACAGTTTGGGAAATTTAATTGCTGATTCATATATATATGCCGTCAAGCAAAATGAAGGAGCCGGCTATGAAAATATCGATGTCGCGGTTGTTCCTTCAGGCGTAATCAGAGATTCTTTTGATGAAGGCCTTATTACCGTATCAGAAATTTATAATGTTAGTTCTCTCGGTATCGGTAAAGATAATATTCCAGGCTATCCGCTTGTGAGCATTTATCTCACTGGGAAAGAATTAAAAGCAGTAGCGGAAGTGGATGCTTCTATTTCCACTATCATGCCAACTGCACAACTCTATATGAGCGGATTATCTTATACATATAATCCACATCGTTTATTTTTAAACCGCGTAACAGATGTATATTTATTGCAAGATGAACAGAAAGTAACCATTGATGACGATAGATTATACCGCGTTGTCTCAGGATTGTATTCCGCTCAAATGCTTGGTACAGTCAAAGAAAAATCTTTCGGTCTTTTATCAATTACGCCCAAAGATAGCTTTGGGAATGAAATAACTGATTTTGAAGATTATATCATATATACGCAAAATCAAACCGAATTAAAAGAATGGGTTGCTCTGGCACAATATATGAATTCATTTTCCGAAGAAAATCATATCCCTTTAGTTCCGGCCTATTATAATCAAACACATAATCGTAAAATAACAGTAGAAAGTAAAAAGTTCACAGATTTGATTAAAAACCCAAATAAAGTTTTCTTTATATTTTTAGCTGTAATTATTTTTATTCTTCTGCTTATATCTTTTATTATAATGATAATTCGCAAAAAATTAAATAAACAAAAAGTCTTAAAATATAAAATAAAGGCAAACTAAAGATTTGCCTTTATTCCAAAACATTTTCTAAATATGAATAGGCTTCCTCCAGGCTGCTGAATACTTTGCCGTTAACAAGCTCCTTCATATCATCAACCGAAATCATTTGCGGAACTTCATCTATTGTATTCTTTAATATCAGTTCTCCCTCTTCATCATACTGGTAAACTTTTGTTTGTCCAGTTGATAAATCTTCGTCATCCAAATCCACTTTCACATAAGCATAACCCTGTGGATAAGAATCCACCGTCTTACTTAAAACAATTTCGTTTTCTGAAAAATAATCTACGTTCCATTCGCTGTAGTATTGTTCTACGTCCTTCTTATTTTTGCCTACAAGTGCCTCATTTATGCTCTCCTGCTTTGTTATACTCTCCGTTGTTTTTAAATAAGTTATGATATATTTCACCGAGCATTCGTTTGAGACTAAAATTTCATTCACAGAAGATGCTTCATTATTCGCAGAAATATCTTCATTATTGATTTGTTCTTCTGATACATTATCTATATTTTGTTCCACGCCGCTGATTGTTTTATAATATACCCCTAAAACAAAACCGCCAGACAATATTATTAAGGCGGCCAGAATCATCAGTACTCTTTGTTTCATATTATCATCACCGATAATATGCTTACCATTTTCATACTAAATATACATCATT
The DNA here is from genome assembly GCA_964533615.1 of uncultured Eubacteriaceae bacterium. Classification (GTDB taxonomy): domain Bacteria; phylum Bacillota; class Clostridia; order Eubacteriales; family UBA1433; genus UBA1433. Next base: position 299,399 of record CAZHMK010000001.1, read on the forward strand.
TCAAAATATTATATTTTGTCAGGGAATAAATCCATAAAAAATTATTCCAAAAAAGGCAGATAACAATATGATTGTGATAGGATTCGCTTTTTTTTTCTTTACCTTTTTAAATATAAAATATCCAACCAAAAGGACAAAAACAATAAGTGCTTTTAAGTCAATATGAGCATTATCCTTATCTATAAAAGCCAATTCCATAAATTCAAAAATCACATATCCGATCAATCCAACAATAGCGGCCCGCACAGATAATAGTCCGAATCTTACGTATTTATTATTTAAAAATCGATCAGATCTTTTTGCGATATATAATATAATAAGAAAAGAGGGTAAAATAACTCCAAGCGTAGCAAAAACGGCACCTGGAAAATTGGATGTACTAATTCCGCAAAAAGTTGATATATTTACAGCAAACGGCCCCGGAGTGGATTCGGATATAGCGATAAAATCCATAATATCGACAACGCTGACCCACCCTTTATGCACGACTTCCTGCTGTATAAGCGGAATCATCGCATATCCTCCACCTATTGTAAAAATCCCTATCTTAAAAAACGTAAAAAATAGCTGGAATAATATATTCATGATTTTTCTCTCATGTCATTCATTTTAATTCTCAAAATATTATAAAAAATACCTATAACGATTGCCCCCAAAAGGATAAAAATCGTATTGATATTCGTCAGCGCACTCACTAAAAATGCTCCAATAACGATAGTAATGCTAAATATACTAACAGTAAGCGTTCTACCTATTTTGAATACCGCCATTGCTAAGAGAAGTATAATCCCTATACGTATTCCTTTAAATGCATAGGCAACCCACTGCAAGTTTTTAAATGATTCTAAAAAAAGAGAAATAATACATATAATAAAAAATGCAGGAAGAGAGACACAAAGCGTTGATAACAACGCTCCCCAAAATCCTGCGACTCTGTAGCCCACAAATGTGGCACAATTGATTGCAATAACACCGGGTGTACATTCAGCAACAGAAAAAATGTCAAGCATTTCTTCATCTGTTATCCATTGATACTTGTCAACAATTTCTTTGGCTATTAACGGTATCATTGCATACCCTCCGCCAAAAGTAAAGGTACCTATTTTCAAAAAGGAAAGACACAGCGGAAGCAATCTATGTTTCATGTTTTTCTTATGAGATGCTTTCATTTATAAACTTTATTCCTCATTATAAATACAATTATGCCAGACTTCTTGAATATCATCATTATCATTAAACATATCAATCATTTTTTCAAATTTTTTAATGTTATCACCCTCGATTGCTGTCTCAGTTGAAGGTATCATTGCTATCTCAGCTTCCAAAAAATCAATTCCATTGCCCACAAAGGCATCACGAACGCTTGAAAAATCAGCAACCTCTGTTAAAATCTCATATCCTTCTTCGGTAGTAATAACATCTTCCGCTCCATTTTCTAAAGCAATTTTTAGAACCGTGTCCTCATCTGCAGCATTTTGTGCGATAAAGATTTGTCCTTTCTTTGAAAACATAAAGGATACACATCCCGTAGTTCCCAGTTTTCCTTTATTTTTATCAAATGCATAACGCACATCGGCGGCTGTTCTGTTTTTATTATCAGTAAGTGCCAGCACGATCACAGCGGCTCCGCCCGGACCGTATCCTTCGTAGTATATTTCTTCGAAGATTTGCCCGCTCATTTCTCCGCTGCCTTTTTTGATTGCGCGTTCTATATTATCATTAGGCATATTTTCCGATTTAGCCTTCAGGATAGCGTCTTTTAATTTAGAATTCATTTCAGGATCCGCCCCACCTTCTTTTGCCGCAACAGCAATGGCTCTTGCAAGCTTTGTAAAGACTTGGCCTCTTTTAGAATCCTGCTTTTCTTTTTTATGTTTTATATTGGCCCATTTTGAATGTCCCGACATTTAAATTCCCCCTAAAATTTAAAAAATATTATATTTTAATATTTTATCATAAAAGTTGACTTTTTCATTAAAAAAAGGTATTATTTTTGTGATTTAAAAGCAATTACCACGATTTTATCGGAGGATATATATGAATAAAAAAGATAATAATTCTGCTCAAAAGAAGTCTTCTTTTTTGAAAAAAAACAAGCCTTCTTCGAAAAAAAGAGTCAAAAACAATAAAGATGATATAAATTCACTGCCTTCGTCTCCAAAGCCTCCCAAACTGACCAAGGCTCAGAAAAAAGCTTATCATGAAAAAATAAAAGAGGAATTTGTTCCGATTTCAAAACAAAAATATAAAAAACTGCCTAAAGTTCAGCAGAAAATATATAAATATCAAGAACGTGTAGCAATCCCTAAAAAAAGGGTTCTGTTTATTTTTCAGCGAGTTTTGCTGGGCTTGTTTTTAGCTTGTTTTGCAGCTGGTATTGTTTTGTCTGCAATGGCTTTTTATTGGATTGCTACGGCACCGGAAATTGATTTGTCTAATTTGGAATATCTGGAATCATCTGTTATTTTGGACAAAGACGGAAATGTTTATCAAGAATTGCAAGGCACGGAAAAACGTGAAGTTGTAAGCATTGATCAAATTCCTGAGATCGTGCAGTTTGCTTTCATTTCCATTGAAGATGAACGCTACTTCACACATCAAGGTATTGATCTAAAAGGTATCACTAAGGCAGTATTAAACGTTGTTAAAACACATTCTCTCTCAGGCCCCGGCGGAAGCACGATTACGCAGCAATTGATTAAGGGCACGCATCTTACCGATGCTAAAAAACTAGAGCGTAAGATTATGGAATGGAAACTTTCCATAGAACTTGAGGGTATACTTTCAAAAGAACAGATCTTAGAAGCATATTTAAATAAAATCAACTTTTCATGGGCATGGGGTATTGAGGCAGCTTCCCAAACATTTTTTGATAAATCTTGCGATGAATTATCCATTGCTCAGGCCGCAGTGCTCGCTGCAATGCCGCAAGCACCTACCTATTATATGCCTTTTATTTTGGAACAAAATGAAGAAGACGGCATTTACTACATTGTATCCGATAAAGACGAAAACGGCGACAAATATTATCCATTAAATTCAAATAACGCAAGCCGTGCGAAACTTGTTCTCGGCAAAATGCAGGATCTTGGCTATATTTCTTCTGAAGAATACGATATTGCCTACGCACAAATAGATTCCGGAGATGTTGATCTACATCCTCAATCTTCATCCAGCTCACTTTATTCCTATTTCACGAATGCACTCTACGAGCAACTCCTTGACGATATGGTTAACAAATACGGCTATACTCAAGAAGCAGCACAAGAAGCTCTCTTAAACGGTGGTTTGGTTATACAGTCTACACTTGACCAAGAAATACAAGACATCATGGAAGCAGCTACTGAAAAAAGCAGTCTCTTCCCGTCTCAAAGCTCTACCGCTAAAGCTGCCAGTGCGGCAAAATCAAAAGAAACCGGAGAAGAAGTGAATTATATTCCGCAATGCGCAATGGTTATCATAGATAACAACACCGGCTATGTATCCGGATTGATAGGCGGCCGAAATAAAACGGCAAACTTATCGTTGAACAGAGCAACCAGAAAATTCCAAGTCGGTTCTTCCACAAAGCCGCTTACTGTTTATGCCCCGGGTCTTGAGACAGGTGCCATTACGCTTGCGACTACATTTGATGATGTCAGGATACGCATCGGCAGCTGGACCCCCAGCAACTCCGGAGGCGGTCAATCCGGGATGACAACCGTGCGGCAAGGTCTTGCCAAATCTAAAAACATCATGGCTGTTCAAGCATGGTATCAAACAGGCTTAGAAGCATCTTCATCCTATGCTTTGAAATTAGGCCTGGAACTGGAAGAATCGGATTACTGCGCCGCAGCACTTTCGCTTGGCGGATACACCTACGGGCAAACTCCCCTTGCCATGGCAGCCGCATTCTCTACCTTCCCGAATGAAGGTGTACGGACAGACCCGATCATGTATACATCTGTCTATGACAGAGACGGAAATTTGCTCTTTGAAAATAAAGCAGAAAAAACACAAGTATATTCAGCCGAAACATCATACTTAATAACTGATGTTTTAAAGATGGTTGTTAAAGGCGGTACAACATATATCAGTATATCCGGTATTCCTGTAGCAGGCAAAACAGGAACGACCGATAACTTAAGGCACGCATGGTTTTGCGGATACACTCCCTACTACACTGGCTCCGTTTGGTATGGATATGACCAAAATAAAGTAAAAGCCAATGGTAAAACCTATACATTGAATATCGGTATTTTTGGCGGAAGCAAACCGGGTCCTGCCGCTATGTGGCAATATGTAATGCGGGAAATTCATAAAAAGAAAGGTCTCACATCGGGTTCTTTCCCATCACGGCCTGAAAACATCGTGACCGCTGCTGTTGACAGAGTTTCAGGTAAGCTGCCTACGGAATTATCTTCTAAAGATCCGAGAGGTTCTACTGTTATATCCGAAATGTTTATTGCAGGCACTGTGCCCAGTGAATCCGATGATTACCATCAGGAAATCACAATTTGTACGGTTTCAGGCAAACTAGCTACTGAATATTGCCCTGAAAGCACAGTCGAAACAAAAGTTGTTATCATAAAACCCGATGAAAGATTCCCTAGCGGAGTAAAACCTGTCAATGCAAACTATATTCCGTCCAGCGAAAAAGGAGTGGTTTATATTCCCGGTGAAGGGGAAGACGCCTATTGCACTTACCATAACCCGAATTCTATTGCAGCAATAGATTTATACAGCGGCTCCTCTACTCCAAACAGCATATCACTTAAAGCGGATGAAAGTGAATCGCTCACCATAAGAGGCAGCACGATGTCTGCTACACTCATAGATGATTTGCCGAATCTAACATGTAGTTCCAGTAATACCTCAGTAGCAACAGCATCTATTTCAGGCAATACTCTGAGTATAACCGGAGTTGATGGCGGAACCTGTACAGTATCAGTCAAATATACGGATACGTATGATGGCAAAAACGTTACGTACACTACTTCAATTGAAGTAACGGTCACCGCTCCTGTAGTTTCCATACCCGTCATAGATTTAAGCGCAAGCAGTATTACGGTAACCAAAGGAGACACGCTGCCAAGCATGGCTGATTACATTGTAAAGGTTACAGATACAATTGATGGTGATATTCCAAAAAGCAAAGTAGATATTGACACTTCAAGCGTCGATACCTCAACAGTTGGTGAATATTATGTTTATTATCACGTAACAAACTCTACAGGTTATACCGGCGATGCTCAAATTAAAGTAATCGTTCAAGAATAAATATAAAAAAAAGACTGTTCAAAAAACGGTCTTTTTTTATTGAATGATTATTTAAATTGAATTATTGCAATAATTTACAGATATTTTCCATCCCGCTTATCCTGCAACGTATCCATTAAATATTCTGTAAACTGCTCAGCTGTCGCTCCACTGCTTCTGCCAGTAATAATAATTTTTTTCTCGTAAATCATACATATATCCAGTGCTTGCTGCAATTGCTTCGCTTTTGAAGCATACCCTATATGCTCAAGGAGCATAACCACTGCTCGAAGCATACTGCAAGGATCTGCATATTTTTCCCTTCCTTCTTCCACCATTCTTGGCGCCGAACCATGAATCGCTTCAAACATCGCATATTTTTTCCCAATATTAGCACTTCCGGCTGTCCCGACTCCTCCCTGAAATTCCGCTGCTTCATCAGTAATGATATCGCCGTATAAATTTGGCAATACAACAACCTTAAATTCATTCCGTCGCTTTTTATCAATCAGTTTGGCCGCCAATATATCAATATACCAATCGTCCCATTCCACTGTGGGATAATCTTTAGCCACTTTTTTTGCAATTTCCAAAAATTTACCATCAGTCATCTTAATTACATTGGCCTTCGTGATAACCGAAACTTTATTTTTCCCGGATTTTTGCGCATAATCAAAAGCAGCTCTTATAATTCTCTCACTGCCTTCTTTTGTAGCAACCGTAAAATCCACAAAAAGCTCATTATCAAACTGATATCCTTGATTTCCAAGTGCGTAAGCTCCTTCCGTATTTTCTCTGTAAAATACCCAATCAATACCTTCCTGTGGCACTTTAACAGGTCTTACATTTGCAAATAGATCAAGTTCTTTACGCATAGCTACATTTGCACTTTCGATATTTTTATACGTATCTCCTGCCCGCGGTGTTGTTGTTGGACCTTTTAAAATCACATGACATTTTTTTAATTCGTCTAAAACCTCATCAGGAATCGCTTTATTTGCTTTTACTCTATTTTCGATTGTCAGCCCTTCAATTAGCTTGAAAGATATTTTGTTCTTTTTTTCTTCTTCATCAAGTAAAAAACGAAGTACTTTTGTTGCATGTTTTGTTATGATAGGCCCTATACCATCTCCTCCAGCAATTCCAATAATGATCTTATCAATCTTAGAATAATCAATAAAATCTTTATCTGCCTTCATTTTTTCAATTCTCTTATATTGCTTTTCAATTAACGCTGTGATATGTGTATAAAATGCTTCGTTTTTTTGTAAATCCATATTTGTGTAATAACCTCCGTAAATAGTATTTATATGATAGTATATTTCTTTTATTTTATCAATGTAAAAAACAAATGAATTCGATAACAATAATAAATTGATTTTAAAAATAAAAAAATCTTTTTATAAAAATAAAAAGATTTTTTTATAAATAAGAAGAAAAAAGAAGTAAAATAAGTATATAGTATCTATTTAAAAGTATTTGTCAATAATATTTTGTATTTCCTTATTATCATTTGATATAATCAAAAATACATAATCATCTTTTACAATTATTTTTGCATTCTGAACTTTTTCATATTCTATATCCAAATTTTTAACAAAAGAATCTTTTATATCTTCGATTCTCTTATCAAAAGCTTCTTGAATTAATACTGTATTTCCTTCCTTTGCCATAACGGCGACAAACGTATCTGCACTCGTCATAGACATGGAAAAAATACCGCTATATTTTTCAACCTGATCGGGCTCCAAATCAAATAATTCTTGAAGCGTTTGAGCATCTAATTCTGTCGGCATTGATATTTGCACCGCCGAGGAAATATCTTGCGTAATGGCATCTAAATCTACAATTTTGAAACTTTCGCTGTCTTGCGAACATGAAATCAATGAAAAAGACAAGATGAAAATCATCAATAATATAGATGCTGCTATTAAAATTCTCTTCATATATGTTAACTCCAAATAGTAATTATAATGTATCATAATTGTAAATATCTTGTAACATTATATAGCAACCCCATTATAAATGCAAGTAAAATTTTGGATATTTTTTAATTATTTAATTCAATAATAAAGCCACCCGATTCATATGAAATATTCACTATATTTTCCATGCTGTGAAGATCTATGTAAATTTTATCATACGATACTAAGCACTTTAAACCTATTTTAACGATAAAATCTCTGATATTATTTAGAAAAATATTTTTAACAAGTAATGGCGCTGTTATATTTGTATTTAATAAAAGAACATTATTTTCAAAACTGCCATATTTTATATCAGCTTTTATCGTATAATTTTTATCCTTTATTTGGATATGAAAATTTTCAGGTAATTTAATAAATATTTTCATAATATACCCCCATATAAAAGCTTATGATACAAAAAATAAAAATAGAATTTTAAATAATTTTTATATCATAAAACTTAAACAGCAAGTATACTTATAAAAAAAGAACAGTTTTTACTGTTCTTTTTTCGTTATCCTTTACATGTTACGGATAAATTTATAAAATTTTACCGTTATCAGGTCCCGGAGATAACACAATAATATTTTCAATGCTTACAATAACAGCACCTTTTGTCTCAAGATTAAAATTTTTCGTTATTGCATTGCCTTCTTCTATGAATGCCGCAGACGCACTATATTGTGCTGTTCCTTTTAATTGATACCCTGTCAGCGTATCCAAATCATATACTGTAACAGAAACTTTTGCATTTTTTTGAATGTTTTTTATTGATTTATTCATAAAAACGTCAAAAAGAATCAGCATATCATCATCCGAAACTTTTTTGAAAAGCACAGGAATAGCATTCGGAGCATCCCCCATTGTAGACATAATCCAAATTTTTTCGTCATTTAATAAATTTTTAACATCGTTATTGAGTTTTTGCATTTTATTCACCTCATTCAATTAATCTATTGATACTTACGGCCGTTAATGATATATTAATAGAGCTACAAACTATTCGCAAGTATGCACTTTTTTGTAACATAACTACTATATAGGTAAGTATTGAAAGGAGTAACCAATGGAAGAACGATGTCCTATAGAGGCCACTTTATCACTGATCAGCGGCAAATGGAAAATACTCATATTAAAAGAACTCATTAAAGAACCGGTACGATATAATTTGCTTATGAAAAAAATATCGAAAATAAGCGCAAAAGTATTGACACAACAATTAAAAGAAATGGAGCGAGACGGGCTTGTTTTACGAGAAGTTTATGCTGAAATTCCCCCACGTGTCGAATATTCTCTCACTTCTAAAGGCAGAAGCATGCTGCGTATTATAAAAGAAATGGCCATTTGGGGATTGGAAAACGATAAAGAACACTTATCAAAATGCCCGACATGCAAACAATGCGAATTTATTGAAAGTTCGTAATAAATCTTTAAAACTGAAACAATATTAAAAAAAACCCGTATACTCAAATATACGAGTTTTCCTTTCCTATTTGGTTCCAAACATCCTGTCTCCGGCATCTCCAAGTCCTGGAAGAATGTAGCCGTTTTCGTTCAATTTTTCATCAACACAACCGCAATAAATCTGGGCATCGGGATGCGCTGTGCTTACCCTGTGCACACCTTCGGGTGCAGCGATGATGGACATTAATTTGATTTTATTACATCCTCTGTGCTTAATAAAATTAATCGCCGCTTCTGCAGACCCACCTGTTGCAAGCATTGGATCAAGAAGAATTACTTGTCTGTTTACAATATCATCTGGCAATTTACAATAATATTCATGGGGTTGCAACGTATCATGATCTCTATAAAGCCCAATGTGACCCACTCGTGCCGACGGAATCAGTGCTAAAATACCGTCAACCATCCCAAGCCCTGCACGCAAAATGGGTACAATAGCTATTTTTTTACCTGATAACACAGATACTTTTGTTTTTACCAATGGTGTTTGAATTTCTATATCTGTCAACGGCAGATCACGCATAGCCTCATAGGCCATCAACATTGCGATTTCTTCCACCAACTCACGAAATTCTTTCGCTCCCGTATTGATATCACGTAAAAGAGATATTTTATGATGAATCAATGGATGATTTAAAATAGTTACGTTCTTATTATTCATTTTACTCCTCTGCTTTTTCTTCTTTGTTTTCAGCAGGCAGCACCGCATTGGCTATAACGCCAACGACTGTGGCAACAAACAAGCCGGATATCGTGATGGTGTTTCCATCACCTATTGCAATACTGATTCCTCCCATTCCAGAAATACCAAGACCTAAAATTAATATTAATGCAACAATAATCATATTACGTGAATGTGAAAAATTAATTTTTGCTTTCGTCAGTGTTTGAATACCAACAGCAGCAATCATACCAAATAAAATAATTTCTGCACCGCCGCGTACAGGCATAGGAATTGTTTGTAAAACTGCTCCGAACTTTCCGAAAAACCCTAAAATAATTGCAAAGACAGCCGCTATACGAAGAATTTTAGGATTATAATTTTTGGTTGTTGCCAAGACGCCCGTATTTTCTGAATAAGTTGTATTTGGCGGTCCTCCAAAAAATCCGGCAACCAATGTCGCAAGCCCGTCTCCAAGCAAGGTTCTGTGCAGACCCGGATCTTTAAAAAAATCTTTCCCTACAACGGCCCCATTTGCCGTGATGTCACCGACATGTTCCATAAATGTAACGAGCGCAATGGGCGCTATTGATAATATAACCATCCAGTTAAATTTTGGAGTATTCATAAACCCTTCCGTTACATATGGGATATTGAGCCAAGATGCATTCGCAACAGCCGCAAAACTCATATCAAACACACCGACAGCCTTTAAAATCAAACAAATGATATATCCCCCTATCATCCCCAAAAGAATAGGTACAAGTTTGAAAAAACCTTTTTTAATAATTGATGTTAAAACAATAATTAAAATAACGCAGAATGCAACAAAGAGTGAGAGCCCAACGGAATTCGTTGTTCCTGTCCCCATTGCATCACTTAGTGCCACACTGCTTGCATACATGGTACCAATAACCATAATAATTGGTCCCGTTACTACAGGCGGAAAATATTTACGCAATCTTTCTGCGCCTAAAAAATAAGCCAAAATGGCAAAAACAAAATATATGGCTCCGGCAAATATAATTCCACCCTGAGCCTGTGCGATTCCTTGAGACGTAACTCCAGTCTCCGTGCCTACTCCTGTGGCTGCACAGATAGCCGCTATAAAAGCAAAGCTAGAACCCAAAAAAACAGGAACCTTACCTTTTGTTACTAAATGAAATAACAATGTACCGATTCCTGCTGTGACTAATGCTACTGCCGGGTTTAAGCCTGTTATTAATGGTACTAAAATCGTTGCACCAAACATCGCGAATAAATGCTGAATCCCTAAAACATACCCCTTAACCCCCAATTTCGTGTCATAATAATTACTTTGTAAATTTGAATTATCCATCTGTAATATACCTTTCCAAATGCAAACATTTTTATTATTTTAGCAAAATTTAGATTATTATGCAATAAAAGGCAATTTATTTTTTAGCATTTTGCATTGTTTAATCCTGTCTATAAAAAATCCGTATTTAAATACGGATTTTCAAAACTTTGTTTCTGTTATTTCAATATTTTGTTTTAAATCTTTCAGTAGTAAAGCAACTTCTTTTTCTATAAAATACTTGACTTGTCCGGCTGCCCGGCCTGTATATTTTTCAGGAAGCGCAATTTCCTCTAACTGCTCCAATGTAAGAGAAAACATCTCATCATCAGCGATACGCCTCAGTAGATCATTGTCTTTCCCGTACACTTTGACTTGCTCTGCAGCCTGTAAGCTCAGGATACGAATTCTCTCATGCAGTTCCTGCCGGTCTCCCCCTTTTTTTACACTTTCCATAATAATATTTTCGGTCAGCATAAAAGGAAGCTCCTGCATGATATGTTTTTCGATTACTTTCTCATTGACAACAATCCCCGAAAATACATTAATTGCAAGCTCTATGATTGCATCTGCCGCCAAAAAACATTCCGGGATACTGATACGCCTGTTGGCGCTGTCATCCAAAGTACGTTCAAACCATTGAACCGAAGAAGTCATTGCGGGATTTAATGCATTTATAATAATATACCGCGCAATCGAACAAATGCGCTCACACTTCATCGGATTTCTTTTATATGCCATTGCCGAGGAACCTATCTGGCTTTTCCCAAATGGTTCTTCCACTTCTTTTAAATGCTGCAAAAGCCGCAGATCCGTTGCGCATTTATGCAGTGTCTGCGCTATATCACTCAAACAGTTGACAATGCGGCTATCTGCTTTACGAGGATAGGTTTGCCCGGTGATGCTATATGCTCTTTTAAATCCTATTTCCGAACATACAAGTTGATCAAGCTGCATTACTTTTTCTTCATCATTGTCAAACAGACTCATAAAACTCGCTTGTGTACCTGTAGTCCCTTTTACACCGCGCAGCCTGTAATTTTGCAGTGTAAAACGCAGCATTTCAATATCCAGTACCAAATCATAGAGCCAAAGACTTGCTCGCTTTCCCACGGTTGTAAGCTGTGCCGGCTGAAAATGAGTAAACCCAAGCGTGGGAAGAGACGCATATTGAAGTGAAAAATCTTTTAATTTATCTATTAAAATTAATAATTTCTGATAAATTAAAGTAAGTGCCTCGTGATAAATAATTAAATCCGCATTATCTCCCACATATGCACTTGTTGCGCCTAAATGAATGATAGGTTTTGCTTTTGGCGCCACTTCACCAAATGTGTGCACATGCGCCATAACATCATGTTTGAATTTCTTTTCATACTCAGCAGCCGTCTCATAATCAATGTTATCAATATTTTTCTGCATCTGGGCAATCTGCTCGTCCGAAATTTCAAGACCTAATTTTTTTTCTGCTTTTGCAAGTGCAACCCAAAGTTTTCTCCATGTAGAAAATTTATTATCCGAAGAAAAAATATACAACATTTCTTTTGATGCATAGCGCTCGCTTAAGGGATTTGAATATTGATTTGTCATTTTAACCTCTATTTATTACTGATTTAAAAAATCTTTTATTCTTTTCAGTCCTTCTTTAATGTTTTCAAGCGAAGTAGCATAAGAAAGCCTTACATATTCTTTCGTCCCAAATCCTTCTCCCGGGATTACAGCTACAAGATAATTTTCCAGCAACGTGCTCGCAAAATCAAGCGCACATTTTACTGTTACATTATTGTATGTTTTCCCAAATGTTTTTGAAACATTTACATAAAGATAAAACGCACCCTGCGGCATAATATAAGATAAATCAGAAATTTCTTCATCAATATAATTCATCATATATTTTCTTCGCTTATCATATTCTTCTACCATTTCATACACGATTGATTTATTTAGCGTAAAAGCCGCTTCAGCCGCTTTTTGTGCAATGGATGCCGGATGAGATACCGTATGGCCCTGAATACTGCTCATGGCTTTAATGATATCTTCTTCTGCCGCCGTGTAGCCTATTCTCCAGCCTGTCATAGCATATGTTTTTGAAAGGCCGTTGATTAAAATCGTATTTTTCTTTATATCTTCTCCAAGTTGCGCGATACTTATATGCTTTGCGTCACCATACATGATGCTCTCATAAATCTCATCAGATATCACAAACAAATTATTGTCAACAGCAAATTTGGCAACCACCTCTAATTCTTTTTTTGTATACACACTTCCCGTAGGATTGGACGGAGAATTGAGCATAATCGCTTTTGTTTTGTGTGTTTTTGCCTTTATTAAATTTTCTTTTGTCAGTTTAAAACCGCTCTCGGCGGTTGTTGCCGCATACACGGGCACACCCCCTGCTATCTTTACCATTTCGGGATAACTTACCCAATAAGGCACAGGAATAATAACTTCATCGCCCGGATTCAAAACGGCACAGAGCGAAAGATACAAACTGTGCTTCGCTCCACTGTTTACGATAATATTTTTAGGCTCATAATCTAAATTATTTTCATCTTTCAATTTCTTGCAGATAAGTTTTCGAAGCGCCGTTGTGCCGTTTACTTCCGTATAACGTGTAAAGTTAGCATTAATGGCATCAATGCCTGCTTGCTTTATGGGCTGAGGTGTATCGAAATCAGGTTCTCCGGCGCCGAATCCTATAACGTCTTTGCCTTCTGTGCGGAGCTGTTTCGATTTCGCCGTGATTGCCAGCGTCATAGAAGGTGTGATTGTTTGTAAATTTTTTGCTGTTCTAATTGTTTGCATATTCATGCTCCTTTTATTTTATATAAATTAATATATTATATAGACTTAGTATAAAAACATTGCATCTCCAAAACTAAAAAACCGATAATTTTCTTCCACCGCTTTTTTATATGCATCAAGCAATTTATCTTTATCATAAAAAGCAGAGACAAGCATCAGCAGAGTAGACTTTGGAAGATGGAAATTTGTAATTAAGCAATCTACTACTTTAAATGTATATGGCGGATAAATAAATATATCCGTATCATCAATAACAGGCAAAATTTCACCATATTTTTCCGCACATCCTTCGAGTGTTCTCATCGAAGTGGTGCCTACAGCTATGATTCTTTTGCCATTTCTCTTTGCTTCATTGATTATCTTTGCATCTTCTTTTGTGATCTGATAATGTTCTGTATGCATTTTATGATTTTGTATATTCTCTACTTTGACTGGTCTAAACGTATCAAGCCCTACATGAAGTGTAATATATGCTATTCTGACACCTTTATCCTTTAGCTTATCAATAAGCTCATTCGTGAAATGCAGCCCTGCTGTCGGCGCGGCGGATGAGCCTATATTTTTTGCATAGACTGTTTGATATCTATCGTAATATTTTTCGTTATCCCTTATATACGGCGGCAACGGCATTTTACCCATCTGCTCAATTTTTTCGTATATATTGCCATTACAAAAAATTTCTATTACGCACAATCCATCATTTGCTTTATCTATCACGCGTGCTATAATTTCTTGATCTTCAAAATAAATGATATCATTTACTTTAAGACGTTTTGCCGGCTTTAAAAGCACCTGCCAAAGACCGTTTTCCAAGTCTTTTAAAAGGAGTAATTCAATCTTTGCACCAGTGTCTTTCTGCCCGTACAAACGTGCGCGAATAACTTTTGAATCATTAAAAACAAGACAATCTCCTTTATTTATATACTTTATAATATCATAAAAATACTGATGTTTTATTTTATCTGTTTTTTTATTGATCACCATAAGCGATGAACAGTCCCGCTTCTGCGCAGGATATTGCGCAATCATCTCTTTTGGCAATTCATAATTAAATTCGTCTGTTTTCATATATTTGCGTTACTCTCATTGTAAGATATGCCTAAATGTTCATATGCATGCGGTGTAGCTACTCTGCCTCGCGGAGTTCTTTGAATGAATCCTATCTGTATTAAGTATGGTTCGTATACATCTTCAATATTATCTTTCTCTTCGCCGATTGCAGCTGCCAGTGTATCAATACCCACAGGTCCGCCTCTAAAAGAGCGAATCAGCACATCCAGCATTCTTCTGTCATTATTATCCAGACCTCTCTCGTCCACTTCCAAAAAGCCGAGTGCTTGTCTGGCGGAATCCTCATCTATCTTATCAAATTTTAAAACTTGAACAAAATCCCTGGTTCTCTTTAATATTCTGTTTGCGATCCTGGGGGTTCCCCTGCTTCGCCTTGCAAGTTCGCAGGCCCCTTTATTTGTGATTTTCACATCTAATATATCAGCAGAACGAAGAATAATATCTTTAAGCTCTTCTGATGTATACATCTCAAGGCGGCACATGACGCCAAAGCGATCGCGCAGAGGCGAAGAAATCAACCCCGCTCTTGTTGTAGCCCCAACCAAAGTAAAAGCAGGCAAATCCAGCCTGATTGATCTCGCTCCAGGCCCTTTACCTACAATGATATCAAGCGCAAAATCTTCAAGCGCCGGGTACAAAATCTCTTCAACCACCCGATTCATTCTATGTATTTCATCAATAAATAATATATCACCTTTTTTCATACCCGTAAGCATAGCCGCCAAATCCCCGGGTTTTTCTATAGCGGGACCCGATGTTACTTTGATCCCCACATTCATTTCGTTTGCTATGATATATGCCAAAGTGGTCTTCCCAAGCCCGGGAGGTCCGTATAACAACACGTGATCCAGCGTGTCCTGCCGTTGTTTTGCTGCGGAAATAAAGACTTCCATATTACTTTTTATTTTATTTTGCCCAACATATTCTTCTAAGAATTTAGGCCGAAGTGTTTTTTCATTATCTATATCAATGTCTGTTTTTGATGTGGTAATAATTTTTCTCTTATCCATGGCACCCTCTTATATAATGGTATCTGCGCATGCTAAAGCGGCAAGGATGTTATTTTGAGTTGTTTCTTCTTCAGTAAAAGTGCGTTCTACCATCGCATTTGCCTTTGATTTTGAATATCCCAAAGAAATCAACGCATCAATACAAATACTTTTTTCTTGTGTAAATATATTTGCCGGAATACTTTCAAATTCAAAATCCTTAAAGTCTCCAAATTTGTCTTTTAAGTCAATGATAATTCTCTGTGCTGTCTTTAGACCGATTCCGGGGGCCATGCTTAAGATTTTTGCATCATTGCTGCGTATGGCCTCAATAATTTGATCTTGTGTATTGCTGCTGAGTATTGCCATAGCTGCCTTAGGCCCTACGCCTGATACACTTGTGAGCGCAAGATAGAGCTCCTTTTCCGTATGGTTTATAAAACCGTAGAACACAATCCCTTCATCTTTTATTTTCGCATGCACATACAATTTAATGTCCGATTTTATTTCAGGTAGCGCCATAGCCGTGTTCTTTGAAATAGTCATCATATAACCGATCCCGCCATTATCAAGCACCGCATAATCGCTTCCCACTTCTTGTAATACACCTATGATGTAATGAAACATAATCTTAAAACTCCTATTTTTTCATTATATAAAAAAAATGTTTTAAATTAAAGAAAAAAATCAAAACATTTTAATAATTGCGAACACTTTAAATATAATGTTCTTGTATATTATTACAATCAAAAAAGAGCCTTTCGATAAATAATAATCGAAAGGCTTATTTGAAATTATTTTTCTTCCGGTTTATTTTCAATTTCCTCAACAATTTCAGCATCTATAATTTCTTCATTAGCTACCGATTCTTGCTGTGCTTCTTTTTTTGCTCTGCTTTTCTTTGAATAATCTTTTGCATTTTTATTCGCTTTTTTTACGGGCGTTGCAGGTGTTTTTGTTTCTTCTTCAATTTCAATATCTTCTGCTTCATCATTTTTCTTTGTCGGGACTTCACGAAGTTCAACTTCTGATATTGACGTTTTGTTAATCTTCATTTTTACGTTATCCGGGAGTACTTCGATGATGGCATAGTTGTCTTTAACTGAGAATACTTTACCATGGAATCCGCCTGCCGTGACAACTTTATCACCTTTTTTCATCATTTCACGTTTCGCTTGAAGATTTTTGTATTGCTTTCTTTGCGGTCTCATTGTGATGGTATATACTAAGAAAAACGCACCAAGCAACAATATCATAGGAAGAAAACTGCTTATACCTCCTGTAGCTGTTGTCGTTGTCGTAGCTATCATATTTTATCTCCTCTTATAAAAAATTCTTTTAATATTTTAAACGTTAATTACTCATTTGTCAAATTAAACTTTTTTATATAATTCAATGTGTCATCCCTTAAAATCGCTTCTTTCAGTCCTTCCATAATTTTAATCGTAAAGTATAAATTATGGTAAGAAAGAAGCATAGAGGCTAAGATTTCTTCTGCTTTTACCAAGTGCCTCAAATAGGCCTTAGAATAATTTTTGCATACATAGCAATCGCATTTTTCATCTATTGGTGTAAAATCTTCAATATACTGTGCGTTCCTCAAATTAATCCTGCCGCCTCTCGTAAGAGCTGCCCCGTTTCTCGACATACGCGTCTGCATAACACAGTCAAACATATCAATCCCTCTGATGACCCCCTGCAAAAGACAATCGATGCTGCCTACTCCCATGAGATAAAGCGGTTTGTCATCCGGCATTTGTGGTTTTGTATTTTCAATAACCTCATACATGAGTTCTTTAGGTTCACCTACGCTAAGTCCGCCCAAGGCATATCCGGGAAAATCAAAATCAACTAACTCCTTTGCACAATCTATACGAAGTTGCGGATACATACCGCCTTGAACAATACCAAATAACGCTTGCTGATGCGTATTCTTATGCGCGTCTTTACATCTTTTTGCCCAAGAGAGGGTGGCCTCGGTACTTTTTTTTGCATATTCATAATCAGCTGGATACGGGATACATTCATCAAAGGCCATAATGATATCCGAACCCAAATCGTTTTGAATTTCAATAGCTTTTTCCGGTGTAAAAAAATGTTTGCTACCGTCAAGATGGCTTGAAAAAAGCACTCCTTCTTCAGTGATTTTTCTTCTGTCTGCAAGACTAAAAACTTGATAGCCGCCGCTGTCTGTTAAAATTGGCCTGTCCCAATTCATAAACTTATGAAGTCCGCCTGCTTTTTTTATCAGCTTACTTGTCGGTCTCATATATAAATGATATGTATTTGCAAGAACAATTTGCGTGCCCATTTCTTTTAGGCATTCAGGAAACACTGCTTTAACTGTTGCTTGTGTTCCGACAGGCATAAAAACAGGCGTTGTAATTTGCCCATGGGGTGTCTCTAAAACGCCTACGCGTGCTTTTGTCTTGCTGCACTCTTTAATGACTTTATATTCAAACATTTATCTTAGACCTCATCTTTATAACCCAAATCTTTTAATACATAGTTGCTATCGCGCCATTCTTCTCGCACTTTTACCCAAAGCTGTAAGTTTACTCTTATATCTAAAAATTTTTCAATATCCATTCTTGCTTTTGTACCGATATTTTTTATCATCGAGCCATTTTTTCCGATGATAATACTTTTATGAGACTTCCTTTCACAATAAATAGTTGCCTCAATATCAATAATATCTTTTCCCTTACGCTCTTTCATGCTCATAATTTCTACACCGACACCGTGAGGAATTTCCTGTTCTAATAGCTGAAGCGCTTTTTCGCGTATTAATTCGGCAATAAAAAACTTTTCCGGTTTATCTGTAATCATATCCTCCGGAAAATACATCGGCCCCTGCGACAAATATTTTTTAATCAACGGAATCACTAACTCCATATTTTTACCTGTGAGCGCAGATATCGGAAGAATTTCATTTATAAATGAATATTCTTTATATAAATTTATCTTATATAAAACTTCATCTTGACTTAATTTATCAGCTTTGTTGATTAATAAAATGACAGGTTTATTCGCGTTTGCGAGTTTTTCCAAAATGATTTTATCTGTTCGTCCTATATACATATCATCTTCTACAACATAAAGTACCAAATCTGTGCTTGCCAGGCTACCGGAAACCATATCTACCATCATATTGCTTAATTTATTTTTAGGCTTATGCATACCCGGTGTATCAATAAATATCAGTTGGGCTTCTTCGTCTGTATAGATACATCTAATGTTATTCCGAGTTGTTTGCGGCTTATTTGACATAATGACCAATTTTTCATTGAGAAGACTGTTTATAATGGTGCTTTTGCCCACATTTGTTCTTCCTATAATTGCGATGAATCCCGACTTAAAGTTTTTTCCATTCATTTTTATACCTTTAACACTCTATCTCAAAATCGAAAGTTCCTGCATAATTTTTTCTTCTTCCGCTCTCATATTTTCTTTTTCTTCTTCATTCATATGATCATAACCTCTCATATGCAGAATTGAATGAACAAATAAATAAACCAATTCCCGTAAAAGGCTGTGCTTGTATTCCGCTGCTTGCTTTTTTGCAATGCTCAGACAAATTACCACATCCCCTAAATAAATAAAACCATCTTCTTGCGCCATTTCTTTATCATTCAAAACAAAACTTAACACATCGGTAGGCGCGTCTATATGACGATATTCTTCGTTAAGAGCTTGGATTTGCTCTTCGTCGACTATGTTTAACCCAATTTCATAATTTTCCGCATCTGTATTCAAGGCAAGCCCTGCGGCTTTTTGTGCATGATGCAAGAATTCAGGTTCTACCTCTGAATTCGTAAAGTTATTCATCAGAATTTTTGCTTCCATTAACATCCTCATTTTCTTTTGTATTTACCAGCTCTTCTGCCTTCTTTATTTCGCTGACATCATTATCAAAGCTATTTTGAATTTCTTGTGTCATTTTTTCGATATCCTCATCTTGATGAGGATATTGTATGCGTTCATGATACATTGCATTCAAATTGCGTATAAAAATTTTTTTAATTTTATTTAATTCAGAAAAAGTTAGCTCACTTTCCGATAATTGACCGTCTGACTCTTTGATACAAAAAATTTTTTGGACCATTTCATATATTTGGATTTCACTCGGCCTCGGTATACTTTTTACAGCAGCTTCACAACTGTCGGCCAACATTACAATCGCCGCTTCTTTCATTACCGGTTTGGGGCCGTCATATCTATAGATTTCCTCATCCACATTGTCTTGAATCGTTTTTTCTTTATGATAGAAATATTCCATAACGGCTGTACCTTGATGCGTTTGGATAATTTCTTGTATCAGCTTCGGTAATTTATATTTTTTTGCCAATACCACACCATCAGAAACATGCTTTTTAAGTATTTGGGCACTTTGCGCCGGTCTTAATTTATCATGAGGATTATTATCCGCCTGTTGATTTTCGCAAAAATAATTTGGGTTTTCCAATTTGCCGATATCGTGAAACAGCCCGCCGGCTTTCGCAAGCAAAACATCTGCATTAATTTCTTCTGCCGCAGCTTCTGCCAAGCCGCTAACATTAAGTGAATGTTGATACGTACCCGGAGCATACTGCATCAATTTTTTTACAAGAGGATGATTGAGGGATGCTATATCCAGCATACGAATAGAAGTTGGGATATTAAAGAGCCATTCCCAAAGATAGACCAATCCAACGGATCCAAACCCGGCGATTATTGACGCCAATATAATATATGCGCAATTAATAGCAGTATCAATACTTATATTATAAAGAATAATATCACTTACCAAAAGAATAAATGCATTAATGATGCCGATAATAAGGCTATATTTATAGATGCCGGACTGTGTGGTGATACGCTTCATAAAAATTGCCGAGAGTATGCCCGAACTCAGCATGATAATAATTAATGTCGCCTCTGCTTTTATTGAAAAAGCAATCAGCATGACTGCGAATATATTGACAATCAATGCCAATTTAGGTTTAAGTACCAAAGCAAGTGTAACAGCGAGCATTGAGATCGGAATGAGATAGGCATTAAATTGAACGATTAAATTAGCCAAAGCAAGATAAATAATAATTTGGCACAATATCATAAATAGTTTTTTAATTTGTGTAAAAATATACTTTTCAAACTGATATAAATAGAGCGCAAGCATAAGTAAAAGGATGGCTATGAAGAAAATAATCCCGCCATATAAAAACAAATCTTGTGTTTTATTGCCTTCAAGCAAACCATTACTTTTGAGCAAATCATACTTTTCTTGTGTAATTTCTTCTCCTTTTGTTACAATTTTTGAACCTTGTATATAGGTGATTGCTTCTATATTTTCTCTTGCTTCTTCTTTCGCTGCCAATGTTTTTCCTTTATTTTCCTCTACATTGGCAATCATCACTTTACCTAAAATATTACGCGCTTCAATTTTACTTATCTGACTCATCCAAGTATTATCAATATATTGGTATGTATATTCCTTCTTTGCCTGAAGATCATCCGGACGAACTTCATCTTGATAAACTTCGGACAGTATCGCAAGCATCTTCTCTTTCATTTCATTCCGATCAGATTTTGACATTGCCAAAATATGTTCGATACTGGATGTTTCCAATGTAATATCTACATTATCTTGAACTTCTTTTTGTATATCTGCAAGGCTGTCATCTTCATTTGCGCTGTCAATGATATCCATCACAATACCTACAGACTCAGATACTCGCAGAGAAGCACCCGGGATGACATCATATACGGGCTCCACATTTTCTTCTGCCTGCCGTTTTAATTTTTCTGTTTGTTCGCTATCCACAATTGTACTTTGCGTTACAATATCTTCGATTGCAGTTTGTCCTACTTCGAGTGAATATTTTTTTGGCGCAAGTGAAAAATAAAGTAATATAAAAGTAATGGCAAATAATATAACCGCAACTATTGCCCGAATAACCTTACTTGACCTAGACATAAACAACTCCATTATTTTTTAGTATTTTCGTAATGATCATAAGCATCTATAATTTTTTGCACAAGATTATGTCTTACTACGTCCTGCTGCGTCAAATAAATGAATTCAAGTCCCTTTATATTGTCTAAAATGTGCTGTACTTTTACGAGACCGCTTGTCTTTTCATTAGGTAAGTCTACTTGTGTTATATCTCCTGTCACAATAGCTTTTGAACCAAAGCCAAGTCTGGTTAAAAACATCTTCATTTGTTCCGGAGTGGTATTTTGAGCTTCATCTAACACAATAAATGAATCGTCCAGCGTGCGGCCGCGCATATATGCGAGCGGCGCTACTTCAATCATTCCGCGTTCCATATATTTTTGATATACTTCAACACCCATTATATCATACAAAGCGTCATAAAGCGGTCGCAGATACGGATCGACCTTTTCTCTTAGATCTCCCGGTAAAAACCCGAGACTTTCTCCTGCTTCAACTGCAGGGCGTGTCAGCACAATACGTGCTACATCTCCTTTTTTGAAAGCCTCTACTGCCATCGCCATTGCAAGATATGTTTTCCCCGTTCCGGCAGGACCTATTGCAAAAGTAATATCATTATGCCTGATCGCATTAACATATTTTTTTTGTCCGGCAGTTTTGTATTTAATTGCTTTTCCTCTTGCGGTATAACAAAGAATATTTGAATTTTCCAAGTAATCCTTATCAAGCGTCTTTCCAGTCATACTCAGTATATAATTTAATGTTTGATTATCAATGTTTTCTCTATTTTTACTTGCCTTAAATAAATTTAATATTCCCTCTTCAGCTTTTTCTACATCTTCTTGTTGGCCAATGATTTTTAATGAATTGTCTCGGAATATAACATCCACATTAAAATACTTCTCTATTTCACTTAAATTCTTATCCATAATGCCAGTAATTTTTCTAACATCCGCACTATAAGGTTCAAGATTAATTTGCCTTATTGTTTTATTGTTCAAATTTTGCTTCTTCTCCCGATCATTATTATTGAATATACTTGATTTGCGCAATTTCTTCAAGCGCAGTAATCTTTGCCGAATACAAGTTGCTATCCATATACTGCCCTGTTTTTTTTATATTTATATTTATAATCTGAATATTCTTACTTAAATAATCATTATTTCTTAGATATTCTACCACATCATTAACAATTTTGCTCTCATTTTTTGTACTCGCTTCGCTTTTCTTATAGAATATCGTTTTTTCAATTTTAATCGGCAACATGAAATCAAACAGATATAAATTCCTCTCCGTACTTTTGTATTCGATTAAATCCTCTAAATCGTCTGCTTTATTGATTTCGAATGCAAAGTCTTTAAATAGAATCGTATTTTGTTCAAAAAATACGGCCTCTTGACTTGGCTGCAGCATATTTACCGGGATATTATCAAAATTGTATTCCACTTCTGCCGTCACGCTTCCCGTTGCACATTGATATACATATTTTTCACTGTTGCCTACAAGCATGTGCTCATTACCGCTGATGAGCACATCTCCTTTTTTTACGTTATCCCCTTGTTCTACCAATGCCGTCCCTCGAATTACAAGTATTTTTTTTACCTCTCCGTCTTTGCCCGCTAAGATATCGGCCGGTTTCGAATAGTCATAAATTTCCTGTGATTTCACTGCCGAATATAAATCCACCTTTGCTTTTGTGCCTTGAAGCGTAATGCTTATATATGTATAATCCGGGTTATTGATTAAGAACTGTCTTTTTACTTCATCGTAATCAATCGTGTATTTTATAACTCCTGCCTTTAAGCCAGCTTCGCTGAGCGCAGTCATGATTTGCTGTCTTTGCATTGTATATTCTACAGGAATTTCAATTTTTAAAATAAAAGAAGATAAGAAAAAAAATGATGCAATTAAAATGATGCACCCTGTCACAAATCCTTTTTTCTTCAGTAATTTCTGAAAAAAATATGGCAGCCCGTGTCTGGAAATTACTTTTACATCAACTTTAAAATGCTTGCTTAATGATATAAACTTTTCAAGTGAACCACGCATAAGCTTGAGTTGCAGTATTCCGTTTTGATCTTTTTTTATATCCCATGCATAAATTTTATGTATATGAAGAATATTTAATAGCTTTTCCATCATATATCCGTGTATTTCTATGATATAAAAGCCATTAAGATAATGAAAAAGTTTGACGATACTCATTCTACCACCTGCACCATAAATATACTTCCGAAAACAATGATCTCTTCTGCCATTATATTTTTAATTGTTAAATTTTCTCCGGTGATTTTTATCATCCCTATAGACGAATTGATACGAATACTATTATTTTCATACTCCAGTATGCCTTTATGATTTTCGATAACTGCCTGCATATCTCCTATAATTGTTATTTTGGGCAGATTTAATACAAGCTCATAAGGCAGTTCTGTTATGTCACTAATTTTTGTCCGCACTGTTTTAAGCGCTTTTGTATTTTTCTTTTCATTTTTATTTTCTGTTTTTCTACTCATAAAATCACCTTACACACTATTTTATGAGTTTAATTTATAAAAAATTACCCGCTGTCTTATTGATAAGTAATTATTCCATAAAAAAACATCCTCGATTTTCGAGGATGCAGTTATTCTTACTTTAAATATATGTAAAACATATATTTTTAAGATAAGTGTTTTTTGACTAACTGATTGATTAAGCTCCCATCTGCCTTGCCTTTTAACTTCGGCATTAAGGCTGCCATGACTCTACCCATATCTTTCATAGTCGATGCATTGGTTGCTTTGATTGCCTCTATTACTTCAGCCTCAATTTGCACATCACTTAATTGTTCGGGAAGGTATTTCATAAGCACTTTAATTTCTTCTTTTGTTTGAGTAATTAAGTCATTTCGCTGCGCTTTTTCAAATTCTTTTAACGCTTCACGGCGTTTTTTCCATTCAGACGCAACAATTTCTATAACACCATTATCATCTAACTCTATCTTATGGTTTTTTTCATAAAAAAGAATTGCGGAACGAACCATTGTAATGGTCTGTTTGGTTATTGTATCTTTATTTTTCATGGCATCTTTATAATCGCTCATAAGCCTTTGTTTAAGATCCATTTGCTAGTACCTGCTTTTCTTCTTTTTTGCAGCTTCAGCTTTTCTTTTTTTTCTTTCGCTGGGTTTTTCGTAATGCTCTCTTTTTCTGACTTCGCTCATTACACCCGCTCTCGCAGTTTTCTTTTTAAATCTTTTTAAAGCACTTTCTAAGCTTTCGCCTTCTCTGACTTTTACTTCTGACACTTATATCCCCCCCCTCATGCTTAATTCTACAATGAAGTATTATATCAAATCAAATCATTATGTCAACATTTTTCAGCCCGGAGGCCATTTCATTTGGCGTCCCGCTAAAAAGTGAAAATGAAGATGGTTTACACTTTGCCCGCCTAAAAGTCCACAATTATTGACAATTCGAAAGCCCGTATCACTTACACCCTCTTTGACTGCCATTTTAGTAGCTACCGTAAAAATATGGCTGATAATATCATTGCCGGCCGGAACATTCGTGAGGTTATCAAAATGTTGCTTAGGCACAATCAGATAATGTATTGGTGCCTGCGGTTCTAAATCTTTAAAAACTAAAGTTTTATCATCTTCATATACAATTTGAGAAGGAATTTCCTTATTTATAATCTTACAAAATAAACAATCGTCCATTATTACCTCCAAATACTGCTACATTATATTTCAAAATAAATAAAATATCAAGATTTCTCTTTTTAAGATCATATATAACAATAATAATTTTAATTTCTAATATAAAATATTTTTGTCAATATTTGACATAAATGACAGAATTATTTTTTATTTTTGCTAAATTTAATATCTATGCCACCAAAAACACAGGTGGCGTATATATAAATACACGGAGAGCCTGCATTATATTTTGCCATATTGTCTACTCCGCCAAAAATAGCAGTAGATTGCACTTTGACCGGAATATTTTCAGGAACAAAAATATCTATTCCGCCAAACATACACAACGCATCTACTCGAACATCTTTGTCAATAATTGCGTTCCTTATATCCATATCGACTCCACCAAAAAATGCCTTAACATCAGCCCCATGAAACGGTTGATGGTTGCTCTCATAATCCTGGCCGGAAAATAAAGCTGTCATTCGCACAATACTTGACGGATCGCTAAACATTGGCCCCTGTTGCCTTTGTTCATCAGTATCTTTATTTTCAGCTTCTGTTTTTTCTGCTTTTTTATATGTTTGCTCATCATAGGCAGTTTGGTGATGATGAACAAGATTATTATCATTATGTTTAAAAATGATGAGTAATCCCAGTAAAACAATAATGATCGGGAAAATTAATTTTCTGTACTCATGAAACCAAAAAAAGTTTTGCTGCTGCAAAAGAAAAAACAACCCGATACATAGACCGATGATATTTCCTGCATTAAATCCATTTTGGATCATGCTGATAAGGCATGGAATAATAATAAAGAGCGTCCACCATCCGTCAAAAAAAAGACGAATACTCCAAGCCCCCAATTCATTGCCTGCAAAAATGATACCAGCGGCAACTAATATGATTCCAAAAATAACTGTGCTGTTTAATGTTTTTTTCATTTCACCTGCTCCTTTAATTCATTCAATAAATCTACATATAACTGATATTGTTCTTCATCAAACAATACAAAAACAATTTCTTTTAATGACTTGTTTTTTTCTTTTAAATATTTCAGTGTCGTAGAAATCGCAATTCTCGCCGCCTGCTGTTTTGGAAATCGATAGACTCCCGTACTGATTGCCGGAAAAGAAATGGAGTGCAGATAGTGATCATTTGCCAATGCAAGAGAAGAAACATACGCACTTTTAAGAAGCTCGGCTTCATTGTCATTGCCGCCATGATAGATTGGCCCTACCGTATGAATAATATATTTGCTTTTTAAACGAAAGCCTTCTGTAATACATGCCGTTCCTGTCGGGCAAGATCCTATTTTTCTTAATGCTGTAGGGAGTTCATCTCCCGCAGCTTTATGAATAGCGCCATCTACACCGCCGCCGCCTATCAATGCCGAATTTGCCGCATTTACGATTGCCGAAGTTGCCTGCCGTGTAATATCACCTTTTATTATTTTAATTTCACAACCATAGAAATACATTTCTTATCTTTCTCCTTAAAAATATTTATAAATTCTATTCTTTTTGAAAAACTATGATTATCAACACTATATTAACATAAACAGGGATGAATTCAATATTTTTATTAGAAACACGATTTATATGAATTGACAATTCAAACGGTTACAGCTAAAATATTAAAAGATATATAGAACATTAACTAACCAAATGGAGGAAACTAATGAAAAAAACAAGAACGTTTATAACAATTCTTGCAGTACTTATGTTGGTATTAACATTTACTGCATGTTCCGGCTCAAATTCAAATACAACGGAGGACAAAGTTTATACCATCGCTACCGATACGACTTTTGCACCATTTGAATTTGAAGACTCAGATGGAAACTTTATAGGCATCGATATGGATTTGCTTGCAGCTATAGCAGAAGATCAAGGCTTTGAATATGAAATAAATATTTTAGGTTTTGATGCGTCTCTTCAGGCTGTACAAGCAGAACAAGTCGATGGCATGATCGCAGGCATGAGCATCACCGACGAGCGAAAAGAAATCTTTGATTTTTCTGATCCTTACTTCGACAGCGGTGTTGTCATGGGTATTTCAAGCAGCAATGATGAAATAAAAGCTTACGCAGATTTAGCCGGCGAAAAAGTTGCTGTAAAAACCGGTACCGAAGGCTCGGCTTTTGCCGAAGGAATCGCTGAAGAATATGATTTTGAATTGGTTTATTTTGATGACAGTGCCAATATGTATCAAGATGTTGAAATCGGCAATTCGGCAGCATGTTTTGAAGATTATCCTGTTTTAGGATACGCGATTTCCAAGGGCGAGCCTCTTCAAATCGTTACCGAAATGGAACGCGGCAGTTCTTATGGCTTTGCAGTATTAAAAGATAGCAACCCTGAATTAATTGAAATGTTCAATGCAGGGCTTGCAAACTTGAAAGAAAATGGAAAATATCAGGAAATCTTAGACACCTATATTCAAAAATAATCATTAAAAAATATTATAATCACTATAATTAAAAAAATCAGCTTTGTCAAAGCTGATTTTTTATATAATGATTGATAGATTAATAACATAATAATTGACAATTCTTACAATAAACTATAAAATAAAAAATATATAACTGAACGTGTATTACGCTAGAGATAAAGCATTCATTGTAGAGAAGATAAGGCAACCCCTAAAAGTTTTTATAGATTAATAGAAAAGTAAATTAAAGTTTCCTTAATAAACATAAAATTGCAACTATTAAGCTTAAGGGTGGATATGATTTATTACTCTTAAGCGTTTTTATTCTATGCCATAGGAGGAAAATAATATGGAATACCTTGCGCTTTTGCAAGAAAGCTGGCCGCGGCTTTTAAAAGGTTTGTTAATGACCTTACAGCTTACGGTAATATCACTTCTTTTCGCAACATTTATCGGCCTTATTTTCGGGCTCATGTCTGTATCAAAAAAGCGAATTTTAAGATCCATTTCAACTTTTTATATAAGTATATTCAGAGGTACTCCTATGATTGTACAAGCTTTTTTTATTTACTTTGGAATCCCGGCAGCCACCGGAATCCATATGAGTGCTTATACCGCAGGTCTTATTACGCTGACACTGAACGCCGGTGCTTATATTTCAGAAATTTTCAGGGCCGGAATCCAGTCTGTAAATAAAGGACAAATGGAAGCGGCACGATCACTTGGCCTATCTCACTCTATGTCAATGGTACGTGTTATTTTACCGCAGGCCATCCGCACAATGATACCGGCACTGATCAATCAATATATCATCACACTCAAAGATACCTCTATTATCTCAGTAATCGGTGTTCGGGAATTGACGCAAAACGGAAAACTCATCATTGCAAACAATTTTCGTTCAACCGAAATATGGTTGACCGTCGGCATTATGTATTTCATAACGATTTATATTCTCTCTAAGATTGGCAGGGCTGTAGAAAGGAAACTATCCTATGTACAAAGTAAAAATTGAAGGCTTGGTAAAAGTTTTTGATGATAATTATGATAATATAGTTCTTAACGGTATTAATTTAACTGTCTCAGAAGGCGAGGTGGTTTGTATTATCGGTCCTTCGGGCTCCGGCAAAAGCACATTACTCAGATGCATCAATGCGCTTGAAGAAGCTACAGAAGGATCCATCATAGTTGATGATTACGAAATAACGGATCCTAAAGTCGATATTAACTTGGTACGCCGCAATATCGGCATGGTGTTTCAGCAATTTAATTTATTTCCTCATATGACTGTGCTGAAAAATGTTATACTGGCGCCAACGGCATTAAACATACTGAACAAGAAAGATGCGGAAGAAAAAGCGATGCGGCTTTTAAAACGTGTCGGCATGGAAAACAAAGCACATGTATACCCGCATAAATTATCCGGCGGTCAGCAACAGCGTGTGGCAATCGCACGTGCGCTTGCAATGAATCCTGATGTCATGCTTTTTGACGAACCCACAAGCGCACTTGATCCTGAAATGGTAGGCGAAGTACTGAGCGTTATGAAATCTCTTGCCGATGACGGAATGACAATGATTATTGTCAGTCACGAGATGGGCTTTGCAAGAGAAGTTGCGGATCGCGTTATCTTTATAGATGAAGGCATGATTATTGAAGAAAATGAAGCAAAAGAACTTTTTTCAAACCCAAAAAATGAAAGAACAAAGAACTTTTTAAATATGGTTTTATAAAATGCGGTTTTACACTATAAAAAAACCATTTCATATGATGAAATGGTTTTTTTATATCAGCGGAAAATCAATAAGTCTAGTCATTGTATACAGCATGCTCTCTTGTACCTTCTTCTCACTGAGCTTTTTTATCTGCGCAATATATTTTATTATATTTTTTAAAACCTCAGGCAGCATTTCAGGTAAAGCCCTTTTTTCTGTCAGCCATTCTATCGTATACAAACCATCACTTTCAACAAACAATTTATATACCGGCACAGCCTGCACTACCTGCTGCATCGCTTTTTCTGTATACACACTCGGTCCCACAGTAAAATAGCAACCCTGCTTTATATATTTTTCCAAATGCTTCTCACAGCCATACCAGTGAACAATGAACGGAACAGAGTAATTGGAAATTATCTCTGCAATCTCTTCTTCGCAGCCTTTCGTATGAAGTATAACAGGGCATCCTCTCTTTTGCGCAATATCCAATTGCTTAATAAAGGCATTCCTTTGCCTACCTAATTCAACATCACACCAAACGCTGTCCATACCTATCTCTCCGATGATAACACAATCATGCAAATATACCAACATCTGGTCTATCTGGTATTTGTCTGCATCCCAAGGATGCAACCCATACGTGGGTATGACAAATCGGCTTTTCTTGGCAAGCTCTGCCACAAAGCCACAATCGGGCGGATTAGTGCCTGCAACCAATCCATACAAATTATTTTGCTCCATCATTTCTAAAAAAGAGTCTTCTAAATCTTTTTGCCTGATATGTAGATGCGCATCTAATAGTTTCATGAAAACACCTTCATTCATTTTTTAAATAATAATAAATTTCCCTATAAAGGTCTTTTTGTTCAAACAGCCATTCTCTGTCTTTATCATGCTTTTGTAAGGTTATCTCTTTATTAAAAGATGCCGGGTTTTTATTCATTATTAAAATTCTGTCGGATAAATACATGGCTTCGTCAATATCATGTGTTACTAGGATAGTTGTTCTGTTAAGCTCCTGACGTATATTCAAAAGCCAATCCTGCATCTCACCCCTGGTTATAACATCGAGCGCGCCAAAAGGTTCGTCAAGCAACATAATATCTGCTGCGCAAAGAGCGGTACGGAGAAAGGCGGCACGCTGCCGCATTCCTCCAGATAATTCTTTGGGATATTTATTTTCATACCCTTCAAGCCCGAACTTTGCGAAATTGGCTATCGCCTGTTTTTTTATTTGCTTTTTTTGATGATGAATTGTGCCGTACAAACATACATTTTCCAAAATGGTTTTCCATGGCATCAACAAATCCTGTTGCGGCATATATGCGAAATGCGAAGACAACCCTTCTACCGGCACATCGTCAACATGCACACTGCCGCCATCAGGTTTTAAAACACCGGCAAGAATATTTAAAAACGTAGATTTACCACAGCCGGAAGGACCTAAAATACTGATAAATTCTCCTTGCTGCGCATTCATATTCAATCTATCAAAAACAATTTTGCCATCAAATGAGCATGATAACTCTGTAACTTTTAATTTCACTTATTTACTCTTTATTTTAAAAATTCATTTGTATAACAATTCTGTGCATCAATGGTTTTATCAATCAATCCGTATTCAAGCATAAACTCAGTATAGTTATCCCATACTTCATCTTTCATAACTCCCCACTGTTCAGAATCTTCGCTGTATTTATCTGCCAGATATTCTTGAGATTTTGTCAGCATTTCCAAATCATAATCAGGAGCATACTTTGATAGAATCTTTGCAGCTTCTTGTGGATTCTCTATAGCGTATTCATACCCTTGTGTCGTTGCTGTCATAAACTTCTCAGCAAGCTCGGGATTATTTTCTATGATATCATTACTTGTAATAATAACCGGTGTATAGTAGTCAAGTCGGCTGTCAAGCTGTCTCAGTTCAATATAATTAATAGGTAGTCCATCTATTTGTGAAGCAATACCATCCCATGCCCAGAAAAACCACATAATATCAACTTTATCTTTAAGCACGTTATAGCCCGACCCGTCAGATGTGATCATTGTTAATTTTGAAAAATCAGCCCCTACGCTTTTCATCACCGCTTTTATTGTTGCTTCTTCACTTGGTGCGCCCCATCCTGCATAAACTTTGCCTTCAAAATCTTTTGGCGTGAGTATATTTTTTTCTTTATACGAAGCAAATCCGGAAGTGTTGTGCTGAATGATCGTTGCGATCGCCTTAATTGGAAGCGGCTCTTCCGCCGTCAAAGCATATGTGACATCTTCTTGATAAGAAATGCCAAACTGCCCTTTTCCTGCCGCAATCAGCGTTGGTGTTGCGCCATCTGTCGGCTCAATAATATTTACGTTCAGCCCTTGCTCTTCATAATATCCTAAATCAAGAGCGGCATATAGCCCTGTATGGTTCGTATTTGGGACATAATCTAAAATGACCGTAACATCTGTCAGTTCATTATCTGCGCTTTGATTACTTGCCCCGCATGAGGCAAAGGCAAGCACCATGCTTAAGCATAAGAGTACTACTAAAAGTTTTTTCATTTTTTTCTCCTTTTACACAACTATAAAATAATGACATTTAGGTACTTTGTTCATGTGTTCTTAAATGAGGAAACAGTATGTATTGCAGTAATTTCACAAATCCGTTCATCATCAAAGAGAGCAATATAATCGCCAGAACACATGCAAAAACTTTATCCAGCATAAAACCGTTTTTCACACGAAGCATATAATATCCGAGCCCGCTATCTGCCGACAACCATTCTCCGACCACGGCACCACTGATGGAATATGTTGCCGCTACTTTAAGACCCGAAAACAAAGATGGAGCCGCTGATGGAATTTTCGCAAGTCCATATACTTGTATTTTACTGGCGCCGAATGAACGAACTAAATTGATTTGATTCATATCCAACTGCGCCATTCCATCTGCAAAGCTTACTGCTATCGGAAAAAAACACATCAGCACTACGGTGAGAACTTTAGGTGTCATGCCAAAACCTAAATAAATAATGAAAATCGGGGCTAATACGATGACAGGGATTGTCTGGCTGACAACAAGTATTGGATAAATAGCAGATTTAAATTTTTCAAACGCATCCATCAAAATTGCCAGTATTAACGCCAATGCTACCGCTATAACTAATCCGATAATTGTTTCAACCAGAGTGATATATGAATGATGCAAAAGGACAGGAAACTCTGAGAATAAAGTAAGTACAACTTTACTTGGTGCCGGCAGCACATACAGCGGTGTATTTGTTATTCTCACAAAACCTTCCCAGATAATCAAAAGCAGAATAATTGTGCCGACCGGCAACATTATTTTTGCTTTTTTATTTTGCCTCATTGCTCCCTCCTAACAACTATACAAAAAAAGAAACTGTATCATATTTGCATGATACAGTTTTTTTACAAATATGATCCCTACGGTGGCATTATCCACATCAGGTCAATGGGTTGAAGCGAAATAGCTTCCTCTCAGGCCGTCTGCGACCTCCCCTATGTTTCATTATATATTTATTATATGCCTTGATATAACGCCAGTCAAGTGAATTTTATTATAACAGATACTATACTATTTCCCTATCGTCCTCATTATTTTTTATTGCACTGTTTTCACCTTTAGGTTCCTTTTTCATAAATGCAATCACACACAGCATCCCGCCGATACCTAAAAGGATATCCCCTATTGAAAAAAATCCAAGTTTCGGCAAAAACGGAATATAAAAAATATCGGCAAGGAAATATAGTTTTGTGTGCTCGCTCGCCAGTATATAACCCGTAATTTCTCCGTTGATTAGCATATTGTATGCATTCAGATACACACGGAGCTCCTCAATCTTATAACCTACGGGCATATAAAAGTTATTTGCGGTAATGACAATAAAATTTGAAAGTAACCCTGCCCCTGCAAGCAGTAATGCTTTCGTTTCTTTTATATTTACAAATAAAAAAATGATGATTAAAGGATACGACACAAAATGTCTCAGTAAGTAAAAATCTATTTTATTGGCAATAATAGAAATAATGAGTGCCACGACCGGCAGGTAAATCATTCGAATATGAACATATTTAAAGTTGTTTAATCTGCCACCGCAAAGATAGCCTGTAATGATTCCCAGTAGAATAAATATGGCAAAAAACAACGACTAACCTCCTAAAGCAAAGTATAAACATCTTCAGAATTATGAAGCTGTTCATACAATTCAACAATTTCTTCTTTTATCTGCAAAAACACTTCCGCTACTTTCGGGTTAAACTGCTGCCCGCTTTCTTCCTTTATAATTTCAAATGCTTGCTCATAACCCATCCCGTCTCTGTACGGACGGTCACTTGTCATCGCGTCAAAAGCATCCGCGACAGAAATAATAGCCGATTCAAGCAGTATTTCGTTGGGCGGTACATGTCCAGGATATCCTTTCGAATCATAACGCTCATGATGCTGCTGAATCATTTGAAGAATTTTTTTATCAATAGTAACATTTTCTAAAATTCTAGTCCCTTTATCGGGATGCGTTTGAATTTGTTCTCTCTCTTTTCCCGTAAGCGTTGAAGGTTTATTGAGTATTCTGTCATCTATACCGATCTTCCCTATATCATGCAGCAGCGCGGCAACTTTGAGCCGCTCAAGCCTTGCAGGAAGAAGCCCCATTTTCATGCCGATCGCAAGACAATATCTTTCAACACGGACAGAATGCCCTATTGTATAGGGATCCTTGATCTCTATTGTTTTTGCAAAAGCGCGAATCATTTCTTCATACTGGATTTTACTCTTTATATAAAGTTTAAATGCGTATCTTGCCAAAAGCATAGGAATAGTAAAGAGAACCGATAAATAAATTCCGCCTTTTAAATTGAGCAATATCGCAAAGAAAAATCCAATCGGAGCTGCGGCAAACATATTGATAATAAATGTTCTGAGTGCATCCAGCAGTGAAAATACAGCCACTTTCTTATCTTCAATATAAAACAAAACCAGTAAAACGACGGTATTAAGAAATACCATCGATGCAACCAATCCCAAATAGGGCAACAGCACTTGAGGAAGCTCGATGTGCCCGTACATACCACCCAAAGCTTCAAATACCCACCCGGCTAGCGCTGTTGAAATAATAAAATTCGCCAGATTAAAAAATGTTTTAATCGGCGGAATTTTAAAAATATTATACACTTTATCCGATTTAATATCTTTTTCATAATAAAAGGGTGTAGCTATAATAATGACAAATATTGCAAATGCATATCCATGTGTCATAATCATTGCAACAATGACCATAAAAGTCATATCGATTGTAAGATTTTCATTTATATAAAGCGGAAGACAATAAAAAGCAATATAAATACCGATAAGCAAAACCGAACTAATAATATCATTTGCTAATTGCTGAGAATGATATAAATCTAAAACTGTATTTTTAATACAAAAAACACCGATAATGCTACCTATCGCTATAATTATACTACAGTATATTTTTTGAGAAAGTTTCATGTATATACTCCTGAAATTTTCATCTCTGCATAAGAATATAGCAAACCCGAACAAAGTTTAAATAACATTATATCTTATCTCCATCTGAAAAGGGCGCCACTTGTAATTAAGAAAGTAGCGATTGTTCCCAATACTGACATTACCTTTGCTTTGTTCATGATATAGCCTCCTATATTAGACTCTGAATTCCGCTAATAATCAGGCTATATTCGCTTCGCTTGTAAAAAGGTCTTTTTTCTTTGTTCGGGTTTACTTTATTCTTATTTTTTTGTTTTTAAATTTAATAAACAAATCTTTCTGTTGACTGCATTTAAAATAGCTTTTACAGTTGCAATATTCATATCACTAGTCACGAAACAAGTCCCTACCAATAATTCTTCGGTATTTTTGGCCTCACTATAAGAAACAACACAAATCACAATCTCCCGTTCACAAAGAATTTCAGTATGTATTTTTATAAGTTTGAAGATTTCTTTATGCTCTATATATTGATGAACTGCCGTAATGGCAGCATTTCCTACCGCAAGCTTAATATCTGTGTTGGCTGTATTGGCGCTTTCGTTGGCTGCGTAAATTTCATTATCTTTTTGAAGTTCAACCGATACAAGTACTTCCGAAGTTGAAGTATATCTGAGATTCAATGCCTGGAATTTTAACCGTTCAGGTAACGCATAAAGTTCACTTTCTATTTGAGCAATACTAATTATCTTTCGATCTATGGTAAAGTCATATTTAGATAATAAAGCCGATTCAATATTTCTTACAAGCTGTTTGGGATGAATAGATTTGCTTGCCAAAACATGGAGTTCGACAATGTTTCCTTCTTGGTCATCAACGAATTTTACATTTAAAACTCCGTCAAGTTTATGCAATAAATCACAATATTTTTTATATGCTTTAGCCATGAAAATTCCTTAATCTTTTTGAATATTTTTTATCCTGTAAATATCAATAATGATAACTGAACAATTATAAAATAGCAAGTTTTTTTGGTCATTTTACTTACTTTTTTAAAAAATTATATCATAATTTGTCTACATATTACGTAAGTAAATTTTGTAGATTTATGCAAAAAATATATTCAAAAGCTATGTCGTATATTTATAAAATCTATTGACAAAATAAATTTGCATAGTTATAGTATAATTATTGATACCCCAGGGGGGGTATAGTATAGGATGGTAGCCGTTATGAAAGAAAAATTTAATATAACAGGTATGACGTGTTCTGCATGCAGTGCTCATGTACAAAAAAGTGTAAGCAAACTGAATGGTATTACAGATGTAAACGTCAATCTCCTTTCTAATAATATGACCGTTGAATATGACGAGGCTCAAACAGATCCTGCTAAAATAATCAACGCTGTCAAAAACTCAGGCTATGGGGCTTCTCTTGCAAATGCAAAAAAAACAGAGATGATATCGCAAACGCAAAGCAATCCCGTATCAAACGAATTAAATGAAATGAAAACGCGCCTGATTATTTCTTTTGTCTTTTTAATACCTTTATTATATATAGCGATGGGCCATATGCTGGGCTTGCCTTTACCGTCTATTTTAAAAGGACAAGAAAACGCTCTCACTTTTGCTTTTGCACAATTTTTACTCACACTTCCCGTTTTATATATCAACAAAAAGTATTATCAGGTCGGTTTTAAAACACTCATAAAACGTTCACCGAATATGGATTCTCTGATTGCAATCGGCTCCTCGGCCGCTGTGCTTTATGGAATCTATGCAATATTTAAAATTGGATATGGCTTTGGCCATTTGCAGCCTGATATTGTGAGAGAGTATTCAATGAGCCTATATTTTGAATCGGCCGCAACAATTCTGACACTGATTACATTAGGAAAATATCTGGAAACAAAAAGTAAAGGCAAAACCTCAGAGGCAATTACAAAATTGATGAATCTGGCGCCAAAAACAGCGACCGTACAACGAGGCGAACAAGAAATGGAAATTTCAATCGATGATGTACTTCTTGATGATATTGTAATTATTCGTCCGGGACAAAGTATTCCGGTTGACGGTATCATCATAGAGGGTAATAGTTCAGTTGATCAATCGGCGCTTACGGGCGAAAGTATCCCCGTAGAAAAAAATATCGGAGATCAAGTCATAGCCGCAACAATCAATAAAACTGGATATTTTAAATTTAAAGCTCAAAAGGTTGGCGGCGATACGACCTTCGCCCAAATCATACAACTTGTCGAAGAAGCGTCTTCCTCGAAAGCCCCCATATCTAAGCTTGCCGATAAAATCAGCGGCATTTTTGTTCCTATTGTTATTGGAATAGCTGTAGTGACGACTGTTATCTGGCTGCTTACAGGTGCATCGTTTGACTTTGCCTTATCCCTCGGCATCTCGGTACTTGTTATATCCTGCCCATGTGCATTAGGTCTCGCCACACCTGTAGCGATTATGGTCGGCACAGGCAAAGGAGCTTCAAACGGCATTCTGATCAAATCCGCCGAAGCGCTCGAGACCGCTCATTTAATTAATACGATTGTGCTTGATAAAACCGGAACCGTTACGGAAGGTAAACCTAAAGTAACAGATATCATTACGGCAACAGATATAACCAAGACGGACCTGCTCCAAATCGCAGCATCTATAGAAAAACCTTCCGAACACCCGCTGGCCGAAGCAATTGTTGTTTATGCCGCAGAACAAGACATTGTTTTTAAAGAAACTACACAGTTTGATTCTATATCAGGCAAAGGCATTATTGCCGTAGTAGACGGGCGTGAAATCATTGCAGGCAATTACGCTTTAATGAAAGAGAAAGATATTGATATCTCGGCTTTTAAGAATACTTCCGATGAATTTGCCCAAAGCGGTAAAACTCCTTTATATTTTGCAGACAACCAAAAACTTTTAGGTATCATTGCGGTAGCCGATGTATTAAAACCTACAAGCAAAGAAGCTATTGAACAATTTAAATCAATGAACATCGAAGTGGTTATGCTCACAGGGGACAACAGCCGTACGGCAGATGCGATCAAGCAGCAGCTGGGCATCAATCGTGTACTTGCAGAGGTGCTGCCGCAAGATAAAGAAGCCGAAATTAAAAAATTACAACAAAACGGTAAAAAAGTTGCTATGGTGGGAGATGGTATCAATGATGCGCCCGCACTCGTGCGCTCCGATGTTGGTATTGCCATAGGCGCGGGAACAGACATCGCCATTGAGTCGGCTGATATCGTGCTGATTAAAAGTGATTTACTTGATGTGGTTACCGCCATTCAACTGAGCAGAGCAACCATTAGAAATATCAAGCAAAATTTATTCTGGGCATTCTTCTACAACACGCTCGGCATACCCCTTGCAGCAGGTGCGTTCTACTCATTGCTTGGATGGAAATTAAATCCAATGTTCGCCGCAGCCGCCATGTCCTTCAGCTCCGTCTTTGTCGTCAGCAATGCTCTGCGGCTCAGACTGTTTGTCCCACGCTATAAAAACAGCGCACAATTTTCAAAGGTAAAACAAGCTGTTAAAATAACCCATGAAGGAGAAGATACCATGAAAAAAGAAAAAATAATACAGATCGGGCTCATGTCCTGTATGCACTGCAAAACTGCCGTTGAAAAAGCATTAAACGGCATGGATGGCGTTGACGCCACTGTGGATTTGGAGAACAAAATTGCTTTAGTCTCCGTGAGCGAGAACATAAGTGATCAAATGTTAAAAGATACCGTTACGCAAGCAGGCTATGAATTTATATCTATAACAGATAAATGAAAATACTTTTTAAACAGAGGTAAGAACCTTGAGAGCAGATAAAACAAAAATAACACGACTCCTCAAAACAGCAAGAGGACAACTCGACGGACTTCTTAAAATGGTTGAAGAAGACAGATATTGCATTGATATTTCCAATCAGCTTTTAGCTACGCAGGCAATTTTACGCACTATCAACCGAGAAGTACTCCATGCTCATTTAAACGGTTGTGTACAAGAGGCCTTGGATGAATCCGCACGCGAAAAAATAGATGAAATCATTGCAATCATGGATAAACTGAACAAGTAAATCATTTTATTCATTCAAGGAAAAAGCCTCCAACAATTGTTGGAGGTTTTTTTGTTTTGGTGTTGTATAAAAGGAGAATGAAAGCATTTGAAACTATCAATTATAATTTAACCTTTCAATGTGTTGGCTTTGTGATGTTTATGTTAATTTTTTATAAAATTTTTAGATAATCTAAAAAAATATATTTTCTCAAAAACAGAGAACAACCCCGTAAGTAAGAATGCTTACAGGGTTGCTTTGGGGAAATGAATAAGAGAATAAGAATAAAAAGAAGAGAAGTATATCTATATAATGGAGTATTTCATAATTAAGTTATTCATACCGGAGCGCATCGACCGGTTTTAATTTGGCGGCTTTATTTGCCGGCATAATCCCGAAAATAATACCAAGCGCCAACGAAAAGATAAATGAACCCAGCACAATCGGCAGACTTATAACTGTTGTTATGCTAAATCTTTCTAAAATAGCGCACATAATAAATCCAAGCAAAATCCCAATAATTCCTCCCAGACTGCTGATCACAGCAGATTCAAGTAAAAATTGATATAAAATATCTCTTTTCTTTGCGCCGACCGCCTTTCGAATACCTATCTCTTTCGTTCTCTCCGTCGCGGATACAAGCATGATATTCATGATCCCGATCCCGCCGACAATCAGAGAGATTCCTGCAATGCCGCCTAAGGCAACTGACAATGTATTGGTGATATCGGTGATAGAATCAAGCAAATCCTGAGAATTATTGACATTATATGCATCTTCTGTCCCAAAAATCGACAGCAGCTGTAATTCCACATTTTGCATGATCGTATCTACATTCTCTGTATCTGACGTGTAGATCGTAAAATTGGATATTGTAGCCGACTTTAAAACTCTCTGTGCAGTGGTAAACGGAGTAATAATAATATCATCCGAAGTCCCTGTCGAAGAAGAATCTTTCGACTCTAAGATTCCTACGACAATATAATTGATTCCGTCAATCGATATTGTCTGATTGAGTGCGCTTGAATAGGAAAAAAGATCTGCTGCAACATTGCTTCCCAATATAACAACTTTATTTCTTGTATCCATATCTAAGGCAACAATATCTCTCCCCTGCACCAGTTCATAATTGTTTTGTGCGATATAGTTTTCATCCGCTCCGGTGAGCGTTGCATCGGAAGTGTTGGATTCATAGCTGGCTGTTACACTCGATGATATGCTTGGAGATACATATTCGACTCCTTCGATATCCTTAAAAACGTCTAAATCTTCATAAGAAAGCGATTCCACACTTCCCTGTCCGCTGACGGATACGCTTATTTTGTTGGATCCGATTTCTTCAAGACTGCTTGTGATATCCGCAGTTGTGCCTTGTCCGATTGATACCAAGACAATTACAGCCGTAACCCCTATGATGATGCCCAACATCGTTAAGAATGATCTGAGTTTATTGCTTAAAATTGATCTCAGTGACAATTTAATAGTCGTCTTAAAATCCATACTAGCACTCAACTCCTTCTTCTGTAATTTTACCGTCAATGATACGAACAATCCTGTTTGCTTCTTTTGCAATTTTATCATCATGCGTGATAAGAATAATGGTCTTGCCTTCATTGTTCAGCCGGCGGAGCAGCTGCATGATTTCTTTGCCTGAGGCACTATCCAAATTTCCGGTCGGCTCATCCGCCAAAATGATCTGCGGATCAGGCGCAAGCGCACGCGCTATGGCAACTCTTTGCTGCTGCCCCCCCGACATTTCATTCGGCTTATGACCCTGCCAATCTTTTAATCCTACTTTTTCTAAAAATTCCTCGGCGATTCTTATCCGCGTTTTTGCATTTATTTTTCTATATATCAATCCAAGTTCCACATTTTCAACCGCATTCAGCTTAGGGAGTAGGTTAAATTTCTGAAAAACAAACCCTATTTTTTGATTGCGGATCTCAGAGAGCTGATTATCCGTAAACTCGCTTACATCCTTGTCGTCTATATAATACCGGCCGCTGTCGGCAACATCCAGACACCCCATAATATTCATCAAAGTGGATTTGCCCGAACCGCTTGGCCCCATGATCGATAAATACTGACCATCTTGAATTTCAAGCGAGATATCATCCAATGCTTTGAGCACGTTTGAACCCATGACATACTGTTTTGTGATATGAACTAATTGCAACATAATTTATTCCCCTGACGGGCCACCGCCGCCCGAAGGCATTGAGCCCGAATCTGGCCTCTGTTGATTTTGCATGTTGCCGCCTGTACTATTATCATTCTGATTCATAAAATTCTGCATTTGGCCTGAGCCGTTAGAAGATGATGTTTGACTCTGGTATATGATCACATCTCCCACGGAAAGCCCGCTTGTTATTTCCGCATAGGCCGTATTAGAAAGCCCGATTTGCACATATTGTTTTGATTGCTCTAGAACTTCATCCGTTATATTTTCAGTTTGATCTGTTTTATAGACGAAATATCCTTCATCATCTTTCTGTACCGCAGCCAGTGGAACCATTGCTACATCTGCGCTTTCATCTAAAATAATTTCGGCATCTACCGACATACCGACTTTTAAATCTTTGGCATCATCCAACAAAATAACGACATCAAATGTTGTAACACCATTTTGTGCGCTTCCTTCCATTGCTATATCCGAAATGCTTCCCGAGAGTGTCTCATCTTCATAAAGTGAGGAAGTAACATTGGCTTGTTGCCCTGCTTTGATATCATTAATATCCAGTTCATCGACCGATATGACAACATTTAAATTAGCATAGTCAGCAATCTTCATCAGAGTGCCTGTCGCCATATCCCCTTCTTTTACGGAAATAGAAGAGATAGTACCATCTTGCTCCGCTTTAATGCTTAGATTATTGACTGCTTTTTTTGCATCATTTAAAGTGAGCAGCGCTTCTTTAACTGTAATTTTCTGATTTATCAGGCTATCTTCCAATTCATCACCATTAATTTTGGCAATCGTGCTGCCTTTTGTTACCCTGTCTCCTGCTTCATAGAAAAGACTTGAAATTTCTCCGGATACTTTAGCAACGATTTCGGTAGGGTTATATATATAATCAACACTGCTTGAATGCTGCGAAGTATAAGATCGACTGTCTTTTATAACAGTTATTGTTTCATCTGTACTTTCTTTAAATTTACCGGCCGAATTCGCTATCTTTAATGTTAGTGAATAATAATTCTTGTCGTCTACATTTTCATACGTTGTGTTGACCGATGTTACTGTTGCCGTGAATGATTTGCCGGATAAGGTAGTTCCGTTTACGCTGTCACCCTTACTGAAATCAGTCAGATTACTTAAATCGTCTAAATACACTTTCGCACTCATATACGAATCACTGGTAACTTCAGCAACAGCCTCACCCTTTTGAATCGACTGATATTTATTGGCCGACAGCTTTGTTATAATGCCCGTAACGGTTGTAGAGATACTTAAATTATTAAGCTCATCTTCAATATTTTCTTGCTCTGCCACGGCATTGTTATAATTCAGTTTCGCTTTTTCCAGGGCAAGCTTCACACTGCTTCCGTCTAATGTCATAAGGACATCGCCTTCTTCTACCGTATCGCCCTCTTCTACTTTTATTTCATCGATTTCTGCACCTACATCAGATGTGACTTCATATGAACTGGCAGACTCAAGTGAACCGCTGCCACTGATTGATGTTGTGATTGTGCCTTGTTCTACAGTCGCACTTACATACTGAGTTTCATTTGAATCCGCTGAACCATTAGGTAAAAAAATAAATAGAGCTATGAGCCCAAGAATAATAATTGCTAAAATAATAAATAATATTTTTTTTCTTTTAATAAATGTTGTGATTTTCTGCATGCATACTCCTTTAATCATCTGTAATAGTCATTTTGGTTTCTTTTTCAAGAGTAGTGATATTGATAAATCATGGAGTCACTTTGGATCGTTTTTTACATGTAACCAATAAAACAAGCGCGTGCGTTGCTCCCGCAACAAAAATTAAAATTGCGCTGTAGTCCAGCAAAGACTTAAAAAAGACGGCACTTTCGAATTTGTGGCTATTGTTATTCGGATCAAAATTTTGACTGCCACCGGGCGGCAACTGTTCTGTGTTTTCACGTGTGTCATCCGGCTTATTGGGTCTGCTTTGTTGTATATTTCCCGAGTCAGATTCATTTTTGTCGTTTATATCGCTGTTATTCTGCGAAGAGCTGCTTTGCTCATCATCGTCCGCAGGCGGATTCATCATTTGCTTGTCATCGCTATTTGTAAGCATCTGATTTTGCTGTATTTTGTTTTCACTGAAGGAATAAATCATCTGCTTGCAAATATTTTCTGCAAAACAAGCATAAAGCCCATAGGCCATAGAACAAATAACGATGACTCTAACGGCAATTGTTTTTGCTTTGCTTGGTTTTATTTTTTTAAAGACTGACTTTAATAATTTCTTTATAAAATTAATATTCAAACCGATATTTATTGAAATGAGTAAAAATGCCAGTGCCGCACTGACGATGTGCATTTGGCGAAATATAAGTTGATTAGATAATGGTAAAAAACTGAAGAGGTTTTTTGAAATACATATTCCGCTGATTATTACCAACATAATGTCTATCAAAATAATACTCTGCAAGACAAAATAAGCTTTACCTTTTTTTGAGAATAATTTTTTTATATCTTTCATTCGAATCAAAACACGGATTGCAAACAATATAAAAAATATTACGCCAATTATCTCATGCCATAAACGTTCAGAAAGGCTCACAAGCAATAACAGACATACAGCCATTAAGCTGTCTATTATAAATTGAACAGTTGTTTTTTTCATAAATACCTCTATAAAAAAATCATTTGTTTTTTTATAAAAATATTTATATTTTTTTATTGTGATAAACAATTGAACATAATGAAAAATTTATATGAAGTTTATTGATAAAAAGCTTGAATTTAAAACAATGGGGCATTAAAATTTAATTTAATGAATATAAAATCATAATACATATCATAAATATGTAATAAATATCATACAGAAATGTTATATTTTTATTTACAAAATAAATGAAATATGCTATTTTTATTAATGTGTTCTTAGCGGGCAAAATAAATTGCAACATAACTTATGTTATGTGCAGACGGGATGTAATTTATTTAGCCCGCGGTTGAGCACAATTTCTATATTTTCACTACCTATTATCAGTATCTTATCACCTCCCACAAAAACATATATTGCAAATATATCTCTATATCCGTAAATTTGTCTTAAATAAAATACGCTTCATAATATAAGAAGCGCAACGACAAAAACCGTAAAATCATTACAATTTGCTGAATATATTTATATCTTTAACAAGATATCTCCATAGCATAATGTGTGAATCATATTTATTTATATTTATGTCTGCATCCCTGAGCTGTCTATTCATATTTATAGGATGATGTATATATACCGGATAATCCATACTACAATCCTCATCATATCTTATTTACTTAAAGACAATTAAATTATAACTCATAGAAATATTTAATCAATATAAATCATACACTTTTATTTGACAATTATTTATCATTTCTATTTTAT
This sequence comes from uncultured Eubacteriaceae bacterium, assembly GCA_964533615.1. Lineage (GTDB taxonomy): Bacteria > Bacillota > Clostridia > Eubacteriales > UBA1433 > UBA1433. Next base: position 343,755 of record CAZHMK010000001.1, read on the forward strand.
ATCTACATGAACCGCATAAAATTCTATTTTTAATCCAACAATAGGCATTCGCTCCCTTCTTATATGCTTGTCTTTGAATGCCTGATAATAAAGCATCATATAACTTTTTGATCCGCTCTTCATATTGGCGCGATCTACCCCGACAATATCTGTGAAAGAAGCAAACAAACCCGAGAAAAATCCCGCTCCTGCACCAATGCGTTCATCAACGCTACCTAAATATTAGCTAATCCTATACCCTTCAAAGCTTGATGTCATCATAATAAAATCTTTTTTAAACATGATGTTTTATTCCTCTTTTTAAAGTATTTTTTTTGTTATGAATATCTGTTATAATGAATACAATAAGTATAATATGACTTAAATAAAAATAAGGAAGGTAAATTTATGGTAGCAATTATAATCTTAGTTATTATCATTATACTAGCTATTGTTTTTATAGCACTTTACAACAATTTGGTAAAACTGCGTCAAAGAGTGCAAAACGCCTGGGCTCAAGTTGATGTTCAATTAAAAAGACGGTATGATTTGATCCCGAATTTAGTTAATACCGTAAAAGGTTATGCAACACATGAACAAGGCACCTTTGAAAAAATCACGCAGGCGCGTGCCGCAGCCATCTCTGCAAATACGGTTGCCGATCAAGCTCAAGCCGAAAACGCTTTGACAGAATCTTTAAAATCTCTTTTTGCAGTTGCGGAAGCATATCCCGAATTGAAGGCAAATACGAATTTTATACAACTGCAAACAGAGCTTTCAGATACGGAAAACAAAATTGCCTATGCACGCCAATTCTACAATGATATCGTTCAAAAATTTAATACGGCTATTCAGGTATTCCCCGCAAATTTATTTGCCGGTATGATGGGCTTTAAAATCTCGGATTACTTTGCAATCGAAGAAGCTCAGGAAAAAAATCCACCAAAAGTGGAATTTTAACAGGTTTCTCATGAATAAAAAAAGAATTTGTACAATCAGTATATATTTAATACTGATATTTTTACTATCAATCATTTTCATCTCGCCAATTTCAGCTGAAAGCCGTTCTTTAGAGACAACATCAGATGAAATGAATATCACACTGCTTGAAAATGCCTCCATGCATGTCATCGAAACAATAACGGTTGATTTTTCCGGACAGTGGAGTGGATTTTACCGTACATTCCCTTCTACAAGCTATGCGCAAATCACAAATGTGAAAGTCTCGGAAAACGGTATAGACTATACCTATAATCCGGGTAGTGAATACGGTCCGACAGGGACGTATTTGCTACAAGAGAATGACGGCGATCTGCTAGTTGACTGGAGCATAGACGCCAATGATGAGGTGCGTACTTTTGTGCTTACGTATGATGTTGAAAATGCAGTTCAGATCCATAACGATGTCGCGGAACTTTACTGGAAATTTATCGGCGATGAAAACGAACAAAGCGTTGGTAGCGTCAGCGTTATTATGACACTTCCCGAAAATGCAAAAAACTATATTCAGGGAGAAGATATAAAGATTTGGGGTCACGGGCCTTTAGACGGAACAGTAACTTTTGAAGATACAGCAACTATTCTATGGCAAGTCTCTCCCCTGCCTGCAAAAACATATCTGGAAGGGCGTGTGGCCATGCCTACTGCTCTTTTTTCGAATGCACCCAGCAGCGCTTATACGCACAAAGACGCTCTTGACGATATATTGACAGAAGAACAAGCGAATGCAAACAAAGCTAACACGGAGAGATTTTGGGCAAAATTTCAATTTATCGCTGCCGCTGTAATTTTGGCAACAGCAATTATCATCGTATTTTTGCTTTGGAAAAAATACGGCAAACCCCACAAACCTGCTTTCGACGGTGAATATTATCGCGAACTTCCAGCACCATACACACCGGCCGAAGCAAACTATTTAATGAATAAAAGCAGCATCACCTCTCCTGCATTTATGGCGACACTGCTTGATTTGGCCAGACGAAAATATTTAAAAATAGAAGAAGAGTCTAAGGTCGTTGATAGACTTTTATTTGATAAAGAAATAACCGATTATAAACTTACACGTCTGAGTCAATCGGATGAAGCAATTTTAGCCCCGCATGAAGAAAAATTGCTGAATCTTTTATTTGTAGATATATCAAATGATGGCGAGTCTCTTTACTTAGATGACATTGAAGCATATACAAAAAGAAGCAAAACCTTTTACAATTATTGGAACAGCTGGGTTGCGCTTGTAAGCTCTAAAGCAAGGAAATTGCACTTTTTTGAAACTCAAAGCAAAACAATCAAGTTAACTTCATTAATAGGCTTTTTATTGTTTTTGCTTGGGTTTTTCTTATTTTCACGAGCTTTCTTCCTCGCAGTCTCCCTCTTGCTGAGCGGCATCATGATTATGGTCATTCCAAATACATTCAAGCGACGCACACCGCAAGGCGAAGAAGACTATGCAAAATGGAAAGCTTTTAAACGCTTTTTACTTCATTTTTCGCAAATGGATAAACATGAAATCCCAAGTTTGATTATATGGGAGCATTATCTGGTTTATGCAGCGGCGCTCGGTATAGCCAAAGAAGTCTTAAGACAACTGCGCATTGTGTATCCGGATCTTATGCAGGATAACTACAGATTTGGATACGGATGGTTTATCTACGGCAATATCGTTGCGGCAGACTCCATGTTTAATTCATTTGATAATTTCTCAAATAATATTGACCGCTCAATAAGAGCAGCTACAAGCCGGGCATCGTCAGGCTCAGGCGGTGGCGGCGGATTCTCTGTCGGCGGCGGCGGTGGCGGCGGCGGTGGCGGCTTTGGTGGAAGATAACCCCACAGCCGATATTCCATCAAACAAATAAGTTTTAACCGAACCTGTATAGATCCATAATTTATACAGGTTTTTATATTTATTTTTTTTAGAACAGTATGTTAAAAAAATTTTTTTACATACTATTTTTGAGGTGATATGATGGGAATTATAAAAATAATACTTACAGCCACGGGCTCTTTTATTGTACTTTTTATTTTGACAAAACTCATGGGAAAAAGACAGATGTCACAGCTGAGCATGTTCGACTATGTGGTCGGCATTTCAATTGGATCCATAGCTGCTGAGATGGCCACTTCGCTTGACGGACCTTTTACAAGACCCCTGACTGCTATGGTTGTTTATGCACTTCTTTCCATACTTACTGCATTCATTATTAATAAATCACTGCCTGTACGAAAAAAAATCGAAGGCATGCCGGTCATACTATTCGATAACGGCAAAATATATCGTGAAAATTTCAAGAAAAATAAAGTTGACTTGGATGAATTTTTAATGATGTGCCGAAATATGGGATATTTCGATTTAAGCACAATACAAACTGTTGTCTTAGAACAAAACGGCACATTGAGCGTTCTGCCAAAGGCAGTAGAAAGACCGGCTAGTCCCAAAGATTTAAATTTATTTCCAGCTCAAGATATGCTTGTCACAAATGTAATTATGGACGGTGAAATTATGTCTCGTAATTTATCTCTAAGCGGCCGCGATGAAAGCTGGCTTAAAGACAACGTAATAAATCAGGGCGCCAAATCCATAGAAGATGTATTTCTTGCTACCATTGACTCATCCGGTATGCTGAATGTGTATTTAAATTTTGTTCCATACGAAGAAGATAAAAAAGGCAATAAATTATTGGATAAATAATACCGTACTTTATCGTAACTCTCCCTTTAATGAGCTCTCTTTTATTTTCATTGCATTATTATATTTTTCTTTCAGGAGTTCTATGAGTACTCGATTGCCTTTCGATATTTTGGGGCTTAAAACAATTTCCATTTTTTTATAAGCATCCCTATTTAAAAGCAGATAGTAAAATTTAAACGGAATATAAAAAAAAGTATTTTCAATCGTACTGATTTTTCTATAATTGCTTTTAGCATCATTCTTTCCATAGCCCCCAATAGGAAGCAAAAGCAATACATATCTCCATTCTTTTTGAAATCCCCAGTAAATTCTTTTATATCTTCCTAACTGTGCTAATTTTTCTTCGATACCAGCATTTAAAACATATTTTAAATTTGATTTTTTCTGTAATGCAGGCTCACTGTAATTTATTTTATAAAGCATTGGCATATGTTTTAAAATAAAATACGGGCTTTTTGCAATATCGAAATAAGACTCTATATCGATATCTCCTTGCTTATACATGCTTAAAATTTGGTCAGGTATATGATTGACCACGACATCGCTTGATAAGCTGTATTCTTCAAAAGGCATTGCAGGAAGCCCGATACGAACACCGCTCTCCAGGCTTGAATACATATTCCACATAGGAATGCTTTCCATCTTCTCTTCCGTCCATGAACTTACAAATACATATCTGCCATATTGCTGTGCATCGCTTGTCTGATCCTCCTGTAAATCATCCAGAGAGTTTAGCGGTGAGAATTTAATTTTTTTTTCTTTTAAAATTAAAGCCAATGTATCAATTGTAGTATAATGATATAAAAATTCGGGTATTTTTTCTGTTGATTTTTTCCTATCGTCCATAACCATGCTTACTTCATTGCTTTTTTTAATATTATTATTTCATAAAAATATTAAAATTATAATTCAGATCTTAATAAAAAAACGCTTTAGACGGTAAAAAATATATTTATGTATGATTTTATATAATATTATTCAATCTTTGATCCGCAACGATCACAGTATAGAGAATCCTTTGTCAGTTCATGACCACATATTCTGCAAAAACTAACCTTACTGCTATCAAAAAAAGACAACTGTTCACGCTGGATATTTAACTTAAAATTTGAAGCCGCTTTTTTTTCTTTTAATGTATGAAGTATATATTTACTAACAGACATTTTGCTTTCTTTTGCCAATTCTTTTAAAAGCTCTTTTTCCGCGCTGTTTACTCTGATTATTACAAATTGATCTTTCGCCACTTTAAGTCGTCCCCTTTTTTTAAGACTTCTTATGTATAAATAGAGTTTATTTGAATATCAAACAAACTGCTTATATTCATAATACTATAACAAATATATATTTACTATATACTAAAATAAAAAATTTTATCATTGCAGTAAACAAATAATAAAACCACTTAAAAGTGGTTTTATTTAAAGATATAATCTCAAATAATCCTCAATATCTTCTTCACTCATTCCCATTTGTTTATATTTATCTATATGATCTTTTAATAATTCCCTCATCTGCCCGATTCGCTTATCTTGATTCGTTTTATTTGTCAGATTCAAAATCTGTATATTTTCTAAATTATTTTTATTCATAAGTTCCCCCATTCCATATAAAAATTATCTTTGTAAATTTAGTTTGTGTAGCAATTTTATTTTTATTTTGGTACTATTTTCTTATTTTTGCAAATAAAAAAAGGCACAAACGTGCCTATCAATAATTTTACAAATTAAAAATTATTTATTTTTTTCTTCCTCATATTTTTTAAATTCCATATCGATGATTCGCATTTTCATTGACTCTCTTGCATTAATGATGGGTACAGAATGATAATGTTCTAATTTATCCAATTTATTTTTAATATATGATGCGTTATCATCAGTATTTACAGGATTGCTTTTTTTGGGCACATTAGACTTTTCCATAATCTAACTCCTTATATACTCAATGATGAAATAACTATATCATAAAAAGATTATATTTACAATATATTCTATGAATTTATTAAGATTTTATTAATTTTTATAGTTTATAATTATTTGTTCATTTAACTATAAAAAAACCGTCTTATTATGAGACGGAAAAAAGGTTTATTTTATATATAAAGCCTTAAATATTCGATTAAATCTGTGTAATTATACCCGTTTTTTTGATACTGCCGAAGATGTCTCTCGAGAAATATTCTAACCATTTCCAGTTTTTTATATTCTTCCTCTTTTTGTTCTATTTTTTGTATATACTCATCAAGCAGTATGTTGATATCTTCAATAAATTTCTCATTCAGCTTGGATATTTCTTTTTTTTTGTTTAACTCTATAAAATTAGCAAACAAAGAATGTTTACAATTATAAAATATCATAATAGCCTCCTACTATTATTTATTTTATTACTATTCCCGTCTGCTGTAACATAATAATAAATCAATTAAAATGTGTAATAATTTTATCTATTTTGGATTTATTTGTCAATATATTAAAAAAAAAATAATTATTTATTTTTTTTAATTTATCTATTGACATTTATTAGTATTATAGTATACTATAATCAAAAAGGGAGAACCAATGCACTTATTCTTATTTACAGCGATTCATTTTTTCTGCCCACCTACTTACATGTTCTCCCTTTTTATAAATGATAAAAGAGTGTACGCTCTTTTTTTATTTTGTGCATAATAAGGTAAATATTGGTTAGGATAATAATAAGAAAATTTTTTAGGAGTAAAAAATGATAACTGATTTATCTTATACAATTGATTCTCATGGAAGACTATTTGTGTTCGCGCCAAAAACCGAAGATTTCTTATACGAATATCGAGGAAATGCATGGACTGTATATCAAGGTCTTCTGCGCACATGGCTTGAATCAGAACCGATATCGGAAGAGGCGGCAATGCAAATTACCAGCGGAATAAAACTGACATTATAAATTTTTTATAATATAATTCATTCGGTAGTATAATTTTTATATCAAAATAAACAAATAAAATCGATAATTTTGTATCAGAGCAATCATGAAAATGAAATTTTTTGACTAACTTATAATTTCTTCGATTATTTTAATTATGACCAATTTTTACATGTTTGAAACCATTTTTAATGTCATAAACTATTATAGCATCAAAAATAAACTTTCTGTTTATTGGAGATGGAGAGGTAGACTCGGGTAATCATTAACTATGTACTCCCTTTATGTCTATCTCTAAATATTTAAAATAATATAAGTTTATTTTTCTAAAAATCCACTTTTAAAATAGTTTTTATATCTCTTCGCCGCTGTTGTTTTGCAAAGTTGAAATTTCTATATGTGGTTTTATATTGGAAACTGATAAGGCGATCAAACTTTTTAGAGTTTGAAACAGAAACTCACGCGTTTGGCTTTCCATATTACTTGGAGCTTTAAACATCGCACTTATATCTTTTAGTTTAATTTTTTGAAAATCAGATATAGAAGTTTTTTTGCTCGCTTTTATGATTTCATATAATGCATCAACAAAACGTTCGCGATCAGTGTCTGATAGCCCCAGCAGCCAGTTATGAAGAACCCTGTTCATAGACTGCGATGTAGATGATATATGATTTAAAAAATGAAAATCATTCTCTTTAATCTCCCAGGAAAAAGGGTCATGCTGCATAATTCCCAAGCGATTACTTTTCACAATGCTGTATTCTTCCTGATTTTCTAAAAGCATTCCGACTATAGATGATTGAGGCACGGTTTTATTGATACGGTTTTTGATTTTTTGAAACCGGCGACCATCTAAAATATTTTCTTTAAAGCCGGGACCGTCATGGCTATACACTGCGCTAATATGTTTTTGCACCGATGATTTGCACATCATCGACGCATAAACAGCGAGATTCCCCCCTTTTGAATGTCCACCCACTATTAAATTTTCCGGAAGCTTTTTTGCCACTTTTTCAAGATATTTTACAGCTTGTGCTTGAGAGGGTATTTCACTTAAAAAAGCCATATTAAAATCTTCTTTCCAGCCAATAAAATTAAAATCGGTGCCCCTGTATGCAATATACGCAGTAGTCTCATTAAGTATAAACGTTACGGCAGAGAATTGTTTTTCTTCTTTATAGTCTATTTCATTAACGTAATAATTCATTGCTACATTTTGAAAACGCGGACTTCCTGCAAGCGCAGCAAATAATTTTCTGTTGTTTTTGGGCGCCCTCACTTCGGTTATAATATTAGTTAATTGTTCCTCTATATAAATATCTTTTATCCGCACAGCTTCTTTTTTTGAAGATATTCCGGGCACAGCAGTATCAAAAGAAAGATAAGCAAACTGTGAGAGTATCAAGCTATCTACTGCACAAAAATTCTTTTCATCAAAATCACGTATTTCCTGCTTAATATAATCAATTATGTTTTTGATATGATTCATCCTTTCCGCTAAAAGCTTGTCTATTAAATCAACCAAAAAATAAGCAATATGTTTGCTTATGTTAAAATAATGCATCTCCCAAATTATTAAAGTAAATTTTTCCCTACTTTATAAATTATAGCTTCTTAAAACAAATAAAACAAGGTGATATACTGCCGCTGTTGTATCATATATGATTATAAATATATCAAAAATATGATTTCATCGTTTCTGTTTTTTTATAATTTAATATTGTATTCATATGAATTTTGTGTTAAAATAATAACAATTTAAAATCTACCCTAAAGAATGTATTCTAAAGGCAAGATTTGACATTGTAAAAAATCGTACTAATAATGTAAGGTTTGTCCTAAATTAAAAGGCGGTGGATATATTGTTTGCTTACTTATTATCCTTATGCCTATTTAGGCATAAGGATTTTTTTAAGGATAGCAAATGAAAATACATAAATTTTTAAAATCTATTATCCTGCCACTTTTCATCATTATGATATGGTGGCTGTGCAGCAGACTCAATATCTGGAACGATTATATACTTCCAAGCCCAAAGAAAATTCTCAGTGTATTTTTTGGCATGGTAAAATCGGGGGAACTTTTCACTCATATACTCGTTAGTATGAGACGAGTCTTTACAGGATTTTTTATTGCTTTTATTTTATCATTTATCTTAGGCATTTATGCGGGTCTGGCGGCCAAAAAACAGATTTATTACAATTCTATCATCGAATTTTTGCGCCATATTCCCCCTATCAGCTTAATACCATTACTCATTTTATGGTTTGGTATAGGTGAGCAATCCAAAATCATCATCATCGTTTTAGCAGCCTTTTTCCCTATGTTTTTAAATATAAAAAAAGGAATACAGTGCTGTGATATAAAACTTTTGGAGGTAGGCGATACCTTAGGCTTTTCTAAATTAAAAAAATTTTTTAAAATCACACTTCCTTATGCGCTGCCGGATATGTTGGTAGGTATGCGAATCGGCTTTGGATACAGCTGGAGGGCAATCATCGGCGCAGAAATGATCGCGGCAGCCAGTGGCCTCGGGTATCTAATTTTAGATTCTCAGCAGATGTCGCGTTCCGATAAAATAATCATCGGCATTATGGTCATCGGAATCATCGGCATTTTATGCGACCGCATGCTCATAGCTTTAATGAACAAAATCTTACATACAAAGGAAATAAAAAATGTCTGATATAAGAATTGAGCACTTATTTAAAAATTATTTTTTAAAGCAGAATAATGTTCCTGTTTTGAAAGGACTGAATCTGGAAATCAAAAAAGGACAAATCACTGCCATCATCGGCAAAAGCGGATGCGGTAAAACAACTCTTCTTCGACTTCTGGCAGGTTTGGAGACTCCAAGTAATGGCTCTATTCAAATAAATGATAAAAGCAATCTTGGAATGGTATTTCAAGAGCCTCGTCTTATGCCATGGCTTACTGTGTGGGAGAATATAATCTTTGGCTTAAAAAAGAAGACATACACATATGAATCCATACAAAATTTAATCGATACTGTAGGGATCCATGGTTTTGAGAAGGCGTATCCTAATCAAATATCCGGGGGTATGAAGCAGCGTGTAGCGATTGCAAGAGTCTTGTCTTATGACCCCTCTATTATCCTTATGGATGAACCGTTTGCTTCTCTTGATTATTTCACCAGACAATCTATGCAAAATGAATTAATTGCCATTTATGAAAAGTATAAAAAAACCATTATTTTTGTAACACACAATATCGATGAAGCTCTTCTCATCGGTCAGAATATCGTGATATTAAAAGACGGCATCAATGAAAAAAGTTATGATTTATCACATTTTTCTTATCCTCGCGATATTTTAAATAATAAATTTGCAGCTATAAAAAAAGATATTTTAAATAATTTTAATTGATTTATTTTTTATTAAACATGTCCATATTTTCCATTCATTTCTTTGGGGAAATATTATAAATAAAAATTTGGAGGAGATTATGAAAAAAACATTGCCAATTATTCTTGCGATCTTATTAGTCTTAATTACATTAGCAAGCTGTGGCGCATCACAAGACCAATCACAAGCGGACTCCGTAAGTAAAATTACGGTAACCTATGTTAAAGCACCTTTAAACGTGCCTTCAATCGTTGAAAGAGAAGAAGGCTTCTTTACGCAGGCATTTGAGGAATACAATTTGCCTGTAGAATACTCAAATCTAACAACAGGCCCCGAGCAAACACAAGCACTTGCTTCAGGCGATATACAGTTTTTAAATGCAGTCGGTGCTACTTCCGTACTTTTAGCGGCTTCCAATGGTGCTGATATAAAAATTATCAGTATGTATAGCCGCTCACCCGAAGCTTTTATGATGTTTACTAATAATGATGATATTAAAACGGCATCCGATTTACAAGGCAAAAAAATTGCAGGTCCCAAAGGTACTATCCTGCACGAGTTATTGATTGCTTATCTTGCAACGGCAGATTTGAGCGAAGATGATGTCGACTTTATTTCCATGGATATTCCTTCTTCACAAGCTGCGCTTGAATCCAAAGAAGTGGATTGTGCATTACTTGCAGGCCCGGCAGCGTATAATACGAAACAAAGCGGAAGCGAAGTTGTAACAACGGGAGTCGGACTTGTAGATGCTACGATTGTCGTTGCAACTACTCAAAGCTTTTATGACGAACACAAACAACTTGTTGATGCCTTTTTAAACGCACAAAAGACCACATTAGAGTTTATATCAAATAACTATGATGAAATCATCCAGCTCACTGCAGATGAGACAGAATTAAGTGTGGATGCTGTAAAAGAAATGTATCCCATGTATGATTTTAGTATGGACATCACCAGTCAGGATATTGAGAGCATACAAAAAACAGAACAATTTTTATATGATAATAGCATGATCGAAAATAGGGTCGATATTGAAGATTTAGTTATTTAATAGGTGAATGCCCGGTGAGCCAAAAGAAAAACCCTCGTTCATAGAACGAGGGTTTCTATATGCAATCAAACTCATAAACTTGGTGCCGGAGGCGGGACTCGAACCCGCACGAGAATACTCCCACAGGATTTTAAGTCCTGAGCGTCTGCCAATTCCGCCACTCCGGCAGTTATGGAGGCGGCACCCAGATTTGAACTGGGGATAGAGGTGTTGCAGACCTTTGCCTTACCACTTGGCTATGCCGCCTTTTGGAGCGAAAGACGAGATTCGAACTCGCGACCCTCGCCTTGGCAAGGCGATGCTCTACCACTGAGCCACTTTCGCAAATGGTGCCCAGAGGCGGAATCGAACCACCGACACGAGGATTTTCAGTCCTCTGCTCTACCGACTGAG
>CAZHMK010000002.1:0-5196 GCA_964533615.1 uncultured Eubacteriaceae bacterium
AAGACTTTAAAAAAAATAAGTGAAATAAAAAAGGCGAATTATTTCGCCTTTTTTGTTGATAAAAATAATAATTATTCAAATAAATAATCTATGCTATTCAAACTTTTAAAAAGTTTTCGTTTGATCCTCTGCAGTGCATTATCAACTGTTTTTGTATTCATATTAATTTCACCGGCTATTTCCGCATAGGATTTACATTGCAGGTAGCCTTGCAGAATTCTATATTCCAATTCCGATAGATTTTCTTTGGCAGTGGTAATTAAAATTTTGATGTTTTCATTGCTGATAATATAATTTTCGGGTTCATATTCACTTGGAATTGATAAAATATCTATAATTTTAATACTTTCATTATTATAATGCATATTTGCGTCAATTGATATGGAATTGTTCAGAGGAGTGTGTTTACCGGCTTGGGCCTTTTTAATAACCGTGATAAGATGTCGGTTGATGCATATGGTTGCAAAAATACAAAAGGGTACGTTCTCATATTCATTATATGTAGTAATTGCTTTGTAAAAGCCTATTAAACCCTCTTGAAATAAGTCTTCGCATTCCAAACCCTGCATAAAGTATCCCTTTGATTTGTTATAGATCAATTTAGAGTATCTTTTAATGAGTATTTGATCTACTGCTTTGGTACCGCAATTATACAGCTTTACTAATTCCTCATCTGTAATATCCTGATATTCATGCATAGTCAGACCTCTTATTTATTTAAATCTTTAAGCTTGTCTTTAAGTATGCCATTGGTTAGAAATTTTTTATCCGAAGGTTGAGTTTTTTCGTATTTCTCAGATAGTTGTTTTTCAATACGTATCATATCTGAAATGAATTCTGATACAGGAATCCTGATCAATCCGCTGCTGAGTACCATTTGCTGCAATGTCCAATCGGAAGTTACAACAAATATATCATCTTTGTTTTTTAATTCAAATATAAACTCTTCAATATAAGAATCGGCTGTCTGACCTTTTTTTGTATAGATAATCTGTATATTTTCGAATTTATCTGCAGAAGTTATTTTTTTGTTTGTTTTATATGCATCATAAATCACGATAACATGGATACCTTTGTAGGATGCATAATTTTGCAACGCATTGTTTAAGATGCTACGTGCATAATCCAAATCAGTTTGAGTATGTTTAGATGTTTTTTCCCAAAAATTAATGACATTATAAGCGTCGATTATCAGTGTATCCATTGCTTAAGGTCGTATCCTGCTTATTTTGTGCATAATGATTCCGGCGGCTACAGATACGTTGAGGGAGGCAATTTCTCCTTTTATAGGAATTTTTACAATAAAATCACATTTTTCTTTTACAAGTCTGCTGACTCCGCTGCCTTCGGCGCCAAAAACCAAAGCCAGAGGCATATCAAAATCAAAGGTATCTATATCTTGACCGTCCATATCGGCACATACAATCCATAACCCGAGTTTCTTTAACCGGTCAATTTCCATAGATATATTTGTAACTTGGGTTATCGGCATATGGCTGACCGCACCGGCGGATGACCGATAGACGGTTTCATTCACTTCTGCGGATCTATGCTTGGGGATAAGTATGCCATGGGAGCCAAAGCATTCTGCATTTCTGATAATCGCGCCGAGATTGTGGGGATCATTTATTTGATCTAAAATTGTTAAAAAAGGCTTTTCATTTTTATTCTTTGCATTTTGTAATAATTCGTCAATGTCCGTATATTTAAAAGGAGATACAACTGCGATTACTCCCTGATGTTTTTTTGTTTTAGATGTATAATCCATTTTTGTTTTACTGACTGTTTTTATACGAATATCATTTTCTTTTGCCAGAGCAACAATACCACCCAGATGCAGGCCGTCGGCAATCATGATGTAATTGATGCTGGCATTTGATTTGATCGCTTCTTCAACAGAGCGTCTGCCTTCTATATATAAAAAATTCATAAATTATGCTGATCCTTTACTAAATACTAAATTGCTTTCTTTTTTCTTCTGCTTTTCCGCAGCTCATTCGTCCTTCGGGACAAGTACCACACAGGCAAGGCGGACCCGCATATTTAAAAAGTATGGGGGCTATTTCTTTTACTTGTGCGATCATCATATCACTGAGCTGCCTGATCTCCCATTGCGCTCTCTCACAGCTTCTTTGCCTGAAAAAATGAAGCAGTTCTCTTGCATTCATAGTAAAAACGATTTTGGTCTCGCATGCGTTTGGCAATACGTATCTCGCATCTTCGATGGCTTTTTTTTCTGCGGCACTTTTAGCAGCTTTTTCGCTCTTGCCGGCGGAGAGGTATTCTTGTTCGTATCCGGTCTTTAAAATATCGGTTATTTCATCATAAGCTTTCTGCGCACTTAGCATACTGGTTTCAAAAATTTTTTTAGCAGCTTCATTTTGTTCGATATCAGGGGGTACTATGTATTCAAATTGTCCCTCTCGTACATATCGCTGTGATTTTTGAGAATAACTGGCCACTCTGTGCCTTACCAGTTGATGTGTCAGTGTTCGGCTCACGCCCTCTGCCGCGAATGTAAAGCTTACGTGTTCGATTGGAGACATATGCCCCATAGAAATCAGAGTGTTTAGAAATTTCTCTGTGGATTCCTTGTCCAAATTTTCCATAATTTTATTTGTGCCGGCATTGGAATAACAGAGCTTGGCCGCAGCCGCAACAACTTTTTGCGGATCCGGTGTATGTGCAATAATATTTACCTTTAGATTTGTTTTCATTTTAAATACCTCTACTATATATCAATAATTGTAAAAGAACCGTAAAAGTTTGTCGAATTATTCAAAAATTTATTTTATAAGTCTATACATGAAAAAGAGCCAAAATATTGTGCGTATCTAATATTTTGATTATCATAATTGTATCATATATCATCGCAAAAATAAAAAGAGTTATTTATTATCACAATATTTTTGTTTTGTTGCAAACCCTCCTCTAATATGACGTTCAGATTTATTCTTTTCCAAAACTTCACGGACACTGCCTGCCAATTGTTTGTTGATGGATAGTAAACGCTCTGTCATGTCTTTATGCACAGTACTTTTACTAATCATAAATTTTTTTGCTGTTTTTCGAACGGTAGCACCCGTTTGCAATATGTATTGAGCTTCATTCAAGCATCTCTGCGCAATATAATCTTTCATAGTCCACTCCCCCGAAATCGTCTTAATTAATAAATATGTAATAAAAAAGGGGATTATACTTGCAGCATGAAAAATAAACAACGCAGATATATATGCATCCTTAATGAAATATAAAAAATAGTCATAAAAAATTTTTTTGTGACTATTTTATGACTTGACATAAGTATAATTTGCATACAAAAGTAGAAAAATCTCTAAAATTAGCAGAAAAAGTTTTATAAAATTTTTAAAGAAGGAGGAGAAAGCATGAAAAGCAAAAAAATAATTGCAATTTTTACGATATTTTTACTACTGGTGAGTTTCATACCGACAACTATATTTGCTTGTCCGACCCCTGATCCGACACCAGTTACTGTAGATGTAAAGATTTATCAAAAAGATGGCGGGCATAATGACTATATCAAGACCTATACATTAAATATCACACAAAGTCAATCCGATGCTTTACAGCCGTTATCAAATATTCCGTTAACAACAAAACTGTATAACGACTATGATGTATTGGCTGATTTGTTTGCAGCACCTATTACTGCAAGTGATGTAGTCAGCAATGGATGGATATACTATCAATGGGTGGGATATTATAACTATAAATCTTACTATAAGGTTGAAATTGTTTTAAAAAATGGCACTTTAGATAGTACCATAAAATTTGTAGCGGGAACCGGTGGATACTTTGCGCCGGGAGATCAGACAATATTTAACGATATTGAGTATAATACTAAATGGAAAGATGCTGTTGATGTGCCAACACCTGTAGCAAACAGCGGTTATACATTTAACAGTTGGTCGCCATCACTTCCGTCAGAGCATTCAAAGATAACTGAAGATGTGACTTATACCGCAACATTTACAGCCATAAAGTATGATATTACATATTACCTGAACAGCGGAACAAATGATACCGAAAATCCGTCAAAATACACGGTGGAAGATACGGTTTCTATCCAAGATCCGTCAAGATACGGATACACTTTCGCAGGGTGGTATGAAGATGCAGCCTATACAACACCGGCAACGACATCGTTTGGACCCGGTGTAACAGGAGCAAAAACTTTCTATGCGAAATGGGAAAAAGACAGCAGTTTTTGGTCTGATATAGAATTTACAACAGACGGACATGGAACACTGTCGGGGACAACTCTTTTCCAAGATATTTTGGATGGCACATTGTGGGGAGACGTGATCACAGTTCCGGGCTTCACTCCTGATACAGGATATGAAGGCGGCACATGGAGTCCTTCGATTCCATCGAATGACACAGCAGTCACGGAAAACCAAACCTATACGGTAAATTTTACCGCCATAGATTATAATATTACATATTATCTGAACAGCGGAACAAATGATACCGAAAATCCGTCAAAATACACGGTGGAAGACACAATCTCTATCCAAGATCCGTCAAGATACGGATACACTTTCGCAGGGTGGTATGAAGATGCAGCCTATACAACACCGGCAACGACATCGTTTGGACCCGGTGTAACAGGAGCAAAAACTTTCTACGCGAAATGGGAAAAAGATTCGAGCCTCTGGTATAGCATTACTTTTGCAGCCGGAGCAAACGGTACATTATCCGGGACCACAAGTTTCGATGATATCTTAAACGGTACGCTTTGGGGTACGGCTATTACAGCAGTACCAACGCCTGTGGCAGACAGCGGATATGTATTTGATTATTGGTCACCTGCTATTCCGGCAGATGATACGGCAATCACGGCAAGTGCAACTTACACGGCAGTCTTTGCAGAGGATGAAAATGATAACGATATTCCCGATTACAGAGAATATCATGATGTAACATTCACAGCGGGAACAAACGGCTCATTGAGCGGTACAAGTTCATTTGAAGATATCCTATATGGTACGGAATGGGACAGCGCGATTGCAGCAGTACCGACGCCTGTGGCAGACAGCGGATACGCATTTGATTACTGGTCACCCGCAATACCTGCAGGCAGCAGCTTGATCAAAGCAGATGCCACTTACGAAGCAGTTTTTGCAGAAGATGAAAATGATAATGATATTCCCGATTACAGAGAATATCATGATG
>CAZHMK010000002.1:5296-290551 GCA_964533615.1 uncultured Eubacteriaceae bacterium
TAACTTACACGGCAGTCTTTGCGGTAGACGAAAACGGCAATGATATTCCCGATTATAAGGAACCTCATTACACGATAACATTTACCACAGACGGAAATGGTTCGCTAAGTGGAAAAGTTGTTTACACAGATGTTCTTACAGGATTCAGCTTTAGTCAAGCAGGAATTACTGTACCGGCAACATCAGCCGACAGCGGATACACATTTAGCAGATGGACTTACAACGGAGCAACAGTAAACTTAGCAACGATTGTTGTCAATAAAAATATGACCTTTGTTGCAGATTTTACGGCAAATACAACTTCGTCGGTGACAACAACGACAACAACGACTCCGCCAACGACAACGATTGAAGAAGAAGAAATTCCGCTTTCACCGGCACCCGAAGAGCCGACTGTAATAGAAGAAGAGCCTACACCATTGGCACCGGGTGAACCTGTACTTGCACTTGTTAATTTGATCTGTGTGCTTATAACCTTAATCGGAATGTTTTATTTGTTCGGATCAAAAGATTCAAACAGAGAGCAAAGAGAGCGCAGAAGAAAAGCAGCACGTTTTATCGGGTTCTTGGTAGCAGTTATCTCGGCAGTGGCCTTCTACTTAACAGAACCGCTCGTATACAATTTCAGATGGGTTGATTCTTGGACAATACTCATGGTAGCTATCACGCTCGTTCAATTTATTATTATCGGAGTAACAAATAAAAAAGAAGACGAATCTGAAATGAAACAAGCTTAAATAATATAAAATAAAAAAGCATCTGTAAAAGATGCTTTTTTATTGTTTGCGATATTATTCTAAGTGATAGGATCCTGCAGACTTAATTTAGAAATAAGACGCAGTTTATTTTGTTTTATATAAAATTCATAATTTTTTTCAATTCTTTCAACTACAATCTTTGATTTTTCTATGGATTCTGTTGCCAGCATAAGTATATACTGCGCTTTACTATACTGTGCAAAAGTATCTCCTTTGCGCAGAGATTTTTTAAGCACATCTCTGAGCTCGACCATAGCATTCTGCAAGATAGGGTTTTCAGGGATATTGCCTTTATAATCGGTAATAGTAATCAGAAGTAGCACAATAGAGCGTTTTTGACGATCGGCTGCTCTGGCCACCATTTGGTACATTTGTTTAAAAACCTCATAACTGCAAAAATAAGCTCCCCGAATAGGGGTTTGATCTTTTGTTGCTTCACGCAGATCTTCTTTTATAATCAATATATCTTGTTCAATTTTGTTTACTTTTTTGGAAGCTTTCAGATAAATTTCCTTAATTTCCGAACATAACTCAACGCCGAGTTCATCCAAAAAGATTCTGCTGACGCGAAAATATGTATTTACGATAACGGAATTCATATTTAAATCATACAGTGCTTTAAACATATAAAGATAAAAATCTTCATTGTAAGGTTCAATAAAACTTACAAAATTGGCAACGGCAAGTATTTCATTATAACGCTCATTTGTATACAAGATTTCTAGATATTCAATGACGGCGTCAATATATTTCTTTTTATAATAAGTGGAACGCTGAACTACCCATTCTTCGTCATAGATCTGCGGTAAAAAATCACCTTTGTATAGCTCTATAATGCTTGCATAAATATCAAGTTTTTTATTCATATCACTGTCTTTGAGACCGTCAAGAAGTTTTTCGAATACTTCAATGTCTAAAATAAGTTCATTTTGATTATTCCATTTATAGCTGCCTTCTTCAAAAAGAATAAAAGATTGTTCGCCCAGCTCTTTGCGCAAGTTGTAAACTGTATTCTTTAGTGCGCTCTGAGGATTGGAGATATCTTCATCTTCATTATACATAATATCCATTAGGCGGGAAAGAGAAAGCGTTGTATTTTTATATACGGCAAGCAAAGCCAGCAGTTTCCAGTGTTTATGCAGTTTTCCGGCTCCTCGCTGCAAGATAACATTGTCCACTTCAACAGACATTCCGCCAAAAAGATTTATTTTTATTATATGGTTCATTGTAAACACCTACCAAAAATTAAAATTATAATAGTATCAATAAACAGAGTACACAGCAGAGAATATAGCTATATTTTCTTTGCAACAAATTCCGGATTTTGGCTGTAGCGCAGTGCATCTTCGTTTGTGATCATTCCCTTCTTGGCTAAATCAATTAAGCTGTTGTCCATGCTGCACATACCGCTAGAGGCACAGGAATTTATGACTGTATTAAATTGATGCGTTTTTGATTCACGGATCATATTTTGTATTGCATTATTGACATACATGATTTCAAAAACCGGAATATTGCCTCCGCCGGCAGCCGGGATCAGCTGTTGGCATACGACTGCTTTTAAAACCATAGAAAGCTGAAATCTTATTTGCTGTTGCTGACTGGAAGGGAAAACATCGATTACGCGATCTATTGTATTTGTTGCGTTGGATGTATGCAAAGTAGAAATAATCAAATGTCCGGTCTCAGATGCCGTAATGGCTGTTTGAATTGTTTCAAAATCACGCATTTCACCGAGCAGCACCACATCAGGCGATTGACGCAGTGATGCGCGCAGCGCACTTAAATAATTCGTGGTGTCCGTATGAATTTCACGTTGAGAAATAATACTTTTTTTGTTACTATGCAAATATTCTATAGGGTCTTCAAGTGTGATAATATGATTATTATAGTGTGTGTTGATATTATCAATAATACAAGCCAGAGTTGTCGTTTTCCCGCTACCTGCAGGACCGGCAAATAAAACCAAACCTTTGGAAATATACGCAATATCCATAATACTTTGCGGAATATTCAGCTGTTGGTAGCTTGGCAGCCCAAACATAATGACACGTATCACGGCAGCAAGCGAGCCGCGCTGCTTAAAAGTGCATACTCTAAAGCGAGACAGACCGCTGATAGTTAAAGAGAAATCATCGTCTCCCGCCGCCAAAAAAGATTGCATCTCACGTTTCGCCAGTTTATAGATTTCTTCAATGAAGGTTTTTGAATCCTCAGGTAAAATTTTCTTATCGGTCTGAGGCAAAATGTGTCCGTCAATCTTATAAGACAGAGGTTGACCTGCGATAATAAAAATATCGGATGCTTTTTTTTCAACAGCATTTTGTAATATTTTGTCTAATTTCATAGCAACACCTATTTTGAATTTTGTTACTTGTATACATCTATCGTATCATCTATTATAAAGTCATGGGTATTTATTTTTTTCCACTGCATAATTTCATATGTTTTATCAGGTATAGATGTTATTTTTATAATAACTTTTAAGGTTTGTGTATTATCGATTTCTTCAGCGTAAGATATATACAATATATCATCTTTTGCTTCACAGTTAAAGTCATAATTTTTACATTGCTGTTTTAAATAGCTCATTTGATCTTCTTTGTTTGCATACAATTCGGATGCCTGTGTAAGTGAATTATAAATTTTTTGTAAGCTTTGTACGGCCTTAGAATCGGCCGTATAATATGCATCGATGCTAGATGTGTATTTATCTGATAAAGTCATTTCATGTTTTGCCGTAAGCAATGAAAGTGTTGCCAATAAAGTAAGGCAGATTACGGCAAAAATCATAATGAGGCAAGAAGTTCCGATGCTTAGAGAAAATTTATATTTGGTTTTCATTTAATCACCTTTACCGGCATCAAAGAGGGTAGATACTGACAGTGAATACAGTGTAGCAGTATTTTTTATAACATTTAGATCAGCGGAGGCCATATTTTTTTGCGTCGTGTTGATGTTGATTATAAGTTTATACGTATAATTGCTACTCTTAGTAGTATTCCAGTTTTCATTATAGGTAACACTTACCACGTTATTATTTTGAATACCGCCAAGAAGCAAAGCGATTTCTCTTGCATCCGCATCGGTTGCCTTGAAGCATTCGGCTGCGTTTTGTACGACAAGTACACTGTTATTTAATTCATAACTTTGCGTGCTCAATGTTTTTGCTTTGGCAAAGATATTTACGCAAATGGCCGTGCAAAGTGAAAAAAAGAACAGTACGATAATTAATTCTAATAAAAATAAACTTGATTTTTTTAAAGTATGATCAGTCAATAGTATCCATCCTTTCAACGAATATTTTTATTGTGTACTGTGTACATAAAGAAAGAGTTCATTTTCGCTGCTATTTGAGTATATGGCTTTAAAATATAAAAGATTTGGTGTGACATATTGCATTTGCAGTTCGGAAAGATCAACAATGGCAGAGCCACTGTCAGCCGTGACAGAGATATCATTTTCCATGCAGTTAAGCTCCATGAGTTTTCCCTCGTACGCGTAAAGGTATGTAAGATAGGTTTCATCATCAATAGTCTGTTTTAGCATTAGAGAAGGGATATTATTTATTTTGGAAATATATACTTCGCCGTTCTCATCATAGCTTCTTACTTTATTGGCAATATACGACATGCAAGTGGTTTCATTATAGCGTGCAGTAACCGTTGAAGAAACATTTTTATACGTATTGGCACCCATCATAAGAATCAGCAAAGTTATGATGACAAAAAGTAAAAAGAGTGTGAGCACAAAGAGGATATCGATTGTATGTTTTTGTTTTTGGAGCTTCATTTTATTAAATCTCTTATCTTTATTTTTCTATAACTGTAATGTCAGGCATAATATTCGAAGCAAAAACGGAATAAAAGACGGTATATTTATCTGTGTCAATGTTAATGCCATAATTTTTTTCTAAATATTCAAAGCTTTGCGGATAACGGCCTTCAAGCGCATAACAGCTAATTACCGCTTTTCGAATGTTTTCTTCGGCCAAATGCAAACTTTCTTCGTTGCTTGTACGATTTGTTATATAAATTCCCCAAATAAACAGGGAAAGAATACATAAAAAAAACAATACAGGCTTTAGAATCAAGAGTATTAAATTAGATGCATAGTTTTCTCTACTGTGCTTCATAAAACGCTGTCTCCTATTGATTTTATCCGATAACAGACATAATGCTCATTAAAGGCAGCATCACGGATAGTAAGAGGATGCCGACAATGACGGATAGTATGATAACCAAAGTTGGTTCTATTCGGCTGATGGCATCATTTAATTTTTCTGCGGCCTGTTGTTCCAGCTTTCTTGCAAGTTCGCACATCACTATATCGGCATTCCCTGTTTGGTAACCTACAGCAAGCATTCTGCTGAAGAGGCCAGAAAATAGGCTGGAGCCTATAAATGCGTCGGGGGCGGCCATGCCTTGAGCAATTAAGGCCTGACATGCCGTGATTTTTTTATCAAGCAGCTGATTGGTATTGATTTTTTTTGCCATATCTAAAGATTGATCAATATCTATTCCGTTTTGCATGCATATGCTAAGTGCATCGGCGAATTTTGCCGTTGCCAAAGAAACAGGAAGGTTTCTATTTGAAAATATTCTATCAAATAGTCTTTTGGATACAGTATGAGTTTTTTTAGCGTTATATAGTAATATGGCAATCAAAATGCAAATAGCAATGAAGAAAATAATGATCAACAGCATATAGTTTTCAATACTGCTGCCAAATGACAACAAAGCCTGTGCGAGCGGTGACAGGCTGCCGTTTAGCTGGCTGAATACATTATTAAAAAGCGGAAGCACCTGTGTGATAAGCAGAATAATGACAATAAGCATAATGATCAACAGTATAACTGGATAAATGACAGCGTTTTTAACATGAACGTTAATGCGCTGCTGATTATCATAATATTCAGAAAGCCCGCTGAGTATTTCGTCTAATCGGCCGGTTAGAATGCCGAGTTCGATCATGTCGATAAAATATTGGGGAAATCGTCCGTCGTCGCTCAAAGCTGTGTAAAACGGAACCTGATCAGATATTTTTTCATACAGAGTCTGCAGAAGCATTTTTGACTGCGTATTTTTTTCGTCTTCATAAAGTATGTGCAGACCATCTTCTAAAGAAATGCCTGACTTTATAATAAGTGCAAGCTCCATACAAAACGAGGAAAGATAAGCCGGTCGAAAATGCTTTTTATTATTTTTCATCCGCATGTTAAAATTCATCCTTTTAAACAATAATTATTATGAAAATACACATGGTAAGATTCAAAGTTTATATATTTACTGTGATTGTAGCAAAGCAGATAATGAAATACAAGGTATATTGTAAAGATGAATATGTTTTTGTTGGCTATGGAGATATTTTATGGTATTTTATAAGTGAACATGTTTCCACAGCTTACAAATAAAAGGAATTGATATGAAAATATTAAAATCAAAAACAAAATTAATATGTTGTGTATTTCTTTTGTTTTTCTTTTTTGTTCAGATAGGTTGCACATCGCAAAATAATACAGATGCAAATATCCGGCAAGGGATGTTTAAAACAAAAGTGCTCACACCTGAGAATACAAATAAAATAATCTATGAAAACAGCAATGTATATATCGATGCTTCCAATACTGCGCAGGGATATATTATGATAAAATACAAAAAAGTTACGGATAAAAAAATTAAAGTCCAAATCACAAAAACAAAGGAAGATACCTATACCTATAATTTACCGGCAGATAAAACCTTTAATGTGCTTCCGTTTACGCAGGGAGACGGAGTTTATAGGGTAGCGGTATATAAAAACATTCAGGCCAGCGAATATACTACGGTTTATGAAAAAAAGCTGACTATTCATTTGGAAGATGAATTTTTACCATTTTTATATCCCAATCAGTATGTGAACTTTAATGCGCAGAGCCAAACAGTCCAAAAGGCAGAAGAACTGGTCATCAATGCGCAAGACGAGCTCAATGTTGTGGCAATTGTCTATAATTATGTTGTGGACACACTTTCTTATGATTATGAAAAAGCGAAGACTGTACAGGCGGGCTATTTGCCGGATGTAGATGAAACGTTGGATACAAAAAAAGGCATTTGCTTTGATTATGCCGCTTTGATGTGTTCTATGCTCCGTTCGCTTTCTATTCCGACAAAATTAGTAATAGGCTATGTGGGAGATATCTATCACGCATGGATCAGCGTTTATATTACAGATATAGGATGGATAAATAATATCATTGAGTTTGACGGAAAGAACTGGAAACTCATGGATCCCACTTTTGACTCTACGTCAGGATCTGATAAAAAAGTATTGAAGAAAATAAATGATGGCGTAGATTATATTGAAAAATATGCATATTAGGAAGAAAAATAATCAAGATTTTTATGTATTAACTGTAAAATCAAGCAAAGAAAAATATAAGTTTAGACTGCTTCCTTGTAGCGGACAGATATGAAAGTTAAAAAAAGTGTGTAAAAATTTATATCCCGGTATCTTTAAATAAAAAAGAGCAACTATACAGATGCTCTTTTTTATTTCCTAGGAAATCTCTTTTTTAGATTAACAGCCTTCTTCAAATTTTTTATGCACGTGTTTGAGTGCTTCTTTAGATTGATCTTTATCAATAATGCAAGAGATCATAACTTCTGAAGTGCTGATCATTTGAATATTTACGCCGATTTCGCTGAGGGCTTCAAAAAATGTGGCTGCAACTTCAGTGCTTGCAATGAGTCCGCTGCCTACAACGGAAAGCTTAGCAACGGCTTTATCATATATAACTTTTTGGGCATTTACCTCAAAAGCAAATTTTTGTGCGGTTTCTACTGCTTTTTCCATTAAATCTTCACGCACTGTAAAAGAGATATCATTGATGTTTTGCCGGTTGATGTTTTGAACGATCATATCAATCTGAACATCATTTTCGGTCAGTAAGCTAAATAGCTTAAAGGCGATTCCGGGTTTATCAGGAAGCTCCAATATAGAAATCTTTGCGATATTATCATCTAAAGATAAACTTTGCACGGGTGATTTTTTACTCATCATTTTTTTATTTCTCCTATTCTATTATTCTGGCAAAAAATATATTTTCATTTGTCAATTTTATTTCGTGTTGTATATTCAGTGCGGTCGTTGCCGGTATTTCCTGCGTAAAGAAAAATAAATTTCCATGTTCATAAAGCGTGTCTTTTTGCAGCACATATTTGTCAATTATGTCAAAGGCATTACAAAACTGGGCGTTGCTTGCAATTTTTATTCTGAAATAATATCTGCCTTTAAAAAATTTTATTCCGCCGGAACTTATTTGAGAAGTAAACATATTTTTTGCCTGCGGTTTCTTTTCCATAATGTAGATAATATCTCCTACAACGGCGTTTGCAGTCGGATTTTGACCGGCACCCTTGCCGGAGATACGTATTTCGCCGATAATGTTTCCATCTAAAATAATGACATTAAATTCATTATTCACTGTCGCAAGCTCGTTTTCTGCACAAATCAAGGCGGGTTCGACAGATGTATAGTATTTATTATCTTTTAATACAGACTGTGCTACATACTTGATGGCATAACCGTTGTTTTGGATCATTTCTATATCACAAGCATCGATTTGGGTTATTCCCCGTTTATAAATATCTTCATCTTTAATAATATAATCATATGCAAGTGAAGATAAAATAGACAGCTTTCTGCTTACATCATAGCCCATCACATCGGCGGTCGGATCGGCTTCGGCAAAACCTAAATTTTGAGCGGTTTTTAAAACTTCTGCAAAGGTAGAGTGATTTTGGCTCATTTGTGATAAAATAAAATTAGTTGTTCCGTTTAAGATGCCTGTAATACAATTAATTTTATTGATTTTGAGCAGCTGCTGCATCGTATCAATAATCGGAATGCCGCCTCCTACACTACCTTCAAATAATATCGATACGCCATTGGATTTTGCGGTCTTTAGAAGTGTATCCAAGTGTTCCGATATAATTTGTTTATTGGCGGTGACAACGTGTTTTTTATTGTTTAAAGCTTTTAATACATAGCTGTATTCGGGTTCACAGCCTCCCAGTACGGCAACAACCACATCAATATCGTTGTTGAGCAGGATGTCGTCAGGATTTGAGGTGAGAAGAGAGTAGTCGATGCCTTCGCCTCTGTCTTTGGTTATATCATTAACCAGTATTTTAATAATTTGAGCATGGCCGGCTTTGTTTTTAAATATATTGCCCTGTTCATTGTTTATGATTTCATAAACACCTCTGCCGACAGTGCCCAAGCCAAGAAGTCCTATCTTAATTAGAAACACCCCTTTATAAAAAATTTGTTTGCAATTTGCAAACATTTGTATTTACAACACACACATAATAGCATATAATATAAATCATTGCAAGATTTTTTTAAAAAGAGAGGAACGTTTACATGAATTATTTCAGCACAAGGGGAGAGAAAAAAGCCTATAATCCTGCGCAAGCTTTGATAAAGGGTATTGCAGAGGATAAGGGTCTTTATGTACCCGAACAGCTTAAATTTAAATTTGATATAGATCAATTTACAGACAAAAGATATCATGAAATTGCAGAAATAATATTAAAAGAATATTTTTCTGATAGTGGCATTGATATTGCGGCCTGTACACAAAATGCTTATAATACCAGCAATTTCTATACAGATGAGCCGGTTAAAATAAAGTATACACACGATAAAATCTTCTTAGAATTATTTCATGGAAAAACTGCTGCCTTTAAAGATATGGCACTGTCTATACTGCCTTATTTGATGAAAGAGGCAATAAGAGCACAGAAATTAGATGAAAAAATTGTGATTTTAACAGCAACGAGCGGAGATACCGGCAAAAGTGCCTTAGAAGCATTTAAAGATAAAGACGGGATCGATATTATTGTATTTTATCCGAGTGAAGGTGTTAGCGCCGTACAAAAGAGACATATGCAATCCCAAGAAGGAAAAAACGTGCATGTCATCGGTATTAAAGGAAATTTTGATGATGCACAAACAGCCGTGAAAGAAACCTTTGATAGCGCTGAGGTAAAAAAACAGGCCCAAAAGTATCACAAAATTTTATCTTCTGCAAACTCAATCAACATCGGTAGATTGTTTCCGCAAACTATATATTACTGGACCGCTTATACAAAACTGCTTCAAGACGGCAAAATTAAAAAAGGCGATAAAGTCAATTTTTGTGTACCGACAGGCAATTTCGGCAATATCCTTGCAGGATATTACGCAAGCAAAGCAGGGCTTCCCGTAGGCAAATTTATTTGTGCGTCCAACGAAAATAATGTGCTGACAGATTTCATCAAAACCGGTGTTTACAACAAGAACCGCACATTTAAAAAGACGATTTCTCCATCGATGGATATCTTGATTTCTTCTAATTTGGAAAGGCTGCTTTATCATTTGAGTAATAATAACGGAAGTTATACGGCTGAGTTGATGGATTGTCTGAATACAAAAGGAGAATATGAAATTACAGAGGCAGTAAAGAAAAAAATCAGTCATCTCTTTTACGGTGGGTTTGCAGATGAAGAAAAGATAAAAGAAACCATAGCCCTGACCTATGAAAAAGACGGATATGTTATAGACCCGCACACTGCGGCGGCAGCTTATGTTTATGAGCAATATGTAGCCGACAGTGCCGATTCTACACCGACCGTTATTTTATCCACTGCAAACGCGTATAAATTTGCAGACAGTGTTTTAGACGCAATTTTTCACAAAAAAGCAGAAAGTATGCAGGCTTTGGATGAACTCAGTAAAAAAACGAATGTGCCGATGCATCCGGCTTTATACAATATAGCAGATAAAAAAATACTCCATAGCAGAATATGTGAAGCCGAGGAGATTGAAGCTGTCATTACGGAAATATTAAAGGAGAATTAAAAGGTATGTTTAAGATTAAGGTGCCTGCAAGCAGTGCGAATTTAGGTTGTGGATTTGATACGCTGGGTATTGCTTTACAAAAATATAATACCTTTTCATTTCGCAGTGCGGATACATTTAAGTTAGGAGAGGGGTTTTTGGATATACATAGAACAGAAAATAACTTAATATTGTCTTCATTAAAAACAACTTTAAAAATTTTAAAAAAGCATATTGATGGCGTAGAAGTAGGCGTTGAAATAGATGTGCCTGTTTCAAGAGGATTGGGCAGCAGTGCAACTTGTATTATAGCAGGCGTTCTTGCGGCATATGTACTCAGTGATACACCGATAGATAAATTGCAAGCTTATCAGATATGCTCGGACATTGAGACGCATGCGGATAACATTGCAGCTGCGCTTTTCGGAGGGCTTACACTGGCTTATAAAAATGATGAAGGCTGGCAGTATGAAAAATATATCCCGTCTGAGGAATATGATTTTTGTGTATTTATACCAAAGTTCAAATTGAGTACTCTAAGGGCAAGAAAAGCCTTGCCGAAAAATCTTACATACGCAGATTGCATCAACAATATTGCAAGAGCAGCATTAATGATCACGGCGCTTACAAAACCACAGCCCGTGCTGTTAAAAGAAGCTGTACGCGATAAATTGCATCAGCCTTACCGTATTCCGCTCATTGATGAATATGATGCAATAGAATCTTTTGCATTGGATAACAAAGCTTATGCAGCTTTCATTAGCGGAGCGGGACCCAGCATTATGACGATCATAGATAAGAAAAATACAAAATCTTATATAAATACATTTTATAAAAATAAAAAGAAGTTATTTAAACATCAATGGACGGCTCTCCCGCTTAGCATAGATAAAAATGGTGTTGAAATAATCTTTGAGGAGTAGATAATGAAAGATGGCTATTTTATAGTAAATAAAGAATTGCTTCCCGAGTATATAGACAAAGTAATTTATGCATCAAAACTGCTCACTGACGGCAGTGCAAAAACAATCAGTGAAGCTGTTAAAAAAGCGGGGATCAGCCGTAGTACGTATTATAAATATAAAGATAAAGTGTTCGCATCTTCGTTCGACAGCGCACATAAATGTGTATTTAGCTTATCATTATCCCATGAAAAAGGGATTCTCTCCAATGTTATCAATACCATTGCTGAATATAGCGGAAACATCCTCACAATTCATCAGGATATTCCGATTCATGGGATTGCGCATTTAACGATATCACTCGATATTACATATATGACTGCGGATATCGCCGTATTACTGAGAGCGATTGCGGCTATTAAGGGAGCATCCAATACACGGCTTATTGCAATAGATTAAAAAAGAGGGCATCTGCCCTCCTTTTAATAAGTATCTTAAAATTTCTTTAAGATAACATCTTCAAGTTTTCTTTTCGGCACATAATGTACCATGTTTTCGTCGCGATAATAATTCATTTTTCCGCTTTCAGGTATATCTACGAGTACTATTTTCTCTACAGGTTTACCAAGTGCTACGACCGAAGTGATTACCAGATTTTCTGGAAGTTCCAACGCTTTTTCGAGTTCCTTATATTTAACACTGCCAAACTGGCAAGCCCCTAGCCCTTTTTCAACAGCGCCCATTAAAATGCTTTGTGTCCACAGACCTAAATCCCAAAAGAGATTTTTTGAAATGCTTTCATCTCGAAGAGGAATAATGTAAGCAGTTGGTTTTTCGCCTTCCGCAGGACCCGGCCAGTCGGGAAGCGCACCGGCCCAGACTATATGATCATTGACAACTTGGCACATTTTTTCATCTGCTACAAGCACGTATTTTATGGCTTGCATATTAGCGCCTGAAGAAGTAACTCGTGCCAAATCAACAAGCTCTTCCAAAGTAGCCATATCAATTTTATAATTTTGATCAAACCTTCTATATGTTCTGTTTTTATAAACGATATCTTTTATATTCATCACATATTCCTCGCTTTAATATTTTTTCGCAATGATGTCTTTTAATTTTCTTTTCGGCACATAGTGAACCATGTTTTCATCGCGATAATAATTCATTTTTCCGCTTTCAGGAATATCCACTAATATAACTTTCTCCACGGGCTTGCCGATTGCGAGAACTGATAGCGGAACTAAATTTTCACCTGTAATACCCAAGGCTTCTTTTAATGCCGGATAATTCACATTACCAAAATGACAGCAGCCAAGTCCTTTTTCAACAGCGCCCATTGTGATATTTTGCAGGCTTAAGCCTAAATCCCAAAAGATATTCTTTCCGATGGTATCATCTCTGAAAGGAATAATATATGCGGTTGGCTTTTCGCCTTCTGCGGGGCCCGGCCAATCGGGAAGTGCAGCTGCCCATTTGATATTGCTAAACACAACGTCACACATTTTTTCATCAGTTACCAAAACATATTTTAAGGCCTGGGCATTTCGGGCGCTTGATGAAATACGTGCATAATCAGCAAGCTCTTCCAAAGTGCTCATATCGATTTTATAACTCTGGTCAAACCTTCTA
The DNA here is from genome assembly GCA_964533615.1 of uncultured Eubacteriaceae bacterium. Classification (GTDB taxonomy): domain Bacteria; phylum Bacillota; class Clostridia; order Eubacteriales; family UBA1433; genus UBA1433. Next base: position 18,453 of record CAZHMK010000002.1, read on the forward strand.
TATGTTCTGTTTTTGTATGCCAATTCTTTTATACTCATAAAAAACCTCCATAATATAAATATTTTTATTGATAAAAAATTTGTTTAATAGCCGACTTCATGTGAGAATAAATTTTTCATAGCTGAAAAATTCTTATCAAGATAACACTGAATATTATGTGATATAATCGGATAAGCTTTGTCCATGTAGGTCACATTTGGACCGCATATATGGGGCGTGATGACAATATTGTCAAGATCCCAAAATTTGCTTTCTTTTGGCAGCGGTTCGGTGATAAATACATCGGAAATATAGCGCTTAAATTGTTTGTTAAACAAAGCGTCATATAAGTCTTCTTCATTTACGGTATCGCCTCTGCCGATATTGATCATGCAAGCAGTCGGCTTCATCATTGACATATATTTTTTGTTTATAATTTTATTTGTCTGCGGTGTATTCGGAAATAAGTTTACGATATAATCACAAGTAGAAAAAATGATTTCCATACCTTTTTGAATATCATATACTTTTGAAACATGTTCAACATCTACCGGGGTTTTCTTAATGCCAACGACCTCCATACCCATCGCATCGGCTTTACGTGCGAGCTCTTTGCCGATCGCGCCAAGTCCCAAAATACCTAATTTTTTGCCATAGATCTGGTCCTGCTGGTATTTGAAGGCAGCCCAGTTTCTTTCTTTTTTTTCTTCTAAAACTTTATCGATATTTCTTGCGTCAAGTATCATCATACTGATTGCGTATTCAGACATATGGATCGGGTGGATCCCTCGTCCTGTTGTCAGTAATATATTTCTTTCTTTCAGTAAATCAAGCGGAAGCTTATCGACGCCAGCTAAAAAGCCGCATACATATTTTAAATTTTTTGCAACGTCCAGCATTTCTTGATCAATAAAATAGGCGGCTAAAATTTCTGCGTCTTTCATTTCGTTTAATAAATCAACCCTGTTGGTCGGATATACGATTGTACATGTGGGAAAATCTTCAATGAGCTTTTGCAATGTTTTTCTTTCGTGATCATTGTTCGCGTTTACGACTATTTTAATCAAAATACCACCTCCGTGACAATCATTATATCATAGCGGTATAACATTGTCTATTCGGGAGAAATTAAAGTGTAAATCTAACAGCAAATATGAATTATTACTTTAAAATAACGAATAATATTAAGAAAACGGTATGTGAATGAACGTATTATTAGTTATTTTGAATGGCAGCCTTTTATCAATAGCTGTTGCGGCAAATGCTTTATTAATTAAAAGTGTAGGTAAATTTTCCGCGATATTGATTCTTAATTTAATTGGTTTTGTATTGATCGGATTTTATTTTTATGTGCTGAAGAAAAATCAGTTAACCAATTTGGATGGCATCCCAAAATATCTTTTTCTCTCAGGGGCGCTTGGGATTATCAGCACGATGCTTTCCTCGCTGGCGGCACTCAATATAGGGACAACTTTAGCTGTAGCGGCTATGCTGTCTACGCGTATTGTTACGGCAGGCGTTGTAGATAATTATGGTTTTTTTGAAAGAGAAAGAAGAAAATTTTTGCCAAAGAGACTGATAAGCTTTGCACTTATGTTTATTGGAATACTTATTATGGTGTTATGGGAAATATGATGTATTTATTACTGGCTTTTATTGCCGGAATCAATATTATTATCAGTACATCTATCAACGCTGCATTGGGCAAGAGAATAGGACTTTTAAACAATGCGTTTATTTTCTATGCTATCGCTTTGGCTTCTTCAATAATCGTGTTTTTAATCTTTTCAGGAGACGAGCCTTTGCGAGTTGGAAATATTCAAAAAGTGCCGTATTATGTTTATTTTGGTGCCTTAATTCCTATTTTCACGCTTTTTATAAGCACATACACTATGCAAAAATTTTCTGTTGTCAATTATGTTCTCATAACATATATTGCCGAAATCCTTACAGCTGTACTCATCGATTATTTTATTTCGAAAACAATTCAATTTTCGAAAATCGCCGGAGCGATTTTTATGATTGGCGGCATATATTGGGATAATAAAATTTTAAATTCAGATAAATAGTAAAAATAATGATACAACAAAATACTGTAAATGATTTTCTTGCTTGAACTTCGTATGAGAGTAGTGTAAAATATTTTTTGCGTGGGGGTATGGCGCAGTTGGGAGCGCGTTTGACTGGCAGTCAAAAGGTCGTGGGTTCGAGTCCCACTATCTCCACCATTTATTTTTTAATTATAAAATGCCTTGTTTTATTAGACAAGGCATTTTTCATTGCCATATTTATCTTATATATCAATAAGATAAGAAAGTTTTTAAAAATCTTATTAGATGCAATAATAAGATTTTTTTTGATTAAATTTAATATAAATTTATATTAAAAAATTTATAGATAGACTAAAAAGGACATATTTTGACAAAAAAATGAAATCGATTTACGATTTTAATATAGATCATATGATTAAAAGATTTTACGTGTAAAATTAATGAAAATTTAAAAAAGGAGGAAAGAATGAACAAAAAAAACATATCTAAATTATCGTTCGGAACAGTTTTTGCCGTGGCTGCGGTTGCATTTACGACACACTGCGGAGCCGGATTTGCAGCAGGCACACAAGAAGTTGTTTACTATGTCAGTAAAGGATACTGGGCCGTCTTGATGCCAATATTGGCATTCGGAATTCTGTCAGTATTATATTATGTTTCAGCAGAAACAGCGAGGTTAAACAAAGTATATGATTATCATGGAGTTATAAAACATGCATATGCACCTGTCGGTATGATCGGCGCAACTTTATTTGAAATAGGAGTTATCGCAACTATTTTAGCTGGAACGGCAGCAGTTATTGCAGGCGGTGGGCTTGTGCTAAACAGTGCTATAGGTTTGGGTTCAGAAAGTTTAGTCGGTACAATCGTTGTAGCTGCCATTATAGTAATGATTACAATTTATGGAGTGAAAGCCGTAAATACAGCAGCATCCATAATGGCAACAGTGATTATCGCAATCATTATTATTATCGCAATTTTGGGAATCGCAGTAAGATCAGATGTAATTGCTCAGCAATGGAATGAAAAAATTCTTTACGCCACAACGCCGGCTATTATTTGGTCTGCAATTATTTATGGCGGATTCCAGTCTTTAGCTCAAGTTATGGTTGTTTCTTCAACGGTGGATAATTTTAAAAGTAAACGTGAATCAAAAGCTTTGGCCATATTCTGTTTTATCCTCAATGCATTGATGTTGTTGTTAGTATGTTTTATGCTTCAGGGATTTATGCCGACTGTAAAAGATAATGCTGATGCGGCGGCCCTCCCCACTATTTATGCGGTGAGTCAATTAAAACTGGTTTCGGGATGGGGCTGGATCGGCACTTTATACCCAATTCTTTATTTCTTAGCTGCTATTACAACTGGTGTAGGATTGGTATTTTCATTCACGAAACGATTATTCCCTGTAATATTTAAAAAAATGAAAAGTGATAAATTAAAATCAGCAATTATTGCTATCGGAACAATTATAATTTGTTGGATATTTGCACAATTGGGCTTGGTTAACATAATTAAGTATGCGTATAAATACATTGGGGTCTATTGTATATTTACATTGATTTTACCGATGTCAATACTGGGAATACGTAATATTAAATTAAAACAAAAAGCATTAGAAGCAGCAGAAAATAGTCAAGAATAAAGTAAAAGAGTTTTGCTTTTTTACAGGCAAAGCTCTTTATCCAAACATATAAGAATTTATATTATGTCATAATTATAAGGAGGTAACTATGGCGAAAATTGAAGTGGCAAAAGAAAGATGCAAGGGCTGCAGCCTGTGTATAATGAATTGCCCCAAAAAAATCATTCGAATTGGCCGTGATATGAATAGCAAGGGCTATTATGATATCAGAGCCTGTTAGATTAAAACAATTATTAGGCTCTGATATCATGGATGCTTGTTTATGATGTGCCATCGATTTTATTGAAATGCTTTAATAAGTGCATATAGATATAGCATAATAACCTCTGCTTTCCTATTTGGTTGAACCTTTGCAACTTCATTCTCCTGAATTAGATATGTAAATGTAGTATATTAATAAAAGATAGAGCATATTCAATAAAATCGATGGCACATCATAGTAAAATATTATAAAAAAACATATGACTCGTTTCATAAATAATAATTATGTTTTAATGATCTATTCAGATAATATTTAATCTATATATAGAATATATGTATGTAATTTCAGCTGTAACTTTTTTGTTCGTAAAAATATAAAGCTATTCTTGTATGATGTAAAAACGCACTATGAGCAACATCGGGATCCCTTGACATCATAGAATATGCAAGGCAGTAATGTTCATCTATATAATTTAAATTTTCAATAACAGTAACAAATCGATGAGAAAAATAAATCTTCGGATATAATTTTTTATATTGTTTAATCAAATAAGGATTTTTAGAATGTTCTACAACATAAGAATGAAAATGGATATCCGCTTTTGAAACTTCCATAGGAAGAATAGGGAAATCTGATTCTGAAATTCCAAAATCATTGGATAATTTTTCGATTTTTTTTGCAAGGGAAAAAAGTTCACGAAGTTCCTCGGTAGTCATAAGTGTCGCTGCTTGTGATGCGGCAAGGGCTTCTAGTGTCATTCTGAAATAAAACATATCCATATAATCTTGCTTATCAAAAATGGTAATAAATGCACCTTTATTTTTGTTGAATTGAACCAAACCAATATCATTTAATTTTAAGACCGCGTATTTGATTGGAGATATACTCACTTCAAATGTATTGGAAAGATTCAGCATGTTTATTTTAGCATCAGGTGCAAGTTTACCCATTAGAATCGCCGATAAAAGTACATCAAAAATAGCGTCTGAAAGCTTTATATTTTTATTTTCTTTAAGATAATTTTTCAGTTCTTTTTTTAAATCCATAGATATGCCTTTAATTTATTTCTTTAATATTTTCATCATTTCACGATTATTATATATATCGCTATCGTTTAATATAAGTTGTGGGCCGATTTCGAGATGATTTTTCATTACAGTTTCACAAAATTTTTGATCTTTGATCAATAAAGCCTCATAGATGTAGCGATGATAATCTTGAGTCATTTTATAATGGTTTTTACTGATTGCAACATAAATTCTAAAACGTTTAATATAAATACGCAAATCATTGTAAGCTTCTATAATATATTGATTTTTTGAACATTTCACGATAAAAGAATGAAAATTTTCTTCGGATGAAAAAATAAGAGAATAATTTGCTTGATCATATGCGTAGAGCAGATCTTTTAAATAAAGGTGAATTTGATTGAGTTCAGTAGTATTTATATTGAAAACTGCTTTACTAATTGCTGCGGTTTCTAAAGTAGCGCGTAATTTTAAAAAATTTATATAATCAGAAAATTCGAAAGGCGAAAAAAAAGTTCCTTTATTTTTTACAGTATAGACAAATCCGTCTTCTTCTAACATTGCAATAGCTTGCTTTATGGGTGTTTTGCTAACAGATAATTCGTTGGAAAGATCTGCCACGGAAAGCTTGCTGTCGGGAAGATAATCATATGAAACAATTTTTTCAAGTAGTAGTTCATAAATAATATTTGTAAGAGATTTAAATGGATTTTCTCTAATTTTCTCAGCCATTGAAATTGCCATATTCATATAAAACACCTAAACTGATATAATTTTTTTATGCGCTTTAATTAATATACATTAATTATATACTAACAAATACAGTTTAAACGGATTTTATAAAATAAAATATTTATAAAAAATAAGCTGTTTAACATAGAAAAACTATTAAAAAGACTTATTTTGACAAAAGCATAAACTCTAACTTAATATGAAAAAAATTGTATAGTTATTATACTAAAAAAAGATATTAAGTGAGGTGTCGCAATGTATAAAGTAATTGCCGCAACAAAATTTGCAGATGAGACATTAATAACAATTGCAAAAGAAATGTTAAAAGAACAAGGAGAAGTTACGTTAGATGTTTGCTCTTCAGAAGAAGAACTTATAAGAAAATGTAGCGACGCGGATGCGGTTATAGCAGTACATGAGCCGTTTACGGATAAAGTATTGACTGCATTGCCAAAATTAAAACTAATATCATCCTTGGGTATCGGATTTAATAGTATTGATACGGAAGCTGCTAAAAAACATGGCATAGCCGTATGCAATAATCCTTTTTATTGCGTCAATGAAGTTGCCGATCATACGGTGATTTTAGCGTTGATGTTAAACAGAAGAATTTTTGAATTTAATAAAGAAATAAAAGTTGATAGAGTATGGTCTCCAACATCGCAAAAAGGAAAGATTAGAAGAATCAGTACACAAACATTTGGACTGGTGGGGTTTGGCAATATTGCAAGACGCGTTGCGAAACGCATGCAAGGATTTGGTTGCACAGTCATTGCGTATGATCCCTACATAAAGCAGGATTTTGCCGATCAATTTGATGTTGAAATGGTTGAGCTAGATGAAATATATAACAGAGCGGATATGATTTCGCTGCATGTGCCACTCAATCCTGCTACAGATAAAATGATCAATCAAGAAGCTTTTAATAAAATGGCAGTGAAAAAACCTATTTTTGTAAACTGCGGAAGAGGTGGACTCGTTGATGAAGATGCTTTATATGATGCTTTGGTAACAGGCAAAATTGCGGGAGCGGGACTTGATGTGTTAGTTTCCGAAAAACCTGATCTGACTGGTGAATACGCTAGATTTGCAAATATGGGTGCAAATGTAGTCCTTACTCCGCACGCGGCTTACTATTCCGAAGATGCTAATTATGATATGAAGACGATGTGTCTGCAGCATATTATAGATTTTTTTGATGGGAACGGCGATAAAGTACCGGTTGTAAACGGAGTAAGGACACCAAGAGCATAAATTCGGTCGCAAATGAATATTAAAAGACTGATTTTAGTGCAGAGATTTTATGAGGTAAAGAATGAATTTTAAACAAGAGTATGAAAATAAAAAAATGTCTTTTAAGAAAGCCGTACAAATGGTATGCGAACATGATAGGATTTATATTGCCGGATGTAATGCATTGTCTGTACCTTTAGTAGAAGAATTATATAACAGAAAAGATGATCTCGAAGATATCAGTATTTTAGGCATTCTTATTTCAAACGATATTAAGATATTAAGAAGAAGAGATAGTGATCATTTTAAATACTCATCATTATTTTTGGCTGGTTATGAAAGACAAGCTCAAAAAAACGGCAAATTTATTGATAATTATTGTTATCAGTTGAGAAATGATAAAAATACAATTTTAGGATTTAAACCAACAGTATTATTTGTGATGGCTGCCCCGATGGATGATGAAGGTTATTTTAATTTGAGCCTTACCCCGAGCGAAATGTCGAATCTGGTTGAGACAGCAAGGTTAATTATTGTTCATGTAAATGATCAGCTTCCATATGTCTGTACACAAGAAAATAAAATTCATATTTCAAACGTTCATGCCATTTGCGAAAAAAGCGATCCTGTCGTAACCTTGCCGTCTTTCGAGCCATCTCAACTTGATAATAAGGTGGCATCACATATTGTTGAGAGGATTCCAAACGGAGCATGCTTACAAATCGGTATCGGTGGTATTGCAAATGCAGTAGGCTTTAGCTTGGTCAACCATAAACACCTTGGTGTATATACAGAAATGTATACGGAAAGCATGTATTATCTAACAACAAAAGGAGCATTAGATAATAGCCAGAAAAAATTATATCCCGGTAAGTCGGTAATTGGGTTTGCGTTGGGCAGCCGGGAAATGTATAATTTCTTGGATCATAATCCTGATATAATATCACGGCCTTTTGAATATACAAATAATCCGTACATTATAGCTCAGCATGATAACTTTGTATCTGTAAATGCGTGTCTTGCAGTAGATATCACAGGTCAAGTATGTTCTGAATCAATCGGGAACGTTCAATTTTCAGGCACAGGAGGACAAGTTGATTTTGTAAGAGGTGCACAGTTATCAAAAGGCGGAAAATCGTTTATTGCAATGCATTCGGTGGTCGAGAAAAAAGACGGCAGCAGATTATCTAAAATTGTCATGAGTCATCCTGCCGGGAGTATTATAACAACCGGCAGAACCGATGTACAATATATTGTTACAGAATATGGTATTGCTGATTTGCAAAATAAATCAAGAATGCAGAGAGCTCAAGCATTAATCAATATTGCACATCCTGATTTTAGAGATCAACTTGTATTTGAAGCAAAACAAGCCGGTTATTTAATTTAATAGCTAAAGATAATATTTAATTATCAATTGTATATAAACATATTCTTTATAAGATATTTTATGTCATTTTCAGATATACCCTTATGGATACTGTTTGAGAAACAAAGTTACAGTATAGGAGCTAAAATTACAAAAACTATGAAATATAGTAATATCATCATAAATGAAACATTTTGAAAAGTTACAACGCAAAAAACTAGACTGGCAGTCAAAAGGTTGTGGGTTCGAGTCCCACTATCTCCGTCAGATAAAATAAGATTGTTTTTTACAAAGGTGAAAGGCAATCCTATTTATTTTTTACCTTGATTTTTTGAAAATCAAGGTAAAATTACTGAATAAATTCTTTGCGGCTTCTGATAAGTTTCCGAATAATAAAAAGTAAATATAATCGATTTTTAAATCATAAAAAAAAATTAATTTATGAAAAAATATACAGATTTGCAATCACTCTAGACGTTTTACTTGCATGTACTGGCTCTTCGGCGAGGTTGTATGGTGTTGTATAACATGGTAAGCGTATCTGTAAGCATACACCTTCTCAGAGGATGGTTTAAAACAGGTCATCTGTAAAATAGGATTAGTGCTACCAAGAAAGTCGTCATTAACCATAGCATTTAATGCAAAACAGTTTTTATAAAAAAACATGTCGTATTCACTGTCTCGTTTTAACAATTCTTAAACAATAATGTTTTATAATAACAATAAATGGTGATATGATAAATTCTTGAATATTAAAAAGGAGGAAACTATGATAAATATTCTCGTGGTCGAAGATGACGTAAAGCTCAATGAGCTGATTTGCACTTACTTAAACGATAACGGATGCGCTGCAAAGGGGTGCCTGAAGCCGCAGGAAGCATATGATCTGATGTATAACAATCTGTATGACTTAATCATTTCGGACATCATGATGCCGGAAATCGACGGCTATGAGTTTGCGGAAACGGTGCGGACCGTTAACAAAACAATTCCTATTCTTTTTGTGACAGCCCGTGATGATATCACGTCCAAGAAAAGAGGCTTTCGGGCCGGCATTGACGATTACATGGTAAAGCCAATCGAAATGGACGAGCTCATACTGCGCGTGGGAGCGTTGCTGCGCCGGGCAAATATAACGAATGAAAAGCGCATGACGGTGGGTAATCTTGCCATGGACGCTGATGCAATGACCGCTGTGGTTAACGGCGAAGATACCCCTGTAACGGTGCGGGAATTCAATATTTTATATAAGCTGCTGTCCTATCCCAATCACACCTTTTCCCGCTCTCAGCTGATGGATGAATTTTGGGGCATTGAAAGCGAGACCAGCCTGCGTGCCGTGGATGTATATATCACGAAACTTCGGGATAAGTTTTCCGGCTGCGATGGTTTCAAGATCGTTACCGTGCACGGCCTGGGCTATAAAGCGGTGCTGTCATGAAAAAGAAAAAAAAGCAAATTGAAGCAGATAGCCGGATCAAATCCAGACACTTCACCTGGCGGGAAGTTGCTCTGATTTATTTTATTTTGCTGACATTGTCTGCCGGGCAATGGATGATCTATCACGAATATGTGGGGTTCGGCAATTTCCCTGCGGAATATATCTGGGGGATGCTTGGTTATTGGGCGATTGTTGCTGCCGTTTTCTGCCTTATAGTCGCACACCAAAAGATCCATCAATATGACAAGCCGATGAGAAAACTCAGCGAAGCTGCCAAACTGGTCGCAGAGGGTGATTTTTCGGTCTATCTGCAGCCAATGCATACTGCTGACAAACTGGATTATGTGGATGCGATGTTTGAGGATTTCAATAAGATGGTAGAGGAACTTGGAAGTATTGAAACGTTGAAAAACGATTTTATTTCCAATGTTTCTCATGAAATCAGGACGCCGCTATCCGTGATTCAAAGCTATGCAATGGCGCTGCAAAAAGAAGACCTCCCGCAGGAAAAACGTAAGGAATATGCCGATACCATCATCACCGCGTCAAAAAACTTAACGACACTGGTGACCAATATTTTAAAGCTCAACAAGCTGGAAAATCAGGAAATCACTCCTGTCTTCGAGCCCTTTGACGTATGTCGTCAACTCAGCGATTGCGCACTTGCCTTCGAAAAAGCATGGGAACAGAAAGGCATTAATTTTGAAGCGAACATCGAGGACCGCGTGATGATTTGCGCCGATGAGAGCATGCTGGAGATTGTATGGCATAATTTGCTTTCAAACGCGCTCAAATTCACAGAACCCGGCGGGAAGATTACCCTAACGCAAACATCAGATGAGGATATCGTGACGGTATCCATATCCGATACCGGCTGCGGAATGGGCGAAGAAACTATGAAGCATATCTTCGATAAGTTTTACCAAGGAGATACTTCGCGATCGAGTGAAGGTAACGGGTTAGGTCTTGCGCTTACGCTGCGCGTTATCGAATTGGTGGGTGGTTCCATATCTGTAAAGAGCGAATCAGGCAAAGGAGCGACCTTCATAGTAAGGCTTAAAGTTGCGTTATAGGCAGCTATAATCAGCAGAATAAGGGTAACATCAAACTCCGTGTATTCTCACAATGTTATGAGCTTTTGTTTTGGTTTTTAAGTCTATTTCAAATCCGGTACAACTTTAATAACGCAAGCTGATTTGCCGTTGTTTATAAGACTTCTCAATATCTTTCAAAGGGAATGTATAATTGATGATCTCCGTTATGTTCAAATTCTTCTTAAGCAGATTTGATATGATTTTTCAATATCATTTGTTTTTGTGTCCGTCGCTATAGAGTTCTTTTTATGTATAGCGTTGATGTAATGGGATATCGGATGCTTAGATAAACGCCGATGCATTTGTTTTGTGTTTGCTATATGACTTGATCAGGAAAGAATGAATTAAGCTGGCAGAATTAATATTTCTCAAACATTTCAACAATATTTTAAAAACAATCCGCCGTTAAGATAAGTACATCACATAAAACAGAACTTATCATAATTGGAGGAAATTATTATGAACAATCAGAGTAATCAAGAAAATATTTTATATCTCGTTACAGGCGTAACAGGTAATCTGGGTAGCAGCGTAGCTGCCAAGCTGCTTAGTGAAGGAAAAAGCGTTCGCGGTCTTGTGCTTAAGGGGGACCTTGCAACTGCATATGTTCCCAAGAAAGTGGATGTCTGCATAGGCGATGTGACCGACCGCGGAAGCCTTGGACATTTCTTCAATGCAGATAACGGCACCGAAATCATCGTGATCCATTGCGCCGCCATCGTCACCGTCAATCCGGGTTTCAACCAGAAGGTGTATGATGTGAACGTCACGGGAACGAAAAACATTCTTAATGCCTGCATCGAGCACAAGGTGAGAAAATTGGTGTATGTAAGTTCCACCGGCGCGATTCCCGAATCGCCGCACGGTATAGCTATAAAAGAGCCGGACTGCTTTGATCCGAATGATGTCGTCGGGTATTACGGCAAAACAAAAGCCGAGGCGACTCAGGCTGTGATGGATGCAGTTCGCGATCATGATTTGGACGCATCCATTGTATACCCCACGGGTATCTGCGGACCTGATGACTATGCTTTCGGTCCGGTAGCGAGCTTTATCATTGAATACTGTGAGGGCAAAATGTCCGGAGGTGTGGAAGGAAGCTTTAATGCTGTTGATGCAAGAGATCTGGCCGATGCAATCGTGACCTGCTGCGAAAAAGGACGCAAGGGCGAAGATTATATCCTGGGCAACGAATGCGTGACTATGCAGCAAATGTTCAGGATGCTCAGCGAGCTCACCGGGACAAAAGAGATCAAAATGATCTTACCCGCGGGTACCGCCAAACTCTTTGGAAAGCTATCCGATCTGGGTGGGAAAATTACGGGAAAGCCGATGCGTATGAGCAGTTTTGCCGTATACAACCTGATACGCAACAACGTGTTCGACTGCTCGAAGGCAAAGAGCGAGCTCGATTATCATACGCGTCCCTTTGTCGAATCTATCACTGATACCATCGCATGGCTGGAGCATGAAAACAAAATTCAAACATTGATACCATTACATGGCTAAAGCATGAAAACAAAATTCAAACTGTGAGGAAAGCATCGTGATAAAAATATGTCTTACAATTCAAATTAATACTTCGCAAACATTTTATAAGCGATTAAAAACAACTATATAATAGAAAAGGAGGAATCAAAATGAATGAATTCACAAAAAATGCAGATAATTTTATCGGATATGAATATAGGAATATTACGGTAAAGCGTAGCATGGAATCAGTATATGTCGATGGTTATCCCAATTTCGGATGGACGTTTGAAGGAACCGCTCTTTCTCTGCAAAGCGTGAGCTCCGGTTCCGTAGTCATGAAGCTCAAGCGTGACCGCAAAATTCGCAACAAGGCGGAGCTTACAAGGCTGCAGCGCCAGTTCGAGGGGTGCGTTCAGGAGATTGAAAGGCTGGAGAGTTCCAAGTCCATAGGTGCTTCTGTATTTGCTTACTCTACCGGTATTATCGGTACGGGATTTTTGGCTGGTTCTGTGTTTGCCTATCTGGCAGGCATGGTGCCGCTAATGATCATACTGGCGGTACCCGGTTTTATCGGCTGGATTATCCCGTATTTCGGTTATCTGCGCATCCAGAGGAGAAAAATCGAGCAAGTGATGCCTCTGATTGATCAGAAATACGACAAAATCTATGAGGTGTGCGAAAAGGCGCATAACCTTCTGAATAAATAAACAGGAAGAGCTATCTATAAGTATCAAAGAATCAATTGCCAAGACCGCGTTATCGACAGCGATGAAGTATATTTTTGTAATCCGGAAAAGAATTTACCAAAATTGCTGGCGCAAATTGATAGTCTCGGATGGAACGCCAACCAGAGTAATATCTGAAGCAAAACAAGCTGTTTATTTAATTGAATAACGAAAGAAATTTAAAAAGACTTAAGAGGTTCTATCTTAAGTTTTTTTATTTTATTTTAATTATATATAACCAACCAAAAAACACGAACATGTTTTTTTTAAATTTACAAACTCCATCTGCTGAATTTAGAAAGAGCTTCTAAATATCCGATATTGTCGCTTTCATATGCCTCGCCGAGTAAAAGATGCCTGGATATTGCCGTATATACTTTGCTTATATCTTTTTCTTCAATAGCTTTAATTATATCATTATGTTCATTAATCAGTTCAGATTCGGGATATGATGCTGTTTCCAAAGATATTGTAACAACATCTTCAATATACGGGATGATCAAAACGGAAAGCATATTAAAAAGGTATTTGTAAAGTATATTATTAGAGAGTGATACGATTGTTATATGAAATAATTTATCTAAATCAAGTCTTTCATCATTACTTTTCGCTTGGTTATATTCTTTTATAATTTTACGTAGTTTATCAATGGCCGCATCGTCATTTCTTGTGATAATATTTCTTGCGGATTCAATTTCCAAGCAGCATCGAAGCTGCAAGAGTTCTGAGAGGGTTCCGTTGTTCAGGGAGAACATAATCGAAAGACCGTTTGTGGTGTAGCCATCTAAATTATTTACGATAAAATTGCCTTCGCCTTGTTTGCATTCTAATATCCCGATAACTTCCAAAGCCTTCAGCGCTTCTCTTACAGAAGTTCTGCTCACGCCGAAAGTTTCGCTCATTTCTCTTTCCGGAGGCAATTTATCTCCGAACTTCAATTCTTTATTAATAATCATTTGTTGCACTTGCTCAACAATATACTGATAATTTTTTTTATTATTAATTGGTTCAAACATATTTTTACCTTTCTTTTATTATGTCATTTATATTCAAAATATATATAAAATAATATCTTTTATTCTATAGTATCATAAATTTTTTAATATTTTTAAAAAAAACTTTACAAATTAAGAATATGATGATAATGTAATATCATATAATGGTATTACCACTATACCATAAAAAGCTATTTTTGTGAAGGGAGAAAAAAATGTCAAAAATTAAGTATGATTCTTCGAGATGCAAGGGTTGCTATTATTGTGTAAATGCTTGTCCGAAAAAAGCTATTACAATAACAGATGCTCTTAATTCAAAAGGCTATAATATTGTAGCCTTCAATGAAGACGAATGCATATCGTGTGGCTCTTGTTACAGAGTTTGTCCGGATTATGCTATTGAGATTTTATAAGGAGGTGAGTATAGCAAATGGACAATAATGAAGTAATCATGAAAGGAAACGAGGCATTAGCGGAAGCAGCGATCCGAGTCGGATGCAGATTTTTTAGCGGCTATCCTATTACGCCCCAGACTGAAATTTTGGAATACATGTCTTGGAGGATGGACGAAGTTGGAGGAGAGGCCATACAAACAGAAGATGAATTGGCAGGGATTAATATGGTATTGGGAGCCAGCGCTGCGGGAGCAAGGGCGCTTACCAGTTCAGCCGGTCCCGGATTTTCACTGAAACAGGAAGGCATATCGTATCTAGTTGCTGCTGATTTACCTGCTGTTATCGTGGATGTGGCTAGAATCGGTAATGGACTTGGAGATATCAGCCAGAGTCAGAGTGATTATCATTTAGTGACAAAAGGAAATGGACATGGGGATACGATGGTTATCGCGCTGACACCGGCAACAGTGCAGGAAACAGCCGATTTTGTTGCTCTTGCGTTTGAGCTTGCAGAGAAGTATCGTCATCCGGTAATTATACTTTCGGATGCTGCAATTGGACAAATGATGGAAGGAGTTGCTCTTCCTGAAATGAAAGAACATGACATCAATAAATTTGATTGGACGGTAAAAGGACATAAAAAAGGTGACCCTGTGAGGAAAATAGTAAATACGTCATATATTTGTGAAGGTGATTTTGTAGGCTATGAATCAATTCTCCGCAACAAATATAATCAAATAAAGAAAGAAGAGCAAAGATGGGAAAATGTTGAAGTATCTGATGCTGAAGTTGTTATTGTTGCATACGGTATAAGCTCAAGAGTAGCAAAAGAAGCCGTAAAAGTAGCAAGAAAACAAGGAATCAAGTTAGGGCTCATAAGGCCACAAACTATAACACCTTTTCCTGTGAAAGCATTTGACGAAATAAGCAAAGATTGTAAAGGAATAATGATTGTAGAAATGAGTATTATGGGTCAGCTAAAGGATGATGTGAAGCTGGCAACAAAATGTACGCTGCCTATATACGGATATTTAACATCTTACATAGTTCCGGATAGCGAAAAAATTATAGCACTTGCAAAAGATATTTTGGCAGGTAAAGCTAAGGAGGTGGTTTAAATGGGAATAAAAGCACCAGAATTATTAATGAGTAGTCCGGGAGGTTTCTGTCCTGGATGTGGACATGGAATCATTGGAAGACTTGCCTTTGAGGTTATTACCGAAATGGGACTTGATGAAGAAGTAATCACAGTTGTAGACGTGGCATGCGGATCACTCTTTGAGTTTATGACAGATTCAGATGTTGTCAGTGCAGCACACGGAAGACCAATCATTACGGCTGCAGGAGTGAAGCGTGTAAGAAAAAATAATCCCGTGATAGCGTACATTGGAGACGGTGCCGCATATTCTATAGGCATTTCGCATACGATATGGTCTGCTATAAGGAATGAAAATATTACAGCCATTGTTGTAAATAATGGGGTATTTGGGATGACAGGCGGTCAAATGGCGCCGACCACGTTAATAGGTCAAAAAACGACTTCTTCTCCGTATGGTAAATCACAGGAAAAAGCAGGCGAGCCGATAGATGTAGTCAAACTGCTCGGAAAGATTGATGTTGCTTACCTTGCAAGAGGCAGTGTTGACAGTGTTGCAAACATCAACAAAACAAAACAATATATTAAAAAAGCAATCGAAAAGCAAATGAATAAAGAAGGCTTTACTTTTGTAGAAGTTCTTTCACCGTGTCCCACAAACTGGAATCTTTCACCGATTGATTCACTGAAACGCATAAAAGATGTTGTATCAAAGCAGTTTGAAGTGGGAGAATTTGTTGAAAGGAGTGCAAAATAATGTTAACAGAAATTATTTGTGCAGGATTCGGCGGTCAAGGTGTGCTTACAACCGGGCTTTTAATTGCTTATGCAGCACATAAAAATGGGAAAAAAATAACATGGTATCCGTCATATGGGTCAGAGATGCGTGGCGGGACGGCAAATTGCACGGTTAAAATCAGCGACGAAGAAATTGCAAGCCCGTACGCTAAAGGTATTGATATTTTATTTACACTCAATGAGCCGGCAATTGATAAATTCGAAAAACAAATAAAGCCGGGTGGATATTTATTTGTGAACTCATCACTTGTAAATGAAAATAAAGTATATCGTGATGATATCAATGTAATAAAGATCGATACAAATTTTTTCGCAGCAAAAGCGAACAATCCAAAAGGGGCCAATATCGTAATGCTTGGCGCTGTTTTAAAGGCCACTAAATTTTTAGATTTTGATCAATTCAAGGAAGGCATGAATAAGTATTTTTCGGACAAGGGGAAGGCAAAATTTAATGATTTAAATGTAGCCGCACTTTTGGAAGGCTATAAAAATATAAAAATTTAAAAATAATAAAAGGAGAATTACGTGAAAAGTTTTAAAAAATTTATTGGTATTTTTGCCATAGGCTTATTGTATTCATCGATGTTTACTCTGCCATATATCAAGTACATATTTTACGATGGGCTGATAGCAGCAACACAGCTGACAAATACACAGTTGGGCCTTGCGCTTTCGGCATATGTTGTAACGGCAACTATCGTTACACCGATAAGCGGGTATTTGGCAGATAGATTTTCTGTAAAAAAACAGCTGTTGGCATCAGGTTTTGCACATGCATGTTTATCATTATTATATATCTTTGTAATACAAAATTATTTAATGACAATAGTTATTTGGGCTGGCATGGGAATTACATCTACAATGTTATTCTGGTCGCAAGCATTTAAAGCGGTTAGTATATCAGGGACAAAAGAACAGCAGGGAAAGCTTTACGGATTCTTTGAATCATTCAACGGGATAGGAAGCATCATAATGAATTTTGGAGCGCTTTATGTTTTTTCAAGATTTGTAGACGGAGTAGCGGCTGTTAAAGGAGTTATCATATTTTATGCAGCTGCAACTTTAGTAGCAACATTACTGCTGCTTATATTATATAAGCCAGAACTTCAGGCAGTACAAGATGCAAAAGAAGGAGCCGAAAAAGAATCGAAAACAAGCACGAGAGAAATTTTGCAGGTATTAAAAATGCCTAGGGTATGGATATTGGGACTTATAGTATTAGGGATATATGGTTTTTATGTCGGAAGCAGTTACTTAACGCCGTATTTTTCAAGCGTACTGGGAGTAACCGTAGTATTTTCCGGTGTACTTGCGACAATTAAAAATTACGGAACTCGTTTTGTAGGAGCGCCGATTGCAGGAATTATCAGTGATAAAACATCAACAACAAAATTTATATTTGTTTCATATTTAATAATGCTTGGACTAATGGTTGCATTTTTAATGATGCCTGCAAGCGGAAGCGCGCTTATTCCCGTTACAATCCTTATGTTTGCGCTAGCGCTTGTTAATGTATCCATGAAAGGTGTTATGTTCTCAATGCTGGATGAAGTTGGTGTAGATAAAAAAGTTACTGGCTCTGCCGTAGCAATAGTGTCAATGATAGGGTTTACTTTGGCAGATTTATGCATTCATCCTATTTTTGGAAGAATTCTTGATACGTTCGAACAAGCCAAGGCATATAGAATTATATTTGGAACACTTACAGCGCTCTTAATATTAGGCACCGTATGTGTTGTGATAATAATGTTGGTAAATAAAAAGAAAAAAGATTCAAATAATGAATCACAAATAGCATAAACTTAGTGCAGCCAGGTTCTGCTGAGAGAATTTGGCTGCATATCTATGGAGGCAACAATGAATATAAACAAATTGCTAAAACCAAATTCCATCGCTGTAATCGGTGCAAACGATAAACCTGGATTTGGGGGAGATACTTGCAGGAATATTCTTAAATATCGAGAGGATCTTTCACGAGTATATTTTGTTCATCCGAAAAAAGAGATAATTTTAGGAGAAAAATGTTATAAAAGCATAAGTGAAATAGATGATGAAATTGATTTGGTAATCATTTGCACTTCACAAAAGACAGTGGTTCCGCTTCTATATGAAGCAAAGCAAAAAGGCTGCGGAGGGGCTGTAGTTTACGCAAGCGGTTATTCTGAAGTTGGCACAGAGGAAGGAATTGCTAATGAAAAAGAACTCATAAAAGTATCAAAAGAATTGGATATTGCTGTAATGGGGCCCAATTGCGGCGGGTTTATTAATTATATCGATGATGTATACAGCTTTGCTTTTATGGGTTCATATGAAAATAAAAAAGGCGGGATCGGGTTTGTGTCTCAAAGCGGACAGTTTTGTATTGATATGCTCAATAGCGAAGGCATGCGTTATTCATACGCTATTTCAGCAGGAAACAGCCGTATAGTTCAAATGGAAGACTACTTAGAATTTTTGATTAATGATGTTGATACATCAGTGATTGCGATTTATCTCGAAGGTGTTAAAAATCCGAAAAAATTTGAAGCTTGTTTAAGAAAATCTGCAGAAAACAGGAAGCCTCTAATCATATTAAAAGCGGGACGCAGTCCAAAAGGTCAAGCCACTGCGGCTTCTCATACGGGAAGTATGGCGGGAAGCGATCAAACATTTGATGCCATATTTGAAAAATTCGGCGTAATAAGAGTCGATGATATGCAGGATTTGAGAAGTACGGCGTCGCTGTTTGCCACACTTAAAACTTTGCCTAAAAAAGCTAATTTTGCGTCTATCAGTCTCTCGGGAGGAGAAACGGGTATCTGCGCCGATACAGGTTATATGTATAATATCAACTATCCTGATTTCAATGAAAAAACATTAAACCGTTTAACCGAATTACTGCCCTCTTATGCCACTCCGAGAAATCCGCTGGATATGACTGCCATGTTAGCATACGACTCAAATGAATTTGCTGATGGCATTTCAGCTGTAATGGAAGATGAGAATGTAGATTTGGGCTTCATAGGGTTGACCATTACGGAAGATTATACACCAGATTTGGAAGTGGTGTTTCAAGGAATAAAAATGGCGGCAGAAAGAAATAAAGATAAACCGCTTATGATCATGAGTTTTCTGGAAGCTTCAAGGAACAAGGATTTAGTGCATAACTTTGAATCTATTGGTATACCTGTTTTGCCTACAACTAAATACGCGTTTTCTGCACTTAGACATTTAACTGATTTTATTGAATATTCACCCGATAATAAAACCTTACAATTGGCAACGCCTGATTTGGGAAAATCATCTAACAATCCTAAAGCTTTAAGTGAATATGAAAGCAAAGCACTATTAGCAAAACACAATGTAGATATAGATTTAGGAATTATTGTAAAAAGTAAAGAAGAAGCAATAACTCAGGCAAAAAAAATGACATATCCGATTGTTATGAAAATAGAATCGGCTGATATATTGCATAAATCAGATGTAGGCGGAGTAAAACTGAATATTACAAATGAGCAGGAAGTCATGGATGCATATGAAGAAATTATGCAAAATGTACAGCAAAAGGCAGCTGATGCCAGTATAAATGGTATCTTAATGCAAAAGATGCTGCCAAAAGGATTAGAGATAATTATTGGGGTTAATAATGATGAACAGTTTGGACCAATGCTGCTTGCAGGGCTTGGGGGAGTTTTTGTAGAAGTCTTTAAGGATATAGCATTATATCCAATACCGCTTAATAAAAAAGAAGCATTTGAAATGATAAGATCACTGAAATCGTTTAAACTTTTAAACGGTTACCGGGGAAGTAAGCCTGTTGATTTAAATGCGTTGACGGATATGATGGTAAGCATTTCGCATTTTGCTTTTGAAAATAAAAACAGTTTAAAAGAATTGGATATAAATCCATTGTTTGTTTATCCAGAAGGAAAAGGGGTCGCGATAGCAGATGCATTGGTAATTTTAAACAAATAAATGAGGTGATATAAATGAACGTAACTTTAGGGAAATTGGATATTGGTATCGTTATAGGCTATTTATTGCTTATGATAGTAATAGGGTTTATAGCAAATAAAAAAACAAAATCATCGGAAGATTATTATATAGCCGGGAAAAAATTAGGTACATTTTCAATTGCTGCCATGTGGATGGCAAGTTGGATTGGCGGTGCGAGTATTATAGGGACTTCGGCAAACGCGTATGATTTAGGCATATCAGGAGGATGGTACGTATCTATTCTCGCGTTAGGAACGTTCCTGTTTGGTATTACTTTCACTAAATTAATCAAGAGGATAGGCGAGAAATTAAAAAGTTTTACTTATCCTGATTTTATTGAAGCAAGATATGATAAAAAAACAAAAACTGTTGTGGCAGCGGGAGCTTTATTATCAAATATAGGTTTTACGGCAAGTCAATTTGTAGCAATGGCAGCTATAATGCACACAATGACAGGCTGGGAATTGTCTTTGTGCTTTCTTATTACAGCAGTTGTATGCACATTATACACTGCAGTAGGAGGATTGTTCGCTGTTACATATACAACGTGGATACAGTTTGGGTTAATCATTGTAGGTGTCATTCTTTTGGGAGTGCCGTTATCCGCTAAAGCAATTGGAGGATTTTCACAACTAAGCACTCTTCCGGCCGAATGGTTTGATATAGGCAGATACGGATGGGGAACTATTATAGCACTTGGTGTATCCAGCATATTCAGTTTTTATACAGGAATGGATAGTTATACACGTTGTTTTGCTGCAAAAAATGAAAAAGTGGCTAGAAACGGCGCTCTGTGGGCATCATTGGTAGTTCTCTTTATTGCCGGCGCTTCTACATTCATTGGAATGGCGGCAAAAGTTGCATTACCCAGCCTTTCAGGCGGTGGGAACAGCGCTTTTATAGCTATGGCAATGAATTATTTCCCCATTGGAATACAAGGTATTGTTATAGTCGGAATTTTATCTGCGATAATGTCAACTGCAGTTGTATGTATATTAATGGGAGCGGCTAATGTAACGATTGATATTTATAAAGGCGGGTTCAAGCCGGATGCAAAAGAAAAAACTGTTATGAGAATGAGTATGGTAGTTTCGTTAATAATTGGAGCGATAGGCTATGTACTAGCAACGGCACTGCCTAACATAATTGACTTACTCTTAATAGCATTTACTATTCTGGCAGGATCGATGTTTTTTCCGACGATACTTGGAGTATTTTGGAAAAAAGGAAACAGCAAAGCAGCGTTTACAAGCATAATAGTTTCGTTAGCGGTTATTGTAGTTTGGATAATTTGCTCGACTGCTAACGTAGGAGGAATTTTCAATATTGATGCATTATGGCCGGGCTTAATCGTATCTTTGACAACATTTGTATCCATATCGCTCATAAGCAAGTCGACCAGTATTGATATAGAAAAAGCTAATAAATTTATAGATAAATAAAAAAATGAGGTGAGAATATGAAAATTGCACGTTTAACATATGAAGGTATTGAATCGAATTTAGATGTAGAGTTAAATATATTGGGAACAAAAGGAACGATTGAATTCGTAACATTCGCGCAGGAAGGCGGAAGCATTGAAAAGTTAATAAAAGATTTGCAGCCATACGAAGCGATTATTACAGATTATGTTCCGCTTACAAAAGAAATTTTAAGCAAGCTTGATAATTGTAAAGTTATTTCGGTTGCCGCAACCGGATTCACATCAGTAGATGTTGTTGCAGCCAAAGAAAAGGGAATCGTGGTATGTGCCATCGGTGAATATTGTACGCAAGAGGTTGCTGATCATGCTATGACGTTAATGCTGGCACTTCAAAGAAGACTATTAAAATTTAATAAAGTAATTCAAGAAGATAAAAAATGGGATTGGTCTGTAGCTCCTGATATTGAGCGCGTAGAAGGGCAAACGATTGGCATTTTAGGATTTGGTAAAATAGGTCAGGCAGTTGGTAAAAGAGCAAAAGCTTTTGGATTAAATGTTATAGCCTATGATCCTTATTTACCATCAATTATAGCAGAAAAACAAGGTGTGAAATTAATGGAGCTTGATGACGTGCTTGGGGAAAGTGACATTATCTCGGTACATATGGCTGTTGATAACAGCAACAAAGGATTTTTGGATTATGATAAATTCAAAAAAATGAAAAAGCAGCCGTTCTTAGTTAATGTCTCACGTGGAGCGGCGATCGAAGAGCCTGATCTTGTTCGCACTTTAGATGAAGGGCTTATTAAAGGAGCCGGAATCGATGTGCTCATCACAGAGGATCCTGTCCTTGAAGGGCATCCTTTGGTAGGAAGAGAAAATGTAATTCTTACTCCTCATATTGCGTTTTATTCAAAAACATCTATGTACTTTAGCAGCAAAATTACTATTGAAAATCTAATAAATGTTTTAGAAGGAAATTTGGATAAAACAAACAAAATAGTGAATTAGCAATATTCTTAATACTTCCTTGCGGAACTTTCATACAATCTGCCACCGTATTACTGCCTTTAAACATTTTGCTTAAAGGCAGTAATAAATAATAATATTATAAGCAAATAGGAGAATAAAAATGCAGTGGATTTTTTTATTTGCAGCCATTATTTTTGAAATATGCGGCACATCTTTAATGAAAATTTCATATGGTTTTACAAAATTATGGCCAACAATTGGGACCATTATCTGTTATATTATCACCTTTGCTGCGTTTGCAAACGCCTTAAAAAAAATTCCGGTAAGTGTGGCATATGCCATATGGTGTGCCGCAGGCATCATCGTTATTTCAGCTATCGGTATTTTCTTTTTTAAAGAATCAATAAACTTTCTAAAAATTCTTTCCACAATATTTATTGTGCTGGGAGTTATAGGATTGTATTTAAGCGATATTGTTTAATAAATTATGTAGATAAAACAAATTGTTGCATGAATGTAAAACAAAAAAATTTCTGTGAAAAATTTTTTAAATTACTGGTTGGCTGCTAAAGATAATAACTTTACTTGTTTAAATTGCAAGTTAAAAAAATTTGTTAAAGAATTTATTGATAAATATTGTTAATTTAAATGGTTTATATTTCATATATAAAATCAATAAAACCTTGTACTAAGCAAAGTGAGTTAGCTCTAATATTTTGCTGCGCGATTTCATCATAGTATTCTAATTCATGAATAATAACAGGTATTTCTTTATTGAATTTTTTTTGGATAATACCTGTTTGATGTAGTTGCTGAACAACACAAATCAAAACGTTGACAAATTTCTGGGTTATTTGATCCAGTATCGCATCATCGATGGTATCGCTAATATCTGTATAAAATATTTCATGAAATGTAAAAAAAGGGAGTCCACTATTCAAAATCCATTGCTTAACAATACCTGCGGTATCGTCAATTCCAAATATATATTCTTGGTTTTGAGGCCAAAAAGCATAATTCCATCTAGCCTCTAATTTATTACTTGCATTTTTAATTGATTTCTGATAATTCTCTTCAGTATTATAACCTAAAGTAACTGTGGGTTCGCATGGATTATCGCTTTTATCATAGACAAAAAGAGATAATGCGTAAATATCATCAGCGGTCCAAGATAAAATTACAGGTGTTATTTTATGGAAAATCTCTCTTATCAAATCATTTGAGTTCATCGTATTTATACCTTTAAAAGGAAATAATAATATATATTAAAATTATGATATATAAAAATTTCAATATATAATAAATACAGTATAAATGAACCGGTATAAAAAACAAATAGCAAAAACAATAATATTTTATATAGAAAATTAAATTGTTTTTAATTAAAATTAAAGAAATTGTTATATAATAATTAGTAATTTTAAATTGAAATAGACTATTAATTGATAAATATGTAAAGTGTTTTCTTCAAGTCGTCAAAAGAATGGAGGATATTGTTATGCAGATGAGAATTGCGGTTATCAAAGGAGATGGGATAGGTCCGGAGGTCATCAATCAAGCCTTGCGTGTATTAGAGGTCATAGGAGAAAAGTTTGATCATGGGTTTTCTTTTACGGAAGTATTAGCCGGTGGGGCTGCGCTTGATCAATATGGCGTAAGCACACCAAAAGATACTATTAGCGTATGCAAAGAAAGTGATGCAATTCTCTTGGGTGCATTGGGAGGACCTAAATGGGATGAGCTGGACGCGAAGTTGAAACCGGAAATGAGTCTTTTAAAGATTAGAAAAGAGTTAGGACTATATGCAAATATAAGACCGGTTGTGTTATTTGAAGAATTGATCGGCGCCTCTCCGCTTAAAAATTCTATTGCGGAAGGTGGATTTGATTTTATTATTTTCAGAGAACTTACGGGGGGAATTTATTTCGGAAATAAAGAAGCATCGATAAATTTTGCTTATGACCGATCGGAATATCAAGATTGGGAGATTGAGCGAATTGCTCAAAAAGCGTTTGACGAAGCAATGAAAAGAAAGAAGCAAGTAATCAGTGTCGACAAAGCAAATGTGCTTGAAACATCCAGACTATGGAGAAGAACAGTAAGCAGAGTCGCCCAAAATTATCCACAGGTGAATCTGGAGCATATGTATGTAGATAATGCAGCTATGCAACTGCTTAGAAATCCAAAGCAATTTGATGTGCTGCTTACTGAAAATATGTTTGGAGATATCCTCTCAGATGAAGCGAGCATGATCTGCGGTTCTATTGGGATGCTGCCTTCCGCATCAATGGGAGAAGGAAAGTTTGGTCTGTATGAGCCGATCCACGGCACCGCACCCGATATTGCAGGGGTAAACAAAGCAAATCCCATAGCGGCTATTTTATCTGCGGCAATGATGCTGCGCTACACATTTGAATTAAATGACGAGGCGGATGCTATAGAACAAGGGATAAAAACAACATTGAAAAAAGGATATAGGACAGAAGATATCGCACGGAATGATACGATACTTGGAACAAAAGAAATAGCTGATAAAATTATTGAATGTATTTAAATCATTTTTCACTAATAAAAAAAGCATCTGTATTTTATGGAAGATGCTTTTTTAGAATAAATAGAAGTATAAATTGTTAATTATTTAATTAACAAAATAAAATAAAAAAATAAATTGACATAAATAAAGAAAGTATGTTATCTTTAGCGACAATTAGAAAATATAAATGGACATGACGGAGAAAAAAGTTTTCCTGTTAAACAGTTCAAGAGAGTCGATGGTTGGTGCAAATCGAAACTGTCCGGAAAATACACTCACTCCCGAACTCAACTTCTGAAATAAATAGGAGGTTGCGTACGCCACGTTACAGGCTTAGGGTTTGTTGGAACCTGAATAAAGAGATCCGATACTTTTTGTGTATTCGGATAAACAGAGTGGTACCGCGGGTTATTCCCGTCTCTGACTATAGTCAGAGACGGGAATTTTGTTTTCTGATTAAATTTAGATAAATATAAGAGGTAAACATGAGTACAACGATTAAAATTTTTGACACGACATTAAGAGACGGTGAACAATCACCCGGATGTTCCATGAATTTAATGGAAAAAATCCAAATGGCAAAGCAGCTGGAAAAATTAGGAGTCGATATTATTGAAGCCGGATTTGCTGCGGCATCACCTGGAGACTTAAATGCAATTAAGGAAATTGCGGCGACAATAAAAAATACGAAAGTAGCAAGCCTTGCGAGAGCCAATAAAAGCGATATCGACAAGGCATGGGAGAGTATTAAAAATGCGGTAAATCCGCGAATTCATACTTTTATTGCCACTTCTCCTATACATATGACATATAAGCTTAAAATGAGCCCGGATGAAGTTATGCAAAGAGTGGACGCAATGGTGAAATACGCAAAAAAGTATGTGGATGACGTAGAGTTCTCCGCAGAAGACGCCACACGAAGTGATATAGATTATTTGGCAAAAATCATTAAAACAGCAATCGATGCGGGGGCAACGACAATAAATATTCCGGATACGGTAGGGTATGCAATGCCTGATGAATACTATGAGTTTTTAATGCAGCTTAGAAAAAAATGTCCTGCAATGGACAATATAGATTTATCTGTGCATTGTCATAATGATTTAGGGCTTGCGGTGGCGAATTCTCTGTCGGCATTAAAAGCAGGTGCAAGCCAGATTGAATGCACAATCAATGGCATCGGAGAGCGTGCCGGAAATGCAGCGCTTGAAGAGATCATTATGGCTGCCGTTACCCGTAAAGATAGGAATCAGTATAATTTTAATATTAATACAACCCAAATTATGAAATCTAGCGAGCTTTTAACAAATATTACGGGAATAAAAGTTCAGCCAAATAAAGCTATCGTAGGGGCAAATGCATTCGCACATGAAGCAGGAATACACCAGCACGGCGTGCTGAATAACAAGGCCACCTATGAAATTATGACGTCAGAATCAATCGGACTTACAAAAAATAAACTCGTATTGGGAAAGCATTCAGGTCGTCATGCATTCAAGGATAAAATAGAGTCAATGGGGTATAAATTAAATGCCCAAGAGATAGATAAGGCGTTTGCATGTTTTAAGGATTTAGCCGATAAGAAAAAAGAAGTATTCGATAAAGATATAGATGCTATCGTTGCCAGAAAAAAAGTAGAAATCCCGGCTGTGTATACATTAGACAGATTTGTTATAAATAATGGCACAACGATTACTTCAACAGCTCTGGTCGTTTTGAAAATGAATGATTCCGTCGAAGAAAAAGTTGCAACCGGCGACGGGCCTGTAGATGCGGCGTTTAAAGCAATTGAAGAGATTGTTGGAAAAACACTTATTATGGATGACTATATGATAAGTTCTGTCACAGAGGTGGAGGATGCTTTGGGGGATGCCACTGTGAAATTGATGAATAACGGCAATATATTTATCGGACGCGGGCTGTCAACGGATGTTATAGAAGCAAGTATCAAAGCATATATTGATGCAATCAATAAAATTCTTTATGAAGAGCAACAAAATACGGAGGCAGTGTAATGAAAATGACGATGACACAGAAAATACTTGCAGCACATTGCGGCAGAGATGCGGTCAAACCGGGTGAGTTTGTAGAAATCGATTTGGATATGGTGCTTGGCAATGATATTACTACGCCGGTTGCGATTAAAGAATTCTGGAAAATGGATGCAAAAGAAGTATTTGACAAGGCAAAAATAGCAATTGTTTTAGATCACTTCACGCCGAATAAGGATATCAAATCAGCTCAGCAGAGTAAAGAATGCAGAGAGTTTGCGCAACAAATGCAGATAAAGCATTTTTATGATGTAGGCAAAATGGGGGTTGAGCATGCATTGCTTCCCGAAAAGGGAATTGTAAAAGCGGGGGACGCGATCATTGGGGCCGATTCTCATACGTGTACGTATGGTGCGCTCGGAGCATTTTCAACGGGAACGGGAAGCACGGATATGGCAGCGGGAATGGCAACCGGAAAGACGTGGATAAAAGTACCGGGTGCGATAAAAGTGCTTATCAGCGGAAAGCCTTCAAAATATGTATGTGGGAAAGATGTGATATTGCATTTAATTGGAAGAATTGGTGTAGAGGGGGCACGTTATAAATCAATTGAGTTTTTCGGAGAAGGTATAAAAAACCTGAGTATGGACGATCGATTCACGATTGCAAATATGGCAGTGGAAGCCGGGGCTAAAAACGGTATTTTCCCGGTTGACGAAAAAACGATGGAATATATGCAGGCAAGGGGAAATAAAACATATAAAATATTCGCTGCAGATAATGATGCTGATTACGAGGAAGAAATAGAAATTGATTTGTCTGCTTTGCGGCCCACGGTAGCCTTTCCGCATCTTCCGGAAAATACAAAAACAATTGATGAAGCGGAAAAAGAAAACATAAAAATAGATCAAGTGGTTATAGGCTCTTGCACAAACGGCAGGATAGAAGATATGCGAATAGCCGCGCAGATTCTGAAAGGAAAAGCGGTCAAGACGAATGTGAGAACTATTATTATTCCTGCCACACAAGAAATTTACTTGCAATGTATACAAGAAGGGCTTACAGATATATTTATTCAGTCAGGAGCTGTTGTGAGTACACCGACATGCGGGCCGTGTCTTGGGGGATACATGGGAATCCTTGCATCCGGAGAACGCGCCGTTACAACAACGAATCGAAATTTTGTAGGAAGAATGGGACATGTCACGTCAGAAGTTTATCTTGCTTCTCCGGCCGTGGCGGCAGCCTCTGCGATTGCAGGGAAGTTAGTTAATCCAGAAATAGTATAAGCAGAAAGGACGAAAACAATGATAGTTAAAGGTAAAACATTTAAGTATGGAAATAATATAGATACAGATGTCATCATACCCGCAAGATATTTAAATACATCTGAGCCGAGCGAACTGGCAAAATTTTGTATGGAAGATATTGATAAAGATTTTTCAAAAAAAGTTCAAATAGGAGATATTATTGTGGGAGGTAAAAACTTTGGATGTGGTTCGTCTAGAGAGCATGCGCCGATTGCCATTAAAGCAAGCGGAATATCTTGTGTTATAGCAGAAAGCTTTGGGCGAATTTTTTACAGAAATTCTTTTAATATAGGGCTTCCCATAATCGAATGTACAGAAGCGTCAAAAAAGATAGAAGCGGGAAATGAGATTGAAATTGATTTTGAGACAGGAAAAATTTATAACATTACCAAAAATGAAGTTTATATGGCGGTACCATTTCCTGAATTTATAAAAAAAATTATTTATTCCGAGGGTTTGGTGGGGTACGTTAAAGATAAGCTTTATGGTAAAAAAGATTCGGAGGGAAAGACATGCAGATAAAAATCGCAGTCATCAAAGGGGACGGGATAGGACCGGAAGTAGTTGAGCAATCTTTACGTGTGCTTCAGACTATAGGAGAAAAATTCGGTCATGAATTTCTTTTTACGGAAGTGCTGGCCGGAGGAGCTGCCATTGATACTTTCGGTATAGCCGCGCCAAAAGAAACCATCGAAACTTGCAAAAACAGTGAGGCGGTTCTTTTAGGAGCGTTGGGAGGTCCAAAATGGGACAACCTCGATGCTAAGGCCAGGCCGGAGGCAAGTCTCCTTACAATCAGAAAAGAGCTAGGTCTGTTTGCAAATATCAGACCCGCCGTATTGTTTGAAGAATTAGTGAGTGCGTCTCCGCTTAAAGAGTCCATCGCAAAGGGGGGCTTTGAGTTTGTGATTTTCAGAGAGCTTACGGGCGGCATCTATTTTGGCAATAAGAAATCGTCAAATAATTATGCGTCTGATCTTTGTGAATATCGAGATTGGGAAATTGAACGTATAGTAAACCTGGCTTTTGATGCAGCGATGAAAAGAAAGAAGAAAATAATCAGCGTTGATAAGGCAAACGTGCTTGCAACATCAAGATTATGGAGAAAAACAGTAAATAAAATTGCCCAAAATTATCCGCAGGTGAGCCTGGAACATATGTATGTAGATAATGCAGCTATGCAGTTGATTCGAAATCCAAAACAATTTGATGTACTGCTTACTGAAAATATGTTTGGAGATATCCTCTCGGATGAAGCAAGTATGATATGCGGATCCATTGGGATGCTGCCTTCCGCATCATTGGGAGAGGGCAACTTTGGTTTGTATGAGCCGATCCATGGCACTGCGCCTGAAATCGCCGGTCTAAACAAGGCAAACCCGATAGCAACTATTTTATCTGCGGCAATGATGCTGCGCTATACATTTAATTTAAATGATGAAGCCGCGGCTATAGAGAAAAGCGTAAAAATGACATTAAAAAAGGGGTATGGGACGCAGGATATTGCCGGTATTAAAAAAATAGTCGGCACAAAAGAGTTGACAGATTATATTATTGGATTTATTTAATATTTTCAATAATATAAAAATAAGTGAGTGGTAAAAACCGTAAATTATTTACGGTTTTTTTATGTGAAAGAACAGATTTTTTAATAGCTAAAAAAATTTTTAAAATAAATGAATAAAGATATTGACATATGTCAATTATAGAGGTAGTATATAAATATAAATGACATATGTCAGATTAACGTAAGGAGGTGACAGACATGCCAGGCGGAGATGGAAAAGGACCTTTAAACAGTGGAACAAGAGGCGGAAAAATGGGAGGCCCGTATAATGCGGGGCCCGGAGGTTATTGTTTGTGTCCGAAATGTGGTACAAAAGCTGAACATAGAAGGGCAGAACCATGTAACTCTATAAAGTGTCCGAAATGCGGTACACTTATGACAAGAGCATGATGAATCATAGAAAGGAGAAATTGCAATGCCAAGAGGAGATGGAACGGGACCAATGGGATATGGTCCTTTAACAGGAAAAGGACTAGGTTTTTGTGCGGGTGATGTTCCTGCAGGATATAATCGTCAAAATGCATATCGAAGGGCAGGCAGAGGTATGGGATTGGGCAGAGGAATAAGAAAAGAGACAGGATATGGATTAGGCTTAGGGTTCGGTTATGGAATCAGAAGATTTTGTGTGTCGCCATATTCAATAAATACTGTCGGGATAGACGAAAAGGAACTACTACAGGGGCAAAAAGAATTACTGCAAAATCAATTGGAAACAATTAATAAACAACTTGAAAAATTATAAAAAATAACAAAGCAACCGGGAATGTCCTGGTTGCTTTGTTTGCTAAATGAGGGAATATTATGCCAAGACCAATAAAATGGAGACAAGTATGCGGTTTGCCCGAAAATTCTCGGTTTGGACCTCTTGATTCTAAAAAAGAAACAAGAGAAAGTGTTAATATGACAGTCGACGAATATGAAACATTAAGATTAATTGACTTAGAAGGCTTTACACAAGAAGAATGTGCCAAACAAATGAACATAGCGAGAACAACAGTTCAAGGTATATATACTGAAGCAAGAAGAAAATTGGCAGAATCTGTGGTAGACGGAAAAGTCTTATTGATAAAAGGTGGTGAATATCGTATATGTGACGGGTACGGAAATGGCTGCGGGCTGGGAAGTTGTCATAGAAACAGAAATAGAAATAGCTTTAATGATAAGGAAGAGGCAGATGAATAATATACATAGACTTTAGAGATGATTATTTAGTAATGTTGAATAATTTTTAATATATAAATTTAATAAAAATAAAGGAGAAAAATTATGAGAATAGCAATACCGGTAGATGAAAAAACAATAAATGGGGATGTATGTGTGTCGTTTGGACGAGCACCGTATTTTCTTATTTATGATACGAAAACAAATGAAGAAATATATTTGGATAATTCTGCTGTAGCAAGTCAGGGAGGAGCTGGGGTTAAGGCGGCACAAGTTGTAGCAGATAATGGAGTGAAGGCTTTGCTGACTCCGCGTATAGGAGAAAATGCTGAAAAAGTATTGAGGAATGCGGAAGTTTTAGTATATAAAACCATATCTAATTCTATTAAGGAAAACATCGATGCATTTATTTTAGAAAAACTTGTACTGCTCTATGATGTTCATCCGGGATTCCACCAACACAGTTAAGGAAGAAGGTATTTTATGAATATAGCTGTTTTAAGTGGAAAAGGAGGAACAGGCAAAACGCTTATGTCTGTAAATTTAGCTTCTGTGGCGCAAAGGGCAATCTATATAGATTGTGATGTTGAAGAGCCTAACGGACATCTTTATTTTAAACCGCAGGAGGTAAAATGCGAAGAAGTTACGATAAAGATTCCTTTGGTAGACACAGATCTTTGTAACGGATGTCGTAAATGTGTTGATTTTTGTAATTTTAATGCGTTAGCGTATATCGGTGATCGATTAATAATATTTGAGGAGATTTGTCATTCATGCGGAGGATGTGTATTGCTGTGTCCTCAGAAAGCAATAACGGAGAAAGAGAAAGTTATTGGAAAAATTGAATGTGGTGTATCCGGCAATGTAGATGTTGTAACGGGGATTCTTAATACAGGGGAGGCATCAGGGGTGCCGATCATTAAGAAACTTTTAAAAAAACAAGCAAAAAAAGATGAAATTGCATTTATTGATTGCCCGCCTGGCAGCGCTTGCATCGTGATGGAAAGTATTATGGATGCAGATTATTGTATTTTAGTTGCCGAGCCCACTATATTTGGATCGCATAATCTGCAAATGGTCTATGAGCTTGTGAGGTTATTTGATAAGCCGCATGGAGTGATTTTAAATAAATGCACAGAAGCATATAATCCTTCCGAAGAATTTTGCATAAAAAATAAAATTAATATTCTGGGAAAAATTCCTTTTGATAATGAACTGGGAGAAATAAATTCTAATGGTTTAATTTTAGCGAGAGAAAACGAAAAATATCAAAAAATCTTTACATCGCTGCTGCGCCATGTAATTAAGGAGGCTAATAATGAAACAACTATTGATTCTTAGTGGCAAAGGCGGAACAGGCAAAACAACAGTAGCGGCGGCATTTATAAAACTTGCAAACGCGAAAGCTTACGCAGATTGTGATGTAGATGCGCCAAATCTGCATTTGATTATAAATAAGCATTTTGATATAAAAAAGAAGGATTATTATGGATTGCCTAAAGCACAAATCGATCAGGATATCTGTATAAAATGTGGATTATGCAGAACAAATTGCCGATTTGATGCAATTGATTTTAATGAAATATATAAGATTGATGAGTTTTCTTGCGAAGGTTGTGGTGTTTGTGAATTGGTGTGTCCTGTCGGAGCCTGTGTTTTAAAACCTGCGGTAGCCGGGGAATTAATGCTGTATGAAAATGATGATACGGTGTTTTCGACCGCTAAATTGAAAATGGGCAGCGGCACATCGGGGATGTTGGTTACTGAAGTAAAAAATCAAATGAAGGAAGCCGCAAAAAATGCAGATTTTGCAATTATTGATGGTTCGCCGGGAATAGGATGCCCTGTTATTGCGTCTATTACAGGTGTAGACATGGTCTTGGTTGTAGCGGAACCATCTGTGTCGGGAATCAGTGATATGGAACGGATTATTCAAACAGCTCAAAAATTTCAGACAAAAGTGGCCGTCTGTGTTAATAAGTTTGATACGAACATTAAAAGAACAGAAAGTATCGAATCATTTTGTAAAGAAAATGATATTTCTTTTGTAGGAAAAATTCCATATGATATTAAAGCTGTAAAGGCAATCAATAACGGGCAAAGTATTGTAGATATACAGTGTAGTTCAGGAAATGCTGTAAAAGAAATTTATAATAAAATAATGCATCTGTTTGAGAGAGCGAAGTAACAATGATTTATCTTTAGCGAGTATTCAATATATAAAAGAAAACAAAGAACAATTACGCAAATAAGAAGTTTAAGATTAAATATCGTAATAAGGAGAAAAAATGAGCGAAAAATGTGATCAAAATTGCAGCAGCTGCAATGAACAATGTGATGAAAGAACTCAAATGTATAGAGAAAAATTACATGAGATGAGCAGTGTAAAAAAAGTCATTGGCATCATGAGTGGAAAAGGTGGTGTCGGTAAGTCTCTTGTAACTTCTCTTCTGGCTGTGAATATGAACAGAAGAGGCTACAATACAGCAATTCTTGATGCAGATATTACAGGGCCGTCTATTCCTAAAGCGTTTAGTATAAATCAAAAAGCATCTGTCACTGAAATGGGCGTGCTGCCTGTAAAAAGCAAAACAAAAATTGATATAATGTCAATTAATTTACTGTTAGAAAATGATACAGATCCCGTAGTGTGGCGTGGTCCTCTTATTGCCGGAACAGTTAAACAATTTTGGAGTGAAGTAATTTGGAAAGACGTGGAATTCATGTTTGTAGATATGCCGCCCGGAACAGGAGATGTAGCTTTGACTGTCTTTCAATCGCTGCCTATAGATGGAATTGTTGTTGTAACTTCACCTCAGGAATTGGTTTCAATGATTGTTCAAAAAGCTGTAAAAATGGCAGAAATGATGAACATACCGATTTTGGGCGTTGTTGAAAATATGTCTTATTTTGAATGCGTCGATTGTGGTAAGCAGAACAAATTATTCGGCGAGAGCAAAATTGACACAATAGCAAAGCAATATAATATTGATACTATTGTAAAATTGCCTATAGAATCTAAATTAGCGGCAGCGATGGATAAAGGCATGATAGAATTATATGATGGCAACTGGCTGGACAATTTGTCTGAGAAAATAGAACAGTTAGTAAAGGAAAATATAAAAACAGAAAAAAACGCAAATAATGTTAATGCAATGAAAATAGCAGTAGCATGTGAGAATGATCAAGTGACCGAACATTTTGGACACTGCGAAAAATTTATGATTTTTGATATAGAAAATAAAAAGATAAAAAAACAGAGCTTATAGCAAATCCCGGGCACAGACCAGGATTTTTACCTGTCTTTTTGGATGAAAAAGGAGTTAAAGTGATTATTTCCGGAGGTATGGGCAGCGGTGCAATAGATTTATTTAGTGAAAAAAATATTGAAGTTGTAACGGGTGCAAAAGGAGCAGCAAAACAAGCAGTTGAAATGTATTTGACAGGCGAATTAATATCGGGTGCCAATAATTGCGATCATTAGTATCCATAATAGAAATAGATTGCAAATTGTGTTTGTTTTAACACGAAGTATAATATAGGTTAATAAATATAATAATAAAGGAGCATGCCTCCTTTATTA
Source organism: uncultured Eubacteriaceae bacterium (assembly GCA_964533615.1). Lineage (GTDB taxonomy): Bacteria > Bacillota > Clostridia > Eubacteriales > UBA1433 > UBA1433. Next base: position 53,224 of record CAZHMK010000002.1, read on the forward strand.
TTATATACAAAAAGAATGCATGCGTTGTATAAATGCAATTTAAATATACTTCATGGTAAATATATTGAAAAAAAATGAAAAAAATGATAAACTAATAAAGTAAATCGTTTAGATACAGAATAAGCAAAATAATGTTCTTTTATTCTATCTATTAACTTTTGATCGTATTTTTTATTTCTAAATAAATAGTTTTTATAATTTAATATTCTGTTAAACGAGTCTTGCATCAGGAGGTTAAACAAATGGATCATTTAATAAATGGTAGAGATTTGCGCAAACCTATCGAAGATTACTTGGACAAGTTGTCGCAAATCCGCACAGGATTAAATCAATCTGAGGTTATTAAAAACCGACAGGATGAAATTCGTCGTTATTTTAATGCTAGCCATCAGCAGTGGAACGATTATAAATGGCAGATAGAGAATCGCATAACAACAGCCGAAAAATTGGCAGAATTATTGCCTCTTACCAAGGCAGAATTTGACGAAATTCAGCAAGTAGCTGCACAGTATCGATTTGCGATCTCGCCGTATTATTTATCTTTAATCGATGTCAATGATTCGAAATGTCCGATTCGCCGTCAGGCAGTGCCGAGTATTTTAGAGCTAAATCCTGAAGGTGAACTGGATCCTATGGACGAAGAGTGCTCCAGCCCTGTGCCGGCAGTGACACGTCGTTATCCGGATAGGCTTATTATTAAAGTCACGAATCAATGCGGTATGTATTGCCGTTTCTGTCAGCGCCGCCGCATGATAGGCGAAATAGATCGTATGATTGATTACAGTGTGTTGTCTCAGGCGGTTGAATATGTGAGAGAAAATCCGGAAATCAGAGATGTGCTTATTACGGGCGGAGATGCCATGATGCTTCCTAATGAAGTGCTGGATCATCTGCTTAAACAGCTTCGTTCTATCGAGCATTTAGAAATTATTCGTATAGGTACACGTACACCGGTGACATTACCGCAGCGAATAACACCGGAGCTGGTTGAGATTTTAAAAAAATATCACCCGATTTATGTGAATACGCATTTTAATTCTCCAATGGAAATTACTCAAGAAGCAAAGCAAGCATGCGATCTTTTAGCGGATGCAGGTATGCCTCTTGGAAATCAGATGGTGTTATTAAATGGAGTAAATAATGATAAATATGTTGTGCGTCGTTTAAATCAATTGCTGTTGACGCTGCGTGTAAAACCATATTATATATTCCATCCGAAAACGGTGCGCGGCACATCGCATTTTTGGGTCCGTATCGGCGAAGGTCTTGAAATTATGGAAGGACTGCGGGGCTACACGTCCGGGCTTGCTGTGCCGACTTATATTGTCAACGGCCCGGGAGGATTGGGGAAAACTCCAATGATCCCAAGCTATTTGCTTTATATCGGTAAAGATAAAGCGGTTTTTAGAAGCTGGGACAATAAAACATTTGAGATTGATAATCATCCCAAGACGGGATTTAATAATTATGAATGATTTAGTTTTTATCAAAAAGAAAAATAAAATATGATTATATTTTTTTGCTATAGATTTTATTTCAATAAAGAATTATAATTGTTTATAACAATATTTAAAAAGGAGGGAAAAATGCTTGAATTAAAAGGAGTATCTCTAAGTGTAGAAGGTATAAAAAAAATTGATATTTTAAAAAATATAGATTTACAATTATTGGATAAAAAAATATATGCTATAACAGGTCCAAACGGAAGTGGAAAATCCTCACTTGCCAGAATTATTATGGGCATATCTCAGCCCACATCCGGCAGTATCCTCTTCAACGGGCAGGATATTACGCATATGGATATCACTCAAAGAGCGCATCTTGGCATTGGGTACGCATTTCAAAGTCCTCCTCGTTTTAAAGGAATTAAAGTGCGAGACGTGTTAAAGCTTGCCATGTCCAGCGGTGACAAGGAAGAAAAAATATGCGATCTTTTATATGGCGTAGGCTTATGTTCACAAGAATACCTGGATAGGGATATGGATGCCAGTCTTTCGGGTGGTGAAATAAAAAGGATTGAAATTGCCACAATCTTGGCAAGAAATTTAAAAATGGCAGTTTTTGATGAGCCGGAAGCAGGCATTGATTTATGGAGCTTTCAAAGACTTGCCGAGACGTTTAAAGAAATGCATGAAAAAACAAATACAACAATTGTGATCATATCACATCAGGAAAGAATTTTAGAATTGGCTGATGAGATTTTATTAATAGCCAATGGCAGTATTACAAGAAATATTCCGAAAGAAGAAATATTAAAAAAAGGTTTTGTAGATAATCTGTGTGTTTGCTCGGAGAATTGCGGAAAAGTAGGTGATAAGTATGCTAAGTGCATTGGATAATTTAATGCTTGAAAAAGTAGCAGATCTTCATGAAGTACCTCAAGGAGCATACAATATCAGAAAAAACGGAGAAGGAATTCAGAGAAATACTACAGACAATATCGATATTGTTCCCAAAAAAGATCGTCCGGGCATTGATATTATTGTTAAGCCGAATACGAAAGGAGAGAGCGTCTATATTCCTGTTATTGTAACCGAGGAAGGTGTTACGGATATAGTTTATAACACATTTGAAATTGGGGAGTATGCCGATGTAGAAATCATAGCCGGCTGTGGTATCCATAATTCTGGACAGCATCAATCACAGCATGATGGTATTCATGAATTTTTTATCAACAAAGGCGCTCATATGAAATATACAGAAAAACATTACGGGCAAGGAGAAGGCACGGGCAAGAGGGTATTAAATCCGAAAACAATTATTCATGCGCAGGAAGATGTAGTCATAGAATTAGAGCTCATTCAGATAATGGGTATAGATCATACTGCCCGTGATACCGAAATACAACTCGCCAAAGGGGCCAAGCTGATTATCACCGAAAGACTTCTTACGAATATGGAGCAAAAAGCAGCTTCCAATATCACTGTGGAATTAGACGGAGAAGACAGCAGCGCACAAATTATCTCACGTTCAGTTGCTCAGGGAAAATCAGAGCAAATATACTATTTTGATTTAGTAGGGCGCAATAAATGCAAAGGGCATATTCAATGTGATGCGATCATTATGGACGATGCCGTCGTTATCTCAACACCCAAAATATCCGCATATCACAGTGATGCCCAGTTGGTACATGAAGCTGCTATAGGAAAACTTGAATCCGTTCAATTGATAAAATTAATGTCTCTTGGCCTTACGGAAAAAGAAGCCGAAGATACCATATTAAAAGGATTTTTAAAATAACAACAATCACTGTTAAAAATAGTATCAATATTCACCAATATTATCATACTATAAAATTTTAAAACAAAGGAGATCGACTGATGGATATTTTAAAATTTGCAATTGAAATGGAAAAAGAAGGCGAGCAATACTACAAAGAACAAGCGCAAAATAATCGAAATAACGGATTATATACTGTTTTTATGAATTTAGCAAAAGACGAATATCATCATGCTCAAATTATAGAAAACAAAGTGAAGGGAATCGCTTATCAGCCGGAAGATGCAGTAAGCAGCTGGACAAAAAACGTTTTTGAAGGATTGGATGATTTTAATATTGAGACAAAAGAAATACCACAGCAGCTTGATGCCTATAGAATGGCGCTTCAAAAAGAACAGGAAAGCATCGATCTTTATAAAAAACTGTTAGCAAAAGCAAAAGAAGATGAAGCTTTATTTGAGTTTTTAATAGCGCAAGAAGAAGAGCATTATAGGATCCTTGATGAAATCGTAAAACTTGTGAACCGACCAAACGAATGGGTAGAAGATGCCGAATTCGGCAAAAGAGAAGAATATTAAACTATTAATTTATAAACGAAAGTAGTGGAATAAATGGATAGAAATATAAAAATAGCAGGGTTTACAGGGAGTTTGCGAAAAGATTCCTATAATAAAAGTGCGCTGCGTGCAGCGGTAGATTTGCTGCCTGAAGATGCCAGTCTGGAAATCGTTGATATTTCTGCACTGCCGTTTTTTAATGAAGACGTTGAAAGAGTAGGATTGCCGCCCGAAGTTAGACAATTTAAAAATTCGTTAAAAAAATGTGATGCTATTCTGATTGCAACACCAGAATATAATTATTCATTGCCACCGGTATTAAAGAATGCACTTGACTGGGCTTCAAGAGGAGAGGAACTGCCTTTATATAGTAAGCCACTTGCTATTATGAGTGCATCTCCTGGAATGTTTGGCGGCGCACGTGTGCAGTATCATTTGCGGCAGGTGTGTGTAACCTTAAATTTAATACCTGTAAGCAAGCCTGAAGTGTTTATCATGAAAGCTGCCGATAAGTTTGATGAAAATGGCAATCTCACAGATGAATATACAAAAAAGGCAATTAAAAAATTACTGCTTTCGCTCGTTGATTTTACACGTGTATTAAAAAATAAATAATGATATAGAATAAAATTATTATTTATTTATAAAGGAGGAGTCAAACCAATGAAACAATTTACAATACAAGAAGCAAATGATCTTGCAAATACATTGAATATTGATTTTAATAAGGTTACCTATACTGCAGAGGAGTTTTTAGCGGGATTGTATGTCGAGTTAGAGCATGGGCTTACTGATCCGCATACAAATGTTACAGAAGATGATCCGCTGCTGACAGCTAAAATTGTACTCGCACACTTAAATGAAAACAGCTACTATTATGATGAAAATATCGGCGTAGAAGCATGGGAACACGCTTTAGATAATTTTAAAGGAGATCCTAAAGGCAAAAAAATAGTCATTGTATAAAGTATGAAAAATATAAAAGATAAAATATTTGATGAGCAGGTTTATGAGCATGTGATTTTTGAGAATTGTATGATTGATATGAATGAACTTGTACAAAAAAAATATATGAAATGCAGATTTGATTATGTGGATTTTTCGGAACTTTCCGTCATTAAAAATTGTATTTTTGATAGTTGTGAGTTTGTCTCGGCAAAATTAAACGGTATTGAGTTTATAAATTGTGCGTTTCTTTCTTGTAATCTCAAATATACAAATTTTTTTGCGGCAACTTTTAATCAATGTAAAATGACCGGAACAAAATTTATCGAATCAAATTTTTTTGCCGCAACGATTCTTGGAGGAGATTTCTCTTACACACAATTAAGATATCAGGAATTCATGAATCAGTATTTTGAAAATATTCGATTTTTCGGCGCGGATTTAACAGGCTGCAAATTTACAAAATGTACTTTAAAAAAGTGTGATTTTAGTGAAGCAATAATGCATGAAAGCAGCTTTTATGATTCGGATATCAGGCAGTCAATTATTAATAATATAGATTGTTCTGCCATTGATTTACGTAATGCCCAAGTTGATTTATCACAATGTATAGCGATTGCCGAAAATATTACAAAGGTGAGATTTGTTCCCGAAAATGAATAATAAACTTGTAGATAATAATAATTTATATTCATCAAAACAAAAAAGGATAAACAAATGAACATTTTAATAACAGGCGGAACAGGGTTTATAGGATCTCATACAGTTGTGGTGCTTCAAAAGGCAGGGCATAATGTTATTGTTGTTGATAATTTCTACAACAGCAGTCCGCTTATGCTTGATCGTATCAGGAAAATTACAAATAAAGAAATTACGTTTTACGAGTGCGATGCAGCAAGTGAAACGCAAATGGAAGATATTTTTATTTCTCACAGTATAGACGGAATCATTCATTTTGCCGGCTTTAAGGCGGTTGGTGAATCTGTTGAAAAGCCGCTTATGTATTATTATAATAATGTGGTCAGCACAATGATCCTTGCGAAATTATGTCTTAAGCATGGTGTTAATAAATTTGTATTCAGTTCATCTGCGACAGTATATGGCGAAAATGAAGTGCCTTTCAAGGAAACGATGACATTGCTTCCGGCAACAAATCCATATGGACAGTCAAAGGTGATGAGTGAGCAGATTTTAATGGATATTGCCAAAGCAAACCCGAATTTTTCTGTGGCGCTGCTTCGATATTTTAATCCCATCGGCGCACATGAAAGCGGGCTGATCGGAGAAATGCCCAGCGGTATTCCAAATAACTTGATGCCTTATATTACAAAAGTAGCTAAAGGGGAATTAAAACAGCTAAATATTTTTGGCAATGACTATTCAACAGAGGATGGTACAGGCGTTCGTGATTATATTCATGTCATGGACTTGGCTCAAGGGCATATGGCGGCGTTTGATAATCTGACGGAAGGGGTACATATCTATAATTTAGGAACAGGCAAAGGCACCTCAGTGTTGCAGTTGATAAAAGGATTTGAAGAAGCAACAGGCGTTAAAATAGCCTATAAATTCGCAGCACGAAGAGCAGGCGATATCGCACAGTGTTATGCCGATGCTTCAAAAGCAAATAAGGAATTGGGATGGACTGCACAAAAAGATATTCTTGATATGTGCCGTGATGCATGGCGGTTTGAATTCAATTATAAAAAATAAAAAATCTATTGACTGTAATTGTAATCGATTTTTATTATAAATTTTATTACGATAGGTATATTTTTGTTGACAAATAGAAAATAGCTGTTATAATCAAAAAAAATCTTTAAAAAGTATGGGAATTTTATGAAAGTAAATAAAAGTAAATTAGCCGTACAATTAAATAGCTTTTATTATTTTACATTCTGGGGCTTTTATTATGTTAGCGCCGGCTTCTTTGCGTATCGGAAAATTCCCGTTTGTATGAGTGTATAATTTAAAAGTGAAATAGAAGATAGAATTTTACATGGAGAGCTCATAGCGGGGCTCTCCATTTTTATTGTTTGTAAGTATTTGAAAGCAGAAAAATATTTTCATTGTAAAGCAAAGGAGAAAGTGATGGTCATTATTTTAAAACCTGAAACCAAACAAGCAGAGATCAGCAATCTAACAGAATTCATTCGAAAGAAGGGAGTGGAAGTGAGCAGTGTGAAAGGGAAAGATTTAATTATTTTAGGACTTATAGGTGATACGAGCAAAATTGATCACACGCATATAGAAGCCAATCGTTGTGTTGAACGTGTGATGAATGTGGCAGAACCTTTTAAAAAGGCAAATCGAAAATTTCATCCGGAAGATTCTATTATCAAAATTGGAGATCATAAAATTGGCGGCAATAAAATTGCTTTGATTTCAGGTCCTTGTTCGGTAGAAAGCAAAGAACAGATTACCAACATTGCCAAAGAAGTCAAAAATCACGGAGCTTCGTTTTTACGCGGAGGAGCATTCAAACCCAGAACATCTCCCTATGCTTTTCAAGGACTAAAATACGATGGGCTTGAGCTGTTATGCGAGGCAGGAACACTGACAGATCTGCCTATTGTCAGTGAGATTATGTCTCCGTTTGATATTGAAGTTTTTGAGAAAGATGTTGACATTATTCAAGTGGGCGCCAGAAATATGCAAAATTTTGATCTGCTTAAACAATTGGGAAAAACAAGAAAGCCTGTTTTGTTAAAACGCGGACTTTCTGCTACAATAGAAGAGTGGTTGATGTCTGCCGAATACATTATGGCAGGCGGGAATGAAAACATTATTTTATGTGAACGCGGGATTCGAACGTTTGAGATATATACCCGAAATACATTAGATTTGAGTTCTATTCCGGCTGTTAAAAAATTGAGCCATCTTCCGGTTATTGTTGATCCGAGCCATGCTGCAGGAAAATGGTGGATGGTGGATTCTCTTGCAAAAGCGGCGATCGCAGTGGGTGCAGACGGACTGATTATAGAGGTTCATAATGACCCTGCAAATGCACTTTGTGATGGGCAGCAATCCATTCGGCCTGAGAAATTCGGGGAAATTGTACAAAGCCTCAAAGTCATCGCTCAAGCTGTGGGCAGAGAAATCTAGTAGTTGAGGGAACAAGAAAGGGCTAGAACATGAATAGTCAACTTACGGTAAATCTGGATAAAAACAGCTACGATATCATCATAAAAAAAGGTATGATAAATGATATAAGCGAGAGTATAAAATCAATCTATACAGGGAAAAAAATCTTTATCATAACAGATGAGAATGTATTTATTCATTATGGCAAAACTGTTGAAGAAAATTTGCACAAAGCAGGGTTCAATATTGATATTTTAGTACTGCCGGCAGGAGAGGAAACTAAATCGTTCGATATTTTACCAAAAATCTATGAGCGTATGCTTAAGTTCAGACTTAATCGTAAAGAATTGCTCATTACTTTAGGCGGCGGAGTAATCGGTGATTTAGGCGGCTTTGCAGCATCCACATATTTACGTGGGATTGCCTATGTACAAATTCCTACATCCCTGCTTGCTCAGGTTGACAGTTCTATAGGTGGTAAAGTTGCTGTAAACCTATCTTTCGGTAAAAATTTTGTAGGCAGCTTTTACCAGCCGGAAGCTGTTTTAATTGATCCAAATATTTTGAATACACTGCCTGAAAGCTATTTTATAGATGGTATGGCCGAAGTAATAAAATACGGCTGTATACAAGATATGGAGTTTTTTAATACATTGGAGGCATATAAAAGCCAAAAGGAATTGATGCAGCATATTGAAGAAGTCATCTACACATGCTGTAGCATAAAAAAATCAGTCGTGGAGCGGGATGAGAGAGATCATGGAGAGCGAATGAAACTCAATTTCGGACACACATATGCTCATGCCATAGAAAAATATTATGATTATAAAGTCTATTCTCACGGGCAGGCCGTTGCGATCGGCATGATAACTGTTACGAAAATAAGTGAAAATATGGGCATTACAAAAAAAGGAACGTTAAAAAAGTTAAAAAAACTTTTGCAGCAATACGGACTTCCTACTCATATAAAATTAAATGATACGAAAAAGATATTGGCCAGCATTGCACTGGATAAAAAAAATTTAGATGAAGTACTGTATGTCGTCTTGCTTAAAGAGTTAGGAGAAAGTATTATTTATAAGACTTTGCCCTCGTTTTTTGCCAGTGAACAAATAGAAAGGCACATGTAGTCTATATGAGTAAAATTTTTATTCAACCCACTTTATTACAAGGCACAGTAACTATCCCTCCTTCTAAGAGTATGGCGCACAGAGCAATCATAGCGGCATGTCTTAGCAATGGGACATCACATATAAAAAACATTGACTTATCAGATGATATCATTGCAACGATTGAGGTAATGAAAAATTTGGGCGCGGAAGTTAGTGCGGAAAATAACCGTCTGTTGATTGATGGAATGATGCGTGAAAAAAACAAGCATGAATCTATGCAAAAAATCTTAGATTGCAGGGAATCGGGTTCAACACTCCGATTTTTATTACCCATCGCCCTTGCTTTGGGCGGAAATTATCGATTTGTTGGCGAAGGCAATTTAGGCAAGCGTCCTGTAACCCCGTATTTATCTATTTTGAATAAACAAAACATAATCTATAAAAGTAAGACGGATATATTGGATATCTCAGTTTGCGGAAATCTTTCAGCAGGTGTTTTTGAGCTGGATGGTAACATTAGCTCTCAGTTCATTACAGGTCTGCTCTTTGCGCTGCCGTTACTTAAAAAAAATTCAAAAATTATTCTCACATCTAAGTTGGAATCAAAAAGTTATGTGGATCTTTCATTGCAGGTTCTCTCGGATTTTGGAATTGAAATAGTTCATCATAATTATACAATGTTTGAAATACAGGGAAGACAGGAATATAAACCCCGTGATTACTGCATTGAAGGCGATTTTTCTCAAGCAGCATTTTTTCTTTGTGCAGGTGCGCTCGGAGCCGATGTTACCCTTCAGGGGCTTGATATGAATTCTCTTCAGGGCGATAGAGAGATTATTGCAATCCTCAAACAAATGGGGGCTGATGTCATGGAGGAATCAGATAAAATAAAAGCAAAATCCAAAGAGCTAAAAGGTATTGTTATCGATGCGTCGCAAATTCCTGATATTATTCCCGTTCTCGCAGCAACGACTTGCCTTGCAAAAGGACAAACTGTTATAAAAAATGCGCAGCGGCTTCGAATTAAAGAATGTGACCGCCTGAGTGCAACGGTAAAAGAACTTACAGCGCTTGGTGCTGTTATTCGTGAAGAGCCCGACTGGATGCATATTATAGGAGTCGATCATCTTGCGGGGGGATGCGAAGTACAAAGTCATGGAGATCATCGTATTGCCATGATGCTTGCCATTATAGCGCAGAAATGTAACCAGCCAATTATCATCAATGAATATAAATGTGTTTCCAAATCATATCCCAATTTTTTTAGAGATTATCAAGCTTTGGGAGGAGAAATAAATGAGCAGTATGTGGAAAGGTAATATTAAATTATCACTGTTTGGGGAATCTCATGGAGAGGCCATCGGCGTTGTCATAGACGGGCTCATGCCTGGCACAGAACTGGATCTTAAAAATATTGCCGGGGAAATGGCACGCAGATCTCCCGGCAGAAGTGAGCTTTCCACCGCCAGGGAAGAAGATGATATGCCCAAAATCATCAGCGGTTTTTTTGAGGGGAAAACAACAGGCACACCTCTCTGCGCCTTGATTTATAACAGGGATAAAAAATCAGGAGATTACAGCAAACTAAAAGATTTAATGCGCCCCGGCCATGCAGATTATTCAGGTGCCATGCATTACAAAGGGTTTAACGATTATCGCGGTGGCGGTCATTTTTCAGGCAGACTTACGGCGCCGCTGGTCTTTGCAGGCGCGATTTGCAAACAGATTTTAGAGAAAAAAGGCATACAAATTGCAGCTCATATTCTGAGTATCAAAGATATATGCGATAAGTCGTTTGATGAAGTGAATATAGAAAATATGGATTGCAAACAATTAAAAAACAGTGAATTGCCATTATTGAATATTGCACAAGAAAAGGCAATGAGACAGGCCATTATCGATGCGAAAGAGCGGCAGGATTCACTCGGCGGAGTAGTGGAGTGTATGATCATAGGAGTTCATGCGGGGATCGGGGAACCGTTTTTTGATTCTATAGAGTCAACACTTTCACATTTGCTTTTTTCTATTCCCGCTGTAAAAGCTGTAGAGTTCGGATGTGGTTTTGAGATGAGCAAAATGTTTGGAAGTCAGTGTAACGATGCATTTTATTATGATGAAAGCGGTATAGTCAAAACAAAAACAAATCATAACGGCGGTATATTAGGCGGCATAACGACAGGAATGCCAATCGTCTTTAAAGCGGCAGTAAAGCCTACTCCGTCAATTGCAAAATTGCAAAGTACCGTCAATATAAAAGAGCAAAGAGGCAGTATTCTCACCATTACCGGTCGACATGATCCGTGCATTGTGCCCCGTATTGTACCTGTAATAGAAGCGGCCGCCGCTATTGCCATACTTGATTTAATGGAGGAATAATCGTTGAATTTGCTGGATGATTATAGAAAAGAAATAGAGTTAATCGATAAGCAGTTCATTACGCTGTTTGAACAGCGTATGGATTTGGTGCTCAAGATTGCCGAAATCAAAAAGAAACATCATTTACAGGTGCTGCAAAAATCTCGTGAAGAACAAGTTATAGAAAATGCACTGGCAAATTTAAATAAAAAAAAATATATACAATGTGCAACTGATTTTATTATGCAGATAATGCGTATCAGCCGCGATATGCAAAAGCAACAAATGCAGTTTGCACATACGTCCGGTAAGCTTTTAAATATTAAAAATAAATGCAAAACAATTGGTTTTCAGGGTGTGGCAGGTTCATTTTCTGAAGAGGCACTGATACAATATTTTGGAGAGGAAGTATCCAGAAAACCATATGAAGAGTTTGAAGATGTTTTCTTGGGTCTTAAGAATAACGAGGTGCAATATGGGATTTTACCGATAGAAAATTCCACAACAGGAGCAGTTAACGTTGTCTATGATTTATTAGAGAAATATGGTTATTATATCATTGGGGAAGTTTATATACCGATTCGTCAGCATTTGATGGGAATTTCGGGTGCTTCGTTTGGTGGCATCAAAGAAGTGTATTCACATACGCAAGGATTTGAGCAGAGTACGGATTTTTTAAACAACCACAAACATTTTCGTCTTATTCCTTATCATAATACCGCAGTCAGCGCAAAGTATGTAAGCCAAATCAAAGATAATACAAAAGCTGCAGTTGCGAGCAGACGTGCTGCGCAAATTTATAATTTAGATATTATAGAAGAAAATATCCAAAATAAAAATAACAATGCTACAAGATTTATCATTATGAGCAAAGATCTGTTTGCAGACAAGCAAGCCAATAAAGTAAGTGTAGTTTTTTCAATGGATCACAAAGCAGGGACTCTTTATAATTTGCTCGGGGCTTTCGCTGAAAATGAGCTAAATTTAGTGAAGATTGAATCACGACCCAAATGCGATAATCCATGGACTTATTATTTATACGCAGATTTTGAAGGAAATATCAACAATGAAAATACAAAAAATGCTTTGGAGCAAATTCAAAAAGCATCGGCTTATTTTCGTGTGCTGGGAAGCTATCTCACAGCCAACTTTAATAAATAAATATATAGAAGAAGGTATTTTATGGATTATTACGGTTTAATCGGTGTAAAACTTTCCCACAGCCTTTCGCCGAAGATTCACAATAAAATATTTGAAATTTTAAATATACAAGCAATGTACAAATTATTTGAAATACCCACTGAAGATATACATTCATGTATAAATACAATACGGATTTTAAAAATAAAAGGTGTCAATGTAACCATTCCTTATAAGCAATTGATCATAGAGGACTTGGACGAGCTGTCTATTGAAGCAAAGAGAATCGGAGCAGTTAATACGATCGTCAATCATAATGGCATTTTAACGGGATATAATACTGATTACTTCGGATTTAAAGCAATGCTTTTAAAAAACAGTATTGATATTACCGGGAAAACAGCAGTTGTGTTAGGTACAGGCGGTTCAGCCCGGGCAGTGCTAACTTGCCTTAAAGATCTAGAAGCAAAAAAGATTTTTTCTGTTACAAGAGATATGCAAGAAAAAAAGTCGATGCCTGATGATATAGAAGTTATTGATTATAACGAATTAAAAAATATAAAAGGATATGTATTGATTAACACAACACCTGTCGGAATGTATCCGAAAGCAGGACTTTCGCCGGTAAGCGAAAATATAATTGATAATTATGAGTGTCTTGTGGATCTGATTTATAACCCAAAAGAAACCGAGTTTTTAAGATTGGGAAAGAAATTAGAAAAATTTACTTGCGGAGGACTTCATATGTTGCTTTGGCAGGCATTTAAAGCACAGGAAATATGGCAACATATAAAAATTAATGAAGAAATATTTTTTAAAGTATTTGATGCGTTAAATAAGTGAGTGGATATCATATGGTAGAACACAGTATTATTTTAATTGGAATGCCGGGCAGCGGCAAAACCACAATCGGTGCAATTGTTGGGCGGAAATTAAATTGTCCTTTTTTTGATATGGACGAAATGATTATGCAAATGACGGGAAGAAGTATTGACAGTTTATTCTTGGAAGGAGAAGAAACGTTTCGTGATGCGGAAAGCGCTGCCTGCAAAAGGTTTATGGATTTGGGATCTGTAGTAATTGCCTGCGGAGGCGGAGTGATTTTGCGGCAAAGCAACATAAAATTATTAAAAAAAGCCGGAAGCATCATCTTTATCGATAGACCGGCTGATAAAATCGCAATAGATATTAAGCTTTCAAAACGACCGTTATTAAAGGATGGGATTGAAAATTTATACAAGTTGTATGAAGACAGGTATTCGCTTTATAAAAATGCGGCAGACTTTATCATCTGCAATGACGGTACAGCGTATCAAGCGGCAGAGAAAATTATTGATTTAATCAACCGGGAAGGGAAAAAATAATGAAAAATTTTATAATTATTAACGGGCCAAATTTAAATATGCTGGGGATTAGAGAAAAAGAAATTTACGGAACCGAAAGTTACAGTGCTTTATGCGCATATCTAAAAGAACAAGCTATGCAACGGGATGTTGATATTACAATGCTGCAAAGCAACATTGAAGGCGAAATCATCAATTTTATCCAGCAGGCTTATTTTGAAGGGTGTGATGGAATCATTCTCAACCTTGGGGCATATACGCACTATAGCTATGCAATTGCCGATGCCCTGAAGAGTATACATATTCCTACAATAGAAGTTCATCTCTCCAATGTGCATAGCAGAGAGAGTTTCAGACAGATCTCTGTAATAGCGCCGGCATGCATCGGACAGGTCTGCGGTTTTGGTTTTTATGGTTATGTGATGGCAATGGATGCTTTATTACAAAATAATCAAAGTGAAAGGTAGAGCATAAAAATGAAAATCATATTGGTAGGGTTGGGTGTTATAGGAGGTTCTTTTGCCATGGCGCTGAAAAAAGCCGGACATGAAGATATTTACGGTATTGATACAAATAATGCCACATTGCAAAAAGCGAAGGACTTAAAGATTATCAAACAAGGGTTTACGACCGGAGAAGAAATTTTAGGCAAAGCAGATTTAATTATCCTTTCCATATATCCAAATGAAGTAAAACCTTTTATTGAAAAATATAGATCATACTTTAAAGAAGGAGCAATTCTTACAGATACAACAGGTATTAAGGGTGCTTTTATAAAAGAAATTATATGTTTGCTGGATGGCTTAAAGGTTGATTTTGTGTTTGGTCATCCAATGGCAGGCCGTGAAAAAAAAGGCATCGATTATGCTACCGAGCGTGTGCTTATGGGTGCCAATTATTTGCTTGTTCCGACGGAGAAAAATAATCCCAAAAACCTGGACTTTATTGAGACATTAATTTATAAAATAGGATTTGGAAAAGTAAAACGCGTATCTGTCAAATTTCATGATGAAATCATTGCTTTTACGTCGCAGCTTCCTCATGTCATGGCAGTTGCGCTTGTGAACAGTGATGAGGAAGGCAAAGATACAGGCAGTTATATAGGAGACAGTTATCGTGAGCTCACCCGTATCGCAAATATGAATGAAGAACTTTGGAGCGAACTTTTTTTGGGCAATAAAGAAAATCTTCTTCACGTAATTAATAATTTTGAAAACGAATTAAGCAAAATTAAAAAAGCAATTTATGAAGAGGATAAAGCGACCTTAATGTCATATTTTATAAAATCTACAGAGCGTCGGGAAAGACTACATAAAAAGCATTTTATATTTTAAAATGCTTTTTATGTTTTAAAAATATTCCTGATAATGAATAGAAAAGATATACTATTTTGGACTTTTTAAAACAAACCTGAGGCCATCTATAAAGCCATGAAATAAGTCTTTATCTAGAGTACCCATTAGAATACCTTTAGTAAAAGTTAGCGAATATCTTAAAATTTTATATAAGATAAAAATAGTTAACTGAAGTATAGTTGCATTTCGCTTTTCAAATACAAAATTATTTTTCATCATATAATATGCTTGAATACCTTTATATTTTTTAATAGTGTTTGAACCTTTGTGATATACACAGCTTTTACACACACATACAACTTTTATTTTTTGCTGCCTGGCTTTTAAACACCATTCTGTTTCTTCAAAAAATAAAAAATATTCTTCAGGAATTAATCCGGTTTTTTGTATAATATCTTTTTTTATGATAATACATGCCCCGCCTATATAATCTACATCTAAAGTATCAGTAAACTCGAAGCTTTTTCTTCCTGCGTTAATAGGTGGGACTTTTCCGGAAATTAAATTAATTTTTGAGCCGGTTGACTGAATAACAGTTTTATTATTATATTCGCAAATTTTAGGACCTGCTATTCCTATGACAGGATTGCCTTCCATTATATGGATAATGGGTTCAAGAAAATCTTTTTCAACTACGACGTCATTATTCATAATACAAATGTAATCAGCAAAATTTTCCATTGCATGTTTTATTCCTAAATTGTTTCCGCCGGCATAACCTAAATTTTTATTTGTCTGAATAAAATGATATTCAGGATAGAGTTTTTTTAATTTAGTGCCGGAATTATCCGTTGAATGATTATCTATAAGTATAATATTAATATTTGAGTAAGAAATATTTTTTAAACTATTAATACATTCAACTGTATCATTATAATCATTGTAGTTTAAAATAATAATATAAACGAGAGGCTTGTATTCTTTTGTTATCATCTGATTGTATTTAATCAAAATAATATTTTCCTTTTAGTTATTAGGTTTTTTATCATGGTTTTCATATATATAAATTCTTCGGTCTTTCTAAATAGTATAATAATAATAATATTTGGAATTATAACACATACACCACATCTTAATAAAAAAAATAGCCATCCGCCTTGTGTTATAATGAAGGTGCATACATACATCGTTATACTTGCTGCAAAAACAGTAGTTAAACAATATGTAACTAATTTTTTATAATATTCTTTGACGGAAATTTTAAATATATTTTGATAGACAATTGAAGGGAGTATTGAAATTTCTTTAATGAGTAAGCATAAAAGTGTTCCGATAAAAACACCAATAATGCCAATAATTTGAACAAGACTAATCGATACAATAAGATTTAATACTGCCATCAATAAATGTACATATCGGTCTGGTTTAAAGATTCCGGCACTTGCCCTAATTGATCCTAGCACTCCTGCGATACCGGTAATATAAAAATTTAAAGATAGCATAATTACAACAGGAATTGAAAAAAGTGAATCAGGATTAATCCAAAGTGTTATAAACGGATTGAACAAACATAGCAATGAAATTGCCGAAAAATTATAAATAACAAAATTAATAAAATCAGCTTTTTTAAAAATTCCTAATGATTTTTCTCTGCTTTCTTTATTAACCATATTGCCAAAACTGGCCAAAATTCCTGTTGAGAACTGACTGAGAAACGTTATCAAAGTTGTAATAATTAAATAATAGTTGGAATAGAAACCAACAATAACAATACCAAGGAATTTAGATATGATGATATTATCTACACCGTTTATTAAATAATTACCGACATAATGCAATGATAATGCTTTTGTATTAGATATGATATTATCTTTGGTCTGCTTTTCGAGTATTGGTTTATTGTCATTCTTGATAAAAGGATATTTTTTATCTGCGATCATAGAAATAATTATGTTTTCTAACAATCTTATAATTATTTTGATACTCAAATATAATATATAATTTTTAGTAATGATTAAAATAACAATTTGCAATATACTGTTTAATATATTAGATGAAGAACTGACCATGGTAATAAGGTAATTTTTTTGGTCTGCAAAGATTAGTGATCGTTTATGTGCGAA
Source organism: uncultured Eubacteriaceae bacterium (assembly GCA_964533615.1). Lineage (GTDB taxonomy): Bacteria > Bacillota > Clostridia > Eubacteriales > UBA1433 > UBA1433. The sequence continues at coordinate 70,397 of CAZHMK010000002.1, forward strand.
GAAATATGGGATAGCACAATCAACTAAAAAGAGAGAAAATACAATTAATAGAAAAATATTATTTATTTCTTCTTTTAGAAAATTTTTTAAAAAAGGCATTAATATAATTCCTAAACATAAAATAATCAGAACTATAATACGATATGTTTTTTTAAAAAATTGTATAAGAGCAGTGATTTTTATTTCATCATTATCGGCAAGCGGCTTATATAAATTACATATAATTGCAACGCCGATACCGAGCTCAGTTAAGCTCAGCATTGAGATAATAGATAAAAAGAGACCATTAATACCAAGCATTTCATTACCAAGCGTATCAATAAATACTCTTCTTGATACAAAACCAATGGTTACCATCAACAACTGAGCAATAATCCCTACTAAAACATTTCTTAAAGAATTCTTTGTTCTCATATATATTCTCTTTCATTAAATGAAAATTGTGTTTCGTAATACAATTGTTTCTAATAATTACAGTATTACGGATAATTTGTTATTCTTGTATTTTATAAACCAAGTTTTATGCAAACATAATTTTAATATTTTGACCATAAGAAATAAATAGATGTTTTTTTAATTTGTACATCTCAGTCCAATACGCACGGCGCCCCAAAAAAGATTTTCCACAAAATCTTTTAAAATCTTTTTTAAATCTTTTAATTCTATTTATAATATCTGTAATATCGGCGGTATTAGATGTAAAAAACATTTCATGGGTTAATATTGCATCAAAAATTGAAATTTTATATTTTAAAAATTTCATATCTCTAATGAAAGCATGGTCAATATAATCAAGAAAAAGATTTTCATCATATTGATAATTAGTAAAGACATCCATTTTAATAGCCATACCGCTATTAATTGCTGTAATATTTTGGCTATTAATCATAGTTATATTATCTGCTTTTTTCGCTACAAAATTTTCAATAATGCAAGGAGATCGCAAACCAGTCTCATCATAAACATACGGAAGAAATATTTTTGATTTTGGTGTTATTAATAACTTGGCTTTTAATGCTTCAAAATAATTTTGATCAACTTGCGTATCATCATCAAATAAGCAAACTATAGCATTTGGATGATCTTTAATAACAGAAATGCCTTTGTTATAAGCTTTTGACAAGCCCATATTTCCATTCATTGAAATATATATCCATTCATTTTTTAAGGCAAAAAATTTATTTTGATAATCTTGTGTGCTGTTGTCAACAAGTATGATATTGATATTATCAATATTTTTTAAACATAAGCACGTCACAGAATCCAGACATTTTTTGTTATAAATTACAATTAATACATATATTTCAATATTATTCATTGGATTATGTACAACTCCTATATTAATAATAACTATAGTTAAAGTAAAGATATATATATATTAAAGACTCAAATATATATATTATCATTATTCAATTTAATAATTTTTTTATTTAATAATTTTTTTATACAATTTATTCTTAATATTTTGTTGGTAAATGCAAACAATAAATTTTTTTGAATTTCATTTTCAATACCATCAATTTTTTCTATGTTAAATAGGATATATTCTATATATCTTTTCAGTATTTTAATAGTTCTAATTATTTCATATTTAACAGGAAGTTTAACAGATCTATATTTTAATAATATTAATAATTCGTAAAATTTCATTTGTTGAATATTTTTCATAGTATTATTTAAATGAACATTTACAATAGCGCCTGAATAATCGTAATTAAATCTAATAGATGTATTTTTTAAACTTTGTATCCAAAACATCCAGTCTTCATTATAATCTATATTGTTTGGAAATTGTTTACATATATCTTTTTTTAATAGGATAGAATGTATGGGGATGGTATTTGCTATTAATAGCTGTGCATAAAAGTTACGGCCTCTATAAGGAACAATTTTCTTTACTATATTATCATCTTTGATATATATTGTCGTACATTGAACAGCTGATATATTTTCTTTTTGAAATACTTGCATTGCAAACAATAACTTATTTTTATCCAGTAGATCATCTGCATCAAGAAACTGAATATATTCACCTTTAGCTTGTTTAAGTCCCGCATTGCGGGCATTAGAACGCCCTTTTATGGGTAAATATATATAATGAATTTTATTTGAACTAAAAGTATTAATTATTTTTTTAGTATCATCGGTGGATGCATTATCTACTATAATAATTTCAAAATACGTGTATGTTTGATTCAAACATGATTGAATAGCATTAGATATAGTTGCTGCACCATTATAGACAGGCATTATAATAGAAATAAGAGATTCATTCATAATTTAATTTTCCAGTTATTAATAATTTTAAAAGTTAATTATATTTATCTATACATCTTTTAATAGCTTCAAGGTAGGCATATCTATTTTTTTCATCTGGTTCGAGATATGTTCCCTCCGCCCATTCATTCCAAGCATTTATAAATATAATATTTTCTTTACTATTAGAAGTTAGTGTTTTTTGACATAGCTTATTTAACCAGTATTCAAATTTTTCTGGAGTACACCCTGTATAAATAGTGGATTTTTCTTTATATCGAGCCGTATTATCCCATTCTAAAAATAGAGAATCAAATATAGTTATATTTTTAATTTCAGATGCGTTATTTAGCATATTATAGCATACGTTATCATAATCGTAAGTTTTATATGTTTTTTGAATTTTTTTGTTTAATTTCCTAAGTGAGTCTAATATATTTTCCGGCATTTTTCTTAATTGCTTGTGAATATATGTGCTTTTCCCAAGCATTTTAAAGCTATTTACTGTTTCGAAAGGTTGAAAACGCATACAAGCATCAAAATTATTTAATATTTGCAAATTTGGAATTTCAAAATTTTTAATAGCAATCATATATATTCCATTTAATCCGCATTCCTTTGCTCTTTTTTGCCAATATGTAATCATCTTATCAAGTTGTTTAATTAAATATGGTCTATAAATAGCAAAAATGGGCTTGTTATTAATTTTTATATATCTCGGATCTTTAAAAAAATCAAGCAAATATAAAAAATGTTCTTCCCATTTTTCTATACTTGGTTCATGAGTTTGCTCAATTATGACTTTTTCTTCTGTTCCTTCCCATCTTGTTGTCCATTTTTCATTTGCCCAAGTCAAAGCAAAAGGAATATTTAATTCCTGATTATTTAAAAATTTTTCTGTTGGAAGATTCAATACAAGTTTTCCATCAAACCAGTAATGATAAATGGTAAATCCGTAAATCAAATATTTTTTGGCTAATTCAACTTGCCATTTTATTGTATCAATATTAGTTAAATCATAATAATTTTTATTTAATGGTATACGCGGTTGATTATGTCCTTTATATAATGGTTTTGCATTTTTAACATTATCCCAATCTGTAAATCCATTACCCCACCATTTATTATTTTCTTCAATTGCATGGAATTGCGGAAAATAAATTGGAATAATTTTAATATTACTCATTATAAAATACCTCACCGTTTTTTTGATTTATTACGTTGATATCTAAGCAAAGAAACAATATAATAGATATTCCGCAAAAGGTAAACAAGAATGGATTTGTTTGAATTGAAAGTGAAAAAGTTATACTTGTAATAAACCAAATTAAAAATTGGTTGTAATGTTTAGTTAAATATTTATTTTTATATGCAAAATAAACCATAACTATAATTAACATGATCCATGCAGAGAATCCTAGAATTCCTAATTTCATGAACATAGCTGGAACAGTAGCTTCATACATAAATTTGTAAGTAACATTTCGTATACATTCTTCAGTATAACTTCCATAACCATAACCAATCCAGGGAGATTCTTTCCATTTATCAAATAATATTTTTGTTTGCTGTGTTCGAATTGAATTACCTATTTCCGTATTAGATGTTGATGATTCTATTCTTGTTACTACGTTTTCATCTGTATCTACAGTTTCGTTAATAATTGCAGTCTCCGATTCTGAAATTATTATATTCTCATTGTTTGCAGCCTCTTCTTGTTTTCCATGTACATTTTCAACATATTGCTTTGACATGGGGTTTATATATAGATAGTTCAAAGACAATACAAATATAATTATTATAGATACATTTATAAATTTCTTTAACCAGTCCTTATTGCATAAAGATGGATGGATAGGAACCAAGTATAATAATAAACCAATTATGGCAGAAATTAATAAAGATCTAGTCATTGTTGTCATAATAGCAAAAATTAAAATGAATATATAAATAAATTCTTTAGCTTTTTTTTGCTCTATTCCTAAAACATAAAAAAAAGCTACGATTAAGTAAATGGAAGTTGTTGTAATTATACGCACAAATCCATAACCTAAAACAGGGGAATATCCACCATATAACCCAAATGTGATTTTAGGTAAAAATGTATTAAAATAGTTTAAATATACGCCAGGATTAATAGATTCAATAGTATACATAGCAATATGCCATATTGCTAAAATAATTGATAAAAAAATAAAAAGTTTTTTTGTTTTCTCCCAATTAATTTCTTTTTGACGAATTAAAAAAATTATTGGATAATACAGAAAAAGAAATAATATCGTATCCCCATCATTAATGGCAGTAAATAAACCTGTGTTCTTTAATAAAGGGATTATTGTCATCCAAAAAATATTAATTATAATAAAAATTAATAAAAACCAATCTAGTTTTTTAATGATAATTTTTTTTGCAAAAAAAATGATATATAAAAAAGTACTACAAAATGTAAATATAAAAAGAATTTTACGGATAGATACATTATGAATACAAATAATATTACCACTTCCACCTAATATTAATTCAATCAAGAAAAGTATAAGAATACCAATCAAAATTTGATGGAATATATATTTCTTTTTATTTAAATTAGTCATTTTTATTCCTTTTAATGAACATTAGTGTAATAAAATAAAATACATTTGCAAAAAATCCTTGTCTTAATATATGCAATTGTATAGATGTTTTTATTGCTGTATATGTATTGGTTCTACAAGCATTACAATATTTTTTTAATATTTCATAATATTGTGTATTAGTTTGTATATAATAAAGTAAGTCTTCGCATTGAAGTAAACGTTTATTTGTAATAAAAATTTGTTCTTTCCATCCTGTAGTAATTCTTTTTAGCCGATTTTTTATTTTTCTAGCTTGAGGACTACCAGATAAATTAGACGAGTGTTGTCTATAATTAATTGTTGTTTCTTGTATATAAAGTATTTTTCCTAAGCTGGCAGCTATTAATGAAAGCCACGAATCATGCGCATAAATATTTTTGGGGATTGGATATAATTGTTCGACTAAAGTTTTATTAAATATTGTTGTACATCCAAAAACAAATGGTTGAGCAAGTAATCGTTCAAATACATAATTTTCTATATGTTTTAAATGTGCATACTTTCGAAATGATTTTGCAATTACATTATTACCAGTTTCATCTACTAAGCTTAAATCTGAATGAACTAATAATATTTTGGAGTTTTTTCCCTCTTTTATTATTTTTTTATATAGAAGTTCAATTTTATTTGGTAACCAAATATCATCTTGATCACAAAACATGTAATATTCAAATTTATTAAAACTATTAACGAAGTTTAAAGCTTGTAAAAAATTATGCGTAGCACCAAAATTATAATTATTTTGATATAGTTTTATTCTAATATCATTAATGCAAAAAGACTGAATAATTTTGCAAGTATTATCTGTTGACATATCATCGAAAATATATAGTTCCCAATTTGTGTAAGTCTGGGTTAAAATACTATTTATTTGATCGATAATAAATTTTTCGCCATTATATGTAGCCATTATTATAGCAATTTTATCTGGTATTAACATTTTGTATACTTTCAGTATCAATATAATACTGATCTTTCTTCTATATAATTATTTAAAATCTTAAATATTAAAAAACTGCTTTAATGAGATACTAATTTAATTTTTTCTTCTCCATTTAATCATATATTTAAACATAGAATGTATTTGTATTATAAAATATTTTAGCTCTCTTTTACAAGCTCTATTCCAATGATGATAGACTTTAAAGCTTGGGTTGTATTGCGCTCTTGCATATTTACGTATACTGCGGCCCATATCCGCATCTTCGAAATACAAGAAATAGCGTTCATCAAAGCCGCCTATTTGTTGTATGATATCCGTACGTATAAACATAAAGCAGCCGGCGGTAAACTCTATATCAAACGGAAGTTCATAATCCATACCCTGCATTTCATATTCATGTCTGTACTTTTGAAGCAGTTTGATGTGAATACGCCGTGATACAAGATATATAAGTTTAGGATCTCTTTTCGGCAGGATTTGTATGGTACTATCAATATTTAATATTTTTGGAATTAATATTCCTATGTCTTCATGAAAATCCATATAATCTGCAATATCGCTGATTACGTCGTTGTCGATAACAATATCAGGATTTATACAAACATGGTATTTTGATTTAATCTGCTGAATAACTAAATTATGTCCTGCGCCGAAGCCTATATTTTTTTTATTTTGAATAAAAACTACATCATAGTTTCTTACAATTTCAACCGTTTTATCAATAGAGCCATTGTCTACTACATAAATAATGTGATCTGCTTTTTTTGTGTATTTTTTCAATGAATCGAGTAAAGGGCCGATATGTTCTTCATTGTTATATGTAACGATGGAAATAGAGACGGTGTATTCTTGCATGCTGTGTCCTCTTTATTTTGTTGTTTCGGCTTGTTGTAAATAATTTTGATATTCGCCGTTCTGAATATTTTGTAGCCACTGCTGATTGTGTAAATACCAATTAATGGTCAGCTTGATTCCATCTTCAAATGTATAAGATGGTGTCCAATTCAGCTCAGTTGTAATTTTACTGTTATCAATGGCATAATGCTTATCATGCCCCAGCCGGTCGGGCACATACGTAATCAGGCTTTCCGGTTTTGAAAGCTGTTGAAGTACATATTTTACAATTTCGATATTTGTTTTTTCGTTATTACCGCCAATATTGTATACTTCACCGTCGCGTCCGTGATCAAGCACCGCTTTGATTGCACTGCAGTGATCATAAACATGCAGCCAATCCCTGATTTGCATTCCATCACCATATACGGGAAGAGGATTATGTTGCAATGCGTTGCTGATCATTAAAGGAATTAGTTTTTCGGGGAATTGATAAGGACCATAATTATTAGAACATCTGGTAATATTAATTGGCATTTTATATGTTTGATAATAGGCTCGCACAATTAAATCCGCGGATGCTTTGCATGCTGAATAAGGACTGTTTGGCTGAATAACGGAAGTTTCGGTAAAAAAGCCCTCTTGCTCCAGTGAGCCATAAACTTCATCTGTAGATATTTGTATAAATTTAACATTGCTAAGATAAGTAGGATATCCAGTATTATCATTGCCAGTCTGCCAAAATGCCTTGGCGGCATCGAGCAGGCACTGTGTCCCGATAATATTCGTTTTTAAAAAAATATTTGGATCATCAATGCTTCTGTCTACATGGCTTTCGGCTGCGAAATTAATAATATAATCAAAATTATACTGTTCAAAAAGCTTTTTTATCAGTATCTTATCTGATATATCTCCGTATACAAAAGTATATTTTTCATTATCTTCGATTTCTTTAAGATTTTCCAGATTTCCGGCATAAGTGAGTGCGTCAAGATTTATAAGCATGTATTCTTGATGATGAGCTAGCATATATTTTATAAAGTTAGAACCAATAAATCCGGCTCCACCGGTGATAAGCATTTTTTTCATCGCAAGGTCCTGCTTTCAAAATGTTATTTTTAATTCTCTGAGTAAAGGCAAAGCCTTGTCTTTCTCAGAAAGAATTATTTTTTCAATGTATTCTTCGGGCCATTGAATGCCTATATCAGGATCATTATAGCGTATGCCGCAATCATACTGCGGATGGTAGGTATTTGTGCATTTATAAGTAAACACGGCAATATCCGAGAGCACAAGAAAACCATGTGCGAACCCTTCAGGAATATACAACATTCTTTTATTCTGCTCGGAAAGAATCACACCTTCCCATTTACCGTATGTGGGAGAGCCGGCTCTTAAATCCACGCCGACATCAAACACGCTTCCCTGTAGTACACGGACAAGTTTTCCCTGAGGAAATTTTGTTTGGAAATGAAGTCCCCGAAGTACACCTTTTTTTGATTTTGATTCATTATCTTGCACGAAAGGTATGTCTAAGCCTATTTCTTTAAATTCTTCGGCATTATATGTCTCCATAAAATAGCCGCGTTCGTCTTTAAAGATTTGCGGATCTAAAATAACCATATCAGAAATCGATGTTGGAGTGAGCTTTATTTTTACCATGATTCTATTTGTCCTTTTGCAATTGTATCTATATATCTGCCGTAATCTGTTTTCATCAACGGTTTTGCCAAATCTTCTAATTGTTTTACATCAATGTAATTCATCCTATATGCAATTTCTTCAATACAGGCAATATATAATCCTTGTCTTTTTTGTATCGTAGCGACAAAATTGGCTGCAGCTAATAAGTCGTCGTGTGTGCCCGTATCAAGCCATGCAATACCTCGTCCAAGTAATTCGACATTGAGCATATTCATTTCGAGATATGCACGATTTATATCCGTGATTTCAAGTTCGCCTCTGGTTGAAGGCGTTATCATCTTAGCAATATCAATTACTTGTTTATCGTAAAAATAAATTCCGGGTACTGCATAATGAGATTTTGGAATAGATGGTTTTTCTTCAATCGAGATGACTTTGCTGTCTTTGTTAAATTCCACAACGCCGTATGCTTTTGGGTTATTGACATAGTATCCAAAAATCATTGCTCCTTTTTTGAGTTTTGCGGCATTTTGCATGCATCCGGCGAATTTGTTTCCGTGAAAAATATTATCGCCGAGCACCAGGGCACAAGGCTCATTATGAATAAATTCTTCGCCGATAAGAAAAGCTTCTGCAAGACCGTTGGGAGCTGCTTGCTCAGCATATGAAAAACGCATACCCAGTTCACTGCCGGAATTAAATAACTTTTTATATAAAGGTAAATCATCAGGAGTAGAAATAATTAGGATATCACGGATTCCGGCCAGCATTAAGGCCGAAAGCGGGTAATAAATCATGGGTTTGTCAAATATGGGAAGAAGTTGTTTTGTGACAGATTTTGTAATCGGGTAGAGACGCGTACCAAAGCCGCCTGCTAATATGATACCTTTCATATAATACTAAATCCTTATCTTAAAATTATATACATATTCTTTTAAAGAATCTTGCCATAAGGGGAAATTATTTTTACCGATTTGCTTAAGATTAGTATTTTCCAATACACTCCATTTTGGTCTTTTAGCCGGGCAAATAAATTCCTCGCTGGTAATGGGGATAATTTTGATATTTATGTTGTTTAGTTCGAATATTTTTTTTGCAAAATCATACCATGTACAAATTCCTTCGCATGTGGCGTGATATGTATCATATTGTTTTGTATCGATTAATGAAATAATGGCATTGGCGAGATCTGTTGCTGAAGTGGGGGAACCGAATTGATCTGCCACAACACGTATTTCGTCTCGGTCCGCGGCAAGGCGAAGCATGGTTTTAACAAAATTGGAACCACTGCCGTAAAGCCAGGCGGTACGCAGTATATAGCTTTTATCATGATGCATACGTATTAATTCTTCACCTATTAATTTTGTTTTACCGTAGGCGGTTTGCGGATCGCATTTATCTGTTTCAACATACGGGCGAGGCAGTCCGTTTTGGACGATCGCTTCTCCCGAAAATACGTAATCTGTTGAAATGTGAAATAAATCGGCATCATATTTATTGCAAGCCTTGGCAATATTTTCAGCCCCTTTAGCATTGACTGCGTAAGCATTTGCATAATTTGATTCAGCTTTGTCGACATTGGTATATGCAGCGCAATTGACAACAAAACTATATTTTTTTCGAACAAAGTATTCTTCGATATTTTGCATATCTGTAATATCTAATTGTGTGTGTGTATATGCATCAAAAAAAATATTATTTTCTTTTAATTTTTTTTGCATCTCCAAACCCAGTTGTCCCTTGGAGCCGATTATCAGTGCCTGCATTATTTCCCCAATAAAAAAATGTTACTTAAAAATTATAATATATTATAAGCGAATAGATACGATACGTCAACATATTAAACCATATAGTTTATCAACATATAAAAAGCATGTTAAATATTTGTTAAAGAGAAATATTAATAAATTAATCACTAAAAATTCACATTTATAATTTACTATTGTCGCAATTAGTGATATAAATAAAAAGATATTAAATATAGAAATAATAGGAAACAAAATATATGAAAACAAAGAAGAAAAACATTTACATAACGACTGTGATACAAGTAATGGCATCTGCGTTCGCACTTGCCGTAATCTATTCAATGAATATATTGCCAAGCAATATGACTTTAATTGCTTTAGGAAGCTTGCTGTTTCTTTTAATAATCAAAATCGTTTTTGATGTTCACGGAAAGAAGAGAAAAAGGGCACATAAATTTATTAATGTTTTAAGCGCGTTGATAAGTCTGACGATTTTTGCGGTTGCTTTCTACGGTATGTATACTTTTAACACCTTAATGCAGTCAACGGGAAAAGACGTAAAGACAGAGAACATATCCGTTATTGTACTTGCCGACAGTGACTATTCTCGTCTAAAAGATCTTAAAGGAGCGGTCTTTAGCATAAGGGATATCATCAATTTAGACTCAACAAATTATGCCATTGATGAAATCAATGACAAATTAGAAGAAGAAATAGCCACAACAGCTTATATAGATTTTCAAAGTCAGGTAGAAGCGCTGTATGAAGAAGATGCGCAGGCCCTTATACTCAATGAAGCGTACAGAAGCCTCATCGAAGAATATTATACGGATTTTTCGGAAAAAACGAAGGTGATCTACACTGTCAGAAGGGAAGTTCCGCTCGATGAGTCTGTTACAGCCAGTGCAAGTGTAGAAGAGCCTTTCATCGTCTATATCAGCGGAATAGATACATATGGTGAAATATCTACAAGTTCCCGTTCGGATGTGAATATCCTTGCCGTAGTGAATCCGACTACAAAAGAAATTCTGCTGGTCAATATCCCAAGAGATTACTATGTTGAAATAGACGGAGGCAAAGGCGCAAAAGATAAGCTCACGCATGCCGGACTGTATGGGGTGGATTGTTCGATAAAGACAATAGAAAATCTGCTTGATGTGGACATTAGTTATTATGCTAAAGTAAATTTCACGTCAATGGTTGATATTATTGATATATTAGACGGAATTGATGTATATTCACAGTATGCATTCACTGATATCGAAGGACATTATGTAGAAAAAGGAATACAGCATATGAGCGGTGAAGAGGCGCTTGCTTTTGCACGTGAGCGACATCATCTGCCCGGCGGAGACAGAGACAGAGGTAAGAATCAGCAGGAAGTAATCAAAGCGATGATAAAGAAAATAGTCTCGCCGTCTATCATTACAAATATGACGAGTCTTGTAAAAACGGCATCATCAGGTGTGGAGACCAATTTGACTTCTGATGAAATCTCAAGCTTGGTGCAAATGCAGCTCACAGATATGGCCTCCTGGGACATCACAACAACCAGTGTTGACGGTGCGGGGGCTAATATGCCTACTTATTCATTTGGTTCACAGAGGCTTTATGTTATGATCCCGGATGAAGACACAGTAAGTGCGGCAAAAGAAGAAATAAATAATATTCTCTCTTCAGGGCAGGAGCAAACAGATGGGGAAAGTGAAGAGGGCGAAAATTAAAAATTACAGTAATATATTTAAATGGGCCATAATAAACCGATTGATATCAATCGGTTTTATTTTTTTTAAAATATCTTGCATAAAATATTGGATCGTTAAAGAAGGTACAGTTAAAGATAGCGTCTAAAATGCCCGAAAACGGCGTGATATTCAGCGACGGCATTGAGAGTGATTATTTGCAGTTTAACTCCGGTATAGAAGCGACCATCACAGTCGCGGAAAAGAAAGGGCATTTGGTGGTATGATATTTTGAGAGAAAAAAGTAAAAGTATTTAAAAAACTGCCGTACAAAATTGATACGGCAGTTTTTTTGTGATATCATAGTAAAGTTATTATTTCAGTAGATGTATTTGTAATACAACACGGGTTTTAAAGGAGAGGACATGTCAATCGAAGCAGTAAGAAAATATTTTGCACAGTATGAAATGGAAGATCAAATACTTGAGTTTGAAGTATCCAGTGCAACCGTGGAGCTTGCGGCGCAGGCGCTCGGGTGCGAAGGCAGCCGCATTGCAAAAACACTATCTTTTAATGTAGACGGCAAAGCCATACTCATTGTTACGGCAGGAGATGCGAAAATAGACAACGCGAAATATAAGGCGAAATTTCATAAAAAAGCGAAGATGCTTACCCCGCAGGAAGCGGAAGATATCATTGGCCACGCAGTGGGCGGTGTGTGTCCGTTTGGTGTCAACGGGGGGGTTGAGGTATATATGGACGAATCTCTCAAACGTTTTAAAACCGTGTTTCCCGCGTGCGGCAGCGCAAACAGTGCCATAGAGCTGACGGTGGATGAACTGGAGAAATATTCGGGCTGCATGGAGTGGATCGATGTGTGCAAAGCCTGGCGGGATGAAGCATAAGCCATATCATGTGCCGGCAAATAGATACAATCTGTAAAGGACCTTGCATTTTAGCAAATATTTTGTATAATAGATAAAAATACATAAAAATAAAAGACAGTTCGAAATGCCATCCTGTCTATAAACAAAACTAGGTAAGTAAAACAGCGGTACCTGGGTACCCTTTTTTATTTTTGTTTAGATGAGCCGAACTCCTTTTATTTAAAAAGGAGCTTTTTTATGTTTAAATCACAAACCAATTTAACCAGCATTCAAAAAATCACGATCTCGGGGCTGGTCATCGCCTTATATGTTATCGTCATGTTTCTCACGCAGAGCTTCGCGTTCGGGCAGTATCAGGTGCGCATCGCAACATCTATCTACGGCCTTGCGGCAATCTATCCGTTTTTGGTCGTGCCGCTCGGTATCGCCAACTTTTTGAGCAACACCCTCATGGGAGGCCTCGGCATCCTCGATATGGTCGGGGGGTTTTTCGTGGGGTTGCTCACGGCATATTTTTGCCATGCGCTGCGAAAAGTCAATGTTTATTTAGTGGGTCTGCCGATATTGATCATTCCCACGCTCTGTGTACCGATCTGGCTTTCTTATTTGCTCAATATTCCCTATATCGCCCTTGTTATCAGCGTGGGTATCGGGCAGATCATTCCCGCGGTTGCTGCGGTATTGCTTATAAAATATTTAGAAAAAAGAGGAAAAGGTCAATGAAAAAAGAGAAAAATAAAATGACGCTTCTTGGAGAGAGGCAGATAAAGTATATTTTTGATTATGATCCGAGCATTCTGGAAGTTTTTGAAAACAAGCATCCGGGCAACGATTATTTTGTAAAGTTCAACTGTCCGGAATTCACGAGCCTGTGCCCGATCACGGGGCAGCCCGATTTTGCCGCGATTTATATTTCTTACATTCCTGATCAATATATGGTCGAAAGCAAGTCGCTCAAGCTCTATTTATTCAGCTTCCGCAATCACGGTGATTTTCATGAAGACTGCATCAATAAAATCATGAAAGATATCATTGATATGTGTGAGCCCAGATATATAGAAGTGTGGGGAAAGTTCACGCCCAGGGGCGGCATCTCGATCGATCCGTATTGCAATTACGGTAAAGAAGGCACAAAGTGGGAGCAGTTCGCAAAAGACAGACTGTTACAACATGATCTGTATCCCGAGAAGGTGGATAACAGGTAAGAAAAAACGACTGCAAGGTTTTAAGGCAGTCGTTTTATTTCATTTCAAAGACTTAACAGGCGGCACTTACAATAAGGTCATCCTTTCCGATAAAGACCTCCATTGTCATAAGCACACCGAGCCTGTAACCATAGATAAATCTGTCCGTCTCGGATAAGAGGTTGATTTCGCTCTGCGCGTCTATGAATGTTTTTAACAGGGTTTGCTGTGTTTTATCCAGTGTGGCAAACAGCCTTTCCTCGCTGTCGCAAACGGTTTGTATCGCTTTGTCATATGCGTTGTCCTGCGGGGCAGAGCAAGGCCGGGTATTGACGTTACCGCAGGCAAAGGCTTCTAAAATATTTTTCATATTTTTATCCTTTCGATATATGTTTTCACAATACCTTGCCGGGCTTGACCGCATATGCTAAAATATTTATGCGGTTGTCCGTTTTGGTAACTGTGGGGGAAGAGGCAGATATTTTTTGAGAGAGTGCCCTTCCTTCTATTTTTTTTCGCCGTCCTTTAACCTGTAAATTCCATGCCTGATTCCTTCCATGCGTGTTAATTGATGTTTTTTGCAATATTCGTCAAGTATTTTTAATCCTTTATCATCTAAGCGTACAGTCAGTTTATGGGGCTTGGGGTTTTCGGTAGGACGACCCATTTTTTTGGCAGTCAAGTATGCACCCCCTTTTTATGACCGTCATAAGTATTATAGAGTATTGACTGTCAAAAGTCAATGGGATATTCATATAAATATAAAAGTTATTTTTTGCATGTTATTAGGTATTTACAAAAAAGATAAGTTGATTTAAAGACATTTTTGAATATATTTATAACTTAATGGCGAAAAAATAAGCTTTATAAAAAATATATATAGAGAATTGACTTAGTGAATTATAAAGTATTAAACAGCATACACATTACAACTCCTCCATCAAAGCCATCACTGCTTCTTTATGCTTATCGCTTAGAAGCGCCCATTGATCGAGCAGTTTTCTTTGTTCTTCCGTCAGCTCTGTAAGCATACCATCTTCAGAGAAGAATTCGGATAACGTAATATCAAAGGCTTCACAGATTTTTTCCAGTGTGGGGATAGTCGGATAATTGTTTCTCGCGAATAATCCGGATAAAGTAGATTGAGGTAGCCCTGCCTTTGTTGCCAGGTAATTGATGCTCCAGCCTCTTTCATTCGTCAGTTGTTGGATCTTTGCCAATATATCCATGATTATCCTCCCGTCTTTCTAAATTTACTAATCCCGTTCCGGTGCATATTCAAACAAATCACCCGGCGTGCATTGCAGTATATCGCACAGCGCTTCCAGATTGCTGTATTTTATGGAGCTTGTTTCATTACTGATCATTTTGCTGAAATTCTGATAGCTCATTCCCATTTGCTTATACAGCCAGTACTTTGTATATCCTTTTTGGTCTAAAATTTCTTTTACACGCAGTTTGATCATAACGTATACCTCGATATCTAATGATTAAATTAGATATTAACGCATATATCATCTTTACATATAGACTTTTACATTATATAATGTATACATAAATTACTTTACCGGGAGAGAAAAAATGGAACAATACAAAAAAATGTATTATGCATTATTTAATGAAGTAACAAAAGCAATAGAGGAACTGCAAAAAGCACAGAAGAAAACAGAAAGTATGTATATGGGCAAGTGGCAGGAACAAAGCGGCAGTGACAATAAAACAAATGAAATATGTTAGTTTATATAAAACATCATAAAAACAGGTTTATAGCGTGCGATATCATTATGAATATAAACAGATGACGCACGCCAAAAAGCGGCATAGCATTCGGCGCCTTTTCGTAGTATACTGTTTTCAAATATGATAATACGGAGGTGCTGAAATGACAAAAATAACGGATGAGTTTATTTTGCGGGGCAATCGTATCAAAAACCGCATTGTGATGCCGCCGATGTACACTTTTTCTTTTCGCGGGGAAAACGGTACGTTTTTTGGCAGACAGCATATCGATCATTACACACTTCGCGCAAAAGGCGGGGCGGGGCTTATTATCCTCCAGTCGACACGAGTGCATGGTTCCATAGAAGGCACAAAGCTGTGGTCGCCGGAAAACACCGCGGTTTTAAAGCAGATTGTCGATGGCTGCCATGCTTATGGGGCGCTAACGTTTTTGCAGCTTTCCTGTGACGATAGAGACATCAATGAGTTGTCAGGCGAAGAAATACATACAATCCAGCGTGAAATAAAGCAGGCGGCCAAGAGCGCATGCGCTCTTGGCTTCGACGGTGTGGAATTTCACTGTGCGCACAGCTTTTTTCTGTGCAAATTTTTAGACGGTGATTTTAATAAAAGAACAGACATCTACGGCGGCAGCGCGGAAAACAGGGCGCGTATTCTAACGGAGATCATACCCGGCATCAGGGCGAATACACATGAAAAATTTATTCTCGGTGTGCGGATGGGGAAATTTTTGCCCGATGAAAAAGATGGCTTTGAAGCAGCCAAAGTCTTTGAGAAAGCCGGCGTGGATATACTTCATATTTCATGGGGCATGAGAATGCCGGCAGGGCAAGTACCGAAGGATTTTATCTGCAGCTATATGACGTATAACGCATATGAGATGAGGAGGAATGTGAGCCTTCCCGTCATTGCGGTCAATGAAATCACCACAGAGAGGCAAGTGCGTTTTCTCATAGAAAATAAATATGCGGATTTTGCCGCCGTGGGACGGGGCATGCTTGCCGATGCGGATTTTGCAAATCATGTCATAGATAGCGTACCTGTGAATAAGTGCTGCCGTTGCGGAGGGGGCGTTAATAAATGTTTCTGGTTCAGCGACCACAGGTTGTGTCCGGCAAGAAATAAATAAAGTTGAAAAATCTGCATAAAAGCAGATTTTTTTATTGACAACTATATCGCATGCCGATATAATTATAACGAAAGCCGATATATCGGTTAATGTAATAATAAGTGAGGTCAGTAAATGCCGGAAAGTATGGAAAGAGGCGCTTTGACAGAAGCGGTATTATATATTTTGCTTTCGCTCTACAGTCCGCTTCACGGATACGGAATCATGCAAAATGTAAGCGAACTGAGCGGCGGCAGGGTCGTGCTCGGAGCAGGCACGCTATATGGAGCCATCAATACACTCGTTGAAAAAAATTGGATCGAGCCGCTCGAGGGAGCGGCGGGCAACAGAAGGAAAGAATACATTATAACAAATACGGGCAAAGCGGCTGTTGCGCAGGAAATTGTTCGTTTGGAAGAGTTGCTGCGCAATGCGACGAAAATTGCGGCAGGAGGATTAAAATGAGGCATATTGTATGGAAAGCCTATATGAATCATGAAAAAGAGGAAAAATGGCTCAATGAAATGTCGGCAAAGGGTATGGCGCTTGTGGGATATTCCTGGTGCCGATATGTTTTTGAAGACAGCCCCAAGGCTGAATATACCTATCGCATAGAGCTTCTCAAAGACCTTCCCGGCAATGCGGAAAGCAGAGCCTATTTACAATTTTTACAACAGACGGGTATAGAGCATGTGGCGAGCTATCTGCGATGGGTTTATTTAAGAAAAAAACGTGCCGAAGGGCAGTTTGATCTCTACAGCGATGCCGACTCAAAAATCAGTCACTATAAGCGTATACTATATCTTTGGATACCTATCATGCTGCTCAATTTAATGGCGTTTATATCAAACGGTCTGCATGTACTTGATGATATTCTTCATCATGGCCGAGTATTTGGCGGCAATCTTATCTGCATTGTCTTAAACGGATTTTTTGCGTTTTTAATATTGTGGATGATCATCGTATATTTGAGAAAAGTGCAAAAACTCAGAGCCGAAAAGCGTATTCACGAATAAATAATATGTTGAGCATTCAAATAATAAAAAGAGTACGGCGGATACTCTTTTTATTTGTATATCATCAGGGATTATTGAGATGATTTAATTGAATTGTTTAATAAAAGAGCATATGCTATAATGAAGAAAATTAGCTGATCTTTTTATTGCTTTCTATATTTTCCCCATATTGTAAAGACCCAATTAAATTATAGTAAGGATGGTTGATACCCATGAAATGGATAAAAAATATTCTCAATAAATTCAAAGCCTTGAGTGACTCCATTACACGCTATCCGCTGACGGTCGCTTTTCTGTTCGTTGCGGCAGTGTTTGTTGCCATACAGATCAGCCAGGAGAATGATTATTCAAAAATAATTGCCGCTTGCGCGGTCGGAGCGGTTTTAGCAGTTGCGCTGCAGGCAGCCTGGGAGCGGTTTTTTGAGAAGCTGCCGGCCCGATTGCTTTTGATGATCGCCGTTATCCTGCTTACAACAGGTTACTATTTTCTCATCAGACCATCGGGAGAATTCAGTAATGAGCTGATGACGAAAACATCCATTGCGCTGGCTGCTTTGTTTATGGCGTATATCTGGATGCCTTCCATCGGCGGCAAAATAAGCTTTCATAACAGCTTTATGGCTGTCTTTAAAGCCGTATTTCTATCGGCGCTGTATTCTTTTATACTTTGGGGAGGCTGCAGCGGTGTGCTTGCGGCGATTGATGTGCTTATTCATGAAATCAATCCGGATGCATACGGATATGCTGCGGATATTGTATTTGTGTTGTTTGCACCGGTGTTTATGCTTTCTCTAATACCTCGCTATCCGGGTAAAAAAGTCATAGGCTCTGATGAAGCATACGAACTTAACGAAAAAATAAAAAAAGCGATCCATTGCCCGAAGTTTCTGGAAGTGCTGCTTTCCTATATTTTAATACCTTTGGCAGCGGCATATACAATTATTTTGATAATCTATATTGCCATGAACGTTACTGGAGAGTTCTGGACAGACAGCCTGCTTGAACCGATGCTGATTGCATATGCGGTTGCGATCATTGTTTTGTTTATTTTGGTAAGCGGTCTTGAAAATAAATTTTCTTTGTTTTTTAAAAAAGTATTTCCAAAAGTGATGCTGCCTATCGTATTGTTTCAAATGATATCTTCTTTTATAATTCAAGGGGAGACCGGGATTACGCATATGCGTTATTTTGTGCTTTTATACGGATTGTTTGCGTTGTGCGCAGGAGTGGTGATGAGCTTTGGAGGGGTGCGTAAAAACGGGGTGATCGCTGTATTGTTTATCCTCTTTGCCGTCATATCCATCACGCCGCCTGTGGATGCTTTCACATTGAGCAAAGTCAACCAAACCAATCGCCTGCAAAAAGCGCTGGAGCAAAACGATATGCTTGTTAATGATGCAATTATTCCGAAGGAGGCTGTATCCAATGAGGATAAGGCGGTCATCACGCAGTCTGTGGAATACTTAAGTGAAATGGAATATATCGATAAAGTAGACTTCATACCCGATGATTTTGATCTGTATGAAGATTTTACAGCTACCTTTGGTTTCAGCGAATATTATGCGCCGACAGAGGATGAATCGGAGCAATATGTTTATGTCGCTTTAGTAAATGAGCTTACAATCGATATTCAAGGATATGATTATTTGGTAAGTGCTTATATCAGTAATCAGAAAGAAAATGATGATATTTCTATGAATATCATGAATAAGATCAATTACGAAGATGAAGTATATAGCTTAGAGAGTGAATTTTTAGGTGATACAATCGATATTGTATTAAAAGATAAGGACGGGCAAGAATTAGTACGGTTTGATACAGATAAAATTTTTGATAAATTTTCGGCATATCCGGCTAAAAAGAATGAAATCTCCATGGATGATGCAACCTTCATTGAGCAAAGTGATACGGTATCTCTTATGATTATTGTTCAAAATTTGAGCATGGATACATCTCAAAATGAAACGGATAAATATGCCGATGTATATTTGCTTATCAGATTTATAAAATAAGAAATATATAAATATTTGGAGACGATGCGGTTGACAACTTTTAAAGAATTGTATAGTAAGCTGCTTTCAGATACGGTCAATCAAGCGGAATTTAAGCAACAAGAGTATGAAAAATACGATTTTGAACATTTGGATTGCCTGCTTTATCCAAAGAAGCATCCTCCGATCTGGCATTTGGGGCAGTGCGATTGCTCAAAAGAGCAGCAGCGGGAATGCGCCGAACGCTGTCCGTTTGGCGCTATCGAGCATGATGAAAACGGCAGAAGCAAAATCAACGGCGAAAAATGTGTAAGCTGTTCCTTTTGTATCGATCAATGCCGCGCACAAAATCTTGTGGCGAGCCGTGACATCATTCCCGTTTTAAAAGAGATTCAAAATAAAAAAAGTTTGGTATATGCGCTGATCGCGCCGGCATTTTTAGGGCAGTTCACAAAAGAGGTAACGCCCGCGAAGCTGCGTACGGCACTTAAAAAAATAGGCTTTGACGGTATGATCGAAGTCTCACTCTTTGCCGATATCCTCACATTGAAGGAATCGCTGGAATTTATTGAAAACATAAAAGAAGACAGTGATTTTCAGCTCACGAGCTGCTGCTGCCCGATATGGATTGCGATGATCAAAAAGCTCTACAGTGATCTGCTGCGCCATGTGCCTTCTTCCGTATCGCCCATGATTGCGGGCGGAAGAGCGATCAAGCGGCTTTATGACGATGCCGTCACCGTGTTCATCGGTCCGTGTATTGCGAAAAAATCAGAGGCGAAAGAGGAAGACATCGCAGGCGCTGTCGATTATGTGCTCACTTTTCAAGAGGCGGATGATATCTTCAAAGCAATGAATATCAATCCTGCCGAAATGGAAGAGAGCTTTAAAGACCATTCTTCAAGAGCGGGGCGCATTTATGCGCGTACGGGCGGAGTCAGCGAAGCGGTAAAAGCCACGGTGCGGCGACTAAAACCTGAGCATCCCATTCCTGTTCAGACAAAACAAGCCGATGGTGTGCCGGCCTGCAAAGCCATGATCAATGATCTGGTGGCGGGAAAGCTGCATGCCAACTTTTATGAAGGAATGGGCTGCGTGGGCGGTTGTGTCGGGGGGCCGAAATCCGTGACCGGCTGCGAAGAGGGCACAAAAAATGTCAACGAATATGCGAAAATGGCCGCGCATGCCACGCCGATCGATAATCCATACGTCATAGAATTGCTCCATCGCCTCGGTTTCGACGACATAGAAAGCCTCCTGAAAGACAGCGATATCTTTACCCGTCATTTATTGGATAGAGAGCGTAAGCAGAAAACAATATAGTAAGCAGAGCCTTTCATTCGATAAAATGTGTATGGCTTACAAATAAATCGGCGCAGCTGTTAAAGCTGCGCCTTTTATCTTCATATCTTTATTTATCAAAATTTTAATTTTTACAGTCCAAATAATGCAAGCAGTCGCTGCCAAAAACTTTGCTCGGTTGATTGCGTCTCGGGTGTATTTTGCGCATTAACTGATTTGATTTCATCTGTCATCATCACGAACTGCACGAGCTCCACGTTCGTGTTTTTCTCGGATACGAAAGAAACAGGGACAAAGTCGTCGGTGTCATAATCGGAGAGCAATTCGTCGATCTTATCCTGCAGCTGTGTGTCCATATCTTTCGTCTGTGAGTACATTTCATCTGTTCCGTCTGCAAGCTGCTGCATGCCGTCCGAAAGGTCAGTAAGACTCGAGCTTAGAAGAGAGCTCGCATCAAGGATATCTGAAAAACCGTCATATAAGCCGTTAAAGCCATCATAAAGCGTGGATGCTCCCGATAGATATTCACCCAGCCCGCTGTTGAATGTACCGTAATTGGATGCGAGTTGATCTATGGCGTCTTTTAATGAGAGAATTCCGCCTGCCAATTCGTTCAAGCTATCCGGCAAATCTTGAATGTTTGTATCAAAGATTGCATATTGACTTGCCAGTGTACTCGCAATAGAGGCAAGTCCCGGATTCGCCTCGGTGCCGTCTCCGTTAATGCTTACATCAAGTCCGCTAAGCAGAGAGGATTCTTGTGTAAGCGTTTGGATCATGCCGTTTATTTTCTCGATTTCTTCGGCTTGCTTTGGGATGGAATCATCCAGTTGATTTTTTCGATCTTGAAGGTAAGCGATGATTTCATTGTTGCCATCTTTAAAGGTATCTACATTTGAAAGGGCACTTTGTACTTGCGAAAGCCCGCCGGAAAGACCGTTGACAGCGGAAAGTATCTGGCTTGAGCCATCCGTGAGAGCATCGAGCTCCGATAGGTCTATAGCTCCTGCCGAGTCAAGATTATCTTTAATCGTTGTGAGGGCATACAATATTTGTGCTGAAGCATCTTCTAAGTCCGCGTTCCCGCCTGTTAAATCACCCAGACCTTTGGTAAGTCGATCAAGGCCGCTGTACATATCAGAAAGACCGCTGTTAAATTGGCTCATACCGCTGTCTAATTGATCTGTACCGTCAGCCATGCTGCCTGCAGCTGTGTTTATTTGTTCGATAGCATCCTGTAGCGAAGAAATTTCATCGGCCAGATCATTTGTATCAGGCAGATCAATAGACATAGAGAAAGGCACTGCGCCAAACTGAATTCCGTCCATTTCAAAATTCTCCACATACGTTGTAATTACGTAATGTGCGGTATCATTAGGCATTTTAATAAAAGTAAGCAATTTATCTTTGCCGGAATCCGAGATAGTGGCATTGATTGCGGCAATATTTGAGCAGACTTGCGTGTTCAGTGTCAGGCTGGTTTGCAGGGAGTAATTTTGATCGAAAACAGCATTTGCATCAGGGTTTGCCTCTATGTCGATCATTATCTGTAATTCTCCCGACTGGCCTGCCAGATCATCTGGCGATATCACAGTGCCGTCCAGCAAATAGCTTATAGTAATGAGCCATGGAATTTCAGCGTCTTCAAGATTGCCCTGATAATAAAAAGTGCCTTTCGGAGAGCCTATATTGATGGCGCCGTCTTCGCTGGTGAGCATATCCGTTGTTGTTAAATTAATAATTGTCTCGTAACTGCCGTAATCGGTGAAAGTGCCTGCGGCATCAACTTGAAAACTGTTGATGACATAAGTGTTGATTTGCGTACCGTCGTGATGCAGCTTTACATACACAACTTCATCTTTTAACGGCTGCGCCATTGATGCGCTTATCGGTAAAGTAAACAATATAAGTATACCAAGCAAAAAGACGACTGTTTTTTTGCATATTTTTTTCATGTGAGCAAATTCTCCTTTTTTCGTTTTTTTAATGTTGTTTTCTGCACAATTCCGTCAAACATCATAAATAATCCCGGTAGCACGGTGAGTACCATAACGGAAGAAAGTACGGCGCCGCGGCCCAAAATAACACCTAACTGGCTGATGATTTCATTGCTTGATATAACGCCAAGCATTAATCCCGCGATTGTTAGAATGCTTGCGGGTGTTATGATAGAGGCGGTTGTAGACGACATGGTCTCATAGACTGCGCTTTTTTTATCCAGAGATTGCCGATTGGCCATATACTTACTGGCAAATAAAATACCGTAGTCAACCGTTGCGCCCAATTGCACAGAACTGACGATTTGATAACCTATATAATTGAGTGACGAGCCTGTGAAATAAGGGACACTTAAGTTGATCCAAGTGGCGCCTTCAATAACCAGCAGTAAAATAAGCGGTATCGACAGTGAGCGGAATGTGAGCAAAAGCACCAGACCGATGGAAAGCACGACAGCTAAGCGTACGACTTTGTTATCGCTGACGATTGTGTTCATCAAATCATAATTGACAACGCTTTGTCCGATAAGATAGTAGCTATCGGGATAATAAATCTGAGCGGTGCTGCGCACGGTTTGAACAACATCAAAAGCCTCTTCTCCTTCATCCGTTGTATCAACATATAGTATCAGCCGGCTATATCCGCCGCTGCGAAATTGCGAAATCTGATCAGATGATAAAAAGTCGGAAGGAATTTCTTTTCCAACATAGTTTGTATATGAAATAACACTTGTAACATATTGGATATTTTCAAGAGAAGTGCTTAACTGCGCTTCTTTTACAATATCATCATCAGGAACAAGAAGTACCATTTGTACGGATTTGCCAAAAATACTATCTATTTTATCTTTGTTTTGCTGCTCTTGTGACTCCGGGCTAATCATGCCTGATGAGCCGTAGACGAAATGACTGTTTTTTTGTCCTAAATATCCGGGTATAACGAATATAATAATAATGATTGCGATAGGAATACAAATACGTGTAATGACTTTGCCGAATTTTCCAAATTTAGGCATCAGTGGACGATGATATGTTTTGTCCATCAGCTTAGATGTTGAGATCACCAAAACAGGTAGCAGGCTCATAACACATAAAAAGCTGAACAAAATACCTTTGGCAAGGACAATTCCCATATCCGCACCGATTTTAAAACGCATCAAAACCAAGACGATAAATCCGAATACGGTAGTTATGGCACTGGCGGCAATGGATGAAAATGATTCTTTCATTGCCTTAGACATTGCCTGGGTAATACTGCTTTCTGTTTGTCGATATTTTGCAAAACTGTGAAGCAGAAAAACGGCATAATCCATGGATACAGCCAGCTGCAGAATACCGCTTGCCGATCTGGTTATGAAAGAAACTTCACCCAAAAAAATATTCGTGGCTTCATTGAGTAAAACAGCTACGCCGATGGTCAGCAAAAATAATATCGGTTCAAACCATGAACTTGTGGAAAGCAGCAGTATAAGTAATACTAAAGGTACGATAAACAGTACGATTTTAGGCACTTCCCCGGCGGCCGAGTCTTGTGCGATAGATTGATTGAGCGCATCTCCCGAAAGCACGCCTCTCTCTCCCACAAATTCACGTAATGAAGCAATTGTTTCAGTCAGGTTATCTTCTTCTACCGTAACGGAGAATAAAGCTCCTTCGTCTTTGTACCATGTCTGTACTGTTTTTTGATCTTGTGTACTTAAAGGTTTATATACATCAAGCACATCATCAAGCCATAACACACTGTTTACGCCTGGTTGCAAGGTAAGCTGGGCTTTGAAATCAAGTGCCTGTGAGATGGAGATATCTTCTATATAGATCGAAAGATTCGGCAGGGCTTCATCAAAATTATCTTCCATGACATGCAGTGCGGCGGTGGAAGGTGCATCATCGGGCAGATAATCGGATAATTTATAATTTACTCCGACAAGCTGCATGAGCAAAGCCGATAGAATGGCAAGGGTTGTAAAAATAATTAATATACTTTTTTTATGTACCAATATCGATTCTGAAATTTTTTTCAAATTAATGTCCTTCTGAAAGTTTAATAATAAATTTAAGCATTGCATTTATGCAGTGTTTATATTATATTGAAAATATAGATAGCAAACAATAGTCAATTAGTGAGCTTATGTTGATTAATTAACACATGATTTTTCTATGTATAATAAAGGAGTACTTTTTGATGGGAAAAAATGAATATCCAAATATTGACAGACGCGTGAGAAAAACAAAAGCATTGATCCGAAAAACATTCACAGTCCTATTAGCAGAAAAAGAATTAAAAGATATTTCAGTCAGCGAATTAACAGGAATTGCAGATATCAACAGAGGCACATTTTATTTACATTATAAAGATATTTTTGATTTATTTGAGCAAATAGAAAAGGAAGTCTGGGAAGATTTTACCGCTATTATAGAAAAGCATAAAGATTATGATCAAGCATCACTTAGCTTGATAGTGCTCGAATTATTTAAATATATTGCTGCCGATTCAGATATTTTCATTGCAATTTTAAAAACGAAGGAAAGCACATTTTTGGATCAGTTTATAACAACGAGCAGACCAAAAAATAAAAATGAATGGAACAGGCTCATTAGAGGTGGAAATGAAGAAGACTATGAATATTATTACTCGTTCATTGCATTTGGATGTGTTGCAATATTAAAGAAATGGTTTGAAAACGGAATGAAAGAGAGTCCGCAGTATATGGCAAAGCTTGCCGAACAATTGATGGCTAATTGTACGAAAATAGAGTAAATGCTCAGCAGCACCTAAAAAAATTATTTGTTGATTTGTAAAATGAATTCAATTGTATATAAGAAGCGAGTATCTTATGCTTTAAATAAGAGGGAATGAGAAAGGATCAAGTATATGAAAAAACATGCAAAATATTTTGTTGTAGGTATTATTTTGATAATGCTTGTAATAGCCGGAGGTTGTTCATCTTCTGCATCAGATAATAATTCGGATGCTTCATCTGAATCGAAAACTTCTAGTAAAGGGGAATTATTAGAAGGCTACCCTACAGATATTATGCCGCTTTATAAAGTGGTAAGGATAAGTGATTGTTCCTATCAAGTGCGCCTCGATCCAAACTATGTCATCGGAAAAGATCTTTATACGGTCAGTTATGAATCAAAAGCAACCATAGCTGAAGTGGTTCAATATTATAAATCATTGCTCTCGGAAATAGATGAAGAGGCCAGCTCAGAAGATTTTTTAAAAGGAGAGATTGGAAGCCAGCACACATTTGTATCACTACGTGAGGAAGAAGATGGAAATACTTACATCTCTATAAGTCTGGGTGCAAAAGAAGAGGATTATGCAGAGGTGAATCCGTATTTTGAAGATTATCCTCAGGGAC
Source organism: uncultured Eubacteriaceae bacterium (assembly GCA_964533615.1). Classification (GTDB taxonomy): domain Bacteria; phylum Bacillota; class Clostridia; order Eubacteriales; family UBA1433; genus UBA1433. Next base: position 96,709 of record CAZHMK010000002.1, read on the forward strand.
TTATAGAGGAAATCAAGCCATCTGAATTGAATGAGCAAATCTATGACATACAATATTCCGCCTATAATACCGATGTCATCACACGGTATGTGAAGCAATACAAGACAGAATTGGATATATCGGAAGTAAAATCCTTCTATTCAGACAGATATCGAAAGCAAGAAGATTTTATAATGAACGAAGATGAGTATTCCATAACGGTTTTCTGGAAAGCAGACGGGTATGAATGTGAGGTATCAATCAGTGAAGGGGTTGATGCAGCCTATAGATTCGTGACAACGGAAATTCGTAAATATGCTTAAAAATAAGATCGCTCATAACTGAGCGATTCATTTTATATTGATGTATTGAATTATGAAATAATAATCTGAGTTGATTATAATGTGATATCATAAATACAGAGAGAATATGAAAAAAGTTCAGCGGCAAAAAAATCATAAAGGAGAAAAATAATGAAAATAATAAATATCAATCTCATTTATTTCAGCCCGACACATACTACAAAAAAAGTTGCTTATGCGATAGCCAAAGGAACCGATTTAAAAATCAATGAATATAACATCACCCATATTAACAAGGTATCTACAATGCCATTTTTTCAAAATAATGAATTGGTACTTATAGGTCTGCCTGTTTATTCCGGTCGTATACCTGTTGTTGTTTTAGAATATATAAAGGCGCTTAGCGGGCAGAGTACGCCATGTATTCTCCTTGGTGTATACGGTAACAGGCATTATGATGACTATTTTGCGGAACTTGCGGATATTATCTCACAAAGAGGATTTATACCGGTAGCGGCTGCCGCTTTTTTAGGAGAGCATTCATTTACTGATAAAGTGGCCGGTGGCCGTCCAAATACGGAGGATCTTAAAATAGCGCAGCAATTTGGCAAAGATATCTTGAATAAACTGAACACTTCAGATGATTATATATTAAATAGAGAAGCTATCCCCGGAAATTATCCGTATAGGCCGTATAATAAAAGTAATGCACCGCAGCCGGAGTACGCCCCCGTTGTGAGCAGCGCTTGTAATGATTGTAAATTATGTGTAAGAGTGTGCCCGACCGGTGCAATAGATTTTGATAATGTCCATCAAATTAATGCGCAAAAATGTATTAAATGCTGTGCTTGCGTCCGCGCCTGTGCGGTTGAAGCTATAAAATTCACAGCAGAAGAATTTTATCAAGCAAAAAGCTTTTTAGAGACAGAATTTGCAACTGTATATAGACAACCTATGTTAATTATATAAAAAATATTTTTAAGAGAATTTATAAACAAAATTTATCTTTGAATTGGAGGTTTATTTACAATTGTTAAAAAAATATATCGTATACTAATTTACAAGGTTGGATGACATTAATGATGTAATTAAAACAGACTATTTTCATAGAAGGAGACGAAGTAATGAAACAATTAATTATGTTTACAACACAAACGTGTGGATATTGTAAAATAGCAAAAAATTTTCTTGCCCAAAATAACATTCACTATATAGAAAAAGACATAAATTATGACATGCAGGCAAGAGAAGCAATGGCAAAAAGAAATATTACGGGCGTGCCGGCTTTTTTGATCGGTGATGAGGTTGTTGTTGGCTTTGACAAAGAGCGTATCTTAAAGCTTGTAGACCATAGGCTTGCTGTATGCCCTTCTTGCGGCAAAAAAATGCGTGTTCCTATCAATAAAGGCACTATCAAAGCAATCTGCCCGTCGTGTAATACATCTTTTACATACAAACCAGACTAATAGGGTTTATGATTGATTATATTATGATTTTAAAAAGGAAACTAAAGCAATGACAAAAAAATTTAATTATATAAAATTGAATGCTTTTACTTCAAAAAATTCGGCAGGGAATCCCGCCGCTTGTTTGTATCTACAAAAAAATCAGAAGTTATCTCATGAGGAAATGCAGAAAATCGCTTTTGAGCATAAAGGGTTTGTATCAGAAGTTGTTTTTTGCAGGCCTGTTGAAGAAGAGGCTTATGAATTAAAATATTATTCTTCTGAATGTGAAGTGGATTTTTGTGGTCATGGGACTATTGCGTGTATGTATTATTTATTAAAAAATACGCAGCGCCTTTTAAATGTTCCAAGTATAAATATCATAACAAAAAAAGGAATATTGAAGGTTTACAATGAAATTTTGCCGTTGAATGCGGTTTTCATAACAGCACCGGAACCTCGTTATATTGAAGTAAAGGTGAAAGAAGAACAAATAGCAGATCATCTAGGCATACTGCTTGATGATATTTCAAAAAAATATCCGGTCTCTATCATAGATGCTGGGCTGCGCACTTTGATTGTACCGATAAAAAATCTTAAAGCAACGCTGTATATGATGCCTGATGAGCAGAGACTTAAAGAATTTTGTATATCAAATGAAATGGATATAGTACTGGTGTTCTCAACAGAAGTAGTCGAGCAGAAGAATATCATCAGAACCAGAGTATTTGCACCGAAATTCGGATATCTCGAAGATGATGCTACTGGTTCGGGCAACAGTGCTGTTGGATATTATATGTTAAAAAATAATCTATGGAAAGGCCATGCTGTCTCTATTGAGCAAAACAAGCAAGAAAAAGCTTTTAATATTATCCAACTGAAAACTTCTGAGAATAAAGTGCTCTTCGGCGGGCAGGCAACGACTAAAATTGAAGGGTATTATTTTAGTGAAATATAAAGTATACTCGCATTTCTGCTAGGCGTATATAAAACAAAAAATGATTTAAAATAGAAGCATTAATTAACAAAATACAGTGATTTTTGTTAATTTAAAACGTTTGAGTTTTTAAATGCCAATTAATTTATTGGCATTTAAATTTTACAAATGAATAATTTCATGTTAAACTAATAAAAACAATATACTTAGTATTGCATTAATATCTATAAGATTTCAATTAATAAATAAAAATTATTTTATTTGCATAAGTTCGTTTAAGCTACAAATGTTTGTTTTTTTTAGCAGTAGATATGTAATATGATATAGAAACTGTGAATTTTATTATGAATCTTATAAGCTATACTATTTCCATTCAAGGGTTAAAAGTAATATGAATGTTTAGGATAAATGAGCGAAAGGGAAAAATATGGCCGAAAAAATAGTTGTTTCAGAATTAATAAAAATATTTGGTAATCATCCACAACATGCCTTAAAAATGCTTAAAGATGGTAAAAATAAAGATGAAATTCTTAAAGAAACCGGATATACGGTAGGCGTGCACAACGTCAGTTTTACCATTAATGACGGAGAAATTTTTGTAATAATGGGGCTTTCAGGCAGTGGAAAATCTACTATTCTTAGATGTTTAAACAGGCTCATTGAGCCAAGTGCAGGAAAAATCATTATTGACGGCGTGAATATTATGGATCTGAAAGATAAAGAGTTGCGTAATTTTCGTCAGTCAAAAACTGCTATGGTCTTTCAGCAGTTTGCGCTTCTGCCTCATCGTACTGTTCTTGAGAATACAGTTTATGGCCTTGAAGTTCAAGGTATTTCGAAAGATCAAAGAGAAAAAAAAGCATTTCAAACTTTGGATGCTGTCGGGCTTAAAGGTTATGAGAACCAATATCCTTCTCAATTAAGCGGAGGGATGAAGCAAAGGGTAGGTTTGGCAAGAGCGCTTACGAATGATGCGGATATCTTGTTAATGGATGAAGCTTTCAGTGCGCTTGATCCTTTGATAAGAGAAGAGATGCAAGATGAGCTTTTAACGCTGCAAGAAAAGGTGCGCAAAACGATTGTTTTTATCACACATGATCTGAATGAAGCATTAAAGCTTGGAGATCGCATCGCCTTTTTAAAAGACGGGGCGCTTGTGCAAATAGGTACACCGGAAGAAATTGTTAAAAATCCCGCAAATGATTATATTGCCAAGTTTGTAAAAGGGGTCGATAAAAGTAAGATTTTAACGGCTGAAGATGTGATGAAAAAGCCACAGCCGCATATGCTTTTACGTGATGGACCTAATGTCGCATTGAGGATTATGAAGCAAAATGGGATTTCCAGTGTATATGTTTTAGACAAGCAGAAACATTTAAAAGGTATTATTACCGTAGATGCGGCGTTGGAAGCGAGAAAAGCGGGTGTGATCAGCTTGAGCGAGATAGAGCTTGAGCAAGGACCTATAGTAAGAGAAGATACACCGGTTCTTGATACAATTGGAATTATTGTTGAAAGCAAATATCCGATTGCGGTCGTCAATGAAGAAGGCAAGCTTGTCGGTATTATTGTACGTGGTTCTGTGCTTTCTGCGCTTGCTCCGGATAATTCTGATGACGTAGAGAATGAACAGACTTCTTTACCGTTATCTGATACGGATATACCAACCGATCACAGTAATAATCAGGAGGGCGTATAATATGTATAAGATACCGATGGCAGAATATATTGATAAAGGTGTTCGATGGATGGAAGCAACTTTCGGCAATGGCATGGACGCTTTTTCTGAAGGATTTGGCAAATTCATCAGAGGGTTTGAGCATATACTGCAAATCATACCTTGGTGGGTATTAATACTGATTTTTGCTGTTATCACATTTAAAGTAAAAGGATGGAAGCTTAGTCTGGGAACCATCTTGGGGTTGCTTTTAATCTATAATTTGCAATTATGGTCCGCATTTTTATCTTCATTAGTGCTTGTTATCATATCCGCTGTAATTTGTATTCTTATCGGAATACCTTTGGGAATTGCATCAGGCAGAAACAATACTTTCCATCGAATTATATCTCCTATCTTAGATCTGATGCAGACGTTGCCCTCTTTTGTTTACCTTATTCCTGCGTTATTGTTTTTTGGTATAGGCAAAGTACCGGCTGTATTTGCTACAGTCATTTTCGCGATGCCCCCGGCTATCAGGTTAACTGATTTAGGCATACGTCAAGTTCCTGTAGATTTGATGGAAGTGGGACAAGCGTTTGGCTCAACCCCAAGACAACTTTTATGGAAAATTCAATTGCCGGTGGCGCTACCGACAGTGATGTCAGGCATCAATCAAACAATAATGCTTTCGCTTTCTATGGTTGTTATTGCATCTATGATCGGAGCAAGCGGGCTTGGCGGAGGTGTGCTGGAAGCAATCAGCCAATTAAAAATTGGAATGGGCTTCGAATATGGAATAGCCGTAGTTATTTTGGCAATCATATTAGATAGAATAACTCAAAGTATTGGAAGTTCTTTAAGAACTGAAAATAAATAATACTTCATGAAAAAAGGAGGAAAAATTATGAATTGGAGTGTGAAAGGAAAAAAGAAAATCGTTATACTTGCATTAATTGTATTGCTTTCTTTTAGTTTGATAGTTGGATGTAGCGGTACTTCAACTTCGGAAGATAAAGGAACAGTAAAAATTGGTTATGTTAATTGGGCTGAATGTGTGGCTGTCAGTAATATGTGGCAAGTAATTTTAGAGGATCAAGGTTATACAGTTGAGTTGACACAACTTGATGTTGCTCCGCTGTTTGTTGGTTTGAGTGAAGGAGATATCGATGTATTTATGGATGCATGGCTGCCAATCACTCATGAAACATATTGGACGGAATATAAAGATAACCTTGAAGATTATGGAATCTGGTATGAAGAACCTGCCAAAATAGGCGTTGTAGTTCCTCAGTATGTTACAATTGATTCCATTGACGAAATGAAAGCTCAGTCTGATAAATTCGGCAATCAAATCGTAGGTATTGACCCCGGTGCTGGAATTATGAAAGCGACCGACAGAGCCAATGAAAGCTATGATTTAGGTTTTGAAGTGCTGCAAAGCAGTGAATCGGCTATGATGGCTGCGTTGAGTAAAGCATATCAAGATAATGAGTGGATTGCTATAACAGGATGGAGCCCACATTGGATGTTTGCAGAATATGATCTTAAATATTTAGATGATCCAATGGGTGAATACGGCGAAAGTGAAGAAATTCATACTTTGGCAAATAAAGAATTCAGTACACAACAACCAGAAGTTGCTGCAATGCTTAAAAACTTTTCGATGAGCGACCAGCAAATCGGTAGCCTGGAAGCTTTAATCAATGGAGGAATGACACCTGCTGAAGCGGCTGAACAGTGGATATCTGAAAATCAAGATGTTGTTGATGGTTGGATACAATAAATTTTATCGGATATACTAAAAAAAATAAAAAGGTTCCTTTCTATAGGGAACCTTTTATAATGTCTGCATTAATTTTATATTATATTTTATTTCTTTAATAAAACAGCCAGTGTCATGCTATCGGCAGAAAAAGGCCGGCCGGCTATATCGCTGTAAAATTCCACAGGCTGAAAGCCGGCTTCAGTGACCTCATCTATTAGGTTGTCTTTACTAAAACAATGCGTCCATATATAATAAATATTTGTGCTGCCTTGTGTAATAACAACTGTTTGGTTTAGTAGTGTATTATCTTCATATTTGCGGTTAGAATTTATGCAAATATGTTTTTCAGGGCTCCAAAAACCTTCATTTAATATCTCCCATGTCTGACTTTCTTCAAACGAGGCATATTGTTGAACAGAGCAGACATCAAGCAGGAATTTTCCGTTTGGTTTTAAGGCATTATAAATTTTTTGCATCAATATTTTTCTGTTCTGAATTGATAATGCGCCATAATCGCAATAAATCATAGTGGCTAAATCATAGGAATTTTTTAAATTTAGATCTAAATAATTCTGATGTAAATAGCGAATAGGAAGCATGTGTTTTTTTGCAATATTTCTTGCATATTCGATAGAGTGCTTCGAAAAATCGATGCCGGTAACAAAGTAGCCGCTTTTTGAAAATTTCTGGGTGTATAGTCCGGGACCGCAACCGACATCAAGTAAGGTTGCATAACTGGTTGGAGGCAGGATAGTTTTGATCCAGTCAACAGATTTCTCAATAAAGTCCGGTTTTCTGCTGGCCAAATCAGTATTCGGATCAAGATGGATTTCAAGTAATTTTTTTGAAATGTGTTCATCAGTCCAAAAGCTGGTTTTACTTTGTGTATAAATTTTTGGGGACGATAAACATTCGTTTAAATAGGTAAACATTTTAAAATCTCCTTTTTATGTATTAAAAAAGCAGCAGATTTTACTCTGCGGCTTTGATTAGCAATAATGAAAGCAAGAGTAAAATAAAATCAAGAATCCGGGGACATAAAAACAACTACACATAAAGTATGTGAAGTGTCTCGCCCTATTAACTTTGATTTTATCTACTCTTTTTCGATTATATCCAAACCCTTCCATGCAAGAATTGGATATACCGAATGTCATCACCTTTTTCTATATTTGATTTATAAACATATAATATATAATTTTTTAAGGAGGTGTCAAGTAAAATAAAATATTTGTTGTATTTTTTTATTGTAAAAACAGTGCAGACAAATTATAATAAATTTAACGTGCGTTAAGGAAGGCCTTCGCTATGCAGGATACAGATTTAAAAAATAAAATTAAAAAAGTTGCAGTAGATCTTTTTAATAAAAACGGATATCATGGAGCAACGATTCGAAATATTGCCAAAGAAGCTGATTGCTCGCTGCCCATGATCTATTATTATTTTAAAAGTAAAAAAGAATTATTCCATGAAATTATAATGAAAGATTATTTTAATTTGCTTAAAAAACAGGCAAAACAAGTGAATGCAAGTAATGTTTTAGATTTTTATACGCGGCTGATCTATCAACTCAACTATTTAAGTGACTATGATAAAAAAGTATACCGCTTGGGAATAAAAGTATATTTAACATATGAGGGCGACCGCGAATTAATAGAGATTATGAATAGATGGGAAAAAACAATACAACCAACACATTATAAACTGCTCTCTTCACATTTAAATGCCGATAAAGATACCATTATTATGACACGTGTATTGATTAGACTGATGGATAATTTAATAGAAAGCATTGTTGCCAAAAATACGTATATTCAAAAAGAGCAAATTAGAGAGGAACTGGCAGTTATCTTACAAAATCAGTAGATGTCTAACGATCGTTAAACAAATGAATGATTAAATCAAAAATGAAGCAATATTTAAAAAAATTTAATTTTTAATTAATTTATCTATATTATAAATTTTTTAGCCATATATTCATATTTTCAAATTGTCCGCAAATATGACAGTGATTAACCAACCTTCCGCCATATTCATATCCGTGTTTGGCAAACACGATATTAATTCCGGGTGAGATGGATCGCGCAATGCTGTAGAGCACCTTATAATTTATCTTTTTCATTTCTTTTTCCAACTCATAAATAAGTCTGCCCATCAGCCCTTCTTGTCTGTGATTGTGATCTGTGGCACAATCTGTTATTTCCGCATTTAAATTTTTTTTATCCATATCGGCTGAAGCAGCGCTGATGATGCAGCCTTTGTGAATAGCAACTTTAAATAATGTATTCGAATCCATGGCATACTTAATATAATCAGCTTTATTCATTGGAGTGGGATAGGTTTCAAAAACACTGTCATAAAGACGTGAAAGGTCATCGGCGTCTTTTTTGTCTCCGGTACGTATGATATATTTATCTTCAATATCGTAAGAAAAACGTTCTTGTAAATATTCTCTTGCTGTTATCAATGCTTCTTCTTCCTCGGGGATATGCATATTCATTTTTCTCTCGCCGGTAAGAAATCTAGAGAGAAAATATCCGTCTTTGCCACGCAGAAGACCGTTTATTTTTGCTTCAATTATAAAGTTATGATCTTTAAATGTTTGTAGTTTTTCTTTATTTGTAACGCAAAAAAGTTTTTCTAATGTATATTTTTCTATATCAAAATCAAGTTTATCGAGCAATTCTTGCAATTTGCCTGTAAGAGAAATAATTTTTATTCTTTGATTAAAACAGTCAATAATAACATTCGATTCTCCGTCGGACAATTTAATATATTTTTTTTCTATAGCAGCATTGTTCATTCATATAGCTCCTGAAAATATTTGTTTATATAAAATATGGACATTTTTTTATGAATTATCCAAATTAGTCTGAAAGTAAATAATTGAGAAATAGAGTATATTATGTTAATCTAATCATTAATAAATGATCTTATACGGCAATACTTGTTAAATGTAATATATCATAACCCCGGGAGGTAAAAATGAGTCAATTTTTAAATCAGGTCTATTTTAATAATACAGTATCCGATTATCTTCTTTTTATAATGGTTTTAGTAGTCGGGATTATTATTACCGCTATTATAAAAAAGATACTTGTAAAGCAAATGAGCAAAGCGGCAGAAAGAACAAAAACAACAACCGATGATGTTTTAGTTCAAGTAATAGAAAAATATAGCATGCCGGTCATGCTTTTAGTTATTTTGCATTTCAGTACAGGAATTCTCAATTTAAGCAGTCCTCTAAATAAAGCCGTAAATATGGTCATATTGGCCGGCATTATTATTTTGGGAGCGATATTTGCCTCGGCAGCAGCAGTAGTTATGTTTAATAAATATTGGGAAAAAAATGAAAAAACATTAGGTGTGGTAAGCAGCAGGTGGATGGAAAAAGCAATTAAATTTATTGTTTGGCTCATTGCCGCATTCCTATTTATGGAAAATGCAGGAATCAAAGTCAATACATTGCTTGCCGGACTTGGAATAGGCGGTGTTGCGATCGCATTTGCAGCACAAGCTATACTTGCAGATGTTTTTGCATTCTTTTCCATTATATTTGATAAACCTTTTGAAGTAGGTGATTTAATCTTAACCGATGGATTTATGGGAACAGTAGAGCATGTTGGAATAAAAACAACTCGGCTCCGCAGTCTTGAAGGAGAACAATTGGTTTTTTCAAATGCAATTTTGACAAGTTCCTCGCTGCAAAATTATAAAAGAATGGAGAATCGGCGTGTAATATTTAAAATAGGAGTTACTTACGACACAACGAGTGAACAGCTAAAAGAAATTCCAGGGTTAATTAAAAATCTTATTGAAGAGGTGGCATGTACAACATTTGACAGGGTGCATTTTTGTGAATTTGCGGATTTCAGTTTGAATTTTGAAATCGTCTATTATGTTCTGAGCAGCGATTATTATGTATATATGGATATTTTACAGGAAGTTAATTTGCGTATTAAAGAAGAGTTTGACAAACGAGGAATAGAATTTGCATTTCCTACACAGACGCTTTATTTGCAAAAATAATATGGTTTTAAAAAAATTTAAGTTTATTTAAGGTTTCTTTTTTATACTGCCTGTAAGATATAAATCTTAAGCAGGAGAAATTATAAATGGATACCCATATTATAAAAGAAGATGAAGAAACAATAAATTTCTATAAAAAGCATTACGACTATTTAAATCTCGCTATTGATAATGTGGTTCAAAAAATAGAGAAATTCAGGGCGCTGGAAATACAGAAAGGGCTTGGCAGAGATCCGATCGATAATTTAAAAAGCAGAATCAAAACTGCTCAAAGTATAAAAGATAAACTGCGCAGATACAAACTTGCAATTACTTTAGAAAATGCAATTAAATCAATCAATGATGCGGCGGGTGTTCGTATACTGTGTACTTTTTTAGACGATGTCTATTATGTGGCGGACTTTATTCAACATTCTTCCGGCATAAAAGTGCATGAAATAAAAGATTATGTCGCCAAACCTAAACCAAACGGATATCGTAGTTACCATATGATTGTAGCGGTTGATGTAAATCGCAAAGAAAAAAAGAAGAGCATATATGTGGAAATACAAATCCGTACAATCGCCATGGATTGCTGGGCAAGTCTGGAACATCAACTAAAATATAAAAAAACGATTTGCTATGAAGATATGATGATCAAAGAATTAAAGCGATGCGCAGATGAAATAGCGACGGTTGATTTAAACCTACAAACAATAAGGTATATTATAGATTCGTCAGATAGCTTAGGAGGAAAAAGCTATGAGACTATTAGTCGCAGAAGATGAAAAAGAGTTATCCAATGCGCTCGTTGTCATATTAAAGCACAATAATTATTCGGTGGATGCAGTCTACGACGGGCAGGATGCCTTAGACTATGGGCTGTGCGGAAACTATGATGCAATCATACTCGATATTATGATGCCGAAAGTAAATGGGCTGAGTGTGCTTGCCGAGCTTCGCAAACAGGGAGTAATGGTTCCGATTCTAATGTTGACCGCAAAATCAGAAATAGAAGATAAAATCAAAGGTCTTGACATTGGAGCGGATGATTATTTGGCAAAGCCTTTTGCAACAGGAGAATTACTCGCCAGGCTGCGCGCGATGACCAGACGTAAAAGTGAGTTTACGCCTAATATTTTAAGTATGTCCAATATTAGTCTTAATCGTCAAACATATGAATTGTTTTCTGATGATATGTCTTTTCGATTGGGTAATAAAGAATTTCAAATGATGGAAATGCTCATGAGCAGACCGGAGCGCCTCATTTCCACAGAACAATTTTTGGAAACTATTTGGGGATATGATTCAGATGTAGAGATTAATGTCGTTTGGGTATATATTTCCTATCTGAGGAAAAAACTTCTTATGCTAAATGCAGATTTGGAAATCAAGGCTGCGAGAGGAATGGGGTATACATTGGTGCAAAAAGATGATTAACAAACTGAGAAGAAAATTTATACTCATAGCTACCGCCTCTCTTGCTTTAGTTATTGTTGTGTTGATTGCAACAAGCAGCATTATTAATTACAGGCAAATGGATCAAAAAGCAAATGAGCTTTTGCAAATGATTACTGAAAATGAAGGTGAGTTTCCGACTACAGCAATTGAAAAAAAAGAGCCTAGAGAAGATGAAAGCTATCAGAGAATTACTGAAGAAACACCGTTTCAAACAAGATATTTTACTATTTGGACGGATGTAACTTATGCTGTAACGAAAACCGATGTAAGTCATGTTGCTGCAGTTACAACGCAGCAGGCAAGTATTTATGTTAATGAGATACTGCAAGAAGATCAAAATATAGGGTACCATGGTATTTATAAATACATGGTCACTGAAAAGCCATACGGATATATCATTGTTTTTATAGATGAACGTATAAATATTGAAACATTCCAATCTACTTTGCTTACTTCGTGTTTGATTGGAGCAGCATGTTTGCTTGTGGTATTCTTATTAGTTTCCGTTTTTTCAAAACGTGTTGTTCGCCCTGTTGCTGAAAGTTTTGAAAAACAAAAACAATTTATCACAGATGCAAGTCATGAAATCAAAACACCTCTTGCAATTATTTCTGCGAATACAGATGTATTGGAACTGAGCGCAGGAAAAAATGAATGGACTCAAAGTATACGCAATCAGACGAAGCGGCTCGATCATTTAGCAAAAGATTTATTGACATTATCAAAACTGGAAGAAGGCAGTATGTCTTTAATGTTCAGCGAGTTTTCAATCAGCAAAGCAGTATGGGAGAGTGCCGTTGATTTTGAACCGCTTGCGGAACTGAAGAATAAATCCTTTACGTATACGATTCAGCCTGATTTATCGTTATATGGACAGGAAAGCGCTGTCCGGCAGCTTGTATCACTTCTGCTGGATAATGCAATCAAGTATTCGGATGATGAAGGGAATATAAAGTTATCATTAAGCTCAGTAGGCAAAAGATGTAAAATAAAAGTATGCAACACTGTAAGCCGGATGCCGTGTGAAGATTTGAACCGGCTTTTTGAGCGGTTTTATAGAGCGGATGCCTCGCGTTCCCGCAACAGCGGAGGCTATGGAATAGGCCTCTCGATTGTAAAAGCAATAGCCATTTCCCATAAAGGGAAAGTAACGGTTCAAAAACAAGGAGAGAATATGATTTGTTTTACTGTTATTTTGTAATATAAAAATAGATAAAGTCCTGCTGACACGAAAAAGCAGGACTTTTTTTATTTAATGTATAAATAAAAATATAAATATAAAGTTTGTTAAAAATATGTAAAAAATAAGTAAAGTTATTTTAAGTAAGTTTAAGGTTTGCTTTCTACAATAAAAAAAACATTTTAATAGATGGAGTATGCTATGAATACAGACAATATTCAATATAAGTTCAAACGTCATGAACAAAAATATATAGTCGAAGAACAGAAATATATTATTTTAGAGAAAGAATTAAAAATTCGTTGTAAACCGGATCAATTTGCAAATACCACTATCTGCAGTATCTATTTTGATACGCCTGATTATTACTTAATCCGACGCTCACTCGAAAAACCGGTCTATAAAGAGAAATTGAGACTGCGAAGTTATGGACAGTTTTCAAAGGAAGAACATGTTTTTGTAGAGCTGAAGAAAAAATACAAAGGTGTGGTCTGCAAACAACGAATTGATATATCGGTAGATGAAGCGAGTGAATATTTATCTGAAGGCAAAAGACCGAGTGAGCAAAACCAAGTGATAAAGGAAATCGACCGACTTTATAATTTATACGGGCAGCTGAAGCCAAAGATGTGGATTTCTTCACACAGAACGGCATGGCAGGGAATCGGTGAAGATACAGCGCTTCGCATCACTTTTGATCGCGATATTTTATGGAGAGAAAATCAATTAAATCTTGAAGAAGGTATTTGGGGAGAACCCATTTTTGTGCATGGCGAGCGCATAATGGAAATAAAATCTCCCCAAGCTCTGCCTTTTTGGCTCGCAAGATTGCTCAGTGAGCTGGAAATCTATCCGACATCATTTTCAAAATATGGCACTGCATACAAACAAAGCATTCTTAATAAGACAACAAACAGGGAGGGAAAAAGATGCTAAATGAATTTTTCAATAATTTTTTAACAATAAAAAGTGTGGAATCGTCTATTTCTATGACAACATTCATGCTAACAACCATTTGTTCCTTGGTTTTAGGTGTGATTGTTGCCCTTTTCTATATGTATCGAAACCGCTATACAAAAAGTTTTGTGATGACGCTGGGGTTGCTGCCTGCAATTGTGCAGATGGTTATTATGATGGTTAACGGCAATATAGGAACAGGGATCGCTGTCATGGGCGCGTTTAGCCTGGTAAGGTTTCGATCGATTCCGGGAAGTGCGAGAGAAATTGTAAGTATCTTTTTCGCTATGGCAGTTGGGCTTGCAACAGGAATTGGGTATATCGGGCTTGCGATGATGTTTACATTGATTTTAGGACTAGTCAGTATGCTGTACAGTATTTTTAAATTTGGAGAAAATCGTAGCAAAGAAAAGGAACTTCGTGTTACGATTCCAGAAGATTTGGATTACACAGGCGTTTTTGATGATCTGTTCAAAAAATATACAAAAAACAATGAGCTCATGCAAGTAAAGACATCAAATATGGGGAGTCTTTTTAAATTGACATATTATATAATCTTAAATAATGAAAATGAAGAAAAAGCATTTATAGATGAACTCAGATGCAGAAACGGAAATCTTGAGGTGCGATGCGGAAGAATTAATGCGACCGGAGAAGGACTGTAAAATTTTTAAGAGAGGAAGAAGTTATGGAAGAAAAAAACCAAAAACAATTTTTATATATATTTATTATGGCAATATGTATTCTGTTGCTTTTATACACTACGGGATGTGGCAGAGATGACAGTTCAAGCACTACGGAAGATACGATTCAGTCGACAAGCAGCACTGAGACAGGATTTGATACCACTTTCAGTGATAAAGATATGGATACGAGTTACGACGAAGCAGAAAGTACGATTATTATACTGAGCAATAATGCAAGCAGTGTAGACGGAGCCGGCGCAAAAGCAAGCGGCAGCACGGTAACGATTAGTGAGGAGGGGACTTATATCCTCTCAGGCACGCTCACGGATGGTCAGTTGATCATAGATGCCGAGGACTCGGCAGATATTCATATTGTTTTCAACGGGGTATCTATTTCGTCAAGCACAACAGCACCGGTTTTGATAAAAGAAGCAGATAAAGTTGTCATTACTTTGGCCGAAGGAAGCGAAAATGAAATCACAGATACTGCGCACAGTGAAATGAGCGTAGATGGCAGCATAATCGATGCAGCTATTTTCAGTAAAGCTGATTTGGCAATCAACGGAGAGGGTATCCTTGTTATAGAGGGCAATTATGAACATGGCATTGCGTCCAAAGATGATTTGATTATTACGGGAGGATGTATTTCTGTCGCTGCTGCAGGAGATGGCCTGCAGGGAAAAGACTGCGTCAAAGTCGCTGGCGGCACTCTTTCCATACAGGCAGAAACCGACGGTATTCAATCGGATAACGAAGAAGATGATTATAAAGGCTACATTTATATTCAAGATGCTAATATTACTATAAAAGCAGGAGATGATGGCTTCCAAGCAAAAAATACATTGATCATCAGTGGCGGTGAAATCTCCATAGCAAGCGATGATGACGCGTTGCACAGCAACGGGGATGTCAGTATCGAAGGCGGAATATTAGAAATAGCATGTGAAGATGACGGTGTTCATGCAGATAATGCACTCGTTGTAAACGGTGGAGAAATCAACATTGAAAACAGTTATGAAGGCCTTGAGGGAAACAGCATCGATATAAACGGAGGCACGATTCATGTGAATGCCTCAGATGATGGTTTCAATGCGGCCGGCGGGCAGGATAACTCACAGGCCGCAGATAGAAGGGAAGCCGATAATTTTCAAACAGATTCCGACAGTTATATCAAAATTTCAGGCGGGATGATTACTATTAACGCGTCGGGAGACGGCATAGATTCAAACGGAACCCTTACAGTGAGTGGAGGCGAGACATATGTCAGCGGTCCTACAACGAATGGGAACGGTGCGCTTGACTATAATGGCAATGCCACGATATCGGCAGGTGTGATTATAGCCGCAGGAAGCACCGGCATGGCAGAGGGATTCAGTGCGTCGTCTACGCAATATTCTATTCTCTATAATTTTAATATGGTGGTTTCGGCAAATACAACAATAAGCCTGATTAATTCGAGTGGAGATACAATACTGTCTTACACGCCCGAAAAAGAATATCAATCTGTCGTGTTAAGTTCGGCACAGTTAGCAAAAGGAACTTATACGCTTAAAGTAGGCACTCAAAGTTATGACATTGAAATCTCGTCGATAGTAACAACCTATGACAGTAACGGTGGCGGCATGAATAATCAAATGATTCCAAATAATGAAACAGGCGGACCAAATAGAAACAAACAATAGAAAAATTTACTTGGATAGTATATTACCTGCATAAAGTTGTGCATAAATATGCAAAATATATTTGAGTATATATATTGTATGACATTTTATAATACAGAGCAAAAAGTATGCTTAAAATATATTATAAATAGAATATTAGGGATTGCTTGATGTAAAATTACGAATTATTAAAAGAATATTCTTAGTTGATATGAGAAAAAAACTTGTAAATCATTACATCAAAAAAATATATAAAAATACATTATTTTTTATATTTATTAGGTTGACACGGTTTGATTTCTATGGTATTATCGTCAAAAATCAAATATAAAATAAATTATTTATAATAACAAGGGCGTTATTTTCGCGGATGTGCAAAATAGCGCTCTTGCGTATTTATAGGTAAAAAAAGTCTTGGTTCATCAATATTTTAATAAGCATAACAAAGGCGTTATTTTATGCACTCGTGTAAAATAGCGCTTTTTTGTTAAAAAGAAAGGAAGAATAAAATGAGACAAATAGCAATTTATGGAAAAGGTGGAATAGGAAAATCCACAACAACTCAAAATCTTACAGCGGCATTGGCAGAAATGGGGAAGAAAATCATGATTGTAGGATGTGATCCAAAGGCCGATTCTACAAGGTTAATATTAAATGGTTTAGCACAAAAATCAGTATTAGATTCTTTGAGAGAAGAAGGCGAAGACATTGAGTTGACAGAAGTACTCAAAGAAGGATTCGAGGGGATCAAATGCGTTGAATCCGGCGGACCTGAACCTGGTGTAGGCTGTGCGGGCAGAGGGATTATTACTTCCATTAATTTACTCGAACAGCTTGGAGCATATACTTCTGATTTGGAGTATGTATTTTATGATGTTTTGGGTGATGTTGTCTGTGGTGGATTTGCAATGCCTATCCGTGAAGGAAAGGCAAAAGAAGTCTATATTGTAGCAAGTGGTGAAATGATGGCCATGTATGCGGCAAACAACATCAGCAAAGGCATTCAAAAATTCGCTACAACAGGCGGAACTCGTCTTGGTGGCATTATTTGCAATAGCAGAAAAGTTGATAATGAATATGAGATGCTTGAGGCATTTGCAAAAGAACTTGGAACACAATTAATTCATTTTGTTCCGCGCGATAATGTGGTGCAAAGAGCAGAAATTAATAAAAAAACAGTCATTGACTATGATCCTACGGATCCGCAGGCTAATGAATATCGCAATCTTGCAAAAGCAATTGATGAAAATACTATGTTCGTTATACCAAAACCAATGAAACAAGAACGACTTGAAGAGATATTAATGGAATACGGAATTATGGGATAAAAAAAAGCAGTCAAGGATAATTAGTATTAGTAAGAAATAATAATAAAATATTACTTTATATTTGGAAGGAACGATTATATGAAAATGATTAGGGCTATTGTAAGGCCGGAGAAAACTTCAGTTATATTAAGCGAATTACTAGATGCCGGATTTCCGGCTGCTACCAAAATAGATGTTGTAGGGCGCGGCAAACAACGCGGAATAAAAATTGGCAATGTGCATTATGATGAACTGCCAAAAGCAATGCTGATGATGGTTGTCAATGATGAAGATAAAGAAGATATATTAAAAATTATTATCAAAAACGCAAAGACAGGCAGTGAAGGATCTTTCGGTGACGGAAAAATATTTGTAACAACAGTTGAGGATGTTTATACAATCAGCAGCGGCGAAAGCGTGTTGTAATAAGGGGGCTTGTATGAAAGAGATAATATCGGTTATTCGAATCAATAAAATGAATGAAACAAAAAAAGTTTTATCTCAGGCCGGATATCCGTCAATGACTGCAAAAAAAGTAAGCGGAAGAGGCAAAAAAATGTCTAATATCGAAGTACTGAGTAATTTGATAGATAACGGCGATTTAAATACATTTGAGCATCAAGTCGTAGAGAGCATTACGGAAAAAGATCGGATGCTTCCCAAGATTATGTTTATGATGGTTGTAGCGGATGAGGATGTTGAAAACATCGTGCAACTTATTATTGAGACAAATCAGACAGGATCTATGGGAGACGGAAAAATATTTGTCTGTGATGTTGATGAGGCTATTAGAGTAAGAACAAGTGAACACGAACTTGATGCAATTTAAAAAATCATATGAAAGGAGTGCGTGAAATGAAAGAAGACAAAAATTTAAACCAAGTGGTGGATAAAATTTTAGATAAATATCCTGCTAAAGTCATGAAAAACAGAAAAGAACATATTGTTATCAGGCAAACGGATGATGCACAAGAAATCTCAGCCAATACAAGAACACTTCCGGGTATTATCACAAACAGGGGCTGCGCTTATGCAGGATGCAAAGGTGTGGTTATCGGGCCTATTGTTGATATGGTACATATTGTACATGGACCCGTGGGATGCTCTTATTATGCATGGGGCACAAGGCGCAATAAAGGAAAAGCAAGCGAAGGCGGGAAAAATTTCTTAAGCTATGCGTTTACTACAGACCTGCAGGAAAGTGATATTGTGTTCGGCGGAGAAAAGAAGCTGGCACAGGCAATCAAAGAAGCGGTGGAGATTTTTCATCCGGCAGCTATTTCTGTAACGGCAACATGTCCTGTAGGGCTTATCGGAGACGATATACATGCAGTTGCCGCACGTGCCGAAAAGGAATTCGGGGTTCCGGTCTTAGCATTTAGTTGCGAAGGATACAAAGGTGTCAGCCAGTCTGCAGGGCATCATATAGCAAACAATAAACTGATGAAAGATGTTGTAGGGAAAATAGATATTCCGCAGAAAGAAAAACCCCGATATACGATCAATATACTCGGTGAATATAATATTGGCGGAGATGAATGGGAAATTAAGAGAGTACTCAATAAAATCGGATATACCATAACGACAACAATGACAGGAGACTCAAAATACGAAGGCATTGCAAAAGCACATAATTCTGATTTGAATTTGGTGCAATGTCATCGCTCGATTAACTATATTGCCGATATGATTGAAGTTAAATACGGAATTCCGTGGATGAAAATTAATTTTATCGGCATAGAACATATGAATGAATCATTGCGCAACTTAGCGAAATATTTTGATGACGCAGAGTTAATACAAAGAACGGAAGAAGTGATAGCAGAGGAAAACGAGGCCATTAAAGAAGATATAGCGAAATATAAAAAAATGTGTGAAGGTAAAACGGCAATGTTATTTGTTGGCGGTTCCAGAGCCCATCATTACCAGGGATTACTCAAAGAAATCGGTATGTCGACAATCATGGCAGGTTATGAATTTGCACATCGTGATGATTATGAAGGAAGAGACATCATTCCGCTCATTAAGCTGGATGCTGATACGAGAAATATTGAAGAAATCACTGTAGAAAAAGACGAACGAAAATATCAATTGCGTATTCCGGCTGAAAAAATGGAAAAATTGAAAAAGGAACTGCCGATGAATCAATATAACGGTTTAATAACAGATATGAAAGACAACACAATCATTATTGATGATTTAAATCATTTTGAAACAGAAATGGTTATAAAGGCACTCAAACCTTCTTTTTTCGGATCGGGTATCAAAGATAAATACATTGTACAAAAAATGGGTATCTACAGTAAGCAACTGCATTCTTATGACTATGCAGGTCCATATGCCGGCTATCAAGGTGCTGTAAATTTTGCAAGAGATGTAGCGGCGGGGATTCACACACCTGCATGGGCATATATTGTTCCGCCTTGGAAAAAGGAGCCTGTCTTAACAGGAAAACTAGGTACGGAAGGAGCTGAAAAAGCATGTTAGAGTATACACCAAAAGAAATGAATGAAAGAGCCGCTCTTATTGTAAATCCGGCTAAAACTTGCCAGCCGATTGGGGCTATGTATGCGGCTCTGGGTATCCATAAATGTCTTCCGCATAGTCATGGCTCACAAGGATGTTGCTCTTATCACAGAATGCACCTCACAAGACATTTTCGCGATCCGATTGTGGCATCTACAAGCTCTTTTACAGAAGGGGCTTGTGTATTCGGCGGAAAATCAAATTTGAAAAAAGGATTAGAAACAGTATTTGAAATTTATGAACCCGATATTGTAGCTGTAAGTACTACGTGTTTATCAGAGACGATCGGGGATGATTTATCAGATATTATTGCTTCAACAAATATACCGGAAGGCAAAAAAGTTTTTTATGCAAATACACCAAGTTATGTCGGTTCTCATGTAACAGGTTTTGCAAATATGACAAAAGCTATGGTAACGCATATCACAAAAAAAGAGAAAACAAAATCCAATGAAAAATTAGCAATCATCCCCGGATTTATGGAACCAAGTGATATGAGTGAAATTAAAAGGATCCTCAAAGTTTTGGGAGTGGGTAATATTATGTTTCCAGATACAAGCGATGTGGTCAATACGCCTCAAACAGGGAAGTATACCATGTATCCCGAAGGCGGCGTCACCATTGCGGAACTTGAAGATTTATGTAATTGCAAAGCAACGATCGCGATGGGTAAATTCGCGTCCGAAGCGGGGGCCTATGAACTTGAAAAGAAATGCGATGTGGAAGCACGCGTTATCAAGCTGCCGATCGGTATAGAAGCTACAGATACATTTATAGTAAACACCTTAAGTATCACAGGTAAAAGCGTCCCAAAAGAATTGGAGAACGAGCGGGGACAATTAGTGGATTTAATGGTAGATATTCACAATCATTATCATGGGAAAAAAGTGGCTATATTTGGAGATCCCGATACAGTTATTGCTATGACTGAATTCGTTATTTCTCTGGGCATGATACCCAAATTTGTACTTACGGGGACACCGGGCAATGCCTTTGAAAGTGAAGTTACGGAAATGCTGAAAGCAAATGAAATCAAAGATTATAAAGTAAAAGCGGCAAGCGATTTGATGACGTTGCATCAGTGGATCAAAAATGATCCCGTAGATATGATTATCGGGAACACCTACGGAAAATATATTGCAAGAGCCGAAAATATACCGCTCGTTAGGATAGGCTTTCCGATCCTGGACCGTGTGGGACACAGCTATTTTCCCACAGTCGGATATCGCGGGGCCATGCGAATCATCGAAAAGATCAGCACGGCATTTTTAGAAAAATATGACAGGGAATGTGCTGAAGAAGATTTTGAATTGGTGATGTAGAATGCAGCAGAGAAGCAAAGAAATAAAAATTTTCTTCTCTGTACCAAAAAATATAGGAGGTCGCACATGGAAAGTAATCAACCATCAGTGATAGAAGAAAGAAGAAGACATATTTTAATCAAAGATAAAAATAATCAGCAGGTAATTGAGTGCGACCATCAGAGTGTCTCTGGGGCAGTCAGCCAGCGGGCGTGTGTGTACTGCGGAGCGAGAGTTGTTCTTAATCCGATTACAGATGCAGTACATATTGTACACGGACCCATTGGCTGTTCCAGCTATACTTGGGATATTCGAGGAAGCCTTAGCAGCGGAAGCGAAATGTTTCGAAACAGCTTTTCAACCGATCTGAGTGAAACAGATATTATATTCGGAGGAGAAAAAAAGCTTGCAGCCGCTATTGATGAAATCATAGCTGCAAAATCTCCGAAAACTGTATTTGTTTATTCCACATGCGTTGTTGGGATCATCGGAGACGATTTGCAGGCCGTGTGTAGTCAGGCAGAGAAAAAACATCATATCAGGGTTATACCCGTACAGTCTTCCGGATTTGCGGGCAGTAAGAAAGACGGCTATAAAGCAGCTTGTGATGCAATCATTAATTTGATGGATGATGCCAAGTATAAAATAGAAAAAAAAGACAATAAAGCCTTTAATTATCTCGGAGACTTTAATCTTGCAGGAGAAGTTTGGATTGTCAATAATTATTTCAAAGAAATAGGGCTTCGGTTACTCAATGCCATATCAGGAGATGCTACAATCAGCAACTTAATTAAAGCGCAGGATGCTTCTTTTAATATTGTACAGTGTGCAGGATCAAGTATTTATCTTGCAAACATGATGAAAGAAAAATTCGGTATTTTGTATAAACAGGTCAGTTTTTTTGGACTCAAAGATACCGCAGAGTCTTTACGGCTTGCAGCCAAGTTATCAGGTGACGGCGAAGTTATGCAAAAAGCGGAAGAATTGATTCAAAGAAAACAGGAAGAAATGGAGCCGATTCTTAAAGAATATAAAAATAAATGTCAGGGCAAAAAAATAGCTATCTATGTTGGCGGAGACTTTAAAGCCATTTCTTTAATTAAACAATTCAATGAACTGGGCATGCAAACTGTTGTAGTCGGCACACAAACAGGCAGAAAAGAAGAATATGAAGTGCTGCGGGAAATTGCAAATGAAGGAACTGTTATTCTTGACGATGCAAACCCGTCTGAGCTTGAAAAATTTATGAAAGAAAAAAAAGCGGATCTGCTTGTGGGCGGTGTAAAAGAAAGACCTCTGGCATATAAAATGGCTATGGCTTTTATTGACCACAACCATGAACGCAAACATCCGCTCATAGGTTTTGAAGGGGCGATCAATTTTGCTAAAGAAGTTGATCTAACAATAAACAGTCCCGTATGGGCGCTGGCAAGAAGGTATAGTTATGATGAATAAAAAGTATGTAAATTTAGACACCAATCCATGCAAAATGTGCATGCCGATGGGTGGAAGCATCGCCATGAAAGGAATAGAAAACAGTATGATTTTAATGCATGGATCCCAAGGATGCAGCACCTATATTCGCAGACATATGGCCACGCATTATAATGAACCGATCGATATAGCATCTACTTCGCTCAGTGAAAACGGCACTGTATACGGCGGTAAGAAAAACCTAGAACGCGGACTAAGCAATGTCAGAAGAATCTACAGCCCGAAAGTCATCGGCGTACTCACGACCTGCCTTGCGGAGACGATTGGAGAAGATATCAAAGGCATCATCGATGAATACAAAACAAAAAATAATATAGAAGATATAGATATTATTCCAATAAACACACCGGGATATGGAGCATCGCACTTTGAAGGTTATTTTCATACAGTTAAGACAATCATAAAATATTATAATCCTCAGAAAGCGCTGCAAAATGAGAAGATTAATATCATTATTCCACAGTTATCATGTGAAGATATCAGGGCTGTCAAACAAATAATAGATAGTTTTCATATAGATTATATCTTAATTCCCGATATTTCAGAAACATTGGACAGCCCATATAAGAACAGTTACAGCAAAATTCCAGACGGGGGCACAAAAGCAGAAGATATAAAACAAATGTCCGGCGCCAGAGCGACGATAGAGATGAGTCTGATGATAGAGACGCTATATAGTCCCGGGAAATATTTAGAGGAAGAATACGGAGTGCCTCTTTACAGATGTCCGATTCCTATCGGCCTTGCAGGCATGGAATGTTTCTTAAATATACTCAGTAAAATTTCAAGTATGCCTGTAGCAAAGCAGTTAAAAAAAGAACGCGGCAGAATGATTGATGCCATGATTGATTCACATAAATATAACGGTGAAGGGAAAGCGGCCGTTTTCGGAGACCCTGAGACGGTGTATGCGATCACGCAGCTCTGTCTTGAAAATGGTATAGAGCCTCTTATCGTAGCTACAGGCACCAAGGCAGCAAAATTTTATGGCTTGCTTCCTATAGAAAATGCAATGGTTTTGCCGGATACAGATTTTGAAACAATTCATGAATACGTCAAGAAGCTGAAACCGAATATATTAATTGGAAATTCCGATGGGAAAATATTAAAAGAAAAAGAAAATATTCCCCTTATTCGTATAGGGTTTCCGGTGCATGACCATATTGGAGCGCAGAGAAAACTAAACACGGGGTATAGCGGGAGTTTAAGATTATTAGATGAAATAACAAATACATTGCTTGATATCAAGCATGACGGCTATAGAGAAAGACTATACAATAAATTCTTTTTGAAACAAGGAGGCGCATAGGCGATGAAAAATTGCAGAGGATGTTCCGGAGATTTAAAGCAGACAAATAATAACCCCTATCTGAAAACAAACATATCTGAAGAGATAGTAGAAAAAACCTTAAAACACCCTTGCTACAGTCCAGATGCACATAACTATGCAAGGATTCATCTGCCGATTGCGCCTCTTTGTAATATACAATGTAAATTTTGCAATCGAAAATTTGATTGCCAGAATGAAAGCAGACCCGGCGTTACAAGCAATCTGCTTACACCTGCACAAGCACTACGGATATTTGAATATTACTATAATAATGTTGAAAATTTATCCGTAATGGGGATTGCGGGACCGGGTGATGCTTTGGCAAATGTAGATAAAACATTTAAAACAATCGAATTAATTAAAGAAAAGTATCCTGAAATCACCGTGTGTCTTTCAACAAATGGGCTTATGCTTTCAAAGTATGCAATGGCCTTAAGAGATATTGGTGTTTCTCATTTAACGGTAACGGTCAATGCTGTAGATGCCTATATAGGTGAGCAAATTTATGCACATATAGATTATGAAGGAGAGAGAATTACGGGATTGAAAGGTGCGCAAATACTTTTGGATAATCAACTAAAAGGTTTAGGAATGATTAAAGATATGAACATGATGTGTAAAGTTAACATCGTTGCAATTAAAGATGTTAATCTTGCACATATAAAACAAATCGTTGAAAAAGTCAAAAGCCTCGGCGTTACATATACAAATATTATGCCTCTGATTCCTGTTGAAGGTACAGCATTTGAAAAACATGAAGTTTTAAAGAATGTCGAGCTTAACGAACTGCGTGATGAGTGCAGTGAGATACTGCCTCAAATGCGACATTGCAGACAGTGCAGAGCTGATGCAGTCGGCAAATTATCAGATACTCAAACGAAAATAGCGATTTAGCAAACAAGTAAAGGAGGCCCGCTTAAATGAGACTATATATCGTTGATACAACGCTGCGTGACGGAGAGCAAACTCCAGGAGTAGCTTTTAGTGCTGTGCAGAAAGCAGAAATGGCCATCTCGCTCAGTGATTTAGGGGTAGATATTATCGAAATCGGTATTCCGGCTATGGGCAAAGATGAAATCGACGCAATTCAAAAAATAGCAGATCAAAATATACCTTCAGCACTTCTCACTTGGAACAGAATGCTCAAAAAAGATATCGATGCTTCTCTTTTAACAGGGGTTAAGAATGTACATTTGTCTATTCCGGCTTCCTTTATTCAGATAGAAAAAAAATTGCACAAGACACCTGGCGAGGTGCTGCTGCAAACATTCGAAGTTGTTGATTATGCCATCGGCAAAGGATGCAGTGTTTCTATAGGAGCGGAAGATGCCTCAAGAGCAGATGATAAATTTCTGCTTAAATTATATGAGGTAGCGCTCAGCGCCGGTGCAAGCCGCCTTCGCTATGCCGATACACTTGGTGTACTGGATCCTTTTAATGTTTACAAAATTGTAAAAAAGATTAAAACAAATTTGTGCGCAGATATCGATTTTCATGGGCATAACGACTTTGGACTTGCAACCGCAAATGCACTTGCGGCCTTTAAAGGCGGAGCGCAGTATATCAGTTGTAGTATAAATGGGCTTGGAGAGAGGGCAGGCAATACGGCAATGGAAGAAATAGTGATGGCGTTGATATATATGACAAAATGTGAAGTCAATATAAAGACACACGGATTTGTGCAAATATCCGAAATGGTAGAAAAATATTCAAAAAAATGTCTCAGTACCAATAAACCTGTTGTTGGCAAAGAGGTATTTTCACATGAATCAGGTATTCATATAGATGGGCTGCTTAAGGATATTCGCACTTACACACATCTTGATCCTGCTCTGCTCGGAAGAGATAATCAATTTGTATTGGGCAAGCATTCAGGCAAAGCTGCAAGGGAATTTTTCAGTCAAAATAATGATAGTTACTTTACAGAAAAGAGAAGGGAGGTTTTTTAAACCAATAATATATTTTAATAATTTATAAAAGTTAAGAATGTAGGAGGATTTTATAATGAAAAAGCTATTTACAGTATTGGTTATTTTAGCATTACTTGTTGGAATGAGTGCGTGTGGAAGCGCTGAGGCCAGCGAACCGGCAGAATTGACAATATCGGCAGCAGCAAGCATGACCGATGTCATGGCAGAAGTGGCAGAATTATATGAAGAAGAAGCGTCGAATACAACTCTTACGATTACCTATGGTTCTTCGGGCTCGCTTATGGCACAGATTCAAGAAGGAGCACCGGCGGATGTTTTTATTTCGGCAGCTCAAAAGCAAATGAATACATTGCAGGAAGAAGATTTAATTATAGATGATTCGCGCATTGATTTACTTGAAAATAAAGTTGTATTGATTGTACCGTCTTCTTCAGAATCAACCATTACGAATTTTGAGGATTTGGCAACCGGTGCAGTGGAAAAAGTCGCATTTGGAGACCCGAGCAGTGTGCCGGCCGGACAATATGCACAAGCAGTGCTTACGAACCTCGGTATCTTTGACGAAGTCGATGCAAAAGCCGTATATGGCACAGATGTACGTCAAGTGCTATCCTGGGTGGAATCAGGGGATGTAGATGCAGGTATCGTCTATGCCACAGATGCAATGACAACTGATTTGGTTACGGTTATTACCGAGGCTGAAGAGGGGCTGCACGATCCGATCATCTACCCAGCAACAATTATTGCAGATACGCAAAATCAAGAAGCAGCAGAAGCTTTTTTGGAATTTTTAACGACACCGGGTGTCAGCTCATTATTTGAAAAATACGGTTTTACGCCTTTATAAAATATAATGCGGCAAGGATTTAGGATTTTTCAGTAGCATATGATGTATCTTTGTTGTCATTCTTGCCGCATCATTTAATAAAAGACTATTAAAAGCAAAAAAGGAGGAAGCGCAAAGTGGATTGCACACCCATTATAATTTCAATAAAGACAACAGCTCTTGCTACTTTTTTTGCTTTTATCGTCGGATTGTTTGCGGCAAGCAAAGTACGGAAAATCAAAAAATTTCGAGGGATCATCGATGGCCTGCTTACATTGCCAATGGTGCTTCCGCCCACAGTTGTTGGATTTTTTCTCATACTTATATTTGGAAAAAATGGCTGGATAGGCAGTCTGCTGGATAAAGTTGATATTAGTGTTATGTTTTCATGGCAGGCAACAGTGATTGCGGCAACAGTGGTTGCTTTTCCTCTGATGTATCGCGCAACACTGAGTACTTTTGATGATATGGATGAAAATATAATTTTTGCGGCAAGGACTTTGGGTCTCAGTGAAATGCGTATTTTTTGGACGATTATTTTTCCAAACTCTTTAAGTGGCATTATGGCAGGCACTGTTTTAGCATTGGCACGAGCATTGGGCGAATTTGGAGCGACCATGATGCTTGCGGGTAACATCAAAGGAAAAACACAAACAATTTCAATTGCGATCTATACAGCAATGCAGGCAGGAGACAGACAGACAGCCTACGAATGGACAATTGTGATGATGATCATGTCTTTTAGTATGATGATCGCAATGAATTATTTCAATAAAAGAAATAAAAAAATAATAAAGACAGCAAAGTGAGGAAGTCAATATGGCACTTCATGTAAAAATAAAAAAGAGGCTGCAAAGTTTTGATTTAGATATAGAGTTTGAAACAAACCGGGAAATATTCGCCGTATTGGGTTCTTCTGGATGCGGTAAAAGCATGACTCTTAAATGTATCGCAGGAATTGTGCAACCCGATGAAGGAATTATTGAATTAGATGGAAAAGTTTTATTTGATTCAAAAAGAAGAATTAATCTTTCCGTGCAGCAGCGAAAAGTGGGGTATTTATTTCAAAGTTTTGCACTGTTTAAAAATATGACTGTTAAAAAAAATATATCCTGCATGCTTTCTTCATCGGATAAAAATAAAATAACAAAAGAGTATATCAATAAGTTTAAGCTTAACGGGCTGGCAGAGCGTTATCCATATGAATTATCCGGCGGACAGCAACAGCGTGTAGCGCTGGCAAGAATTTTTGCTTCGCAGCCAAAGCTTCTTATGTTGGACGAGCCGTTTTCTGCGATGGACAGTTTTTTAAAATGGCAGCTGGAACAGGAGATGATGGAGCTTATTGATGATTATGACGGGCATGTGTTATTCGTTTCTCATGACAGAGGAGAAATATTCAGACTTTGTGACAGGTTAGTTGTTATGCATGAAGGGAAAGGCCAAAAACCATGCACAAAAGAAGAGTTATTTTATCAGCCAAAAACATTGGCGGCTACACTTCTTTCAGGATGTAAAAACATATCGCGTGCTCGAAAAGTATCCACTCACAAAATAAAAGCGCTGGATTGGGATGTGGTCCTTGCAACGAATTCAGTAGTAGAAGATACGATCAATTATGTGGGTATTCGAGCGCACCATATTCAGTACGCTTCAGACAATGATGAAAATATTATTTCGTGCCGGGTTCAAAGAATTATCGAAGACGCCTTTAGCCGGATACTTCTTCTAAAAGGCAAGGGTGAAGAGATAATACGATGGGAATTTGATAAAAATAATATTTTGGAGTATCAAGATGAGTTATGCATTACAATACCAAAAGAAAAATTGATACTTGTTTCTTAAAACAGAAATATTTTTGCCGCTTTATTTATTATAATTATTAAAAGTTGCTTATATTATATTCTAAAAGCAAAAAGCATGTTATTTATTAAAAAGTTTAACAGATCTTTTTTCTATAAAAGCAGCCATACCTTCTTTTTGATCTGCGGTTGCAAAACATAATCCAAACAAATCTTTTTCCGGCATCATTGCCGTTTCCAAGTCACTTTCACAGCCTCTGTTAATGACAATCTTGACATATTTGATTGCGTGCTGCGCTTTGTTTGTAATAATTTGTACCAAAAGTATCGTTTGTGGCATTAATTCTTCATGAACAACTACCTGACTTAAAAGATCTAAATTTAATACTTCTGGCGCACTGATCGCGCTGACCGTAAAAATCAATCCTTTAGCCTTGGCGGTGCCGAGCAGACATGAAAGCTTTTGTGTGCCTGCAAAACCAAAAATAACGCCGAGATTGGTTTCAAACTACCCGAATTAGAGGCGATACGGATATCGCGGCTCATTGCCAATTCATACCCGCCGAGTAAAAAGTCATTGATTGCTGCGGGAACAGGTTTTTCCATGAACTCTATTTTCTAAATAAGCTAAGGACTAACTATGCAAATTTTCCTGTTTCCTGGAGAGTTATATCTTTCATCCGGGCTATATCAACTTCGGTTACAAAGGCTTTGCCGGCATCGGTGATTACGAGGACATAAATCTGCGCATCATTAGAAATATCGTCAATAGCAAGATTTAACTCATCCAACATGGCAGTATTGATTGTATTTAGCGCTTTAGGACTGCTGATAGAAAGGGCGGCAATATGGTCGTTTTTTTTCTGAAATAATATTTTTATACTCTATTTCAGCCGTCTATTACCGCCAATTCTTTTCTGTATAGAATGTTAGATATAGTGACTTATTTTACTTTTGATTTCATGAAAAATAAACAAATTCAGATAAAATTAAAACAATATAATATAGAAATAATATATAATATGCTTTATAATTAATATAGAATTCTGAATCTCTATCACATAATCAACACAAAGCGCTGATAAACTAATTTAAAATTAGTATCATATCTTTATAAATAGGGAGTATATCATGAAGCATAAAGAAAAGGGAAAAGACAAAAAAAGAAAAAAAATATCTATTTCAACAGTTCTGTATGTTGCCGCATTGATTGTTGGAATAGTAGGGGCTGCTCTGCTTATAAATAATATTTATTTATTCAATTATACAGTTGGTCAATATGTGTCGCAGGGATATTCTGCCTCAGCCGTTAGAAAAAGCTTGCTGCTCACGCAATTATTGCCCGGAGTTGCAGAGCCGATCGCCTTATATGGCGGCATTGCCCTTATGTTGTTTGCTGTGGGGAAAATAAACAAAAATATTTCAAAATATTTTTTAAAACAAAATAAATCCGAAGATTTAGAAATTGAAAGCGTTGATCAGGAAGTTGAAGATAATAATATTGAAAACAATGATATAGAAATTGAAAAAGAAAATCAAAATAATATTATGGATGAAACGAAAGAGTCGGTAAGCACAGAATTAAATTCTGAAACGATATAATAAAATGTAATAAATAGTATGCTGTATTTTAATTATTTAAATTAGTATTTTTAAAATAGTATATAGTAAAAATCAAAAGAAGAAGCATTAAATTTCTTTTGATTTTTTTATTAGAAAAAATTATTTAATAAATTTCATAAAATCTTTTAAAATTATAAATTAAAATAATGTAAAATATAATATTTATCATTCTTAATTTTAATATTTAATACAAATAGTCATTGACTATATTTAATGCGTTATATATAATAAAATATATGTGAATTTTACTAAGCTTAACTAAATATATATAATTTTTATACATATCTGGCACAAAAGTTTTAAGACGTTTACGAAAGATTATATGCTGCTAATAGCAACGATAAGACAGTGGGATTGTGCTGACAATATTGTTTATTTCTAGAGAGAATAATATCATTATTAATCTATTGCATGAAAGATATTAAAACAAAAAATATCCAACATGGAATGGAAAATTAAAATTCTTAAGACGACTAAGTTGTGCCAAATTTTAATGAAACGAGATCATTCGGAAATTGAAATTTAAAAACTGGCAGACCTCATTTAAAAGATTATTAATATTATTATTTCATTTCTCTAAAATCATTTTTATACTTGGATTAACAACCGTTAATGGCTTGATGTGGTATGATTTTTGCCATGATGGTTTTTCATTGTTAAATTATCCGATAGGTAGTTTTGTTTTAACATTTTTATTTCTTGCATTTTGTGTATTATTTTTTTTAATTATTGTTATTAAAATCAATTATTATTATTTTATCAAGGAAAGTTTATATCAAAAGGCGGGGCTGTCATGAAAGTTATGAGACGACAGTTGATTTTATTGATTTTTGATATATTTTTCATTTATTTGGCTAATTTTTTATCGCTCTTTTTGGTATCTTCACAGGAAGAACTGGGGATCATCTCATCAAATCTGAGTGCTATTATCATCATATCGATCATAATTCGTATTGTGCTGTATTGTATTTTCAAGTTATATTCAAGTATTTGGATCTATGCCGGAGCGGATGAATTTTTTATGGTGCTTTTGGCGGTTGCTTCCGGTTCATGTATTATTTTTATAATCATGTCCTTGATGGATATAAAGCTTGGAATAGGCTTTCATATTGTTAATTGGATGTTTAATGTTATGTTTACAGGAGGGAGTCGATTTGCTTATCGATTTCTTCGTATCTTTCGGAATCATTTTCAAACTAAAAAATCGCACATAAAAAATGTGTTAATTTATGGTGCCGGAGATGCCGGTGCTTTGGTGATCAAAGAATTGAAGAACCATATTGAAATGAATCTGAAACCTGTCGCAGTTCTTGATGATGATAAATTGAAACATCATCTGCGCATTAATGGGGTGCCTGTTATAGGAGGCCGAGAGCAGATTTGCAAGGCGGTGGAAAAGTATAATATTCAACAAATTATTATTGCTATGCCATCCGTCAGTCGGAGAGAGATTAGATCGATTATTGAAATTTGCAAAAACATAGGATGCAAGCTTAAAACAATTCCAGGGATGTATGAGCTTATTGATGGCAAAGTAGATGTTAAAAAGCTTCGTGATATCGAAATTGAAGATCTATTAGGAAGAGAGCCGGTGCAACTGAACAACGAAGAGATTATTGTATTTATTAAAGATGAAGTAGTATTGGTAACGGGAGCGGGAGGTTCTATAGGCTCAGAGCTTTGTCATCAGATAGCTTCCTTTGAACCGGCGGTTTTACTACTTTTTGATATCTATGAAAATCATGCCTATAGCTTGGAACTAGAGTTAAAGAAAAAATATCCCGTTTTAAAAATTGCGGTTTTAATAGGCTCCGTAAGAGATAAAACAAGAGTTGAACAAATATTTTCTCAATATAAACCGGGCATTGTCTTTCATGCCGCAGCACATAAACATGTACCTTTGATGGAAGAAAATCCAATGGAGGCTGTAAAAAATAATGTTTTCGGCACTATTAATGTAAGCGAAGCGGCTCATCAGTACGGTAGCAAAAAATTTGTTTTGATTTCTACGGATAAAGCGGTTAATCCAACCAATATTATGGGGGCCACAAAGAGGATCGCCGAAATTTTTATCCAATTTTTAAATGAAAATAGTACCACGGACTTTGCAGCAGTACGTTTTGGGAATGTATTGGGAAGTGATGGTAGCGTCATTCCACTTTTCCGCAAACAAATTGCTTTAGGAGGACCTGTTACGGTAACGCATCCGGACATCATTCGCTATTTTATGACGATTTCCGAGGCTGTGGGATTGGTTTTGCAGGCAGGGTCTATGGCTAAAGGCGGAGAGATTTTTATTTTAGATATGGGAGAGCCTGTGAAGATCCTGGATTTGGCCAAAGATCTTATTCGTCTATCAGGTTTTACTCCGGAGACAGATATATCTATTAAATTCGTAGGCCTTCGTCCCGGAGAAAAGCTCTATGAAGAACTGCTCATAGCTGAAGAAGGCCTGGTAGAGACTTATCATGAAAAAATCATGATAAGTCATGCAAATAATTTTTTTGATAAGAAAAAAATTGAACAGATATATCAGTTAAAAGAAATAGCTAACTTTGGAAACCACAAGCAACTTTATCAAGCCATTCAGGATATTGTTCCCACTTTTAAAACGCTGATTTTAGACGATGATAGCGCAGAGCAAGCGTATTTTGACACGCAAACAATATAAATAGGAAAATATGAATGTTGGAAATATTTATGTATGATATTTCGCGATTGAAAAATTATACAATCATTCAATAAGGATAGATAGCGCATGAATAAAATCAGAAATATTCCTTTTTCTCCGCCTGATATTACAAACGCAGAGATTAAAGAAGCTGTAAAAGCATTGAAGTCCGGATGGATTACTACCGGACCCACAACAAAAGAATTTGAAAGAAAAATTGCCGAGTTTGTTAGCGCCGGTAAAGCTGTCTGTTTAAATTCTGCAACAGCGGCAATGGAGCTCACATTAAGGATTCTTGGTATTGGTCCCGGAGATGAAGTAATTACTTCTGCTTATACCTATACCGCATCTGCCTCGGTAATAGATCATGTCGGCGCTAAAATTGTATTAGTGGATACGGCACCTGGTTCATTTGAAATGGATTATTTCAAATTAGCTGATGTAATCAATGAAAATACTAAAATGATCATACCCGTAGATATTGCCGGCAAAATGTGTGATTATGATAAAATTTATGAAATTGTTGATGATAAAAAACATATATTTAAAGCAAATAATAAATATCAGATGCTTTTTAACAGAGTTATTATCATGGCTGATGCCGCTCATGCTTTTGGAGCTCATAGAAAAGGAATATGGTGTGGGCAGGCAGCCGATTTTACATGTTTTTCTTTTCACGCAGTAAAAAATATAACAACCGCCGAAGGCGGAGCTGTCGTGTGGAGAAATGATCTGGGATTAGATGATGAGCAGTTATATAAACAATTCATGCTATACAGCCTGCATGGTCAATCTAAGGATGCATTGGCTAAAACTCAAATAGGTGCATGGGAGTATGATGTTATCTATCCGGCTTATAAGTGTAATATGACAGATGTTCTTGCGGGGGTTGGGTTGATGCAATTAGCTCGGTATAAAAAATTATTGGATAGAAGAAGAAAAATTATTGAAATGTATGACGAGGCAGTGATTCCTTTAGGAATAAAATGCCTGCAACATTACGGAGAAGATTATGCGTCTTCCGGTCATTTATATCTTGCAAAAATTCCGGATGCGAATGAGGAAGATAGAAATAACATAATAAGAAAAATGGCGAAAGCAGGAATAGCAACTAATGTTCATTATAAGCCGTTACCTATGTTTACTGCTTATAAAAATTTAGGATTTGATATTAAAGATTATCCAAATGCTTTTAATATGTATAAAAATGAAATCACTTTTCCGCTTCACACGCTGCTTAGTGATGAAGATGTGGAATATGTAATTAAGAATTTTAAAAAATTTTTAACGGAGCATTAGAAAAAATCCAGAGTATAGAGAGATAAATGAATGTATAAACATTTTTTTAAGAGAGTAATTGATCTGATTGTAGTATCAGTAGCTATGCCTTTTTGGATTATCATTTTAATAATTATTGGACCAACGATATACTTTCAGGATAAAGGAAAAATTTTTTACAACGCTCCTAGATTAGGTAAAGATGGTGCAATATTTAAAATGTATAAGTTTAGATCTATGAAAATAAATGCACCTGATATAAGAAATGAAGATGGCTCAACATTTAATTCAGAAAATGATCCAAGACTTACTAAGATAGGTAAATTTATTAGAAAAACAAGTCTTGATGAAACCCCGCAATTGTTAAATATTATAAAAGGCAATATGAGTATTGTAGGACCAAGACCTGATTTGCCGGAACATAGTGAATTATATGAAGGGAATGAGCATAGAAAGTTAGAAATCAGGCCGGGAATTACAGGATATAATCAAGCATATTATAGAAATGCCATTCCTTGGAAGGAACGAATCAAAAATGATATATATTATATAGATAATATATCGTTGTGGCTTGACATAAAAATCTTTTTTAGAACTATTATGTTGGTATTAAAGAGAAAAGATATATATATAACAGATGATAATGCAGAGATAAATGAAGACGTTGAAGTAAGTGTTTAGAGAGGCTATACATATGAATGATAAAAATAAAATAGCTTTCTATAATTTGCCATGGGATACCGATTATTTTAAAATATCATGTGCAAAAGCTGTCTTGCATACTTCTCTTGAGCTTGAACAATGGAGCCAATTAAAAGAAAAGTTTAAAGATTATCAATTTGTATCAATCCAAAATACTAATTCCGAGCCATTTAATGCAAGATTAATTGGAAGGGATACAAATGCCTTTTTAGCCGATGTCAACATACAATTTATAAAAAAGTTAGAAAATAGGCATATTATGCCAGAAATGATTAAAATATATCAAAATTTAAATTACAATAAAAAAATAATTGAAATGTCAAATTTTCAAATCTCAAAATTTATTGAAGACCCTGAGTTGAAAAAACGAGGTGGTGCAGATGTTTACCGTCATTGGGTGATTAACTCATTTAATAATGAAGAGAAATACTTTGCAATATCTAAAGATAATAATAATGAGATAAATGGATTTTTATTACACTCGTATTTTAATGGCAGTTGCATTATAGAATTAATAGCGGTTTCAAATACAGAAAAAAATAGTGGAATAGGAACAAATTTGTTTAAAGCGATAGAGGTTGCAGCATTTGAACATGCTTGTAAAGAAATCAAAGTTGGCACTCAAGTTAGAAATTCGGCAGCTGTTAATTTTTACCATAAGGCTGGATGCAAGCAAGTGGGATGTCATCAGGTTTATCATTTATGGGGGATACAAAACGTATAATGAAGAAAATACTAATTGTTTCAACGGTCAGCAGACAATTCTACTTATTTGAACAGGGGAATATAGAAGTTTTAAAATCATTAGATTATGAAGTGCATTGTGCTGCGAATTTTGAAGATGCAAATGAAAGATTAGAGGCACTTGATATTATCAGGCATCATTTTGATATTCAAAGATCACCATTTTCATTTAGGAATATAAAAGCATACAAGCAATTGAAAAAAATAATGCAATCAGACCGTTTTAATGCGGTGCATTGTCATTCGCCTATGGGAGGGGTATTAGCAAGATTAGCAGCTAAATCTGTAGGGATTCCTATGGTGTTATACACGGCTCACGGGTTTCATTTCTATAAAGGCGCTCCATTAATGAATTGGATTATTTATTATCCTGTTGAAAAATGGTTATCAAGATACACGGATATTTTAATAACAATAAACAAAGAAGATTATAACAGAGCTCAAAGATTTAAAGCAAAAAAAATAGTATATGTACCTGGCATTGGTGTAGATACTGGTAAGTTTGATGATGAAACTATAAATCGAGCTAAAAAAAGAAAAGAACTGGAAATATCAAATGATACAATTGTTTTATTGTCTGTCGGTGAAATGATTAAAAGAAAAAATCACGATACAGCATTAAAAGCGATTTCTGAATTAAAGAATAAAAATTATATATATTTAATTTGTGGACAAGGGGAGCTGGAAACTTATTTGAAAGATTTAGCTAATAAATTAGGCGTAAGTGAAAAAGTAAGATTTCTAGGGTTCAGAGATGACATTCCTGAAATTTGTGCTATGTCAGACATTTTTATATTCCCGTCATATCAAGAGGGGCTTCCGGTTGCGGCTATGGAGGCTATGGCGGCGGGATTGCCGGTTATTTGTTCGAATATCAGAGGGAATGTGGATTTAATCCAAGACGGAGAAGGGGGATATTTATTAGAGCCGGGAGATTATATTGAAATAGCTTTAAGCATTGATAAAGTAATTAAAGATGATAAATTAAGAATAAATATGGGATTTCGAAATAAAGAAGAAGTGAAAAAATGTGATAAAAAAGTCGTTAAAGAAAAAATGAAAAAAATATATTTAACAGTATTAAGATAGAAAAATTTAGATGAATTATTCAAACATTGATTAGGACAGGTGTTATACAATATGACTACAAAAATTATTGTGAATTATACCGGCAGAAAAGGAGGAGGCTCCGTATACGCATATGAAATGACAAAAGGATTGCTTGAAAATGGGTGTCAGGTATATGCAATTTTATCAAAAGATATAGAAAATAGAGAAAAATGGGAGAGCTTAGGATTAAAAGAGACTATATTTATTTCAACATATAATAGTATATCGACATATATTATAAATACAGTTTATTTTAAATTATTTTATAAATATAAAATAAAAAAACAAATAAAACAAATAGAATTTGATGCCATATATATTCCAATGATACAGCCATGGACATCAACAATTAATTCAATATGTAAAAGCAGAAAAAAAATAATAACATTACATGATCCAAAACCTCATAGCGGATCCAATAAATTTTTTAATTATATTTGTAAAAAAACAGTAAAAGAAGCAGATGAAGTGATAATTTTAACCGACAAATTTAAAGAATATACTGCTAATTATTATAAAAAAGAAAAGAAACATATTTACGTTATTCCACATGGGGTTTTCGATTATTACAATAAAATAGAAAAGAAAGAAAAAGATTTTACATATGATTCTAAAAAATATAATTTTTTGTTTTTCGGTCGTATTACCAAATATAAAGGTTTGGAAATTTTAGCAAAGGCATATTTAAAATTATCGCAAGAGTATAATAATATAACATTAACAATAGTAGGGAGTGGAGATTTTAGCCCGTACAAAAAGATATATAGTGGGCTAAATAATACAAAAATAATAAATAAATGGATAAATGATGAAGAAGTGGGATCGTTTTTTGAAGGGGATAATATTATAACTGTTTTACCGTATATCGATGCAACACAATCCGGAGTAGTGCCTATTGCCATGGAATTTCGATCATTGGTAATTGCATCTAATACGGGTGGTCTATCAGAACAAATAGTAGATAATAAAACTGGATATTTGTTTGAATCCGGAGATTCTGAAAGTTTATATAAAAAGATGAAATACGTAGTGGAAAATTATGCAGATTTAGATGCGATTAAAAATAATGCATCTGAATATATTAGATCATTGTCTTGGATTAGCCTGAGCAATAAACTAAAAATAATTGCCGAGACAAAAGAGGAATAAATAATGAGAATACTATATGTAGCAGCGAGACCTTTAGAGATAAATACGTCTGCGTCTATAAGAAATAGAGCTACTATTCAAGGGATGCTTCAATTAGGTCATCAGGTAGATTTGATAACGACGCAACCGGATATTAATCATAATAATTATGATAATAGTATAGATATAAAACAATTAAATACCATTTATATAAGGCTAGAAGGCATTCAAAGCATTGCGAAGGTTACTAGAAAATACAAATTGTTACAGCCGATAAAAGTATTTCTATATAAAATTATTTCAAAATACACAATATATGACAATTTAAAGGGAGTGGCTAACAAAATCTATGATATTAATATTAATGAAAAAAAATATGATTTTGTGATTTCATCGTCTGATCCAAAATCCTCGCATTTGCTTGTATATAAAATGTACGAAAATAAAATATTAACTCAAATTCCGTGGATTCAAATTTGGGGAGATCCTTTTTTATCTGATATAACTAGAACCAGCAAACTGCTAAATAAAATAATTATGAGAGAAGAAAATAGGCTATTAAGTCTTGCGAGCAGAATCATATATGTATCAAAATTAACTTTAAAAGAGCAAAAACTGTTATTTCCTCTTCAAGCAAAAAAAATGGTAAGTAAGCCAATCCCGTATTTAGAAATAAAACAGTATCAGCCCATTGACTTAAAAAAAAGCTCGTTGAAGTTTTTGTACACAGGAGATTATTTTTCTAATGTAAGAGATATTACCCAGTTATATAAAGCCCTTGAGGGGACTGCACATCAACTGATAATTTGCGGAAACAGTGATTTAGAATTAAAAAATACTGATAATATAAAAGTATACCCTAGATTGAATTTCAAAGAAATAAAAAATTTTGAGTATGAATGTGACGTTTTGGTTCATCTAAGCAACTTGAACGGGTCGCAAATACCTGGAAAAGTTTATCAATATTGTGGAACAAATAAACCAATTTTATTTTTACTGGATGGTAATAAAAAAGAAATATTTAATGAATTTAATCGATATAATCGTTTTATATTTGCTGATAACGATAAGAATTCAATAATAGAAACGATATGCTCTATATATAAAGGGTACTATGATAATATTAGTTATATTATTAATGAATACGATCCAGAAGTAGTAGCGGCTCAAATAATTTCCTTAGCAAAGGAGAGGGAATATGCTTGATATGATTAAAATAATATATTCCAAATTATTTAATAAATTTTTATATCCGAATTCTACTGTTGCATCATATATTCCCAGAGGCTGCACGATAGGTCAAGGAGTAAAGATTGGAAAAAGGGTTCAGTTTAATGCTATTTTAACAGTGGACGATTATACTTTTATAGGTGATCATACACGATTTGATACAAAAATAGAACATGTTGGGAAATTTTGTTCGATATCTCATGATGTATCTATAGGGCTTGGCCAGCATCCGCATAATTGGGTATCTACCAGCCCAGTGTTTTATTCAATTAATCGAGGGTATGTTAATGAAAATATTTACTTAATCGATAAACAGAAAAAAAGTGTAATTATTGAAAATGATGTCCTGATTGGAGCAAATTCAATTATTCTGGCGGGGGTCACTATTTCTAATGGGGCAGTAATTGGAGCAGGAAGTGTTGTGACTAGGGATATTCCGCCGTACGCTATTGTTGCTGGCAATCCGGCGAAGATTTTAAAATATAGATTTAATGATAAAATAATAAATTTATTGCTTGAAAGTAAATGGTGGGAAAAAGATATAAATTGTTTATTACACAGAATTGATATGATTCAAGAACCGGAAGAATTTATTAGAAGTCTAAAAGCAGATGAATAGAATATGTTTATTTATAAGCGTGAGGACGATTAGATGAAAGTCAAAGTTAATATAAAAAAGTATATTCTAGAGCTTATGTTTTTGGTAATTATAGTTCTAGGGACTATTGAAAAATTCACTTTAGCTACTACATTAGATTACAAATATATGGTAATTCAGTATATCTTGTATTTTTGTGTAAGTAGTATGTTGCTTGTTAAAGTAATGAAAAAAGGAAAAATTTCAAAAGAATTAGCACCAATTATATTTTATATATTAGCTTTAATGCTAGCACTTCTATTTAATATTGATGATAAGAATCAATATATAATCAATATTTTTATGATGCTATTTTTTATTGCTATCTCTCTTGCTATTCGTGATAAATATTTAAAAATAATATTAATGGTTACATTATTTGCGGTGGTATATATAATTTATTCTTATCATAGTTATGGGGTATTTCATTTAGGAGATCGAGAAATTTTTTTTCTTACTTTTAGCAGGAATAGAATTCTAAATCCGAATATTAGTTTTGTATATTCAAGTTATTATCTGGCTTTAATGATTCTTTTAAGTTTTAATCTTAAAAAAAAATTTCCGAAAATTTTTATTATATTAATTGGAGTCATATATTTAATATTAATAGGAAAAGCAGCTACCATTCTCGGGCTTATATTCGCAATGATATTTATGATAATACTTAAAAAAGGAAGTTTTAATTTTGGGCGAAAGTTAGTGTGGATATTATTAATAATGTCATTTATAACGCCAATATTATTGACAAATGTGATAGCGCCTATTTTTAATAACAGTTCATATTTAATCGATGCAACAAGTGGTAGATGGACTATTTGGAGCGAGTATCTGAATTATATAAAAAATTCTTCCGTTTTAAATTTCTTATTCGGGAATGGATTTTTTAATGCAGATTATTCTTTTTCAAGTGTTGGAGATACATTCCATCCACACAATCAATTTATAGCTATGTTTTATAACGTTGGCTTAGTAGGATTTATTGCATATTTTGTTTTGTGGATACATACCTTAGTGCTTAATTTAAAAATGAGCAAATATAAAAATAATTACTATAATATGGCAATGTTGTTATTCATATTACTAATACAATATGCGGATGATTATATTTTTTTATCATATTATCCTGTGTTTTTTGCTATATTTATTTACTATTATGTGGAAGCTTTATTATATAACAGTGGCACAAGGAGAAGTTAAATGATTAACGTAATTTTTAAACTAGAAGAAAATGACAGTCTTTTAAAATTTAAATTTTCAAATTGTGGAATTTTAATTTGGCCAATCATCAGAAATCAAGTTTGTAATTATATTATGAAGAATCCACAAATATATATGACAAATAGTGGCTTAAGTAAAGTTAAGTATTATTTTGATGTTTTGCGTTATTCAATAAAAAATAAAAATAGTCTCAGACAATATGATTTACTATATCTAACTACACAATCTTTAAATAAGATGGGGGAAAACGGGTGTTATAGAAATAGAATATATGATTATTATGCTGAAAAATATTCAAACAAAAGTATTATATTTGAAGAGGCGTTTAATGGTGAGGTTAGGCTCCCCAGATCTTTTCAAAATATATTCCTAATGGATGCAATAAAGTTAAAAGTAAAAATAAAAGAAACTGCTGCTAATATATTTAAAAATATTAAATCAAATAAAGTAAGCGAAATAGAAGAGTTTATTGAATTTATTGCAGATAATTTGGGGCAATATCTATCCAGCGATCAATTAACAACTATAAAAAATACGCTTTATAGATATAATAAAATTTTGATTTTTTACAGTAAAGAATATAAAAAACTGCTAGATATAATCCAACCTAAAATAATTTTTATAAATGCATTGTCTTATGGTGGGGTAAATTCATGCATAAGTTATTGGGCAAAATCTTTGAAAGGGTGTACTGTCTGTGAAATTCAACATGGCTATATAGGGGAAAATCATCCCAGTTATAATTATGGACAATCTATAATGAATAACGAAGAGTATCAAAAATATTTGCCTGATAAGCTGCTTTTATTTGGAAAATACTGGGAAGAAATAATAAAAACTCCGAGCCAAAAGCTTATTATCGGAAGTCCTGAATTCGAGAAATTATCTCAAAATAGTTCCATTACACAAAAAAAATCTAAACATAAAACTATATTGTTTATATCTCAGTGGACTATTAGCCAGGAATTAGCAAAATTAGCTATCGAATTGAGTTCACAGATTACCGAAGATAAATATCATATCATATACAAGCTACATCCTGCTGAAGTAATGAATCGTCAGTGGATAAGCAATTTAGTAAATTTGAAAAATATAGATGTAGTAAAAGATAAAGATCTATATTTATTATTATTGAATGCAGATTTTGTTATTGGGTGTTACTCTACTGCTTTGTATGAAGCCCTTGGATTGAACAAACAGGTATTCATATTAAATAATCAATATTCCAGAAAACATATGGATAAAAAAACAGGGATATGGATAAATAATGCAAAAGAATTGATTTTTTATATTAATAAAAATATGGAAGAGAGATCGTTTAATAAAAATTATTATTGGGCCGAAAACTGGGCTCAAAATTTTGACGAATTTATAAGAAAAATTATGAATGAATAAGTTTAATTGTACATTATGGAGTATTGAATGTTAAATTTTTTAAAAAATTCTATGTTATACACTGTATCAACAGTAATTTTAAAAATCTCTTCTTTTATACTGCTTCCGTTTTATACACGCTTACTAACTCAAACTGAGCTGGGAAATATTTATTTGCTTGAAACAGCGGGAATTATCCTTGGGTTACTTTCTTCTGTACAATTAAAATCTGCTATATCCAGATATTATTATGATTTCAAAAATGACTTGAGTAAAATAAAAGTGATGTATTCGTCAATTGTTTTAGGAACTATGCTTATATCAACGCCTATATATATTATTTTATTGCTTTTTGGGAAACAGATATTTGTTTGCATAGATATAAAATTTTTCCCATACGTAGCGATGGCCCTTGGGATCAGTTATTTTAATATTTACTATGAAATGATTTTATCGCTACTATATGTTGAAGAAAAAGCGAGAAGAATTTCTATATTATCTATATGTGTGGGAATTGGTACGATTGTGCTTACAATTATTTTAGTGATTAAAAGCAGCGATAAACTTTATGGTTACTTATTATCTAAATTTATTTCTGCATTTATACAATATATAATTTTTGTAGTATATTCTAAAAAATATTTTATACTTAAAATACATAATTTTAAAGAATATTTTTCTTACTCTTTCCAAAGAGTGCCAATGTTTCTTTCCTCATGGATCGTGACCTTTGCAGATAGATTGATGATTTATGGATATTCTGGGGCGGCTGAAAATGCTTTGTATTCGGTTGGCTACAAATTGGGGCAGATTCCTGATTTAGTTTTCCAATCCACAAATAGAGCTTATGTTCCATATGTTTTTGATAAATATAGCAATTTTAATGATTGTAATAGAAAAAATGTAAGTATGATGGCTCAGTATATTTTTACATTGTATATTGTAATCACTTTTTTTATCATAATATTTTCAAAAGAAATAGTTTATATTTTGGGTAAAAATTATGAAAATTCAGTCATTATAATGGTAGTGATCCTTTTATCTTATGCATTAAATGGAATTAAATTAGTATTCCATTGTCCTATGGACTATGTTAAAAGCTATGGGAAATTAAAGTCTATTATATGGATGAGTGCGGCGATTATTAATGTTGCATTAAATTTTATATGCATACCAAAATATGGAATGTATGGTGCCGTGTTTGCTACATTTTTTTCATATTTAATCACATTGTTACCAGTCTTGTTTTTTTCGAATAAAGCTATAAAAATAAAATATGATTTTAAAGCCATGCTCAAGGTACTTGGCGTATCTATGCTTTATTTTAGTTTATTTACTTTAAAATTGTCGGTCTTGAATTTAATTTTGAAAATAATTGCAAGCGTTATTTATCTATTGGTAATTATTAAAATTAATAACCTAAATGTAAAAGATTTAAAATCGATAATAAACAAAATATTGAGGAGAACGCAAAATGAGTAAAATATTAATAGGAAATAATAAAGAAAAAGTAAGTTTATTAAAAAATCATTTTGAAAAATATGGATTTAATCAATATTCAGAATTTGAAACATCTAAATGTAAAATATATGCTTTTAAAAAGTTAAAAGTAAGCAATAATAATTTTGCGACAATTGGCAATGATTTTGTTGCAACATCCGGCACTGTGATATATAACAATAAAACAGGAAAACCGGCTATGGAGATGTTATATGATGATATATCGAAAGGCATTAATTATATAAAGGAAAATGCAGTAGGCAATTATTGTGTAGCTATAAAAAAAGATGATTGCATAACTATATTTACAGATAAAAATGCAATTTATAATATCTATTATTATAATCAAAATAATGATTTTTTGATTACAAATACTTTTTATCATTTAGCGAAAACTATCGATAATTTATCAATTAATCAAACAGAGATTTTAGAATATGCCTTCCAATATGCGATTTTGGATAACAAGACAATATTTAAAGATATTTATAAGCTTATGGGTGATGAATACCTTGAAATAGATTTAAATATTGATGCGTTATTTTTTAAAAAAATATCATTAGAAAAATATCAAGCGAAAGAAGAAATACCTACGCCAGAGCAAATTGCTAAAAAATTTGCAAAAGAGACAATGACAATAAATAGTAGTTTTAAAAAAATTACAATCGGTACAACGGGAGGGCTCGATTCGAGAATTATATTGGCAGC
Source organism: uncultured Eubacteriaceae bacterium (assembly GCA_964533615.1). Classification (GTDB taxonomy): domain Bacteria; phylum Bacillota; class Clostridia; order Eubacteriales; family UBA1433; genus UBA1433. Next base: position 141,190 of record CAZHMK010000002.1, read on the forward strand.
ATTTTTGAATAAAGGAATAAAGCCGCAGATTATTTATGGAGTTGGTGATTCGATACTGACAAATACGAAAAATAAAGACCTTGAAATAAATAAAATATATGCAGAGAAATTTGGGTTAAAATTACATGAAATGAATTGGAAAACCAATGAACCAATAAATGAATATTGGAATTACTCATTGGAGAAATATGGCGAATTGTTTCTTGTATATGCTGGCAATAAAAATGTTTTCACAGAATTTGAGACAAATGTTGAAGCTGATTATATAACATTTGGTTATTATGGTGAATTAATGAGAAGCTTTGAGTGGATTGATTCTATCAAAAAAGAATATTTGACAGTTAATGAATTTGTAAATGCTTACTGCGATAAAAATGCTATAAATGATATACTTTTTGATAATGATGAATTAGATGAATTAAAAGAAACTATATTAAATAAATATATAGATATTTGTACAAGCGAAGGGATAGATATGCAGAAAATACATAGAAACCAGTTAACCAGACTATATTTCTTCTATGCTAAAAATGCGTCTACAGTTCTTTGTAATTTATGTAATTGTTACGGATATTCTTCAATGATTTTTTTTGAAAATGATCTACTTTCCGATATTCTTAATATACCATATGGAGATAAAAAAAATGCAAAATACATGTTAAGTATAATGAATATATTATATCCAGAAATATTAAATGTGCCTATTTTCTCTCATGGCAAAGAACAACTATTTAATCCTAAAACACTTGAATTATCTTCAGCAGTAAATCATCATGAACGATTAAAAATAAAACTTAAAAAATATCTTAATCATAAAAAAAGTCTTAAGATACTTAAAAAGATATATAAGATTTTTAAACATAATGATGAGAAGACTAATCTTGAAATAGAACAAAATAATATGTTAAAAAATTATTTTATTCATTATCTCAAAAGTTCAAATGAGAATAATTTAAAGTTTGATAACTATAATTTTGATGTTAGACCTTTGGCAAAATATACTCAATTAATTTTTATGATAGAAAAATTAAAAGATTTATAGCAAGAAAGAATATCTGTAAAATAAATAGGAGGTTTATTATGGTTAATGTCATTGGACTCGGATATATTGGGCTACCAACTGCCTTGATGCTTGCAAAAAATGGAATTAAGGTTATAGGAACTGATTATAATGCAAAATTGGTTGGTATGCTTTTAAAAGGTCACCTTACATTTGAAGAAGAGGGACTTGAAAATCTTTTTAACAGCGCATTTGAGAATGGAATAAAGTTTACAACTGAATATCAAAAAACAGATACTTATATCATTGCCGTTCCGACGCCGTATATAAAAGCAAGTAAAAAACTAGATCCAAAACATGTCATTTCTGCAGTTGAATCAGTGTTAAATGTTTGTGAAAAGGGAGCGATAATAATAATAGAGTCAACAATTTCACCCGGAACAATAGACAAATATGTTAGATCTGAAATTGAAAAAAAAGGAGTTTGCATTGGCAAAGATATACATTTAGCTCACGCTCCTGAAAGGATTATACCAGGTAATATGATCTATGAATTTGAGCATAATGCAAGAATAATCGGAGCTGATTCGCAACAAATTGGAGAGAAGATCAAAGAATTATATTCAAGTTTTTGTCAAGCAGAAATTATTGTAACGGACATAAAGACTGCTGAAATGTCTAAAGTAATAGAAAATACATACAGAGATGTTAATATTGCATTTGCTAATGAGCTGGCAAAAATTTGCAGAGTTGACAATATGGATGTCTATGAAATTATTCGTATTGCCAATAAGCATCCGAGAGTGAATATTCTTCAACCGGGTCCAGGCGTAGGAGGGCACTGTATTTCCGTAGATCCATGGTTTCTAGTAGGTGATTATCCCGACTTGACTAATTTAATTCTTACGGCAAGGAAAATTAACGATTCCATGCCTGCCTATGTATTAAGCAGAATCAGAGATATCATGAGAAAACATAACATTACGGACATCTCAAAGATAGGTATTTACGGACTTACATATAAAGAAAATATTGATGACACAAGAGAAAGCCCTACACTGCAGCTCCTTGAGAGAATGGACGAGCATTTAGCTTTTGGAGTAAAAGTTTTTGATCCTTTTATCAAAGAAAGAATTGTAGACCATCAATATATAAATTTTGAGGATTTTTTAAATGAGATAGAGATGCTGGTTATTATTACTGCGCATGAGCATATAAAAAAGCACATGGATATGATAAGAAACAAAATTATTTTAGATACAAAAAACATATGTGATTTTGAGAATGTATATAAATTGTGATGTTAATATATAATACAAATTTTTTGTAAAATAAATTTAAGCAAGAAAAATAGTGTTTTCTTATATAATTATTAAGATAGATAAACTGATAATATAGGAATAAAATAGAGATGAATAAAAATTTAATAAAGATTTAACGAAAATGCTGAAATGAATAACTTGAAAAATGGTAAAATTAGTTAATGTTATGATAAAAATAGTGTTTATAATATATTAATATGTAATATAAGATTGAAAAAAGGTATAAAAGATAGACAATCGATGATGAACCGGTAAAGTTTAGGAAAAAATGAAGGGGGAGATTTTAGTGAATCAAATATTAGTAACTGGTGCAGACGGATTTATTGGAAGTCACTTGACAGAAGAGTTAGTAATGCAGGGGCACAAGGTAAGAGCGTTTGTATATTATAACTCATTTAATTCTTGGGGATGGATAGATACTTTACCACAAGAAATAATGAAAGATGTTGAAGTATTTACTGGAGATATACGCGATCCAAATGGTATCAGGGAAGCTATGAAAGGAATGGAGTATGTTTTTCATTTGGCCGCATTGATCGCTATCCCATTTAGTTATCATTCACCAGATACATATATAGATACGAATATTAAAGGGACATTAAACGTACTTCAGGCTGCGAAAGATTTAAGTATATCGAGGGTCTTAATAACTTCAACATCAGAAGTTTATGGCACTGCGCAATATGTTCCAATAGATGAAAAACATCCATATCAAGGACAGTCGCCATATTCGGCAACGAAGATTGGGGCAGACAGGTTAGCTGAATCATTTTATAGAAGTTTCAATATGCCGATTACTATAGTAAGACCTTTTAACACTTATGGTCCAAGACAATCGGCAAGAGCTGTGATACCAACGATAATTACACAGCTGTTAGCAGGAAGAGAAGAAATTAAACTTGGCTCGTTAAATCCCACAAGAGATTTTAACTATGTAAAAGATACAGTAAATGGATTTATGGAAATAGCTAAATCGGACAGAACAATTGGAGAGGAAATTAATATTGCGACTCAACAGGAAATTTCTATTGGGCAATTAGCAAAAGAATTGGTTAGACAAATTAATCCTAATGCAAAAATTACATGTGATAATCAGAGACTGAGACCCGAAAAAAGTGAAGTTAATAGGCTTTTAGGTTCTAATGAAAAAATTAAAAAATTAACAAATTGGAATATTAAGTATACATTTGAGCAAGGACTTGCGGAAACTATAGATTTTTTTAGAAATAATCTATATCGATATAAAACAGATATTTATAATATTTAAATTGGAGGCACATTTATGAGTCAAGAATTTATACCTCTATCTGTTCCTAATTTGAAAGGGAAAGAGCTTGAGTATGTGACTCATGCTATTAAAACAGGGTGGGTATCTACTGGGGGCCTTTATGTGAATGACTTTGAATCAAAAGTTGCAGAATATGTAAAATCAAAAGGCGCTGTATCGTGTCAAAACGGCACAGCCGGCTTACATATTGCATTAGAAGTCTGCGGAGTTACGAAAGACGATGAGGTTATTGTCCCTGCGCTTACGTTTATTGCGGCAGTCAATCCGGTGAAATATATTGGAGCAGAGCCTATTTTTATGGATTGCGATGAATTCCTTACGATAGATGTAAATAAACTTTATGAGTTTATTGAAAAAGAATGTTTTTTTACTTTTGGAAAGCTTATTAATAAGAAGACTAATAAGCAAATTAAAGCTATAGTAGTTGTACATGTTTTTGGAAATATGGCTGACATGGGAAGCATAGTAGAAATGGCTAAAAAATATAATTTAAAGGTTGTTGAAGATGCGACAGAAGCTATAGGAACTTTTTATACTATTGGGAAATATAATGATAAATTTGCTGGAACTATAGGAGATATAGGTGTATATTCATTTAACGGGAATAAAATTATTACAACAGGGGGAGGAGGGATGATTGTTTCCGATAATGACGATTATTTAAGAAGAGCAAAACATCTTACAACGCAAGCAAAAAGCGATGAATTATATTACACACATGATGAGATTGGCTATAACTATCGTATGACAAATTTACAAGCAGCTCTTGGCTTAGCGCAATTAGAGCAGTTAGAAGAATTCATTCAAACAAAACAAACGAATTTTATTCAGTATAAAAAAGAAATTGCTCATATAGATGGTATTAAGCTTCTTAACTTCAGAGATGATATTAGGCCGAATTATTGGTTTTATGCTCTCTACATTGAAGATGATTATAAACTAAACAGAGATCAAACAATAAAATATTTGACTTCAAGGAATGTACAATCAAGGCCAATTTGGGGACTGATTAGCGATCAAAAACCTTATAAAGCAAACCAAACATATAAAATCGAGTTAGCAAGAAAATTTTGGGAGCACACTGTAAATATTCCTTGCAGTTCAAATCTTACCACGGAAAATGTATCTTATGTTGTGGAATGTTTGAAGCATCCGCGAAAGATATAGCTTTTGAAAAAGAGGTGAAATCAATGGATGTCATAGATTTTTTGATAGAAGAAGAAGCAACAATGATTCAAGCTATGGAACAACTGGATAAGGTGGCAAAGAAAGTTCTCTTTGTTATACGAGAAGGACAATTTGTTGCTTCCATTACAGATGGAGATATTAGAAGATGGATACTTAGAAAAGGCAATTTAGATGCAAAAGTAAAAGATATTGCCAATTATAGCCCAAAATCAATTGTCGAAGCAGATAAAAATAAAGCTAAGGAACAAATGAAGCGATATTCAATTGAAGCAGTGCCTATTTTGGATAGTAATAATAATATTGTTTCAATAGTTTTTTGGAATGACGAAGAAGTTGAGGATGAACATAATTTAAAGATCCCGGTAGTCATAATGGCGGGCGGGCTTGGGACTAGATTATACCCTTATACTAAGATTTTACCTAAACCACTTATTCCAATTGGTGAAATACCGATTGCGGAACATATTATTAATAGATTTCATCAACACGGTGCTAATCAATTTTATTTAGTTGTAAATCATAAGAAAAATATGATTAAAGCATATTTTAATGAAATAGAAAAAGGATATAGTGTTTATTATGTAGATGAAGATAAGCCACTTGGAACAGGCGGGGGCTTAAGTTTGCTCAAAGGTAAAATTAAATCTACTTTCATATTATCTAATTGTGATATTCTTATAGAAGAAGATTATGAAAAAATTTATAATTACCATAAAGAAAACAATAATCTTATTACTATGGTGTGTTCTTTAAAAAATATAAGAATTCCATATGGTGTTATTGAGATAAATGAGACAGGTGAAATTAAAGATATGAAAGAGAAACCTGAATTATCCTTTTTTACAAATACAGGCATGTATATTGTAGAGCCGAAAGTCGTTGAAGAACTCAAAGAAGATCAAACCATTGGGTTCCCAGATATTATTGAGAAATATAAAGATTGCGGAGAGAAAATAGGAGTATATCCGATTAGCGATAAAAATTGGATGGATATGGGACAAATAGATGATATGGAAGAAATGAGAAGAAGGTTGGACAAAAATGGATAAGAGAATTTTATTAATTGGCGGAGGAGGTCATTGTAAATCTGTTCTAGATAGTCTTCTTATCATAAATGAATATTCGGAGATAGGAATTATTGATAAAAAAGAAAATATTGGGAAAAAAATAATGGGGATCCAAGTGTTAGGTTGTGATAAGGATTTATCAAAATTATACAATAGTGGATTTGGATATGCTTTTATAACTATTGGGAGCATAGGTAATCCCATTTTAAGAATTAAACTATATAATATTGCTAAAAAAATAGGATTTAAATTTCCGAAAATAGCCGACCCATCTGCGGTTATTAGTGAGTATGCAGAGATCAAAACAGGAACCTATGTTGGCAAACAAGCAGTTGTAAATACAGGAGCAGTTATAAATGAGTGTGCCATTATCAATACAGGAGCAATTATTGAACATAATTGCCATATAAAAGAATTTGTACATATAGCTCCGGGCGCGGTGTTAAGCGGAGAAGTAAGCGTTGGACAATGCACCCATATTGGAGCTAATGCCACTGTAAAACAGCAAGTCCAAATAGGGTCTAATTCAATAATAGGTATGGGAAGTCTTGTAAGTAGAAATATAGGAGATAAAATATTAGCATATGGAGTTCCTTGTAAGGAGATAAGGAAGCTGTGAGCGTATATGTTATAGCTGAGGCTGGTGTCAATCATAATGGAAGCTTGAAACTCGCGAAGCAATTAGTTAATGCCGCTAAAGAAGCAGGAGCAGATTGTATTAAATTTCAAACTTTCATATCTAAAAATATAGTCTCAAAAAATGCAGCAAAAGCCGAATATCAAAAAAAACAAATAAATACGGAAGAAAGTCAATATGATATGTTGAAAAATTTGGAACTTTCATTTGATGAATTTTTTGAGTTAAGTGAATATTGTAAACTTAATGATATTGAGTTTTTATCTACTGCATTTGATTTAGACAGTATAGATTTTTTAAATAAAATAGGCATGAAAAGATGGAAAATTCCTTCAGGCGAAATAACTAATTTACCGTATCTAATCAAGATAGCAAAATTGGGCAGCCCTATAATATTGTCGACGGGTATGAGTACAATGGAGGATATTCATAACGCGGTTGCTATATTAACAAATGGTGGGGCTGGTGAGATTACAATTCTTCATTGCACTACTGAATATCCAGCGCCATATAAAGATGTAAATTTAAAAGCCATGAAAACAATTCAACAAGAATTTAATATAAAAATTGGGTATTCAGATCATACAAAAGGTATTGAAGTGCCTATTGCTGCAGTGGCCTTGGGCGCAACAGTGATTGAGAAACATTTCACTTTAAATAAAGATATGGAAGGGCCTGATCATAAAGCGAGCTTAGAGCCAGAGGAATTAAGAAATATGGTCAACAGTATCCGAAACATTGAAGTGGCATTAGGAAACGGTATAAAACAGCCTGCCGAATCTGAGAAAAAGAATATAATTATAGCCCGTAAAAGTATCGTAGCCAGTAGACATATTCTGAAAGGCGAAATTTTTACAGAAGATAACATAACGGTGAAAAGACCTGGGAATGGCATTAATCCTATGCAATGGTTTGAAGTTTTAGGTAAAGAAGCCATAAAAGATTTTAAAGAAGATGAGTTGATAGAAATATGAAGAAAATCATAAGTGTTCTCACAGCAACAAGAGCAGAATATGGATTATTAAAACCAATTATAAAAAAATTAAAAATGATTGAAGCATTTGATGTACGAATTGTAGCTACCGGAGCACACCTTTCGCCGGAATTTGGTTTAACCTATAAAGAGATCGAGAATGACGGGTTTCCAATTGATGAAAAAATTGAGATATTGCTAAGTTCCGATACACCGTGTTCAATATCGAAATCAATGGGATTAGCAATGATTGGATATGCAGATTATTTTGCAAGAGTAAATCCTGATTTATTACTTGTTTTAGGGGATAGGTATGAAACACTTGCAGTAGCAATGGCGGCAATGAATCAGAGAATTCCAATAGCTCATTTATATGGAGGTGAAACAACAGAAGGCGCTATAGATGAGTCTATTCGACATGCAATCACGAAGTTGAGCTATTTTCATTTTACAAGTACTGAAAAATATCGCAATAGGGTTATTCAACTTGGAGAGCATCCAGACCGTGTTTTTAATGTCGGTGCTATAGGTATTGAAAATATTTTGAATGAAGAACTATTCACAAGGGATGAGTTAAGAAAAGAATTAAATATTAAGTTAGGCCAAACATATGCAGTGGTGACCTATCATCCCGTAACACTAGAAAAAAATAGCTCAAAATACCAAATCGAGGTTCTTTTGGAAGCGTGCAAATCATATACAAATATAGATTTTGTTTTTACCAAATCAAATGCTGATGCAGAAGGACGAATCATTAATAAAATGATTTATGAATACGTTAGTAAATACGATAATATCTATGCCTTTGCTTCACTTGGAACAAAGAAATATTTAAGCGCCTTAAAATATTCTTCACTGGTGGTCGGCAATTCATCCAGCGGTCTTATTGAAGCGCCAAGTTTTGGAATACCAACAATAAATATCGGGGACAGACAAAAGGGAAGACTTCAAGCAGACAGCATCATAAATTGTAAATCTGATAAGGATGAAATCAGCAAAAGTATTGAGCTGGCATTAAGTGATGAGTTTAGGATCAAGGCCCAGAATGCAAAGAATCCATATGGGAAAGGCAATACATCCGATAAAGTTGTAAAGGTTCTTAGAGATAACGTGCTTGTAGATAAGATTAATCTTAAGAAGGCTTTCTATGATTTAGGAGTAGAGTAAATGAGAAATGTTGCTATAATCCCCGCACGAAGTGGTTCTAAAGGTCTTAAGGATAAGAATATTAAAATATTGAATGGCAAACCGTTAATAGCCTATACAATAGAGGCGGCAAAAGAGTCCGGAATATTTGATGAAATAATGGTCTCAACAGACTCTAAAATATATGCAGAGATTGCAAAACAGTATGGTGCTGCAGTGCCTTTCATGAGAAGTGCCGAATTAGCTGATGATACCACATCATCCTGGGATGTAGTTAGAAACGTCTTGAAAAACTATACGGAGTTAGGAAAAGAGTTTGATACGGTAACATTACTACAACCTACTTCTCCATTAAGAACAGCAAAAGATATTATTAATGGCCATTGTATTTTAAATAAAAAAAATGCAAACAGTGTAATAGCAGTTTGTGAAATGGACCATTCTCCGTTATGGTCAGGCACATTACCTGAAGATAAGTCGATGGTAGATTTTATAAATCCTGAGATACTTAATAAACCAAGGCAGAGTTTGACAAAATATTATCGGATTAATGGAGCAGTATATATTATAAAAACTAAATACTTTTTGGAAACAGAAAGTATTTATGCTGAAAATAGTTTTGCTTTGATTATGGATAAAGATAAGTCCATAGATATAGATAATGATATTGATTTTATATTGGCAGAAGTATTATTGAATAAGTATGTGAAGAAATTTTAATTTAAGATATAGATAAATTAGGAGTGAAAATAAAATATGATTATCAGATCCAAAGCCCCGCTTCGGTTAGGTTTAGCAGGTGGAGGCACAGATGTTTCGCCATATTGCGATGAATATGGTGGGGCAGTTTTAAACGCTACAATTGATATGTACGCTTATTGTATAATTGAACCATCCGATAATAATAAGATTATGCTTATTTCATTAGATAAAAGGGAACGATACGAGAGCGCAAGTACCTCTAAAATCGAAATAGATGACCAGCTGATATTACATAAAGGTATCTATAACAGAATAGTAAAAGATTATAATCATGGCGAACCTTTATCTTTTACAATGACCACGTATTCGGATGCACCGGCAGGTTCAGGACTTGGTTCTTCATCTTCGATGGTTGTGGCTATTATTAAAGCTTTTATGGAATGGTTAAATCTTCCGTTAGGTGAATATGATATGGCTCATCTTGCATATGAGATAGAAAGAGAAGATTTGCATCTGACAGGAGGCAGACAAGATCAATTTGCTGCCACGTTTGGAGGTTTTAATTTCATAGAATTTTATGAGGATAATCGAGTTATTGTAAATCCTTTGAGAATAAAGAATTGGATCAAAAATGAAGTAGAAAGTTCTTTGGTATTATATTATACTGGGACCTCAAGAATGTCTGCTTCTATTATAGATGATCAAATTAAAAATACTAAAGAAAAAAATTTAAAGAGTATAGAGGGGATGCATGAATTAAAAGCGTCGGCTGCTGAGATGAAAAATTCAATCTTAAAAGGCGATTTTGAAGGATTAGCTAATTGTTTAAAAAAAGGCTGGGAATCTAAGAAAAAAATGTCATCCTTTATAACAAACCCATCTGTAGATAAAATTTATAATTATATTATAGATAATGGAGCAAAAGCGGCTAAGGTTTCAGGAGCAGGCGGTGGAGGATTTATGATGATTATATGTGATCCTAAAAAGAGATATGATCTTATTGAAAAGTTAAAGGAAACGAATGGTCAAGTAATATCTGTTCAATTTACAGAAAAAGGAGCTCAAGCTTGGACAATATATAATTGAAACGAGGTAGAAATTTGAAAAAATCAACTAAACAAATAATTGAAAAACTATTCGAAAAATATCCCGTTTTAGAAGGTATCCCTTTATATAAGGCTATTGAAGAAATTATTTTTTGTTACAGTAAAAAAAATAAATTACTTATATGTGGAAATGGCGGCAGTGCGTCAGATTCATTACATATAGTTGGCGAATTAATGAAAGGGTTTTTATTGCCTAGGAAATTAGAGGATAAAAAACAACTAAAAATAAAAGAATTATCTCCGGAAACAGCAGAATACTTAATTGATAATCTTCAAGAGGCATTACCGGCAATATCGTTAGTAAATGAGGCAGCTTTGTTAACGGCATATGCGAATGATCAAGCCCCGGATTTGGCGTTTGCGCAACAAGTATTAGGATATGGGAATAATGGAGATATACTCATAGCAATTAGTACATCTGGTAATTCTAAAAATGTTCTTTATGCAGCTCAATTAGCTAAAATTCAAGGCATGAAAGTAATTTCGCTTACAGGGAATAGCGGCGGTAAGTTAAAAGAGGTATCTGATGTCTTACTTAACGCACCTTCAGATGACACTTACATCATACAGGAATATCATCTGCCGATTTATCATGCAATATGCGCAGCGGTAGAAAATGAATTTTTCTTTGGGGAATAGGAGTGAAAATGGAAGCAATAGTTTTGGCCGGAGGATTTGGAACAAGATTGAGTCATATAGTATCTGATGTGCCTAAACCAATGGCTCTCGTTAACGGCAAGCCGTTTTTAGTGTATATATTAAATCATCTAAAAGAGTATAATTTCAAGAAAGTGGTACTAGCCGTAGGCTATAAAAGCGATTCAATTAAAAACTATTTTAAAAATTCATATAAAGACATGGAAATTATTTATTCTGATGAAGATACTCCATTGGGAACGGGTGGTGCTATCAAAAAAGCACTGCAGAAATGTAATGCAAATAGTATTTTAATTACTAATGGGGATACATTTTTTGATGTGAATCTTGCCGGTATGAAAACATTCCATAATATTCATAATGGTTGCATAACGATTGCAGTAAAAACAATGTATCATTATGATCGCTATGGTTCGGTTATTGTAAAAGATAATAAAGTTATTAAATTTATAGAAAAAAAAGAAACTGAACAAGGCATAATTAATGCAGGTATGTATTATATAAATAAACAAATATTTTGTGATATCAATAATGAATGTTTTTCATTTGAAAAAATGATATTAGAATCTTTAAAATATGATATATATGCTTTTGAAAGTAATGGATATTTTATTGATATCGGAATACCGGAAGATTATTATAGAGCACAAAAGGATTTTGCAAATGAAAGATAAGGCAGTTTTTTTAGATAGAGATGGTACCATTAATAGAGAAGTGAATTATCTTTATAGAATAGAGGATTTTGAATTTTTACCAGGTGCTATAGAAGCTATAAAAACATTTCATGAATTAGGTTATAGAGTAATTATTGTAAGTAATCAAGCGGGAGTAGCACGTGGATATTATACTGAAAATGATATTCATATATTGCATAATTATATTAATGGATTATTGGAAGAAAAAGGAACATATATTGACGCTTTTTATTACTGCCCTCATCATCCCGATGGCATTGTTGAAAAATATAATCTTAGATGTAATTGTAGAAAACCTAATATTGGGATGGTAAAGCAGGCATTAAATGATTATAATATTGACCTTGAACAAAGTATTTTTATTGGCGATAAAGAAATTGATATTGAAACTGGAAAGAATGCCGGTATAGGACGATGTATTTTAGTAAGAAGCGGTCATTTGATTAATGAATCAGATACAGAAGCTGATATAGTATATGATAATATTTTAGATGTAGTTCGAGCATTGAAAAAAATATAAATTTGGATAATAAAATGAAAAAAGTAATGGTGGTCTTTGGCACTAGACCAGAAGCAATAAAAATGTGTCCCTTAGTAAAAGAACTTAGAACAAGGAGCAATTTCAGAACAATAGTTTGCGTATCTGGGCAACATAAAGAGATGTTAAAACAAGTATTAAACGCTTTTGATGTAGTTCCAGATTATGATCTTTCCGTCATGAAGAAAAAGCAGACTCTGTTTGACATTACAATAAATATCCTTGAAAAAATGAAAACTGTTCTTGAAGAAGTAAAGCCGGATGTTGTTTTAGTTCACGGTGATACGACTACTGCATTTGTAACTTCATTGGCATGTTTTTATCTGCAAATTCCTGTTGGACATGTTGAAGCCGGATTAAGAACATATAATATAAACTCTCCGTATCCGGAAGAATTTAATAGACAAGCAATAGGAAGTATCGCCAAGTATCATTTTGCACCCACAGAAATAGCAAAGAATAATTTAATCAAAGAGGGAAAAGATTCGTTAATGATTTACATTACGGGTAATACTGCAATAGATGCCTTGAAGACTACCGTTAGAGAAAATTATTATCATCAATATTTAGAATGGGCTAAAGATAGCAGGCTAATTATGATTACAGCGCATAGAAGAGAAAATCTGGGTATGCCGATGAGAAATATGTTTAAAGCTATTAAAAAAATTATTGATGAGAACAAAGATATTAAAGCTATATATCCTGTACATATGAACCCACTCGTGAGACAAATTGCTGATGAGATTTTTAATGCATGTGATAGAATTAAGATTATTGAACCGCTGGATGTAATAGATTTTCATAACTTTCTTGCAAGGTCTTATTTAATTTTAACAGATAGCGGAGGTGTTCAGGAAGAGGCCCCCAGTCTTGGGAAGCCTGTTCTTGTAATGAGAAACACCACTGAACGACCTGAAGGTGTTGCGGCGGGGACTTTAAAACTTGTCGGTACTAATGAAAAAGTAATATATAAGGCATTTAAACAATTGCTTGAAGATAAAAATGAGTATGAAATAATGAGCAAATCAAGTAATCCTTATGGTGATGGGCTTGCTAGTAAGAGAATTACTGATATATTAGAGAATATGTTATGATAAGTTGTGGTGCATATTATTGGAATTGCTGAAAGCCTAATTTATAAGTCTGACCAACAATTATTTATCTATGATTATAAAGTGAATATTTGAGTATTATTCTATAAATCTAAATAGATTTATTTTAAATATTAGAAGATTAGACATAAAAGAAGGTAGGATTTATATGAAAATTACAATTGCCGGTATAGGATATGTTGGATTATCTAATGCAATTCTATTGGCTCAAAATAATGAAGTGACAGCATTAGATATTATTCAAAAAAAAGTGGATATGATCAATAATAAAAAGTCACCTATTATTGATAAAGAAATAGAAGAATATTTAAAAAATAAAAAGTTAAATTTAAAGGCGACTACCGATAATTATAAGGCATACATTGATGCCGAGTATGTAATTATCTCTACTCCCACAAATTATGATCCGCAAAAAAATTATTTCAATACAAGAACAGTAGAAGCCGTAATCGCAAATGTGATAGCGATTAATCCTGATGCGGTTATAATTATTAAATCAACGGTTCCGGTGGGTTATACCGAAAGAGTAAAAGCAATGTTTGAGATAGATAATGTGATTTTTTCTCCGGAATTTTTAAGAGAAGGGCAGGCATTATATGACAACTTATACCCTTCGCGAATCGTAGTTGGTGAAGATTCAAAGCGAGCAAGAATTTTTGCCAAACTTTTAGCAGAGGGTGCAATCAAAGAAAATATTCCAATGTTATTTACAGGTTCGACAGAGGCAGAAGCAATTAAATTGTTTGCTAATACATATCTTGCTTTGCGTGTGGCTTATTTTAATGAATTAGATTCTTATGCTGAAATAAGAGCCTTAAATACGAAACAAATTATTGAGGGCGTAGGCTTGGATCCTCGAATCGGGACTCATTATAATAATCCCTCGTTTGGATATGGTGGATACTGTTTGCCAAAGGATACAAAACAGCTTTTAGCAAATTATATAGATGTTCCTCAGAATATTATGTCTGCAATAGTTGACGCAAATAGAACAAGAAAAGATCATATTGCCGATATGATTCTGAAAAGAAAACCTAAAATTGTGGGAATATATAGGTTAACAATGAAAATAGATTCAGATAATTTTCGCCAATCAGCCATTCAAGGTATAATGAAGCGTATCAAAGCGAGAGGTATAGAAGTTGTCGTTTATGAACCGACATTAAAAGAAGAAACCTTTTATAATTCTATAATCATAACAAATTTAGAACAATTTAAAAACATAAGTGATGTTATTGTAGCAAATAGAATGACAGATGATATCTTAGATGTAGTCGACAAGGTATATACCAGAGATTTATATTGCAGAGATTAAATTGATTATTTAGGTAATCTGGCTACTGTAATTTGTTTGCTATCGTAAATGATGTTAGTTTATATAAGAAATTAAAATGAGTAAAGCGGATGGTCAATTTTCTTGACTGCTACATAGTAACTACTGTAAAATATAATGAGTAATTTGAATGGAAGAGCATATCATTATAGTGAACATCGTCATCATAAAGTTATAAATATTAGTCAAAATTAATATTTATTTCAATAAAAGAATCTTTATAGATCAAGAGGTATACAATGTTTGAACAACTGGAATTTGAAGAGACGACTATCGAAATCAAAGAATTATTATTATATTTAAAGAAATATATTATTATTGTTATTTTAGCCGGTATTTTGGCAGGCGCTATCGGCTTTTTTGCAACCAAACTTTTTGTGATGCCGATTTATGAAGCCAGTTCTACAATGATCGTGAATACAAGAATAGATCAAAACGTAGCAGTCACAAACGACCAAATCACTTCGGCTGAAAATCTTGTAGATACGTATGCTATTATTATTCAAAGCGGTGCAGTTTTAAATCCCGTTATTAATGCGTTGGATTTAAATGAAAGTCTGTCAAATCTGCAAAATCAAGTGTCGGTATCTGCGGTAAACGGCACGCAAGTAATGCGTATCGCAGTAAAGGATCCCGATCCGCAACGTGCATTAAAAATCGTCTCTCAAATAGTGCTTACTGCTCCAGATATTATTATTGATATAGTAGAGGCAGGGTCTGTAAAGACGATTGATAAACCTACAGTTTCATCATCACCGGTATCTCCTAATAAGAAAATGAATGCTTTGCTTGCGGCAATGCTGGGCATTGTTGTATCAGCAGGAATTTTTGTATTAAAGTTTATGCTCGATAATACTTACAAATCTGAATTGGATATTAAAAAACATTTAGATTTACCCGTACTAGGAATTATACCAAGCATTGAAAGCTGTGGAACAAAGCAAGGGAGAACAAAAAAATGAAAATCTCAAAAACATCAAAATATTTAAAGAGAAAACATCCTGTAGATAAATTGGAAATTATTTCTGCTGATTCTCCTTTTGTATATTTAGAAGCCTATAAATCTCTTCGTACAAATTTGAATTTTATGTCGCTTAATAATGAGTATAAAAAAATTGTAGTTACAAGTGCCATACCGGGGGAAGGGAAAACAAGCGTTGCCATTAACCTTGCAATCTCTCTTGCGGAAAATGCAAGTAGAGTATTGTTATTAGATTGTGATTTACGTAAACCTATGATTCAACATTATTTGGAGATAAATCGTGTCATAACAAAAGGAATTTCCTCTGTGCTAGGTGGAACATCAAAATTACAGGAATCTGCTTATCATATGAAAAATTTAAATATAGATGTTATGTTATCGGGAACTATCCCGCCAAATCCGGTAGAATTACTGGGTTCGTACCGGATGGCAGAATTGTTAGAATATTTAGATGAAAATTACGATTATGTAATTTGTGATACACCTCCGGCTATAGTAACGGATGCGGCTGTTTTAAGCCAACATTGCGATGGAGCATTGTTAGTAATTAAGCAAAAATATTCTACATTTGAGCAAGTAAAGACTGCCAAGAAGAATCTGGAGGCGGCAGGCACCAATATAATCGGAACAGTACTCAACCAATATAATGCTGAAATGGATACAAATAAATCGAACAGTTACTATTATTATGATAATTATGGATATAGATACGGTTATGGGTACGGATATAATGGTGAGAAGCAAACAAATGATTGATTTGCATACACATATTTTGCCAGCGATTGATGATGGAGCACAGTCAATAGCTGAATCCGTGGCTTTATTAAAGGAAGAGCAGAAGCAAGGAGTATCAACTGTTGTTTTAACGCCGCATTATAATAATGAGGTACTGGATTTAAATCTTTTTTTGAAGCAAAGAAATGATTCGTATGCAGCTTTGATTGAAGCAGTAAAAAAAGAAAATTTATCAATGAACTTATTGCTGGGTGCAGAAGTATATCTGGATCCTTTTATTGTAACGATTGATTTAAGCCAGTTAGTTATAGAAAATACGAATTATATTTTATTAGAGCTTCCTGTTACTCATTTCCCTGTCAATATCAAGAAAGTATTTTATCATATCAGGCTCAAGGGATTTATTCCTATCCTCGCACATGTTGAGCGCTATACTTATTTTCGAAATCGACCTGAAATATTAAAAGATTTGGTAGATACTGGAGTGCTTTGTCAAATAAATGCTGATAAGCTATTTAAATGGAGAGATCAAAAATTTATACGTTCATGTTTTATACATGATATGGTACATGTTTTAGCGTCGGATACGCATTCATTAGATAAACGTCCCCCTCTTTTGGCGGATGCTTATAAAAAAGTAGAAAAAATGATAAATAAAAGTACAAGAAAATATTTAGAAGACAATGCGGCAAAAATTATTCAAAATCAGCCATTATTCATTCATGCTGTTAATTAATATAGGATATTTATTGATATTTTGCTTTCATATTTTATAATTTAGTAATATAATGAAGTGGATTTATTAAAGAGGTATTTGATGACATATAATGTAGGCTTATAAAGATTACCAAATTTGTTATAATAAATAGTATAATTAAATACAAGTATTTTAGCATAAATTATTTGATATGTTATATGGATCTTAGAGGCTACTAAAGGGAATATATATTAAATTATGAAAAAAATTGAAAAAAAAGATTCACAGCGATTATTTGATTCGTTAAGTAAATTGATACTAATATTCGTTACTCTTGTTTCTTTTATAATTATATTACGTGAATATTACGGAATGCTCAATTTAAAAGGCAATATCGTTCTTGTTTTCTTATATTTATTTATATTTGGTTTGCTTGCCGGCACTTATAAATGTTTTGATATAGGTGTTTTAAGAATCAGGGAGCTGGTGCTTTCATATCTCATTACTATTATTTTAACTAATTTTATTGCATATTTAATTATGTCACTTGTTTCAAGAGAATTAATAAATATTATTCCAATACTTTTTCTTATGGTATTACAAGGTATTTTGAGTACGATGTTTTATTGGAATGCAAGTAAAGTATTTTATTCTCTTCACCCTGCACGAGACGCAGTTGTCATATGTCAGAATAGTCCACATGATTTGGATTTTATCAGTAAATTTAATCATTATAAAATGCGTCGTTACAATATTTTGTTAGTATGTTTTGAATCAGAAGAATATAATAAACTTATTGATTATATTGATGAATATTCTACGGTCATTCTAGGTGATATTAATAATGATTTAAGAAAAAAAATACTTTCATATTGTTTTGAAAAAAATAAACGTTTGATTTTAATGCCCTCAATTCAAGATATTCTTATGCATAATGCACATTTAACGCAAGTACTTGATACCCCTGCCTTTGTATTTAAAAATGAAGGAGCTTCAATAGAACAAATGGTCATAAAACGAGGTATGGATATTTTATTTTCTTTCCTGGGAATTCTTATATTATCCCCAGTACTATTGTTATGTGCGGTATCAATAAAATTATATGATCGTGGACCTGTTTTCTTTAAGCAAGCAAGGTATACAGTCAATATGAAGAAATTTACAATTTTGAAATTTAGAAGCATGATCATTGATGCGGAAAAAAATGGACCTCAGCTTACGACTGATGAGGATGAACGAATTACTCCTATTGGAAGATTCATTAGGAAAACACATATTGATGAATTGCCTCAATTATTTAATATTTTAAAAGGAGATATGTCTCTCGTAGGACCGCGTGCAGAGCGTATTGAGAATGTAGAAATTTATAGCCGTATGATGCCTGAATTTTGTTACAGAATGAAAGTAAAAGCAGGGCTTACAGGTTATGCGCAAATCTATGGGAAATACAATACGGTTTTTACTGATAAATTAAAAATGGATTTATTTTATATCGAGAACTTTTCTTTATTTTTAGATTTTCAATTATTGCTTGCTACAATTAAAGTTATTTTTGTTAAAGAGAATACAGAAGGCTTTGAAAATATGTATTTATTGACAAACGATATAAGTAAAAATACTGATATAAATCCTGAAAATTTAGATCTAAGCTCAAATAAAAATATTAATTTTCAATCAGAGAAGCGAGATAATATAATTAAATAATAATATCTGCCAAATTTGCTTAATTTTAACAATTGACAGGCAAGTTTTTTTAGTTTATTATTAAATGCGTTAAAATGTTACATTTTAGTTACGATTATATTTGTGAAATGAAAATGAAAGAAAGCAACATGGCTATATTAGTTATCGTGTATAAAATGAATTTAAAGCTGATTTATTTTATAATGAAAATGTTTCCTATACATAAAAACAAAATTGTTTTGTTGAGCAGGCAGTCTAATAAACCGTCTCTTGATTTTTTATTGCTTGAAAAAGCATTGTATAGCAAACATCCACATATAGAAATAGTTGTTTTAACAAAAAAATTAGACCAATCATTTGCAGGCGGTATTATATACTATTTCCACACTTTGAGACAGTTATATCATATAGCTACAGCTAAGGTATGTATACTGGATTCTTATATAATCCCGATCAGCATTTTAAAACATAAAAAAGAGTTGAAAGTAATACAACTTTGGCATGCAATGGGCGCAATTAAAAAATTTGGATATCAAACTTTAGATAAGGAATATGGAAGAAAAGTTAAGCTTTCTCTGCTTATGAATATGCATCAAAATTATGATATCATTATTTCAGGTTCTGAAAAAATGATACCTTTTTTTAGCGAAGCCTTTCATGTTCCTAAAGAAAAATTTCGTAGTTATGGACTGCCAAAAATTGATTATATTATTCAAAATGAAAAATTAATTAAACAAAAATTATTTAAAAAATATCCAGATTTGAAAAATAAAAAAGTTATATTATATGTGCCAACGTTTCGAGTGAATAAAAACAATAATTTATATAGGCTTTGTGAATATATTGATTATAGTCAATATATTTTCATAATGAAGCAACATCCTAATGATAGCAATTTGATTACGGATGACAGGGTGACTTATTTTCAAAATGTCTCATCACTTGAATTATTGACTGCGGCAGACATCGTCATTACAGATTATTCTGCTATTTCGATCGAAGCAGCAGCATTAAATAAAAAAATATATTTTTATGTATATGATTATGAAGATTATGTTGCTAAGAATGGATTAAATATTGATTTATACAGTGAATTTCCCGGCTGTGTCTATGGAAATCCGAGAGATTTAATAGACGCGATAGAACAAAATCAATACGACATATCCTTAGTAAATAATTTTAGAAATAAATATGTGTCAGACGACGGATATAGTATAGAAAAAATTACTAGTTTAATATTGAAATTTATATTAGAAAACAAGCAAGAAGGTAAATATGAAGAAATATAAAAAAAAAATAAAAAATATATTAGTTGAATATTCTAAAAAAAATCTTTTATTTCGTAAACTCTTTAGAGAGGGTCTTTATTTTAAACGGCTATTTAAATATTATTTTTATTATAAAAAATATAAAACAGATGAAAATTTAATTATTTTTGAAGCGTATATGGGAAGATCATATGCATGTAGCCCGAGAGCATTATATGAAACGATGCTTTATAATGATCAATATAGTGATTTTCATTATGTGTGGGCGTTTAAAAAACCATCTGAAAAATTATTCTTATTAAATAATAAAAATACTGAAATTGTTCGATATGCTTCCAAAGAATATTATCGAAAATATGCAAAGGCAAAATACTGGATAACTAATCATAGAGTGCCAAATCATGTAAAGAAAAGAAAAGATCAAATTTATATTCAAACTTGGCATGGCACCCCGTTAAAAAAATTAGGATATGATATAAAATGTGAAGATGGCAATGCCATGAATAGTATTAATGAATTGCAAAACAAAAATGATATAGATGTTAAAAGATATACATATATGCTATCTCCTTCTAAGTTTTGTTCAGAAAAATTTATATCAGCTTTTAATTTAAAAACCTTGGGTAAAGAAAATATTATTATTGAACAAGGATATCCACGGAATGATTTTTTATTTAAATATTCAAAACAAAGTGTTCAGAAGATAAAAAATGATTTAAATATAGACCAAAATAAAAAAATTATACTTTATGCGCCGACTTGGAGAGATAATCAACATATTACAGGAGTCGGGTATGTATATGATTTAGGAATAGATTTCAAACAACTTCAATCTGCATTAAAAGATGAATTTATTATTCTTTTTAGAACGCATTATTTTGTTGCAAATCATTTTAATTTTGATGAGTATGAAGATTTTATTATTGATGTTTCAAATTATGAAGATATCAATGATTTATATATTATTAGTGATATATTGATTACCGATTATTCAAGCGTTTTTTTTGATTATGCCAACTTAAAAAGGCCGATCATATTTTATATGTATGATTTATATGAATATCAAAATCATTTAAGGGATTTTTATATAAGTCTTAATGATTTACCTGGAAATATTCTAATGAACGAAAATGATCTGATAAAAGAAATAAAGAATATTTTATATACGGATTTTTATAATGAAAAATATGCTATGTTTAATAACAAATATAATTATTTAAATGGACAAAACGTTAGCGAAAAAATATTAAATAAAATTATTTTTTAAGTCAAATTTTGATAAATAAAGAGGTAAGATATGGATAAAGATTTGACGGAAACAATAAATCAGAATGGTGTAAAGGAACATAATTTTTATAAAAAATATGAGTCAAAAAATGAAATGCTTGATTATACGGGTATAACCATAGATAAAATAAAAAATATTGGAGCAAATGCCCTACCAATATTTTATAAGACTAAAAAAAATATTGGTATTTTTTCGGTATGTGCTTATAGAATTGCTGAAAAGAGTTTTAATAAAGACTTTGATAAAGCTATAACTATTAACGGATATAGACTTAGAACATGGTTTTTATTTAAAAAAGGCATAAAATTTTTCAGTAAAGGTGCCTATACATATTATTTTAATATATACAATTGTAAAATAGATACGACGTTTCTTTTACAATGCCCTATACATAACATCATTAATTTTTCTTTCATAAGGGGAGAAGAACATATAAAACTTAATATTATATATGATATTTTTAATTTTACCAAGGGCAGGGGGAGGACGAGCTGCCTATATAAATATGACAATGTTGATGCGGTTTGCTATTTTAGGCAAGGTAAAAAAAATTCTTTACATATAACGATTAGAAAGAAAAATAAAACTGACAAATTCAGTAATAAATGCAAAGTTTTTTTTGCATGGCTATTATCAAAGATTTCTCCAGGTAAAGACATTATTTTATTATTTGAAAAAATGTGTAGTAAGTATGAGGAAAGCGCATCAGTTGTTTATGAAAAATTAATAGATAAAGGCTTCAGCAACTGTTATTTTATAATAACTTCTGCTAGTGCGCATGTGCCTTTTATTAAAGATCAATATAAAAAAAATATTATATGGGCATATAGTTTTAAACATTTTTATTATTTCTTTAGATGTAAGAAATTTATTTCCAGTGAAGCTATTGGTCATGCATTTGAATTAAGAAGTGCAAACAGATTTGCATACAATAAAATATTGAGTAAGGATATTGAATATATATTTTTGCAGCATGGAGTCATGTATATGATTTCATTAGATGCAAAAGCTCGCGGTGGAGTTAGAAAAGGAGCGGACATGCCGTTGAAATCAAAAGTCGTAGTATCTTCACAGCTTGAAGCGAAACATTTTATTGATTATGCAGGATTTAAGGAGAAAGACTTATTAATAACAGGATTGCCTTTTTTTGACAAAACTTTTAAAAATGCAAATGCAGATCATATTTTAATAATGATAACTTGGAGACCGTGGGAATATAATATTATTAAAGGCGACTTAAAAAAATCCGCATATTACAATATGGTTGAACAGGTTATTAATAATATTCCAGATAAATATTTAAATAAAGTCTGGATATTACCTCATCCATTATTTAGGGATATTTTTAACAAAACTGATTTAAATAAATTTCTTCCGCATTCTAATCTACTTAGTTATGATAGAGTATTGCAGGAAACGGCATTACTAATTACGGATTATTCTTCAATAGCGTATTCTGCTTTTTACCGTGGAAGTAATGTTATTTTTTGTTGGGAAGAATTAGAAAAATGCATGGAGCAATATGGTGGACATTTATTATTAAATGAATTAAATGTATTTGGAGATATAAGTCTTGATTACAACGATATTGCTGGTTTAGTTGAAAAAAATTATTGTACAGAGCAAAATTCTTTATATAAAACAAGATTCAAAGAAATTGTTGCATTTAATGATAATAAAAATACTGAAAGATTAGTTAATCAATTACAGAAAGCAAAGTTTATATAACAAATTATTATTAAAAAATATTGACTATATACAACAGAAGATATATAATCGAACAGAATATTAAATATCAACTAATATTGAGTATTAGATAGATGTGTTAAAAATTTATAATACAGAAGTTTTTATAATTTTATTATTAATAAATATAGTAAGTATGATAATTTCTTATCCGACTATTATTGTTAATTGCAGATTGCTTTTTAGCAGCCTTTATCCTTAATAGTATTTTTTTTGTTAATAATAAGTAAAACAACATTTGAAAAGGCAGTAGTAAAAATATATGCAGCAATTTAAGTATAAAATTTCAGTTATAAGCCCAGTTTATAATGTGGAACAATATTTGGATGAATCTATTGTTAGTATTATTGATCAAACCCTTGGTTTTGAAGAAAATATTCAATTGATTTTAATCAATGACGGTTCTTTGGATAACTCGGAAGAAATATGTTTAAAATATAAAGAAATGTTTCCGGATAATATAATTTATGTAAAGCAAGAAAACGGAGGAGTATCATCAGCCAGAAATCATGGCATTGATTATATTGAAGGCAAATATGTTAACTTTTTAGATTCAGATGATAAATGGAAAAGAGATGCTTTTCTAAAAATTTATGATTTTTTTGAAACACATTATGATGAAATTGATTTAGTAGCGGGAAGAATGAGATTCTTTGAAGCAACTAAAAATTTTCATGCGTTGGATTATAAATTTAATCGTAATAAAATTGTTAATATACTAAAAGACTATAATCAAATTCAATTACACATCACCAGTTCGGTAATAAAAAGTGAGACAGTTAAAAAATATAGATTTGATCCAAAAATTAAGTATGGAGAAGACGCTAAATTTGTTAACGAAATTCTCTTGAATAATCCTAGTTATGGATTAATGAGAAACGCTCTTCATTATTATCGTAAAAGATTCGATCAATCATCTGCAATTCAAAGAAAAGAAAAGGATATTGATTGGTATACTGTTACGATTGACGAATATTATAAAAAAATTTTTGATTTATCGAAAATAAAGTATGGTTGTGTAATAAGATATGCTCAGTTTTTAATTATGTACGATTTAAAATGGAGGCTTAAAAGTAAAATAACTCCTCCGATGAATAAGCATGATACGGAAACTTATGATACAAAGATCTATAATTTGCTAAATCAAATAGATGATGCTGTTATTTGTCAACAAAATGGAATTTATGTGGAGCATAAAGTTTTTCTTTTATCTAAAAAATATAATATGGATATAGCTAATCAATTAATAATTTCTCCTCATAAAAAAGGCAGAAAAATATTAGATGGTATTTTTTATAAAGAGAATTTTATTGCTTTTATACAAAATCCATCTTTTCTCAAAATTAATATCTTGCAAGTGTATAACGAAAGTTTAAATATTGAAGGTCAAATCAGTACCATTTTTAATGATGTTGATTATGAAATATATTGTGAGACAGATAATAAAAAACTAAACTTAAATTTAACAAAAAATCACTTAAGCGACGTTTTTTTTGGCGGAGAGTGTATTAAAAGTAATAAATCTTTTGCAATAGAGATTCCTGTTCAACAATTAAGCAAATTAAAATTTGTTTTGAAATATAAGAAATTAAAAGAATATAAACTAGATATCAATTACACTCAAACAAGCAAACTAAGCAATATCGCAAAAAATTATTATATTTCGAACGGCTATTTATTTTATGCTGAAAATATGGAACTGATAAAAGAAAAAAATAATATATTTAAACATATTTTATTTGAATTGAAGTTAATTAAACAGTTATTTCATAGAAAAAAATTCAAAACCATCATTTATAGATTAGCATATTATACTTGTAAGCTATTTAAACGAAAAGAAATTTGGGTGATTTCAGATAGACCTAATACTGCTAATGATAATGGATATCATTTATTTAAATATATTTGTGATCAAAAAAATAATTATATAAAACCTTATTTTGTCATTAGCAAAAAGAGCCAAGATTATGAAAAATTGCGTAAAATTGGCAGAGTGCTTAATTTTGATTTTTATTATTATAAAATTATTTTTTTAATGGCTGATAAAATCATCTCTTCACAAGCGGACGATTGGGTACTCAATGCTTTTGGTAAAAACAATCATTATTACAGAGATTTATATACGTATAAATTTATATTTTTACAACATGGTATTATGATGAATGATTTATCTGTTTGGTTGCATAAGCAAAATAAAAACATTGCGATGTTTGTAACATCTGCAGAGAAAGAATATCTGTCAACGCTTAACGGAAAGTATGGATATGATGAAAAAGTAGTCAAATTAACAGGAATGCCTAGATATGATTCTCTAACAGATGAAAAGAAAAAACAAATTGTTATTATGCCAACATGGAGAAAAAGCTATGCAGGGAGAAGTGTTAATGGAGTTCGTATATACAATTTCTCGTTTAAACATTCAGAATATTTTAAATTTTATAATACTTTAATTAATGATTCTAAACTTTTGTCTGCTATAACGAAAAAAGGATATCAAGGAGTATTTATTATCCACCCTGCTCTGATGGCACAATATAATGATTTTGATTTTAATAATGTTTTTCAAAAAAATAGTAAAATTTCTGATTATCAAACATTATTTAAAGAATCCAGCTTATTGATTACAGATTATTCCAGTGTGGCTATAGATTTTGCATATTTATATAAGCCGATTATTTATACACAATTTGACAAGAATGAATTTTTTAAACAGCATATCTATATTGAAGGATATTTTGATTATGAAAGAGATGGATTTGGCCCTGTGGTATATGATTATAAAAGTACGGTAGATGAAATTATAAAAAGTATAGAAAACGATTGTATATTAGAAACTGAATATAAAACAAGAATTGATCATTTTTATAAATATCATGATAGGAATAATTGCAAAAGAGTTTATGATGAAATTTTAAAGCTGGATATGTGAAGAAGGTAAATATGTTTTTATTAACTAGAATTATATTATTAAATAATATGAATTAAAGTAATCATCTTTATAACATAGAGAATAAATTCTATTAATTTTTTACAAAATCACATATTTAGTGTATAATAGCTTCAAATGTTAAATGAATGTTAAACGGATGTTAAAGAAGGTATTATACAATGAAAAAAGTATTAACATATGGCACTTTTGATATGCTGCATGAAGGGCATATCAATATACTTAGAAGAGCAAAGCAGTTTGGAGATTATTTGGTTGTTGCAGTATCGACAGATGAGTTTAATGCGCTCAAGAAGAAAAAATCATATTTTAACTATGAAAAAAGAAAATATATAGTCGAAGCAATCAGGTATGTTGATTTAGTTATCCCTGAAAAAACTTGGGAGCAAAAACTGGATGATATAAAAAATCATGATATTGATATTCTGGTCATGGGTGATGATTGGCAGGGGAGTGATAAATTTGAATATTTAAAAGAATATGTCCAGCTTGTCTATCTTCCGCGCACGGAAGGGATATCGACGACGAAGATAAAATATGATTTAAAAGAAGTGTTTCAAATTGTTAAATAAAATGAATAATATAAAAAAAGTCTTCTTTTACGGAAGGCTTTTTTGTTTAATAATTGTTTTGTCATTAATATGATAATATTATAAAAATTTTGATTTGATTAAGTTTCAAAAATAGATAAGATTAAATTTATAATATAGTAGGTTCACGTTTAGCAGATTAAATTAAAGATAAATATATTGGCAGTCTAATTTAATACATATTAAATGCTATCTTATTTTTCATGAAACAATTAATAATCTACTATAATTAAGAAAGTATAAGCTTGTAAATAAAATAAAAACTCCTTTAAGGAGTTTTTATCTATAATAATTATTAATCTGTATATGCTTCATACCAATTGCCATAATAATAACTTAAATCTGCATAGTATAAAATATCATCATATGTAAAGAAAAATAATATTGATGAATACGGTGTGTATCTTGTAGAATTACCTAGTATTTTAAATGTCAGGCCTCCGCTATCCCCGGGATAAAGAGTAACAGCTGTACATACATTTAAATAATTATCAACTATTGCTAAATCCCTGTCATAATCATAAGATTCATCATCCCAAAGATACGCACCATCATTGTAAATAGTAATAGGAAGAGTACCATTATTTGTTATATGGATCGAAATATAGTTTATATTATAATAGGTGGAGCTTGGATTTGTTGATGAGATTTTTGGCATATATTTCGTTACGACACTCACAATTGCTGAATAATTGCCGTAAATTTTATTGCCACTAATAGTTCTATAAGCTCTCACTTTATAGTAATATGTTTTGTTTTCTGTTAAAGATTTATTTTCGTAGTACGTAGAACTTGTTGTTTTAATTAAAGAATAGTTGCCGGTAGAAGAAGTAGCTCGATAGAGCTGATAACCACTCGCACCGCTCACCGAGTTCCAAGATATTTTAATATTGTTTTCCAAAGTACGATATGCTGTTGCGGCCGGAGTTGACGGGACAGGCTTAGCGGAATGATAGGAAGAATAACTGCCGTATACCCTGCTGCCGCTTACATATCTGTATGCCCTTACTTTGTAGAATAGCGTTTGCCTGTTGTAATTTAATTGGGGAAATTATGTTGATTATATTTAGTATATTAATTAGGTATTTTATAAACGAAATGTAACATAATAAAAGCAGTTTATACGAAGAGGTAGATACATGAATAATTTACTCTATATTACAGCTAATTCAAAGCCGGAACATTTGTCTTCAAGCAAGACAGTAAGCCGAATAGTAGTCAATCGTATTTTGGATAAATATCAGGAATTGAAGTTGGAAGAATTGGATTTATATTTTCAATATATTCCGAGACCAAAATATCATTATTTTAGCAGCCGCAGTGCAATGATAGATAATGATACCATATTAAAATTATCGCAGCCGGAACAAAATGAAATACAGCAAATGATACAATTATGTGATCAATTTATATCTGCATCAATTGTAGTATTTGCTGCGCCGATGTGGAGTCTTTCTTTTCCCGGTATAGTAAAAGATTATATAGACAGCATTATTTTGAAAGATAAAACAATCGCGTTTGAGAACAATATGCCAAAAGGCCTTTTAAATGATAAACAAAGAACATTTATTTATGTGCAGGCATCAGGCGCAAATATTCCATTTCTTATGAAGCCGGCTTTGAATAAAGGTGGAAGCTATCTATTAAATATCATAAAATTTTTGGGATTTAGCAGTGTTGAAGAACTATTAGTAGACGGCACGGGCACAAGTGAAGAAGAGAGATTAAAAGCAATAAGCAAAGCAAAAGATAAGATAGATAATCTTTTAAATTCTGTATTATTTGAATAATTATTTTTCATTAAACAAAGATCAAATAAAAAATAGTATGTATAAATATAAGGAGTTTACTCCTTATATTTATTTTAGAAAAATCTAAAGTAAAATTTATTTTATAATAGTATAATAAAATATAACTATTTTATATTCATTGCAGTGTATGCTATAATAAGCAAAAAATTAAAGGGTAGGAATATATGAAGAAAATAAAGTTTAATCATGTGATTATTTTTATATTGTTTTTTGCATCTATAACATTCTTTATATTACAACAAGTGATTTTTCATGATATACATGAATCAGGCTTCTTGCTTTTCCAGGATATGATTTTTATGCCAATTCATATTTTACTGGTCACTTTTATTTTGGATAAAATTTTAAGAGACAGAGAAAAGAAAGAACGCTTAGAACATCAGAATATTGTAATAAGTTCTTTTTTCAGCGAAATTGGAACAGACACTATCAAAATGTTAAATTCTAATATTATTGAATTAAAGGAAATTTCATCTTTGTTGAATATGAATCAAGCCTGGGAGGACAGTAATTTTAAAAGTGTTGCCAAAACAATGGCAACTTATTCATATCATGTAAATATTACACAGGATCTTTTAGTCGAATTGAAAAGGCAGCTACCTCAGAAAAAAGGATATCTTTTATCTTTGTTTAGTAATCCTAATTTACTAGAAATAGATACATTCACAAATATGCTTTGGGCTCTCTATCATTTAACAGATGAATTGGAAAACAGAGAAGATATTGCAAACTTGCCGGATACCGATCTAGAACATCTTGCAATAGATATTGTCCGTATATATGGAATGCTTATATGCGAATGGATTAAATACATGAAGCATCTGAAAAGAAAATATCCATATTTATGGTCGCTCGCAGTGCGCAAAAATCCTTTTGTAAAAAATAAATCGGTCATTATTGTGTAGATTAAATTTTCATTGCATAATTATTAGAAGTACATTATTATTATAATTAACAGAATAGTCAAACAATTCTAGTTTTTATTTAGAGGTACATAACATGAAAGTTAGTTTGATTCAAATGGATATGCTTTTAGGCGATCCGCAATATAATTTTAAGCATGCCGAAGAATTGGTTTGCAGTGCCGCAAAAGATAGGCCTGATGTCATTTGTTTTCCGGAGACTTGGAATGTAGGGTCTTTCCCGAAAGAAAATCTCTCTGCGTTATGTGATATTGATGGTCAAAATGTACGAAATCAATTTGGAGCGCTTGCGAGGGAATTCAATATCAATATCATAGCAGGATCTATCGCCAATGTAAAAAATGATAAAATATATAATACAACATTAATTTTTGACAGAACAGGAGAGTACATTGCCGAATATGATAAAACACATCTCTTCTCACCGTTGGAAGAAGATGTGTATTTTGAGGCCGGAAATCAAGTCGTAACTTTTGATCTTGACGGGGTTTTATGTGGCATCATTATATGTTATGACCTGCGTTTTCCGGAATTAATCCGCACATTGGCATTAAAAGGAATCCAGGTGTTGTTTATACCTTCTCAATGGCCGTTTATTCGTATCAATCATTGGAATGTATTATGTGAGGCAAGAGCAATCGAAAACCAAATGTTTGTTGTTGCATGTAATTCTGTAGGCAAGGCGGGGAATATTCAATTTGGCGGCAGCTCGTCTATCGTGGATCCGTGGGGAGAAGTCATCGCAAGAGGCGGAGGAAATGAAGAGATCGTAACCGCTGAGCTGGATCTGAATATTATTGAAAATATAAGAATTTCAATTAATGTTTTCAAAGACAGAAAACCACATATATATAAAATAAATTGAATAAGTTTATAAAAATATGAGATTTTAAACTGCCGTTATTTTAACGGTAGTTTTTGTTTATGTTATAATTATAGTAAGAATAATGTATTAAGGAGACATAAATGGTCACATGGAATCCCTGGCATGGATGCCATAAATATTCCGAAGGATGTGAAAATTGTTACGTGTACAAAAGGGATGAAATAATCGGAAAAGATGCCTCCGTTATTGAGAAGACAGCATCATTTTTTGAACCTGTCAAACGATTGCGTTGTGGAGAGTATAAACTAAAAAGCGGAGCGGAAGTTTATGCCTGTATGACTTCTGATTTTTTTATTGAAGAAGCAGATGCTTGGAGTAGTGAGATTTGGGATATGATAAAGCAGCGAAACGATATACATTTTAATATTATCACAAAACGTATTGTTCGAGTGATGGATTGTTTGCCGAAAGATTGGGCAAGGGGATATAACAATGTAACAATTGGCTGCACAATTGAAAATCAAAAACAGGCAGAGTTACGTCTTCCGGTATTTCAAAAATTACCGGTAAAAAGTAAATTTATTATCTGCGAACCTTTACTTGAGGATCTTTATATCCATCAATTTCTTGGACGTTGGATAACATATCTCAGCGTAGGAGGGGAGAGCGGGCCTCATGCGAGAGTATGTAATTATGACTGGATCTTGCGTATTCGCAGGCAATGTATAGATAGCGGAGTGGCTTTTATTTTTAGACAAACCGGAGCAAATTTTGTAAAGGACGGCAGAAATTTTAAAATTCCAAGAAATCAGCAAGTAATCCAGGCAAGCCGTGCAAATATAAATACTTAAATAAAAGATATACTGGTAAAATAAGTCATTCTTTGACAGAGGATATTAACTCTGTTAAAATAAAATTAAATATTACTTTTTAAAGCGCTATAGATTTTCTGTAGCTTTTTTAATAAATAAAAGCTTTACCCCGAAAATAATAGTAGTGCAACCGTATATATTTATATAGTATATTTACATAAGTAAATAGAATTAGTAGATAAATGTATTTGAATTAGTGTTGGAGGAAATGAATGCAAGAGCTCGATCAAAATAATTCTTTTGATTTCAGTAATATGCATAATATTGACGAGTTTATTGCTCGGCATGATTTTTATATACTGAAAGTAGCATCAAAAACGGCAAAAAGATATGTTTCAAAAAGCGATGAAGAATATTCAATCGCTCTGCTTGCGTTTTACGAAACAATTCAGAAATACGATGAGAAGAAGGGGAATTTTTATGCTTTTGCTGAACTTATTATCAGCAGAAGTATTATAGATTATTATAGAGGTCAAAGCAAATATAAAGCTGAAATTCAAGTTGAAGCAATAGAAGACAGCCATGCTGAAATGCATCATGATGATCATTTGAAATGGGAAATTGAAGCGATAGAGCAAGTTCTAAATGAATATAACTTTACATTTATGGACCTTGCAAAGTTTTCACCTAAAGCAAAAAAAACAAAGTATGCATGCAAAGAGGCAATATTATTTTTACTAAATAGTATTGAATTAATTGAACAAATGAGAAATACAAAACAATTACCCGTCAAAATAATAGAGAAAAAACTAAATATACCCCGAAAAATTTTGGAACGCCACCGTAAATATATAATAGCAGCAGTTGAAATACTCCATGGAGAATATCCTGTTATTTCAGAATATTTAAGTTTTGTAAAAGAAGGAGAGAATTTGCGATGAAGGCAGTTGTGGTACAAATTAAAGGTGAATATGCTGCGTTATTACAAGATGACGGAATCGTAGTAAAAAAGAAGAACCAAAATTATTCGATTGGAGATGTGATAATAATGAAGGAGAGATCCATTAGAAAAAAATGGAAAGTTGCGGTGGCAGCGGCAATGTTTTTCATGTTGACCAGTGTAGGCGCATTGGCGTATACAACCCCATATTATTATGTGAGTTTGGATGTAAATCCCAGTATTTTAATGAAAGTAAATATGTTTGAGCGCATTATCGGGGCAGAAGCAGTAAATGATGATGCACAAGCAATTATAGAAAAACTCAACTTAAAAAATCAAGGTGTGGAAAATGCTATTTGTATGACTATTGAGCAGTTGGAGAGAGCCGGATATTTTAATGGAGAAGGCGGCGAAATAGCTATAGCCGCAAGTGCGAAGAATAATCAGAATGCTATGCGCCTATCTCAAAAGTTGCAAGGTGCAATCGATGAAGAAATAGAAGATAACGATGTTAATGCAGATGCAGATGTAAGAGTGGTGGGATATGAAATGGTGCAGCAGGCAAAAGAATTAGATATAACGCCGGGCAAGTTAAATATTATTACCAATCTGCTCGGTGAGGAAGTAGGCGATAATGTCAATGAATCAATCAAAGACTTAATGAGCAGATATACAGATACAAAAGGCAACGGCAATAGTGATAACAAAAATAGCGATAACAGCAATGGCGATAAAACACAGTCACAAGATAAGACCCAAGATCAAACCCAAGATCAGTTAAAAACACAAACCCAAGATCAAACACAATTAAAAGAGCAGGAATGTGATGAAGACTGTGATCAAACACAAGATAAGACACAAACTCAAACAAATAAACCAGTTGATAACAGCAACCAATCAAACAACAATTCAAATAAAAATTCTGATTAATCTGATCAAAAAAAAACCTCTGATTTTGTCAGAGGTTTTTTGTATAGTTGTTTAATATATTTTCAAAGAAAAAGAAATAAAAAAGTAAATCATAGAAATAATCAAGTATTTATTCAGAAAATAAAATTTGAATAAAATATGATATACTTAAAATATGAAGATAAAATTGAAGAGGTATTCAAATGCAATACAGAAAACTCGGATCGCTAGATTGGAAGGTTTCGGTATTGGGCTTTGGATGCATGAGATTGCCCACTACGGACGGCGGGCCTGCAAGCAGCAATATTGACGAACAACAGGCGACTGCTATGATACGGTATGTTATCGATAAGTAAGTGAATGCCGCAAATATATCAAAAATTAGGCAGATAATACTGCTGTAATAATCAAAAAAGGAAGATATGAAAATGAAACAAATATATACAATAGGTTTTACAAAAAAAACAGCACAGGAATTTTTTGAATTATTGAAAAATAATGCTGTAGCTATGGTGTTGGATATTCGTCTCAACAATACTTCTCAATTGGCTGCATTTGCAAAGTACCCTGATATAAAATATTTTTTAAACGCGATATGCAATATTGAGTATATTCATGATACTATGTTTGCTCCAAGTGATGAGATTATGAAAAATTATAAAAATAAAAAAATTGACTGGCCGCAATATAAAAAAGATTTTGCAGAGTTATTAAAGCAAAGAAACGTTGATTCTTATATAAAAGAAAAATACTCTTCAAAAAATAATATTTGCCTGCTTTGCAGCGAAGCGATGCCGTCAAGATGTCACAGGCAGCTGATAGCAGAAAAATTTGCTGAACTTTTTGATGATGTTAAAATAAAACATTTATAAAATGTTTTTTTAAGAAAAAATAATAAAAGACTATGTATAGCATATCAAATAATCTTTTATTATATAGTTGTATAAAATACAATGATTCATAATTTTAAATAAATACCCGGAGAGGAAATCACTTTTGTTGCATCTTCCAAATGTCTGTTTAAAATAATGGCGACATTATCAGGAATGCCTAATTCAAAAGCTTTAATAATCATGAAATGCTGATTGATAGCCGTAGTAAAAAACGGATGATCGTTATTTGTTTTCTTGGTAAGAACGATAGTTCCGTATGAAAGATTCCTGTCAACGGAGCCTGCAATACTATGATACATGATTTTAATAAATTTGTTTTGGCAGGAGTCTATGATTAAACGATGATAGTTCTTATCAGCTTCAAAAGTAGCCGAATAGTTCTTTTGTTCAATTGCTGTTTTAAAATTTTGCGCATATTTTGTCAACAGCGCTAACTCTTTATCTGTAATGCATTCGCAAAGTCTTTTTGCAGCATCAAGCTCAAGCAGCTTTCGAGATTCATAAACATCAAACATTTCATTGGTATATAATTGAGCGACTGTGAATTTGTGTTGTTCGTCTTGCAATACAAGTCCATCTGAAATGAGTATAGTGATGGCCTCTCGAATAGTTGTACGGCTAACATTTAATTTACTGGCCAAATTAGATATATTTAGTTTGCTGCCCGGTTGCATCTCCAGTCTGATAATTTGATCATAAAGGTAACGATATATCGTTTGTGAAAGAGGATCAAAAGGATATTTATCTAATAAATTTTGAATTTCTTTTGGATACATAGGCAACTCCGCATACAAAATTATTTAAAAATCATAATTTGATTTTTAATTAAAATATAAAAAAATTTTTAATCCCTGCCACCAAAACAATGCTATGTTATTCCAATGTATATAAATAGAAATATTACCAAATATAATTACTATTTGCAAGAAAAATATCATATTTTTTAAATAAATAATTAGAAAATTCAAAATATTATTAAATATTTAGGATAAAAGGGTATTTAACTTAAAAATACTTTACGATAAAAAGATTAATGGTTATTATATTTTTCCCAAAATAAAAAGGTTACTCTTGATAGAGTAGCCTTTTTATTTAATGATAAAATACGAGTTAAATTATTTATGCCCTTCTTTTGGCACAATGCAAATGAATTCAAGTTTTTCATCAGATGTGTTTTTCCATTGATGCTGTTTGTCAGCCGGAACAAAAGAATACATTCCTTCACACACAGGATATTGCTCTCCTTCAATGGTAAGCATGCCATTTCCTTTAATATAATAATTAATATGCGGCCATGGATGAATATGATCAAAGCTTTGACCCTTTGGTGCTACCTCAACAAAGCGCAATACATAATCTTCCCAGCCTTCTTCGGGACCAATCGCTTTTTTGAGACTGGTGCCTATAACGTTCACACCGTCATTGTGTATAACAGCTACTACATCGTCTTTATGCCCAATAACCATTTTAAACCTCCAAAACAAATTCTTCTATTTATTGGCAGTTTAGCATTTTTTAAGTAAAAATGCTATAAAAAATAAATTATAATTTCAAATAAGCGCCCGGATAGGAGACGACTTTTGTTGCATCTTCCAAGTGACGGTTTAAAATGGTGGCTACATTATCGGGAATGCCTGATTCAAATGCGCGTATGATCATAAAATGTTGGCTGATCGCAGCAGAAAAAAATGGATAATTATCATCTGCTTTTGCTGTTAATACGACTGTGCCGTAAGAAAGATTTCGATCAACAGAGCCTGCAATGCTTTGATACATTATTTTAATATATTTGTTTCTGCAAGAATCAATAATTAATCGGTGATAATTTTTATCGGCTTCAAACGTGGCCAAATAATTCCTCTGCTCAATGGCTTTTTTAAAGTCTTGCGCATATTTTGTCAGCAATTTTATTTCTTTATCAGTTATATATTCGCATAGCCTTTTTGCGGCATCAAGTTCCAATATCTTTCTGGATTCATAAACATCAAACATTTCATAAGTGTTTAATTCTGTCACTGTCAATCTACGCTGTTCGTCTTGAAGTACTAATCCATCTGAAATCAGCATTGTCACTGCTTCGCGGATTGTTGTGCGGCTTACATTTAAATCATTTGCCAGATGGGATATGTTTAGTTTTGATCCCGGTTGAATTTTCAATCTAATAATTTGATCATATAAATAGCGGTAAATGATCTGGGAGAGAGGGTCAAAGGGGTACTTCTCAAATAGTTTTTGGATTTCTGGTGAGTACATAAACAACTCCATATAATAATATTTCAAAAAGTTAAAGTTTTAAGCTCAGTCCTGGAAAAGATAAAAGTTTTGAACCTACTGCCAAATGACGTTGTATGAGCGTAGCAACATTATTTGGCATTCTGGTTTCCAATGCACGTACGATCATTAAATGCTGGTTAATTACAGAACTCGCAAAAGGATTTCCTTCGGATATGGTCAGCGCTACTGAAGTATATGATATATATCGTTCAATGGTGCTGTATATGCTGCTATACATTGTTTTTATATATGTATTATTGCAATATTCTACAATGAGCCGATGAAATTCTTTGTCCGCTTCACTGGCTTCCATGTATTCTTTACGTTTCAGCCTGTTATCAAAATCTCTTGCAAGATATTCCAAATGATTGAGCTGCTCATCTAAAATGCTTTCACATAAAAGCATGCCTGCTTTTATCTCTATGATTTCTCTGGCGGTATACATATCAAACATTTGATATGTGTTGAGTTCGGCCACTGAGAATTTCGATGAAGAATGCTGCACAATCAATGATATTTCAACGAGCAAAGTAAGAGCCTCCCGAATAGTTGTGCGGCTTACTGATAATGATGAAGCGAGTTGAGAGATGTTTAATCTCTCTCCCGGTTTTAATTCCAGTTTTATGATTTTATCTCTGAGACATCTGCTTACAATACGTGACAGAGAATCATAAGGATATTTTTCGTTAAGTTGTTGAATCTCTTGAGAGCACATAGTAAATACCTTCTTATTAGCTTATATTTAATCATAGCAATCTTTTTTGTCGAACATGATAATTTTTTGTTATACTAACAAAAGTTTTGCAGTATATCAATATTTATAACTTTAATTTGAAGGATACTTACGTGAAATCTTATTTATTTTTTCTTTAGATTAAATACAGTTTGAAGGCTGATTTGTTATTTTTTATGTTTTTCATTTCTAATTAAGCTTAAAAGTTTCTAATATTGTACGTTTTTTAAAACAGTTCAATAAAAGTGTCATATTTTAACCGATTTCAAGTCAGATTTTATTACTTTTTAAACAAAAATGAAATAGAAATAAAAAAAATTTACATAAATTTAAAAATGTATATGATTACATTTTAAATGCTGTACCCGTATACAAACATTTTTTATCCGTTCATTATAATAAATTCAAAGTTAAAGCGCGCTGACTTAAATTCAATTAAAAAGGAGTGGGTAGATATGTCAGAACCAATTCATGTAAGTGTGGAGCAACTATATCAAATAGCATTTGATACACTTATATCATTTGGTTTTAATGAAGAAGAATCGCGTCATGGAGCTGAAGTATTGTTTGCTTCCGATGTAAGAGGAGTAGATTCGCACGGAGTTGCGAGACTTGAGTTTTATGACACTATGATTTCAAAAGGCATGATTAATAAACATGCTAAGCTAGAAGTTATCAATGAAACGGCAGCTACTGCGTATTTAGATGCGCAAAACGGACTGGGCATTGTCATGGCGCCTCAAGCTATGGATGTATGCATAGAAAAGGCAAAACAAGCTGGAATCGGAATGGTAAGCGTTAAAAATGGCGGACATTTTGGAATTGCCGGTTACTATGCACAAAAAGCTGCAGAGCAAGGTATGATCGGTTTTACTTTTGCAAATTCCGCAGCTGTTATGGCTGCTTTTGGCGGACGGGGCACTGTTTTAGGAAACAGCCCTGTAAGCATGGCATTCCCGCAGGGAGCCGATGGCAGGGATAATGTTATGCTGGATATGGCATGCAGCAATGTCGCTTACGGGAAAATTCAGATTGCTGATCGAAAAGGGGAAAAACTTCCTCCGGGCTGGGCAGTTGATGAATTTGGTGTGGAAACAGATGATCCTAAAGATGTTCTCGAAAGACCTGGATCACTTCTTCCTTTTGGAGGACCGAAAGGATACTGCCTTGCTGTTTTGCTTGAAATGATGGCAGCTGTATTGCCCGGGGCCAGTACGGGGGTTGATGTCGGCTGGATTAAAACAGAAGGAATGAAAGAGAATCTTGGCTATATGTTTTTAGCAATTGATGTCAATCAAATAAGACCATTAAAAGAAGTAGAAAAAGATATTGAATACTATACAACAAAATTGAAAAATACAGAACCTGCAAAAGGCAAGAGTGAAGTATTCTTGCCGGGAGAACTTGAACATATGAATATGAAAAAACGTATGCAGGAAGGATTTAATTTAAATTATAACGTAGCGAGAGACTTACTTATGTTGGCGAAAAAATATAATCGACTTGGCAGTGACGCAACAATAGAAGATTTATTTTATAAAAAAATGGAGGTTTAATTCATGAGCATCACATTAGGCATAATTATTGGTTATATGTTTTTAATGCTTGCCGTATCGTTCATTTCAACACGAATGATGAAAAAGCAAGACACTGAAAACTTTCTGCTTGCAGGAAAAAATTTGAACTGGTTGTTGATTGGGGTTATAATTGCAGGGCTTGGAATTGGCGGGGTATCCACGGTTGGGGTCGCTGAAAATGCGTATACATACGGATTATCAGCAGGCAATTATCTTGTGGCCTGGGCGATTGGAGCTATAATTTTCGGTATTGCCGCAACAAAACGCCTCAGAATGAGCAGAGCGGTCA
This sequence comes from uncultured Eubacteriaceae bacterium, assembly GCA_964533615.1. Lineage (GTDB taxonomy): Bacteria > Bacillota > Clostridia > Eubacteriales > UBA1433 > UBA1433. The sequence goes on from CAZHMK010000002.1 coordinate 179,877, forward strand.
CGGTTATCGAAGCTTTGGATTTGGGATTTGGTAAAGCAACCGGATTTATTGTTATGCTTGCCCAGATGTTTGTTGGCTTTGCAATATTTGCAATGCAAATGGTAGCAGGCGGTGCTATTCTTGCATCACTGCTTCCAGATGTTTTTACAACAGCGACCGGTATGCTTGCATCTGCAATAATATTTGGTTTGGTGGCTATCATAGGCGGGCTTTGGTCGGCGGCTCTGTCGAATGTTGTAAACTGTATAGTTATTATTGTTGGGTTAGTTGTAGGCGTGTTAGTCGTAGTGAATCATTTTGGCGGTATGGATGTCATTAAAGCAGCGCTTCCTGTTGGCATGTCCGGTGATGGCTCTCATTGGTTTGATCCGGTAAAAGGATACGGGTGGGCAAAAGTATTAGGACAAGTATTATCGATGACGGTTCTGGCCTTTGCAATCCAGACATGTACACAAACAACAATAGCGTCCAGAGATCGTAAAAATGCAAGAAATGGATTTATTTTCGCAGCAATTATTATGCTTCCAATGGGCTTTATATCAGCAATCTTAGGTATTACAGCTGCATCTCAATTCCCTGGTCTTGAAAGCGCTAAATTAGCTTTGCCGACAGTTATTACACAAATCAATCCTTGGATCGCAGGCTTCACACTTGCAGGACTTTGGGCGGCTGATGTGTCAACAGCAACAGGGCTTGCTGTTGGTCAGAGCACAATGTTTACAAAAGATATCATGGTTAAATATTTCACACCAAATATGAGCGAAAAAGGACAAGTTTGGACATCGAGAATCATGATGTTGGTAATTATCGTATTAGGTTATTTTTTTGCAATCAATATGAAAGGCATTATCGATACTTTAATGAAACTCTTAACACTATGGACTCCTGTTGCTGTACTTATGTTTGTAGCATTTGCAACACCAAAAATAACAAGAAAAAGTACAGGGATTGTGGTTATGGTTGTTGGCGGAATTTTTGGTATTTTAAGTCTCTTTATACCGCAAATGGTAATCGCAGGCCAAGCAGTTTTTGGTACATGTTTAGTATCAATAGCTATGGTCATCATTACTGCTATTGTTGATAAGAGACCGGCTAATTTTAAGGCACTTTACGGCAAAGAGCTTGAAGAGCTTGAAAAAAAGGAAATAGCTTAAAAATTTTTACTTTTAATAAAGACAACTTCATTTACTCCTCATAAAAAGCCTCATTCCCATGGGGGCTTTTTTTTGAATTTAAAAAATAAATTATTAATGATATAATAAAAATAAAATATATGTCTATCGATACATTTTATAGATGGAATACAGGAGCAATATGTATAAAAAAGCAAGCCTGATAGGATCGATACTTTTTTTAGCTTTAGGACTATATATCTTTACTGCAAAACCTTTTGAGCAAGCACTGACATCTCAGGGATATTTTATTTTAATGTCACTTTCCATAACAATCGGGTTATGGATTTTTAGACCTTTCGATATTCCATTTTCCATCGGCGGCGCATTTTTTATGGCGTCTATGCTGGCTATAGGTCTTCCCGCAAGTGTTGTATTTTCCGGATTTTCAGGTTCTGCCGTATGGACACTAATACCCGCACTTTTCTTCGGATTCGCTTTAGCCAAAACGGGGCTGGGTAAACGTATTGCTTACTATGGAATGAAAAAAGCCAAACTTTCTTATGGCGGACTGCTATTGATGTGGACAATCATAGGGATCGCTCTGTCTATGCTGACGCCTTCTATTAATGTTAGAGTGGTAATTGTAACGCCGATTGTTTTAAATTGCGTGGATATATGCAACTTTGAAAAAGGTTCAAAAGAAAGGTCACTTATTTTGTTGACTGCCTGGGCAATGGCAATCATTCCAGGAACAGGATGGCTTACAGGATCTCTTACAGGACCTATATTGAACGGATTTTTTGCATCTGCTGCGGATCTGGGAACTATTACGTTTAATCAGTGGATAAAAGTGGCATTGCTTCCGGCTGCTGTGATCAGCTTGTTTACAGTCATTGGAGGCTATATTGTATTAAAGCCTTCAAAACCTTTAAATTTAAGTAAAGAAGCCTTTAATTGTGAATATAATAAATTAGGGAAAATAAGTAAGGAAGAAAAAATTACTGCGGTTATCTTATCGGCAGCATTTTTGATGTTTGTCACAAATTCCCTGCATCATATTCCTGATGTGGCGACTTGCCTCATAGCTTGGTTTCTGTTTTCGACTTTTGGTATCATTAAAGGCAGAGATATCGGCCCCGGGATCAGTTGGGATCTAATTATTTTTATCGGAACTGCAATGGGGTTTAGTGCGATTTTTGCCCAATCTGGTGTTGCGGATTGGCTCTGTTCAATTTTAGTAGAGTTTATTTCTCCGCTTTGCGTAAACCCATGGGTATTTGTTTATGGCGTACTGCTGGCAATGTTTTTCCTGCGCTTTATCGATGTTGCCGCCTTCATACCGACGATGGCAATTTTGACAGCGGTCATACCACAGATAGCAAAAGTATATGGCATTGATCCTCTTGTTTGGATACCACTTATAACAATTGCCATGAATGCATGTTTTTTAAATTATCAAAACATGTTTGCCTTAGTGGCGCAAACGAGTTTTAATGATAACGGCTGGACTTCAAAACATTTTGGTCTTTACGGTACCGCTTATTTTCTAAGCAGTCTCCTGACTATGATCATAGCAATTCCTTATTGGATATCGATCGGAATGTTTTAAAAGATAAGAGTAATTACGATTTTTATGAACTATAATTTTTATTCGATTTTACTTTTATAAAGTGTCATTGCAACTGCTTTTTGCCAGCCTGATAAAAGCTTATTTATATCAGCTGTATTTTTCTTAGGATAAAAAACCTTTTGAACAGGACTATTTGCGATAATGTCCTCTTTTGATGAATAAAACCCTATTTTTAATCCTGCAAGACAGGCTGCGCCTAATGCAGTAGTTTCAATGATTTGAGGTCTGATAATAGGAATTTGAGAAATATCAGCTTGAAACTGCATCAAAAAATCATTCGCACAAGCGCCTCCGTCTACTTTTAAATCATCGATAGATAAATTAAATTCTTTCGAAATTGTTTGCAGAACATCGTTTGTCTGATAAGCAATAGATTCAAGTGCTGCGCGAATAATGTGATGTTTATTACTGCCTCGGCTCAGACCGCTTATAGTACCCCTTGCATACATATCCCAATATGGCGCACCGAGACCCGAAAATGCAGGCACAATATATACGCCGCCGTTATTTTCTTCTTTTGCAGCCATTTCTTCCGATTCAGACGATGTGTTTAAAATTCCCAGTTCATCCCGCAACCATTGAATGACTGCGCCGCCCACAAATACACTGCCTTCGATAGCATATGTTATTTCATTATCTATACTTGCAGCCAAGGTTGTTATCATACCGTTTGTACTTAAATGTGGTTTATTTCCCATGTTGGCTAATAAAAAGCAACCTGTTCCATATGTATTTTTTGCCTTGCCCTGTGAAAAACAAGATTGACCAAACAGCGATGATTGTTGATCCCCGCAGCATGCAGTGATAGGAACTTCAATTCCATTGATTAGTATAGCTCCAAAATAGTCGCTGGAATTTTTTACTTCTGCCATCATGCAGGAAGGAATATCAAAAACACTTAATAAAGTATTGTCCCACTGAAGAGTTTTGATATTATAAAGCATTGTACGGCTGGCGTTGGTGTGATCTGTTGCAAAAATTTTGCCTTGTGTGAATTTATAAAGCAGCCACGTATCTATAGTACCAAATAATAAATCTCCGTTTTTCGCCTTGCTTTTGGCTCCTTTTACATTGTCCAATATCCATTTGATTTTTGTCGCTGAAAAGTAGGCGTCAACAAGCAGTCCTGTATTTTCATGAATATAAGTATTATGTGAAGAATTTTTTAATTCTTCACATAAATCTGCGGTTCTTCTACATTGCCATACAATTGCATTATAGATGGGAAGAGATGTATGCCTGTCCCACACAACAGTTGTTTCTCTTTGGTTGGTAATACCGATGGCGGAAATTTCATTAGCATCTATATTATGTTTTTGTAACAAATTATTTAAAACATCTAGCTGCGTATGGTAAATCTCCATCGCATCATGTTCTACGTAGCCGGCTTGAGGATAAATTTGTGTAAATTCTCTGACGCATATGCCAAGCAGATGATAATTTTTATCAAATAAAATAGCTCTGCAAGATGTAGTTCCTTGATCCAGGGCGACTACATACTTTTTATTCATAGACGATTCCTTCTATGTTTAATTTTTCATAAATAAAATCTACAATATTGCTGTACACTAACGTATAATTAATTTCATTCAGCATTTCATGCCGGCCATCTTCGTATAACTTCAATTCAACATTATGAATGCCTGCTTTTCGCATAGTATTATATACTTCCAATATCCCTTCGCCAAATTGACCGACTGGATCACATGTACCTGAGAAAAACAAATAAGATTTATCTTTAGACAGCTTGTCGGTCCACGATTTAGAGTTTACGAATTCAAGGATATTAAAGAAATCATAAAAAGCGCTTGCAGTAAAAACAAAGCCGCATTTATCGTCCGCGACATATTTATCGACTTCGTCATTATCTCTGCTCAACCAGTCAAAATCGGTTCTGTTGGGTTTAAATGCTTTATTATATGGTTTAAAGCATAAGGTATCAAGTAATGGGCTTATATGTTTTGGACCTCTCAGTTTTGTTTCTAACAAGGCGAGCAACCTGCCAAATTTTAACTGTTTATTCGGACCGGATGTGCCGCTGAATATGAAACAATCAATTCCATCAGGGTTTTGGGACGCAATGTATCTTGCAAAAAAGGATCCCATAGAATGACCAAAAAGGATAAGGGGAACAGACGGATATTGTTTTTTTATATCATCTTTAAAATCAAGTATACATTGGATTACATATTCTCCGCCGTTTTTATGTGCGAAGAAACCCAATCCTTCCTGTGAAGAATCCCCATGCCCCGGTAAATCTATTCCGCATGCGAGGATGTGGTTTTGTGTTAAATATTCGGCAAATCTTTCATATCGTTTCAGGTGCTCTGCCATGCCATGACAAATAATCATAATGGCTTTAATTTCATTTTCAGGCGCCCAGATATGGGCGGATATTTCTTTATTTAGACTAGAAGTTAAAAAGTATTGCCGGTGGTCCATAAGCGCTCCTATGCTTTTATAAATTATCAGTTATCATTAACATATTAAATCAATATACAGTCTCATTCAGTGCATTTTTAATGAGGTTTATGTAAAGATATATAAAGCTAACAGATGAAAAGTCTCGATTTATAAGCACTGGCAAATATAGTTTTCGTTAAAACTTTATTAATTTAATATAAAATAATAAATAAATCATACCATATTTTCTGAACTTTTAAAATATAAAACAAAAAAGAGCAGAAAGAAAGCGCTGCTCTTTAATAGCTATAAAGATGGTGTGGCACAGTAAATACTGAATAATCCTATTGTGTCGTTTACTTCAGGCTTGGTTTTTTTGCCGTTTGCAACGCAGATTGTTTCATCAAAAATTTCTTTGCCCATTTGTTCAATAGAAAGTCCGTCAACGATTTTACCTGCATTGATGTCGATATCATCTTTCATTGTGTTATAGAGTCGTGTTGTAGATGCAATTTTGATTACAGGAACAATGGGAAAGCCATAAGGATTTCCTCGCCCCGTGGTAAATAATACAATCTGCGCGCCGCCTGCTACAACAGCGGTGGTGGACTCTGTGTCGTAACCGGTGGCATCCATGACGATCAAGCCTGTTTCAGTTGGAATGGTTGCATTATCAACTACTTGATTAATCGGTGTGTGACCGCCCTTGCATACGCAACCGAGGCTTTTTTCCTGAATGGTCGTCATTCCGCCTGCCATGTTACCGGGAGATATCACAAAGTCTGCTTTGCTGCTCATGCACTGTTCTACAAGAGCGTATCTGTTTTCAATTATTCTTTTTAAATCATCTGATACTTGTTTGTTTTTTGCCCGGGATTGCAATATATCCAAAGTCCCGATTAATTCTGTTGTCTCCGTAATAATGACTCTGCCGCCCTGTTCTACGACCTTATCACACGCTATGCCTACTGCGCTGTTTGCAGTGCTGCCTGAAAATGCATCGCTTCCTCCGCATTGAAGACCAATGGTTAGCCGTGAAAGTTCAAATTCAACTTTTTTTTGCTTTTCGGCTTCCTGTAAGAATCTTTCAAGAATGGGAACAGCAGCTTCAACCGTTTTATAGGTTCCTCCTGTTTGTTGAATATTGATATAGGCCACAGGTTTACCGGTTGCGTTAATATCTTCTGCAAGTTGATTTGCATCCAGAATTTCGCAACCAAGTGCAATAACCAAAACAGCATAAACATTGGGATGAGTAGCAACATTTAAAAAAGTTTTGTAATGCAAAGCAGTGTCTGCAGGGCCTCGGGCACATCCGTAAGCATGCATAAGAGTAGTAACTTGAGGAACTTTTTCTTTTATTTTATGTATAACACCATTACAACATCCAACAGATGGCAGCACCACTACATGATTACGTATGCCATATCTTCCGTCGGATCTTTTATAACCGTATAATTTGGTCATAATCGTTTTCCTCCATGAATATTATGGACATGCAGCCATTGTCCTTTTATGATGTCACTAGTAGCCTTTCCTATGGAATATCCATATTTAATAATATCATCATTACATTTTATATTTTGAATACTAACTTTATGAGCAAAAGGTATATCATTCAAAGCTTTAAAAGATTCATCGTCGCTGAGGATTACCAAATCGCCTTTTTTTAGCTCTGTAATGCACATAGCAACATTATCTTTATGATTAAGTTTGATGGCGTTTCTTTTTTTCATAACATTCTCCTTTTATTCATCTACTGCATGCAATCGTTTAATATATATTATTACTCCTTTATACTCATGTCAATATATATAGAAAGTAAATCAATAAAAAATACAGCAGATAGTATCTGCTGTAAATTCATATATTTGTATTCAAAATACGATTTTAAAATAAATTCGGCATAATATGTGCCTGAGCTGAATTGATATGATTTTGCATGGCTGCGGCCGCTATATCCGGGATGCACGTTTTTATACCATTAATGACGGAATCATGTTGTTTGACAGCAAAATGGCTGTAAATATCTGTTTTTTTAATAATAGAATTATCTACTGGGGCATAAACAAAATATCGGTCTATATGGCATTCTATGACAGCATACATTTGCAAGAGAAATTTATTTGCACAAAGCTCCAAAATTGTTTTATGAAATTGTTTGTTGATTGGCTGCGCCGTTTTAAAGTCATTGGCGAGTACAGCTTGCTCAAAACTTCTGTTTATACTCTCTAATTGATTAATATCTTCTGCGGTTGCTCTTTCAGTCAGCAGCCAAACTGCTTTTACTTCTAAAGCTTCTCTTGAAGTACGCACTTCCTGTAATTCATAGATATCTAAATCCTTAACATATAGTCCATGTCCGGATTGCACAGTAGCGAGCCCTACCGATTGCAGCATGTTGAAAGCCTCTTTAACGGTTGTTCTGCTTACGTTGAGATTATTTGACACATTGGATATAGATAACTTACTCCCTGGGGAGATCGTTAAGTCAACAATATTGGCATATAAAAATCTATAGACTAATTTATTTAAGGGATCTAAAGGATATTTCGATGCCAATTCAAAAAATTTTGAATAATTCATAAAAACTCCGATTAAAGTATATTACTTAATAAAGGATCTATATTATTATAATCTGAATTAAATCAAAAAGTAAATAATAAATTAATCTTTAAAAAACTTATTTAATGTTTTATTTCTGTTAATAAGAAATAAAAGAGGCAAGCCAATGATATATACCGCGATGGCCTCTCCCAAGGCGACCCATAAGGCCGCGTAAATAAATTTAACCTGCAACATATATGATAAAATATAGCCTACAATAGCCATATTAATGAGAATATATGGAAGGGGCACTAAAAACTTATTTTTTATTTTTGTTGCAGCATATGCTGACAGAACAGTAGCCAAGGTGCCAAAAATAATATCAACAAGTCCGAAAGGGCTTGATAAATTTGCAAGCAGGCATCCGAGCGCAAGTCCCGGAATAGCTGCAGGGGTAAAGTATGCTAAAACGCCTAGAGCTTCTGCTATCCGAATTTGCATTAAAGAATAACTAATCGGGGCAAAAAGAAGTGTAAGAGCTAAATAGATAGCAGCAATCAATGCGGATTTTATAATATATTTGTTTCTTTTATTCATCGTTACATTTCCTCAATTCATTTAAATATAATAAACATTTTTTTTATAAAGTAAATGTATTTTTAAAAATAATTTGATATAATAAATCGACTGGAGGTAAAATAATGCCTGAATATTGTATGGTTTTAGGAAGCGACGATGAAAAAAGTTTATTTGAGCTAGGTATGTGGAAAGCTTGTATGGATGCCGGCATAGAATTAAAAGCGATTGCTGGTTCTGCTTTTGGCGCTCTTAATGCTGTTCTATTAGCTCAAGGTGACTTTGAAAAAGCGATTCGGCTTTGGTCTCGTGCCTCTGAAAGTAAAATTTTTTCGGATTTTTATGATTTGAGAAGAAAATATTCAGAAAATTTTACCACCCCGGAAAATGAAGAAATTCTAAAGCTTATTGAGTTTATTATAGAAGATAATGATCCGGTTATTGAAAATATTGACAAGCTGTTACATACACATATAGATGAAAAAAAAGTTCGTGAGTCAAAAACAGAAACGTATATTATTACAATATCATCTACAAGTTTTACAGCTATTGTGCTTCCGCTTTCACAAATACCTGCTGGACAACTGATTGAGACGATAAAATTTGGGTTGTTGGCTTATTTGTTTTTTTATATCAGTTCGGATGAATATGAGATAAATATTTTAGATGATGCTGCATACAAAGCCATATCAGATAAGTGTGAGATTATTATCACGCCTCAATTGCTCAACTCAGACACGCTAATCTCAAGATATACTTCAAATGAATTTATTATTGTTGAAAATTCAGAATATCTGGGGCTTTCTTATACACATACTTTTGAAAGTATGAAAAGAAATATTCAAATAGGCTTGCTCGATACATTAAAAACATTGAATGTTTTATCGGGTAAAGAATATTATATCGATTTAAATGCATCTTCTTCTCTTTTTGATTGGTTTCAAAAGTATTTTTGTATTCCGATTGTAGATGAATTGAATGAAAAAATCGGAGCTTTATTGAGTATACATAATACAGAGATACAAAGCAATATTTTAAAAGGAGTAGAAGTGCTCACTTCTGGATGCAGATATAAAAATGACAATGTATATCTTAGTGCACTGGAAACATGCGCGGCAATGCTTTATATTGAGAGAGCAAAGCGATATAGCCCGGATGCATTGATCAATGAAATCATTATCGGAGCCAATAATATTATTCAAAAAAATTATGCTGCAATTCGCGATGAAGAAAATATATTTAAAGCGATGTCGGGGAAATCAGATCTGCCGAGTTTTACGGATGAGTCAAGCCCGGCAATTAACATGATCTATTTTTTGTGCGCGCCGATAAACTCGAATATTTTTATGTATTTTGTAAATTCTATGAAACCCGAAATGAAAGTGGCAATCATTACCCTGATTTATTTGCTGATTTATTAGTCAATTATATAATGTGCAACGGCTTACAGCCGTTTTTTTTATTTTAAATCAACAGACCTATGGAAATAATAATCATGCCTGTCATCCAGCCAAAAAAACAAATCGCACTGCTACCGTATGCACGTGCTCTGGCCAATAATTCCTGCAAAGCAATATATATCATTACTCCGGCCGCTAAAGCATAGATGATACTCATGCTATAGGCGTTTATATAATTTTTAAATAAAAAATAAGCAAGTAGTCCGCCGATTGGTTCGGCCAGCCCTGCCAGCAATGCAGTGAGCAAAGCGCGCTTTTTATTTTGCGTAGCATAATAAAAAGCGCTTGCAATACAAAGTCCTTCCGGGATGTTGTGAAGCGCAATGGCTGCAACGATTACGAATCCGCTTTTTAGATCATATGCACTTGAAATAAAAGCAGCCATTCCCTCTGGAATATTGTGGATAACAATTCCAAGGCATGTAACGATCCCTGCAAGCAGCGCTTGTTTTTTTTTAGCACTTAAAGGTTGATCGGCGGATATTATTTTTGGAGTATCGTCAATAAATCGATTAATGAAAGCCATTATTCCTATTCCGGCAAAGAAAACGATGACTGCATAGTAAACGGATATTTCTTTTGCATAAAGGTTGATATTCTCAATTGCCGAAGGCATAATTTCCATAAATGAGATATAAATCATGACGCCTGCGGAAAATGACAATGTAAAGGCGATATATTTATCATTGATATTTTTGAATAGTATGGATATCAAGCCGCCTATTCCTGTTGCCATACCGGCAAGAGCAGTGAGCATAAATGCTTGCCAAAAGACCTTATTGATCATTTGCAACATCCTTTTTATTTTAAATGTATGGCGTTTCACAGCTAAACATTACAACTTGCATGTCTATTTATAGCAAAAAGATATAGGATAATTTTATATAAAGTGATATAATAATAAGACTTAATTTGAGCCTGCATTAGGAGTAAGTGATATGAATAAATTTGAATATATGCTGTCAAATGAAGATATGGGCGTAAGCGTAATTGAAAATATTTTTATCAATCATTATATGCCCAGTGCAAACGGAGACTATGTTAAAGTGTATATTTGGGGAATGAAATATGCCTATAATAGTCTGCAAGCGAATATAAAAGATATTGATATTGCTCAGGCGCTTGGCCTTTTGGAAAGTGATATCTCAAAAGCATGGGAATATTGGCAAAATGAAGGGATTATTCGTATTATACAAAAAAGTAAAGATGAAAAAATAATACAATATTTGAATATAAAATCAATTGTATGGTCTACAAAACGTTTTTTAGATGAAACCGACGAACATTCAGCAGAAGAAACAAAAAAACGCAAACAAATGTTTTTGCAAATAGAAGATACCTACAGACGTCCACTTTCATCACAAGAAATGTCTACTATTAATATGTGGGTCGATGAATATAAATTTACTATTCAAACAGTACTGCTTTTAATTAATGATTGTGCATCAAGGGGGCATATCGAATTAAATTATTTAAAGCAAGTAGCTCAAAACTGGTATGACAACAATGTGAATACATATGATGAGGCAATGGATTATCTCTCTGAGAATAAAAACAAATGGGATAAATATAATGAAATATTTAAATATCTTGGGTTTAACCGTATGCCAAGTAAGGCAGAACAAAAATTAATAAACGGATGGTTTGATACGTATGGATTTGATATGACCACTATCCGCAAAGCATTGGATACGACTGTATCTATTGATAAACCGAGTATAAAATATATCGACAGCGTTTTAAAAGATTGGCATGAATCGGGAGAAGTTAAAGAAGCACAAACAAAAAAAACGAAACGCAAGCAAAGCAGCAAACATAAATTAGCCAATAAACATGAATATGACTTTGCAGAACTTGAAAAAAAGTGGTTAAACAGAGACGAGGAAGATAATGAAGTATCTGATTGAACAAACATTGAAAGAATTTGAGAAAAAGCGTTTATATGCAGAGAATAAAGCAGAATATCAAAAAAATAAAATTTATAATAAAATTAAAGAATTAGAAGAAATTGATAAAAAAATTTCTGGGCTTGGTATGCAGTCACTATTACTTTTGCATCTTGGAGATTTTTCAAATAAAAAAGAGATCTTCAGTCAAATAGAAAATCTCAAAGAACAGAAAAAAACACTGTTAAAAAAATATAAATGCTCTGAAGAAGATTATCTGCCTAAATACAGTTGCAATTTGTGTAATGACACTGGGATAATAAATGAAGAATATTGCATATGTTTAAAACAAGCTGTCGCTGCAAAATTATATGGGCAGACTGCGTTGGAAGCCGTCTTAGACAGAGAAAATTTTGAAACGTTTAATTTAGAATTATTTTCCAACAGAGGGCCGAAAGGGAAAAAGAGCCCCCGTAAAAATATGGAAAGAATTTATGAAGAGTGTGTTATATATACGAAGAATTTTAATAGAAATTCAGAAAATTTATTTTTTACAGGCAGCACAGGTGTGGGAAAAACATTTATGATTAATTGCATCGTAGCAGATCTTTTAAAAAAGGGTATTTATATTATTTATATGATTTCCAGTGATTTAATTGATTTGCTTAGAAAGAGCAGATTGAGTGAATATTCTGCAACAGTAGATAGATCTTTTGTAGATGCGTTGTATACTTGTGATTTACTTATCATTGATGATTTAGGTACTGAAAATGCAACGGATTTTGCGGTTGATGAGTTATTTAATTTACTCAACAAACGTCTTTTGGCAAACAAGCAAATTATAATTTCGACAAATCTCACATTAGACGAACTGGAAGATATGTATTCAATAAGAATTTTTTCTCGTATTATGGGTAATTTTAAACCTTATGAATTCCTTGGAAATGACATTAGAATAAAATTAAATTAATTTTTTCATAAATTCCTTGATTTTTTAGTATTAAAATGTATAATTATAATTCATAATGAATATTAATACAGAGGTGTGTGTATGAAAGTTAAAGTAGGCGTTATTGGCGCTACGGGGTATGCCGGTATAGAATTAGTACGGCTTTTGCTAATGCATCCAATGGTAAAGCTTACATCTATATCATCTGTTTCATATATGGGAAAATCATTAAGCGAGATTTATCCGACGATGAGTGAGCTTTGTGACGTTGTCTTAGGCGATGAAAAGCAAGTCATCAACAGCTGCAATGTTATTTTTGCATCGCTGCCCCATGGATTAAGTGAAAATATCGCAAAAGAATGTTATGAAAAAAATAGATTATTTATTGATTTAGGGGCTGACTTCAGATTAACAGACGAAGAAGACTATAAGAAATGGTATGGGAATGAATATACTCAAAAAACACTTCATGACAAAGCGGTCTATTCAATTCCTGAATTGAATAGAGAGGAATTAAAAGATGTTGTTTTAATTGCAAATCCGGGTTGTTATCCCACCAGTGCGGCTTTAGCGCTTGTTCCCGCTTTGAAGGCTGAATTAATAGATGTATCAAGTATTATCATTGATTCAAAATCGGGTGTCAGCGGAGCGGGCAGAGGGTTAAATTTAACAACACATTATCCTGAATGTAATGAAGCATTTGCTCCGTATAAAATCGCCTCTCACAGACACACACCTGAAATTGAGCAAACTTTAAGCGGGTATGCAAAAGAAAAAGTAATGATCACATTTGTGCCGCATTTGCTTCCGGTTAACAGAGGCATTCTGACAACTGTTTATGCAAATTTGAAAAAGCAGAAAGACCTTGAAGAAATCATACAATATTATAAAGATTTTTATAGTAAAGATAAATTTGTCAGAATCATGAAAAAAGATGAGGTAAGCAATATAAAGTACGTGAGATATTCAAATTATTGCAATATATCGCTTCATAAAGATAGTCGTACCAATCGTCTTGTCATAATAAGTGCGATTGACAACATGGTAAAGGGAGCCGCGGGGCAGGCAATACAAAATATGAATATTGCTTTAAAAATACCGGAAGATACAGGGCTGTGCTACATTGCCCCACCAATTTAAATAAAGAGGAAAAGTAAATGAACATCAAAATAATTTCAGGAAATGTATGTGCAGCAAAAGGGTTTTCTGCCGCCGGCATGCACTGTGGAATACGAAAAAATAAATCAAAAAAAGATCTTGCATTGATTGTAAGCGCCTGTAGGGCGAATACAGCATGTACATATACGTTGAATAAAGTAAAAGCGTCCCCCTTAAAAATAACCAAAGAAAATGTTGCCGATGGATATGCACGTGCTATTATTGTCAATAGCGGTAATGCCAACTCCTGCAATGCTGACGGTGATGAAAAAGCGCGAAGCATGTGTTCGTTAACGGCCGATCTTTTAGATATTTCATCTAAGGATGTGATTGTAGCGTCTACAGGGGTGATCGGAGAGATATTACCGCTGGAACCTATTAAAGAGACGCTTCCTAAATTGTATAAAGTACTTAATGATAAGGATGGAACGGATGCGGCCTATGCAATCATGACCACAGATACAAGACCTAAAGAAATAGCCGTAGAGTTTATCCTTGACGGAAAAGTATGTAGAATGGGTGCTGTTTCAAAAGGCTCCGGAATGATCCACCCGAATATGGGGACTATGTTCGCTTTTATTACAACAGATACGGCAATCAGTACAAAAATGCTTCAGCAAGCTTTGAATGATACAGTGAATGATACATTCAATATGATCAGTATCGATGGAGATACTTCAACCAATGATATGGTGTGTTTGCTTGCAAACGGGCAAGCAGGCAATAGACTCATTGACAGAGAAGATAAAAATTATAAAGTATTTTTAAATGCATTGAGATATATCAGTAAGTATTTGTCGAGAGAAATAGCAAGAGATGGAGAAGGAGCCAGCAAGCTGATTGAATGCAGTGTTATAAATGTAGCCAGTGAAGTAGATGCGAAAAAAATTGCAAAAAGTGTTATTACGTCTTCGCTCTTTAAAGCAGCGATGTTTGGCGCCGATGCAAACTGGGGCAGGATACTTTGTGCTGTGGGATATTCGGGTGCGGAATTTAATCCTGAAAATATGGATATATCGCTTTTGTCAAAACAAGGAGCCGTTGATGTATGTAAGTGTGGTCTCGGGCTTAATTTTGACGAAGACTATGCAAAAAGTATTCTTCTTGAAGATGAAATAAAAATAATTATCAATTTGAATGAGGGAGATTATGATGCCACTGCATGGGGATGTGATCTAACATATGATTATGTAAGAATAAACGGCGCATACAGAACATAGTTTAAATGAATATGAAAAATAAAAATAATTTGCAGCAGTTGCAGGAAAAATTTAAAAATAAGATGATTGTCATTAAATACGGCGGCAATGCCATGACCAGCAAAGCTGCAGCGGTAAGTTTGATGAAAGATATTATTTTTTTGCAGTCGTTGAATATCAGTATTGTTTTGGTTCATGGAGGTGGACCTGAAATCAATGCAATGCTAAAAAAAGCAGGAATAGAAAGCCGTTTTATTGGAGGGCTTCGTTACACCGATAAAGAGTCTGTTGATATTGTTCAAATGGTTTTAGCAGGTAAAGTGAATAAAGATTTGAGTTTGCTTGCATCATTATGCGGTGGCAAGGCAATCGGGCTATCCGGTCTTGACAGCAACATTTTAACAGCGGAAAAATTAAAAAGTGAATTTGATTTAGGTTATGTGGGACAAATAACGAAAGTGAACGAACAACCTATCATAGATGTCCTAAAGATGGGGTATCTACCGATTCTATCGACAGTTGCATGTGATGATGCAGGGAATATCTATAATATTAATGCAGACACGGCAGCAGGGGCTGTTGCTGTAAAATTAAAAGCAGCGGCATTCGTATTGCTGACGGATGTAAAGGGCATCTTACTTGATAAAGAGGATGAAACTTCATTGATAAAAAAAGTCAGTGCTCACGAGGCGAAACAGTATATCGATCAAGGTATTATTAACGGAGGCATGATTCCAAAAGCGCAGTGCTGCATTTATGCTTCAAAAAATGGTGTAAAAGGTGCATATATCATGGACGGAAGAAAAGAAAATATCTTAATAAATGGGCTGCTGGGCAATCGTAATGAAGGAACTATGTTTATAAACAGTCAATAAATTACAGGGAGATATAAAATGTCAAATAATAAAAAAATAAAAGAGATGACAAAGGAGTATATTGCGAATACATACGGTCGATTTGATGTGAGTATCAGTAAAGGGAAAAACGCGAAATGTATTGATTTTGAGGGTAAAGCATATATTGATTTTACAAGCGGTATAGGAGTTAATTCTCTCGGGTTTTGTAATACAGAGTGGGTCGAAGCTGTATGTAATCAGGCAAGAACCTTAAACCATACTTCAAATCTATATTATACAGAGCCGGGAGCGCAGCTGGCTTATCGATTATGTGGTCTGAGTGGGATGAACAAAGTTTTTTTCTCCAACTCTGGAGCCGAGGCCAATGAATGCGCCATTAAAGCGGCAAGAAAATACAGCTTCGATAAATATGGAGCTGACAGATATGAAATTATAACACTGAAAAATTCTTTCCACGGGAGAACGATGGCGACCATTACCGCGACAGGTCAAGACGTATTTCATCAATATTTTAATCCGTTTTTAGAAGGATTTATCTATGCATCTGCAAATGATACCGATGATTTATTATCAAAAATAAATAAAAAAACATGTGCGATCATGATTGAAATTATTCAAGGCGAAGGCGGTATTTTAGAGTTGGAGGAAGACTTTATTCAAACAGTTTTAAAAGTGGCGCAGGCCAATGATCTGTTAGTGATTGTTGATGAAGTACAAACAGGTATCGGACGAACGGGAAGCTTGTTTGCTTATCAAAATTACAATCTTTTGCCGAATATCATAACTTGTGCAAAAGGACTTGCCGGAGGCCTTCCGCTTGGGGCGACTTTATTTGATGAAAAAACAGCAGATGTTTTGACACCGGGAACACACGCAACCACCTTTGGAGCGAATCCTATTGTTTGTGCGGGCGCAATAGCTGTACTTGAAAGTCTTGATATAGATATGCTTTTTGATATCATTCAAAAAGGAATTTATATGAAGGAGAAAATCCAGAAAATGAAACATGTAAAAAGTGTGGGCGGTAAGGGGCTCATGATCGGCATTGAGGTGGATGTTGACAATAAAGCGATTGTAAACAGATGTATTAAAAAAGGGCTTTTGGTACTGACGGCAAAGCAGAAGGTGCGACTGCTTCCGCCGCTTACCATATCCATGGAAGAAATCAATGAAGGCCTTGATATTTTAGATAGTGCTTTAAATGAAGTTTAAATAAAGAGTCCCCTTCTTTTTAGAGGGGACTGTTTTATATAAGTATGATTAATAAATATATCTTTAATTACCGTAGAGTTCTTTTAATTTATCAACCAGCATAAACGCTACTTGATTAATACTTTGCGAACCTGCGACAAGTACAAAGTCTCCGGGCTGTAAGTTTTTGAGTAAATAGTCTACAATATCGGTAAATTTGCTGATGCATATGGCTGGTGTATCGTATTTTTCTGTTACTTCTTTTGCCATCATTTCACTTGAGATACCCCATGCATTTGCTTCTCTGTCCGAATAAATATCGTTCATAATCAAAAAGTCGCAATGGCTGAGCGCCTCTGCAAATTCATCAAAGAAATCATATGCGCGCGAATATGTATGCGGCTGGAAAATAACCCATAGTCTATTGTGTTCATAATTATGACATGCCTGTACCGTAACTTTTACTTCAGTGGGATGATGGGCATAATCTTCAAATACTTTGATATTATTTGCTTCACCTCTGAATTCAAATCTTCTCTTTGTGCCTTGAAAGCGAAGAAGAGTATCCTGCATACTTTGAATAGAAATACCTAAAAAATCTGCGCATATGATAGCAGTAAGCGCGTTGAGCACATTGTGTAGACCGGGAATGATTAAGTTAAAACGTCCAAAAAGCACGTTGTTTTTAAATACATCAAATGCAGGCTGGCCTAATGCGTTATACTCAATATTGGCAGCATAATAATCATTGTCTTGACCTAGGCCAAATCTGATGACTTTACAGTTACATTCGTCTGCTATAAAAGCAATCTCTTTATCATCACCGTTTATAATCAACAATCCGTCTTGAGGTACTATCTGAGCAAATTTAAAAAAAGATTCGCGAATTTGAGTAATACCGTTTGTGAAATAATCTAAATGATCTTCTTCCACATTGGATATAGTGGCAATATAATGCTTAGATTTTAAAAAGCTGTCAACATATTCACATGCCTCGGTTACGAAATATTCACTGTCACTGACACGATAATTACCATCTATTTCACTGATTGTGCCGCCGATGCTGATTGTAGGATCAAACCCGGCATTTAAAAGCATAAGCGCTACCATAGAAGATGTTGTAGTTTTGCCGTGAGTTCCGGAAACAGCAATTGTTTTTGGATAGAGCGATGTTAAATATCCCAGAAATTCCGAGCGCTGCATCATGGGCAGACCTCTTCTTTGCGCTTCAATAAATTCAGGGTTATTTTTATTAATGGCGGCCGTGTAGACTATCAAGTCACAATCGATTGGGATATTATCGGCACTGTGGCCAATTTTGATATCATAACCTTCTCTGATTAATTTATCCGTATACCCGCAAGGTCTCATATCAGAGCCGGTTATGATTAAATTTTTATGAATCGCAATATGGGCAAGACCACTCATACTGGTACCGCCAATACCAATAAAATGAATTTTTTGTATATTTTTAAAATCTATATTTTTCATTTTTTAAACCTCAAAGTTGATAATAAATATTATAACAAGTTCATTTTTATTATTCAATATTGAAAAAAATGCCTTATATTACGAAATATAATACAAAATTGCCCATTTTTATCACATTTATTGTAAAAAAATATTTTTTTTTTTGATTTTATCCTATATAATATAGATATTATTAGTATTTATTAACTACCCAGATTGTATAAAGATCATTTAGTAGCTGTTACGGGAAGGAGTTACCCAATGCAAATTACAGACATAAGAATCAGAAAAATTTATGCCGAAGGCAAAATGAAAGCAATTGTATCTGTTACGTTTGATGATGAATTGGTAATTCATGACATCAAAATAATTGAAGGCCAGAGTGGAATGTTCATAGCTATGCCAAGCAGAAGAACACCTGATGGAGAATTCAAGGATATTGCGCATCCGATTAATATCGAAGCAAGAAAAAAGATGCAAAAAGCAATTTTGGAAAAATATGAAGCAGAAGCATTGAATGAAGTAGGAGCAGAATAATAAAATATCCATTTTATAAAAAAGGGAGAATCCCTTTTTTATTTTTATGCTTAAAATAACCGCCGCGATGTGATATTATAATATAATCGCAAATATGAATTTATATAAGGAGGTGCAAGATGCATACTCAGGCTATTATATTGGCTGGCGGCAAAGGCACGAGAATGAAGAGTGATAAGCCAAAAGTGTTGCATGAAATATGTGGCAAAACCATGCTCTCATATGTTATGGACAATGCCAGAAATGCATGCATAGAGCAAATTGCTGTTATTGTCGGCTACGGAGCGGAAGAGGTAAAAAGCAGTATTGCAGGTCAGGTAAATATATTTACTCAGCACCGGCAACTTGGTACAGGGCATGCGGTCATGCAGGCGCTGTCTTTTATTGATGATAATGCGTATGTTGTTGTTTTATGCGGAGATGCTCCTTTGGTAGATTCAGAGACTATACAATCTTTATGTGAATATACTGCATCAAATAAAAAAGACGCCGTTGTTGTTTCGGCTATGATCGACGACCCATACGGCTATGGAAGAATTATAAGGGACAGAGATGGCGAATTCATAAAAATTGTAGAGCAAAAAGATGCTGCCAAGGAAGAAAAAAAAATCCATGAAATAAACTCTGGAGTCTATTGCTTTTTAGGCAGTGTATTAAAATATGCTTTGGGGAATATTAGTAACGATAATGTTCAAGGAGAATATTATCTAACAGATACAATAGAACTTTTAATCAATGAGAAGTATTCTGTTGATATTTTAGTTGAGAAAAACTGCGATATAATAAAGGCCGTTAATGATAAAAAACAGCTTGCTCAGCTGGAGAAATTTATGCGCTGTCGTATTAATGAGGGCTGGCTTGAAAAGGGTGTTACGATGATAGACCCTGATTCAACTTATATTTCATGCGAAAGCGTCTTAAGCGAAGATGTTCTTTTATATCCCGGAGTTGTGATTGAGGGACGTAGCATCATAAAAAAAAATTGTATAGTAACGTCAGGCAGCATTGTTAAAAACAGTATTATAGGCGAAGATACCCTTGTGCAAAATTCCTATATCACTGACAGTATTGTAGGAAGCCATGTAAAAATAGGGCCCTACGCACACTTAAGGCCAAAATCAAAACTTGCTGATCATGTAAAAATCGGTAATTTTGTTGAAGTGAAAAATTCTGAGATAGGACAAAATTCAAAATCTTCTCATTTAACATACATTGGAGACGCCAAAGTGGGAGACAATGTAAATTTGGGATGCGGAGTTGTTTTTGTAAATTATGATGGCAAGAACAAGGCGCTTACAGTTGTTGAAGATGATTGTTTTATAGGCTGTAATGTAAATTTGATTGCTCCTGTCACGGTGAAAAAAGGTGCATATGTGGCAGCGGGCTCAACGATTACGTTTGATGTAGAAGAAAATAATTTGGCAATTGCGCGATGCAGACAAACAAATAAAGAGAACTGGGTTAAAAAATAAGTAATAGAAATATTGGAGGAAGAAAAGGAAAATGAACTGGGCCGATAATAACACTAAATTAATTGCAGGAAGTTCAAATTTGCCTTTGGCAAAAGAAATAGCATCATTGCTGGAAATGCCGTTGTGTGACACAGCCACGGAACGTTTTAGTGATGGCGAGACTTATGTGAACATCAATGAATCTATAAGGGGTTGTGATATATTTATTATTCAAAGTGTTGCTGAACCTGTCAATGATAATTTAATGGAATTATTAATTTATATCGATGCACTCAAACGTGCATCGGCAGGAAGAATCAATGCGGTAATTCCTTATTACGGATATGCAAGGCAGGATCGGAAGGCACGCTCAAGAGACCCTATCACCGCAAAGTTGGTAGCAGATCTAATCACGGCGGCAGGTGCCGACAGAGTCATCACAATGGATTTGCATGCACATCAAATTCAGGGATTTTTTAATATTCCTCTGGACCATCTCCAGGCAACGAGCGTGATTGTGGAGCATATTCTGCAACTTGGATTAGATGATTTTGTAGTTGTATCACCAGATGTGGGAAGCGTGAAGCGTACACGTAAAGTAGCAGGTATGCTCGACGCACCAATGGCAATCATAGATAAACGCCGCTACGCAATGAATACAACAGAAGTAATGAATGTTATCGGTGATGTAAAAGGAAAAGACTTATTGCTTATTGATGATATGATCGATACGGCAGGGACGATGGCAAACTCGGTTTATGCGCTCAAAGAAATGGGAGCAAAGAATATCTACGCAGCAGCTACACATGGAGTGCTTTCAGGAAAAGCAATCAAAAATTTAAATGAAGCTCCAATCGAAAAAGTGTTTATCACCAATACGATTGATTTGCCGCAAGAAAAGCAAATAAATAAAATAAAAATAATTTCTGTTGCAGGTATTATTGCAAAAGCAATTGACAGAGTACATAAAGGCAAAAGTGTAAGTATATTATTTGATTAATTATTACAAAAAAGAGTTCTGTAGTCTAGAACTCTTTTTTTATTGTAATAATTTTAAGGCTGTATCATTTTTTCATAGGCTTCAAGCGCGGCAAGGTTTCGAGCTCTTGACATGGCAGCCACCTCAAAACCTTCATGCATAATTGTGCCATGGCTGGCACGAAGCATTGCTTTTGCTTTGGCGATACTTATATGCACAGGGTAAATGCCCCAGTTGGATTCCAATTCTGTAAGCTTTATTTGCTTATTGTCATCTTTTACATCTGCCATAAAATAATAAGACAATTGTAGCATGCTGCTGTATTCTATACTTGTGCCCAATATTTTTAAATTTGTAATGGCAATTCCCGTCTCCTCCAAAGCTTCTCTTGCTGCGGCCCTGCGAATATCTTCGCCTTTTAAAACGCCACCTCCGGGGATGCCGCTAATATCCAATCTGTCACTTTTGAGCAAGACGATTTTATCATCATCTGTTTTTATGATACAGCGTGCAACAATACGAAGAGGATAAATTCTTTTTTCAGAATTTTCGGCATTGATATGTATAAAAGGTGGATATTTTTTTGCTAAGACATATTTATAAATAATCCATGTTTGACCATCCGAATACATATCTGTTGCAGCTTCGCCGTCAACAAACATAATTTCATGATTAGCTTCCAGTTCCAAAGATACTCTTTTTTTAAGTTCAACCTCGTAAAAAATTCCCGTATTAAATACCTGTTTAAAATATTCAACAGGGGTATCTATATACCATGACAGCGTTTCGAGTTTTCTTTTTATATTGATGCTGTAGCCGGTCTCTTCTAAAAATTCTCTTCTCAGTGTCTCCTCGTGGGTCTCGCCGTCTTGAACACCGCCTCCGGGAAGAAATTTGCCCAATTTATTTTTTACGATTAATATTTTTCCGTCAATATCTGTTACCACGCCGTAAATACCAGTACGCAGCACGACATCGCGTTCCGGTTTTCTGATTCCAAATACGGGCAAAACAATCACCTCTAATTTACTGAATGAATATATTTATAAAGTAGCGCACATTACTGCTTTTATTGTGTGCACACGGTTTTCTGCTTCATCAAAAACTTTCGAATACTTGCTTCTGAAAACTTCATCTGTAACTTCCATTTCTGTAATGCCGTATTTTTGATACACCATCTCACCGAATTCGGTTTCTCTGTCATGGAACGAGGGCAGGCAATGCAGGAAAATAACATTTTCATTTTGAGCGTTTTTGATCATGTCCATATTTACTTGGTATGGCGAGAGCATGTCGATTCGTTCTTTAATTTTGTCTTCTTCACCCATGGATACCCAGATATCGGTATAGATGACATCAGCCATACAGGCACCTTCTTTTACATCATTTGTGCAGGTGATCGTGCTGCCCGTGGTTTTAGCTATTTGCCGCATTTCATCAACAAGGCTTTGTTGTGGCATAAGCTGTGGAGGGGTAATAACCGTAAAATGAACGCCTAATTTTGCGCAGATAATCAAAAGTGAATTGGCAACATTGTTTCTTCCGTCACCTGCATATACAAGTTTTATGTCGTTATAAGGTTTTCTTATATTTTCTTTTATGGTAAGGAAGTCTGCCAGGGCTTGTGTGGGGTGATAGAGATCAGTAAGCCCGTTCCATACGGGTAGGCCGGAATATTTTGCCAGGTCTTCAACGGTTCGCTGTTTGAAACCGCGAAATTCTATACCGTCATAAAATCTTCCTAGCACATTGGCAGTGTCTTCAAGAGATTCTTTTTTGCCCATTTGGCTGTTGGTGAGAAAGGTAACATTTGCGCCTTCGTCATAGGCGGCTACCTCAAAAGCGCATCTCGTTCGTGTAGATGTTTTTTCAAATAATAATACAATGTTTTTACCTTTGAGTAAATCACCCGGAATTTTATTTTTTCTTTTGATTTTTAGTTCTTTTGCAAGATCTAAAAGATATTCAATTTCTTCTTTTGTGTAATCTTTGAGTGTGAGTAAACTTCTTCCTTTTAATGATATTGCCATACTATTTCTCCTTATATTATTTCTTCTCTGCAAATCGGCATGGTCATGCATCTGGGGCCGCCGCGCCCTCGCACAAGCTCCGAGCCTTTGATCCTGATTACTTTTATGCCATGATTTTCAAGAACTTCATTCGATATTTCGTTTCTGTCATAGGCAATGACAACGCCCGGTGATAATACAAATGTGTTTGTACTGTCGTTCCATTGTTCTCTTGCGGCAATGATCGGGTCTCCGCCGCCGCTTTTGATCAAATCGATATGTTTTATATTCAGCGCATCTTGCAGCGTTGCTTTAAGGCTGTCCATTTTTGTAAAGTGTATTTGATTATTTTTTCCGCGTATCATTTTTACAATATTCATATGTTCATCAATAGAAGGATATATTGTAAATTTATCATAATCCACCATGGTGCATACGGTATCCAAATGCATAAACGCTCGGATTCTCGGCAACTGCACCGCATACACATTTTGAATATGAGAATTTTTATGAAATAAATTGTTGGCAAGGATTTGTGCAGCTGAGGCGTCTGTTCGTTGGCTGAGTCCTACAAGTACGGAAGCGGCACTTGGCACCAAAATATCGCCGCCTTCTATTGTGCTGCTTTGAATATTATTATCATACCACAGCGGGGCATGATTTTTATTAAAAAATTCATGATGTGTATAGATAGCACGCAAGATGCGGCTTTCGCGTTTTCGTATCGGATTTTTCATTGTGTGGATAGAAAGACCGTTTTCAATGGCTGCAGCGCCATCGCGCATAAAATACATATTAGGAAGAGGCGGCATATAAAACATATACATCTGCGGCATATAATCGCTGAGCACTTCCTGCTTTTTTATTTTGGAAACATCTGTTATGCTCAGGCCTTTTATTAAGCATTTTGCCGTATCTAAGGCATTTAAATCAAATAAATAATCTAAAATACATTGTTCTATATAATCACATCCGAGAATGTCTTTTTCAATGATTTGATGCAAGATGTCTTTTTTTGTTTTTTTATCTTTTAAAATATCCGCAAGCAGATTTTTGATATAAATCACATTGCTGCCAAAGGATGTGATGACAGAGGCAAAATCATCGTGTTCTTGCTGCATGCCTTTCAAATATGGAATATCGTCAAAAAGAACCATTTCCAAATTTTGCGGCACAATATTATGCAGCTCTTCATCGGGTCTGTGCAAGATAACGGTTTTCAGTTTGCCGATTTCACTTACAATGTTGATATTACTGCGTGCATTCATTATATTCATCCTTTCGTATTTTTATTATTATATAACATTTATAACGTTTCATAAATCAAATTAATAAAATATCAAGAAATTTATAGTATCCTCAAATAAAAAAGTGCATAAATTTGTATACAAAAATTGGCAAAGATTTATAATAAATTATCAGGTATTTGTAAAAAATCATTCTATCTTTAAAAAGGAGAAACGATGGAAGAAACGATTTGCATTGAAAATGTTTCAAAAAAATACGGTAAAAAAGCCGTTTTAAACAATATCAGTTTAACAATCCCGAAAGGCAGAATTTACGGCATTATCGGTCCTTCAGGTGCAGGAAAAACAACGCTGGTTAAAATGATGGTAGGCATGGAAAAAGCAGACGGCGGAGGTATCACGGTGCTTGGACGCAAGATGCCTAATTTACCGGTGCTTGGAGATATTGGCTATATGTCGCAATCGGATGCGCTGTATGCCGATCTCACAGGCGGAGAGAATTTAAAATTTTTTGCGTCGCTGTTTAAAATACGCGGCTCGATACAAAAACAGCGTATTGCATATTGCGCTGATGTGGTTGATTTAAGTGATGAATTGAAGAAAAAAGTATCTGCGTATTCGGGAGGTATGCGCCGTCGCCTTGCGCTGGCTGTTGCCCTTGTGCAGGATCCCGATCTGCTGATCTTGGATGAACCCACAGTGGGTATTGACCCGGAACTGCGCGCGAATATATGGAATGAGCTGCACAGGCTGCGAGAGGAAGAAGGAAAAACCATTATTATCACTACGCATGTCATGGACGAAGCCGAAAAGTGTGACCGACTTGCAATGATTCGTGAAGGTATGCTGATCGCGGACGGTTCACCCGGTGAACTCATAGCTGCGTATGATGTAGAGAAGCTGGAAGATGTATTTTTAAAAGCGGGGAGGAAGCAGTCATGAGAGTAGCGGCAATTATTCGCAGGATTTTTCAGCAAATACACCGTGACAGGCGCACGATGGCCTTGATATTTATTGCGCCGCTGTTTGTGCTCACGCTAATGTATTTTATTTTTAATGGAGATACGGTAAACTCCAGGGTAGGAATTGTAAACATTGATCAGAGCGTCTATAATGCTCTGCAAGATGCGGATATTGATGTTGTCACGCTCGTGAGCGTAGATAAAGATATGATCGTGCAAAAAGGTCTTGATGGCATTTTGGGAAAAACAGATGATGCGTATAATTTAATTTTAGAAAACAGCAATCCAAATACGGCAATGGCACTAAAGGCCAAAATAACACAAACGATTTCGGGAGTAATGTTTCAAACATTCTTAAATGAGATCCCCATGGGGTCGCTTGGGTATCAGGCCGTAGATATCGATATTGATTATCTGTATGGCAGTGAAGATACCACCATGTTTGACACGTTCAGCTCCATACTTATAGGTTTTTTTGTCTTCTTTTTTGTATTCCTTATTGCCGGCATAGGGTTGCTGCGTGAACGTATGACGGGTACGATGGAAAAATTGATGTCCACACCCGTAAAAAGGTGGGAAGTGGTGATGGGCTATCTCACGGGATACGGCATTCTGGCAATGGTGCAGACGCTTGTGATCATTTTCTTCTCGGTAGAAGTGCTCAACATTGTACTTGTCGGCTCTATTTGGAATGTGATTTTAATTTGCATTCTGTCGGCGATTACTGCGCTTGCGCTCGGCATTCTCCTCTCGGCATTTGCGACAAGTGAATTCCAGATGATACAGTTTATTCCGATCGTTATCATTCCGCAGGTTTTTTTCTGTGGTCTGTTTCCGATGGAAGGCATGGCGGCCTGGCTGCAGGCGGTGGGAAAAATCATGCCGATGTATTATGCGGCAGATGCGCTCAAAGGGGTTATGTATAAAGGGCTGGGTTTTTATGATATTCTTTTTGATTTAGGTATTCTGGCAGCCTTTGCGGTTGTGTTTATTGTCTTGAATGTTTTTGCGCTGAAGAGGTATAGGAGGCTGTAATAAAAAAGATCGAAGGTAGCTTTTAGAGGTTACCTTTTTTTAATTATTTACAATATTGATTAAATTTTAATATGATTTTTGCATTTGCTTAAGATAAAAGATTATTTGTGTATTTATCTTGGGTTTTTATAAAATAATATAGCTTATAGTTCATATTGTAAAAATTTTTCGGTAGAGAAAAAGTTGTTTTTGAAACAATATATATTGCCTTTTATTAAAGGTATAACATATATCTTACATCAAATAAAATTTTTCTTTCTAATGGCATTGGGCATTATAAAGAAATATTCTATTTAATTACAATAGTAAATATAAAAAAATTTCTTTTTCATTTCATTATTCCAAAAATACCACAAAATAAAATTAATAAATATTTAACGTATTACATATTGTAAAATATATAACAAAGTGGTATGATATTTTTCGTGAATATATCGTATGGGGATATCGGTATATTTCAAATCAAAATAGAATAAGAATCAGTAAAGGAAGATGAATATGGAAATGGCTTTGCCTGTATTTAACGTATTATGGACAGGCGGTTGGGATTCCACGTATAGAATTCTGTACTTGTCCAGACACGAGGTTGAATTGCGCCCGCATTATATTTATTATGAAAACAGAAGATCGCGCGATATAGAAATCAAGACAATGGAAGAAATATCAAAAGATATTCAAAAGGATCCAAAAACAAAATGCACGTTGCGTCCCTTAACAATAATTCAATTTAAAAATATCGAAATAAATAATGATATCACACAAGCTTTTAAAAGAATCCGGCAGGAAGTGTTGATAGGATATCAATACGAGTATTTAGCGCGCTACGCAGGCACGCTGGAAAACCTTGAAATAGGTGTGGAACAGGGCGGTCTGGCTGAGCAGATGATGAATACTTTCGGAGAGATGATAAGGGTAAGAGATGAACTGGGGATGGAATACTGGAAGGTGAACGAACAAAACTCCAGTGAGGATTTAAATAAAGTATTCGGATTATTTAAATATCCCCTTTACTCTATGACAAAGCTCGATATGAAAGAGAAAGCCATAGAGCTTGGATTTATAAATTCTATGTATAAAACATGGTTTTGTCATTTTCCACGGAAAGGTAAACCTTGCGGATGCTGTTTTCCCTGTAATTTTACCATTGAGGACGGTCTGCCTGAAAGACTTCCCAAAGCTGCACTTAAAAGACACAAAATAGATAAAAGATTCAAAAACCATAAAATCTATCAATTGTATAAAAAATACAGAAGAAAATATCTGAATTATTAAAAAGAGCAGGTTTTCTGCTCTTTTTATCTTACTATGTTCGTTAAATTCTTACAATTTGCTGAGTGCGTTGTCAAAATCACCGATGATATCGTCTATATTTTCAATTCCCACAGATACACGGATCAATTCCGGCAGCACGCCGGAGGCAATCTGCTGCTGCTCGGTAAGTTGCCTGTGCGTTGTGCTTGCGGGATGCAGCACGCTGGTACGCACATCGCCCAAGTGCACAACAAGAGAGGTCAATTTCAAATGCTTTGTAAATTCTTTTCCTGCCGCAGCGCCGCCTTTGGGGCCGAAGGTGAGAATACCGCCTGCCCCTTTAGGCAGATATTTTTCTGCGAGATCATAATTTTTGTGGCTTTTCAGTTTGGGATAGGTAACCCAGTCCACTTTTGGATGTGACTCCAAAAACTCTGCCAGTTTCAAAGCATTCTCGCTGTGGCGTTCCATACGCACGTGGAGTGTTTCGAGTCCCAGATGTGCCAAAAATGCGTTAAACGGGCTCATGGTGACACCATAATCACGCAACAGCTGCACGCGCACTTTCGTGATATAGGCAGCTTCTTTGAATTCTTTTGTATACTGCATGCCGTGATAGCTGGAATCAGGTTCGGTCAGTTCGGGATATTTTCCGTTTTCCCAGTTAAATTTTCCGCTGTCTATCACAATACCGCCAAGGCTCACGGCGTGCCCGTCGGTGTATTTGGATGTGGAATGCACAATAATATCGGCTCCATAATCAAAAGCACGGCATAAATAGGGTGTTGCCAGTGTATTATCAATAATCAAGGGAATATCAGCTTGGAGGGCAATTTTCTTAAAGGCGTCAAAGTTCAGCACATTGAGTCCGGGGTTTCCAATCGTCTCACCGAAGAGCGCACGCGTATTAGGACGAATGGCATCGCAAATTGCCGCCTCATCATCGGGGTCTACAAACGTGACATCAATGCCGATTTTTTTCAGCGTAACGGCAAACAGATTATAGGTGCCGCCGTATATGGTAGAAGAAGAGATAACGTGATCGCCGGCTTTGCATATATTCAATAAAGAAAGAAAACTTGCCGCCTGGCCTGATGAAGTGGCTACGGCGCCTACGCCGCCTTCAAGCAAGCCCATCTTGCCTTCCAGTGCGGATATAGTGGGATTGCCGAGGCGTGTATACATATAGCCGTCACTTTCCAAATCAAACAGGGCTGCGACATCATCCGATTCATAATAACGATAAGTGGTGCTCTGCGCAATCGGAAGCACATGAGGCTCACCTGATGCGGGGTGATAAGAACCCTGCACACAATAGGTTTCAATATTATATTTGTCTTGCAAAAAAATCACTCCTTTTATAAAAAAAACCGCTTTCATAAGAAGCGGCAAATAATATTTACTTACTCTTCTTATCTTTCAGGATTTTTCCTGCTGGAATTAGCACGTTACTGTAAACAGTTGTTGCCGGGCTTCGTAGGGCCAGTCCCTCCGCCTCTCTGGATAAGAATATTAAATTTTATATATCATAACGTAACAAACAAAGTGTGTCAAGGTATTTGATAATATTTTTGATTAAATTGTGCTTTCCTTCTCAATAAAATAATTATACTTGGCTGCGGCCTTTAATTGTGCGTCGATGCGGATCGTATTAATTAATTCAAAGTTATCCATCAGAATAGAGACGACATAGGGACAAATAGATTTATCTTCTACCAAGGAATAAAGTACTTCTATTGTTTTTTCTTTTGACATTCCTTCTCTATACGGACGGTCTTCTGTGATGGCTGTAAAAATATCGGCTACGGCCATAATTCTTGAACCTAAAAAAATACTCTTATTATTTAAATGAAAGGGATAGCCTTTTCCGTTTAATTTTTCGTGATGAAAAGAGGCCCATTTATTAATTGTTTCCATGCCTTTGATAGCTTGAAGAAGTCTGAAGGTATAAAATGTATGACTTCTGATAGAATTAAATTCTTCTGCGTTTAGTTTTCCCGGCTTTTCAAGCACTTCTTTTTTTACCGCCAGCTTACCAAGATCATGGAGGTATCCTGCGATCAGCATCATTTTACATTCATCTTCTGAGAAACCTGCAAGTTCAGCCAGTTTTTCAACGGTTTTAGCTACTCCGACAGAATGATTTGCCGTAAAAGGACTGCGAAAATCGATGATGCTTGCAAATATTTTTGTGAGATCTATGACTTCGTCCAATGTTAATTCAACAATACCAAACGATGTAATATCAGGCAGAATATGGAGCAGTGGCTTATAGATAAGATCCAGCCATATGTATTCGTGGATACTCATATCTATAAAGGCATCCACTAATTCGGGAGCGAATGTGGTATTTTTTTGTGCTGATATTATAGCTCGAATATCTTTGATTTGCCCTATGACATCATGATTACGATCAATTAAAACGGCAATGCGATCTGCCAGATGAAGTATATGGCTTGCATAAGGAACCTTTTGGCCTTTGAATGTAGCACCTTCACCATTATTCCAATGCAGGTGGTGATAACGAATAATATCAGATACATTACTGAAAGGGTTAAAACCTTCAATCAGCTGTGCGCCTCTGAAAGCGTGATTTTGTGAAGTGGGGGGTTCTGCTTCAATCAGTTCAAGGCGTTCATCCAATGAAAGCGCGCCTATATCATGCAGAAGACCTGCAAGCAGCAATTCTTTTTTCTCCTCGCTTGATAAATCTAATTGTTCGCCAAGCTTGAAAGCCAAATATGCAACCTGTTGATGGTGATCGGCAACTTGAGGGCTGATCAAATCTATGGCATTCGTAAGACAGATAAGCAAATCGTACATGCTTATTAGATTCGGATATACGTCAGTCATGGTAACATTTCCTTTGTTGTACTAATTTTCGCCAAATTTTATGGTCATTTAAATAAATTGTAACATAATCATATATAACAATACAAAATAAAAATAAAAGATTATAATTAGTTATGTTATTTAATATTTTTAATAAAAAACTTTAAGAGATTACTGTAATAATTCAAATTTATTTTTTTTAAATTTGATCAATCCTTCGTCACGCATTTTGCTCAGCTCTCTTGACATGGCACTTCTGTCTACGAATAAATAATCAGCCAATTGCTCACGGTTATAGGGAATCGCAAAAGAATTGGAATCAAAGAGGTTTTTTTGTTCCTGAAAAAAAGTGAGTAGTTTTTCTCTTGTTGTTCTTTTTGATATCACATCAAGCTTGTTATTGAGCATGATGACTTCGCCGGCCAGAATTCCAAGCATATTTTTAATAAGCATCGTATGAAACACACAGGCAGAAGGGCAAGTACTTATAATTCGTTTGTTATCGATAAGCAATACTTCACTGTCTTCTAAAGCAATCGCTGATACAGCGGATTTTGTATTCCGAAGATAGGCCAAAGCGCCGCCAAACATTTCTGACGGCCCGAATTTTGCAAGAATGCTCCGGTTGCCGTGTGCGTCTTCTTTCATCACAGCTATTTCACCGCTTAAAACAATACCCATATACTCAACACTTTCCCCGGGAAATATGATATAGCTGTCTTTTTTACACATTTTAGGCTTTGCTCCGAGACATTTTAGCATGGCCCGCAGATCGGATTTATCAATATGGTAAAATAAGGGGCTTTTTAAAAGAATATCCAAATTTAATTCCATCTTTTTTCCTTTTGTTGCAAATACAACGTAATGCATAGCAAATATAATTTATAATAAATGTAAATTGTAAACGTTATCTTATGCAATAAAATAATAAAAATATTATTTATAAACAAAAATATTTAAAAATAAAATTAATAATTGTTGCAAAAGCAACGTACACTATGGCCGAATTATACTATACTGCCAGTAGAAAAGTCAATAGAAAGAAGCATCCTTTGTCTTGACAAATGAATGGACTTTTTGATATGAGCATAATTTCAATCAATACAGAAATATATGTGCTAGAAGAATTATTATGAATTGTGGAGGAAAAGAAAATGTCAATGTTTTGTTTTCAATGTGAACAGACCGCCAAAGGAACAGGCTGTACTATAGGAGGCGTTTGCGGGAAAAAAGCGAGTACGGCAAATCTGCAAGATGCGCTTACCGGAAAACTTGTTGCGCTTGGAAAAGCCGCTAAAGGTAAAAACACATCTCTGACAGATGAATTAATGCTTGAAGGATTATTTACAACAATTACAAATGTCAATTTCAACGATGAAAGTATTACCGCGTTGAGTAAAAAGATCGATGAAGAAACTGAAAGGCTGAACGGGGGCAAAGAGATGGAGATGAAAGCGCTCTGGGAAGGGGATGAAGATATCCGTTCTTTAAAATCATTGATTTTGTTTGGACTCAGAGGCATGGCCGCTTATGCGCATCATGCACGCATATTGGGAAAAATCGATCCGCAGATCAATAATTTTTTCTATACGGCAATGGCGGCGATCGGTCAGGAAAAAACAGTCGATGAGCTCTTGGCGCTTGTTTTGGAAGTAGGCAATGTAAATTTACAATGCATGGCGCTTCTTGATGAGGCCAACACATCGGCATATGGCAGTCCCGTGCCGACAAAAGTGACGACAAATATAGAAAAAGGTCCGTTTATCGTAATTACAGGACATGATTTAAAGGATTTAAAATTACTTTTGGAGCAAAGCGAAGAAAAAGGAATCAATATTTACACCCATGGGGAAATGCTCCCGGCACATGCGTATCCTGAGCTCAAAAAATATGCACATCTAAAAGGTAATTTTGGAACAGCATGGCAAAATCAGCAGAAGGAATTCGATAATATTCCTGCGCCGATACTGTATACCACGAATTGTTTAATGCCGCCAAGAGCAAGCTACGCCGAAAAAATCTTTACCACATCAGTCGTAGACTATCCCGGTTTAAAGCATATCGGTGAGGATAAAGATTTTTCCCCCGTCATTGACATGGCATTGCAACTTGGCGGCTACAGTGAAGATAAAAAGATGACAGGGATCAACGGAGGAGACAGCATGATGACCGGGTTCACACATGGGGCTGTGCTCTCGGTTGCGGATACGGTGATCGATGCCGTCAAAAATGGAGCAATCAAGCATTTCTTCTTGGTTGGCGGCTGTGACGGTGCGGCTCCCGGAAGAAATTATTATACGGAATTCGTGAAGAAAACGCCGAAAGACTCTGTTGTGCTCACGCTTGCGTGCGGGAAATTTAGATTCAACGATCTTGATTTAGGGCAGATAGGAGGGCTTCCGAGGCTGATGGATATGGGTCAGTGTAATGATGCATACAGCGCAATAAAAGTTGCCGTTGCACTTGCCGAAGCGTTTGAATGTTCCGTCAACGAGCTTCCGCTTACTTTAGTGCTTTCATGGTATGAGCAAAAAGCTGTATGTATCTTGCTTACGCTGCTTGCTCTGGGGATCAAAAATATCTATGTCGGACCAAGCCTGCCTGCCTTTGTGTCGCCCAATATTTTAAAAGTGCTTGTAGAAAATTATAACCTCACGCCAATATCGACACCAGATGAAGATTTAAAGAAAATTTTAGATTAGTTGAATATTTGCATAATAGTTTAAAATTCACTGTGTTACTTAAGAATAAAAAAAATTAAGAAACGGCTGAGTGATCACTCAGCCGTTTTATCATGAATAAATTTATTTTGTAAATCAGCAATCATACACATAAGGTCTGTAACCAACACTACATATGATGATAAGAAAAATATGAAAATAAGAAAATTTTATATTTATTATTATTTTGTTTCAAGATAAGCATTTTGCAGCCGCTGTTCTAAATTATCGTTATATGAGCGGCGAATTCTTTTCAGGCCGAATAAATCCGAAGTATCTTTCGTTATATAATTCACTCCGTACTCGCATGAGAGTGATGCCGAAAAACCCAGTTTTTTTAAGACGATATCCGTGTTTTCACTAAATTGTCCACATGGATATGTAAAAGCAGCAGGCGCTGTGCTTGTGGCTGTTATGATCTCAGTTTGCAGTTTTTGTATATCTGCGGTCAATACTTTTTCATAGGCTGAAAAGGATTCACCGTCTGCTTGCATACAGCCGATTCTATCGCTTCCCGATGTATGCAGGTTATATGTATGATTTTGAACTTCGACATATCCGCTGTGAGCCATCTGGCTTATCTGTTCCCAGGAAAGATAAGAGTAAGCGCTTAAAGCCTCTTTTTCATCAATATAGATCCCCGTGACAGACAACACAATTTTCATATCATATTGCTTTAATAATTCGTATGCATAGGTGTATGTGCCTAAGAAACCATCATCAAAAGAAAGGATAATAGGCTTTTTTGGCAGCTGCGAGCCATTATATACATAATCGATAAGGTCAGTCATTGTGATGGCTGTATAATTATTTTCTTTCAGATATTTCAGATCACTTTCGAATTCTTCGGGGGATATGGCATATTTACCCAGTTCAGACATACGGATATCGTGATACATCAGAATAGGGACAACTACGGTATCTTCTTCGCTTGAATTTGCAGACGAATATTGCGTACTCGTTATAAAAATGACGAGTACAAGCGTCAAAAATAATAAAATGACTATTATTGTTCTGCGTTTGCGTTGTTGTATCATGATCTGCTCCGAAAAGTATATATATAACAGTATATCAAAAGAAATACAGCTTTTATAAAGTTTTTATTATTATTTAAGCTGTTCGGGCGTGCGGATGCCTATGCCGTTTAGCTGCTGCTCTAATTTTTCGCCGGTATTTGGCAGTGTGGATAATTTGCCCATAATGATACCTCGGTTTTTCGAGAATGTTTATAGGTGGATTGTATCACCAAATACCTCAATAAGTATCTTATTATGGTATGGTTTTATAGGCTTTTTGCAATACTTTTTCTATCGTGGTTCCATGCGCGCGGCCCGCTCTTTTTAAGCCATAGAGTGCTTTGGCGTCTTTTGTAATCACATTGATGCCATAGTCACAGGAAAGGGTTGCCGAAAATCCGATCTCTTTTAAAATAATATCCGTATTTTCACTCGATTTTCCGTAGGGATAGGCAAATGTGTTGGGGACCTTGCCCGTATGAAATAATATCTCTTCCTGGAGTTTTTGGATATCTTTAATCAACACATCGTGATAGGTATCGAAAGATTCATAAGAGATTTGCATGCATCCGAATCTGGGGGTGCCTGTGCCGTGAAGATTATAGGTGTGGTTTTGCACTTCCACATAGCCTGAATCAAGCATTTCGTCTAATTGATCCCAGGTGACATGGGCGTAATCAATACTTTTGCTGGGAAACTCCGTGAAGTCGTCCGTATTTTTACCGATAATGGAGAAAACGATTTTTATATGATATTGCTTTAATAAAGGCAATACATAGACATAATTATTCAAATAACCATCGTCAAAAGAAAGGATAATAGGTTTTTCGGGCAGAGGCGTATCATGATAGACATAATCAATAAGCTCAGTCATGGTAATGGCAGTGTAATTATTTTCTTGCAGATAGTTCAAATCGCTTTCAAATTCATAAGGGGAGATAGCATCTTTGCCGAGCTTGCTTGTTTTGATTTCGTGATACATGATGATAGGAAGATAAATCGCGTCTTTGTCAACGGTGCCGGACTGCACCGGTGTATTTTGATAATTGAAGGCAATAAAAAATACAATACAACTTAAAAGTAAAAAAGCAGCGCCAAGAATATACCTGCGCTTGATATGTAGAACCATTTTTTTGCTCCATGAGATATAAATATTGAATTAATAAAATATACGAAAAAAATATTTATATCAGAACAAAATCAATTTACTTTTTTATCATTACTTTTATTTTATATTGATTCAAAATTGTAATAATGATAGAATGCTATTCATTGACTTTTATGTAAATTTCCTCAGCATCCAACTGAGCTTTTTTTAACAGCTCCACGGCAAGGCCGAAATTTTGCTGTTTTATGTTGTTGATAGCGTCTGTGGCTGCGTTAAACAGGATTTTATACATTGCTTCATAGTTCATCATTTATCTTCTCCTAAATAAAATATGCGTCAAAAATGCGTCATTTTTAAAAACTATTATATTTTGACGATAAAATTATGTCAATACTTCGTCAAGGGAAAAATCACAATGAAAGATATTTTATCACGCTATACACTGCGTATCAGCCCGATATTATTATATAAATTAGGTTATATTGCTGAATTTGAGGGCAGAACAAAAAATAAAGAGATAGAACAATTGATTAAAAAGCATATTGCGGATTTTGAAAAAATTCATGGTGATATCGATTATGAATGTATATTAAAACCGTCTACGGAATGATTTATTTTAATCGCTAAAGACAGAAATAAATTATCATTTTTTTTATAATTTTTATTGTTGAGCTGAAATCCGTTTTTTTTCATAAAAAAACGCATAGCGTGACATTGTGAATTTGTCGTGCTATTATTATAATATTAAATAAAAAATCAGCAAAATTCTGGGTTTGTCTTTTATTCGGGCAACTGCCTATAACGTGGATGGTTCTCAGTTAGTAATAATGGGAAATTTAAATAGGAGTAACAGAATATGTACATATCAAGTATTAGTATCGAAAACTATCGAAATTTTGATTCTATTTCAGTAGATTTCCAAGATGGAATAAACTTATTAATTGGACAAAATAATACTGGTAAATCGAATCTATTAAGAGCATTAGCTTTAATATTTGATAGTTCAATGAAAAAGCAACTATCGATAAGTGATATCTATAATAATATTTCATTAGATGAATTAAGGCTTCATTCTCCTAAAGTTTCAATATCAGTATTCTTATCACAATCTGAAAATGAAGATTTAATGGGAGATGAATTAGTTACAGTAAGTAATTGGTTGGTTTCTTTAGAAGAACCCTATTTGGCAAAGGTACAGTACGAATTTTTTTTGCCGGAAGTTGAAGAAGAAAAATATAAGAATCAAATGAAAGGAGCTTCTACTCAAGAAGAGGCATGGAAAATTATTAATGACAGTTTTATAAGATTATACATTAATAAAACATGGGTTGGAAATTCTGATAATCAGATACAAATAGATAGTGAAAGTCTTAATAAATTTGATTTTCAATTTTTGGATGCTATTCGTGATGTCGAACGAGATATGTTCTCCGGGAAGAATACATTACTCAAAAACGTAATTGGGTTTTTTATGGATTATGATATTAAATCTGATAAAGAACTTACGGAGGAACAACAATCAGAGAAAATCGCTGTTGAAAAAGAGGACTTTGAGAGTACATCACAATTGCTCATAGGCAAGCTTCAGAAACGCCTCAAATTTGGAAATAAGGAAATATTGTCATATGCAGATGATGTTGGGGCATTATTTGATAAATCTGAACCAGCTTTTGAAGGAAAGATCACAGAAAGCGAACTATATTTTATTTTGCAATTGATTGTGAAACAGAATACTGGTATGAGTATACCGATCTCATACAATGGGCTTGGTTATAACAATTTGATTTTCATGTCATTGCTATTGGCTAAAATGCAGGTTAACTCAGACGGAAAGTATTTAGGGAGTAATGCGAAGGTTTTCCCTATATTGGCGATTGAAGAGCCAGAGGCGCATTTGCATCCAACCATGCAATTTCAATTTATTAAGTTCTTGAAGAAAAATATTTGTGACAAAAAAGTAAAACAGGTCTTCATAACCTCACATTCCACGCACATTACTTCATCAGCTCAGTTAGATGATATTATTTGTTTGTATAAAGAAAACGAAAAATCTGAGGTTGCGTACCCAGGCAAAGTATTTTTTGATATTGAGCCGGATGGAGTAAAGAAAGAGATACTAGAAAGCAAGAAATATGTTCAGAGATTTCTAGATGCAACAAAATCAAATATGTTATTTGCAGAAAAAGTAATTTTTGTAGAAGGAATTGCTGAACAATTATTAATGTCAGTCTTTGCTGATTATATAGATAAATCGTTAGAAGATAATCACATTTCAGTAATCAATATTGGTGGAAGATATTTTGAGCATTTTCTTTACTTATTTGATTGTAACAAAGAAAATACTATTAAGCGGAAAATTGCCTGCATTACAGATATAGATTCTGTCAGAAGAGAAAAAGGTGAAGAAAATGCGAAATTTCAAATGTGTTACCCATTTGAAATGAATGCCGACCCAGAAAAGTATGAGTATAAGTTTAACTCTATGGAAAAGTATGAAGAAGGCAAGCATCCAACAATTTGTTCATTTACCCAAGATAAAATTTATGGCAAAACTTTCGAATATCAATTGGCGTTTGAAAATGAAACATGCCAATCATTAATAACTCCATCGTTGCCAAACAACGAAGAGCTAAATAATTTAATGATTATGATTAAGGAAGAAAAGTCACTAGATGAAATGTTCGATGTATTGCGAAGCAGTGACAAAAATAACAGGATTATTGACTCTTTAGCAAAATCCAAGGGCGAAAAATGGGACGATATTCACAAGAAGAAAGCAATAATTGCTTCAAGATATTTAAACTCAGTTAGAAAAGGTCAGAATGCTTTGGAATTGTCAGCTGCATTAAAAGAAAATTTATCTAAGAAAGGTTCAGAGGAATTTGATGATTTTATTGTTCCAGCGTATATTAGAAAAGCTATTGAATGGGTGTGTGAGGATAAATGATTATTACATCAAAAGACAAAATATGTATTGAAGAAGATTTTAAAGTAGAAGCTGGTCCAGGAGCTGGGAAAACAGAATTCCTTGTCAATCATATTAAAAACGTTCTTCAAAATTCCAAAAGAATGGCTTGCACTAGAAAAGTTGCATGCATTACTTATACCAACACAGCTGTTGAAACCATATTAAAAAGGCTTGGGAAGGGTATCTCTGGGAAAGTTGAAGTTTCTACAATCCACAGCTTTTTATATAAGAATGTTGTAAAGCCTTATTGCTCATTTATTCCGTCTGAGTATGAGTTATGCTGTAAAAAAATAAATGGACATGACGACTTTTACGTAAACAATAAGTATATTAGAAAATGGTTTGAAAGCGAAGACTTGAGTGGATTAAAACACCCAAATACTGAAAAGCAGCTTTTATCTCGGCCTGCATTGAACCAAGCATTGCAAAATTGGATTTTATCTATTAAATGCGTATATAAAAATGGTATTATTAAATTTAAATGCGATAATACAAAAGCCGTTGGATTTGATAAGAAAAGTAATGCGCGGATAGGAATTAACACTAGAAATTTAAAAATACTATCAGATAAAATAATAGGGCTTAAAAAAATTTACTGGAAAAAAGGGAGACTTGATCATAATGATATCCTGTTTTTTTCTTATGTTCTAATTGATAGATACCCATTTATATTAAATATCCTCCGAGCA
Organism: uncultured Eubacteriaceae bacterium; assembly: GCA_964533615.1. Lineage (GTDB taxonomy): Bacteria > Bacillota > Clostridia > Eubacteriales > UBA1433 > UBA1433. Next base: position 219,122 of record CAZHMK010000002.1, read on the forward strand.
AAATTCCCATACATGTTTGTTGATGAATATCAGGACACGAATCCTGTACAGTCATATATTCTAGCTGCAATAAGAAAAAAGGAGACTGTAGTTGGGGTAATAGGAGATAAAGCACAATCAATTTACGCATTTCAAGGAGCAGAACCTTCCCTGTTTGATTTATTCAAAGTAGATAAAAACAACATGTTCACTATAAAAGACAATCATCGAAGCATAAATCAAATTGTAAAATTCTTAAATGATATTCGCAATGATATATGTCAAGATGCATGCTGTAACATTAATGATAATGATGTGGTTATATATGTGGGAGATAGAAATACTGCCTATGATAGGGCCTGCAGAATTTGCCATGAAGGGTTAGTAGAATCACTTTCTAGAGATAATATTACTTCCAATGCTATGAAAAAAGATATTGAAAGTAGCGAAATAAATGGGAAATTATTGCTTGAACAGTTCGAAGCTGCTGATAGTAGTAGCCAACGTAGAAATTACATCTTATCTTTTATACAAGCAATAGAACTGTCGGTTAATGGCAAATATAAAGAAGCTTTAAAAAGTATTGAATGGATTTTCAGAGGGGAAGAAAGTCCGAAAAAAGCATCTTTAGCTGCCTTAATAAAAATGCTTGGTGTTTACAATAACTATTATAATGACACGTTAATGGAATTTTATGATACTGTCTGTTTGGTATTAACTGCGAGATTACCAGCTTTCAGAAATGGTGCAGCAAAAGAATTCTATAGTAGCAATGCATATAAAAATGTTGCAATCTGCATCAATATTGTGGAAGATAATAGTAGACATATTACAATTCATAAAGCAAAAGGTTCTGAATATGAAAATGTCTTTGTGACTGATAATGATAATATAAAAGGGTTTTTGCGCGCTCCTGACCTAAAGAATAATGAAGAACATAGGATAATTTATGTAGCTATAAGTAGAGCTAGAAAAAGATTATTTTTGCATGTTAATAAGCTAAACGATATGGATGAAAAGGAGATAAAAAAGAAATATTGCTATCTTAACATTCAAAGACTGCAAAAAATATAACCAACTCTAACTAACTTCTCATTATGTTTATATACTGTTGATACTAAATTTCTATTCATTAGCCTTTTGTATTATAGATTAAAAAGTCCTTGACAAGCCGTTTCCGGTTTGACACTTCAGTATATTTTTATTGTCACGATGAAGGAATGTTAAAACAAATGATATAAGATAGACAGGTAAACAGGTACGGCTTTTTTTATTTATTGGCCTGTATATAGATTTCTTCCGCATCTGTCTGCGCTTTTTTTAATGTGTCGATAGCCAGTCCGAAATTTTTCTGTTCGATCTTGCAGGTGGCGTCGGTTATCGCGTTAAACAATACTTTGTACATTGATTCGTAGATTGTCATCATTTTCTCCCAAAAAATATGTTTTAAGAAAGTTTGTTTTATTATAATACTATAATACTATAATTACAAGACTTAATGCAAATATTTTACTATCTTTTAAGAAACTATAATAGTATCACGGAGGGTAGTAAATATGGATGTTAAAGATCGTATAAAATTATTAATGGATGAAAAAGGTTGGTCGGCATATAAACTGGCGAAAGAAGCAAATTTACCGCAATCCACAATTTCTCATTTATTCAAGAGAAATAACGCCCCTACGATTCCCACTATAGAAGCCATATGTAAAACGTTTGGGATCACGATGGCGCAGTTTTTTGCAGATGAAGGGGAGCAGGTGGTGCTCACCAATGAACAAAAGCAGCTTTTGATTTTGTGGGGTACGCTTTCGGAAAAACAAAAGAAACTGCTGTATGAACTTCTTCAGACAATGTGATTTAGATAAGTATCCGTAAGGATACTTTTTTTATATATTCGTTTTTATCTCAGTTATTTCAAATGTATCTTCTATTTCAAAGATATTTTAGTCATAGGTTTAAATTATGGATAATCAAAAGAATTTAGTATTACATTATACTTGAAAATTGAAATATACTTTAAAAAAAGGAAAATCAAAAATACAGAAAGGAAAGTTTTTATGAGGACTTCAGTTATAGGATATCCCCGAATTGGTAAAGATAGAGAACTTAAGTTTGCAGTCGAGAAATATTTTTCAGGGGACCTATCAAAAGAAGAGATGCTTCAAACCGCAAAAATGCTGCGAAAAGAACATTGGGAAAAACAAGATTTCATTGGCATTGATTTTATTTCGTCAAATGATTTTTCATTCTACGATAATGTGCTGGATACGGCTATTCTTTTAAATACAGTGCCTCAAAGATATAAAGATATCGGGCTTGATGATCTTGATACATATTTTGCGATGGCAAGAGGATATCAAAGCAGCAGAGGTGATGTTAAAGCGCTGACTATGAAGAAGTGGTTTAATACGAATTATCATTATATGGTCACTGAAATTGAAGACAACACAGAGATAAAATTAATTGGAACAAAACCGTTTGATGAATTTTTAGAAGTTCAAAATGCCGGCATTACAACAAAACCTGTATTAATCGGTGCATATACATTTTTAAAACTTGCAAAAATTACTGGTAAAAAGAAAACCACAGATTATTTAGATGATATTGCAACAGCGTATGCAAAGATATTATGCAGATTTGAAGAATTGGGAGCGAACTGGCTGCAGTTTGATGAGCCGGCACTGGTGATGGATATGACGGAGACGGATATTGAAATTTTTACAGTATTATATAAAAAAATTCTTTCCCGCAAAAATAAAGTAAAAGTGCTGCTTCAAACATATTTCGGAGATGTCAGAGATTGTTATGATGAGCTGCAATCTTTAAGTTTTGATGGCATTGGGCTGGATTTTGTGGAGGGCGAAGAGAATTTAAATTTAATAAAAGAAAAGGGATTTGATAACAAAAAAACGCTTTTTGCCGGTATTATAAATGGAAAAAATATTTGGAAAAATTCTTACGAAAAATCTACTCAAATTATTTCAGAATTAAAAATGCAAATAAAAAACATTGTTTTAAATACATCTTGTTCATTGCTTCATGTGCCATATACATTGGATAATGAAACGATACTTTCGGAAAAATATAGTTCTTATCTTGCTTTTGCCGAGGAAAAGCTTTCAGAACTTGTTGACTTAAAAGAGATACTGTTAAGCAGTCATCCTGCGTTGCATAAAAAATATTTAAAAAATCAAGAAAAGTTCAAGCAAAAACGTTATGAAGAGAATGCGCTTCTCAATAAAAAAATATCCTCGTTAACAGATGACGATTTTGTAAGGCATCCGGCTTTTGCAGTGCGTGAACGGATTCAAAAAGAAAGATTCAAGTTGCCTGTTTTGCCGACAACGACTATTGGCTCGTTTCCGCAGACGAGGGATGTGAGGGCAAACCGTAACAATTTTAAAAAAGAAAAAATTACGAAAGAACAGTATATTAGTTTCAATAAACAAAAAATTGCCGAATGCATTGCTTTACAAGAAAAAATAGGACTGGATGTGTTGGTTCACGGAGAATTTGAACGCAATGATATGGTTGAGTATTTTGGGGAAGTTCTGGATGGATTTATTTTCACACAAAAAGCATGGGTGCAATCTTATGGCACACGATGTGTAAAACCGCCGATTATTTGGGGGGATGTTTCTCGCTCAAAACCTATCACTGTTGAATATTCAAAATATGCGCAAAGTCTTACAAGCAAACCTGTAAAAGGTATGTTAACCGGCCCGGTGACAATACTGAACTGGTCTTTTCCGCGTGAAGATATCTCATTAAAAAAATCTGTTTTGCAAATCGCATTGGCTATTCGTGAAGAAGTGCTTGATTTAGAAAAAAATGGGATATCAGTTATTCAAATTGATGAAGCGGCCTTAAGAGAAAAATTACCGCTTAGAAAAACAGATTGGCATAATCAGTATCTTGATTGGGCGATTGATGCATTTTGTTTGGTTCACAGCGGAGTTTTGCCCCAAACACAGATTCATACACATATGTGTTATAGCGAATTTTCAGATATTATTATAGAAATAGAAAAAATGGATGCAGACGTGATTTCTTTTGAAGCATCACGTTCTGATTTGAAAATTGTCAATGCATTGCATGCTGCGCATTTTAAAACAGAAGTCGGACCGGGCGTATATGATATACATTCTCCAAGAGTTCCAACTGTTTTTGAAATTAAAACGGCATTATTAAAAATACTTGATAAAATTCCCAAAGAAAAACTTTGGGTTAATCCTGATTGTGGATTAAAAACCAGAGGAAAGGCAGAAACGATTAAAAGTCTTGAAAATTTAGTATGTGCCGCAAAAGAAATTAGAAAGCAGTTAGAACAATGAGAACCATAGATTTATTTAAAAAGAAAAAAGTGTTGTCTTTGGAGATTTTCCCGCCGAATTCTGCTGGTAATATTGACAAAATTTATGATGTTATTACTGATTTAGAAGTGCTTGAACCTGATTTTATTAGTGTTACTTATGGAGCGGGCGGAAGCGAAAATAGCAAAAGTACGTTGGAAATTGCTTCCACAGTAAAAAACCGTTATCAAATCGAAAGCATAGCTCATTTGCCATGTGCTAATCTTTCCAAATCTGATGTTTTATATATTTTAGAACAGATGAAGCAGTTAAATATTGAAAATATTCTTGCTTTGCGCGGGGATTTAAAGCCTGATTCTAAATCAGCAAAAGATTTTCAGCATGCAAGTGATTTAATATCTTTTATAAAAGATAATGAAGATTTTAATATTATCGGCGCTTGTTATCCTCAAGGACATCCGGAATCGGTCAATATTATTGAAGATATACAAAATTTGAAAAAAAAAGTAGACGCAGGAACAAATCAATTGATCTCACAATTGTTTTTTGAAAACAGTTCTTTTTATACATTTATAGAGAGAACACAAATAGTTGGCATTGATGTTCCTATACAGGCCGGCATAATGCCGGTGATTAATAAAAAACAAATCAATCATATAGTTTCTCTTTGCGGCGTAAGTATTCCCGACAAATTAAGAAAACTGATAGAAAAATACGAACATAATCCGGTCGCTATGCGCGATGCCGGAATTGCTTATGCTATTGATCAAATTGTGGATTTAATTACCCAAGGGGTAGACGGGATTCATCTCTATACCATGAATAATATATATATTGCGCAAAGAATATGTGAGGCGATTGCTTCTTTAATTATTGTGTGAAACATAGATGTTGTTAAAAAAGGTCATGCTAATATTTTATGTCCATAGGATTCGATTACTTTTTTTAATTCTTCAATATAATTTGTAGTGAAGAAACTTAATTTTGTTTTCGCATTCATGATCCAGCCAATCAGCATTTTCTCATTACTGTCCAATGGAACGGCAATAATGTCATTGCCATTTAGATCACTGTTAAGTATACCGGAACAAAGAGTATAACCGTTAAGTCCGATTAAAAGATTAAATAATGTTGCACGATCACTGACGATAATATCTTTTTTATGAGAAATTGTGCTCAAAATTTCTTCTGCGAAATAAAAGGAATTATATTCTCCTTGTTCGTAAGAGAGACACGGATACTCTTTTAAATCTTCTAAAGTAATCTTTTTCTTCGCAGATAATGGATGAGCGACACTGATAAACACATGAGCGTTTGCCGTGAATAATGGAGTAAATAGAAGGTTATTTTCTTTTAAAAGCTTTCGAATAACTTTTTCATTAAAATCATTTAAATATAATATGCCAATTTCACTTTTCAGATTTTTTACATCTTCTATAATTTCATACGTTCTGGTTTCACGCAAGGTAAATTCGTATTCATCCAAATCAAATTCAGCAATAAGGTTTGAAAAAGCATTCACCGAAAAAGCATAGTGTTGCGTTGATATTGAACCAATACGCTTTGAAGGTTTTTTGTTAAGATAACGTTGTTCCAAAAGCTCAGCTTGCTCCACGACCTGCCTTGCGTAAGAGAGGAACTCTGTTCCGTCTGCGGATAATGAAATGCCGCGTGAGGAACGATTGAAAATTTCAATGTCAAGCTCGGTTTCCAGTTCCCGTATAGCAGATGATAAGCTGGGTTGTGAGACATACAACTGATTTGCAGCCTTTGTAATAGAACCGCAAGAAACAATTTTCACAATATATTTTAATTGTTGCAGTGTCATAAAATCCTCTAAATAATGTTTTAGTATTCACATTATAACATAACTTAAAAAAAGGCTGCTTGCAATATAAAAATATCAGTTTTGTTACTGTATCTGCAATTTGATATTATAAACTTTGTGGTAGGGGATAATCATCAATAATATATATCAAAGCAACACTCTTTCATTTACTTGATCGAGTTATAAAATTGTTTTAAGTCATTTTTTATATTTTCGGGCAGCTCGCTTTTTTTGACGCCTCTGACGGCGCCTTCAAGACCGTATAGCCTGTGTATGCAAGCAGACGGGTCTGCCTCTTTAATTTTTAGCCATGCCTGCTTGCTGCCCGTTTTTATCAGTTGTTCTACAGTGTATATTCCCGCATCGTTGAGCTGTTGTTCGGTATCTTTGCCTATATTGGGAAGAAATGATAGTTCGCCCATTATAAACCTCCTGATTTCAATATATATTTATGTATTATATCAAATTCTTTTTATAACCCTTATTGTAGGGCTGAAACCCGTTTTTTTCATAAAAGTTACATGCGTCGATTCGGTCAGATTCCGTAACGAGGATTATCTGCGCGCATTGGCGGGCTTTTGCCCGTATCTCTAGTTCTTTAAGCAAAGCGGCTCCGATGCCTTTTCTTCTTCTTGATTTATCAATTATCATATTTTCAATAACCAAAAATGGTTCACAGTCTCCGTATGGATATTTGCATACAGCTTTAATGAGTACAGCAGCGGATATAGTATGTTTATGAATTTTTTATTCGCTAAAAAAGTATCATAATTTATGTGCCAATAAAACGGTTAAGAGGAAATATAATATGGAAGTTATCTCTTGACCCAACCTTTATCAACCCAATACTGATCATCGGCTGACAGTGTTTCTTCTTTCTTGGTAAATGCTTGGTGCATTTTCTTTAAAACGGCAAATAAGAAGCTAACTTTTATTCCTTTACGCGCTGTATATGCATCTTTATATCGCTCAGCCAGCTTTTCTGTTTTGCGGATGATGATGCCTTGCCGTCTATCGGATAGCTCATCCCAAAAAACATTCTCCATTAAGCCTATTCCCAGTTTTTTGATATCGGAGACGCCCAGCCACATCAAACTGGTTGCTATATCCCTTTGGGCTCCGCCGTTAAATATTCCTATTGCGTTTGTTAGTATGACGGATTTTTTTGTAAACATTTTCTCATCGGGCCTGTGCACCATCCAATGAACGCACAAGTGGTCGAGCAGTGCTTTCATCTGTGCCGTGGTTCTTAATGCATATACAGGCGAGGTGAAAACAAGCAGGTTGGAATCCAAAATTTCATTCCAAATGGGCATGATATATTCCGCATGCGGACAGAGCTGTTCGTCTTTTAAAAAACAAGTTTTACATCCGCGGCAAAAATGCGGACAGTCTTTTGGAAGGTAAAATTCTTTGATTTTGTTACCGTCGCGCAAAACGTCCAAAAAAGTTTCTTTTATCCGGTAAGTGCAGCCTTTTACCTCGGTGCCGTTTATAACCAAAATTTTCACATATATGCCCCCGTGTTCATAATATCAAAATTGTATTGGCTTTGCAGGATGTAGCTAAGTTTTATTATTTTGTAATTATAACATGATTAATAAACCATATTATTAAATAATGAAACATAAAATATAATATTTTAATCTTAATAAAGTATTAAAACATTCAGGATAAATAAAACATTTTTCAACATGTAATATACATCAGAGAAGATATAAAACTTTGTGCAGAAACTCAGAAATTCATCTTGCAGACTCATGCTCATTATATTGCTAAACTGATAAAGCCATTTAAAAATCGGCATTTAATATTTCCTTTGACCACCGGAGTATCAAATCAAAGTAAATATCTGTATTTGTCATAATTGTACTGCTGTAAGAGTTCCAATTGATAGTTATATTCAAGATTTCCCGTTCATGATCTGTAAGCTGCGCAAGCAATTCTTTTTTTGTGCGGATATATATGCCGCTGCGCAAATAGCAGATAGCCCGCAGAAGAAAAAATGCACTCTTATACATGTCTTTGATGGCATCGATATCCAGTGGCGTGTGAACGGCTGCGTGACAGCACGTATGATAAAGCCCTGATGCGCTGATCTTTACGCTGTCTATGATATCTTTACGCTCTATAGTAGGAAGCAGTGTATCGAGCACGCCGTAGTATGAAAGCGTATCTTGTTTAAACTGAAACAATTCATGCTTGGGCCAGTTTATTAGCTCTTGCCTGCCGCCTATAAAACCGCATGCCTTATCGTTTTGCGGTATCGTTGAGAGAATTTTCCTGTAAGCGATGAGGTCATCAATGGATACGGTATCGAGAATAATCACAGCGTCAATGTCACTGCTTTCATGTGCTTCCTGTCTTTGATAGCTTCCCTGCAACCCTGTAAACAAAAGCCTGTTTTTAAAATGAGCTTTCAATTTATCGGTCAGTTCCGCCATCCATTTATCTGAGTTTATCATAAGTATTACTCCTGAATATCAATTTACTATATTTTTATTGATTACCGGCTTGCAATTTTCATCAATTAAAGCTTCCGTTACGGTAGCAATCCGAATGAGGACGAAGTATTTATTGTTTTTTAATCTCCTTTTCCTAATGACAGATAGTTTACCTTCTTTATGTATTTAACCAAAAGTACAAAGGAAACAATGACCGCTATTATATCAGCTATGGGCGTTGCCCACAAGATACCATTTAAACCAACGATATTGTTGAATAAAAACATAAGCAGCACATCTGTGGTTCCTTTGCGCAATATTGAGATAATAAGCGGATTTTTTTTCTGCCCAATGGCCTGAAAATAGGTTATACAAATAAAAAGAAATGTTGAGGTCGGCATGGCGAGGCAAATAATACGCAAAAAACGACTTCCATAACCAACAGTTTCGATATCGGCAATAAAATAGCCGACAAGCTGTTTTGAAAAGAGCAATGCAATGACCATGCAGGACAATGACAATATTGCTGCAATTACGGTGGAAAATTTTATTGCTTTCCGCAAGCGTTTAAAGTTACCTTTAGCATAATTATATCCAATCAGCGGCAAAATTCCCTGACCGAGTCCCTGTGCTAACGCGAATGCAGTCAGGTTGATTTTTTTTGCAATTCCAACTCCTGCAAGAGCTACCGCATTATAGCTTGACACCAGAATGTTTGTTATACTGTTGGATAGAGTCGATAACAGAGACAGGCAGCAACTGGGTAGCCCCACAAGAATGATTTCTTTCATTATATTTTTTTTAAAACTGTTTTTTGTCGGTTTCAACGAAATGATTGTGTCAAAACGTCTGAGGGCGATATATAAAAGGAAATAGCAAGTTGCCACAGTATTGCCAATCATAGTGGCAATAGCTGCGCCTTTGATTTCCCATCCAAAATGTATAATCATAATTGGGTCAAGCACAATATTTAAAAGGGCCCCCAAGCTCATGCCGATACTCGCATGAAACGAGCTTCCTTCAGCACGTATAAGATATGCAAGCAAAGGGTTCAATGTAGTTGTAAGTCCGCCGGCGATAATTGCCCATAACATATAATCCTTAGAGTATCGGTATGTTGTTTCGTCTGCGCCAAAAAAGTATAGGATGTGGTCTTTGAACAAATAGACACATAGGGCATAGAGCACGGCGATGCCTACTGACGACCAGATACAAAACGATGATGCGGCTTTGGCGCTATCTTTTTCCCCTTTGCCGAGAAAACGGGCAATCACACTGGAGCCGCCCACGCCTAACAGGTTGGCGATTGCAGTATATACAAGTAAAAGCGGCAGACACAAGCTGACCGCGGCAACTTGATAGGCATCATTCATTTGACCAATAAAATAAGTATCGGCCAGATTGTATATTATTATAATCAATTGACTGATTATTGCCGGTACGACAAGTGATGCAACCGCTTGCGGTATAGGCAGCGTTTCAAATATGGCTATTTTTTTATTATTAGTTATGTTTTCCATGTCGTTAGTCATTTCCCAACATTCTGAATATTTGAATATAGCCGTCTATCATAAAATCATAGCTTTCATCTTTGCCGTGGTTCTTAATGCATATATAGGTGAGGTGAAAACAAACAGATTCGATTCCGACATTACATCCCAGATGGGCATAACATATTCTGCATGCATACAAAGCTATTTGCATTTTAAAAAATAAAATTTACATCCGGGGCAAAAATGAGGACAGTTTTTTGGAAGGTAGCATTCTTTAATTTCATTATCGTCCTTTTACTTTGGCACCGTTTATGATTAAAATTTTTACGTATATGCCTCGTGTTCATAATATCAAAGCCGATGTTTTGCAGGATATAGATATAATCTGAATTATTCTGTTATTATACCATGATTAAATAAACCGATATAAAATTTTTATTCTATAAAATAACGGCACATAAAAAACATGTAGATGAAAACTCTATGGTTATCTTATTTTTAAATGGATCATTTTTACCATACCGAATACATCGGAGAAAAACATCTTAAATTTTGTGGCAAGATGCATTTTAAAATGAAAGCTGACCAAACTGTAAAATTTTCGTTCTTCCATAGCCGTCGTTATAGGGGATATCATTGAAGCGAGGTCTTCGGCAGCATTGACATGAAAATACATTTTTGCATCTTCTTTGTTCATTTTCTTCATATAGTGTTTTGTACATTTCATACCCGTTGAAGAAACCGCATCAAAAACGAGCTGTATATCTTCAAAGGTAGCAAGGCGCTTTATAAAATCGATCACTTGTGTTTCGTTGAAATAGTAAAACAATCCTGAAGCAATCACCATAACAGGCTTTTGCGCGGCATCTTTTACGATATCTATCCATTTATAATCAAACATGGAATACGGCAGATATCTGTCATGCCCGCTTTCGGGAAGATACTTTTGTCGCAAATGAAGTACTTCGGGCAGGTCAAGCTCAAACCAAAGCGCACTTTTGTTGTCGTTACGGGCGTAGGTTGTTTCAAGACCGCAGCCTACGTTTATGATAATGCCATCGGGGTTTTCGGCTAAAAACGCCTGAATGTAATAATCTGTATTTTTTGATCTGACCGCACTGGCAAGCGATGTATATTCGCTTTGACCCGGCATTTCTTTAATGTTTTCAGGCAGCATCTCCGATAGGGACAAGGCCGCTTTGTCGTATAGGATATCCGGATGGTATCTGGACGCGTAAATGCGTCCGAGCAAAGGTATATACAAGGTTTCGGACACTGAATTTAATTCAAACATTTAAGCTCCTTTCTAAAATCATTATCGATTTGTCAGTATAGTCTTCTTATGAGGAAGCATGAAGGCTCCAAAAGTTAGAAATAACTAACTACTATCATAATATCTGTTTATTCTTATTTGTCAATATTTGAATACGCTTTTTAATATGGAGACATCACTAAATGATCTATCTATAAATTGATCGGGGTTTTATATTTTATAAAATAATTGCATTACGAATCAGCATATATTATAATAAGGTTGGTGGCTGTACCACAAAATAGGAGCATTTTATGGAGAATAGTTTTACAAAAATTGAAATCAAAAGTCTGCGTGCGCAGGCATCCTATGAAATAGAACGAAAAATATTTTCCGGTGAGCTGAAGCCCGGCGACCGTCTTCCTTCCGAACGGGAATTGGCGGCAGCCATGGGAATCAGCCGCGCGGTACTGAATTTTGCTATTCGTGACCTTGAAGCCAAAGGTTTTGTAAAGATCGTGCCGCGGCGTGGTGCATACATAAACGATTATAAACAAAAAAGCACGCCGCAGATGCTGCTTTCTCTTATAAAGCATAGTACTGAGAACGTTGATTTTACTTTATTTAGTGATATGCTTGATACAAGGCGGCTGCTGGAGAGTGAATGTACTCGTCTGGCAGTGGAGCGAATAACAAATGAGGAGCTTGATGCATTGCGCGTGTATCTAAACGATATGAAAACATGCGGCACGGCGGAGTCTTTTGCAAAAGCGAATTACAGATTCCATCACACGCTCACCACGGCTTCGGGCAATATCGTCTATGCCATGATTCTTCGCTCTTTTGAAGATGCAATCCACTGGTATTTGAAAGCATATTTTACTACAAACAAAAAACGCAGTATTTCCTGCAGGCAGCATGAAGAATTGCTCGATGCTCTCGCACACAGGGATTGTGATGTGGCAGAGAAAGCAATAAGTGCAATCTTTTGTGAAGGAATAGGCGGACTCAGAGAAATATTTAAACCATAATCAAACCCTCGGCAGGCTTGTATGCCCGCGGGGGGTTTTTATTATAAGGAGGTATGAATGGATAGGGGATTATTTCATGAACGCTATGACGCAATCGTCATCGGCAGTGGCATGGGCGGGCTTGCTGCCGGATGCAATCTTGCCAGATGTGGCTTAAAGCCGCTCGTGCTGGAAAAGCACAATCTGCCGGGCGGTGTGACCACGAGTTTTGTACGCGGCCGTTTTGAGTTTGAAATCTCTGTGCAGTGCATCACGGAATACGGCAACATTGGGGGAATGGGGCCTATATATAAATTCTTTCATGATGAGCTGGAGCTTGATCTTGAGTTTCCAGAAATGAAAGAAGGCCGCTTTTTCTGTATGCTTGATAAAAACTTAAAGACAGTGCTGCCGCTCAAAAAAGAGGAACTTATCGCTTTTATCAACAAGCACGTACCGGGAAGTGCCGAGCCTGTTCGGGAGTATCTTAATTTTTGCGATGAGATGCTCAGAGCCATCAATTACATCAACGATAACGATGCACATATCAAACCGATAGAATTGATCAGAAAGCATAAGGGCATCGTGGCGGCCTCGGGTTTGACGGTCAAAGAAGTGACGGATAAATTCAAAATTCCAAAGGAAGCACTCGATCTGCTTGATATCTACTGGACTTTTACGGGCCTGCCCATGGATGCGATGTCTTTTCCCGTTTACGGAACGGTGCTTTCATGCATGGCTTCCACGCCTGTCTATGCGCCCCATAAAACTACGTTTGAGATTTCCGCGAAAATGGCAGAAAAGCTCACGCAGCTTGGCGGGCAGATCGCTTACAACACCCGTGTGGACAGAATTCTTGTAGAAAATGGTGCGGTTAAGGGTGTGGTTACCAACCGGGGAGAAGTCATTAAAACGCAGCACATCTATTCCAACGCTCTTCCGCATAATGTATTCTGTTGCCTCATCGATAAAGAGGATCTGCCTTTAAAGGCATTGAAGCAATTAAATATGCGTATGCCGGGCACGAGTTTCTTGAGCTTGTATATGGGGCTTGATCAAAGTTATGAACAGTTGGGGCTTGATCATTATATGTATTACTTCGCAAAAGACGGCGATATCAACCGCGCTTATCAGCAGATGGGATATCTGAAAGCGAGCCAATACTTTGCCGGCATGTGCCCAAACCCGCTGATACAGGATGCCTCGCCCGAGGGAACATCTATACTGCATTTGGAAACACTGACGAAATCTTTAACATGGGCGGCTGTTACACAACAGGAATATTATAAGACCAAGTGTGAGCTGGCAGGTGCATTGATCGATCAGGCGGCCGAAGTTTTAAATATTCCCATTCGGGATCATATCGAGGAAATCGAGATTTGCGCACCGCATACCTTTGCACGTTATATCGGCTCCTTCATGGGCAATGTATACGCATACGATCACCGCGTATTCGACTCGGTGGTCATCAAAGCCATGACGCAGGAAAAAGAGCGGCTCATACACGGGCTTTCTTTTGTAGGAAATGCCGGTTTGTTGATTGCGGGATTTCCGAGCTCTATTTTATCCGGCAAGCTGGCTACAATCGAACAAATCGAAGAATACAAAAAGGGGGTGTGCTGATATGTCAAAGGTAAAACTCATTCCGGGATTATTCGCCTTGATGCGCATGGCGAATACACGTAAAGAGCGAATAGAGCAGGCAGAGGCTACGTATTGCCCTGATCCGATCGGTGAGGTGGCAAAGCAGATGCATCCGGATTTTTTATCGCTTATGGTACATAGAGTAGCAGAGGAAAACGATAGTGTGCGTACATATCGGCTTGTTTGTGCCGGGGATGGTATATCTCTACCGGTGTTTCAGGCAGGGCAGTACATTTCCGTAAAGCTATCTATCGGGCAGACGCAAACCAGCCGTGCATATACGATTTCATCTGCACCGTATGAGGCTGAAGGTGAAAACGGATACTACGAAATCACCGTCAGGAAAAAACCGGGAGGTTGTGTAAGCGGTTATCTGTTTGATAACTGGAAAGCAGGCACGAAAGTATATGCCACAGGACCGCACGGGGATTTTTATTACTGTCCGCTGCGTGATCATAAAGACATCGTTGCTCTTGCGGGCGGTGCGGGGATCACGCCGTTTAGAAGTATGATGAAACAGCTTGCCGTAAAAGAGAAAGAGCTCACTCTCACGTTGTTATATGGCTGCAAAGACGGTACCGACGTACTGTTTGAAAAAGAGCTTGATGCGCTCATAGAGAAAGAGTCCGGTCGTTTTCGCCGTGTCAATACCTATGAGACTGCGCCTCAGGGAGAGTGTCAGGGTTATCTTGACGCAAAGTTTATTAATGAAAATATACAAAATCCGCAAAATAAAACCTTCTTTATATGCGGGCCTGCCATAATGTATGAATTTCTGAGAGACGAGTTCTCAAAAGTAGGAAACCTGAGACGAAAGCAACTTCGATTCGAGGTAGGCGGCGCGCCTGATGACGTAACGAAAAGAAAGGATTGGCCTAAAGAAGCAAAAGCGAAAGCAGTGCAGCTCACAGTGCATATCGGTAATCTCAGCTATGATATTCCTGCCGGTACCACCGAAAGTATATTAGCCAGCATTGAGCGCGCGGGACTGCTGCTTGATTCCTGTTGTCGTAGCGGCGAATGCGGCATCTGCCGATCAAAACTTAACAACGGTGATGTATTTATAATACCGGATAATGACGGACGGCGTGTTGTGGATAAACAGCTGGGCTATATCCATCCGTGCTCTACTTATCCGCTCAGCGATTGCTCTGTTACGATTCCACCGCCAAACTCTGTTAAAAACACGTAAAACGCAGAAAGCAATTTATAGAATTATGGGACATCTAAAAGGTTGGGGATAATTATATCATCATTCGGATTTATGAAAAACAACACATGTGAACAATAAAAAAATTAAAAGGAGGAAGATATGAGCGATTATCAATTTAGCCGTGAGGCTGACGTGATTGTGATAGGTGCGGGCAACGGAGGCCTGGCGGCAGGTGCAACCCTTGCAAAAAACGGCCTAAAGCCGCTGATCCTTGAAAAACACAACTCGCCCGGAGGCTTTGCATCAAGCTTTGTGCGCGGCCGGTTTGAGTTTGAGACGGCTTTGCATGAGCTTGCGGATTATGGTCCGGCAAATAATCGTGGTAATCTCGGGAAATTTTTTGATGAGCTGGGGCTGGATGTAGAATTTGTTGAAGTACCCGATGCATACCGGCTCATTACCGTGCGCGATCCGCAGGGAAATTTGGATGTTATAATGCCGCTGGGATTTGATGCTTACATCAACAAAATGGAACAATATGTACCGGGCTCACGTGAAAGTGTGACAAAGTATCTTTTAATCTGCGAGGAAGTCTACGAGGCGCTGGCATATCTGGCTGAAAACAAAGGCAATGTGGATAAAGATGTGCTGCTCAGCGAATACGGAAATTTTGTGCGCACCTGCTCTTGTACGCAGCAGCAAGTGCTGAAAGCACTTAAAATGCCCGAAAAAGCGCAGCGCATATTAAACGCTTACTGGTGTTATCTCGGAGTAGATGAACAACGTCTTAATTTTACGATATACGGCATTATGATGTATGTTTATCTTGCAAAAGGTGCCTATATACCAAGGCTGCGTTCGCACGAGATATCCATGGCGCTTGAGCAGAAGATAAGGGAGCTTGGTGGCATAGTAGAGCTCAACAGTGAGGTTGAGCATATCTTAATCGAAGCTGGAAATGTAGTCGGCGTTAAAACGGGGAGAGGTGAATACATAAAGACTTCGCAGGTAGTAGCCAATATGTCCGAGCATATGGTTTATTCAAATCTCTTGTATCCCGCAGCCGAAATACCGCCTCGCTGTTATCAGCTTGCCAACGCGCGCATAATGAGTCCGAGCGCAATGGTCGTCTATGTGGGGCTGAACAAAAGCATAGAAGAATTGGGTGTTCATGATTATGAATATTTCATATACGACAGTATGGATACTGCCGATAGTTATAGATCGTTCGGTACGCGCGGGCGCACTAAAGTACAGGCTACCGTATTTTTAAATTATGTCATACCTGATTGTTCACCGCCGGGTACTTGCATCATGTCTATCACAACACTCCATCAAGGCAGCGGTTGGGCAGATGTGAAGCCGGAAGAGTATTTTGCGGAGAAAGAAAAAATAGCAGAAGAGCTGTTGAATGAATTCAAAAACGGCACCGGGATAGATCTTATACCGTATATTGAAGAAATAGAAATTGCCACTCCCGTAACATTTGCAAATATTAACCGCAAATACAACGGAAGCATATACGGCTATGAGTGTGAGGTTTTGGATTCTTTGATCCCAAAGACAATGACAATGCAGGATGAAGATGAAAATCCGGTTAAAGGACTTTGTTTTGTAGGAGGATTCGGACGCAGATCGCATGGATTTTCGGCTTCCTATATGTCCGGAGAATTGGCGGGGCGACTGGCCGCAGCGAGATGGAAAGAGGAGCGTAAAAAAGGTTGATAAAATCAAAATAAATTCCATGAGATAAATAAAATATAAAAGGAGGAAGTTATGAGCGATTATCAATTTAACCGCGAGGTTGATGCCGTTGTCATCGGTGCGGGCAACGGTGGCTTGACAGCGGGTGTGGTTCTTGCAAAAAACGGCTTAAAACCACTTGTTTTAGAAAAACACAGCTCACCCGGAGGCTTTGCATCAAGCTTTGTGCGCGGTCGGTTTGAGTTTGAAACGGCGCTGCATGTGCTTGCCGATTATGGTCCGGCAAATAACCGCGGTAATCTTGGGAAATTTTTCGATGAGCTGGAGCTGGACGTAGAATTTGTGGAAGTGCCCGAGGCATATCGGCTTATTACGACACACGATCCCGAAGGAAATTTGGATATTGTGATGCCGATGGGTGTTGAGGCCTATATTGATAAGATGGAAGAAATTGTACCGGGTTCGCGTGAAAGCGTTACAAAATACATGCTGCTCAGCAAGGAAGTCTACGAGGCGCTGGCATATTTGGGAAAAAACAAGGGCAATGTGGATAAAAGTATTCTTCTCAATGAATACGGGAACTTTGTACGTACTTGCGCGGCCTCACAGCAGCAGGTGTTGGATGCGCTCAATATGCCAAAAAAAGCGCAGCGCATACTAAATGCTTATTGGACATATCTTGCCGTAGACATGCAGCGCATTAATTTTACGATATTCGGTGTTATGATCTACGTTCTGCTTGAAAAGAGTGCGTATGTGCCGAAAATGCGTTCACACGAAATATCTATGGCGCTTGAGCAGAAGATACGGCAGCTTGGCGGCACAGTGGAGTTAAACAGTGAAGTTGAACATATCTTGATTGAAAGCGGGAGTGTGGTGGGCATCAAGACCAAGCGCGGTGAATACATAAAGACATCGCAGGTGGTGGTCAACATGTCCGAGCATATGGTTTATTCAAATCTTTTGTATCCGGCAGCCGAAATACCGCCTCGCTGTTATCAGCTTGCCAACGCACGCATAATGGGTGCGAGCGCAATGGTGGTTTATCTGGGACTCAATAAAAGTGCGCAGGAGCTTGGCATTACGGAATATGAATACTTAATTTATGACAGTATGAACACATTCGATATTTATAAATCGTTCGATACGCGCGGACGTACGAAAGCACAGGCCACGGCATGTTTAAATCTTGCCGTGCCGAGTTGCTCACCGCCCGGCACTTGCATTATTTCGTTTACGGTGCTCAATCAGGGTGACCGCTGGGCAGATATCACGCCGCAGACTTATCATGAAGAAAAGGAAAGAATCGCGGAAGAAATTCTGGGAGAATTCAGGCTTGCTACAGGGATCGATCTGATTCCGCATATAGAAGAAATAGAAATAGCTACACCAGCCACATTTGCCAATATCAATCGTAAGTATAACGGCAGTATTTACGGCTATGAATGCGTAGACTGGGATTCATTGATTCCCAAAACCATGACTATTCAGGACGATGATGAAAATCTTATCAAGGGGCTTCGTTTCGTTGGCGGCTTTTCTCGTCGGTCGCAGGGATTTTCAAGCTCTTATATGACAGGAGAATTGGCGGGACGACTAACTGCCGCAAAATGGAAGGAGGAGAATAAAGATGTCTGATAAATTAAAAATTAAAATTAAGCCATTGGCATTTATGGATCTGCTGGCGTTTAAAAACTTGATACCCAAACGAAAGAAAATGTTTGAAAATGCTTCTGCCGCATGTCCCGAGGCGAAACCGGTTGTCAATGAACTAGCGAGGCGTCTGCATCCCATAAGACAATATATGACAATAGAGGAAGTCGTAGATGAAACGCCTGACGTGAGAAGTTTCAAACTCAAAGCGGATCCTGCCCGGCAAACAAGCGAGCTCGCCATATTTCGCGCGGGGCAGTATTTGTCTGTGAAATTAAACGTGGGAGATGAACATATAACCCGTCCATATTCCATCGCTTCTTCACCCGAGGAATCACAGAAAGGATATTACAGGCTGACAATCAAGCGCGCTGCGTTTGCTACCGATTATCTGTGGGAAAATTGGAAGGCCGGGATCAAGGTAGAGACATCAGGTCCGGAAGGTCAGTTTTATTACACGAGACTGCGGGATATGCCGCACATTGTAGGCATCGCCGGCGGCAGTGGGATTACGCCGTTTTTAAGCATGATGAGTGACTTTGAAGATAAAGGATGGCCCGTGGATTTCACGTTGTTTTACGGCTGCAACTGCGCAGGAGACATTGTCTGCCGCAAGCAGATCGACAAGCTCGAAAAAAACAGCAGGGGTAAGTTTAAAGTGGTCTATATCATGGCGAAAGAAGAGCCGGAAGAGAATATGGAGAAGGGATTTATAACGGCAGAGCTGATTAAAAAATATGTGCAGCCCGAACTATGCAGTTTCTTCATTTGCGGTCCGCAGGCCATGTATACATTTATCAATAAGGAACTTGATCAATTCTCCCTGCCGATCAAACAGATGCGTTATGAAGTTTTTGGAGAAGCAAAGAATGTTGCCGCAATGGAAGGCTATCCGCAAAACGTGCCCGACAGTTTTACAATAGAGACTATATACAGGGGAGAAAAGAAGAAGATACCTGCTTTCTCAAGAGAATCAGTGCTGGTGGCGATGGAACGCGCCGGTTTTGCGCCACCATCCAAGTGCCGCAGCGGACAATGTGGTTTTTGCCGAACACGGCTGATTTCGGGAGATGTATATGTGCCGTCTTCATCTGATGACAGACGAAGCGCGGATAAGAAGTTCAGAATCATACATGCATGCTCGTCATATCCGCTAAGTGATCTGACGATCGAAGTGCCTCACGATGAGGTGTGAGATATTACCATACTTCATTAACTCAATAAAAGCTTTAAAGATTCATGTAAGATTTAAAGACCGGGCTTATTGACCCGGTCTTTATTATGCGAAAAATAAAGAATTATTTGATGCCAATAGAATGAAATGAGCAGAAATTCAAAAATGAGTATCTCAATGAATGCAACATTGAATAAGATTGGCATCAGATATGAGGCTGTTTTTTAATTCTAAAATTTCTGATTTGTAAAAAACTATTGACAAATACAGACAGAGATACTAAACTACAGTTAGATAAAACTAACTTATTTTCATTATTAGCTTAAGTGGGTGAATAAAAAAATAAAGGAATACGACATTGAAGACTTTTTTTATGAAAACATAATTAGAAAGATAGCAGTTCAATCTTTATATTTTTTTATTTAATGGTTAGTTATTTGTAACTAATTGTCAAAAGAATAATTTTTAACCTAACAATTATAGAAGAGAATATCTTCTTTTAAAATATAAAGCCGAAAAGCTATTTTTAAAAAATAATAAACATAGCCAATTAGGCTCAATTTAAGTTTTAGGAGGATGAACAGTGTGCCAAAAGAAAAAAAAAATTAATATTTTAAAAAGGTTCACTCCCTATATGGGCAAAAAGAAAGGGCTTCTGCCCATATCATTAGTATTATCAGGAATTTCCGCGGTTCTCAATATCTTGCCTTTTGTGCTTGTATGGTACATAACACGTGATATATTATCAGCTCCGCAAGCGATTGATTTTTCAAAAGTCAATTTTTATGCATGGCTTGCCTTTGCGAGTGCGATAGGGGGAATAGTAGCATATTTTTGTGCACTTATGAGTTCGCATCTTGCGGCTTTTCGTGTAGAGGTCGGAATGCAAAAAGTTGGTATGATGAAAATACTATCCATGCCCCTTGGTTTTTTTGATCAGTATCCAAGCGGGAAAATACGAAAAATTGTAAATGACGGAGCGGGAACAACACATACATTTTTAGCACACCAACTCCCGGATATGGCAGGCAGCATTGTCTCTCCCGTTATTTTAATTGTACTGATTTTTACTGTTGATTGGCGAATGGGTCTTGCTTCCCTTGTTCCGATTATTCTGGGATTTATTACGATGAAGTTTATGACAAGTACCAAAGGCAGACAGTTTCAGAAAAATTATTTTGATTCATTGGAGGAGATGAGCTCTGAATCTGTAGAATATGTGCGAGGTATCCCGGTGGTTAAAACTTTTGGGCAAACGATATTTTCTTTTAAACAATTCTATAACAGCATTATCAAATA
Organism: uncultured Eubacteriaceae bacterium; assembly: GCA_964533615.1. Taxonomy (GTDB): domain Bacteria; phylum Bacillota; class Clostridia; order Eubacteriales; family UBA1433; genus UBA1433. The sequence goes on from CAZHMK010000002.1 coordinate 240,071, forward strand.
TAAAGAAATGGTGCATGCATATACGCTTCTTTGGCGAAAACCGATGTCGTTTTATACCATTATTATGCAATCGGCCACATTCTTTTTAATCCCAATGGCTATCCTTTTGATTGGAAGAGGTGAAAATCTTGTCATTGTGCTTGCGGACTTTATTTTTTATATTCTTATATCTCCAATCTTTACTATACTTTTAATGAAATCCATGTATTTCCAGCAAAATGCAATGATTGCCGAGCAAGCGATTGACAGGATAGATAACCTTCTTGATTATCCTATGATGAGCCACGGCAAAAATACAAAAAACATTAAAAATCATAGTCTGGAATTCAAAGATGTCGTTTTTTCATATGAGGGAAGCGGCAAACGCGTTATTGATAAAATGAGCTTTAAGTTAAATGAAGGGGAAACAATTGCGCTTGTTGGGGCTTCAGGGGGAGGAAAAACAACAATTGCACGACTGGCTGCACGCTTTTGGGATGTAGATGAAGGTGAAATATTGATCGGAGGAGTAAACGTTAAAGATATTACTCAAAAAGAACGAATGGATAATATTTCATTTGTTTTTCAAAGCACGAAGCTGTTTAAATGCTCATTAAGAGAAAATATAATTTTTGGAAAAGAAAATATCGGAGAAGAAGAGCTGAATAAAGCAATTGATTTTTCACAGTCCAGAGAGATTATAGAAAACCTTCCTAACGGACTTGACACGGTAATAGGCTCAAAAGGAACTTATCTTTCAGGTGGAGAGCAGCAGAGGATTGCACTTGCCAGAGCAATTGTAAAAGATGCTCCAATCGTACTCTTGGATGAAGCTACTGCTTTCGCAGATCCTGAAAATGAGCACTTAATCAAAAAAGCTTTGAAAGAACTTAGCCGTGGAAAAACAACTCTCATGATTGCACATCGGCTTACAAGTGTACAAAACGTCGACAGAATCCTTGTTATAGAAAGCGGAAAAATTGCGGAAGAAGGAACGCACGAGGAATTGCTGAGCAAAGGCGGACTCTATAAAACGATGTGGGATGAATATCAGCAATCTGTTACGTGGAAAATCGGTGCAAAAGATGCTTAAAGGAGGAAAAAATGATTAAGTATTTTCAAAATAAATATGCTATGTCCGAAAAAGGCGCGAAAGATCTGATTCATTCCATTATTTGGACGGTCATTATGGATATCAGCTTCATGATTCCGGTTATTTTTGGCTTTAAATTCTTAGATGAGCACTTAAATACATTATTAAATACTTCAAATAATCCGGAAAGCAGCATTTTTTATTATGTGATCATGGCTGTGGCCGCTCTACTGGTCATGTTTGTGATCGCCTATTTTCAGTACGATTCAACTTATACCAGAATTTATGAAGAAAGTGCCAGAAGACGGATCGGTCTGGCTGAAACATTAAGGAAGTTGCCGCTGGCTTTTTTCGGCAAAAAGGATATTGCCGACTTAAGCGCGACAATCATGGAAGATGCCACGCAAATCGAGCAGCAATTTTCCCATTCGGTGCCTCAGATTTTTGCGGCGGCAGTAACCATTTTTATCATGGGCACAATAATGTTTATTTATAACTGGCAATTATCCCTTGCTGTATTCTGGGTTATTCCGGTCGCACTTTTGGTTTTTTATCTGTCGAGAAAGTTTCAAAATAAAATGCATACAAAGCTTTATCATGTAAAAAGAGATATTTCAGATAATATCCAAGAAGAGCTTGACTCAGTTCATGAAATAAAATCTTACAGCAGGGAAGAGGATTTCTCGAGCAGTTTAAATACAAAGCTGGACAATTATGAAAAGTTTTTGATTAGAGGAGAACTGTTGCTCGGTGCGCTTATCAATGTTTCCTATGTAATATTAAAGTTGGGGCTGCCCAGTGTGATACTGGCCGGTGCGTATCTTTTGGCAACCGGGTCAGTAAGTATATTTGTATACCTTGTGTTTCTTGTCGTAACGGCGCATATTTATAATCCGATCATGGATGCGATGAATAATTTAGCATTGCTTCTGTTTCTTAATGTTCGTATTAACCGTATGAAAGAGATGGATCAAATGCCCAGACAGGATGGAAAAACTGAATTTAAACCTAAAAATTACGATATAGAATTCAAAAACGTCGATTTCTCATATCAAGATGGTGTGCAAACGTTAAAGAATGTTAGTTTTACGGCAAAGCAAGGCGAAGTGACTGCTCTTGTAGGGCCTTCTGGCGGTGGAAAGAGTACAGTTGCCAAGCTGTCTGCGCGCTTTTGGGATATAGACAAGGGGCTCATCACCTTGGGTGGAGAAGATATCTCCCGGATTGATCCGGAAACCCTTCTAAATAATTTTTCAATCGTTTTTCAAGATGTGACACTCTTTAATTCAAGTGTTATAGATAATATCCGACTTGGTAAGAAAGATGCACCGGATGAAGAAGTAATGAAGGCAGCGCATTTGGCCCAATGCGATGAGTTCGCAAGAAAACTTCCGCAAGGATACGATACATTGATTGGAGAAAACGGCGAAAGATTATCAGGAGGCGAAAGACAGCGTATATCCATTGCGAGAGCTATACTGAAAGACGCGCCGATTATCCTGCTGGATGAGGCTACGGCATCTCTTGATGCGGAAAATGAGAGTAAAATTCAAAAAGCCCTTAGTGAGCTTATTAAAAACAAGACTGTTTTGATTATTGCTCATCGTATGAGAACAGTTTCAGGAGCTGATAAAATTGTTGTTATTAAAGACGGCGTTATCGCGGAGACAGGTACACCTTGGAAACTAAAAGAAAAACAAGGAATATTTGCATCTATGCTAAAGACACAATATCAAAATAATTAATACAATTGTGCTTAGAGGATAGATACAGGAAACAGAGGATAATACCAAAAATTAAGGGCAGTGATAAGGAAAAGTTTTTGGCAGCAGGCAAACGAATATTACACCGCTGCATTACTATACAAACCGATTGGAATTTATCAGTCTTTTAGCGTTTTCTTATATACAATCAATGTAACTGTATTAAGTATAATTGTAACCCCAAGCAGTAATATGGAGATCAATGCTACCACATGGGACGTATCCATCAGTGCTGACCAATCTTCTATCTTTACAAGATGATCGCTGTAAAAAATCTGCATACACAGCGAGAGAGCACAAGCGCTGAGGCTTATTACACAAAAGATGATCCAGTTTCCATGCCGAGACTTATCGCGCCGCATCAAATTAATAATGGGAAAGGTCCATGCAATCAATCCTAGTGCAAGGCTTCCTAAATTCAGCCAGCCGGTTCCAAACATAATTATCTCCTTTCAAATTCCTGTTTATCTATGTGCTTTTACAATCAAATTGTAGCAAATTACGAGATAAAGATAAAGACAGGCCGGTATATCGTCAGCCTGTTTTTGTCCTTATGAACATCCATTGGTGCGAGTATTCATAAGGGCAAACGCAGAAACGTGCATAAAATAAAGATTTTTGAGCAGCAGACAAACGAATATTATATATAAAAAGTAATCAACAAAGATGGAATCGGATGCTTTTAACTAAGGAGATATCGATCATATATACATTTTTTCTTTGCCTCGGCCTGCCGCGGTATAGATATTTTATTTATAGCACTCGGCCATAAAATAATGAATATGTAAAAAATCCATAGTACCAGGGTTTATTCAGTATAAAATCCGGCGAGTCATCCCTGCATAGACACAGATATTTAATTCTATCTTCCTTTGACAATTCCAGATTATCCTGTCCCCAACGCATTTCAAAAAAATTTGCCAAGGCTTTTCGCATTTCCTTATTTAAAGGAGCGTTAATATCACTGACAAAAGTCTGTACCTTTGCTTCACTCAGGCCTGCTTGTCCAAACCATTCCAGTGCACACATATTATTTAATTCCGGTTTCATTTCCGTCTCAAAGGGAGCTATCCCTGAAGAAGTTGCATTCAACCGGGCCTCTAGAACTGGGTATCCAGGAAGCAGCATTTGGCAAGACCAGTTAAGGATATATATCATGCCCCCTGGCTTCACAGTCCTGGCAATCTCTTTTAACAGTAATACAGGATCTGTTTTCAGATTGCCAACAAGATCCATGCTAAAAGCCCAGTCAAATATATTTTCCTCAAATGGAAGTTTACTTATATTACCCCTTATGAAAGAAACTCTTTCCGTCAGATCTGACTTTAATGCCAAAAAACGTCCTTTTCTTAAAAATTCTTCTTCGATATCGAGCCCGGTGACATGGCTGTGAATCCCTGCTGCTTCTGCTAACATCAAAGTATAGCGACCAGTCCCGCAACCTGCATCCAGCCCCTTGCTCCCAGGCAAAAGCTGCAGTGAATGAATTATAGTCTTTATAAGAGGTTCCCTCAAAATATTAGATAGTTCCAGACTTTTTAAGTATTCTTTTGTGTTAGACATTCATTTGCCTCTCAAACCGTAATCAAATTTTGACTTAATTGTATCATGCTCAGTATTGATCTGGAAGAACTATCCAATATATTTATGAGTAAGTAGTTCTATAACAAAAAAATCATTTCTATAGAATGATTACTCAAGTCCTACAGAAACGATTGGGTACGAGTGTTTATAACGATAGACCCGAAAACCCGCAAAAATAAAGGTTTTTTGGCATCAAGCAAACGGACATTAGAGCACGATATTCGTAAAATAAACCGGCAAACTGAAGTTTATTTCTTCTTAATTTTATGAGCTGTAATAATCGTATGGCTATACGCATTTATCGTTATTTTGCAATCGTCTATACTTACGTACCAATTTTTCCCTGTTCTGATTATAACCACATTAGGACTTTGTATTTTTTCTCTGCACCAGTTAACAACATCATCAATATCCAAAGAAAGATTTCTCTTTATGCGCATAATTCCTAAATCAGTTGTATGTAGTTTATGTAAGTCTAAAATCAGTTTACCTTTATTACTATCATCCATTTTTATTACTCTGTATTAACCTTCTTAATTTCTGTTTACCTGCATATCATACCAGGGACAGTCTCTCCGTTAAGATTTGTTAAATTATAGCACAAAATAAAAATCGTTCCAATGGGATGAACACTCAATTTCTGTAGGAACGATTTTGGTGTGAGTGTTTATGATGACAAACTCAAAAACTGCATAAAATAAAGGTTTTTGTAAACAGGCAAGCGAATATTATATATAAAGGGCTTGCTTTGAAGGCAGGCCTATGGCTGGTTTCATAATGTTGAGGCTGATTTATTGTGACTTGGTTTTTACAATATAAATCGTACCTTCTACCTCATATCCCAATTTTTCATAATATGGATCTACATCACTCATCACATAAACCGGGTCGTTAGGAAATTCCAAGCATGCCTGCTCCATAAGCATACGGCCATATTCTTTTCCGCGATGTTTTTTGTTTACTAGAAGATCATATACATAAATCCCGAAACCATTATAGTCACGGCAGCGGGCAAACCCGCAGAGTTCTTTGTCTTCGAATAGGAGGTAAGTAATAGAACTGCTCAATGCCTTTTTGTATTTTTCCCGTCCGGCACCAAGCCAATAGTCTTTCCATCCTTCGCCCTCTCGTTCAATCAAAGCAAAAAGTTGACATTCATATTCTATTTTATATCGTTTAATAGTCATTTGATTATTTCGCATTATTATGTTTTGCCCCCTTTGGATAACAGCAATCAGTCAGTCTGCTGTATCTTAAACCGATTATTAAAAATTTTTTTTAGCATTAAACAATACTGGAAATGAGAAAATTTATTTTGATAAAAACCGTTGTGCCCTGTCTTTATAATGTGTATTTAACAAGAAATTTCGCATTATCAATGCAGAAAAATTCTTTTTAGCTGTGAGTTATACCAATCAAATTATAGCAGATTAATAATTAAATTGATAATTAAAAAGAAATACATACAAACAAAAACAGGCAACACATAGCTTTCGCGAAATCGCACTAAAGAGCAACATCATACAAGAAAATGCGGTGGGCATCCGGTATCATATAATTACGAAAACCCTAACAAAAAATAAAGGAGAAAAAAGATGCTCAAAGGTTATACATTGCCGCGTACCCCGCTGGGAAAATCCAGCCTGCTACCCGAACCGCCCTGACATTTTGTCGGGGATGCCCTAGGTGTGGAACACGAAGCGGACGAAGCAAAAGCAGCGGCATTTTTGCCGGAAGGTTTGAAGTTGGAATCCTACATGGACCCCGTTTGCGGCCAGTACAGGAAAACGATCTTTCTGCTCAGCATGCAGCATGAGAAAAAGTTTATTGCATACTGCTCCTTTATATGGGTGAGCCGGGATAAATCCATGATGCGCGGGTTGATTCAAGGCTGACTCGAAACTTTAGTATTGCGTCAAAAGCAGGCTCGACATCTGAGTAAGCTGGAAAATACGGAGCGTCGTTATCCGTTTACGGCAGAAGGCCGGCGGAAGAATAGCATGATACAAAAATGAAGATGCTTTTTATGGTATACTCGGTATCGGATCATGGAAAAGGAGAATTAATGTTGAGCAGAGAATCGAGGATCGTAAAATTTGATGAAGAGCTTAAACTTGAAGCTTACCATTTTAAAGGGATCATGCAGAAATTTCCCAACCATTTTCATGAATATTATGTAATCGGCTTTATTGAAAGCGGTCAAAGATACTTATCATGTAAAAATAAAGACTATACCATAGAGCCCGGAGACCTGCTGCTGTTCAATCCGGGAGATAACCATACTTGTGAGCAGTGCGATGGCAAAACTCTGAGTTACCGCTGTATAAATATCCAGCAAAAAGCAATGGACAAAGCGGTTTTTGAAATAGCCGGCGAGTCTTATCTGCCATATTTCACGGAACAAGTTGTTTTCCACAGTGAATTGGTTCCCTTATTAAAGGAACTGCATCTGATGATCATGCAGGAAGAAAAAGATTTCAGAAAAGAAGAATTATTCTTTTTCCTGTTGGAGCAACTCATCGAGGAATACACTGATCAGGATATGCCGTTACCCAAACTTGAGCAAAACACCGGGATTAAGGCTGTCTGTGAATTCCTGGAGCAAAACTACATGAATAACATCACGTTAGACGATTTGAGCAAACTTACCGGATTGAGCAAGTATTATTTATTGCACTCCTTCACCAAGCAAAAAGGGATTTCGCCGTATAGTTATCTTATAACGATACGTATCAACAAAGCCAAAAAGCTGTTGGAACAGAAAGTCTCTCCGATTGAAATGGCTTTGCGGACAGGCTTTACGGATCAAAGCCATTTTTCAAATTTTTTCAAAAAATTCATCGGACTAACGCCAAGACAATATATGCGTATTTTTAGCGATATGTCCGATTAAGTGTCAATGTTGAAAGGACTTTCATTGGATGAATATCAATAACAAGAAATGTGTTATGATTATCGATTCTCAGCTGCCTATTGGCGTTATTGCCAATACCTCTGCGATCCTCGGGGCAACGCTGGGAAAACACTTCCCCGAACAGGTTGGAGATGATGTGACGGATGCCACCGGCAAAACGCATTTAGGCATCATAACCATTCCGGTTGCAATGCTGAAGGGAAGCAAGGACGGCCTGAAAGAGTTGAGAGAACGGCTGTACGGGCCGGAGTTCAGTGATTTGGTGGTGATTGATTTCTCGGATGTGGCTCAAGGTTGCCAAGTATACAGTGAATATGTCGCCAAAGCAGCATCCGTACCGGAGGAAGACCATACATACTTGGGCATTGCCATTTATGGTGATAAGAAAAAAGTAAACAGTTTAACAGGATCTTTACCGCTTCTAAGATAATAAACAGCAAGGGTCGGGGATGCTGTGACCTAATAAAAGCCGCGCTAATGCCTCATTCTGTATTTCAGCCTGTTTTTGTTCCTTATGAATATTCAAAGGTTTCTCGTAGTAGTGTGAGTGTTCATAAAGACAAACCCCAAAAGCCGCATAGAATAAAGGTTTTTGGCATCAGGCGAACGACGGATACTATGGTACTATATGTGCGCGAAACAAATCGATAAACAGGTATTTGGCATTATAAGTGACTATTTACAGCAGCTACAAACTGTTCAACGCCCTGCTCGATCGTATTAATCAGCGAGGTCTGATCCTCAAAATCCGGAGTGGATGTCAACGTGCATTCTATAATGGCATCTTGATTATTCTCTTCATGAAACATAGCAGTATTATTTGAAATAATGCTGTTAACAACAATTTCATGCTTCTTTAATATTTCTCGGTTCCGGGCGGATAGCCATACTTCGAAGGTGCCCTTTTCGTGTAAATAGGCTATGGCGATTTTAAGTCCCTTATCTTTCAATTGTTTTGTATTCAATGAAAAGTAGGACATGTCCATATAACCTTGGTAAACACTCCCTACGTCGTAATTCGGATATTTTTTAGTGAAATCAGCACGCAATTTTCCAATAAACTCTATGATCCCTTTATATGCGGCCTGTACCTCTCCTTTCTGTAAACAGAAAGTGTAATCGCTTATAAGCTGATTCAGAGTTTTCATAAATAGCCTCCGTGAAAATTCTTATTTACCTAAACGTTATGTGATTAAATTATAGCAGACCGAAAAACAAAATAAAATAGATATAAGGCATACAAACAAACTCGAAAACCCGTGTAGAATAAAGTTTTTTGGCATCAGGCAAACGAATATTATGCTACTACTATATGTGCCAAAGAAACGATAAATTGGGAATTTGTTCATTATCTCATAATGCGCAGATCTTTCGATAAGCAAAGAGGAGCTCTTCTCGTTTGAGTGGATTTCCGTGGGCAGGACAAAATAATTCGCATCGTGTATCCAGCAATGCTTTCCATGAAGCTTTAACAGCTTCTTCATCATCCGCAAAGGAAGGATATTGATTGCCAAAGTTATTGACCATTGCGTCTCCTACAATAGCAATTCTTTTATCTAACAGGATAGATATGCTGTCATCTGTATGCCCTGGAGTTAAAAGCAATTCAGCCGAATCACCGAGATAGGCCTTTACAACCATATCATTTAAAATTTCTGCTTGCGGGCAGGCTTGAAAATTCACAAATTCATAAAAGGGATTTTTTTCCACTGTCCAATATATCAGCTTGCCGAATGGAGTAGTTCCTTTCGGCATACTACAACGGCCTTTTTGTATCTTTTCTAGCCCTTTTTCCGAAATATAAATTTTGCAATTGTAAGCGTTTGAAAAATATTGGGCATTTGCTACATGGTCAGTGTGGCTGTGCGTCAAAAAAATTGCATCTATTTTTCGTACTCCAATTTTTTGCATGCTTCTTATAAGAGCAGCCAGTTCAAATCGCATACTTGTATCTACTAGAACCAGTTTATTTTCCATTTCAATAAGATAACAGGTACATCTATGTGTTTCTGTTATATACACTTTAAAACTGTTATTTCGTAAGATAATCATGCTTTCCCTTGTTTCATAAGTTTGCCGCACATTGCCTTGTTACCAATCGCTTACACTTAAAATTTCTGCCTATCAACTGTTTTACCGATTAAATTGTAACAGATCGCTAAGAAAAATTAAATATATGCAAACAAAAACAGGCCGACATACCGTCGGCCTGTTTTTGTCCTTATGAACATTCGAGGGTCGTTCATAGTGGTGTGAGTGTTCATAAGGACAAACTCGGAAATCAGCATAAAATAAAGGCTTTTGGTAGCAGACAAACGAATATTACACTTGATGTCATGCAGTGAAGTTGTTTTGTAGCCATTGGTGAAGGAATGCAGGCTGTACATCCTTGTGGAAGTCGTGCTTACTTTCGGCAACTGGTTCATACGATGTGTTCGGCAAAGCTATTACGTAATTAAACCCAAACAGACCATCTTTTTTGCCATAAAGCATGGCGTTACTGGGATTGCTTGACGAACTATGGAGATAGATCACGATAGTTTCTCCGCAAACCGCCCGTATAGCCCATATATCCATAAAAAGGACGTTAGAAGAGCCGGTGGCATGGCGAGTAAATAATCGCCGTCTATGCAGAGCTTTGCAATCCAAAAAGACGGCAGCAGGGAGAATAGATACTGAACGCCGGAAAACAGGAAAAACGGGACGGGCAATCCAAGTAGAATAATACCCGAAAGTTTTGCCAGTGCCATACCTTCCACGCGGTTATGGGAAAAGGCCACAATCAACAACGATACCGCGATGCTGAGCAGGCTTGAAAGCGTACATGTAATGAGCAAATCCGGCAAGGCCCATGTGGTAAGGGAAAAGAAGTTCATGACGACGGCGGAAACGAGGATGGAAATTGCGGCGGGAAATCCGAGCCGCGATATGATATATCCCCGTTTGCCTACGGGCGTCACAGACATATAGACTGCCATGTTTTCATCATACTCGGCCAGCATAATCATGGATGATACGAAACAAATAATATATGGTGTCATTGCGCAAAGGAACAGGTCGAACAGCAGATAGTATCCAGAAAGGATCGACACTTCCCCGAAGTGCCTGCAGAGTGCGGCTTCGGCTGCCGGGACGCCGAAGCGGAAAGCACAGCCGGCGAGCAGTGGTGCAGCTAAAATCGCATAAAGCATGCTGTCTTTCGATACCTGCCGCAAAAACATAGAGAAACTGCGAAAAAGCGGTTTCACAACCTGACACCTCCCACGGATTTCAGCATTTTATTTACCGTCCTGCATGCTATAACAGTGAACAGTAGCGTCCATAACAGGAGGAATATAAACGCGGCCGGCACGTTGCCTCCGCCAATGCATAGTACCATCATACATACGCCGGGATGCAGCATAAGCCAGCTTTCCTTATACCAGAAAAGCCATAGAATCGCCGGGATAACAATCAATATCTCGGCGGGGATTGTTGCCAGCATGAACTGGTTGAGCGTGGATATATTACGGGCAATCGTAAGGGCTACAGCCGAAAACAGGCAGGAGCAAAGAAACACGCCGATGATAAAAAGTATAGGTTTTGTTACAATGCCCACCGATATTCCAATTGCAAGCCCTACGACGGTGGAGACGATACCGATGGAAAAAAGCTTTGACAAGACATATTCCCAAGCTTTGACCGGAGAGACTGCTATGCTACTTAAAACTCTTTCGCTTTTTTCAAAAAGAACGATAGCGCCCATAAAAAACAGTCCCATGGCCGCCGGATCCGTAAAAATCATGACGATAGCCGCTTTTTCCCGCCACTCTTCCGGGAACGCGAAAAGCACGCCGATATAAAACAGCGAGAAAAACAAATATATCAAATAGATTCCATACTTAAACTGGAAGCGGACATCACCGTCGATAAGCGCCTTCATCCTCATTGCAGCCGCCTCCCGGTGATATCCACGAAAATGTCGTTGAGCGTCGGTTCGCCCGAGTGTATGGATAAAAGCCTGTTGTCCCGGATAAGGCTAATGAGACTTTCATCCGCCGAAGTCCTGTGAAGAGGAGCCTCCGCCCTTACTTCTTTGCCTCCGTCCATGTATGTATAGTTAATTTTTGATGCGCCTCTGCTCATGATCAGATTGCGGGGCGAATCGAGCGCTTTTATTTTACCATCCACGATAAATGCTACGTTATCGCAGAGCTCGGTGGCATCATACATGTTGTGCGTGGTAAGAATAATGGTTTTTCCTTTTGCCTTCTCTTCCAGTATCAAATCCTTCACAACTCTGGAATTAGATGGATCAAGTCCAGAGGTCGGCTCATCAAGGAAAAGTATCTGCGGATCATGAAGTAGCGCCTTTATAAAATTCAGTCTTGACTTCATACCCTTGGAAAAATCAGACACCTTTTTATCTGCGTCATTTGAAAGCCCGACGGAGGAAAGCAGCGTGCCGATATTCCGGTGCTTTTTATAAAGCGAAGCAAAAAAACTGAGATTTTCTCGCGCCGTTAGCTTCTCATAAAGGCTTGGAAATTCAAAGTCCACACCGATATTTTCATAGAAGCTGTTATTATTGCGCCCGACCTCTTCGCCGTTTACAATGACACTGCCTTTATAACCCGTTAGAAGGCCGATCAGTATTTTCTGCAATGTGCTTTTTCCTGCGCCGGAAGGGCCGAGGAACCCAAGTATTTCACCGGATTTTACTTCAAAGCTTATGTTCTCAATAAAAGGCTTTTTCGTATAGCTGAAGCTCAGTTTTTTTACCTTGATCATTTTTTATCACCTTCAAACATCTGAATTACTACTCCCCGGATCATAACGCGGAGCGCTTCATCAAAAACCTCTTCTCCAATATCCTGCTTATGCAGAAGGGACAGGAAAATTCCTCTTAGCGCGGCGCTGAAAACTTTTGCGTCTTCCACTTTCATATCCGGGAGCAAAGAAACCAGTTCTTCAACCATTAGGTCATCATGTTCGGCATGCGTCTGTGACAGTTCAGGCGGGAGCCTTTTCATGTAGAACTCCAGTTCCCCATCCGCTATCAGTTTCGGCATAAAGGAATCATCCAGCGTTTTATATAATCCGAAAACAATATCCGTCAGTTTTTCATGATCAATATCGTCTTTCAAGGTGGAAACTTCAGCTATTAATTTTTGCTGAGTCTCATCGTTGAACTGTAGAATAACGTCAAAAATCAAACGTTCCTTGGAATCATAAAAGAGATAAAATGTCCCTTTAGGGATATTTACCCGTTTAACAAGATCATCCACCGTCGTCTTTCGGATACCATACAGTGTAAGAGATTTTTTTGCTTCTTCCATCAGCCGTTCCTTTATATATGTGCGTTCGCTTTCGGAAAAGGTTTTAGGCATATTTTCATCTCCAATACCATATGACTATTATTAACATTATAGTCATTATAATGTTAAAGATACTAGATTGTCAATATAAATTCAAATTTCGCTGAAAAAAATATTAGTGATCAACGTTCCGTTGAGCGTTGGTCATTCCCATCAAAAGACCGGGTGAGTTATTCAACATAAGCAACACTTGGTGTATTTTCTCATGTTGGAAAAACCAGAAAACAAAAACAGGCCGACACACTGTTAGCCTGTTTTTGTCGTTATGAACACTTGAAGGTCATTCGTACTGGTCCGAGTGTTCATAAGGACAAACCCGGAAATTCGCATATAATAAAGGTTATTGGGCATCAGGCAAGCGAATATTATGTATTATATTCTCCCATTTCAGAAATCCAGTGATAGATTAGTGGAATAATGCACCTGAAAATCTAGGATATATAACTTTCGGAGTATGAAAATCCGAGTGTATGATTATACCTTATTCCCCATTTTTAATTTTCTATCTTTGACAAGTCGGGTAAGCTTGCCTGATTTATTTATTTGTTAATGAATTGCTGAATAACTTTTGCCGCTGCTTCCGCATTGCTTAAAATTGCCGGATGACCGCCAGCATCAAATAAATGAACAGCTCCGCGCACTACAATATCCGCCATTTTCCGGTACTCATCCGCAAGGTCTTCACGTACCATTGTATCCTCACGGCTTCCCATGAACAAAATTGGCATTTGCAAAGAAGATAACGGTTTGTGAAAAATCGGCCTTTTCAGCGATACGAACTGGAGCAAGGCCTGTGTATCGGCATCTACAACCGCCTCCCAATCCGCACCCTGGCACCATTCATAAAATTGTACTGCTTGAACGTCTTTTTTTGCCCTATTCCTTTCGGAAAGCAGGTCTTCGGCGAAACCATCATGCAGGGTTCTACCGTCAAAACTATCGGCAATAACCTTATTTACCAGTTCAGGTCGTTCCAAAGCGGCGTTGACAGCGGCCCATGCACCGCCGCTTGTTCCGACCAAATTCACTTGAGCATATCCTAAGTGCTCGATTAATGCTATGGTTTGCATTGCCTCTTCATACCATAATTCTGACGGAATATCTTCCATTCTATCTGAATGACCATTACCTAAAAAGTCAATCAAGATAACCTTGAAGTTATCTTTGTACAAAGGGAGCAGCATCTCAAACATTTTTGAAGACGCGGTATTGCCGTGCAAGAAAATCAGCGGGGGTCCCAAGCCAATTTCCCAAAAAAATATGTTTTGGTTGTGATAGTTAAAATATGACATGTTTGCCTCCTAAACTATTTTGGTATCTTTTTGGCTTAGTAAGGCATGCCATAATTGCCTTACTATTAACTCAAAGTATTCCAAATACCCATTGTGAAGTCCTCCTTTAAATCTGATTTGCTGGCAATGAATTTGTTAATATTATACACTAGCAGTGAGCAAGGGCGCAAGCAAAACGCCTACACGCCTCTATCAGGTATAAAACAAAAACAGGCTGACACATCGTCAGCCTGTTTTTGTCCTTATGAACACTCAAGGGTAATTCGTAGTGGCGTGAGAGACGGGATTTGAGTCCACACAAGTATAATGTATATCGGTGGACTATAGGATATTCCTTTCCTTTTATTTCCGGTAGATTCCATAATAAAAAAATTTCGCGCCGTCCAACCTTTTTGGTTGGGGCGCGCTCATTTTTTTCCATCTGTGTTGCCGGTCAGGATACAGTTCGTTTCATTTGAAAAAACCGGCCCGGTATATCCCGTCGTCGCGCCCGTTTTTTTTGGGCGTGTGCTTTATTCTGTCCACGCGGCTACGGCAATTGCCGTATCTTCCTCATAGGATATGCTGAGAAGAACTTTCGAGTTTGGGTGCGTTTCTGCTAATTCAGAGAACTTCCCATGCAGACGCACCATCGGCTCTCCGTAGCCGCCCCGGATGATTTCGATATCTTGAAATCCGCCGTTTTTTTCCCAGCGATGGCCGAAGAGCTTGAAAACGGCCTCCTTTGCGGCAAAAGTGGCAGAAAAAAATTCTTCCGGGCGTTCGCTTTCCTCTCCCTGCCGCCGTTCCTGCTTCGTAAAAGCTTTTTTTAGGAATAATTCTCCGGAACGGGAGAGGATATCCTTCATTCGGTTGATTTTTATGATGTCCACGCCGATTCCTAGCATCATCGTGCTGCCTCCGTTCTCATGTTTATTTTCCGGCGGCAACGAAGAGTGCGGTACTGTAAATGTCCTGTGCCGTCGCGCTGCGTGACAAGTCACTCACGGGGCGTGAGAATCCTTGCAGGATAGGCCCGAAGGATGAAGCTTTCCCGAGGATCTGCACGAGCTTGGACGAGATGTTCGCCGCGTCGAGGTCGGGGAAAATCAGGATATTCGCCCGTCCTGCAACAGAGCTTTCGCCGTCCGTTTTCTTTTTTGCGACCTTCGGCAGCAGTGCTGCGTCCGCCTGCAGTTCTCCGTCTGCCTGTAAGCCGGGTGCTTTTTCATGTATAATTTTCAGAGAATTGGTCACTTTCTCTATGTCCGGATGCTCTGTGCTGCCCTTTGTTGAAAAGGAAAGAAGTGCGACACGTGGTGTCCAGCCAAGAAGATCCCTTGCGCTTTCGGCGGTGGTGACCGCAATATCCGCAAGCTCTTCCGGTGACGGGTTGGGATTCACTGCGGGATCGGCGAAAATAAGCAGGCTTTCCTGTGTTCCGTGAAATCCCGGGATATCCATGATGTAGAAGCTGGATATCCTGCTGCATCCTTTTTTCAGTCCAATGACAAGTTCGCTGACGGCGATCACTTCCGCCGTCGGGCAAGAAATTCCGGCCAGCATGCCATGCGAAAGCCCCTCTCTTACCATCATGGCCCCGAAAAACAAAGGCTGACTCATCATCCTTTTACAAATCGTTTCCGGAATACCCCGCTTTTCATGGTAAATCTTTGCGAACTCTTCCAGCTTTGAATCGCTTTCCGGGTCCAGAACGGCAATTCCATCCCCTTCCAAACCGCCAAGCAATTTTCGGATTTTTTGAAGATTTCCCAGTAAAATAGGGCGCATGAGGCCTTCTTCTTTTAGGCGGACGGCTGCTTTCACGATATTTAGGTTTTCCCCTTCCGGAAATACGATGCCTTTTCGGGGGGCACTTTTAATTTTTTGGATCAACTGCATGTAAATATCCATATTGCTCCTCTCTTTACATAAGCGCGAGCGCAGCCGGACCGTTTCGGTCCGACTACGTTGACAGGGAATTGGAATCTGCATGATATTTCATTATACTTCCAAACCCCCTGTCGGCACGATGTTGCTTGGAAGGTTTCGCTTCAGTCTTTCTTTTTTTCGATCATCGTCACGATATCCTGCACCGTCTTGGGCTTGAGGATATCAAACGTGGTGATCTTCACGCCGCAACGTTCTTCCAAAACGGCGGCGAGCTCGATGCGTATAACGGAGCGCATCTTTAGCTCCTGCGCCAGCTTGGTTTCCGGCATAAGTTCCTTCGCGTTACATTTGCATAGTTCCGCTATGGACTGTTTGACAATATCAATCGTATCTGCCATTTTGCACCTCTAAACCAGTTTGAATGCGAGAATGGGAAGTTCTTCCACCTCGATGATATCCTGTGTAACGGGCATGGGCCCTTTTTCAAATAGTTTTTGCAGGTTGTCGGGGTCGATATCTATCCCGGTAATGATCCCCTGCACGAAAATGCCCTCTTCCAGCTGAACATGTCCGTAAGCATAGGGAGCGAGGTCAAAAAAACGCGGATTGGGAGGCGGTGCAACGCCGTGCGTGACGAACAGGAGCTGTCCTTTCCCGGAAAATTGCTTGTGTTCGAGCTCCATGCTCCCGCAGTGCTCGCACGCGGTGGTGGGCGGGAAGGTATAGCCGTCGCACTTCTTGCATTTTGCCCCGACTAATTTCCCGTTTTTCAAATTGTCATAATAGTTTTTTACGATAGATTCCGGCATGTTATTTCCCTCCTTTCAGCACAAGGACGGTACTGATCATTCCGTACCCGTGCGTGTGGAGCACGCATATTTCGGGCGCGGATTTGATTTGCCGCTGCCCCGCGATGCCCCGCATTTGTTTCATGGCTTCGTAGGTATCCGAGCCTGCACTCGCAGCCCAGGCGTGCCCGAACGCGTGCCTTCCCCCATGGGTGCTCATTGGGCGGTCACCATCAAAGCGGAGCCTGCCTTCTTTCGCATACTCAATTCCCTTGCCTTCCGGCAGATAGCCCGATAGCTCGGCCACGCATACGCTTGTGATGTGGGAGCAGTCGTGGACATGGAGATAGTCAATATCCTCCGGTTTGATCCCGGCCATGTCATAAGCTTTTTTAAACGAATGCACATCATAGGTCTGAACGGTAGAGTCGCCGGCGTACCAAGGAAGATCTCCGACCGAAATGCCGAATCCTTTCAGCTCGATCGGCATGCCGTCGTATTCGTCCGCCCCCTCCTTACAGCTTAAGATCATGGCGGAAGCTCCATCGGCGGGCACAACCGCACTGCGCAGGCGGCTCGGCCAGGCGAGATAAGGATTGTACGGGGATTTCCAGAATTCATAGGGATCGTTGAATCCCATGCGTTTTGCTTCGTCTTCCAATCTCTCCTGATTGATTGCCTTTTTGTTCATGGAGGCATGCATCCTACGGGTTTTGCACAGCTCAAACATACAGCGATCGAACTCTTCGATCGAATAGCCATACTTACGGCAGTATCCCAAGGCGACGATCCCATTGTAGACCGGGAAAATATCGTACCCTTGCGGTACGGAATACGCCTGATTGATACAGTAATCCGTCCAGAGCCACATTTCTTCCGTCGGGATGGTTTCGCGTTCATATGGACTGAGTTTGTATGGTCTGCTCAGCGTTGACTCTATGCCAACGACCAACACTTTTTTGTACACGCCGGATGCAATGGAGGTCGCGGCGATGGCCGCGCCTGCATTCGTCGTAGAGCATCCCGCATCGATATGTACGCCGGCTTTCATTTCCATGCCGATCCATTTGGAAAGCTGGCTGTAGGTTGCTGGAAGATTAGACGTCTGCATGGTGACGTTTCCGATGATGAAGGCGTCAATCTCGTCCGGACTTGTTTTAGCGTCCGCCAGCGCTTCTTTTACCGCTTGCGCGGCCAACTCCTGAAGCGTCAGATTCTTGATCTCCGGAGTTTCCAGGAGATTGCCAAACCGTGTGCAGCCCGAACCGAGGATATAAACGGGCTCACTGAATTTTCCTTCCATATTGATCACTCCTTTTTATTTACATATTTGGCATTATAACTTGCCTGTTCAAATATAGTGTAATATAATGAAAAGTAATAATCTTGCTTGTATATGAAATGAAATTTGATTGAAAGTGCATAAAATTCACAAAAGCAAAGGAGGTGCTTAAAATGGCGTCTGCTGCGGTTGCTCCCTGGACCAATTGGCGTTCGGTGAATTATCCTGTATGCCAACAGTATGACGCATGGTACGCCGCTCTAAACGAATCCCATCTCAAGTGGATGCTGCGAAAACCGGCCGAGACCCGGTTCAACGGCGAGATCGATATGCGGATGATTGGGGATGTCCGTTTGCTTCACTGCAGATGTGACTCCTGTCAAGGAATGCGTACAAAAAGAGAAATTGCCCGTAGCGGAGGCGAATACTTTGGTATTCTGTTGCTTTACGGGGGGACGGAGACGGTCAGCTTCAGCGACAGGACTGCCAATCTGGACAAATCCGGTCTTTTGATTTGGGATTCCGCCGATCCGTTAGAATTCACGACGAGTCCGGGCCTGAAAAAAGTGACCATGCTGGTCCCGCGACCGATGCTGAAACAGCGGGTTTCCAATGTCGAAGACTCCGTCGGCCGCTCCATCAGCATGAATCACGGGCTTGGGGCCGTGACCGCATCCCACATCATGGCACTTGGGCAGCAGACCAACCGGATCGAAAAAAGAAGCGCCGCCTCTCTTGTAGATCTTACACTGGAGCTTGTCGCCACTTGTCTGGAAGCACAAAGTGAACGGCCGATGACTCAGAGCAGGAACGAACTGCTTCAGGATGTCAAACGCTTCATTGAAAATAATCTGGACGACCCAAAGCTTTCGCCGCCGGTCATCGCTAAACAGTGCAATATTTCTATCCGGTATCTTCATCTGCTGTTCCACGACAGCGGAAGTTCGGTTTCCGGCTGGATTTTGAACCGGCGTCTGGAACAGTGCCGGCGTGAGTTGGTGCATACCGGGCAGCTTCGCAAAAGCATCACGGATATTGCCTACAGATGGGGATTTAACGACTCCGCCCATTTCTGCAGAGCCTTCAAGAGGCTGTACGGGGTATCTCCGCGAGAATATCGAAAGTCGCTGTTTGAATGAAAATTGCCCGTTGCCGGGGATGAGTTTGTCTTGAGCGGAATAATCTGCGATTGAAAAAAGAACCGAGGTTTTGGCCCCGGTTTTTTCTGTCAGCACGGTTTAATTAAATTTAATGTATGCTCTTTGAATATTATCCTAACTATAACATAAATCCGAACCTTTCCCAATAGGGATAACCAGTCGCGAATGGTTCGGATTATGTGCGTTTGGTATGAGATATAGATTTATTTTTTTACGGGCATTACAATTTTTGTAAGCAATTCGCTTTCAGGAAAATCAGGTCCGTTGTAATAAAATTCATAAGATGTGCCGGTTGCTTTATAACCGTTGTCAGTAATGTATGCGGCCATCTCATCGTATACAGGTCCCACTTCGCTGTAAGGACCTCTGTACATGCAGAAAACAATATACCCTTCGAGAATGAAGCTCGGCTTAATGTCTTCTTTTTGCGGAAAAGAATCAGCTACCGTAAGGCCTATTTCAATATCAAGATTCTGCAAATCGAGATTATGATAGCACACAAACGGTATATCTGTCATAGTCTCGCCGAGCTCATCAAGATATGACGCGATTTTTGCATAGCTTTGACCGATTATTTGCGGCAGAGCCTGAACTTTTGTCGTTGTGCGAATTGTTAAAGTAGGTTGATGCAGTTGTTTTAAGATTGCGATATCGGACATTTTCGGCATTTTTTTAACACTCCTTAATTTGAGATATCAGCAAGAGTAAGATAATAAATTGTAGGGATTGATGCAAATTATTTTTGATATATATAAATTATATATCATGTTTATGAAAAAACAAGTATGCCAGAAAATAAAAATAATGCCGATGTATTACGTTTCTATATGCTCAACAAATGGCAGAAAAACAGTTATGTAAATATGTTGTTGTGGATAAGAAATTTAGCATTATATATGCCTGTTCCTAAAGAGTCGGTCTTTATGGGTCGGTTTTTGCTGTGCGTATGAATAAAAAGTTAAATATAATCAATAATATTACATCGAAATCGATGTTCTTTTAATGCGTACTTATCTGGGGGGATTTCTGCCTTATCAATTTTGTGGTGTTTGAATGGTAATATATAATTAATATAAACACTACTTTTTAGAATTTTTGGATTTTGACTAAGTACAATACAATATTTATCATCTAAAGAAAAATATCCATTCTCAAAAGCTTTATCATGAAAAGCACAAAAACATAATCCATTAGAAATATTCCCTCGTTTTTCTGGATTATCTACCCATCGCGCAATATGAGAACCCACTAAAAAGCGAGGATCATCAATATTACATCCCGGGAAGCAACACTTATATTTATAATTTTTTTTCACTGCTTCTGAAAACTGGGTTTGACCTATTCGTTGACGAACTTCGCGAAATACTTCAGCTGTAGATGTCATTGATATTGTAGCGGAAGATTTAGTTACTATTTTTTCATTAATTATTAACTTTAATAATCTATCATCACATATGGAAAAATAAGCACCATTTAAACAACGTAAATGTTTTGATTGATATACAAAAAAACAATTAGCGGTTGAATTGGAATTCTCTTTTAAATAAATCATAAGTTCATTTTTACAGACAGTAAAAAAATCATCTAATTTAATTGATTTTTCAAATTTTCGATAATCTTTAAGTATGGCTCTAAAATAGCTAGTAGCATAATCCCAATTGCCGGGGTGAGGTGGTCTTTCAATTGTTTTGTGGCCATCGGTAGCGGCTATAGAAAATCCGACAAAAGCAGCAGTTTAGAATATTTTTCCAAAACGGCCAAGAACTTTTTATTTTTCCTTTTTTATATGTTGGAGCCCATATACATTTAGAAAACCCCCATTCACCTCCGCCATGTGTTTCATCTTTACTCATTTCAATCCAAATCATCATCGAACCTTAGCACATAATAATATTATTATTTTAGTATATAACAAAATAATATCATAATAAAATAAATAAGTCGATTATTATACATGCAAATTAAATTTTACAAGCTTTACTTTCTTCTAATATTAAAGTTATTTTTATTTAATTATTTTATTGAAATAAGAAGCTAATTTAAGAATATAGAAAAATATGATAGACATAAATTGGTGCGAGAGACGGGATTTGAACCCACACAAGCATAATGCTCACAGGAACCTGAATCCTGCGCGTCTGCCAATTCCGCCACTCTCGCACGTGAAAAATATTATACTTAATAATTTGGAATTTGTAAATAGAATAAACTACTAATTATGTATATAAAATATCTGCAAGAAGAGCGAACTGCTCAAGCGTTAGCGCTTCGCCTCTGATATCGGCTTTGAGGTTAAGTTTATCAAGGCTTTCTCTTACTTTTTCTTTATTAATATTAAGAGAAGCGCTTAATGTGTTGATAAGGGTTTTGCGCCTTGTAGCAAACGCGGCCCGGATAAGCGCAAACATTTCTTGTTCGTATTGGGTTTTAACCGCTGGTGTTTGTCTTATCTCAAAGTATACAACGCTTGAATCTACTTTAGGACGTGGGTAAAAAACCGTAAACGGCACATTGAAAAGTATTTTTGTTTTCACGTAATATGATACTGCCAGCGTAAGCGAGCCGTAGTCTTTGGTGGAAGGCAGTGCAGTAAGACGCTGAGCCACTTCTTTTTGCATCATAAGAGTAAGAGAAGTAAACATATCGGAATGTTCGAGAAGTTTAAGTATGACCGGAGTCGTTATGCTGTAGGGAAGGTTAGAGATAACTTTTATTTTTTTATTGCTGTTAAAAACTTCTTTAAGTTGGGAAAAGTCATATTTTAATATATCGTCATGCAACACTGTTACGTTTGACGTATCTTTGAAATTGTTTTTCAGCACTTCTACAAGCCTGCTATCTTTTTCTATCGCGATCAGACGGTCGCATTTTTGGGCAAGATAATAAGTAAGCGAGCCCATGCCCGGGCCTATTTCAAGCACGCAGTCATTGGAAGTGATATTGGACTGGTCAATAATTTTATTTATTATATTATCATCGATAATAAAATTCTGGCCGAGCTCTTTTTTAAAATAAAAATCAGCTGCGGCAATATTGTTTTTAATATATTGAATTGCGGTTGGTTTTTGAGCCATCATGCACTTCCTTTGTTTAAAATGGATTTATATAGTATTTTATAATTATTTATTTTATAAAAATAAACAGTTTTTTCCTTTATTAAAAAGAATATTGATTAGATGCTGTTTTTATTGTTTAAAAGCTCGTATGCTCTTTTCTTATTATAAATCATTCCGTCTCTATCTGTCACCAAAGTTGCGGCATTGTCGGCAAATTGCAGGGTAAAGATATCATCCATATTTTCCGGGCGGCATTTGCAGATCATATCTAGCAGCTGCTTATCAGTCATTTTTTTCTTTTTCATATGATATTCTATCAATAATGTTACTTTATCCATAACGGCGGAGTCATATCCGTAAAAAGTCAGAATCTCTCGGCATACTTCGGCTGAGCGTTTGTCGTGACCGGGGAAACGTATTTTGCCGTCTTTGATTATTTTGCATTCGGGTTTGCAAATATCATGAAACAGTGCGGCAAGCCGCAAAACTAAATCAGGCACTGTATTACTGACAACATCTACAATATGGTTATAAACATCCTTCGTATGGTATTCGTTTTGAGACACACCCACGCAAGCATCAAGTGCCGGGAAAATAGTTTTTAATAAAGAAGTTGTTTGCAGCAGTCTCAGAGATTCCCGGACATTACTGCCCATTAAAAGCAGGTTGAGCTCATCTGCAATCAGTTTTGGAGCGACATCAATCAAATCAGAATCCTTTTTCATAGCAGCCAGAAGGTTAGCATCAACCGAAAAGCCGGGCAATTGTGATATATAACGAACAGCCTGTAATTTCTTTATTTTATGATGCTGTAAATAATCTGTTTTTTTATTTACAAGTCTTATAATTTTTCTTTGAATATCTTCAATACCGAAATATTTATTTATAATAATACCATCTTTATCTGCCAAGGCACCATTGATCGTAAAATCGAGTGTTTCAAAATATTTTTCAAGGCAGTGAACAGGAGTAATTCGGTAGCAATCATTTTCTTTTGATGCGTTGATAAAACTGTCTGATTCATATGCAAAGTAGCCTGCGTCTATAAGTGTTGTCAGCACGTCTTGCGGCAAGGCTGTTGTGAGTACATTTAATACAGAATTATGTTGTTGCTTTTGAATACTGCGAATGAGTCCGGCCCCGTATATATAGGATTTGGCACCGTTATCGGCCAGTATATCAAGTAAAATAACAGTCGGCGGGTGAAGTGATATATGCATTGTTTATATCCTAAAAAAATGATAAAGTCATTATATTATTTCTTAAGCTGTATTTCAACTTAATACAATATCATAGCAACGGGCAAAATGTATATTCTTTTCTCAATTTTAATATATTAATAAATAAACTCGGCGAAAACCGCATTTTATCGTTGCATTTATGTTTGAAATCGTTAATATATGTTAGTATAATGTTTATTGTTTTGCTATTGACGTAAGAGTATTTTCTGTTAATATATATAAGCTTATGTTTTTACCCAATGTAAAGGGGATCGTTTATGGATTCAGAAAATAGAAAGCCTTCCTATCTAAAAGGGGCGATGATACTTACCGTAGGAAGTATATTTGCAAGATTCTTGGGACTGTTTTTTAAAGTGCCTTTAAGCCGCATTATCGGCGATTATGGGATGGGACTTTACGGATATCCGTATCCTATTTATTCTTTTTTAGTTGCCGTATCGGTCATAGGGCTTCCGCTGGCTATATCAAAAATGACAAGTGAAAGCATGAGTCTCAAAAGGTATGAACATGCACAAAGAGTCTTTAAAATATCTATGGTATCAATGATGATACTGGGCATCATATGCAGTATCGTAATCATTACTTTTGCAAAACCTATCATACATTTTTTGGGCTGGCCTGAAGAAACCTATTTTTCAATTATAGGGCTTTCGCTCACGCCGATTTTTGTATCTTATATGGCTACCTATCGAGGCTTTTTCCAAGGCCTTCAGATGATGCTGCCTACTTCTCTGTCGCAAATCGTGGAATCAGTTTTTCGGGTTATATTCGGCGTTGCACTCGCGTTTTTTTTGCTGAAAGCAAAAGGAGTGGCATGGGCGGCAGGTGGTGCGAGTTTTGGAGCGACAGCAGGGGCGATCGCGGGCGGCGTATTGATGTCTTTCTTATATAAAATATATAAGAAGAAAGGTAAAACGATACCCCGGCTGCCCGGAGTAAAATATACGGAAAAAACGTCAAAAATAATAGCAATGCTTTTTAAAATCGCTATTCCTGCATCACTTGGATCGATTGTTGTGTCGCTGATGAATATGATCAATTCAGTTACGGTCGCAAGATGCTTGCAAACAGCGGGCTTTGATATCATTACGGCCACAGAGCTTTGGGGGCAGCTTTCACAAAAAGTACAGACGCTGATCAATGTTCCTTTAATGGTAGGGGTGGGACTCGCAGCGGCGTTGGTTCCTGCGATCAGCGAATCTTATGTCAGAAGAGCGCACGGAGAAATTGCAGATAAAACTGCTCTCGCAATGAAAGCGGTTATGATGGTAGCTCTGCCTTCGGCGATTGGTCTGTCGGTTCTGGCAGATCCGATTATAAAGCTGCTTTTTGGAGCCACATCCGCAGGAGGCGATTTACTTAAATATTTGGCGTTTAGCTGTATTACATCTATTACGTATATAACGTGTCAGGCAATACTTCAAGGACTTGGAAAGATGATGCTGCCTATCAGAAATTTAGCCATAGGGGCAGTGATTAAGATGATACTCAATCTTATTTTGATCTCTATTCCTGAAATTAATATATATGGCATTATTATTGCCACTTTTGTTGCCGACGGCACCATTACAACACTCAATTATCTTGGCGTAAAAAAATATATTAAGTTTAGATTAAATAAAACAGACGTTTTTGTAAAGCCGCTTTTAAGCAGTATCATTATGGGAGTTGTCACATATTTTTCATATCAGATGCTTGCAAAAATGGTGGGAAGTAATTTTGCGGTAGTCATTGCAATAGCACTTGGAGGCGGCATATATTTTCTAAGTATGTTACTGTGCGGCGGGATTTCCAAAGAAGATATAAAGAGTTTATTAAAAAGGAAACATTAAATGAAAAAAATACTAATCGGGGGGATGGGAACAGCATCCATAGAGCACATGACATTAAAGACATACCAGGCAATACTTACGGCACAGAAGGTTTTCATGCGTACAGCAGTGCATAAAAGTGCAAAAGAAATATCTAAAATGCGGCCGGATATCATTAGTTTTGATGAGATTTATACAAAGAGCAATAATTTTGAAGAAGTTTATGAAAAAATTTCCAATGAAGTAATTGCGGCATCATATGAAAATGATATAATATATTTAGTACCGGGAAGCCCTGTATTTGCGGAAAGCACGATAAAGCTTATTATTGAAAAAGCTGAACAAAATCATATTGAAGTTGAAATACTTCCGGCAGTAAGCTTTGTAGATGCTATTTTTTCATCAATAAAAAAAGATGCAGCGCATAGCGTAAAGCTTCTGGATGCACTTGAATTAAATATTGATGATTTTGATAAAAACTGTGTTATTTTAATATGTCAGATATATGATAATTTTATTGCATCAGAGATTAAACTTAAAATGATGGAATATTATGATAAAAATAAAATAATCTATATCATACACAATGGAGGTGAAACCGATGCGAAGATAATAAAAACAGTATTATATGAATTAGACAGAGATTTTGAATTTGATCATATGAGTAGTTTACTGATTCCAAAAGATGAGACATTGAATCTGAGAGATTATCGAACTTTAGAAGAAGTAATGTGCAGGCTGCGAGGTCAAAACGGATGTAATTGGGACAAGCAGCAAACTCACAGCAGTCTTAAACGTTATCTTATAGAAGAATGTTATGAAGTCCTTGATGCAATTGAAAAAAATGATAGTGGAATGCTTGAAGAAGAATTAGGAGATGTGTTGTTACAAGTCTACTTTCATGCTACAATTGCAAAAGAAGAAGAAGATTTTGACCTGCGAGATGTTTTCGAGACTATCAATAAAAAAATGATAAACAGGCATCCTCATGTATTTAAGGCCAATCAAAATTTTTCGCCTGAAAAAGTCGAAAGTGAATGGGAGGCCATAAAACTAAAAGAAAAAGGATATAGTACATGTAGTGAGAGTCTACAATCAATGCCTAAACAGTTTCCTGCGTTGATGTATGCAGCCAGAGTTCAGGACAAAGCGAAAAAGGCTGGCTTTGACTTTGAAAATATAGATCAAGTATATGATAAATTAAAAGAAGAAGTCGGTGAATTTATAGAAGCTGCATCAACGATGGGACTAAAAGAATTAAAAGAAGAATTAGGAGATTTACTGTTTTCTATAGTAAATGTATCCCGGTTTTTAAAACTGGATTGCGAAGACGCTTTAAGGCAAGCAACCATGAAGTTTATAGACCGATTTTCCATAGTTGAAGAAATGGTTTTATCAGATGGCTTAAATTTAAAAGAAATAAATCTAAAAAAAGCAGATGAATATTGGAATTTAAGTAAAATAATTTTAAAGGAGAAATATAAAAATGAAAAAAAATGAATTGATCAGTGCAATTGCAGAGAAAAGTAATGTAAAGAAAATTGAAGCTGAGAGAATGCTTGATGCTTTGGTTGCCGTTGTAGGTGAAGAATTAAACAAAGGCGAGAAGTTAACCGTTCCGTCACTTGGAACATTCCAAATTAAAGAAAGAAAAGAAAAAGAAGGTAGAAACCCGAGGACCGGAGAAAAGATGATCATCCCTGCAGCAAAAGTTCCAATGTTTAAAGTTGCAAAAAATTTGAAAGATACTATTAAATAAAATTTAGAATAAAAGAGCACCTGAAGAATTTATCAGGTGCTCTTATTTATTTATAATTCATAATATGTTTCTTCAAAAATTTAGAGTTTGTGTGACTGCCGTACAAGAAATGTAACCTGCGTCTTTGATACAGCTATTGTACATATCTGTTTTAGGAATTTTTCAAGTGCAGTCGCTTGAGCAGAAGCATTAAAAAAGCAAAGAAAATCTGTGCGAAACTATATAGTTATTACTTTGTTTTTAGTACGGTTATTTTTATTCGCAATGATCTTGTTTCATTTTGATGACAGGATTTTCAATTATTAAGGAGAACATTAATTATGCGTAGCTTCAATAAGAGTAACCGTTGCGGTAAAGGTCGAGTCATCATCGCTACGGTATATTTTAATTTCAACGGTATCTTGGGGTTTTTTCTTTAGAAGCGTTGAAGTAATATCTGTTAATTGTTTTATTTCAACTCCGTCAATATGTGTAATGATATCCCCTTTTTTAAGACCGGCTTTTGTAAGGCTGTTGTTTGTTATATCTTGTATAAACATACCGGTGGGCAGATTATAGAATGCGGCAGTGGCCTCATTAATAAATTGATAACTAACACCAAGCGCCGCCCGATCTTTTACATAACCGTATTCTTTTAAATCTTGTGCAATGGCGAGAGCGACATCGCTTGTGATAGCAAAGCCCAATCCCTCAAAACCACTGGCGACTATTTTGGATGAACTGATTCCGATGACCTGTCCGTACGTATTGGCTAAAGCACCGCCTGAATTACCCGGAGAAATTGCGGCATCTGTTTGTATGCAAGATAAAACATATCCGTCTTCGGTTGTGATAGAACGATTGGTTGCCGATATAATACCCATTGTTGTACTGCTGCTAAAAGCGACTCCGCCCGGATTGCCGATTGCGAGGACAATATCCCCCACGGTTGTTTGATTCCCGCTGGAAAATTCGGCGGCGGAAAGATCGGATGCATTAGCTTTTAGTAATGCGATATCTGTGGGAGTGTCATTGCCTACTAACGAAGCCTTATATTCTTTGCCATCGTATAAAACAATTTTAAAACTGTTGCCGCCTTTAATGACATGAGCATTAGTAAGAATGTATCCATCTTGCGTAAGAATAACGCCGGAACCTTCGCCATATAGAGTGGATGTGTTGTAATCGCTGTAAGTCAGCACACCAACAACAGAAGGGATCACTTTTTTTGCTGTTTGCTGCAGGCTAAGTGTTTGATCGTTGAGAAGGCCGGAATCATCATTTGTTGTGTTTGGCTGCTGAATTATTTCTGAAAAATCCTGATTGGTATCTATGCCCGGCAGAGAGATAATTTCATTATATAACAAGAATAAAAATCCGCTTATCGTGACCAACGATATAAATATTGTAAATAAAATTAGCAAAATAATATTTCGAGCAGTATGCTTTTTAGAAAAATGAAATTGATTATTATCCGAATACATAATTGCCCTCACTTATCGGTAAATAACTATTATTCATATATTATATGCTTTTTCATGTACGCATACAAGTAAACGCAAAAAGATCCTGAATGCAATAATGATATAAAGCAATTTGTAAAGATAGTCCAATTGATTATATGTAAAGTAGATCTGTTATTGTTATGTCTAATAGAAAATAATATTAATCAGATTAACAAGAACCCCTTGCTTAATGCGAAGAGGTTCTAAATGGATGAAAATATAATTTTCTTTAGTGTTTGCCTTCTACGAAAATTGCTTGTGTGCCTGGACCTGCGTGAGCGCCTATGACTGCTCCAAGCATTGCAAAACGTATATTTTTACAGCCGAATCGCTCTTCTATCATCTTTTTTAATTTTTTGGCTGTTTCTACATCATCACCGTGTGCTATGGTCACTGTTAAATTTGAAAAATCCGAGCCCGCTTTTTCTTCAAGCATATTCATCATTGTTAGATAGAGTTTTTTCTCTCCTCGAACTTTATGTTTTGGAACAAGTTTTCCGTCTTCTACAATCAAAACAGGGCGAATGCTTAAGGTATCTCCTAAAAATGCCGAAGTCTTACTTACTCTGCCGCCTCTGTAAAGATATTCCAGCTTTTCAACTGTAAACACATGCGCCATTTTTCTTGCGTAATCTTTAATAATCGGAAGCATTTCATCTGTGCTCATTCCTTGCTTTGCAAGTTCGCACGCTTTTAGTACAACATGCCCCAGCCCCATAGAAGCGCACAGAGTATCAATGATTATTATTTTGACATCGGGATATATTTTTTTTACTTCGTCCAATGCGGTGACGGCAGCATTGTATGTTCCGGATAGTTGCGAAGAAAAGGCCGGATAGAAGCATTCTTCATTGTTTTTTGCTATTGCAGTGAACGTATCAATAAATCTATTTACAGGTACTTGAGAAGTTGAGTACACGGCACCCTTTCGCATAGTATCAAAAATTTTTTTAGATGTAATTGTTTCACCGTCAAGATATTCGTTTGAACCGTCTAATACAATCAGTGGAAGCACGGTTATATTGTTTGCCTTTATCAAATCTTTTGGCAGATCTGATGCGCTGTCGGCGATGATTTTTACTGACATTAGAAACCTCCTTTATTTTTAATTTAAATCATTATATAATTTATGCAATTAAAAACCAATAATACATTCGGGTGATTATATAGGGTGATTCTATTAGTGAGAGATCTAAGAAAGTATGATAAGATAGAAAATATGATTGAAAATTATAAAAAAGAATTAACAGAAAATAAAAAAATCACATTAAAATTAAAAATTATTTCCAAAGCTAATAAAACACAATTTATAAATATAATGGATGATAATACAATAAAGTTGGCGGTTGCGAGCGTTCCCGAAAAAGGAAAAGCGAACAGTGAAATTATTTCTTTTTTATCAAAGGAATTTAATGTAAGTAAAAAAGATATAAAAATTATTTCAGGGAAAACTTCTACTGTCAAATTAATACAAATCAAGAAAGAAGAGCAATAAATATGGACACAATTATAAGAGGACAATTGACAAATTACCCGGTCAGGTTTTTTTGTGCATCTACATCGTCGAGCGTTGAACAAATGCGAACTATTCATAATTCAACGGCAACGGCAACGGCGGCAGCGGGAAGGCTCCTTACAGCGGCAATGATGATGGGTATGATGATGAAAAATGAAAAAGACAGACTTACATTAATTGTAAATGGCAACGGCCCCATAGAACAAATAACAGTAACAGGCAATAGCCGTGCGCAGGCGAAATGTGATATACGCTATCCAAATATTGATGTATTTGTCAATGAGTACGGCAAACTTGATGTAGGCAGAGCAGTTGGGGCTGGGACACTCACAGTTATTAGAGATATTGGTCTTAAGCTGCCTTATAACAGCACCATTGAGCTGGTGAGCTCAGAGATTGCAGAAGATATCGCCTATTATTATGCGGCAAGCGAACAAATTCCAACAGTTTGTTCGCTCGGGGTGTTGGTGCAACCCGACAATAGTGTTTTATGTGCAGGAGGATTTATTATTCAAGTAATGCCGACTTGTCCTGAAAAAGTAGTAGATTACTTGGAAAATATTATAAAAGAATTGCCGAGTATTACGACAATGCTGAAAAATAACATGACGGAGATAGATATTATCAATGAGATATTTAAAAAAGGCGGATATGATTATAAGATTGAGGAAAACATTTCTCCTGAGTATTATTGTGATTGCAGTTACGAAAAGATAGAAGGAATATTAAAATCATTAGGCAGGGAAGAGTTAGAAAATATTTTAAAAGAGCAGCAAGAAATAAAATTAAAATGTCATTTTTGTAATAAAAAGTATGATTTCGATATCGGGAGAATTCTTAAATCATTGAAAATAGATTAAATTATAGTATGCTACTGTAAAAAAATAACTTGATATGATAAAATAAAAAAATTCTGCATTAAAAAGATAGCCAGGAGGAGAAAGAGTGTTTGGGAAATTAGACTTTATTTTAGATAAATATGAGCAGTTAAACCAACAGCTTAGTGATGTATCGGTTATATCCGATCAAAATAAATACAGAGAACTTGTAAAAGAACATGCGAAATTAGAACCTATCGTTTTTAAATATAAAGAATATAAAAAAACACAGGAAGATTTGCAGAGCAACAAGGAACTTTTGGGTGATAAAATAGATAAAGAATTTAAAAAAATGGTTGAAGACGATATTGATTCGCTGAGTTTGCAGCTTGAAAAATTGGGAGAGGAATTAAAAATTTTATTGCTGCCTAAAGATCCAAACGATGATAAAGATGTCATTATTGAAATACGTGCAGGCACCGGCGGCGATGAAGCTGCCTTGTTTGCCGGGGATCTGCTTAGAATGTATATAAGATATGCTGAAAGGTCACGCTTTAAAACGGAACTTTTAAGCACAAACCCCATCGGTGTAGGAGGATATAAAGAAGTTATTTTATCATTCCAAGGTGCCGGTGCGTACAGCAAATTAAAATATGAAAGCGGCGTACATCGAGTTCAAAGAATTCCGCTAACGGAATCTCAGGGCCGCATTCATACTTCGGCGGCCACGGTTGCTGTGCTGCCTGAAGCCGAAGATGTGGAAGTGAACATTAATCAAAATGATTTGAGAGTGGATGTTTTCCGCTCCGGAGGTCATGGAGGACAAAGTGTAAACACAACAGATTCTGCGGTACGCATCACGCATTTGCCAACCGGGATTGTTGTTACTTGCCAGGATGAGAAATCTCAGCTTAAAAACAAGGAAAAAGCAATGAAGGTTCTCAAAGCGCGTATTTATGAAGCAGAGCTGAAGAAACATCAGGATAAAATGGCGCAAAACAGGAAAAGTCAAGTTGGCAGCGGAGATAGAAGTGAGAGGATACGAACTTATAACTTCCCTCAAGGTAGAGTTACAGATCATAGAATCGGGCTTACATTATATAAATTAGAAGCATTTCTGGATGGAGAAATTGATGAAATGATCGATGCTCTGCATATGGCAGAGCAGGCAGAACAGCTTAAGAATAATGATTAAGGGGAAAAATGAAATATTTTGATATAAAAGATAATAATTTTAATGAAGCATTAAATTATGCGGCGAAAACAATCAGACACGGCGGAATCGTGGCCTTTCCTACCGAGACGGTATATGGTCTGGGTGCAGATGTTCAAAATGAAGAGGCTGTAAAAAAAATTTATGCCGCAAAAGGAAGACAAAGCGATAATCCCCTGATTGTGCATATAGCAAATAAAAATGATTTATTAAAAATTGCAAAAAATATACCCGATTGGGTATCTGGTCTGGTTGAAAAATATTGGCCGGGACCGCTGAGCATTGTTCTTGAAAAACAAGAATTTATTCCTAAAACAGTAACGGCAGGCTTGGATAGCGTAGCTGTCCGAATGCCGGATAATAGAGTAGCTTTGGAGCTAATTAAAAGAAGCGGTCGATATATAGCAGCTCCAAGTGCAAACAAATCAGGAAAGCCAAGCCCTACAAAGGCAGAACATGTATTAAGCGATTTGCATGATCAAGTAGATGTGATCTTAGATTATGATAATTCGGCTATAGGTCTTGAATCAACTGTAATCGACGGGAGAGGAGCATATCCCGTTATTCTTCGTCCGGGGGCGGTAACGCTTGCAATGCTTAAAGAGGCTGTAGGTAATGCTGATAAAACAAAAGACAGCACAGTGGGTGTGGCACTTTCACCCGGCATGAAATATGTGCATTATAAACCAAACGCCGAAGTTATAATAGTAAATGGCGCTATTAATGAAATGGCAAAAAAAATAAATACACTCTATAATACCAATAAAAATATTGCGTTATTTTCATCTGAAGAACTGGCAAAGAAAGTAACTGTTGAAAATAAGATAATATATAAAAATACTTTTATGGCAGCGAATTTATTTTATGATTCATTGCGAAAATTTGATCAGGGAAATGCGGAAATTATTGTATGCCAGGCTTTTGCCGAAAATGGTATCGGCACGGCTATTATGAATCGTTTAAAAAAAGCGGCAGGCAATCATTATCTATAATATATGTTTAAAAACACTATGAGGAGAAGTATGAAAAAAATTTTGTTTGTTTGTACAGGAAATACATGCAGAAGTCCTATGGCTGAACATTTATTCAATGCAAAGGTAATACAAAAAGGACTTGCAAAGAAGTACAAGGCAGCCTCTGCCGGGATTTCAGCATTCGATGGTATGCCGGCTACAGCCCAGGCACAGCAAGTGATGAAAAACAAAAGTATTGATATCAAAGCTCATAGCGCAAAGCAGTTTAATGAAGAAGATATAAAAAGCAATTCCTCAGTACTTTGCATGACAGGTCGACATGCTCAGATTATCAGAAAATATTATCCTGAGTATGCCGATAAGATTTTTTCTGTTTCCGAATATTTAAATCAGCCTTATGATATAGATGATCCATATGGTTTAGGTATAGCCGAATATGAAAAAACAGCTTCTCAATTAGAAAATCTCATAGAAGAAATCATAAATAAATTAGAAGTGGAGCGATGTTGATATGAAAATAGCAATGGGTAGCGATCATGCAGGATATGAATTAAAGGAAGCGATAAAAAATGATTTGACGAAAAAAGGATATACGGTTAAGGATTTTGGAACATATTCGCCGGAAAGTGTGGATTATCCCGACTATGGCATTAAAGCAAGTGAAGCGGTGGCAAGAGGCGAGTGTCAATTCGGAATCGTTATTTGCGGAAGCGGTATCGGAATTTCTATTGCCGCGAATAAAGTCAAAGGCATTAGAGCGGCGTTGGTCTGTGATATTGAACGGGCAAGTCTGGCGAGAATGCACAACAATGCAAACATAGTGGCGTTAGGTTCGCGTTTTATGTCTTTTGATATTGCAAAGGAAGTGGTGACGACCTTTCTCAATACACCGTTTGAAGGACAGAGACACGAGAAAAGAGTTAAAAAAATTGACAAATATGAAGAAGATAATTAACAGTATCCCCTGCGTTAAGAATTTAGAAATATAAGAGGTATTTTATGAATCAAATAATACAGCAAGAAAACAGGCCGAGCTGGGACGACTATTTTATGAGCATACTCGACACAGTCAAAGAGCGTTCGACATGCCTTCGAAGAAAAGTGGGAGCAATTATAGTAAAGGATAAAAGAATCATAGCCACGGGCTATAATGGTGCTCCCAGCGGGCTGAAGCATTGCTGTGAGGTAGGGTGCTTAAGGGAGAGCCTCAATATTCCCAGCGGTCAGAATCATGAATTATGCAGAGGCATTCATGCAGAACAAAATGCAATTATTCAAGCCGCGATGTATGGGGTAAGCATCAATGAAGCAACGATTTACATAACACATAGTCCATGTGTGCAATGTGCTAAAATGATTATTAATGCCGGCATCAAACGAGTCGTGTTTTGCGGAGACTACCCGGATATTTTGTCGAAACAATTATTGCAAGAAGCTGGAATAATATTAGAAAAATATAATAAATAATTACAAATTTAAATGAAATTTACCAAGAATATACTGATTTTTACTTAATTTTAAAATTGAGAAAAATTTCACAATATTACTTTGACAAGCATATTAAAGTGTGTTAAAATTCAAATTGCAGATTTATAATTAAATCTATAAGAAAACATTTAAAAAGGCGGTAATACTCATGAACTTTGACGCAATTAAAACCATTTCCCAGGCTGAAAGCCGTGCGGAAAACATTCGTGCAGAGGCCGCTTCAGAGGCAAAACGCATCCTTGCCTCTGCTGAAGCTGATGGAGCAGCACTGATAAAAAGTGCCGAAGAACGTGCGCATGCGCATGTTTTGGAACTTTATGCAGAAGCTGATCGCGCAGGCACTGCCGAAGCCTTAAAAATCGAAAATACAGCTAAAGACGAAGCTGAATCACTGGAAAAAATCGGTGAAGCGGCGATGGACAAGGCTGTTTCCGTCATTGTTGAAAGGATTTACTCATGGCAATAGTCAAGATGAAGCGGTTACGGGTTATTATGCCTTTCCGTTTACAAAGAAAGGTCATAAAGGACTTAGCTCGTCTTGGCTGCGTAGAAATTGAAACTCCGGCATATGCTAATTTAAATGAAGACGTATCAAAATTAGTAAAGCCTTTATCTATAGGGCAAGAAGCATCTCGCAATCGATCTGAAATGATTGCGGCTTTAGAGACTTTAAATAAGTATGCACCGGAGAAAAAGTCCTTTTTAGCACCGCGTAGACAGGTTGTGGAAAGTGTTCTTTTTGATGAAGAATCTGTAAAAGAAGCTATCCAATCATCTGAACAAATCAACGGGCTAGTAAAACAAATTGCTGAAACCAAAACTCTTATTGGTCGTATTTGTGCTCAGAAAGCAACACTCAATCCATGGACATCATCTGATATTCCATTAGATTATGCGGGTGGAGAGCATTTCTCGGTCATTTTAGGCGTATCTCCTGCCGAAAATGATACAAAGGAGATAACGGCTGCTTTAGAAGAGCAGAATATTCCTGCAATGGCCGATGTAGTCAATGCAGACAAAGATCAATCCTACATAGTATTGGTTTCATATAAGGATGCGCTGGAAGATGCCCTGACAGTTTTAAAAGCTGCGGGATTTTCTCAAATAACATTTAAAGATTTAACCGGTACCGCTGCGGAAAATCTAAAACGCTTAGATGAAGAGCTAGAAACAGCGGAAGAAAATGTGACAGCATATGAAGAAAGAATCACTCAAATGGCGCCGGTAAGGCAACTTGTCGAGCAAACGGCTGATGCTTTGTCGATAGAAACCTTGCGTGAGACGGCGATGTCTTCAATGTTGCGAACAGAAAAAACAGTCTATTTTGAAGGCTGGGTACCTCAAGAAACAGAAGAAGCAGTTTCGAATGTTTTAGTTGAAAACGGATGTGCTTACGAATTTGCTGAAGTAGAAGAAGATCAAGAGCCTCCTGTCGTGCTGAAGAACAAAAATCTTGTGGCGCCTTATACAGCTATCACTGACTTATACGGATTTCCGAGTTACAGAAGCTTAATAGACTTCACACCGTTCTTAGCGGTGAGTTTCTTTATATTTTTTGGAATGATGCTCTCGGACGCTGGTTATGGTTTGGTGCTTACGATCATTTCATTACTTGTTTTGAAGAAGAAAAAACCTACAGGAACCTTCAAGCGGTTTATGACACTTGCTTTATACGGGGGGATATCGGCGTTTATTTGGGGAGCGTTTTTCGGAAGCTGGTTCGGTAATTTTGTAGCCGCAATCGGCGCGATGTTCGGAGCAAGTTGGAATCTTGGTCCTGTATTGTTTGACCCACTAAAAGATCCGATTACAATGCTGATATTATCGCTGGGATGTGGAGTTGTGCATTTGCTGATCGGTATGGGGCTGTCGGCGTGGCGTATGATTAAACGAGGTGAAATAAAAGATGCGATATTTGATATCGGATTTTGGTACCTCATTATTTTAGGCGCGCTCGGTATGATTACAGGTCTGAAAATATTTATGTATATTGCATTGGCCGGCGCACTGGGCGTTTTCTTGACGGCAGGAAGAGCGAAGAAGAATATTTTTTCTAAAATTACAAGCGGTCTTGGTGCATTGTATGGGGTTACAGGTTATTTATCTGACATATTGTCATATTCTCGTTTGATGGCACTTGGTCTTTCAACGGGTGTTGTTGCTACGGTAATGAATACAATGGGTTCTCTGGCAGGAAACAGTGTAGCAGGATGGATATTATTTGTAATAGTATTTATTGTTGGACAAACTTTTAACCTCGCAGTCAGTTTGCTGGGAGCGTTTATACATACCGTTCGTTTAGAATTTGTAGAATTCTTTGGAAAATTCTATGAAGGCGGCGGCAGAACATTTAAACCGTTATTTAATGAGACGAAATATATACAAGTTATTAAGGAGGAAAATTAACATGGATTGGCTTAATTCAATTTTTAACGGACCATTTTTAGCAATTTTAGGAGCAGCTTTAGCAGCAGGGCTTGGTGGTGCAGGTAGCGCAAAAGGCGTTGGCATTGCCGGCGAAGCCGCAGCTGGTGTAGTAACAGAAGACCCGGGTAAATTCGGACAAAGCTTACTTTTGCAGGCATTACCTGGAACACAAGGTATTTATGGACTATTGATTGCTTTCTTGATTTTAAATAATATAGGATTATTTTCAGGCGAAGCTATGCAGCTTACAGTTGCTCAAGGCTTAATGTATTTTGCATCAGGACTTCCAATCGCTATTGCCGGTTATTTCTCAGGAATCGCGCAAGGACGTGCGGCAGCAGCTTCAATGGGAATTTTAGCTAAGAGACCGGAAGAATTCGGTAAAGGTTTGTTATATCCTGCTATGGTTGAAACATATGCAGTGCTTGCTTTGTTGGTATCTGTACTTATGCTTATTAACGTACGTTAATAAGAGTAAGAAAAAGGTGTACTCTTATGAATGGTATTGAAAAAATAACTGATAAGATTATAGAAGAAGCGAATTTAGATGCTCAAAAAGTAATCGAAGCAGCTAAAAAAGAAGCTGATAAAGTTATAAACACATACAAAGAAAAGGCGGCAGCAGCTGCTGCCGATATAGAAGAAGCAGGCAATAAGCAGGCAAAAGCACAAGAAAGCAAATATGCATCTGTGGCTAATTTGGAAGCAAGGAAAACATTGTTATTAAAAAAACAAGAACTTATAGCCAAAGCTTTTGATAAGGCATTAGATAAACTTTGTACATTGCCGAAAGATAAGTATGTTGATTTTTTGGCAAGACTTATCGTAGATGCCGCTGAAACAGGAAAAGAAGAAATTATTTTTTCTCCTAAAGATAAAGGTGCATGCAGTAATGAAGTAGTCGCAGCGGCAAACAAAATGCTTAAAGAAAAAGGAATGAGCGGAGACGTAACGGTCTCTCAAAAAACTCGTTCTATATCAGGCGGAGTTATTATTACACGCGGCGATGTTGAAATTAATTGTGCATTGGACGGTCTTGTTCGCATGGAAAAAGACAATCTATCTGCGCAAGTGGCACAGATTCTTTTTAGTTAATTGCAACAGAAATTTAGTTAATTATGTTCTTTTTGTTTATATGATAGGAACTATTTATAAGCAAGAACAGAAAGGAGTATGGACTCTTGGAAAAAATTCAGGATATAGATTATCTGTATGCCAGTACCAGAATACGCTCATTAGAACGCACCTTAATAACGCGAGAGCGACTCAGGAGAATTGCAGAGTCTAAAACGGATGAAGAAGCTCTAAAAGTATTAGAAGAATGTGGATATAAAGCGATGAGTAATCTGTCGCAAATCCCTGATGCAATTGCTGAAAAGAGACGCTATGTATTAGACGATATTTTGAAAATGGCACCAGATAAGCGAATTGTTAAGATTTTCTTATTAAAATATGATTATCACAATTTAAAAGCAATCCTTAAAGGAGAAGCTGCAAAAACTGAATATATGTCTACTTTAATCGACACGGGATACATTTCGGCGAAGCGTCTGATTGCCTCAACAGGAAACACTGTTATTGGCTCAGACGGTGAAATGACATCTATAATGAAGCAAGCTGCAAATGAAGCCCGCGATTTATTGGCCAGAACAGGCGATCCAAGACTTGCTGATACTGTTTTAGACAGAGCATGTTTTGCTGAAATGTTACAGCTGGCACAAGAGATAGACAGTAAGTTTTTGGTAGAATATATTAAATTGCAAATCGATAGTATAAATCTACGAACAACTGTCAGATTAAAGAGAATGAAACAAGACAGTATGTTGATTAGTAAATATTTTATTGAGGGTGGAAATATTTCTGCTGCTCGATTAAAAGTAGATATCACACCTGAAAGCCTGTTATCCATCTATGAATGCACACCTCTGCGAACGACAGCTTCGGCTGCGGCTGATGCATTGCGTGGAGAGAAGGGACTGGCTTCAGTAGATACAGAAGCTGAAAATGCTTTATTGAATTATTTAAAAAATGCTAAATATATCGCTTTCGGGGAACAGCATATAGCTGCATATATCGCTGCTGTTGAGGCAGAATTTACAGCTATAAACATGGTAATGGCATCTCGCAAAGCGGGG
Organism: uncultured Eubacteriaceae bacterium; assembly: GCA_964533615.1. Lineage (GTDB taxonomy): Bacteria > Bacillota > Clostridia > Eubacteriales > UBA1433 > UBA1433. The sequence continues at coordinate 279,077 of CAZHMK010000002.1, forward strand.
CTATCCCCTGAAGATGCGATGGAAAGACTGAGGGATACTTATGTATAAAATAGCAGTTATGGGGGATCGGGAAAGCGTACTCAGCTTTAAAGCCCTCGGGATAGAAACCGTCTCTGTTGAAACCGCCGCAGAGGCGAAGGATCAGCTTCATCGCATGGCGGAAGAAGATTACGCTGTTATATATCTTACCGAACAGTTTGCAGCGCAGCTCAAGCACGAGCTTGCAATCTATTCACAGCAAGTAACACCGGCAATTATTTTAATTCCGGGCAAAGGAACTACTCTGGGAATTGGATTGGCTGCGGTAAAAGAAGCTGTTGAAAAAGCTGTCGGGGCAGATATTTTAGGCGAGTAAAATCTATCGAAAGGTTGAAACAATTATGGAAAACGGAAAAATTGTCAAGGTTGCCGGTCCGCTGATTGTCGCAGAAGGCATGTCGGGCGATAATATGTTCGATGTTGTTCATGTAGGCAAACAACGACTTATCGGCGAAATAATAGAAATGCGTGGGGGAAATGCTTCAATACAGGTTTACGAAGAAACTGCAGGTATCAGTGTAGGCGATGAAGTCGAAGCTACCGGAGCACCCCTTTCAGTTGAACTTGGCCCCGGAATGATAGGTACTATTTATGATGGAATACAGCGACCTCTCGAAGAAATACGTAAGCTTGTTGGTTCAAGTATTACAAGAGGCATAAGTGTGCCTTCCATTTCAAGAGATAAAAAATGGAATTTTGTACCCACTGTGAAAAAAGGCGATAAAGTTATCGCAGGTGATATTATTGGTACAGTTCAGGAAACAGCTGTTGTAAGCCATAAAATAATGGTTCCGGTTGGCATTGAAGGTACTATAGAAGAAATTAAATCCGGAGAATACTTAGTAACAGACATCATTTGCGTAGTAAAAACTGAAAATGGAAATAAAGAACTCAGCATGATGCAAAAATGGCCTGTTCGTGTTGAAAGACCGTATAAAGAAAAACTGCCTCCGGATATACCAATGATCACGGGACAAAGAATTATTGATACATTCTTCCCGATGGCTAAAGGCGGCACAGCTGCGGTTCCGGGACCTTTCGGCTCAGGGAAAACAGTTGTGCAGCATCAATTGGCAAAATGGAGTGATGTTGATATCGTTATTTATGTTGGATGCGGCGAACGCGGAAACGAAATGACAGACGTTTTGATGGAATTCCCTGAACTTAAAGACCCGCGTACAGGCGAAAGCTTGATGCAAAGAACTGTTCTGATCGCAAATACATCAGATATGCCTGTTGCAGCGAGGGAAGCATCAGTTTATACGGGGATAACAATCGCTGAATATTTCAGAGATATGGGATATGCGGTTGCGTTAATCGCTGACTCTACATCAAGATGGGCAGAAGCACTTCGTGAAATGTCGGGTCGTCTTGAAGAAATGCCTGGTGAAGAAGGTTATCCGGCTTACCTCACATCCAGACTTGCTCAATTCTATGAACGTGCAGGAAGCGTTGTATGCCTAGGATCCGATAACAGAACAGCTGCGCTTTCAGCAATCGGTGCAGTTTCACCTCCTGGCGGAGATATATCTGAACCTGTATCGCAGGCGACACTGCGTATTGTTAAAGTATTCTGGGGATTAGATAGTAGTCTGGCTTATGCAAGACATTTCCCGGCTATTAACTGGCTGAACAGCTATTCATTATATGATGACAGATTAAGTAATTGGTATAATACCACTCTTGGAAAAACATTTACAGCAAATAAAGAAGCAGCAATGCAGTTATTGCAGCTTGAAAGTGAACTCAACGAAATCGTACGACTTGTAGGTATTGATGCGCTTTCACCCGGAGACAGACTCAGCATGGAAGTTGCCCGTATGATGCGTGAAGACTTCTTACAGCAAAATGCTTTTTCTGATACAGATTCCTATACCTCACTAGAAAAACAAATGGGTCTTATGGATATGATACTTTATTATGGTAAAGTGGCCCGTAATGCAATTGCTAACGGAGCTGATTTAAATAAAGTTATTACAATACCGGCAAGAGATAAAATCGGCCGTGCAAAAGATGTGGATCAATCAATTTACAGAGAAGAGTATGATAAAATAATAAAAGAAATTGATGAACAAATTGCTAAAGTAGTTGAAGAAGGAGGTGAAAGATAATGATTAAAGAGTATAGAACTATACGTGAAGTTGCAGGTCCGCTGATGCTTGTTTCAGATGTTTCTGATGTAAGTTATGGCGAATTGGGCGAAATCGAACTTCAAAACGGAGAGACACGTCGTTGTCGTGTATTGGAGCTTAACGGATCCAACGCATTGGTTCAGCTTTTTGAAAGCTCAGCCGGAATCAACTTGGCTCAATCCAAAGTAAGATTTTTAGGTCATGGTATAGAACTGGGTGTTGCCGAAGATATGCTTGGTCGTGTATTCGATGGACTTGGTCGTCCGATAGACGGAGGACCGGACATTTTACCTGAAAAAAGACTGGATATCAATGGTATACCAATGAATCCTGCAGCACGTGACTACCCGTCAGAATTTATTCAGACTGGTGTATCTGCAATTGACGGACTGAATACATTGGTTCGTGGTCAAAAACTTCCTATATTCTCAGGTTCCGGTCTTCCGCATGCGCAACTTGCAGCGCAAATTGCGCGTCAAGCGAAAGTTTTAGGAACAGAATCCAAATTCGCCGTTGTTTTTGCGGCGGTCGGCATCACATTTGAAGAAGCTGATTTCTTTATCTCTGACTTCAGACGCACAGGTGCAATCGATAGAACAGTATTGTTCATGAATCTTGCAAATGACCCTGCTATTGAGCGTATTTCTACGCCTCGTATGGCACTTACAGCAGCTGAATATCTGGCATTTGATCTTAACATGCAAGTACTTGTTATCATCACTGATATTACAAACTATGCAGAAGCACTCCGTGAAGTGTCTGCAGCTCGTAAGGAAGTGCCGGGTCGTCGTGGATATCCTGGTTATCTTTACACTGACCTTGCTACTATGTACGAGCGTGCAGGACGTCGTTTGGATAGTGATGGATCTATCACCATGATACCGATCCTTTCAATGCCTGAAGATGACAAAACGCATCCAATCCCTGACTTGACAGGGTATATTACAGAAGGTCAAATTATTTTATCGCGTGAACTTTATCGTAAAGGGCTTCGTCCTCCGATCGATGTGTTACCTTCACTGTCCCGTCTAAAAGATAAAGGGATTGGCAAAGGCAAAACACGTGAAGACCATGCAGGAACAATGAACCAGCTTTTTGCTGCATATGCACGTGGTAAAGATGCAAAAGAGCTCATGACCATCCTAGGTGAAGCAGCGCTTACCGATGTTGATAAATTATATGCGAAATTTGCTGATGAATTTGAAAAACAATATGTATCGCAAGGATATGAAAATGACAGAACGATTGAAGAAACATTAAATTTAGGATGGAAATTACTTAAGATACTTCCTAAAAACGAGTTGAAGCGTATAAAACAAGAACATATTGAAATGTACTATGACTCGCTTGATTTAGAAGATAATGCAAATTTTGTAGAAAAGTAAGAAGGGAGGATTTTTAAATGGCAAGATTGGCAGTAAATCCTACCCGTATGGAGCTTACACGGCTGAAGGATCGTCTTAGAACTGCTAGACGCGGTCATAAATTATTAAAAGACAAGCGTGATGAATTGATGAAACAATTCTTAGAAATTGTTAAACAAAATCGTGCATTGCGTATAAAAGTTGAAGAGGCTTTAATTCGTGCAGGAAAAAGCTTCACAGTGGCTTCTGCCGCCATGTCTCCGGAATTCTTGGAAGAAGCATTGCTATATCCGAAGCAGAGTGTTGCATTAGATTTTGAATATAAAAACATTATGTCGGTTAATGTGCCGGTATACGAATTTAAAACATCCAATGAAGATCCGTCAGAAATATATCCTTATGGATTTGCAACAACTCTCGGTGAACTTGATGACGCAGTGCTTGCTCTCTCGGAAATATTACCTGACTTATTGCAATTGGCACAAATTGAAAAATCTGTGCAGTTGTTATCGCAGGAGATTGAAAAAACAAGACGTAGAGTAAATGCGCTTGAATATGTTATGATTCCTCAGCTTGAAGAGACAATTCGCTATATTGTCATGAAACTAGATGAAAATGAACGTGGCAATTTGAGCCGTCTCATGAAAGTAAAAGACATGATGATCCAAGAAGCTCGCAAAAAAAATGCATATTAAAATTTGTAAAATAAAAAAGCTGTCATTTTAGACAGCTTTTTTATTTTACAATAAAATCCGCTTATATTTTATTCTTTTTTACCAATACTACAGTTTATGAGAAAAAAAAACATAAAAATAGTTGTTTATTTATTGGTTTGTCTATGTGCATGCAGTAGCGTAGTCAGAATTAAAGGCGCTGAGAATATAGATTCACTAAGCAGTAAAAATCAAATTTTAAATACTGCTATTAGTGCTATGAATGTAGATGCCTGTGCGATTATGTTAGATGGGCAAATAGTTTGTGTCCTTGAGGATGAGACAGCTGCCAATACTGTATTAGATAAATTTTATTGGGAGAATATTAAATGCAATAAAAATGAAGTATTGGTAGATGCTGATTGGTCAGATAAACCGGATATTATTAATATAAAAGAAAATTATTTTAATATTTTGAATCAAGAGGATGCTGTTAAATTATTATTGAAAAATATAAACGATTCAAACAATAATGCTAAGAATATAAAAGAAAAAGATGAGAAGTCACAAACAATCAATACGTCTATTGTTTGTTTAAAATACGTTAAAGAAGCTGAATTGCTCACACATACTACCACTATAGAATATAGTCAAACACTCTATCAAAATCAGCAGCAAATCAAGCAAAAAGGAATAGACGGTGTTATAGAAAATATCTACAAGGTTGAATATATAAACAATATAGAACAAAACAGAGAATTAATTAAGACAAAGACAGCTGTAGCTCCGCAGGATGAAATAATAGTCAAGGGCACAAAAATAAGAGAACAACCGGAATATGTGCTGCCTACGAGCGGTTTTGTCAGCAGTGAGTATGGCAATAGAAACGGCGAAATGCATTTAGGGATAGATATTGCAAATTCGATGAATACAGCTATTGTAGCGGTAAAAGACGGAATAGTAATGCGTGCCGAATGGTATTATGGATATGGAAAATGTATTGATATCAAGCATGATGACGGTTCTTGGAGCCGATATGGTCATTTGAATAAATATCTAGTAAAAGTAGGCGATTGTGTAAAACAAGGTCAAGAAATCGCACTCATGGGGACAACAGGAAAGAGTACAGGTCCGCATTTGCATTTTGAAATTCGATATGGAAGCTGGCCATATGGCAGAACAATTAATCCAAGAAAAATTTTAACTTTATCCGAGCTTCATTTATAAAGCAAAGTTTTAAGACATTTTTAAATATAAACTTTTAATCTAATCTAGTAGTAAAATCAGTATGGTTTTCATATTATTTTTTTAGGTGATGGATATGAATAAAATTTTATGGTTTATTAACGAAAATTCGATACATATTACATATAAAAATAAAGCAAAAGCGGCATTAAAAAAAATACATTTTAATGATAATTCAATTTCGAAATATTTATTAAAAAACAAATCAGATAATGATATAGGGTATGCTTATGTTTTTAAAGAAAAGAACTTAGTAAATAAAAAAGAACAATATAGTCATCTCAGAGAGCTTATTATCAAGGCCATGAATGATACAGGAATTAAAAATTTCTCTCTTTTGGGAATGGAATCTGTCATCATGGGATATGCATTAAATGATTTTAAAAATCAATTTATCAGTGGGGCAGAGTTAACGAGTGAAATATTTATTAATACCTTAGACGGATTACTGCATGATTATAAAATATGTTTTGTGATAGATCAATACATAGGGCTGTTCTATTATAATAAAATATTTGAGTTATTTGGTCAAATAAGTATTTTGTGCGAAAGCAAAAATTTAATAGAAGAATATATTCAAACTATTTATGAAAATACGGCCACCTCAATTTATGTCACCAATAATCCGAAGATACTTAAAGAATCAAATATTATTTTTTATGCTTCGACAAATATAGATTATTCCAATTATTTTACGTCAAATAATATTATTTTAGACTTGCTGAATATGATAGATGAAAACCACAGCGGGAAATTAATAAAATCACCATTTTTTATGGATTTCTATGATCATCGGATTTCAGGAATCTTACTGACTGATATGATTATTAATGCTTCGTGTGCCCAGTCTTTATTACATGTTTTGGATATTAATTTAAATGAATACGATAAAGAAATCAAATTGCTTTAGCCAAGGAGATTATTAACTTGACATAAAAATAGCACTTAATTATAATGATTAGATAAATTGTTGAATTGCGAAAGGAAAGTGGTTAATTGTGAACAAGGATATAATACTTACCGAAGAAGGATACAATGAAATAAAAAAAGAACTTGATTATCTGAGAGGAGAAGCAAGAAATCAAATTGCGGAAAAAATAAAAAATGCACGTGAATATGGCGATTTAAGCGAGAATGCGGAATATGAAGAAGCAAAGAATGAACAGGCGTTTTTAGAAGGCAAAATATTAGAGTTAGAAAGAAAATTAAGCAATGCGAAAGTTGCTAAAAAGACAAAAAAAGATGGTGTAATCAGTATTGGAAGTAAGGTTAAAGTTTTTGACCCTCAGTATAATGAAGAATTAACATATACAATTTTAGGGAGCGGAGAAGGGGATCCGGATAACGGGAAAATATCAAACGAATCGCCGCTCGGAAGTGCTTTGATAGGCAAAAAAGTTGGGGATAATGTAGAATTTTCTACGCCAAACGGAGTTATTGCATTTAATATTGTTTCAGTAGAGTAGGAGGAACGAATGTCAGAAGAGAAGGCGAACAGCAATCAGCAGGATGAATTAAATTTATCTGAAGTAGTTAAAGTAAGGTTTGATAAATTAAATAAACTTAAAAAAGAGGATAAAAATCCATATAAAATAACACATTTTAGTGTGGATAGTTATGCGAATGATATTAATGAAAATTTTGAACAATATGAGGAAAAAGAAGTAAATATTGCCGGAAGAATCATGGCAAAGAGAGGACAAGGAAAAGTCTCCTTTTACGATATCCTTGATTCTACAGGACGCATACAACTATTTATAAAACGTGATGCGGTAGGCGAAGAAAAATATGATGAAATAAAATCATATGATATCGGAGATATCATTGGAATCAACGGCTTTGTTTTCAGAACGAAAATGGGGCAGATTTCTATAAGAATCCAAACGTTTATGCTGCTGACAAAATCCTTAAGAGTACTTCCAGAAAAATTTCACGGATTAAAAGATCCTGATTTAAGGTATCGACAAAGATATATCGATTTGCTTGTGAATCCTCAGGTAAAAGAAATATTTTTATTGCGTTATAATGTTATCAAATATATTCGGGAATTTATGGACAACCGGGGTTTTATTGAAGTGGAAACGCCGGTGCTTTCGACCTTGGCGGGAGGAGCGAATGCAAGGCCGTTCATCACACATCACAATGCACTCGATATTCCTATGTATTTGAGAATAGCGCTTGAGCTTCCTTTGAAGAGATTAATCGTAGGAGGATTTGATAAAGTATATGAAGTTGGACGTGTTTTTAGAAATGAAGGAATGGACGCTACGCATAATCCCGAATTCACAATGATGGAAAGCTACGAAGCGTTTGTAGACTATAAAAGCGTTATGCTTATGATAGAAGAATTGTTTATGTATGTGGCTACTAAGGTAACAGGCGGCACGACAATAGAATACCAGGAACAAAAAATTGAGTTAAAAGCACCCTTTGTCAAAGCAAAAATGACAGATTTAATTAAAAAATATACTGGTGTCGATTTTGATGTGTTTGTTGAATTAAATGAAGCTATTGAAGCTGCAAAAAATTTGCATGTCAATGTTGAAAACGGATGGGGGATAGGAAAAATTATTGAAGAAGTGTTTAATGAACATGTTGAGGACAAGCTGATTCAGCCTACGTTCGTGACACATCATCCTGTAGAGATTTCTCCTTTAGCGAAAAAAGATTCGCAGGATCCCAGATATACTGAAAGATTTGAACTATTCATTAACGGTAAAGAGTTTTCAAATGGATTCAGTGAATTAAATGACCCGTTAGATCAAAAGGAAAGATTTTTGGCGCAGCTTGCTAAGAAAGAGCAAGGGGATGAAGAAACACATCCGTATGACAAAGATTTTATCAATGCTTTAGAAGTTGGTCTTCCGCCGACAGGCGGAGTAGGGGTCGGCATTGACAGGTTGGTAATGCTGCTATCAAACCAAGATTCAATAAGAGATGTTATTTTGTTTCCGACAATGAAACCCGTTGATTAAGAGTTATTTAAATTTTAACATGTATACTCTTTATAGTTAAGAAAGGCAAAAAATTGTCAGTTGGCTGGTAAATGATCTACTAATGCCTATCATGAGTTTAATTATTGGCAAAATAAATATCACAGATTTATCCATTACGATTCCGTCTCGAATCGGTGCGGGGCCCATTGTTATTCAATACGGCTCTTTTTTTCAAAATATCATTGATTTTCTTATTATAGCGTTCAGTATACTTATTGCGTTAAAATTTATTAATAAAATTATGAAAAATGAAAAAAATAGTAAAGAAGATGCTAAAATTTCAAAGGTGACATAAGAACAGTTATTATTTAGAGAAATAAGAGATTTATTTAAAAAACAATAAAATTACATAATAATTTCAATTCAAATTAGTATACTGATTTTGCTTTAAAAAATAGATGAAAAAAAGTTTATTATTAAATGGTAAATCGTATACTTATTTATTTATACATATAAAATATTAATTGTATATTGACATAGAAGTACCGGTGTGATAACATTTTTGGAGTACTAATTGTTATTAAATAACAAATATAGAGGAATTTTTTGAGGAGGTAGAAAAATGAAAGTTGCAGTTTTAGGCGCTGGAGCTATGGGAAGCTTAATAGGCGCTCATTTTTACAAAGGAGGAGCCGACGTTACATTGGTTGATCCATTTGAAGCTCTTGTTGAAAAAATCAATAAAGATGGGCTTAAGATGGATTTCAACGGAAAGCAGGAAGTCGTTAATATTAAAGCAGTGCTTAAGCCACAAGAAGTTGGCGTCGTAGACGTTGTTATTGTTCTTGTAAAAGGTATGTTTACACGTTCTGCAATGGAAGGCGCAAAATGTCTGTTTGGCGAAAACACGGTGGCTCTTTCGCTTCAGAATGGCGTTGGGAACGTGGATATAATGAAAGAATTCCTGCCCGATGAAAAAATAGGAAACGGTACTTTAAATATTTCGAGCAGGCCATTGGCGCTTGGCGAAATCGCTGGAAACCCAGGCGAAGGCGTTGCTATTCATTTTTGCAATGAAAAAGTTGACAAATCAGGTATATGGGTAGAAATTGAAGACGTTTTAAATAAAGGCGGTCTGGTAACCGAATTTTCGCCGGAAACGAACGTTTTCGTATGGACAAAGCTTTTGGTCAATTCTTGCGTAAATCTTATGTGTGGAATTACAAGAGTAAATATGGGCGTTCTTTGGGATCATCCGGATGGAGCAGCTATTGAAGAAATGATAGCTAGAGAGCTCGTTGCCGTGGCAAATGCTAAAGGGATTAAGATGGATTGGGATACAGCATGGAATGCATATGTTAAAGACCTGCTTCCAAAAGTTAGAGAACATTATCCATCTGCAACTCAAGATATTATGAATAAAAAGAAAACTGAAGTTGATTTCTTAAACGGTGCTGTTGTCAGAGGTGGTATTGAAACAGGCATACCAACACCGGTTAATGATGTTATCGTTAGGCTTTCACATATTTTGCAAGACACTTATGACAAACAGTTTGGCACAAATAAATAGATCGTTTTGGGGTATAATTTAAGTAATAGCATCATGGAATAATTCGCATATGACGCGATACATCACAATTTTATTGGTGATTTTAGAACTTATTTGAAATTATATTTTTATAGGAGAAGAAAAGATGGAAAACGTAAAAAAGAATAAAATGTTTACCAGCGTTAGTATCGGTACCGCAACAGTTTGGTTTTCTACACACTGTGGTGCTGGTTTTGCATCTGGTACACAAGAGCTTCAATACTTCACGAACCACGGTTGGTGGGGTCCATTATTCCCGTTCTTAACGATCGCTATCATCGCTATCACATATTATGTAGGACTTGAAACAGCTAGACAAATAAACAAATTTGACTATCATGCATGGTCAAAAGAAGCTTACAAACCAATAGGCACACTCGGAAGTATCCTTCTTGATATTTCTATAGCGCTTACTGTTATTGCTGCAACTGCAGCTGTTATAGCAGCAGGTGCAAGCCTTGGAAACCAACAGTTGGGCTGGCCGCCTATAGTTGGTTCGCTCCTTATGTTTGCAGTTATTACAATATTGAGTATATTCGGTGCTAAAGTTGTTCGAAACAATGCTATGATTATGACTGTTGGTATTATCATAATCGTATTGGTTGTTTTAATCTCAGGACTTATCAAATTCGGTCCTCAAATTGCTCAACTTTGGTCTGATGGATATGTTAATGATGTTGCAGCTAAATGGGGTGTAACTGGTTCAGCTGGAACAGTAAAAGGTAGCGTTGGCAACTCACTTTTGTGGGCGCTCACTTACTCTGGTTTTCAAATGGGTATCATTGGCGGGGCTGCTGCATCTTTCAAAGGCGCGATATCAAAGAGAGAAGCAAAAGGTGCTATGATCCTTGGCTATATTTTAAACGCATTGATGCTTTCCGGCGTTTGCTTCTTGCTTCTTGCAGGAATGCCTGCAATTTGGGCTGATGAAGCAGCCAGAACATTGCCGACATTATATATGGTTGGTCAATTGAATATGCCGATTTTGGATGTTCTTTACCCAATTATGCTTTTCTTGGCACTTGTAACAACAGGTGTTGGATTGGTATTTGGTCTTGTAGAAAGATTAAATCCGTATTTGTTTAAAGGAATGAAGAATGAAGTAGGCAGAAAAGCAATTCTTTCTATCATTTCAATAGCTATTTGCTGGGCTGTATCCCTTCTCGGATTGATGTGGGTTGTTGCAGTTGCGTACAAATACCTTGGTATCTTGAACTGGTTCTTCGTTATTCTTCCGCTTTGGATTTTTGGATTCAAAAACATCAAAGCAAGAGACAGAGCTGCAAAAGCTTCAGAATAACATTAAACTTATTAAAATTGCTTAACTTAAATTTATTATCCCGAAACAAAAAAATGTTCTGCATATGCAGAACATTTTTTTTAATAAAATTAAGTAAGAAATACAATAATAATTTTTGAAAATAAAAATTTATTAAAAAAAATAAAAAATCCCAAAATAACAAAAAAGGTGTTGACAAAGAGGGATAGAACTGATATATTAGTAAAGCTCCTTAAAAA
>CAZHMK010000003.1:0-280186 GCA_964533615.1 uncultured Eubacteriaceae bacterium
ACTGCTGCCTCCCGTAGGAGTCTGGACCGTGTCTCAGTTCCAGTGTGGCCGATCACCCTCTCAGGTCGGCTACTCATCGTTGCCTTGGTAGGCTTTTACCCCACCAACTAGCTAATGAGACGCGAGCTCATCTTGTGGCACCGTAGTTTTGACTGTTTCATCATGCGATAATACAGTATTATGCGGTATTAATCTCCGTTTCCAGAGGCTATCCCCCTCCACAAGGCAGATTGCTCACGCGTTACTCACCCGTCCGCCGCTCTCCTTTGCTATCGTCAATCGAAATCTCAGATAGCAAATTCCCGCTCGACTTGCATGTGTTAGGCACGCCGCCAGCGTTCGTCCTGAGCCAGGATCAAACTCTTCGTTTATATCTTAACTCATTTCTTGCCTATTAATTTTTAACTCTTGGAATCTCTGTTTGGTTCTTTTCTTTTTCTCTACTTTTCAATGAACATCGCCCTTTCGGGCCTCTCCTTTTTAAGGAGCTTTACTAATATATCAGTTCTATCCCTCTTTGTCAACACCTTTTCCGCTCTTTTTTCGTTTTTTTCTAATAAAATTATTCTATGTTTTAATATTAATTTCATTATATTAATATAATATATATGATGTTATAATAGTCCTATTATTAAATATATTATTTATAAATAATGAGGTTAATATGGATAAAAAAATCTTTAAATCTATCTTTTTATTAATAACATATACGATTTTACTGACAATTGTCGTTGTCAAATTTGATGATATTTATAAATGGTTTGCATTATTTTTTTCCTATTTCAAACCATTTATATGGGGATTTGTACTAGCCTTTATTTTAAATAAACCTATAAAATTTTTAAATTCAAAATTATACAAAATTTTTAAATTTAAAAAACAAAATATATCTTTATTTTTATCAATATTTATCACATATACGTTGTTTATTGGTCTTATCGTTTCGCTAATGGCATTTATTATTCCACAGCTTTCCGATAGTATTTCTTTATTTATCAACAATATTAACTCCTATAGTAAAAATATAGAAAAAATGGTCAATAGCATCATCGCATATTTAAATTTACAAAATTTTTCAATAGTCGATTTAACACAAATTATTCAAGATAACATGCAAAAAATTTCAGATATTGCCAGCCAACTGTTAACCTCCATTGTAAGTATGACAGCAGGTATTGCAATGGCTTTTATCAATATATTTATCGGACTAATATTCTCTATTTATATAATGTCAAGCAAAAACAAATTGTTACAGCAAATCAATTTACTAGTTGATGCCTATTTACCTCATCGATTCTATAACAAAACAAAACAAATTGCGAAATTAACAAATGAAACTTTTAATAATTTTGTTTCCGGTCAATTATTTGAAGCATTTATATTAGGATGCATGTGTTTTATAGGCATGACCATATTCAGATTTGAATACGCACCTCTTATTAGTGTTCTAATAGCCGTAACAAGCATCATTCCTGTTATCGGCGCTTTTCTCGGCGCTATTCCCAGTGCTTTTATTTTATTGATGGTTTCACCCATAAAAGCATTTTGGTTCGTTATATTTTTAATAATCATTCAGCAAATCGAAGGCAACTTTATATATCCGAAAGTTGTCGGTAATAAAATTGGTCTTCCTGCGATTTGGGTACTTCTAGCCATTATTGTCGGAGGCGGGTTATTTGGTATTGTAGGAATCTTACTTGGTGTTCCGATTTGCTCAATATTATATACATTAATAAAAGATGGCGCTAAAAAACGTTCAGAACATAGAAAAACAATCGGTATTATAAAAACTAACAATAAATCATGATATTTTCTGTTCTTGTTTTTATCTCATAATAGAACATGCAGTAATATCAATCAATTCTAATAAATATTTATAAATCATATTGACAAACAGAACTTATATTGTTACTATTTAAAAAAATAAAATAAAGAATTGCTGACGGAAGTGGAGTTCACCACATGCAATATCTAAACAATAAAAAATAAGTTAAAAAATGCCGACCGTCTGGGCTGTTATTGCTCAGAATGGTCTGTTTTTTTGTAGGAGGTAGCTATACACAATGAATCAAAACAGCTTATTATCACTATACTTGAATCATAAAAAAAATGAAGACATTGATTCAGCGGCAGTATCTTTTTATGCTGGTTTGGATACAATTTATAATTCTTCACCAAAAATTGCGAAATCTATCTTAAAAGAATTTTATGATCAATCCAACAATTTAAAATTAATAGCCAGCGAAAATTTTTCTTCACTTTCAGTGCAGTTGGCACAAGGAAACCTCCTGACCGATAAATACGCAGAAGGATATCCCAACTATAGATTTTATGCAGGCTGTGATAATATTGATGATATTGAATCAGAAGCTGCCAATACAGCCTGTAAATTATTTGGCGCGGAACATGCTTATATTCAACCTCATTCAGGTTCTGATGCAAATTTAATTGCATTTATCGCCATCCTTTCGGCAAAAATACAGCAACCACTTATAGAAAAATTAAATACAACCTCTGCACAGGCAGATAAATCTGAATGGGGAAAAATAAAAAAAGAATTTTTTAATCAAAAGCTTTTTTCTCTTGACTATTATTCGGGCGGACATCTGACCCACGGTTATAGACAAAATTTTTCCGGTCTGCTTTTTAATGTTAAAAATTATATGGTAAATAAAGATAATTTTCTTATAAATCTAGACGAATTGCGCACACAGCTTCATGAATTTAAACCGTTAATATTTTTAGCCGGATATTCGTCATATCCAAGAAAACTTAATTTTGCTAAAATGCGCGAAATGGCCGATGAAGTTGGCGCTATTTTTATGGTAGATATGTCACATTTTGCGGGTTTGGTAGCAGGCGGTGTATATACAGGAGAATATGACCCCGTACCGTATGCGCATATTGTCACAACAACTACACATAAGACACTTAGAGGTCCTCGCGGAGGCTTAATACTATGTAAAAAAGAATTTGCTCCATGGGTTGATAAAGGGTGTCCCTCTGTTATGGGCGGTCCCCTGCCACACGTTATAGCGGCAAAATCAATCGCTTTAAAAGAGGCCTGTAGTCAAGAATTTAAAGATTATGCCGCTAAAATCGTTGAAAATTCTGCAGCCTTGTCTGACGCATTAATTAAAGAAGAAATCAGCGTTGTTACAGGCGGCTCAGATAACCATCTTATTCTAGCCGATGTAGATACAACATTTTCTTTAACAGGCAGACAAGCAGAAAGCGCACTTCGAGACTGTGGTATAACGTTGAACAGAAATGTTTTACCCTTTGATAAAAACGGTCCTTGGTATACAAGTGGGATCAGAATAGGTACCCCGGCAGTTACAACTTTAGGCATGGGTCCTGATGAAATGAAAGAACTGGCGAAAATCATAAAATTGGTTTTAAAAAATACTACTCCAACAACTATTCAAAGCGGCGAGAGACAAGGTCAAACCAGCAAAGCAAAATATATTATAGATGAAAAAGCAAAAATAAAAGCAAAAAAACGAGTGGCCCAACTTCTTGAAAATTTTGTACTTTATCCGGAACTTTGTATAGATATTATCCCTAAATCTTATTTTGAATAAATTACTAAACTGAAATAAAGGTGTTAACCTTTATTTTTTTATGTTTTTTTATCTTATATTTTATATATCATAATTAATTTCAACCAATAAAAATTTTTATGTTTCTCATGTTATACAAATACCAGTTTTATAATAATTTAGTTCCATTTTCAATTAGTATTCGTTATAAAATTTATATTACATTTTTCGTCATTAATAAACAAAATAATATATGTATCATATACTGTATTTGAGTAGTATTACTCAAAAAATAAAAGGAGGCTTGGATAACTTGGAACATTGTGATGATAACTGTTCTTTTAACGCATTCAGCGGTTTAGGAATAGTGATAAGTGTAATGTTTGGAGCAATCATAGCAATATTGTTTGCTTTTAATCTTATCCCGGGCATTGTAACTTCCGCATGGATTGCATTCGGTTTGGGAGTGTTATCGCTTGTCATTTTAATTGCAGGTGTATTTCCGGCTGCTGTTACCGCACCTAATATCTTGTCGAAATGCTTAAGTAGAAATACCACTTGCTTTTTGGTGGGGATAATCGGTACAATCATATCTTCAATAGCCGCATTATCAATCGTATTGGATCCCGCATTTTTATCAGTGATTATACTTGTCGCCATAAGCGCATTTTTCTTTTCACTGATGATTATTGGTTTGATAGCTTTAATAAATTGCATTATATGTAAGTTTTGGCATCAACATTAGAGTTAAAAATAAATAATAAATATTTTTAATAATGCAAAACACAAAGGTTGTCTTTTTGACAATCCTTTGTGTTTTTAAAATTTATCTTTCCAATGCTCTCTCTTATTGACAAAAAACAAGATTTATTTCATTGCGCTACTCATCTTCTCCTTCGGGTTTTCCCGCACCTGCCTCATATTCGTATATTTTTCCATCATATTTGACATTACATATTCCATCTTTTACTTCATAATAATTATTCATTCTATCTATTACAAACTCATTTGTGAATACAGACGCATTTTTATAGACAGATTCGGCTTTACTTTGTATATTTCCCGTTGCAAATATACCATCTCCGTCATCATAGATAATTCCTTTTACAATGTCATAATTTGCGTTTCCGTCATTTGTTGATGCAAAATATATAAACCCATATCCTCCATTAATTCTAACCGCGTCAAAGTAAACTTCTTCCGCTTCTTCTGAAAATCTAACCGACATTGAATCAGTTGCTTTATCATATTGTACATCATATTGAACATCCACGCCTTCGCTTGTCTTAGCTGTTATTTGATAATTCGTTCCATTTTCGTTATAATTAACATCTGTTATCCCAAACATACCAAACGCAATTTCCATTCCTTCTTTGGCTCCATCTGTACCACACGAAGATATAAAAGCCAGATTTAAATCCATTAACGAGACAGATAGCATATCCATTGCAGCAAACGCCATTTCATTCGGCATATTTGTCTGAAGCTTATTATATAAAGTAGCCTTTGAATCTAATATTGTCTGAAGCGAAGTCGCAAATGCAGCATCACTATTGATATTCATCTCATTTGAAGCTGTGCTATCTTTGTTGCCCAAAGAGGCGTTTTTGTTTCCACATGCCACTAACAATAGCAAGAAACTAATTAACAAACAAATGATACAAATCTTTTTTGTCATACAAATCCCCATTAATTATACATTTTATTGATTCAAATTAAATATTTACATTGACATTTGTTGATAAGTAGACGGAATTTCAAATAATTCGCTATCAACTGTTCCTTTGATTTCATTTATCTTCATTGTCTGAGTATAAGAACCACTGATAACATCCATTCTCACCAATGTGTTATTTTTGAAATAATATTTCACTGTCTCATCTGCCGATACTGTGTATTCTTCACAAATCAATGTTTCTCCGTCAATTTCTACATCACTTTTCTTAGCAAATGTCATATCATCATCACTTAACTCATCCAAACTTGGTATTTCAATAGTATCTATTTCTTCAGATGAATCATATTCACTAACAAAAATTATCTTTTGATCATGGTTAATTAAATAGTATTGTCCGTCTTTCATCACAAAGCTCATATTCATGCCTTGTATTGACGTTTGCCCTGCCATATTATTGCCGTCAACCGCTATGACCATATCAACATCACTTTGCTCTCCTTCATATGACATAGACATAGAAATATCCATTTGATAGGTTCCACTCTGAAAAATCTCATTAATATTATCGGCTAAATTTGTCTCTGTGCTTGTTGAATCACTATTTGACGAGTCGTCACCGGAAGATCCGCCGCAACCAGCTAGGCTTAAAATACAAATCAATAATAATATTAAAATAAAACTTATCTTTCTTTTCATTTGTTCCCTCTCTTTTTTATATTTATTATATTCATCCCATTTTATTTAACCGCTATTTTTTCAGCAACTTTACCGATGAGAGGCATTTTGTAGAGTTCATATTTATATGATTTTACTGCAGCAATAATAAAGAATACCAATAAAACAATTTCTACAATCCAGACTAAAACTGCCAGTATTGATAATGCTCCCAAAGCGGCGTAGCTACCCGTTGCTATAACAATAGCCGAAATAATTGCAATGATTATCAACAATACAACTCCAACTACACTAAGTAATATAGATTGCATCGCATGGAATTTTATAAATTGACTATCTTTTTCTATAATATAAATTATAATAGGTACTAAAAAAGCAACATATCTGACTCCGGGAATAAATCCCAGCACCGCTCCTCCCAAATAAGCGATTAATGCCATGATGTTTGCATCCAATCCACCTATTGATGATTTATGCGCCTCATAAATTTTATTTTCCATCTTTTTATTCTCCTTTATTTTCATAATTTAAATTTCTGTACTGAATGATGAGTTCTGCCCTTGTATTTACCCCAAGTTTTTTATAAAGTTTCGTCATGTGCGTATTGGCAGTAGAATATTTGATGTTCATCTTTTGAGCAACTTTTTTTAATGTATATCCTTCCAACAGCAACAAAAATTCTTCATATTGCTTTGGTGACAAATTGTGAATTTTAAAATATTTGTCATTTACATCTTCATTTATTAAAATCTGCTCACCTCCTTGTTTTTTTTTTGCATTGCCTTCAGCTTTCTTTTTAGTAAGTCTTGTTAATACTGCCATAACATCTCCCCTTATCCTAATTTATCATTATTTCTAATGTTATTCTATATCTTTTATAATTAATTTCAATTCATTAGTTCATATGATATTTAAAAAATATTTCATTAATTCTAATGACATCAGTGTTTTTATACATCTTCCTAATAAAATTTATTCTTTTTATATTAAAATCATAATAGAATTTATTGTAATAAAACAAATTTATATTATAATTATTTAAATTATAAAATTAGTTGGAGGAATAAATGAGAGATTATATTTTAATAACCGATGCCACCTCAGATTTATCAAAAGATATCATCAATAAAAACAATATCACAGTAATTCCAATGGAATATGAGATTGATCAGATTAACTATGAATATTATCCATCCTGTAAAAATTTAAGTATTAATCAATTTTATAATAAAATTAAAGAAGGAGTAATGGCCACTACCTCACAAATCAATGTAACGACATATGAAAAATATTTTGAAAATGCCATATTAAATGATAAAAATATTATCTATATTGCATTTTCATCAGCTCTTTCAGGCTCAATACAGAGTGCGCATATTGCAAAAAATAATCTTTCAGAAAAATATTCTAATTTTCAAATTGAAATAATTGATTCTTTCGCCGCATCAGCAGGTGAAGGATTATTAGTATACACAGCAGCAAAATTACAACAAAACGGCAGCTCTTTTAATGAATTAGTTGAATGGTTAAATGAAAACAGACATCACTTATGCCACTGGTTTACTGTAGATGATTTATTTCATTTACATCGAGGCGGCAGAGTCTCTGCTGCATCCGCAATCATCGGTTCCACAATTGGAATCAAGCCTATATTACATGTTGATAACGAAGGCCGCCTTATTCCTGTTAACAAGGTTAGAGGCAGAAAAAAATCTTTAGTAGCCTTGGTGGAGCAAATGGAAAAAACATGTGTTGCCCCTGAATCGCAAACGATATTCATCGGACACTCCAACAGTTATGAGGATGCTGCATTTGTAAAAAACTTAATTTTGGATAAATTTACTGTTAATGATATAATTATTTTAGATATTGGCGCCATTGTCGGTTCACATACCGGTTGCGCAACGATTGCTTTATTTTATTTCGGAACCGAAAAATAATAGAAAAAGGTTTATAGATTAATTTATAAACCTTTTTCTATTTCCAGATAATCTTTAAATAACATAAATAGTTCTGCTCTGCTATTTATATTTAATTTTCTGTAAATATTGGTTGCATACGTATTTACGGTAGAATATGCAATAGACAACATAGCAGAAATTTGTCTGAGAGTGTAACCGCTAAGCATTAACTCGCACACCTCAATTTCACGATTTGTCATACAATACTTTTCATACTTATGTATATTTTCATAATTTATTTCAATTTTTTGGGAATCCTGCGCCCATTGATCTTTATAATAAACTCTGGAAAAAAATGGAGATAGTATCAACAATATCATCATAATAAAAATGCTTGTTATAGTAGATATTTCAATAAAGATCTCTGAAGAAAAATGGTTGATAAAACTTCCTGCCGCTATCGCTGCAATCCCGCCGCATATACCTATAAAAATTATTGAAAGCCTGATATATTTCATGCTATTATATTTTTTCCCTATTACACCAAAAATGTAATATACATTGATCATACCCATTGTACTGCCAATACCTAAAAACACTGAAAATAATATCGCAAATACAGGGGAATGATTTACAAACGTATTGAATATCAGGCCGATAATGGTGCTCCCAAAAGTTATATTCCATGCATAGTGAATGCTATGAATAGAATATGCATATATGAAAAAATAAATCAGGCAACCTATCAAACCGCCAATATAATGCCAATTCATTATAAATAGCTCTGTATTTATTAACGTAATATTTAATATTGCCTTGCCTATCCCTTTACAAAATATAATAAATAAACAGTTGATAACCAAGGTAATATATACTCTTTTCGGAATATATTTTTCAATTTTGTCTTTTGCCATATGGATTATATCAGCCTTATTAAAAAACCAAACCGCAGACAATGCGCCTGCCATGATGACATATAAACATATAAAATCGACTCGTATACTTGCCTGACTGGTCCATAAAGATGAATAATATATAAATAAAGACATTAAATTCATTAAAATAAAAGATACTAATACACTATAAAATTTTTCTGTATTGTTTAATGTGAAAACAAAGGGCATTAAAAGACTTGTATTCACAACACCAAGAGTTAATCCTGTGATAATCGCAGAAATCAAAGAAATATATCGATTATGCACTAAAATAAATACGGCCATCGATACTAGAAGTACTATAACACCCGTTTTAGAAGTTTTTATAAACCATTCTTTTTTAATAAAAATAATAAATATTGCCGAAGAAACTAAATTCAAAGAATGAAGAATGGTTCTGTTTTTGATTCCAAGCACAATATCTGCTTGAGGTGACGCGGTCCACCACGTTGTAAAAACAATAATCCATGCATAATATACTATCCATATAAATATATATGGATAGTTTTGCTTTCTGATTCGATTATGATTTACAACTTTTCCCGTATCAATACTTTTTAACATTATTTTAATCCTGCTATTTTAATATAATCGCTAACAAGACTACCTCATTATCATATCTGTTTTCGTTATTTTATAATTTTCATCGACTTGCAGATAGCAGTTTTCTTTTAAATAATTTATCAAACTTATGGGAGATAATATACTGTTTTGAGTAGAATCCAGCACGCATCTCATAATCGCTTTTTTATCACCGTTTTCATAAGTATCAAGGAAAAAAATTTTGTTTCTGATATCTGTCTGCACTTCTTTACCTGATTTATTTTTTTTGGTAATTATGCATGAATCACTGTCTAATGCCTTTTGAATGCTTATTACTATCTCGTCACATGTGAGATGATCAAATAAAATTTTATAATCTGCTTTCAATAGATGTTTCGACATTTTGCTTTCATTTTTATCAATTTTAACTGCGTCGAGTATCCTGCATCCGACAGGCAACGAAACATTTAATTTATCAATAAAATCCTCGGAATCAAATGAAGCACAATTCAAATCAGCTTCCAGCAACTCGCCGTAAGATTCTATCCCGAGGGCAACCGGCGGCGAAAAAGACATTTTAGCAATAGGATGAAATCCTTGTGTATAATGTAAATCAATTTCCGCCCTGCGAAAAGCCCTTTCCATCAAACGAACCATATCCAAATGTGATAAATATTTGAGCATACCTGTTTTTGTATACTTTACTCTTATAATCATCTGCAAAACTCTCTTAAATCATTATTTTTATTTATGCCGCAACCTGCACAACCTGCTCTGCAGTTTGGGGTTGTCTCGCATCTCTCAGCTTTTTCGTTTTCTTTTATCAAAAATTTTTTGCTTATACCCATATCAATAAAATCCCAGGGTAATATTTCTTCATATGATTTTTCTCTGTTTGCATAAAATTCAGGGTCGATTCCCATTATTCTAAACGCATCCATCCATTTATGATAGGTAAAAACATCATCCCAACCGTCAAATATGCATCCATTTTCCACAGCTTTAACAATGACAGAAGATAATCGTCTATCTCCCAAAGCAAATACTGCTTCCAAAAAGCTCAGTTCAGGTGTATGCATACTCAAAGTAATTTTTTTGTTTCTGCGTTGTTGTTTCAATAGGGTTTGTTTTCTGAGAAATTTCTCAATTGTATTCTGCGCTTTCCATTGAAACGGAGTATGCGGCTTGGGAACAAAACATGATACTGATACTGCGATGGAAATATCTTTGCTTCTCTTTTCTTTGGCAATTTCAAAGTAGGTATCGAGTACTTGATGTGCTAAATCAATAATTTGCACGATATCTTCATCTTCTTCATAAGGAAGCCCCATCATAAAATAAAGTTTCAATCTCCCCCATCCTGCTTCAAAAACTTCCCTGGATGTTTTAAAAATATCGTCTTCCGTAATTTGTTTATTAATAACTTTCCTCATTCTCTCGCTTCCTGCTTCGGGAGCAAAGGTAAGACCTGTTTTTCTAACTTTTTGAATTTTTTTTGCAATATCAACCGAAAAACCATCCATTCTTAACGAAGGTAGTGCAACACTTACTTTCTTAGCTTCATATTTATCTATTAAGTAATTAACAATATCTCCACAGGGTTCATAATCCATTGTAGAAAGTGACACCAATGATACTTCATCATAGCCCGTATTCATCAAACTCTTATCTATTTGGTTTTTTACCGTTGAAGCATCTTTATCCCTCACCGGACGATAAATAAAGCCTGCCTGACAAAATCTGCATCCGCGGATACATCCCCGAAAAATTTCCTGAGTGATCCGATCATGAACAACCTGAATAAACGGAACGATTGGTTTTGCGGGATAATACGAGTTGTCCATATTTTTTATAGTTCGCTTTTTTATTTTTTTGGGGATACCTTCAAATTTCGGCTTAAAACTTTCTATGGTTCCATCACTTTTGTAACGGACATCATATAGACTCGGAACATATACTCCTTGTATAGTTGCAGCCTTTAAAAATAATACTTCTCTTGATATCTTCTTTAATTTATATTCACGAATAAGTTCAACTAATTCGAGGATTACTTCTTCCCCTTCACCTATGCAAAACATATCAATGAAATCGCTCATCGGTTCAGGGTTTACAGTGCAGGGTCCTCCCGCAATAATAATCGGATCATTTTCGTCTCTGTCTTTGCTATAAATCTTAATATTCGCAAGAAGCAGCATATTAATTACATTCGTATAACACATTTCATACTGCAAGGTAAATCCTATAACATCGAAATTTTTTATAGCTGTATGTGTTTCGTTGCTGAACAATAATATACTTTCTTCTTTCATGATCTTGTCTGCATCAATCCAGGGTGCAAACACTCTCTCACAATAAATATTATCTTGTTCATTTAATAAATGATATAATATTTTCAATCCCACATGCGACATTCCTACTTCATATATATCCGGAAATGCAAACGCGAAATGAACCGTATCTTCTTTTAATTCTTTTGTAATGCTGTTTAATTCTCCTCCAATATATCTTCCTGGTTTTTGAACCTTTTTAAGCAGTTTTTCTTCTATTGTTTTATTCATCAATACCTCTGGTCGCTACTCATTATTAATAATTATTATCATATCAAATATTGTTATTGTTGTAAAGCATGCTCTCTTTTGGCAGATACGATCTTTTCCATACTCACGTCACGTCCAAACATACTGTATGCACATATAAGTTCTTCATAGTTTAAAATTTCAATCGTACTTTTTCTTTTATTAATGACTTTAAATAGTATAGTGCGTGTGGCTCCATATCTTTTAATCACATCTGATAAAATGCTTTCTTCACTAACTGCTACTATCCCGCTTTGATTGATATCAACTTTATTTTTCTTCTTATCTATTGCTGTATTTATAATGCCAAAGAAACCTAGGACAAATGGCGTAATGATCATAATGCCCGCCAAAATACAGGCTGCATTAAAAAGCACTAGAATAATACTGATCACCAATGATATATCACACATAATTGATATGCTATCTTGTTTTAAAGCTTTATCCAAAATACTTTTTATTATTTTAGACCCATCCAGCCCACAAATCGGAATCAAATTTAGTAATGCAATTAAAATATTATAATATAAAATATAAGTAAGATAGGTATTCATTGGAAATTTTGCAATTAGAAAATATACACTTATTCCGGCGACCAAATTAAAAAAAATTCCGGATGAATATAATATTAGATCTTTTATGCTGCTTGTACATTTCAATTTTTCAAAGACAAAAACCGCACCAAACGGCATTAAAATAATTTTATTTAATTTTTGCTTAAATAATTTTGCAGAAATTAAATGCCCAAATTCATGAATTGTAAAACAGATAATTCCGCTTATAAATGCTGCTCTTATATTTATCATAAAAAAGAACGGAAGACATATTAGAATACTTGGGCTGATTTTTAAAATATCTCTTTTATTCTTCATTAAACTCTATGTATTCCTCCGGATTTAATGCTTTTGAATCTTTCCATAATTCAAATGTAACAACTGCTTTTCCCCCAGAATCAGAATATGCTTCTCCTATTTTTTGTCCTTGTGAAACCTGATCATCTTCTTTAACCGCAGATACAATACCATCATATATTCCCAGGTAATCATCATCATATTCGACAACCACCCTCTGTTTTTGTATTGTACTGGTTGCTACAATTTTTACCTGCCCGTCTGCAATGCTTTTTACTTCGTTTCCATTTTCTGTTGTAACCTCAATCCCTCTGGCTTCGATAGTCGTATTAAATACAGGATGTGTGCGATTTTCGAATTTACTTGTAATACTGCCATCCACCGGTGCTATAAATGTATTCGTCCCTGAGGAAAAAACATCTGATATGGCTAATTTATAACCTTTTTCAAGTGCTTGCCCAACACTTTGAATGATGTTGTTTTTACTCAATTCGTTAAAATCTGTTTGCTGTGTCAATACTTTGTCAACTGCCGCTGAAAGTTTATTAGAAAATGAAAAATCCGTATTTTTTGTCAACATAATGATCGCTAAGAGCATGCAGCAAACACATGTTTGAACCAATAATGCTCTTTTCTTATTAAATTTTTTTTTATTTTTTTCTTTTGTAGTATATTGGTATGTATCCGGTATTGCGGAAGAACGCATTTTGCTCTCAACATTATATCTAAATTTTGTATCATTGCTCATATAATCACCTTATCAACATTTTGTATATATATATTCTTTATAATATGATTTATGAGTAAATAAAATTAACCAAGCAACACAACATGATCTCTTAATATGTTCGCCGATTATTTTTTATAAGAACAACTTGTATTTTTTATATAAATATGTATAATAGATAATTGCGTCGGGGTGTGGCTCAGCTTGGTAGAGCGCTTGGTTCGGGACCAAGAGGCCGGAGGTTCAAATCCTCTCACTCCGACCATTCATAAAACAATCTAAAACCGCGTATTTCGTAAGAAATGCACGGTTTTTTTTCAACACATATTGCAAAAAAATACAATAAAAAACACTATTAGGCACACACTAAACACACACCTGTTTAATAAAAAAACGTAAAGCTTCGCGTATTCAAACACACGGTGCATCACTTTTTAATTATGTCATTAAACTATTTATCCGTCTGGTCATATATAAAACATTGATTTCATAATAATTTTATTATATAATTCTTTTCATGTTTTTGTTTAGGAGGTCTTACTTTTGCCCTGTTTAACCAAATCACAAAAACGCTTATGGCACTATAATTACGAAAATGAGATAAATATTCTGCACTGTAACGATCATGTTTAAAATATGGTGATATAAAACACAATCCAAATTACTCAAAATACTTTTTGAAGTCCGCCTATCTTTATATACAAATATTCAACTACCATAAATTATTTATATCTATATCTATTGTCTTATACCAACCAATAAAACACATTTATAAAAATTTATGATGATCAAATCGATAGCACATTCCATTTAGGAAGGAATATAATCAATGAATATAAAAATTACTTCAGACAGTACCTGTGACTTATCTTTAGAATTATTAGAACAATATGATATTTCACTTATACCTTTATATGTTTCAAAAGATGGCATCGCCTATAAAGACGGTATAGAAATTACGCCTCAAGATATTTTCTCACATGTAGATGCCGGCGGAGAATTATGCACTACATCAGCAATCAGCGTATATGATTATATAGAATGTTTTTCTCGTTACACGAAAGAATATGATGCTGTTATTCACATTACTATTGGAGCTGAGTTTTCGTCATGTTATCAGAATGCCTGCACAGCCGCACA
Organism: uncultured Eubacteriaceae bacterium; assembly: GCA_964533615.1. GTDB lineage: Bacteria > Bacillota > Clostridia > Eubacteriales > UBA1433 > UBA1433. The sequence continues at coordinate 14,569 of CAZHMK010000003.1, forward strand.
ATCTTTTAAAAATGTGCATATTGTCGATTCTGGCAATTTATCCAGCGGTCAAGGACACATAGTGCTCAATGCGGCCAAAATGGCAAAGCAACAGCTACACCCAGTCGATATTGTAAAATCTCTTCAGGAACTCGTATTGAAAGTAGAAGCCAGTTTTCTTATTGAACGCTTAGACTATATGAGAAAAGGCGGACGTTGTTCTGCTGTTGCAGCGCTTGGTTCTAACCTTCTTGGAATCAAACCCTGCATAGAGGTAAAAAACGGTAAAATGGTAGTTGCAAAAAAATATCGTGGCTCCTTTGAGAGATGTATTAGCCAATATATTAAAGATCGACTAGAAAATCGAAATGATTTGCGTACCGATCTCATTTTTGTTACACATCCAGATGCTCCTGCTTCAGCCATTGAAACTGCAAAGAATGAGATTTTAAAATATGTAAACTTTGATGAAATTATAGAAACAACAGCAAGTTGCACAGTTTCGTGCCACTGCGGGCCTCATACACTTGGTGTTTTGTTTGTTCATAAATAATTTTACATTAATATCCTGTTGCAACTTTATAAATATTTTATAAAATATATTTATTATATGTCTTTTCCTTCATTATTTTTCAATTGAGGTATGAATCATCTAAAAAATCGTATTTAAAATACCCACACAATACAAATACTAAATGCAAAAGAGTGCCTATATCTGCCTACAATAAATACAACCGAAAAAAGCCCGCTCTGGGCTGATTTGAAACTATCTATAAAGAATTATATATTAAATTTATATATCATCTTTTATCAACTATTCTTTCATGATATACTGAGAAAAATACTAAGAATTTGATAGAGATGCCTATGTATAAAATATTAATTGTAGAAGATGATGTGACCATATCAAAAGCAATAAAAAAACATATTGAGGCATGGGGCTGGGAAGCAGCAAATATTACAGACTTTAAAGAAGTTCTTTCACAGTTTTCTTCTTACAATCCACAGCTTGTGCTTCTTGATATATCGCTTCCATTTTATAACGGTTATTATTGGTGTACCGAGATACGAAAAATTTCAAAAGTACCTATTATTTTTCTCTCATCTGCATCAGATAATATGAATATTGTTATGGCAATGAATATGGGTGGAGATGATTACGTTATAAAACCTTTTGATTTAAATGTCCTTACCGCCAAAATACAGGCAATGCTTCGCCGAACATATAATTTTAACGATCAAACAGATATTTACGAGCATAACGGCGTTATTTTAAATAATTCAGATAATTGCCTGTATTATAATGAAAACAAAATTGAACTATCTAAAAATGAATATAAGATCATGCGGCTTCTTATGAAAAACAATGGCAAAGTAATAAGCCGTAGCACTATTATGATGTGCCTTTGGGAGACAGATTGTTATATAGACGATAATACTTTAACAGTAAATATGTCAAGGCTTCGCAAAAAACTAGAGTGCTACGATCTGGCTCAATTTATTACAACAAAAAAAGGATCTGGTTATATCATTGAATGAAATGACGAAAATTAATATAGTAAAAATAATTTCTGTCTATTTATTTCATCATATTAAGTGTATATTTCTTTTTATTATTTTTGCATGCATTTTTTCTATAGTAACATATTTAAACAATCTACCTGTTATTATAATTATTTATGCAGTGGTGCTTTGTATTTTTTTTGCGCTCATAATACTATCTATTGATCTATGGCAATTTTATAAAAAGCATAAATATCTAACAAAGCTTCAAGGGCAGATTATATCGAGTATTGATAATCTTCCGTCACCCAAAAATCTTCTTGAAAAAGATTATTATGAGTTAATACATTTAATACATGAAGATAAAACCAGATTATTATCGGCAGCTGATAACGCAAAAAGTAATTTGATTGATTATTATACGCTCTGGGCGCATCAAATCAAGACACCTATTGCCGCAATGAATTTACTTCTTCAAATCAATGAGCATGAATTTGATATGCAGCTTAAATCTGAACTTTTCAAAATTGAACAATATGTAGAAATGGTACTTACTTACCTTAGACTTGATAGTGCATCTACTGATTTTGTAATAAAACAGTATGATCTAAGCAATATATTAAAACAGGCAATACGAAAATACGCACATATGTTTATTCAAAAACAAATTAGTCTTAATTTAGCTGAAATTAATTGCACTGTATTAACAGACGAAAAATGGCTGTTATTTGTAATTGAGCAAGTGCTTTCAAATGCATTGAAATATACGAATAAAGGTAAAATTTCGATTTATTGTGAAACAAACAAAACGCTTATTATAAAAGATACAGGAATAGGCATCGCAGCCGAGGATTTGCCCAGAGTATTTGAAAAAGGGTTTACAGGGTATAACGGCCGAAATGATAAAAAATCTACCGGTATTGGTCTATATCTTTGCAAACGCACCTTTAATAAACTCGGACATACCATTGTGATCGAATCAACAATAGGCGTAGGCACAGAAGTAAAGATAGGACTTGATGCAGTAAATATAACAATAGAATAGAAAATCTTACAAAAATGTAACATTACACTGAAGAAATGTAAGCTATATCCATGGCACTACATTTCTTCTTTATGTATACTGTTACCGATAATTTTTAAAAGGAGTAACTATTTATGACCATATTAGAAATCAATAACTTGAAAAAAATATATGCAACTCGTTTTGGAGGAGTAAAGGTGCAGGCATTATCCGATGTATCTTTCTCTGTTGAAGAAGATGAATATGTTGCAATTATGGGTGAGAGCGGTTCCGGAAAAACTACCCTACTCAATATCCTTGCAGCGCTGGATAGACCAACAAGCGGCGAAGTGCTCCTAGGCGGCATCAATATTACTACAATTAATGAAAAACGAATTTCGGCTTTTCGCCGAGATAACCTCGGATTCGTTTTCCAGGATTTTAATTTGCTCGACACATTTTCAATTCAAGATAATATCCTTCTGCCACTTGTTCTTTCTGGAGAATCTTATGAAAAAATGATGCCGAAACTGAACCCAATTGCCGATAAACTTAAAATCAGCGACATTCTTTTAAAATACCCATATGAAATATCCGGTGGCCAAAAACAGAGAGCTGCTGTTGCGCGTGCTTTGATCACCAACCCGCAGCTCATCCTTGCTGACGAACCTACAGGTTCTCTTGATTCACATGCCGCAGATAATCTATTGAAGCTTTTTAAAGCAATTAATGCGGAAGGGCAAACCATTTTAATGGTGACACATTCCATCAAAGCTGCAAGTAATGCGAAAAGAGTGCTTTTTCTGCGCGATGGCGAAGTATTTCATCAATTATATAAAGCAAATATGACAGATGAACAAATGTTTAGTAAAATTTCGGACACACTCACCATGATCGCAACAGGCAATTCAAGAGAGTAAGGTGATATAAATGAATAGATCTTTTTATTTTAAACTTGCTCTAACAAACATCAAAAAAAACGGCAAATTTTATTTTCCCTATCTTCTTACTTGTATTGGGACTGTAATGATGTTTTATATTATGTGTTTTTTATCAACAAATGAAGGCATTTCTACTATGCGCAGCGGCGGCCAATACCTTCAGACGATTATGTTTTTTGGCACTATTGTCATCGGTCTTTTTGCAGGTATATTCTTATTTTATACAAACAGTTTTCTAATCAAACGTAGAAAAAAGGAATTCGGTTTATTTAATATACTTGGTATGGATAAACGAAATCTTGCCCGCGTCATAGGTATAGAAAACATTATTATTGCTTTCATTGGACTCGTCGGTGGATTCTTATGTGGAATATTATTTAGCCGACTCATGGTGATGCTGCTTATTAAAATCCTACAATTTCAAATCCAATTCAATTATAATATTTCAAGTTTTTCTATTATAACGACATTGCTTGTATTTTCTGGATTTTTTATACTTATTTACTTAAATACTTTGCGTCAAATACATTTTGCACATCCGATTGAATTGCTTTACGGGAGCAATGTCGGGGAACGCGAGCCAAAAGCAAAATGGGTTCTTGCGCTTCTTGGCTTAATATTTCTCGCAGCAGGGTATGCGATTGCAATATTAACCGAATCTCCGCTCAGTGCAATCGGTCTATTTTTTGTCGCTGTTATTTTTGTCATCATAGGAACATATCTGTTGTTTATAGCAGGAAGCATTGCCTTATTAAAAATTCTAAAAAAGAATAAAAATTATTTTTATACAACCAAACACTTCATTTCTGTATCCAGTATGATGTATCGCATGAAACAAAATGCGGTTGGTCTTGCCAATATCTGCATACTCTCTACTATGGTTCTAGTCATGATTTCCACTACGATCTCACTCTACCTTGGCTATGAAGACACCTTGAGAAATATGTTTCCTAGAAATATAGAAATTGCTATGTACGGCGTATCTTCCAGTGATACAAAGTTGCTCACAGAAAAAATAGAGGATATTATTTCCGACTCTTCTGTTAATGTTATTGATCCTATCCATTATGAGTATGTCAACTATACCGTGACACAGGAAGGCAATGTATTAAGCTTTTTTGGTAATGGCATTGGCACCGAAGGTATATTGGCATATTTTATAACGGTCGATGAATATAACCGCAGCCAAAACACTTCCGCTTCACTAAATAATAATGAATTATTGATGTATGGTGCTGAGAATACGATCAACAATAAAGAAATATATTTCAATCATATAAAATATAATATAAAAGAACAGCTTTCTGATTTAGATATTTCTCAATATAGTGAACTAAATTATACAAGTTCTTACTATGTTTTTATTATGCCCACTTCATCTTCTATTGAAGATATATATAGATCAATGCATAATGCTAATGATGGCTTGTCTTATTATTATGGTTTTGATATCAATGGCAGCGGAGATAATATCATAGCTTCATACAACAAGATTGACAATAGTATTAAAACCCTTAACGGAATCGAATATGAATCTAGTTATGTCCGCTGTGTAGAAAGTGTACGGAACGAATTTTTAAGCATATATGGCGGTTTGTTTTTCCTGGGTATCTTTTTGGGATTGCTCTTCTTGATGGCAACTGTACTCATTATCTACTATAAACAGATCTCTGAAGGATATGATGATAAAGCCAGATTTGAAATTATGCAAAAAGTAGGCATGAGCCGTAGTGAAGTAAAATCTTCAGTAAACACACAGGTGTTAACTGTCTTTTTTCTACCTCTTATCGTGGCCGTGATTCATATCCTTGCCGCCTTTAAAATGATAACAAAATTGCTTGCCTTATTCGGACTGACAAATATATCTTTATTCGCATTATGTACTCTTACTACATTATTGGTATTCAGTATGATATATACTGCTGTCTATTTATTAACTGCTAAGGTATATTATAGAATTGTTAAGTAAAGAGAGAAAATTTAGATTTAGAGAACCATGTTTACCTATCGTTTTATTGTTGAGGAAAAATGACGATTAGGTTTAAAAATAAAAACGGGAATATATATTCCCGTTTTTATCATAATTATATTTTTTCTTTTACAAAATCAACATTGATGTCTTCAAACATTAATACCGCGTGATCATCATCGCTGTCAATCATCATTACTTTATCCATTGCAGGTTCCCAAATATTTTGTTTACCAATAGCTAACTCACATTTTGAACCCTTCTTCCCGCAAAGAATATTATAATCACCAACTGAGCATGGTTTCCAGCCTTCAAACTGGTTTGGATTTTCATAAGTCGTTTTCATCCTTAGAACCTCCTTTATTAATATTCAACTTGCAGTTTTATCATATCATATTATTCCTGCAAAATCGATTTTATTTTTAAATATTCCCGCAAAGTATATTCATATAATTTATTCTTTCTGTAAAATTATTAAATTACTGTTGTAATTTAGGAATTTTAAGCACCTTTTTAATAAAAATTTCAACAATGCAGGGATCAAATTGGGTGCCGGAGCATCTTTGTAATTCTTCAACAGCTTCTTCGTCATCTAATGCATCTTCATATATTCTATCTGTCGTCATAGCATCATACGAATCAGCTACTGCAATTATTCTGGCAATTTGCAAAATTTCTTCTCCCTTTAATCCTTTCGGATAGCCTGTACCATCCCATCTTTCATGATGCTGCAAAACATAGGTCGCAATTTCTGAGAATTCAGGAACTGAATTTAAAATACGGTATCCGGATTCTGAATGCTTCCTTATGATGTCACGCTCATTTTTATTTAATTTCTCGGGTTTATTAAGTATTTCTCTATTTATTTCTATTTTACCAATATCGTGCATCAGTCCGGCGATCTTGATTTGAGCAATATCTGCATAATCAAAATTCATATTGGCCGCAATTGCCTCACAGATTCCGCTTACTCGAATTGAATGGAGATGTTCTCTGGTGTTCTTTTTATAAAGTGACTGCATAATTTGATTGACTTCACTATTTTCAACCTTTACAATTTTAGATCTTTTATATTTATACATTTGATCTTCAGCAATTTTGAAAATTTCTTTTATATTTTCTGACTCAATATTTTTTGTATTAGAACCAAATGATATAGAAATGGCCACATCCTTTATTTTTTCTGTTTCTGATAATTTTCGAATACGTTCAATAATTTGTTTCGTTTTTACAATATCTGTTTTTGGAAGTAAAATAACAAACTCGTCTCCGCCGATCCGAGCTATAATATCATCGCTCCTGCATCCGTTTTTTAATATCTCTGCCACTTTCTTTAAAACTTTATCTCCAGTTGAGTGACCGCATTTATCATTGATACTCTTAAGAAAATCTACATCTACCATAATCAATGTAAGCGGTAGATTTCTTTTTGTATCTAATCTTTTTAATTCTTCTTCATAAAATCTGCGATTATATAATTCGGTAAGTTGATCATGGTAACTTAAATATAATATCTGTTCTTCTTTCTTTTTCCGCTCTGTTATATCTTGAATCGTACCAATAATCTTCGTGGGCTTCCCTTCTTTATCCATAACCAAAACAGCCATGGAATGAATATACGTTTCTTTTCCGCTATCTAACTTATTTATTTTAAACTCAACATTATATTCTTCATTTTTTTCAATTAAATTTTTATATTTTTTATCTAAAACTTTACGATATTCCTTACATGCGATGCTTTGAATCCTTTCAAACGGCAGATATTGTGAAGCTTGTTTTATTCCATATATGTTCAATGACTCATTTGATGCCCATACTATTTTTGTATGTAGATCTATTTCCCAATTGCCTACACGTGCCATTTTCTGTGCTGCAAGCAGACGCTGTTCACTCTTAATCAATGCTTCCTCAGCCAACTTTTTTTGAGTTATGTCGCGGCTCATCCCCCAGATCCCAATGATTTTTCCTCTTCTGTTATATAATGGATATTTAGATACCGAAGCCCATGTTTTTGTGCCATCACATCTTTTTATCAATTCATCTTTCCTTATTATTGGTCTGCCTGTTTGCAGGATACTTTTTTCTTCTTCAAAAATCTCTTTTGCAGAATCTTCCGACATAAAATCAAAGTCGGTTTTACCTCTTATTTCCGACAGTTTTTTTATTCCGTGTTTTTTTGCTTTACGTTTGTTGATAAATATAAATCTGCTTTTTTTGTCCTTAAAGTAATATGAATCCTCCGAGTCATCCATTATGGCCTTAAACATAAGAAATTTCGTTACAAAATGAACCATTTGCAAACATCCTTTATATTATCTTTTCAAGCATTCCTATACTACATTATTCATATTTGTTATATTTTGTCAAGTTTTGTATTTTAAATGCTTTATAATAAATTATTTATTGTTAATTCTTTTATCTGTAATTCATAATCAACAACGCTCAGCCACTGATCAAATTTTCTTCCAACATTATTATATTGACCTACATATTTGAATCCAAGTTTTTTAAAAAGCCTTTGGCTTTTTTCATTCGGATATGTAATGCATGCAATCGCCATATAATAAGGATAATCATTAAGCTGCTTAAGTAGAGCTCGCAAAATCTCATTTCCATATCCTTTAGAACAAAAATCTTTGTGGATATAAATAGATATTTCAACCGTGCTGTCATAGGCCACTTTCTTTTTAAACTGATTAGCATATGCATAGCCAACGATCTTACCGTTTAATTCGTATACTAGCCACGGATATTTTTTAGTATATCGAGTAATTCTATTTTCCATTTCCGTAACTGAAGGTGCACAAATATCAAAGCTAATAACCGTTTCTTCTACATAATATCTATATATATTCGCTATTTCTTTTGCATCTTTTAGTTGCACATTTCTAATCATATTTTTCTTGTTTTCTCCTGAATATTTGATTAAAATATCATACTCTTTTATTATTAAATAAAATTTATACTCTTTTTGCCATACCAATAAATTGCATCAAAAGCAGTGATATAAGTAAGTATAGCATACAACATATAAAGACTCCACCATGAAGCCTGTTTTGTAAATATATCGAATAAATAGATAAGTTCATCCATCTTCCGGGCAAGAAAAACGCTGTTTTTTGTAAAAACAATGCCCATTGCGGAAGCGTTATGACCAATTCACCAAAAACTGCATTGATAAAAGTAAACATGGGTGCCAACAACATAATAATTGTTGTATTTTTTATAGTAATAACAAAGATACTGCTTAATGCCGATACACTTATAAGATAGGCTAAGATGGAATTTGATAGTAAAATACATTTGACTGCTGCCACGTCGGTAAAAACACTATAAAATGTAACGATAACAACCCATCCCGCCATAGAAATTAGAAGTATCGGCAAAATAATTCCCAAAATCAATTGCCACTGTTTTGCTCCTGTTACAATGAGCCGATCCGCAATCCCCGTTTTTAAAATTTCAACATAATATATGGAGGATATAAAGACGAAAAAAGCGCTGATAGCAGCATACCATTTTGCAGACAGGCCAATTTCCGGCAGCATATCTATATCTATCACCGATGCAGAATTTTCGTGTTCCAGACTACTCCTAATTTCAAGGGACATGGATTCATACCAGAGTCGCTCTATATTTTCCCTTTGGCTTTGTTCATCATCTTTTGAATAATAAATTCCTTGCTTATGCAAAAACTCCTTTGTTTGCCGGATCACAAATTCTTCTATCCAGCACATCAAAGCATTATTCAACACAGGTTCACTGATTGTTGCTTTTGCATTCGAAGATGGTGAATAATACGGTTCTACAATACCGTCAAATTCCCCCTTTGATAATTTAGAAGTAAAATCATTAGTTAATATAAATACAGCTTCTACTTTACCTTTCTCTAATAAATAGAAAGATTCTTCTTTATCAGCCAGTATAATTTCATAATCTTCATTAGCATAAAATGATTCTAAAAATTGTGATGAAATTTCACCATCATCTTCATTCACAAAAACTATTTTTATTTTATTATTCGCTGCCGTTGAATTATAGTTACTATATAAAGGTATTAGGGAGATTATGATCGCAATAATTAAAAAAAACCATGTCCCTATTTTTAATGTATATATTTTAAAACTAGCCTTGAAAATATTTGATATCCATTTCATTTTGCGAATCCTCTCTTTCGCATACTGAAGAATGCTCCAGCAAAGAATATAATATTCCAAGCTATTAATTTATAAATATCTATGAGATACTGATTTCTGTCATATAAAAACAATGCATTTGTTATGCTTCGCATAGAAGCCCTAAACGGTAACAGTCCCCCTGATAAATTAACCCAATCCGGCATAAAAACAGCGGGAATGATCGCCCCGGAAATAACAGCCATAAAAATAGCGATATAAAACGCTACCCACGTACTTATATCTCCTTTATAAAAAACGCTTCCTATTAATAATGCCATCGATGAATAACACAGCGCCGATAATATTGTTGCAAAAAATAAAGCGGGCATATTTGTAGAAAAATCCATTTTTAATGTAGCATTTAATAACGAAGATAAAATACTCGAAGGATATACCAATACTATAATCATTGATATGAATATGAAACCAGAGAATATTCTTGCAAAGAAATATGCTATCCATCTTTTATTCCATAGAAAACCTCTTTGAAGCACATTTTTTTTCAAATCTCTGGAAGTTATAGCAGCAAGCGGAATCATCGCAAATACTGCAAAAAAAGTAAATATTGCGCCCATATAATATTCAGTAGGCACATATTCTCCAACCGGTGAAATGGTTCCTTCCTGAGACAGGATTGCTCTTCTGTTCATAAATTCATTGATAGCTAAATTCGTGGTATGAGTAACAAAGCTCTCTAATTCTTCTAGAGAAATTCCCTTATTTAGAAAAAACTTGGTTGAATATTCAATTAAATTTTGCCCTTTTTCGACAGTACTTAAAGAACTATTCAAAGTCATTTTTATTAAAGTTATTTCAAGATTATGTCCGTTTTGACTATATAAATCTACATATGTTTTCTTTTTAGATTTTATTGAATCAAGTAAATTATTAGGTATATGTATGACTATTAAAACATCGTTGCTCTCTAATAATTCTATTCCTTCATCCAGAGAATTAACCGAATACGGCACAACTAAATCTTCAAGTGCTTTTGAATTCAACATTTGATTTAAAAAAGCTGCTACTTCCTTGCTTTTATCTTCATTGATGATAGCAACATTGAATTTTGTTATTTTGGCAGTAAAAAGCAAAGGTGCTACAATGCTTCCAAACAAAATCATTATGATGATTGGTGATATAATACAAATTATAACAAGCGCTCTGCTTTCAAATACACGTTTTAAATCATAAAATATATATTTCATTCTCATTGTGCAGATCTTGCTTTTTTTAAAAGAAATTCGGTATAAAGAAGTACATTTTCAAAAAATTGCACTTCCCCTTCATCGATATATAATACCCTATCAGCGATATGCATTAATTGTTCGGCGTAGTGTCCGGATATTATTTGTGTAATTCCTTGCTGTGAAAGCTCTTTCAGATAAAAAAATATCTCCTTACAATGCTTCTCATCAATTCCAACCATCGGTTCATCTAATATCAGAATTTTCGGATCATTGAGCAGCCCAACCGCAAGATTAATTCTTCTTTTCATTCCTCCTGATAGTTTTTTGATCTTTTTATGGAACAAATCATATAAATCTAATCTCTCTCCGATTTCTTGAGCCTTTAATTTTGCCTTTTTTTTTGAATATTTCGACCAATATAGTAAATTATCTAATACAGTAAGCTCATCAAACAGAGCAATCTCCTGCGGAACATATCCGACAATAGAACGAAAATAATCTATATTCTCTCCCACGTATTTTTCATTTATATAATATTCTCCGCTATCGGGCATATTAAGAAGTGCAAGAATATTCAGCAGAGTCGATTTGCCTGCTCCGTTTGGACCGGTAAGCCCGATGATTTCCCCTTTTTGTATTTCGAAAGAAAGATTATTTAATATTTTTTGTTTTTCATAACTTTTAGATATTTTATTTATTTTAATCAACCAACTTGATCCTTATAATTATTTTTTAAATTTTTTATAATAATTTTGTTTTAATTTTGACATCTTCTTATCACGTTCTGAAAGTTCTGAGTGCAATTCATTAGCTTTACTTGCCCACTTTTCAGAAATAGGCTTTGTTTTCACTGCAAGTTCATCTACATTTTCGATTGCACACATCTCGGTTGAATAGGCTTTAGAATCTTGTACTATATTTACTAATTTATCAGGATTATCTAGAACCGGGCATGCTTGAAACGGGTTCTCATTAAAAGGTTGGCCTGCACGAAAAGCTCTGAAAAAAGTAGATTTCAAAGCCTCAAGCAGACTCATTTCCCTTATATTTGAATCAGAATAATGGCAGAATGCACATGGTTCAACATCTCCTCTTGAATTAATATGCACATATTGTCTGCCTCCCGCAATACATCCTCCAACCATATAGCCATCGTTCCAAAAATCTATCACATTCATCTTTTTCGCATCACGGATTTCGCGAATACGTTTTGATACATATGCACGCTGCTCAGGGCTGCAAACTAAGTTCAATGCAGCATCTTTACCTACCGGCAGATAGGTAAAATACCATCCGGCCCAGCATCCTTTTTCAGCCATCAAATCAATAAATTCCTTGCTTGTTACCACATCATAGTTTTTAGGATGAAAACAAGAAGAATACGCAAACGGCACACCTCGCTCTTTTAGTAAGTCCATTGCTTTCATTATTTTTGCATATGTACCTTTACCTCGTCTGAAATCAGTTTCCTCTTCAAATCCCTCTACTCCAAAGCCAAAGGTTAAATTCTTGAGTTTTGCAACCTCGTCTGCAAACTTCTCATCGATTAAAGTTCCATTTGTAAATGCATGAAAAACAGAAAAGCGATGTTTTTTAGCAAGTAAAAGTAAATCATTTTTTCTCATCAAGGGTTCTCCGCCCGTAAAAAGAAAGAAATGCACGCCCAATTTTTCTGCTTCCGAGACGATACGATCAAGCTCATTATACGACAAGCCTTCATCTTTGCCATAGCCTGCGGCATAACAGCCAATACAATTTAAATTACATGCATAGGTTGGATCAATCAGCAAAGCACGCGGTATACAGCATTTATGTATTCTTGACAAAATATGCTGCTTAATCCCTGAAAAATCATGCATTAAAAACCACGATAAATAATTTTTATGATGGATTTGCTGGTAGAAATAATAGTAAAGTCTTTTACTAGAAATCAATAATGGGATCTTTTTTACTTCGTTTCCCAATTTCATTTTAGCCATTAATATCTGTTACCGCCTTTCATAATGTTGCCACTTTATTAATAAAGCAACAAAATAATCCCTGCTATTGTTTTTAATATATCATTTTGATTGATATATTCTTCTTTATCAATATCTAATGCCGAGAACAATCCATCACTTGAATCAACTGTGATACCTGCTTTTGATATGAAATCCGGTGCCACGACCTCTACATCTTCATATTTTTGCGTTAAGGAAATATGCAGCAATAGTTTTTGTGTTTCACCGCCTATATTTAAACTTACATCTCCGTCTCCGCTACCTGTTATATTTGCGCTGTTATCTTTTGTTTGCTGCCAATTCATAGTACCGGATACTGAATATATATCGGTATCGCCATCACTGTAATTATATATTTTTGTATTATATTCATATTGAGAAGAGTAAGTATCTTCTGTATTAACACTACTCCATTGCGCAGTGATAGAATCTTTTTTACCGGACTTATCCATCAATTGATAATTAAAATTACCTTCATAATTATCTTCTTCTTGCAATATATTATTATACGTTATATCAAATCCGCTTCCGTCAAAATTTATCAATTTTATTGCTTGTTGTTCTTCGAATCCGTTTATATATTGATTGTTAACAAAAGTTAAAGTTTTATTTCCATCATTGATAATAATTTCAAATCCATATGCAGTATCTTCAATGCTTTGAATTTTAAATGCGAGACTTAAATTATCTATTTCTGAATCAGTTAAATCATTAATAGATTGAATCGCCTTATCTATTGCGTTTTCATTTGAAGCCTGATCGTTTTCTGTGCTCTCAAAAACAGAATTAATGTTAGAGTTGCTGTTTAATAATGAACATAAATCTAATAAAGTCTGTTTAGCGCTCTGACCTTTTAAATTCAATGTAATAGAAGACAATTCAGTGTCTTTGCTTAGGATAGATTTTGTCTCAGTATTCACAGTGTAATTATCGTCTGCTGTATTTTCTAAAATTGTCGATATGTATGTATCTATATCAGCGGTATATTGCTCATCTGTACTTACCTGGAGATCGCTATCCAGCAATTTATTTAATCTTTCTATCGGAAGTAATGTCGCGAACGAATTCGCTATAGGCTCATCCATTTGATAGCGAACCATTTTTTTATCTGAATTGCCGCTTTTTATCATCATAATATTATCAATAAAATAGATGCCTCCACTTTGTGTTTTTTCCCCATTCATACCAACACTGACAACCTGTGAAGCATTGCTTGCCGCCACATCCATGAGAATTTCTGATGTGAAATTAAGCTTCTCACTGGAACTTGATGAGTTGGAAAGCTCTATGCTCGTTATCATGCTGCTCGATTTTGTTGTATCAACATCAGCTGAAGGATTAAACAGTTTATCCGTCTGCAAAGAAGAGATATTTTGTGTGCTTGATGACATATCAAGTAAAATACTCTTTAAATTTTCAGTGAATATTTCCTGCGAACTTTTCCCTCCGCATGCCACAAAAAATAATACACTCATTAATATAAGTGCTAAAACAAACAATTTTTTCATTGTCTTCATATGTAATTTTCTCCTCTTAAATAAATGTAGGTCCTTATTCGTGAGATTATTTTAACAGAAAAAAAATGCAACAGCAATTATTTAATTCATTTATGGATCTTAATAATCATTTTTATTAATTAAATAAAAAGAGTTACCCAAATAGTAACCCTGTTTTTAAATAACTAACTTATTTTTTTAATTTATATATTTTCTTTATAGATGCCAAAACTACGAAATCTCTCGTAGCGGTCTTGTGCCATTTCTTCCCCCGGTATCTCTTGATATTCTCTAACTTTTGCCCATAGCTTTGATTGCAATTGATTATATAAAGGCGTAAAATCTTTTTTGGGTTCGATAATAACTTCCTCAATAACTTTCAATCGTTTTAAATCATTTGCGGTTAGTTTTAAACATTCTGCGGCATCCTTTACTTTTTTTGAATCTTTCCAAAGGATACTTGCGCATCCTTCCGGTGAAATGACAGAATACATTGCATTTTCAAGCATCCATACTTCATTCGCCACAGCCAGCGCAAGTGCGCCTCCGCTTCCTCCTTCTCCGATAAAAATGGAAATAATCGGTGTTTTAAGCGCCATCATTTCCATTAGATTTTCCGCTATGGCCTGTCCTTGGCCACGTTCTTCTGCACCAATACCACAAAAAGCTCCTGCCGTATCCACAAAACAAATAACAGGACGACGAAACTTTTCGGCTTGTTTCATAAGCCGAAGTGATTTTCTATATCCTTCGGGATTGGGCGCTCCAAAATTTCTAAAAACTTTTTCTTTTGTAGATGCACCTTTTTCCATCGCAATGACTGTTACTGGTATATCTACTAAATACGCAATCCCACCAACAACAGCGGTATCTTCTCCAAAGCGACGATCACCGTGAAGTTCTATAAAATCAGTAAAGATAGCATCTATATAATCAATTCCTGTTGGCCTGCCCTTTGCTCGAGAAGCTATCACTTTTTCGTATGCGCTCATTTTTATGCTCTCCTTTCATGAAAAGACAGGATGCTTCCAATCATCTCTTTTTGATTTTTGCGGGATATAATATTATCAATAAATCCCTTTTCTAAAAGAAACTCTGCTTTTTGAAACTCTGCAGGAAGTTTTCGCCGTATTGTTTGTTCAATAACTCTCGGTCCCGCAAAACCGATCAATGCATTAGGTTCAGCAAGTATAATATCTCCCTCCATCGCAAAGCTTGCCGTGACTCCTCCTGTTGTAGGGTCGGTTAAAACCGTCAGATAAAAATTCCCGTAATCGTTATGCTTTTTTACCGCACCGCTCGTTTTTGCCATTTGCATCAAAGAAAGGATACCCTCCTGCATTCTTGCCCCTCCTGAGACAGTATAGCCCACTACCGGTAAATTATTTCCCGTTGCATATTCAAATAACCGTGTGATCTTTTCTCCCACAACAGAACCCATACTGCCCATCATAAAGCCGGCTTCCATAACAAATAAAACACAATTGATATCGTTAATGGTTGCTGTGCCGCAGAGAACCGCTTCTTTTTCTTTGGATGCAAGCCTGGCATCTTTTAATTTTTTATCATAACCCGGAAAAGATAATACATCTATACTTTCTAAGCCACCAAATAATTCAACAAAGCTGTTTTCATCCGTAATAAAGTCAATACGTTGACGCGCATTCATTCGAAAATGATAACCACAATCACATACATAATAACTCTCAGATAAAATTGTCAATGGCGTTTTTTTCTCACATACAGGACAATATGCCATTATTTCTGTGCCTTGCTGCGACACAGGTTTTTTAGGTGCTCTGCCGCCTTTTTCCAATTCATTTTTCGGCTGCCTAAACAGTCCCTTTTTTAACATATATTAAGGCCTCTTTTCCATGAAGTTCGTATAGTATTCTCCATTACAAAATTCATCGCTGCTTATAATGTCCAGCTGCTGAGAGATATTGTTGGAAATACCTTCTACTACCAGTTCACATAACGATGCTTTCATTTTCCGTATTGCTTCTTCTCTGGTCTTGGCATGAATGATCAATTTACCAATTAACGGATCATAAAATGGATTCATTTTATAATTTTGATATAAAAAAGTATCAAAGCGAACTTGTGGTCCTCCCGGAATATGTAAAAAATTTATCTTTCCGCTTCCATTTCCCACCTTTGATATATCCGCATTGATTCTGCATTCAATTGAGTTTCCGACGATGTGAATATCATTTTGCTGAAAATTAAGACAAACACCAGCAGCAATACGAATCTGCCATTTAACAATATCTATCCCAGTTACCATTTCTGTTATAGGGTGTTCTACCTGAAGACGAGTATTCATCTCCATAAAATAATAATTGTTCTCTTTATCCAGCAAAAACTCAATCGTCCCGGCGTTTGTGTACCCAACTGCTTCAGCAGCTTTTGATGCAGAAATCATCATCTCTTCTCTTAATTTTTCTGAAATCGCGCAAGAAGGTGATTCTTCTATTAATTTTTGATTTTTAAATTGAATTGAACATTCTCTCTCACCAAGGCAAACAATTTTTCCTTTTTCGTCTGCTAAAATTTGAATTTCAATATGTTTTGCTGGCGATAAAAATTTTTCCAAATAAACTCCACCGTCTCCAAAAGCACTTTGTGCTTCAGTCGATGCCATCAAAAATGCATTTTCAAGTTCCTCTGCATTTTCAACATAGCGTATACCTCGTCCGCCTCCGCCTGCTTTTGCCTTTATAAGCAATGGATATCCTATTTTTTCTGCTTTTGATTTTGCATCGTTTATATCACTTATAATACTGCTCCCAGGTACCGTAGGCACTTTCGCATCTGACATTATCTTTCTGGCTATATTCTTATCACCCATTTTAGCAATGACTTCAGGTTCCGGACCTATAAACACAAGATCATGTTTTTTGCATAGTGCTGCAAATTCTGCATTTTCAGCAAGAAATCCGTATCCCGGATGAATAGCTTGACACCCTGTAATAAGAGCTGCTGTAATTATTGCATTTTTATTTAAATAACTATTACTCGCTAAATAGTCTCCTATACAAATACATTCATCAGCCATAGATATATGTATTGATTCACTGTCTGCCTGAGAATATACAGCCACACTTAAAATACCCATTTCTTTGCAAGCTCTGATAACGCGAACCGCTATTTCACCTCGGTTTGCAATAAGTATCTTTGAAAACAAGATAGTCACCTCACTAACTGATAGTAAAGGAAAAATCAGCACTAAGACAAAGTTGTCCTGATGTGTATCCTTTTCCACTTGCAAAATAAAATGAGCCTTTTGATTTTGTTATAATACATTGGGATTCGAGTATGTCTCCGGGTATAACCTTTTTTCTAAATCGAACATTATTAAGCCCTGTAAAATAGGGGGTTTTCATTTCTTTATTTAAATTTGCCAGTAATACACAGGCAGTTTGAGCTACCATCTCACAAAGAATGACTCCGGGCACAACCGGATTATTTGGAAAATGCCCTTGTAAAAACCATTCATCACCTTGAATTGTATATTTGCCATATGCAATCCCATCATTAACGTTCGCCTCATCAACCAATAGCATTTTATCTCTATGCGGAATTATTTTCATAATTTCTTCTCTATTCATCTGCTTCACCCGACTTGATATAAAATAACGGTTGACCAAATTGTACAACATCACCATTTTTTATGCAAATTTCAGTAATGATTCCTTCTTGTTCTGCTGTTATTTCATTCATCAGTTTCATTGCTTCAATAATACATAACACGTCTCCGCTTTTAATCGTGCTCCCGACCTTTACAAAAGGAGCAGACTCAGGAGACGGTGCAGCATAAAAAACACCGACCATGGGAGATGTAATTACGCTGCCTTTAGCGGCATTGATACCTGTTTCAGTTTTTTCAACAAGCTCCATCATACAAGATTCTTGCTGTTCAATTGAATCTTCACTTATGACTGCTTTACTTTTCTCAAGGCGTATCGATGAATCTTTTTCCTTTATTTCAATTAAATTTAGCCCCGCATTATTCATAATATTAACTAGTTCTTGAATGAATTTAAGTTCCATGTAAATATCAATCCTTTCATATCAAAGTATGCAAACTAATGCTGCACCTTTGTAAAGGCCACACAGGCATTATGCCCGCCAAATCCTAATGATACAGATAATGCCAGTTTTATTTCTGCCTCTCTTGCATTGATAGGCACATAATCTAAATCGCATTCAGGATCCGCTTCCAACAAACCTATTGTCGGTGGAATGATACCATTTTTCATAGCAAGTATTGCGGCAACAGCTTCTATCGCTCCCGCAGCACCAAGCATATGCCCTGTCATAGATTTTGTAGAACTGATGAGAGCCTTATTTGCTTTGCTTCCAAGTGCTTTCTTAATTGCAAGAGTTTCTGATTTATCGTTAAGTGGTGTACTTGTGCCATGCGCATTTATGTAGATTTTTTCTTCATCTTCCATTTGTGCTTCTATGATTGCATTTTCAATTGCTTTAGCGCTGCTGGCCGCCTGAGGATCCGGCGCAGTGATATGATAAGCATCACATGTAGAACCATATCCTTTTATTTCGGCATAGATAATAGCGCCTCTTTTTATCGCATGCTCGTATTCTTCTAAAACAAGCGCTCCTGCCCCTTCTCCTATTACAAAGCCACTTCTTCTTATATCAAATGGAATAGATGCTGCCACAATATCTTCAGTTGTAGTAAGCGCCATACAATTTGTAAATCCGGCTACTCCTATAGGTGTGATCGCCGCTTCAGAGCCACCTGTTATGATTGCATCCGCGTATCCATACCTGATAGCTCTAAAAGCTTCTCCTATTGCATTGGTTCCTGTTGCGCACGCGGTTACAATAGGAATGCATGGACCTTGTGCATTAAATCTTATGGCTATATTGCCTGCCGCAATATTTGCGATCATCATCGGAATATAGTAAGGCGATACCTTTTTAGGCCCACCCGTTAATAATTTTTCCAATTCAACGGACCCTGTTTGCAATCCGCCTGTCCCTGATCCATAGTAAACACCAAAGCGCTGTGAATCAATATTGTCAAGAATCTTACTATCTTCTACTGCTTGCGAAGCCGCCGCAATAGCATATTGAGAAAACAAATCACTCTTTCTGATTTCACTTTTTTCTAAATATATGAAAGGATCAAAATCTTTAACTTCTGCAGCTAATTTAGCCTTATAAACGGTAGTATCAAATTTTGTTATCCTTCCTATGCCATTTACGCCGGTTATTATATTATTCCAAAATGTATTTACATCATTGCCCACGGGAGTGATCGCTCCCATACCAGTAACAACAACTCTCTTCATTAAAGGTTAGTTCCTTTCATAAATCAAATTTTTTCTACATTGCCATGCCGCCGTCAACACGTATGACTTCCCCTGTTATATACTTTGCCTTATCACTTGAAAGAAAAGCGACAAGTTCTGCAATATCCTGTGTATTTCCAAGAAAGCCCAGTGGTATTGTCGCGGCTATATTTTCTTTTTGTTTTTCTGATAGCGCAGCAGTCATCTCTGTAGAAATATAGCCCGGGGCCACTGCATTACAACATACTCCTTTAGATGCCAGTTCACGAGCGACTGACTTCGTAAGCCCTATAAGTCCTGCCTTTGATGCAGAATAGTTCGCCTGCCCAGCATTGCCCATAATACCTGAAACTGAACTGATGTTAATAATTCTACCTGATTTGTTTTTGATAAAATTAGGATAACAATGTTTTATCATATTAAATGTTCCTTTTAAATTGATATCCAGCACTAAATCATAATCAGTCTCTTTCATAGTAAAAATAAGTCCATCTTTTGTAATGCCTGCATTATTAATGAGAATATCGATTTTCCCCATATCTTTTATAATAACATTTATGGTCTCTTTAGTAGAAATATAATCAGCTACATTGCACTTATAAGCTTTCGCTTTAACGCCAAATTGCTGCGCATGAATACAAACTTCATTTGCTGGCAATTCATTTCCAGAATAAATGACCGCAATATCGGCACCCTGCTCTGCCAGCTTTAGTGCGATCGCTCTGCCTATACCTCTTGATCCGCCGGTTATAACTGCTTTTTTATTTTCCATTTCTACCTCAATATTTTAATTTCTCTAAAGTATTTTCAAGACTTGCCTTGTCTTCAACATTATAAATTTGAACTTCTTCAGAAATTTTGCCAATTAATCCGGATAAAATTTTTCCCGCACCAACTTCTATAAATATATTGATCCCGCTTGCTGTCATATTTTCAATTATCTCTTGCCATCTAACAGGATTTTTAATTTGTTCTGCCATCAAATTCTCTATATTTTCATTATAAAGGTTTGCTGTATAATTTGAATATATATCAATATCAGGACACAACATCGTATACTTTTTGAGTTCATTGGCAAATTTATGTGATGCCTTCTCCATAAACGGAGAATGAAATCCCCCGCTTACACTTAACGAAACAGCTCGGCCGCCCGCTTGTTTGACATCTGATTTAAATTGTTCAATTTCTTCTCTTAAACCTGCAACAACCAATTGCCCCGGGCAATTATAATTTACCGGATAAATATTGCCATAATTTTTACATAAACCTTCTATGACTCTATTCTTAAGTCTTAAAACGGCCAACATAACACTGTCAAAATTCTCTGCTGATGATTGCATATATTCGCCTCGCTTACAGACCAAACTAAATCCATCTTGTTTTCTTAATATGCCTGCAAAAGTCAAAGCCGGTATTTCCCCTAAGGAAAACCCTGCAACCGCAGTCGGGATAACTCCATTTTCACGTAAAGCTTCGGCTGCTGCTAAATCTACACAATACAAACATGGTTGGGTATTCACAGTTTGCGTTAACTCTTCTCTCGTACCGTAAAAACACTGATGAGAAGTATCTCGCCGAATCGTATCTGCCAATTCAAAGACCGCTTTTGCGGCAGGGCTGATTTCATATAATTCTTTGCCCATGCCGCTATATTGCGCACCTTGGCCCGAGAACACAAATGCTATTTTTCGCATAAGTATAATCCTTTAAATATAAATTATCCGTTTACTTTTTTTTCTATAAAAGCAACCAATTCTCCGATTGTTGAAAAGTTTTCTTCAAGCTCTAATTCCACTTCTAATTTTTCTTCAAGCTCCATTAAAATTTCTACAAAATCCAATGAATCAATTCCAAGATCTTTAAATGATGTTTCTTTCTTAATTTCTATACCTTCAGTATCAGAATAATTTTTTAAAATTTCCACTACTTTTTCAAATATCATAATTTTTCTCCTATATACATAATTATCGTTTTTTATTTAAAAAAGGGTTTCCCCTGTTTTTACCATCTTATTACACAAGCCCCTGTTGTAAGGCCGCCGCCAAAAGCACTGAAAACAATATAATCTCCATCTTTGATTTTTCCTGCTCTGTTTATTTCATCGAGTACAATCGGTATGCTCGCTGATGAGGTATTACCATATTTATCTATATTGTAACAATATTTTTCCGGGGTTATATCCAGTTTTCTTTTTACTGAATCAATGATACGCAAGTTGGCTTGATGCGATATAACAAAAGCGACATCTTCTTGAGTAATATCGGCTTGCTCCAAGACATCTTTTACATCTGTACACATCGCATTGACTGCAAATTTAAATACTTCCCGGCCTTTCATATTTATACATGGTTTCTCAGCTTCTTTTGTAAAAAAAGGAGATAGACCTATATGGTATGGAATTTTAATAATATCATCATCGCCTTTAGCCGTTAATTTTGATGAAAGATAATGTTCTCCCTGCCCTAAAACAACTGCACCTGCACCATCTGCAAATATAACACATGTGCCTCGATCTTCCCAATCTAGCATTTTCGATAAACGTTCAGCTCCGAGCACCAATATTTTTTTTGCCTTTTTTCGCATAAAAAATCCAGCTGCGCTGTCTAAGGCATAAACAAATCCCGAACAAGCTGCGCTTATATCCATAGCCGGACAAGTAGCTCCTATCATTTTTTGTACCATAATCGCAACAGAAGGCGACGCTAAATCAGAACTGATTGTAGCACATATAATCATATCCAATTCTTCTGCTTTAACATTTGCATTTTCAAGCGCTCTTATAGCAGCCTGATAGGCCAGATCGTATGTATATTCACATGTGGAGATATGCCTTGTTTTTATACCTGTTCGCTCTGTTATCCACTCATCGGATGTATCCAGAAACGTCGATAATTCATCATTTGTTACTATTCTCTGCGGAGTATAACTCCCAGTGCCCAAAATTTTAAAACTCATTTTTTATCCTCACTACTTTCCAGGCTTTTTTTAAAAAAGTCATTTAGTTTCACAATCGCTCGCATCAGGCATTCTCTCTCATCCATTGTAAAGCAATCGCTCAATTGCCTGACCATATTTCTATGATAAAATTGATGGTATATGTTAATTTTATTGCCTAGTTTTGTCAGGCGGACACGTACAATTCTTCCATCACTTTCACATTTCATTTTTTCAACATGACCTTTTTTGACAAGCTTATTTACTGCTATTGTGACTGACGGCATTGTAATATTTAAATCTTCAGCTATCTCACCAATTGTTCTCCCGCTTTTTTCAGTTTTCCCGATACTTTCGATCAGATGCATTTCATTTATTGATAATTCAATCCTATTATTTTTTTTAATTGCTTGTTCCTCAAAATGTAGAATATTGTAATATGCTTCCACTAAAATATCATTTAATAATCTTGAAAAATCATCCATTGCCATCTCCATTAAAATTAATTTAGTTAGTCAAACTAAATATTAAAAAGCATTATATTTTTAATAATTCATATTGTCAAGATATTTTTAAAAATATTTTTAAATAATATCCATAATTTGCTGATTATCTACTAACCATTGTTTAAAATTTTTATAGTCAGGCATATATTGTTCTAAACAGCTATAAAAAAACTTTGAATGATTAGGATGTAATATATGAATAATTTCGTGCAGTATGACATAATCAATAGCTTCAACAGGACACATTATCAATCTCCACGAAAAGTTTATGTTTCCTTCCCTGCCACAAGATCCCCATTGGCGGCGCGCACTTGTTATCTTAATTGATTTTATTTTTACTCCTGTTATTTTTTCATAATAACTTACCCGTTCTTTTAGAAAATACAGAGCAGCTTTTTTATACCATGTTATAATTGCCGATTTTTTATCCTTAATGCTTGAGGATATGTACATTATATCTTCTTTAATAATAATACTTTTAACATTATTTGAATATTTTAAAAAATATTTATTCCCTAAATATAAAAATTCCTCACCTTGCAGAAAATGATGTTCTCTATATAATTTTTTTCTGTCATTTATTAACTTTTGTTTTTCTTCTATCCATCTTCTTTTCCTGGTAATTATTTCCTCTATTTCTTTTTCAGATACATTAAAAGGTGCTTTCACAATTAAGCCGCCATCTTTATTTATAAGCAAAGCGACCGTTTTTCTGTTTGTTTTTTTTAAGATATAATTTTTCAAATATTTCTCCCAACATTAAATAATATTATTTACATTAAAAAAGCAAACATCCTTAAAAAAATGCATATGATTTTAGTAATTAGATTCGTATCGTTACATTCTTCCAATGACACTGCTTTGCATTGATCAAATGTCGACTTAAAATCTTGCTTTATCTGCATAACAGCATTGGTATCATACATCCAAACTCCACATTCAAAGTGTAAGTATAAGCTCCTATAATCTAAATTAATAGTCCCTACAGTTCCACAGCAATCATCACACAAAAATAATTTTGAGTGAATAAAGCCCGGAAGAAACTCATATATTTTTACACCGCTTTTTATTAGCTCTTTATAATTAGCTTTTGTCAGTATATTTACGTGTTTTTTATCAGGTATATAGGGTGTGATAATTCTGATATCCAATCCCTGCTTGGCTGCGAGGCACAATGCGCTCTGCATTTTATAATCAATAATTAAATAAGGGGTTGCGATATAAACATAATTTTGGGCCTTATTAATAATATTTAAATAAACGTTTTCTCCAACCGATTCATCATTGACAGGATTGTCATTATATGGCTGTATATATCCATCATAATTTTCTTCATTATTCTCAAAATTTTTGACTTTGAATAAATCGAAATTTTCATCAATATTTCTGATATAATCCCACATTGCTAAAAACATGACTGTAAAACTATGCACACTTTCACCCTTTACCAAGATGCCTGAATCTTTCCAATACCCATATTTCTCATGTACATTTATATATTCATCCGCCAAATTAAAACCGCCCGTATAAGCACTTTTACCATCGATCACTATAATTTTTTGATGATCTCTGTTATTTAGTCGTGAAGAAATTGTAAGTTTAAACGGATTAAACGCACTGCATTTTATATCATACGATTCAAGTATTTTATCATATTTGTATGGCAGTGTCATAATGCACCCCATATAATCATATATTACTCTTACATCTACTCCCCTTTGAGCTTTTTGTTTTAAAATATTTAAAATACTATTCCACATTACGCCTTCTTCTATTATAAAAAACTCTATGAAAATAAATTTTTCAGCTTTTTTTAGTTCTTCAAGTAAAGATGCATATAAACTTTCACCATTCGGAAAATAATCGGCATAATAATTTTTATACAAAGGACAATGCGCATATTTTTGAATATAATAAGCTTGGCTCGATATGCACTGATTATGAATTTCATTTAAGATAACACTATTAGAGCTGATTGCATCACAATATTTTTCTTTAACATATTTCATGTTTTTCTTTAATCGATTGCTTAATCTATTACCACCAAGCATTAAATAAAATAACCAACCAAAAACAGGAACTAATAAAATGGGAATGATCCAGGCTATCTTATATTCGGGATTCATGTTTTTATTAACAATAAATAAAACGATTAGGAAACTTAATATTCCAAATGCGACATAAAAATAATCTTGATATACATTAAATTTTGTTAATACCACAACAAATAATGCTATCTGAACAATAACAGCAAAAATAGCTAACGCTATTCTATAATAAACAAATTTATATATTTTTTTCATTTTATTCTTTCTCTTTGATAAATATCTACAACTTTAATTTAATATAATTCTAGTTTATTTTCCTGACCCTTTATTATTCTTTTAATATTTTGTCTGTGCTGAAATGTGCTTATTGCTGCAATAATTAAAGTAAGTATACTATTTATACTCAATCCTTGTGTGATTATCAGCATAACAACAATAGAATAAATTCCGCATAACGACGCTAAGGAAACCCATTTTGTAAAGTATATAATAATAAAAGCAATTACAAGTGCTATCAACAACGGAATAGGCGCAATAATTGTATATGCCCCTATCAAAGTGGCAATTCCTTTTCCTCCTTTAAACTTTAAAAACATAGGCCAATTGTGCCCTATAATAACAGCAAGTGCAGCGATAGCCTGCGCATATTCGCCATCGCTCAATATACCTGCTATGAATACGGCAGCCAGTCCTTTTAAAAAATCCAATATAAACACAATAAGTCCCGCTTTTATGCCCATGACACGCATAGCATTTGTAGTGCCTGCGTTTCCGCTTCCGTGTTGCCTTATATCTGTTTTTTTTGTTAATTTTCCATAAATATATGCAGCGTTGAAATTGCCAAATAAATAACAAAGAATAAAAATTATTATATACATTAATTTGCCTGTTCTTAAGTCCTTTCTCTTTGTATTAATAATAGTAAAAAACAAAATAACCGTCAATACAAAATATAGTATTACATGAATAAATTATATATGATAATAAATAATCTTTAATAAAATTCTCTCATTATTTTATTAAGTTTTCTATAATTTTAAAAAAAAATATCTTTTTTGTTTTCTTGTTAAATATATGTATCGTTTTTTCTTCTTTTGTATATAATATTATTATAACCGTATTAAAAGTTTTTTTATACGGTACTAAAGAGATAGATATGTAACGTTCGTAAAATCCTTCATCTATCTCTTTTATCTTTTCTATAATATTATTTATCAAAAGCAAAAAACTATTGACAAAATCCAAATCATTGTTATAATTCTAACGAGTATTAATAACACTCCATTTTTTATTTCCTCGTATTTTGTATTTTTCAAAATACGAGGAAATATTTTTTTACAGATTTTTACAAATTTGTATACATAATTATAAAAAATTATGAGAATTTATAAAATTGAAAAGCTTTTCTTAAATAATTATTAAAAAAAGTATTGACAAAATAATTTTCAGTAAGTATTATGATGACAAATATTTTATTGTTAACAAATTAAATATTGACACAATGGCGTGTATTCCAAGACAGGAATGCACGCCTTATTTTTTTATTTAAGGAGGTTTTTTCTATGTATTCTTCAGCTGATACAATTTGGGTATTAGTAACAGCAGCACTAGTATTTTTTATGCAAGCAGGTTTTGCAATGGTTGAAAGCGGTCTAACGAGAGCAAAAAATGCAGGCAATATTATCATGAAAAATTTGATGGACTTTTCTTTAGGTGCAGTAGCTTATTGGCTTATTGGCTTCGGTATCATGTTTGGAACCGCATCAGCTTATTTTGGCTGGTTCGATCCCGGTATTCAATCTTCCTATGAATTCCTTGGACTGAGTGTTCCAACTACCGCATTTGTAATTTTCCAAACAGTTTTCTGTGCCACTGCTGCAACAATTGTTTCCGGAGCAATGGCAGAAAGAACAAAATTTACATCTTATATTATTTACAGTATCGTGATAAGCGCAATTGTTTATCCGATTTCAGGTCACTGGATCTGGGGCGGTGGCTGGTTAGCCGAACTCGGTTTCCACGATTTTGCAGGCTCAACCGCAGTTCATATGGTTGGCGGCGTTGCAGCGCTTGTAGGCGCAAAGATGATTGGTCCTCGTATTGGAAAATACGGTAAAGATGGTAAACCAAAAGCTATTCTCGGACACAATCTCACTATTGCAGCATTGGGTGTATTTATTTTATGGCTTTGCTGGTTTGGATTTAACGGCGGCTCTACATTATCAGCATCAGGTGACGCTATTGAATCAGTAGGACATATCTTCATGACAACAAACCTTGCAGCTGCAGCTGCAGCCATAGCAGCAATGATCGTTACTTGGATCAAACAAAAGAAACCGGATGTATCCATGTCGCTTAACGGTGCATTGGCAGGCTTAGTTGCAATTACAGCAGGCTGTGATGCAGTATCTATTCCGGGCGCTGTCCTCATAGGATTAATCGCGGGTATCGTAGTTGTATTCTCAGTTGGATTCTTCGACAAAATAGCTAAAGTTGATGATCCTGTTGGTGCAATCTCTGTACACGGTGTTGCAGGCGCACTTGGTACATTATTGGTAGGTATTTTTGCTACAGACGGCGGAGCTTTGTATGGTGGCGGTTTCGAACTTTTCAAAGTTCAAGCTATAGGTGTAGGCGCAGTAATCGTTTGGGTAGCTGTCACAATGCTTATTACTTTCGGAATACTCAAAGGCACAATCGGGCTTAGAGTTAAAGCAGCAGATGAAATTTCAGGTTTAGATATTTCTGAACATGGTTTGGCTAGCAGTTATGCAGATTTCGCACCCGTTATGAGCACAGCTTATGCAATTGAAGAAACAAACGCTCCGGTTGCTGATAAAAAACCAATCGATGTTGCAATCCCGGTTGAATATAAAAAATCAACAACTCCGATTGCATCCGATAAGAAGCTAACAAAAGTTGAAATCATTACAAGACCAAGTAAATTTGAAGAGCTGAAAAATGCCATGAATGAAATTGGCATCACAGGAATGACAGTAACTCAAGTACTTGGATGTGGCATACAAAAAGGTCATACTAAATTCTATCGCGGCGTTGAAGTTGATATGAATCTACTGCCCAAAACACAAATTGAAATTGTAGTATGTGAAGTCCCGGTACAATCAGTTATTGATACAGCTAAAAAAGTTCTCTATACAGGAAATATCGGAGACGGTAAGATTTTCGTTTATGATGTCGAAAATGTTGTAAAAGTAAGAACCGGTGAAGAAGGCTGTGCAGCTCTACAAGATGTAGAATAGATTAGATTAAGAATAAAAGAAAAGAAGTCAAAAATTATTGACTTCTTTTTTTGTTTTTTTAATTAATATTTTTTTAATTTACAGGTTTGTCATTTACATAATTAGCAGCCTTCATTGCAGATAAAATATCGTGAAGCATGTCTTGCTGTTGCACACTCTTCCCACAATAATCTGAAAGGTCTTGATTCACCCATCCAATAATATATCCACCGCGCTCTATATAATAACGTTTTGTTTTTCCATCAGGACTCACAAATTTTCGAAATTTTATTCTACAAATACTACCATCATTTAAAATTTCAGCATATAACGTATTATCTTTAACTAAAAAAGATTTTTCATGCCCTTTATCTCCTGCTAGAATTTGTTTTAACATGTCCTCTCCTACTCTTATCACAAAATTACTTTGATATTTAGTATACCATATGCTCAGTTTATTTTCAAGTCTTTCGACACAATTTGCTAATTCCTGAAGTATTACACACAATTCCAGATATAAAAATTGTGAATAAGTTAATAACTTTGTCTTCTTATGTTACATTTTTTGTAATTTTAAACATAACTCAATTCACTTAAATAACATTTTTGATCTCTATAACAAATTTAAAATTATATAAATAAAAAAACAATAAATAGCTTTTCATTGATTCTTTAATTCATTTTACAACATATGACAAAATATTAATTTTAATACACAATGTTAACGGTTTAAATTGTGAATATGTGTATAACTTTATTTTATTTTGCAAATTTCCATCTGATATTTAGAATATTTATTTTTTATAGACACTATTTATCAATAATTAGAACAGATTATATAATTTAATGTTTTTTTTATTATTTTCTGTTATAATAATGTTATCTTTATTTTAGGAGGTTATATAAAATGCCAAAAATAATATTAGGTGTTATGCTTAAGCAAAGAATAGATACTTCAACTAAATTTCAAGAATTAATTTCTGAATATGGTTGTTATATCACCACACGTATTGGACTCCATGTAGCAGGCGAAGATAACTGCAGTCCAAGCGGTCTTGTATTATTAGAAATTATTAGCGGTGCCGAAGATAAAGCGATTGAATTAGAGGGTAAATTAAAAAATCTTAAAGATGTTGTTGTGCAAAAAATGATATTCTAATTTGTTTTCATTTAAAACCGTTTTTATAATAAAACGGTTTTTTTAATTGATTTTATTGATTTTTGTATTAGGTAGTTAATTTCAACATACAATAGATATTGCTGTATACAAAACAGCAAGATATAATGAATTATATTTATTTTGGAGAAAAATATGATTTATACTATAGAATCCACAAAAATTACTCCACTTGAAAATATTTATGAAGGATTCAAACCGCAAAGATTCAAACGATATATTGCTGTTTTTGATATTAATGAACACCCAGGAAAGATTATAGATGAAGCAATTCCTAATACTCTCTATCTTTCCACACTTTCCAATAAAACCCCAAGATTTGAATCACATGAAGACCTTGATATTATGTGTATAAAAATTAATCATTTCGGTAATAAAAAACCAGAGAATACATCATTTGTCTTTATTTTTATGCAATATAACTTACTGCAATTTGTGTGCGAAGATATGAACCTCATCAATGATTTTATTCAATCTATGATTACAGATGACATAAATATTTCTTATGGAAAAATATTATATTTATTTTTTAACCATTTAATTATAAATGATTTAGATGAATTAGAAAAAATTGAAGATGAAATAACAGAAATTGAAGACGAAATCTTAAATTATATAAATTCAAATATTAATTATTCTCAGAATATAATAAAAATTTCAAGACAATTGCGTGCTATAAAACAATATTATGAACAGTTATTAAATATTATTGAGAATCTGCACTGGAACGAAAATAATCTTTTTGATACAAAAATGCTTCGATACTTTAAAATCCTTGAAGGCAAATTAGAAAGGCTCTATAACACAACTATAACTTTAATAAGTTTTGCGACAGAAGCTCGTGAAGCATATCAAATGGAAGTTGATATGCGTGCAAATCGCATCATGCAATTACTGACTGTTGTCACTGTTATTTTCCTGCCCCTCACTCTGAT
Source organism: uncultured Eubacteriaceae bacterium (assembly GCA_964533615.1). GTDB lineage: Bacteria > Bacillota > Clostridia > Eubacteriales > UBA1433 > UBA1433. The sequence goes on from CAZHMK010000003.1 coordinate 44,985, forward strand.
CGTAGGTTGGTATGGAATGAATTTACAGATGCCTGAATTTACTTTTAAATACTCTTATCCTATTATAATTGCCTTAAGTTTGATTGTTATTTTATTAATTATTTCCTTTTTTAAGAAGCGTAAATGGTTTTAACCATTTTATTTTTTTCATTCATTATGGCCCTGCTTTGTTAATCTTCCCCTCCCAATTAATCGATAGAGGGCTTTTCGACATGGGTACTTCCTTATGAATCGCTATCAAATCAAATATTAAATTATATTTTGCATTCTGTGGATATGTAAAAACTGTTGCTTTTATGCTATCTATACTATTCTATATCGTGAATAAAAAAAAATGAGCACATTCATCCTGATCCACAATTTTAATATACAGACCTGAATTGTCTTTTAGTTCTTTCCTGCTTCATATAAAAAAGTTAAAATATCTCTGGATTTTAACGGTACGATTTTTCATTATATACTAATTAAATTAAAAATTATTAACACACGGATATTTTATTTATTCTTGCGAAAAATAATATAAAACTTATATAACAGGAGTAATGAATGAACATACGAGATACTTTTTCAACATCCCCTCAATCTTACTGGTTATCATCTATTTTATCTATAGACTATCCAAAATTAAATGATAGCATTAAAACAGATATTGCAATCGTTGGAGGTGGCATTGTCGGTATACTTTGTGCTTATTTATTAAGCCAGCAAGGCGTAAAGGTATGTATATTTGAAGCAGATAGAATCCTACATGGCACTACCGCTCACACAACAGCAAAGATTACTTCACTTCATGATTTAAGATATCATAAAATTGAAAAATCAATGAGCAAGCAATTTGCCCAGCAATATGCAACTGCAAACGAAACCGCTATTAAAATGATACAAAATATTGCTTCTCAACATAATATAAATTGCGATTTAAAACAAGAATCTTCTTATGTTTATACTCTGGAAGAAAAATATATAAAACAAATAGAAGCAGAAGCCAGCATCGCTTCGACTTTAGGAATTGAGTCGCATTATTTAGAACAAACTCCATTGCCGTTTGATATAAAAGCAGCGATTCGTTTTGATAATCAAGCTCAATTCCATCCTTTAAAATTTTTATTGCCCTTGGCTCAAATCATTTCAGATTCGGGCAATCAAATATATGAGCGCACCCGTATTGTTGATTTGGAATATTCAAATAAGATTTATTATCTTAAATCAAGTGAAGGCTTTAGTGTAACATGCGACAAAGTTATCATAGCCTCACATTATCCTTTCTATAATAAAACAGGTCTTTATTTCTCTCGAATTTATCCTGCACGCTCCTATGTAATAGCAATCAAAACCAAAGAAAAATATCCGGGAGGCATGTATATAAGTGCCGAGGATATTCATACACGTTCTTTAAGGAGCCAAAATGATGATAAGGGTGAACTTATTTTAATTGGTGGAGAACATCATAAAACAGGTCAAGGTGAAGATACACGTATTCATTATAAAGCTTTACTTGATTTTGCCAAAGAATATTTTATAGTTCAAAACATTCCTTATCATTGGTCGGCACAAGATTGCATGAGCGTTGACGATATACCTATTGTTGGTCAAATGACGAAAGATACGCCAAATTTATATGTAGCGACAGGATTTGGCAAATGGGGTATGACGAACAGTATGGCTTCCGCTATGCTTCTAAGAGATCTTATTTTAAATGTCAAAAACTACTGGCAAGATGTCTATAATCCATCACGCCATAGTCTGCTCGCTTCAGCGAAAACCTTTGTTACAGAAAATGCCAATGTAGCAAAAGAATTTATTAAAGGAAAGTTGTCTCAGACACCTGAAAATATTAATATAAAAAAAGGCGAAGGCAAAGTAATTGAAATGAATGGCCAACGCGTAGGTGCTTATCGAGATGAAGATGGAAAATTATATGTTATAAATATAACGTGTACGCATATGGGTTGCGAATTAAACTGGAACAGTGCAGAAAAATCTTGGGATTGCCCATGCCACGGTTCAAGGTTTAGTTATACAGGAAATGTTATTGAAGGTCCTGCATGTATGCCTTTAAATTTTGATGAAGATACTAATATAGTTGAAAAACTGATTAAAGATGATTATTAATAAATAAAGCCCTCAACTCTTGAGCAAGGCGCTTTATCTGTTTTTAAAATGCTAAATATTTACCATTTGATTTCCACGACAGGCTTTATAAGATTTTTAGGTTTATCTTTCATTAGTAATAAAGCTTCTTCGATTTTATCAAAACCTTCAAATCGATGAGTAATTAATTTACTTGGATCGTACCTTTTTGTTTGCACAAGAGAAGCCAATCTCTCCATTCGATTTCTGCCACCCGGAGTGAGACCTGCATTAATTTGTTTATGTCCCATTCCTACACCCCATTCTACGCGAGGTATATTTACGTATTCTCCGCTGCCAAGATAATTAACATTTCCAATCATACCACCCGGTTTTAACATTTTTACTGCTTGTTCGAAAGTGCTTACATCACCTCCGGCAATACAAACTTTGTCTACTCCAATGCCATTTGTTTTTTTTAAAATTTGTTCTGCTATATCTCCTTCTTTATAATTGATAATTTCTGTTGCTCCGTATTTTTTTGCAACGCATACACAGTCAGGTCGAGAACCAACCGCATAAATATAAGATGCCCCCATTAATACTGCGCCCACAACACAATTCAACCCTACAGGACCAATCCCAATAACACAAACAGTATCTCCGATTTTTATCTCTGCGAGCTCTGCCCCATGTATCCCGGTGGATGTCATATCAGTGAGCATTACGGCATCTGCCGCTTCTACTTCTGCGGGTAAATGCGCTAAGTTTGCATCTGCTTCATTAACATGATATAGCTCTGCAAAACACCCATCTTTCGTATTTGAAAATTTCCAGCCTCCAAGCATACCACCGGAATGCATGGAAAATCCTCTCTGAGAATTGATATCGCCCCAATCAGGTGTAATAGCAGGAACAATGACTTTATCTCCGGGTTTGAAATCTTTTACTAATTCACCTACCTCTGCAACTTCCCCAATTGACTCATGCCCTAAAACCAAATTTTTTCTGTCTCCTATAGCACCTTCCCATACCGTATGAATATCTGATGTGCAGGGAGCAACAACTATTGGCCGGAGCAGTGCGTCAAGTGGTCCGCAAACCGGTGCTTCTTTTTCAATCCAGCCAACCTTACCAATTCCTAACATCGCAAAACATTTCATTTTTTCACCTCTTAATAAATAAATTTTTATTACTTTATAAAAGTATTTGCAAATTTGCAATTAAAAATTATCTTATAGAATAAATATTAATGAATTTATGAAAATTATATATATTAGTTATTGAAAGAGAGAAATAAATGACAAAACAATTTTTTATCGCCGATACACATTTTGGACATGAAAATATTATTGAATATGAAAACAGACCGTTTCATTCTGTTAAAGAAATGGATGATAAACTGATCAAAAACTGGAATAAAACCGTAGCAAAAAAAGATACCGTATTCATACTTGGGGACTTTGCGTTTGCTGCCAAAGAGAGAGTCAAAGAGCTTGTTCATCTTTTACGTGGGATCAAAATAATTATACTCGGTAATCATGATAAAATATTTACTTATTCCTGGTGGAAAACAGCCGGTTTTTATATGGTTTGCAAGTACCCCATTATTATTGATCAATGGTTTATCCTTTCCCATGAACCGCTCTATACCAATACAAATATGCCTTATATAAATATTTTCGGACATGTTCACAGTAACCCGCAATATCTCGATTATTCAAAGCAACACTTTTGTGTATCTTGTGAAAGAATTGCGTATACACCTATAGAAATGAATGAAATACAAAAAAAGATAGGTTTTTCGAACATTAATTAATTATAAATATTCTACAATTTCCTCCGGTTTTTTCTTCTCAAAATGCATATATGAAGAAGGCTTGGCATCATCAGACACATATCCTATCAATAAAATGCATATTGGAATAATATTGTCAGACAAATTAAACTCTTTAATGATGATTTCTCTGTCAAATGCTCCCAACCAAAGAGTAGCCAACCCTAATTCTTGCGCTTCAAACATCATGTGTGTAGCAACAATAGCAGCATCTACTGCTCCCTCTTTGTCCCCTTTTTTATACCAGCTTAAATTTTCGTCATATGTTATTAGAAGGAAACATGATGCTTCATAAGTATATTTTGCCGCTTTTTTTTATCTTTGGAATCTCTTTATTACTTTGGATAATATAAATTCTCTGAGGCTGATTATTATGCACTGTAGGCGCATAGCTTCCCGCTTGTAAAATTTTTTTTAGTTTTTTAGATTCACCTTTCTTAGAATTATACGAACAAAGAAAATCTTTGTGTTGCAAGTTCCAAAAAATTCATCATCATTTATCCTCTCTTTATATAGAATATTTTCAAATCTATCATCGTTTATATTATTATATTATTTTTGAGGTTATTAATATCTGCTTTTTCTTATCTAACATTAAATTCAAAGTGTATAATATTTATATATTTAATATTAAATGGTATAATTACATCATCCTCACTTAATTTACATATAAATTATAAAATAAACAGGAGGTAAAAATGTCTTTATTGTTAAATCCATTGGATGCATCCAGAATTTATTTGAAAAACAGATTGATCATGCCACCTATGGCAACTTCTAAATCTCATAAAAACGGTAAAGTTACGCAAGAGCTGCTTGATTATTACGATGAAAAATCTAAGGGCGGCTATCTCTCTTTGGTTATTATTGAACACAGTTTTATCGCACCCGAAGGAAAAGCAAGTATAGGCCAACTGTCTATAGCTGAAGATTCTTTAATTGGCAGTCTCAGTGAATTAGCAGATATTATTCATAAAAACGGCACCAAAGCAATCATGCAAATAAATCATGCAGGTATCGCTGCTAAGAAAGAAATTACAGGCTTAGATAATGTCGGGCCATCTTCCATTCCCTTCCCAGACACGAATCACACTCCAAGAATGCTTACGACAGATGAAATCTCAAAAATTACAGAGCAATTCGGTGCTGCAGCCCTTCGTGTAAAAAAAGCAGGTTTTGACGGCGTAGAAATTCATGCATGTCACGGTTACTTATTGAGTCAATTTTTTTCACCTTTGACGAATCAGAGGACCGATGAATACGGTAAAGATGTATATGGCAGAATAAAATTACACTTAGATGTTATTAGAGCAGTGCGTGAAACTGTCGGTAATAACTATCCTATCTTATTGCGTTTCGGAGCAAGTGATTATATGGAAGGCGGCGTCACCATAGATGATGCAAAAATAGCAGCAGCTGAATTTGAAAAAGCCGGCATAGATATCTTAGATATATCAGGTGGATTGTGCCGTTACACGGTGCCTTTCCTACCAAAACAAAGTTTTTTTGCTCCTCTTTCATACGCTGTTAAACAAGTTATCAAAATTCCTGTTATATTAACAGGTGGAATTTGGGATGTAAAGATTGCAGAACAGTTACTGCGTGATAAGAAAGCGGATTTAATTGGCATCGGTAGAGCACTGCTCAAAGATTCTTTATGGGCTAAACATGCTGTAGAAGATATGCAAAAATCCAATTAAATACGTTGACAATTGCCATGCGAAAACACAAGCCAACCTACTATTACAAGCACCGTCTAACAATCTAAAGGATGGTGCTTTGCTGGCAAAAGATAACAATCTTAGATTGCAAAATCTTTTACCAAAAATCAAAGCCCTTTTTTATGCAAAGAATACCATATAACATGGTTTAAAGATGAGTATCATTATTAATAAATTCCTTTTTCAAGACAGTTCTTGTTCCATGACACGTTAAATCCAACAATATTTTTATTAAATCTTGTACGGAAATATCCTTCCCGTTTTCATACCATTTCGTAATTGTTAGAATCATTGCGGCGTTTTGATATTCTAGAGCATATTGCTCTTTTTTATTAAAACCAAGTGGTGAAAAATCAGAAAAGGCAGGTGACAGTTGTGTAAGTAATTTTTCTCGAAATCTCATATCACCATTTTTACCTAATAATACAGAAAAATAGTCATCACATTTTTCAAACAAAGCTAAGAGTTCAAGTAAAGCTTTGTCAAAATGGTCATCGTTTATTAAATTGTTTATAATAATTTCCTTGAATTCATCCATTGAAATCAATTCACTTTCAACTGCGTCCAAGACATCATATATATCTTGAAAATACACATAGAAAGTGCTGCGATTGTATCCTGCGATAGAACATATTTCTGAAATTGTAATTTTTCCGATCTTTTTCTCCTTGTATAAACACCAAAAAGCCTCTTTAATATTTTGTCGAGTTTGACTTGCTGACGAAGATAACTTACTCAAATGTTCACCTCCTTTTGAATAATTTTATATATTATAGCATTTCCATTTATTATACGTCAAAAAATCCAACGATTATTAATATATTGTTGGTTGAAGTATGTTATATGTAAACTTAGAATTATAAATAGCAGATGTAGTTATCAAATAAAGGAGGTAGCCATCATGTCCGTCATTGTTACAGACATATATAAATCTTTCAAAGACAGAGAGGTGCTGTCAGGTGTTTCTTTAAATATTGGTAAACAGAACTTTGCACTGTTAGGTCCTAACGGAGCCGGAAAGACAACGCTGATCAACATCATCTGTGGTTTACTGAAATATGATTCAGGAGATATTTCAGTTTGCGGATTTAATCCCAAAGATAATTTACAAGAAGTGAGAAGACATATAGGTCTTGTGACACAGGAAACAGAAATTTACGAATACCTTACCGCAAAGGAAAACTTAAAATTTCATGCAAAGTTTTATGGTGTTCCCACCGCACAAGTGAAAAGCAAGGTCAATGAAATGCTGGAATTATCACATCTTGAAAATCGGGCAAATGATCGTGTTTCAACCTTTTCCGGCGGAATGAAACGTCGTCTTGCGCTGGTGCGGGCGCTGCTGCATGATCCAGATATTTTAATTTTGGATGAACCAACATTGGGCGTTGACGTTCAAAATCGTAATGAGATATGGAACAGAATATTGGAATTAAAAGGAAAAAAAAACATCTTTGTCAGCACAAACTATATGGATGAAGCGGATAAGTTATCAGATGTATGTGGAATTATCGATGGGAGAAAAGTAATCGCTCTGGATACGGCTGAAAATTTAAAAATTAGTAATTCGAATGGTATACAGCTTACTGCAGAAATAGAAATAGAGTCGGCTGAATATATTGAGTTAGAAAAAAAATTAAAAAATTATTCTTCTTCGTCTGTAATAACTTTTGAATTTTCCAAAAAATATCATGTAATAGTTCCGACACATAAAAAACCGAATGTTCTTCTAACCGACATTATTACTATATTTAACCAAATGCATTCCTTGTCTATTAAGGATATTCAAGTTAAGGTGCCTACGCTGGAAGATGTCTTTATTGCCTTAACAGGTAAAAATTTAAGGGACTAAGGAGGCGAATAACCATGTCACTGAAAAAGATGTTTAGTCTGATGGCTGTCGATCTAAAAATGTGGATTCGCCAACCTAAGTTATTGCTTATGGCCATTTTACCATTGGTAATTATTTCTCTTGGAGTTGGATTTTTTATGGCTGATGCTGAGATACTTCCAGTTGGCATCATTGTGGAAAATCAAGATTCAGAAAGTATAAGGCTTAAAGATTATATTATGAATTTAAAAAGCGGGACGGATGTCACATGGTTTGATGCCACAGATATAGATGTGGAAGAAAAATATGAAAACGGTGAACTTCTGGGAAAAATCATCATTCCGGCTAACTTATCAGAAATACTGGAGAATGGACAAACGGCAGATATTCCAATTTATATCAATAATATTAATGACGATGTAACCAAAAACTTTATTCAAAGAATGCAATATGCTATCAATTGCTATAATGAAGGCCTTCACATAGATAACAAAACATATTATATTCCACGTGTAGAATTTGATGGTGATATATCTCCTGACTTATCTCTGATTCAGTATATTTGTGCCTCAGTTCTCGGTCTGTCCATTCTTTTAAGTGCAAGTTTGGCTATTGTATTCTCTATTGCACGTGAATTTGAAGATAAAACAATAAAAGAGTTGATAATGGGACCAAATTTCGGGAATATACTTGGAGGCAAATTATTATCTTCAATCGCTCAATGTATCATTATAGTTTTATTTATTTTTATTGAAGAATGGATAATATTCGGTTTCTTGCCTAAAAATCTATGCGGACAAATATTATTATTGTTAGGCGGGGTCTTATTTTCAGCTGGTATTGCTATGATTATTGCGACAAAATCAAAACAAGTATTACCGGCCGGAATTGCAGTAATGGTACTAAATATCGGTAGTTGGTGGCTATCGGGCGGTCTAGCCCCCGCCGAAGCGTGGACCGGACTGTTGCGTACGCTTGCCGATTTTTGGCCCGGCACTTATTACTATCAATCCTATATTAATGTATCTCTTTTAGAAAATATAAGCTCCAAGTTATTGTATAGATATTCGTTAATTGTAGGGATATTCGGCATTATATTGCTATTGTTGGCCTATAAAATTTTTTCTAAGGAGGCAAAAGAGGTATGATAATAAAAATATGTGCAGAAATAAGGAAAATGTTCCTTTATTGGAAAACGCATAAAGCTATGGCAATAGCCTCTGTTTTCCCTCCGTTGCTTCTTTGTCTCTTGTTCGTGGGAGCCTTTCAGACAACAGGCGATGCAAATCTTGTAGTTGTTAATCAGGATACAGACAATTCGGTATCAGAAAAATTTATTGAGGTTTTAGGAAGTAAAACGGGGACTATTCCATACTTTAATCTTATCTTTGCCAAGGAAGACAGCGCTGCTGACATGTTGGAAATGCATGATACGTTTGCAATTTTATATATACCCTCTGGCTTTGGAGAGAGTATAGAAAAAGGAGACCCCATCTCAATGACAGTAAAATTTACAGCTATCCATGAAGATATATCAAAAAATGTAAGGCTGGGAATAGAAGCCAGAATTTATGACTTTGTGAAATCGTACGATTTAGACACGGATAAACGTCCCGGCATAGTAATTGACGAAAATTTGGAACAAAGCTCGTTAGCAAGATCAGATTATATGATGGGTGGCATAGTAATATGGACAATGACATTTTTTGGACTTCTGATTGGTGGAGCAATCGGAGCTTCTGAAAAAGAGGAAAGAACAGAAACATATATTCAAATGGCCACAGATGGCCAGAGAATTTCATTGCTTGGCAAATGGATATCCGCTATCATTATTTCAGGCATTATGCTCATTATTCTCGTTGTAGGATATGTATTTCTGTTTGGCCTAAAAATATCCAGTATTTCTAATATTTTCTGTCTATTATTACTTTTCTTGGCAATAACACCTATGTTTAGCTTTCCCGGTGTATTATACGGGAATAAGGTAGGCGATTTTCGTTTAGTGCCTGCCCCTATGATTGTTTTAAGCATAACACTCTGGATTGTGTCAGGGGCATTGAATCCTTTAGAATTTTCCGCAGGCTGCTCCATTTTTCAGTATTTGCCTACAGCAGCAGCAATCAGACTGCTTTCCTTTTCGTTGTTCAATCGCGGAGGTCAATTTGTTAGTAAATCACTCATTATTCTAATTGCATGGATCGTTTTTATTCTCCTCTGTGCAATAATCTGGTTTTATAGAAAAAATAGTAAAAGTCCAAAAAAGAATCTTCGTTAGAATCTTATCACAATCGTCTAATAAACATTGTTTAGAAGATATAATGGTATGCTTTAAAATCGAATAGAAAATCTGATCAATTTTTTCAAATATTTCTCCTTTACACTATTAAAGGATACTTAGATGCAAAAATACAACTACCATAGTAAGTAGTTGTATTTTATTTGCAACTGGAATTAATGCTGTATGTACTATGCATCAGCTGCGTTTGTTTCACTGTGTTCTACCTGAATATATCTAGATAAAATCAGATTAATAATCGCAATTGCTGTTGCCGCCAGAAAGACATATTCATATCCATATCGGGTCCAAATAATCCCTCCCACGAAAGGTATCGACATCGCTACTACGTGGTCAAAACTCGTGCCTGCCGCTAGAGTCGGTGTGACATCATCTGGATGAACAGCTATTTTACGAACATAGGTAGATCTTGCCATTTCAACAGCATTCATCGAATTATCAATGACATAACAAGCCGCAATAATAATAACTGCAATATTGGCAGAAACCAACCTGTCCGCATAAGCATATCCAAGGCATATTGCAATTAAAATCACTGCCTCCAATGATAAGATAAACCGTTCCCCTTTTATATCAATTGCCTTGCCTACAATTGTCCGGGTCATAATACTGACAGAAGCAATAATGACGCCAAGAACAGCAAATGTAGGAGGATCAACCCCATACATTTGAATTAAGACCCATGGTGCAAATGTTAAAAATATTTGTTTTCTTGCTCCGTTTACGATACTAAGTACATAATATAAGATATATTTTCTTCTAAATATAAAATGTATTTTTTTTACGGCCGATTTCTCATTTTTTATTCTCATTACCGAAAAAGCTGCAAAAACATAAAATACCGCTATTAATATAAAAGCTATTTGATATGTAAAATGTAAAAATTTAAATCCGAACCAAACGATCCCATAACCAAAAATAGTCGCAAAAAGATTATACGCTGCATACTGTCCAAGTCTGGCTCCATAATTTTCTTTCTTAGATAGGCTCATGCCAATGACGGGAGTCAGCGGAAGCTGCATATGCATACCGAGACTATAGATCATCATCCATACCAAAACAACTGCAAAGGTTGGCGAAAACATTCCAAGGCCAACGGCTCCCAGTGCGGCGGCAATAGTTCCAATACAAAATAACCTGATATCTCCGATAAAAGCAAAAACACCAATAACTATAACTATAAAAGCCCCGGGCAATTCTCTTGGAAATTCAACAATTCCTCTTGCCTGCGCCGACAGAGAAAAAACATCGCTTAAATAATTGTTAAAGACTGTTGTATAGATCCCTGTCGCAACGCCGACAAAAATCCCGACGATTAAAAATGATTTAAAATTCTTATCTATATAAAATTTCTTTGATAATTTAGGGGTGCTTCTCTTTATCATACTTAAAATGTTTATCCTCATTGATCTTAGCTTTTATTACAGATAAAAAAGAGTATATACCATTTCTACTTCTAAAGTAAAGAGCACATTATGCTTCTCAAAATATTTTTATATTCATTTTAATGCCATTGCCATTCAGTTTAACTATAAGTTTATAATCACATAATCATAACTTATACTCAATATATATTTATTATATCTAAAGACTTAGGAGGCAATCTATGATACGCGTACTTGCAATCGGGAATAGGCAAAAGCAAGATGATGCGATTGCTATTTTAATAGCAGAACAACTTAAAGATAATTTTTCAAATTCAGATATCGACATTATTATCGGAGAGGTAAATTATGAATATTGCTTTGAACTGTTAAAAGAAGAAGATTTAATTATTATTTTAACTGCTATACATTCACATAAATTTCCCGGAACGATATCATTATGCGCCTTAGACAAGGCAATTAATGACTATTCATCGACTATTTGTTTAACAAATATTTTTGATTTAATGAAACAGTATCAATTGACCTATACAGGATATATGCTAGGCATACATATCTCCGATATAAATTTTAATACAGAAATAAGTCATTGTTTATTAGAAAACTTTAAAGAAATTTATAAAAATATACAAGCAATTATTATTAATATTTTAAAAAACGAAAAATTCCTGAATACAATTCGCTTATGTAACCAAAAAGATGAGATTTGAATATAATAATTAGAACTATCAAATATCAATTCGGAGGGAAATATGCAAAACATTAATCTGTCTATCAAATATCTTGACCACATTACCCAAGATATCTACCTCGATATTAATCTACTTTCTACCATGCCTTGCAACGATCACACCAAAAGCGTAATCAATCATTTACAAGACCGCGTTAATTTACTTGAAAAATTCGTTCACTTATTAACACAATTTTATCAAAACGAATTACAATCAATAACTACTCAAGAGGAAATATAAAATATCCATAATAAAACATTATTTGAGGAAATATAATTGATAAAAAAATTTTTAATGAATCATAAACAAATATCATCCTGTTTTAAAAATAATTCTACGAAATTTTTAAATAAAATGTTATATCATAATGACCTTATTTTATTTAAGTTAACTTTAATCGCAAAAAATATACTCATTGAAATTTATGATTCAAATCCTGATTTTATTTATTTATTTCCTCATATGCTGGATAATAACTCATTATCAAAGCATTTAGCTTCAATACTTATTATATTAAATATGAAATAAATTATAGTAGCATGTATATCTGTCAAATAGTTTGCTCTTTACTATACGAAAATATCTATGCTATAATGAAGCTATGTATGAGGGAGGTATTTACTTATATGGATAATATAAAAAATATCATCGAAGTAAATGCACTTACAAAGAATTTTAAAGATATTCAGGCTGTGAGAGGTATTGATTTTCATGTACAAAAAAATAATTTATTTGCATTTTTAGGTCCTAACGGAGCAGGCAAATCAACGACAATCGATATGCTTTGCACACTTTCAAAGCCGACAAGCGGACAAATAAAAATCGATGGATACACAATTCCGAAGGAAAATGCTATAATCAGAAAGAAAGTGGGCGTTGTATTTCAAAATGGGATATTAGATCCCCTTCTTACCGTAAGAGAGAATCTGAAAATTAGAGCCAGTTTTTATAAAATGACAAGCTCCGAATTAAAAGAAGCCGTAAAACAAGCGGCAAAATGTGCAAGAGTTGAAGATTTTTTAGACAGAAAATACGGGCTGCTATCCGGAGGACAAAAAAGGCGTGCTGACATTGCACGCGCACTTGTTCATACGCCTGAAATATTATTTCTTGATGAACCTACAACCGGCCTGGATCCTCAGACGCGCAAAAGTATCTGGGATACAGTCAAGACTCTACAACAACAACAAGACCTGACAGTATTTTTGACAACACATTATATGGAAGAAGCCGCCAGTGCAGATTATATTTGTATCATAGATGAAGGATTAATCGTAGCGCAAGGTAGCCCGAGTACATTACGCGAAAAATACAGTAAAGATCAGCTTATAATACGTCCGTTTAATCAAAATGCTCTATGCGAAATTTTAAAATCAAATTCAATTTCTTATATTATTAAAAGTGATACAATATGTATTTCTTTAAAGAACACAATTGATGCATTGCCTATACTTGAATTATGCCGACCTTTCCTTGATGGTTTTGAAGTAAAAAGCGGTAGTATGGATGATGCATTTATTGCTATTACCGGAAAGGAATTACATGATGATAACTCAATTAATTAAACGAAATCTTCTTGTTTTTTTCAGAGATAAAAGTTCTGTCTTCTTTTCATTACTATCGGTCTTTATTATTATAGGTCTTTATGCTCTGTTTCTCGGTGATGTTATGGAAAGCGACCTTGAATCCCTTGGAAATAATGTCCAGTATATTATTTCAACTTGGATCATGGCCGGTATACTATCTGTTACTACCATAACAACATGCATGGGCGCTTTAGGAATTATGGTCGAGGACAGAGCTAAAAACACACTAAAAGATTTTACAGTATCTCCAATTAGAAGGAGCGCTATAACAGGCAGCTATATCCTAAGTGCTTTCATTATAAGTGTTGTCATGTCTTTAATAGCTCTTGTCATAGCTGTTATTTACATTCTTTCACGTGGCGGAGAGATTTATTCTGTAGCAGAACTCATTCGTATATTGGGAGTTATTTTGTTGTCGGTCATTTCCAACGGATCAATCATCCTTTTTATTGTTGTTTTTTTTAAAAGTTTAAATGCTTATAGTGTGGCTAGTACCATCATCGGCACAATAATTGGTTTTCTTATGGGTATTTATATACCTATTGGAAATCTTCCTTCTTCAGTACAAACTTTTATAAAATTCTTTCCTCCTTCACACTCTGCAGCTTTATTCCGTGACGTCATGATGAACAATGCCTTAAGTAACACTTTTTCAGGTGCGCCTGAACAAACACTGCAGAGCTTCAGAGAATATATGGGTATTAGTCTGCCGGTTGGAACTTTTACGAATGAAACATTGTTAAGCATATTTATTCTCATTGGAACTGCAATCGTCTTTTTTACTCTTTCAGTTTTTAAAATGAGTAAAAGAGCTTAAAAAAAATATATACCTTTTTTTATTTATCAACATGCACATAAATTTTTTGGATTTATTACACAATGTGAATATGGTATTAAAAATTCTCTTATACCACTTGCATAGGGAGCAATATCATATTGCTGATAATAAATAATTAAGCCTTCAGGTGTTGCATAATAGTTTTCAGGATTGAAAGTTTCTACTACGAGTTTTTCATAATCTTCAAAATAAATACTGGGATCCAATGCTATCTGTTCTTTGATTTTTCTGTAAATATACAATTTGTAATCAAAAGAACATGGGAATAATTCTGCGAGTTCAATCATTTTTTTTGTTTGCATGTTCCACGTTTGAGAAGTCCTTACAGTGTTGCCATGGGCTCCCCCTGTATATTCATATTTATCAGAATATAAACTAATTATGCATTCTTCATTATATGTTATCTTAAAATCCATCACTGCATCAAATACACGAATAGGAAAATCATTTTCTAAATCATATTTATATTGTTCAACAGCCATTGTATAAAGATCTTTTCTGCAGTATCTTTGAACTGTATACGCTTTTGTTTCATAATATTTATTCATTATTCTTATAGCTTGTTTATATACGAATGACTGAAACTTTGGATATTCTATCTTATATGTCAGCACAACTTCTCCAGCGTATGTCATGCTGTCTTGCAGGACACTGCCCTCTACATAAACTCTTTTCTCTGTCATTATTTTCACCTCTTAATACAGTATGAAAATAATTCTAAATATGTTCTTACATTAAACTTACATATTTATTTATTTTCATATTAACAAACTTCATATATAATAAATATAAATTTAAATAAAATAGGTGATATCAATGAACGAAAAAATTAAAAATCAAATTCAGAATCAAGTGCATAAATATTATTATGATCACGATTTAAATTGTGCCAGGACTTCGTTATATATTCTTTCAGAAATATTTGACGTTGATCTAACAAGCCAAGTTAAGGCTGCAGCAGTCGGGTTACACGGTGCAGGAGGATTCCGTGCGCAATGCGGCCTTGTTGAAGGCGCTCTGATGTTTATCGGTATTTATTTTGCTTCACAAAATATTGACGAAGATGTGATCGTTTCACATTGTTACCGTTTTGGGGAAGCATTCAATCAAGAATTTGGTTCTCTTAAATGCTATAATTTACGTCCTCAAGGTTTTAATATTGATGATGAGCCACACATGTGCGAAGATTTATCCCGTCGGGCTGTTTGTTTTACTTATGATTTTATAAAAAAAATTATTCAAAACTAGCACGTAAAAAATAAACATGAATAACGACATAAATTTTAAATTATTTCAGCAGCAATTGTTAAAATGGTATGATTTAAATTTAAGAAAGCTACCTTTTCGTACCAACCCCACTCCTTACAGAGTATGGATATCAGAAATCATGCTCCAGCAAACACGCGTTGATACAGTTTTGCCCTACTTTGAAAGATTCATTCAAAAAGTCCCGAATATACAAGCTCTTGCAGAAATCTCAGATGATAAGCTCCTAAAACTTTGGCAGGGACTTGGATATTATAATAGAGCAAAGAATCTTAAAAAAACAGCTACCATTATACTCGCTGACTATAATGGCCTATTCCCATCGGATCCAAAAATATTACAAAGCCTGCCCGGAATAGGTCCTTATACGGCCGGAGCAATTGCTTCTATTGCATTTGGAAAAAAAATATCAGCCATAGACGGTAATGTTTTAAGAGTTATTTCCAGAATGACTGCCATTACTCATAACATCAAAGAGAAATCTGTTAAAAAAGAAATTGAAACGATCGTTGAAAACAATTTGCCGAAACAACGTATTGGCGATTACAATCAGGCGCTAATGGAATTAGGCGCTACCATATGTCTCCCTTATGAACAAGCTAAATGTTCTGTCTGCCCTGTTTACTCTTTTTGTAATGCCTATAAACAAAATATCGTATCTTTATTGCCAATAAGAGAAAAGAAAAAACCACGTAAAAAAGAACTTCGAACCATTTTTATCATTAAAAATGGTAATTCCTATGCACTTTTACAACGTTCTAAAACCGGACTTTTAGCGGGGTTATATGAATTTCCGAATGTTTTAGGCCATAATACAAGAAAAGAGAATTTATTATTACTTAATTCCTGGGATATGGATATTGAAAATATCACTGCTCTTAAAAATACCAAGCATATTTTTACACATATTGAGTGGCATATGATTGCTTATATGGTTGATGCTAAGAATATAAAGTCAAATAAATTCATTTGGGCAACAAAAGAAGAAATAATAAAGAGCTATTCCATCCCTTCAGCTTTTAAAGCTTACATGAGATACTTATAAACGTATATATAGACTCTTATACATAAGGAGAATTCAGATGTCAATCAAATATGTCCATACCAATATAATCTCAAAAGATTGGAAAGCTTTATCCAATTTTTATATTAAAGTATTTAACTGCAGACCCATAGAGCCCATACGTAATCTCAACGGCACATGGCTGGAAGCCCTGACAAATTTACCCAATTGTAATATTGAGGGAGTTCATTTGCAGCTGCCTGGGTATATAGATGGTCCAACTCTAGAAATATTTTCTTATCAACCGGAAAACACGAATGATTCCATGCATCAGCTTAACAGTTTCGGCTTAGCACATCTTGCTTTTCATGTAGATGATGTAAAAGAAGTTTTGGAAAGATTGATCACATATAAAGGTACTCAGCATGGGAAAATAGTATCTCATAAATATCCCGAAATCGGAACGTTGAGTATTGTTTATGCCTGTGATCCTGATGGTAATTTTATTGAAATTCAACACTGGGATAAGTATGAAAATCAATAGATAGTATTTTATAATTCTAATTGAGGATTCAACGCTTCATTATAAGGTTTAATATCCAGTACTGGTGTTCCGTCAAGCATGTCCACGCCTGTAAATTCTATTATATTGCCATTTATCTTTGTGAATTTCACAATAGACATCCCTATCTTATTCGGCCTACGTGGTGAACGTGTAGAAAAAATACCTACACTTTCATCAGGCTTTCTTTGAACTGTCAGTATATATTCTTCTATTTTATGAAGATAAAACAATACAATGCCATATGAACCGGCTTTTAAGGAACTTAATCCTTCTGTATATTCATCTAGAATTTCTATCGTTGCATGTACGTCATCACAGTAAATGCTTTGCTTTGGGATAGGTCTGCTATCCGATATAAGGCGAATGAATAAATCCTATCGGTTTTAATATTATTTCCATATATTCCCCTTTTAAATACTTTTTATATAATATATTATATATTTTGCTTTTATTTTACTTAAAATGATATATAATATAATCAAATTTTAACCACGTAATAAAAATAACCTGTTTCCATTGGAGAGCTTATGCCACAACTTGAGCTTATTATTGGTTTTACCTTTATTTTTTTGTTTTTTTACTCATTAATAAAATATACAAACAGCATTGCCAGAATTTTTTCTATATTCAGCTTATCTATTGCAATTTACACAATCGGATATGCATTAGAATTACTGTCGAATACACAACAGAATGCTGAATTCGCATTAATGATTGAATTTGTTGGTCTTGTTTTTATTCCTCCTTTATGGATTCTAGCCGTTTATCAATTCAATTATAACAAAAAAACTTCCTTTATAATGAATTTAATCATTTTTTCTATTCCCGCTGTTACTCTTTTTTTCGCCCTAACGAATCATTATTACCACCTATATTATTATGGCTATGATATTATTTATTACCATAACTATTCAATGTTACGTCTACACCCTTCTCTTTTTTATTATATATTTTCATGCTTTATTATTTTATCTTTTCTATATGGTTTTATAATATTTTTTAAATTATGGAAAAATGCATCATATAGTATAAAAACACAAGTATTTTGGTTGCTTATTACATCTTCCTTCCCTATGATTGCATATATAATTTATACAAGTAATATTGGTACAGTTCCGTATGATCTTACAACCATTGGCTTTGGTATACTTGCTATTTGTTATTTTATTGCTATTTTTAAATATGGATTTTTAAAATTTCAGGAAATAGAGCAAGCTCAGGTTTTTGATGAAATCGGCGAAGGAATTGTAATTATCGATATAAATAATCATCTTATCAATTTTAACAAAGCTGCGAAACAGATGTATCCCTGGCTAAGCAGAGCATATTTAGGAAAGAGTATTAACGATTTTGACGAAGGCAGTAAGTTATGCAAAAACTCAAATAAAACTTTTAGAATAAGTATCCAAAGAGACGGATATAAAAAATATTTGGGATGTACTGTAACGCCCTTTTTTAAAAAAAATAAATTTGAAGGGAAAATATTAATTTTTCAAGATATAACTAAAAATGTTTTAATTGAAAAAAAACTTAAAGATTTAGCTCTAAAAGATGAGCTTAGCGGCATTTTCAATAAAAGAAAAATCATAATAGAAGCTAAAAAAGAATTCTATAGATATGAAAGGTATAATCATGCTTTGTCAGTATTAATGATGGATATAGATTTATTTAAGCGCATCAACGATACATTTGGACACCTAGCAGGCGATGAAACAATCAAGGTGATTGCGAAATTATGTAAAAGCCGACTCCGCAAATCTGATCTTATAGGAAGATATGGCGGAGAAGAATTCCTTGTTTTTCTTCCTGAAACTATTTTAGATGATGCCTTAGTCATTGCAGAAGATATTAGGGCGCTAATAGCGCATACACCAATCTTTTTTGATGAAAAAATAATAAACGTTCAAGTAAGCATAGGTGTTTCGTCAACATCAGATTACAAAGAAAAAATTACTCTAGATGAACTTATCTATACTGCGGACAAATCATTATACGCAGCAAAAGAATTCGGAAGAAATTGTGTTTGTTCAAATTTTTCAAACTTATACATCTCTCCCCACCCTTAAAACAAAAAAACTATGAGGCTCATAGTTTTCTGTGAATAATGCCTTTTTATATACTTCGCAGTGCATCGATAGGGCTTAATTTACTTGCTCGCCGTGCAGGCATCCAGCCAAAAAGGACACCCACCGCAATTGAGAACCCTACTCCAAGAGATATTGCCCAAATGGAAAAAACATAGTCCATACCAAGTATTTTGGCACCGATGAAAGAAATAAAAATACCCATAAAGAGTCCTATCAGACCACCAATCAAACACAAAAAGATAGATTCAATTAAAAATTGTATTTGTATTTGTTTTGGCTCTGCTCCAAGTGCTTTCCTAAGCCCTATTTCAACTTTTCTCTCTGTAACCGATACAAGCATCATGTTCATAATGCCTATTCCACCAACTAACAATGCAATAGAAGCCACACCTGATATAACACCTGTCATCATTGTTGTCATGGTACTCATTGTCTCCAGTAAACTTTCTAAATTAATGATCGTGAAACTGTCTTCTTTATAATTAAAAGCTTGATTTAAAACCAGTTTGGTATCTGTTACTACATCATCAGTCTTTTCGCTATTATCAATAAATATTTCAAGCGAATTAATCGAGCCAATTTCCGCCATACTCATCGCTGTTGTATAAGGAATTATAATTTTGCCCTCAGAATCATCATCACTCATGAACATATACGCTGTCATATTTGTAGGTTCTTTTTCAGACAATATTCCAACTACCGTGTAAGTGCTCCCTCCCAGTTGCAGGTTCTGCTCCAGCGGATCTTCTCCGAAAAATAATGACTCTGCTAATGCATTATTTATAATACAAACCTTATTTTTGCTATTCATATCTAAGATGTTAAACACACGTCCACGCTCAATTAAATCCGGTTCATTTCGAAAGTAGACCTCATTTTTGCCTTCTATGGATATATTTTCCTCTAATTTACCATTGTGTACTGCGGTAGAGACTACATTTACAGTCGGAGATACTCCTGATACATTTTCAATTTGTGATAATTGTTTTATATCAACATCAGTCAAACCCTGTTTTAACGCCGTTCCTCGAATTTGCACCATAATTTTACCGGCGCCTAAGGCAGAAAATTCACTCATCATTTCTCCATAAACACCCTGTACAATAGTAACTAATGCTATAATTGCAGTAACACCAATAACAATACCCAGTACTGTCAAAAACGATCTTATTCTATTATTGACAATATTTTGCCATGACATTTTTATGCTTTCTTTAATCATCTATCTCATTCTCCGTTAAGACACCATCTAAAATTCTAACAATACGAGTTGCATTTTTGGCGATATTATCATCATGTGTAATCATGATGATTGTTTTGCCTTCTTTATTTAATTCATTAAATAACTCTAAAACTTGATGTCCCGTTTTTTGATCAAGTGCGCCTGTAGGCTCATCAGCAAGCAATATCATTGGTTCCGTCGATAATGCGCGGGCAATTGCAACACGCTGCTGCTGACCACCAGACAGTTGATTTGGTCGATGATACATCTTATTTTCCAAACCAACACGAATTAACATTTGTTTTGCTCTTTCCCTACGTTTTGATTGCGGTATTTTAGCATATATTAAAGGTAATTCTACATTTTCTATTGCATTAAGTCGCGGTAATAATTGAAATGATTGAAAAATAAAACCTATTTTCCGGCTTCGGATTCGAGCAAGCTCAATTTCGCCAAGTGCGCTAATCTTTTGTCCCGATAATATATATTCTCCACTGGTAGGTATATCCAAGCACCCGATGATGTTCATCAGCGTACTTTTTCCGGAGCCAGAAGGGCCTAGTACAGCGACAAAATCTCCGTTATTTACTTTTAAATTTATATTCTTTAATACAACATGCTCTTCTTCTCCCATTTGATATGTTTTAACAATATTCGTCATAGACAGGATTTCTTCATTCACTACATTTCTCCTCCCTGTTAATCTGAAATAACATCAAATGGATTAAAAGTAGGTTTTTGTGGTACAAGTATGATGTCACCTGGGCTTAATCCTTCAAGTATTTGTACTGTAGTTCCGTCATTTATACCAGTTTTTACTTTGCGTGTTGCCACTTTGTCTTCTTCATCCCTATAATAAATGAATGGTTGGTTTTCATTATCAAACTGCAAAGCTTTCATTGAGATTGTTGTGGCATCTGCTGCATATTGATTTAATATCTTTATTTCAGTTGACATTCCAACACGCAAGTTTTCATTAGATTCTATAGCAATTTTTGTCGGAAAAAATGAAACACCATTGACAACAGTAGCCTGCTTTGAAACTTTTTCAACTGTACCTTTAACTTCTATATCAAGCGCACTGACCGTAAGTGAAACTTCCTTACCCACGGAAATAGCAGCAAGATCATATTCATCTACTTTTACTGTTACTTCCAACTGATCATAATTTACAATATTCATGATCGGGCTGCCCATTGTCACAGTTTGATTTTCTTTTGCATAAATATCATTTACTTCTCCGCTGATTTCTGCGGTAACTACCAAATCATCTGCTTGCTGTGTGATATTATCATAGCTGGCCTGTGCCTGATTAAGTTGTTCTTTTGCAATTTGTATATTTTGCTCTGCAGATTCAGTTGCAATTGAAAGTGATTTTTTTGCATTAATCAATTGTGTATTCGCCGTATCATAAGCACTTTGGGCTTGAGCGAGCTCTTGCGCTGTGAGAGTTCCCTGATTATATAATAAAGTCGCATTATCTAAATTTGTTTTTGCATTATCATATGCTATTTGCGCAGAATCTACAGCAGATTGAGCTTGTAGTATCTGTGCATCTTTATTGCTGCTTTTTGCTTTTTCATAATTTATTTTTGCTATTTCTAAAGAAGCCGCAGCCTGATCAATACTTGATGCAATACCGCTATTGTCAAAAACAAATAATTTTTCTCCTTTTTTAACAATATCTCCCTCTTTTACATAAATCTTCTTAATCGGAAGCACATTTTTAGAATATACTGTTTGGCTGTCTTTTGCCTCAATATTTCCGCTGAAGCTGTAATATGTTGTGATATCTTTGGTCTGTGCGGTCTCTTGTGTATATCCTTCATCTTTTGATGCTAATAAAAAAAATAATGCAACACTGATGATTAATAAAATCACTACTATTAAAATTATAATTTTTCTTCTTTTCTTTTTTTTCTTTTTTTCCGCTATTTGATTTTCCATGCCGATAATTTTCTCCATTTATTTAAAAATATACAAATCCCCAAGCCTCATCATACTATGAAATTCATTGTTTATCAATAAGCCTATTAAATTTTGATGATAATATTTATTAATCAAAATTTTTATCTACTCTATATTTTTGCATTTACTGTATTTACAGTTTTATTAATTATAGTAAAATATTGATAGCAACGCTGTATTTGCATTATTTAGATAAAAGTAATTTGGAGCTTCATATGTATAATTTCCTGCAATATAATATAAATCCTCACAAAGAATCTATTTCTGATTTTGCTCATCATTTTAATTATAAAACAATGCAAAAAGTATTTGCTTTTCATAAAAGTATCCCGGCATACGCGCCTTCCCCATTGTATTTTTATACATCTTTAGCAAAAAAAATTGGTGTCCATGAAATCCTAATTAAAGACGAGTCCAAAAGATTTAAGCAAAATGCCTTTAAAGTTCTCGGAAGCTCGTATGCATTAGCTATAATACTTGCTAAAAAATATAATATAAATCCAACATCCTTTACATACATACAAAATTTAGTTAAAAATCAACCCGCACTGACTTTTGCAACAGCGACAGATGGTAACCATGGTAAAGGGTTAGCCTGGTCAGCTAAAATTTTTCATCAAAAATGTATGGTATATCTTCCAAGAGGCTCAAGTCTTCATCGTCTTCAAGCGATTCAATCTTTAGGTGCGCAGGCAAAGATAACTGATTTTAATTATGATGATACTGTACGATATGTAGCAAAACTATCTGATAAATTCCAATATATTTTGCTCCAAGATACTGTGTCGAACGGTTATATGAAAATTCCCATTTTAATTATGCAGGGATATCTTACAATTATTGCAGAATTTATTGAACAATTAAAAATAACTGATAACAATTATCCTACTCATATATTATTGCAAGCCGGCGTGGGTTCTTTTGCCGGTGCGATTGTAAGCATCTTCAAACAAATTTTGCCTGATAATGTGTGTTATATTATTATCGAGCCTACGGTTGCAAATTGTCATTATTTATCATCTTGCTCACCAGATGGTGCCGCCGTTAAAGTTAGTGGAGAATTAAATTCAATAATGACAGGACTTGCTTGCGGAGAAGTCAATCCGATTTCATGGGATGTTTTAAAAAAATCAGCTGATTGTTTTATAAGCTGTGATGATGAAATTTCCAGACGAGGCATGCGGCTTATGAATCAACCTCTGGGTAATGATACGAAAATAATCTCAGGCGAATCCGGTGCAGTACCTCTTGGCGTATTATATGAATTATGCACAAACTATAGCCTGAAAAATCTTAAACAACTTTTACATATTGATTCGACTTCTCGAATTTTTATGATAAGTACCGAGGGTGATACTGATCCTGAAAACTATCAAAAAATCTGTAAAGACCAATAAAACTATTCATCATAAAAACAATCTTTTATGTCATGTCCGGAGGGTTTTTGATATATTTTTAAATCAAATATTTGAACACAAGCACAAATATGATCCATAATTTCTGCCTGAATAGCCTCAAAACGAACCCAATTCGTATCATTAATAAATGTATAAATTTCTAATGGAATTCCATGATCTGTAGAAGAAAGCTCTCTGACCATTTGGATCATTTCTTGGTTTACCTTATTATGATTTTTTAAATAATTCTGTATATAAATACGAAATATTTCAATATTTGTCTGATAGGTCCCATCAATTAAAAAATGACCATCTTGATCGATTTTATTATAATTTGCTTCTTCAACTTTTTTTATAAAATATTCTCTTAAGCAATCAATTGCTCTGAACTTTTCTATCAGTTCATTTGTACAAAAATGTATGCTGTTTATATCAATATAAATGCTTTTCTTCATACGTCGCGCTCCTGCATTTTTCATGCCGCGCCAATTTTTAAACGAATCAGAAATTAGCGTATATGCAGGAATCGTTACAATAGCATTTTCAAAATCTCGTATTTTTATAGTCGTAAGTGAAATATCAATGACATCACCGTTTACTCCAAATTTTGACATTTCGATCCAATCCCCGAGCCTGAGCATATCATTTGAAGATAATTGAATTCCTGCCACCAAACCTAATATCGAATCTTTGAATACAAACGAAAACACCGCCGCAACCGCTCCTATACCACTGAGCAAAAGAAGCGGACTTTTTTCAATGATTATAGCCACAATAATAATAGCGATGACAATAATTACTAAAATTTTTAATGTTTGCAAAAGACCTTTAATTGACCTGACTTTTGATATAGGTAATACTTTATAATAATCATTAACCGCATCTAAAGTAGAATTAAGAATACTCATAATAACAATAAAAATACAAACTATTGCTAATTTTTGTATAGAGCTTTCATAAATGCTTATATATTTAGCGGATGAATAAACAATTATTACCGGAATAAGATTGCCTATTTTATGAAATACTCTTCTTTCCCACAAAAAATCATCCGATTTTATTCTGGTTTTTTTGATATATTTTGCAAGCAATCTCAAGACAAATTTTCTGATGACTATTGTTACAACAACACAAATAATGCCAATTATGATAATTGATATTATAATCGATAAATGCTTTGCAAAATTTGCTCCAAGCCCGTTTCTTATGAATAATTGATTAAAATATTCCATACTATTTTATAACCCTATAATAAATGCACAAACTATAGTTTATTATCTTTCCCCAAAATAATAATTCAAATCTATATCTATAATATATTTTATAAAGAGTATTGACTAAAATAGACGCTGTATGTTATGATACCCTCAAATAAATAAGCAGCAAAGGCGCTGTTCGGTAATTTTACGCATATGCGACACTTTGCAGTTTTGTTTATATAAAAAGTAAATAAACAGCAAAGGCGCTGATATAGATATTTTTTAATTTTAAAAAATATCTTTCTGCGTCTTTTTTATTTACAAAATACAAAAGGAGGAATAATATGAACACAGGAGATACAGCATTTGTTATCGTCGCCACTGCTTTGGTTTTTTTAATGACACCAGGTCTGGCATTATTTTATGGTGGTATGGTTAGACGTAAAAACGTACTAAATACTATATTGTCTTCATTTTTTATCTGCGGCCTTGCCGCAGTGATGTGGGTTTTAATCGGGTATACCATGTCTTTCGGCAAAGACGTCGGAGGTATTATTGGAAATTTCCAATGGTTTGGTCTGCATGGAGTTACATGGGATCCCAACGGAGACTATGCGGCAACGATTCCACACAATCTTTTTGCAGCATTTCAAATGATGTTTGCTATAATAACTCCCGCACTTATCACAGGCGCCTTAGTAGAGCGCATGCGTTTTTCGGCTCTCTTCATATTTATCGCCGCATGGTCTATTATCGTCTATTATCCTATGGCTCACATGGTTTGGGGTGTTGGCGGTCTAATTAGAAATTTAGGAGCAGTAGATTTCGCAGGCGGAAACGTTGTACATATCAGCTCAGGGGTATCGGCTTTAGTTGCCTCGATTATGCTCGGAAAACGAAAGGGTCTTGGCATGACAACCTATCATCCTCACAACATTCCGCTCGTATTTTTAGGTGCAGCTCTTTTATGGTTCGGCTGGTTTGGATTTAATGCCGGCAGTGCACTTGGCGCAAACGGTCTTGCAGTGCATGCATTCCTGACTACAAACACATCCGCTGCCGCTGCTGTTTTGTCATGGATGCTTGTAGAAAAAATTCTGAGAGGCCGGCCAACTCTTTTAGGTGCGGCTACAGGTGCAGTAGTTGGCTTGGTTGCAATTACTCCGGCTGCAGGATTTGTTCCCATATGGTCTTCCATTATTATCGGTGGACTTGCAAGCCCCATTTCTTACTTTGCATTAAGTAAAATAAAAGCAAAATTTGGTTATGATGATTCTCTTGATGCCTTTGGCTGCCATGGTGTAGGCGGCATTTGGGGCGGAATAGCGACCGGGTTATTCGCAAAAACATCCATTAATTCTGCGGCCCAATGGAATGGTTTAGTATTTGGTGATGTACATCTATTTGGAGCACAGCTGCTTGCTATTCTCATCACAATTGCACTGTCTGTTGTCGGAACTTTTGTTATAATGTTCGTACTGCGTAAAATTATGACAATTCGTGTAAGCTCCAGCGAAGAAAGTAAAGGACTTGACATCTGTGAACATAGCGAAAATGCATATCCGTCTTTCTTAGGAATGGATTAAAAGGAGGTTAAAATGAAAAAAATTGAAGCCATTATTCAGCCTGCCAAATTAGAAGAAATTAAAGAAGCCCTCAACAAAATGGATATTAAAGGCGTCACCATTTCACAGGTAATGGGATGCGGTGCAACAAAAGGATGGAAAGAATACTATAGAGGCAGCGAGGTATTTTTAAATGTTTTGCCGAAAATTATGCTTATGATCGTGGTTCCGGATGAGAGAGTGGACGAAATTGTAAGCACAATTATCCAAACGGTTCGTACCGGTGAATTCGGAGATGGCAAAATATTTATAAGCAATGTCGAACGAGCGATTCGCATCCGAAGCAGAGAAGAAGGCGAAAGTGTTCTTTAAATAAAATCCGAACAAGAAGATGCATATGCATCTTCTTGTTTTTTTAATAATTTATAAAATTATCAAACTTTAAAATCGTGTTCATTGCACACAATTTCTAATCCAGTATTTGTACCCACTCCTTTATAAAGAATATCAGCATTCTTACCCATTAATTCAACAATAACTCTTGCATCAATACTTTCTAAAATTTCTCTTTCCATTTTGCCATCTTTAGGTGCTTTTAACGATCCTTGTGCATTCCCGAAAACATGTAATTTCATCATATATCTACTATCTTCTATGATAATTTCTATATTGTTACCGGTTAAATTCAATTTTTTTATCTTTGCTCTTGTGTATGTTGCGAATTTAATTAATCTGTCTTTAAATTTGAAAAAACATATAAATGCAGTAAACTCTTTACGAAAGCAAGGGATTTTGGCAATAGAAAACATCAATGTGATTTTTTCTTCTTCAAAATGGTTGGATTGAAGCCATATCCACGCCGAAGGAAAACTTTGTCCCCAATCTTTTTCAATATAACCATAACCATCACTAAAATCTAAACTTACATCATTATATTTTATTTCGCCGGCGACATCATGATGAATATTTACGATGCCATGGTAACATTCCATAAAAGGCACAAATGAAAATGGGCCCATAATGCCTGGCCAAAATAATTTTTTCGGATATGGAATGATATTTTTAAATGAAAGATGTGATGAAATATTCACGTTCTCGGTATCTATTTCAAGAATCATTTCTTTTGTAGAAAAATAATTTCTCTCTATCTCTATTTCAAAACATTGTTCATTAAACTTAAAACAAGATATATCATACTTAAAATAATTTAACTTATTTTCATTCATATTCAATATTTGAATGAATGCATGTACATCAGAATGATTATTGTCATATGAAATTCCCGGTATCACTGCCAAGGCATTTTGTTTTTTATTGTCGATATTTTTAAAATACCAGCCTTCAAAATAATTTTTCTTCTTATATTTGCCTTGAAATATTTGAGGATTAAATATTTTTTTTATTAAATACATCGTCCTTTATCCTTACTACAAATATAGTATTTACCACTTATATCAAAAATAGCAATAAATCTGAAATAAAAAAACTCGTCATCTTTAGACGAGTTTTTTATACCCTCTAGTGCCAGTTTGGCTTAATATAATCTGCTCTATTTAATATAATTGATTCAATACTGTCGACAAGTGGCCCATCTTTTTCGGACTTACTTTTCACTTCAATCCATTTCTCATCATTTTTAAAATTTCCCCATAATTCTTGCCTTTGCTTTTCATTATCAAATACACAGATATAATATATGCTTTTTCCGGTTACATCTTGCCAAAAATCACAAACTTGTATTTGATGTTTTTCAAATAATTCAAAAGTATCATCTTTAAATCTTTTATGTAATTGTTCTGCTTTACCTTTTGCGATATGATAAATTCTAAGTTCAAAAATCATATTTATTCCCTCCATATGTTTTATATCATTTAATATATCTTATTTTTTTATAACTATCAATTGATTTAATAAAAAATTATGCCGCCGCTTCTTCATTAGCAGCTCTTTTCTTCTTCAATTTATAGGCTCCAATAAAGATAGCCGCACAAATTGTGAAAGGAATATTTGCGATACCTACATAATAATAACCTTTTTGCACCAAGGTAAGTAGTCCCACTGTTGACAATGCAAGTGCTAAGATCATATACGTAATACAAACAACTGCCGATCTTGATTTTTCGGTTCCGAATTTAAATTGCATGGAGAATTTTTTTGTCGGTCCATATACACAGCAAACAGCGGTGCTTACGAGTGCCACAAATAATATTACTGAATACAATATCTGTATGACAGGGCTGCCAACATGATCAACAACATATAAGGTCGGCAACGCTTCTGTCTTTACGGCCGGCATATACCCCATTAACATCACACATACCAATGTTAACATAACAGCATTAATCAACCATCCAACAATAGCTGAATTTCTTGAATTTGATTTTGTAACCACTGTTTCGCTTACGGCTACCAATGTTCCAATAAACGTACATTGATAACCTGCATATACAAACATTCGCCATATAGCTTCTCCCGATGATGTGTATATGACTTTATTTGCAATTGCTTGCTTTGTATTGTCCCATCCCGATGCAATTCCCAAAATAGTAACAATCACGACCATGATAATCAAGCAAACAGACATTGTTGTTGATGCCGCTATAACTGCTTTAGCTCCGTACATGCAAATCAATGTTACAATAACAAACACGATGACAATTCCAATATAATATGGAATCCCCAATTTTTGTAATAACAGTTCGCCTCCTGCAGCAAGACATGCACTTGTAGCAATAAAACCTACAGCTAAATAGCATATCTCCCAGACAATTGAAAAAACCTTTTGATAAGGAGAATAAATTTTGTCAGACCATTGTCTATAGTTACGAATGTCAAATTCTCTTGTCAATTCAAGTGTTATGTAATACGCTATTGCTAGAATGCCCATGGAAACAAAAGGAAGAAAAGCACTGTACCAAGTATGTGATAAGAAAAATGCTACTTCCTGTGTCCCCGAAGCAAATCCTGCACCACAATGCGAAGCAAACCATGTACTGCCAATACCAAGTGCTACAGGTATCCCGAATTTTTTCTTTTTTTCCATAAAAACCTCTCAATTTTATATTTATTAAACGTATATGGCATACGTATAATACAAATACAATAAACAGGTTTATTTTTAGCATTTATCTATATCAAAGCTGTTTAATAATTAATATCATTTTTTTAATTGTTTCTACCAAAAAAATAAAATAAAAAATTTAAATCTTTTTAAAATTTAAAACTTGTTTTACAAAAATTTTTTTATTAATATATTTGTATAAATATATTAATAAATGCAATTATTTATTAATTAAAATTTCAGAGGGGTATTTTAATGGATTTTTCTACTATTGTAAGTAAGGTCAACAGTTTTATCTGGGGGCCGATTATGTTGTTCTTTTTAGTTGGGACCGGTATTTATTTAATGTTTTTACTAAGATTTATGCCACTCAGAAATCTTGGTTATGCCATTAAATCTGTTTTTTCAAAAAGAAGCCGAAAAAAAACATCATCGTCGGATGGCGATATAACGCCGTTTCAGTCTCTTATGACTGCACTTGCGGCGACAATTGGCACCGGGAATATCGCCGGCGTTGCCACGGCCATGTTCCTCGGCGGGGCAGGTGCTGTATTTTGGATGTGGTTTGCTGCTATTTTTGGTCTTGCAACAAAATATAGCGAAGCAGTACTATCAGTTCATTTTAGAGTTAAAACACATCGGGGCAACTATGCCGGCGGCCCTATGTATGCACTAAAATATGGACTGAAAAACAAAACAATAGGTTCCATTCTAGCTATTTTATTCGCATTTTTTGCTGTTATAGCTTCTTTCGGAATCGGAAATATGACCCAGTCGAATACAGTTGCTTTAGCAGTAAACAACACGTTTCATATACCAACATGGATAACGGGAATAGTGCTCGCTTCCTTTGCTCTGTTAGTCATTGTAGGTGGAATCAAAAGTATAGGCAGAGTCACTGAAAAGCTAGTTCCTTTCATGGCATTTTTATATATACTGGGAGGGCTTATCTGTATCTTTGCCAATATCACAGAGATCCCCGCCGGTTTAAAATTAATTATCGGTCAAGCCTTTTCATTTGATGCTGTAGGAGGTGGAGTCGGTGGTATTGTCATTGCCCATGCGATGAGATATGGTATCGCAAGAGGTGTATTTTCTAATGAAGCAGGTCTGGGTTCAGCTCCCATTGCCGCTGCGGCCGCTAAGACTGATCATCCATGTCGCCAAGGATATGTATCAATGACAGGAACTTTTTTTGATACCATTTTAGTCTGTTCTATTACCGGTCTTGTTATTGCTTCTTCAGGCTTGTTGTCACCGGGCAATACACTTACCGGCGTCGACCTAACAATTGCTTCATTTAATAACACCCTTGGTGTATTTGGAAGCTATATTGTAACTTTGGGAACAATACTATTTGCTTTTTCGACTGTTTTAGGTTGGTCTTATTATGGAGAAAAATCTTTGGAGTTTTTCTTTTATACAGATAATAAAAAACAAATAGAAAAACAAAATTTTAAAGAAAAAAGTTTTGAAGTTAGTAGCACAAAAAAAATTACGCTTATTCTTGGTTGGATTCTGCTTGCGCTTGGTGTTATCTTTGTCACTCACTCTATTTTACAAATGTTATCAACCGGGGCTTTAACAGAAGGTATACTCCCGGGACTTGATACTGCTTTAGGCAAACGCTTCTATTTATTCTTTGTTCTACTCCTCATTGGCGCTATATGTTTAGGTATAGGATATAAACGTGAACAAGGAATTGCCAATATGATTTACAGAATAATTTTTTGTTTCTTTGTTTTTATAGGTGCAACAACAAAACTAACACTCGTTTGGGATATTGCAGACACGATGAACGGATTAATGGCAATTCCAAACCTACTTAGTTTGCTGTTACTTTCAGGCGTAATATATAAACAAACCATGGATTATGAGTTAAATGTTTTAAAACCCGAAAGAGCACTTATAAAAAAATAAATATTTCGTATGAAAGACACAATTAAGTGTCTTTTTTCATATATATTTGATTATGCTATAATTAAATATATATCTTGAAGATAAGGAGCGTTTGTTATGAAAAAGAAAATGACTGTTCTCGATTTCAAAAAATATAAAGAGGAAGGAAAAAAATTTGCGTATGCAACAGCTTATGATTATACAACTGCATCAATTGTCAATGAGAGTGATATTGAAGTTATTTTATGTGGTGACAGCTTAGGTATGATTATGCTCGGATATAATTCCACAACACCAGTGACTATGGCTGACATGGTTCACCATACGCGCGCAGTCGTACAAGGAGCTCCGGACACCTTTATCGTAGGTGATATGCCTTTCGGATCTTATCACATCAGCTGTGAGCAGGCAATAGAAAACGCAGCATGTCTTATGAAAGAGACGGGTTGTGATTGTGTGAAATTGGAAGGCGGACGTGAAATGTCAGATAAAATTTCTGCAATTGTAAATGCCGGTATTCCTGTCATGGGTCATTTAGGACTTACCCCGCAAACAGCAAACTCTCTTGGAGGGTTCAAGGTGCAAGGCAGCACTCCCGCAGGGGCTAAAAAACTAATTGAGGATGCAAAAATAATACAGCAAGCCGGTGTTTTTTCAATCGTTTTGGAATGTGTGCCAAAAGGTATCGCCAAAGCAATGACGGAAGCGGCAGATGTACCTATCCTGGGTATTGGTGCCGGCCCGTATGTTGACTGCCAAGTACTTTTAACACATGACTTGCTGGGTATGTACGGAGATTTTACTCCTAAATTTGTAAAAGTTTATAAAAACATCCGAAAAGAAATGATTGACGGATTAAATGAATTCAGGCAGGAAACATTAGATGAAGCTTTCCCAACAAAAGAATATTGCTTTAATATGAAAGTAGAAGGCTACGAAGTTTAATTATAATATTGACATTAGCTAAATTAAAACAATCCGTAAGAACGGATTGTTTTAATTTACGATATATGCTTTTTTAAAATCAATATACCTATGCACCGGAATAAAAACTATTCCTTTGACATTGCTACGCAAAGCATAACTATCAACAGAATGATACAACGTTAAAATGGGCACTTGCTGCGCTAAAATTCTTTCTGCTTGAATGATATTTATTTTCTTGTTTTTATCATTTTCCCTGGCTTCGATTATAGCCGTATCATATTCTTTATTGGAAAAATAAGAGAAATTATTCGGATTGTTACTGGTAAATTTTTCTAAACTGCCGAGCGGATCAAAACAATCACTTTCGGTGCCTGAAAACGTGAAGGCATATTCTTTATTCTGATACGAAATTATTAGCTCCGTATCTCCTGCGATGTCAATATTTAAATCTATATTAAAAACATCTTGGAGCTGATTTGAAAGATAATTAGTTATATTTGTCCACACATCTCCTTCTCCGCTTAAAAAAGTAATTTCCTTTTCAAATTCTTTCCTTGTTGCACCGATTTCATCAAGCCCTTCGTCTAAAAGCTGATTTGCTTTTTCTACATCGAAAGATATGTATCCTATATCATCTTTCATATCTGTAAATAAATACTTTCCATCTAATGGAATTGATGGCGAAGTAAGTGAATATGCTATGTTAGCAGTGCCGCTTTTTATACTATCAAGAAACTCATCTCTATCGATCGCCATAGCAAAGGCCTGCCTTATTTTGTTGTTTGAAAAATATTTATTGCTGCAATTGAACTGAATATACCATGCTGTAGCGCTTATAACCTGCTTTAAAGTCTCCTGATCCATAAATTGAGCGGTATAAGAACTTGGAATCTTAAATAAATCCACTTCCCCCTGCTGAAATAGTTTAACTATTGTAGCGCTCTGTGGTTCTATAATAAAATCAATTTCATCCAATATTACATTGCCGCTATCCCAATAGTATGGATTTTTAGTTAAAATTATTCTTTCACCTTTAGTCCAGTTTTTTACAATATAAGGTCCGGAGTAGACCATGTTTTCCGGCGTCGTTGCATAATCTGTTCCAGTCACTTCTATGCGATCTTCTTTGGAAGGGATAAAAACCGGGTTTGCTAACAGAGCAAGAAAATAAGATGCCGGTTCTTTAAGAGTGATTTTAAGTGTTTTATCATCTATAGCAACAATACCGATATCTTCACTTGTTATATCTACCTCTTGGCCGCTTTCATTTATCTTATACTTCGCCTCATAAGCATTATAAATAATAAACATTTGATACAAAGTATCGGAAGAAAAAGAAGCATCTAAGGCTCGTTTCAAGGAATACTCTATATCATACGCAGTAATAGAGGTATTATCCGACCATTTTGCGTCTCTTAATGTAAATGTATATGTAAGCTGATCTTGACTTATATGCCACGATTTCGCCAAGGCAGGTTCAATTTCACCTTCATCATTAATATGTACCAAACCTTCCATGACATTATTTATGATTGTATATGCTATATTTTGTGTAGCCTTCTGAGGATCAAGTGTCACGGGCTCTTCTGTCACTGCAACTGTTAACTCTTGCACTGATGCAAGTTTATTTCCACGACCGCATGCCGTAGCAAATGATGTTATCAATACAAGTAGCAGAATGAAAACAATTATTTTTTTCATTATTCCTCATTATTAATTTTATTTCAATAATACTTGATATTAACCATTTAATTTTGATATTAAAATTTCATTGACACTTTTAGGATTAGCCGTTCCCTTTGTGAGTCTCATAACTTGTCCTACTAAAAAACCTAACGCCTTTTGTTTACCTGCTTTGTAATCGGCAATACTGGCAGGATTGCTTTTAAGCACTTGGTCAATAATCTTTTCTAATTCAGCAGTATCACTTATTTGATAAAGCCCTTTGCTTTTGATAATCTCATTTGCATTTTTGCCGGTTTCAAACATTTCTAAAAGAATACCTTTGGCCATTTTCCCACTTATTTTACCGTCATTTATATTATTTAAAAGCTGTGCCATATTACTCGGGTTAATTAATATGTCTTCGATAGAAACATCTTTTTGATTCATAAGGGCCATCAATTCTACACTAACCCAATTCGCCGCTGTTTTTGGATCATTAAATTCATTTAATATATTTTCATAAAAACTACAAAGTTCCGAATTTGATGTCAGCACGTCTGCATCGTATTCACTTAGGGCCAACTCACTGATATATCTTTTTTTCTTTGCCTTTGGTAATTCCGGCATATTATAGCGAATTTCTTCAATAATTTCGTCATTTAATATAATCGGAAGCAAGTCAGGCTCAGGAAAATAACGATAATCATGTGCGTTTTCCTTACTTCGCAGAACTACGCTTTCATTATTTGTCTCATCCCAGCGTCGTGTCTGCTGAATGATTTTTTCGTTGTTCTTAACTGCTTTTACTTGTCTTTTGTATTCATATTCAATGGCTTTTTGCAACATTTTAAAACTACTGAGATTTTTCATTTCTGTCCTTGTGCCGAATTCTTTCCTTCCTTGCTCTCGTATGGATAAATTGACATCAAAACGCATAGAACCCTCCTGCATTTTGCAGTCAGACACTCCCGCATACAAGAGAATATTTCGTACACTTTTTGCAAATTCTACCGCTTGCTCGGCACTTCTGATATCAGGCTCCGTCACAATTTCAATTAAAGGCACGCCACACCTGTTGTAATCAATAAGTGTGCCATCCTGAGCATGGATGAGCTTACCGGCATCTTCTTCAATGTGTATTCTGGTAATACCGATTCTTGTTGTCTCTTTATTTGTAGTTATATCCAAATATCCGTTCAAACACAAAGGAAAATCAAACTGGGATACCTGATACGCTTTCGGCAAATCAGGATAAAAATAATTTTTTCTGTCCATCTTTGAATATTTCGCAATTTCACAGTTTAATGCAAGTCCTGCCTTAATAGCATATTCAACAACTCTTTCGTTTAAAACAGGAAGCACCCCAGGCATA
Organism: uncultured Eubacteriaceae bacterium; assembly: GCA_964533615.1. Classification (GTDB taxonomy): domain Bacteria; phylum Bacillota; class Clostridia; order Eubacteriales; family UBA1433; genus UBA1433. The sequence continues at coordinate 80,476 of CAZHMK010000003.1, forward strand.
CCTAAACATACAGGACATACATTAGAATTAGGCTTTGACCCGAACTGCGTTGAACACGAACAAAATATTTTACTTTTCGTGCCTAATTCAACATGTATTTCCAGACCTATTATCATTTCATATTTCATTTTTGTCTGCCTCCTTGCCTAACTTTGGTAATTGCTTATGAAAGTCCGTACTGCTCTGATAAGCGTATGCTGCATTCAAAAGTGTTTGTTCGCAATATGCATTTGCCATTAATTGCAGCCCGATCGGCATATTTTCATTTGTGAATCCGCATGGAATACTCATTGCAGGAATACCGGCAATGTTTGCAGTTACGGTATAAATATCAGATAAATATACTTGTGTAGGATCTTCTATTTTTCTGCCGCGCTCAAAAGCTCCTGATACTGCTGTCGGCGTCAATACGACATCACAGAGTTTAAACGCTTCGTCAAAGTTATGCTTTATCAATGATCTTGCCTTTAATGCTTTTTTATAATAAGCATCATAATACCCGCTGCTCAACACAAATGTACCGAGCATGATACGTCTTTTTACTTCTCTGCCAAACCCTATGCTTCTTGTTTTTGTATACGTATCTATAATATTTTCTTCTTGTATTCTCATACCATATTTTACACCGTCAAAACGAGCTAGGTTACTGCTTGCCTCTGCAGAACTTATAATATAATAAGCAGACAGCGCAATATCATTATGTGTAAATGAAAGATCCACTACCTCGCAGCCAAGATTTTTAAACATATCAACTGCTTTGAATACGGCTTTTTTTATTTCTTTATCCAATCCTTCATAATGAGCCATATCAATACCGATACGCAATCCTTTTATATCTTTATTTAAATCATCTGAATAATTGGCATTCACCATTACGGATGTACTGTCTCGGTTATCATATTTAACAATATGATCAAGAATGATTGCCATATCTCTTGCATCTTTTGCCAACGGCCCTATTTGATCGAGCGATGATGCAAACGCTACGAGTCCATAACGGGAAACTGCGGAATATGTTGGCTTTAATCCGGTAATTCCGCAAAAGCTCGCAGGAAGCCTGATGGATCCACCTGTATCGGATCCCAGCGCAAAGATTGCTTGTCCGCTTGCCACAACTGCAGCACTTCCACCCGATGACCCACCGGGTACTTTATCATAATTCCATGGATTCTTTGTGAACGCTAAAGCGGAATTTTCAGTAGATGAACCCATTGCAAATTCATCCATATCGGCCTTTCCGATTAAAATTCCTCCGGCATTGTCTAAATGATCATACACCGCACAGTTATAAGGAGATATGAAATTCTCTAATATTTTCGAAGCACATGTTGTTCGAATTCCCACCGTACACATATTATCTTTTAGGGCATATGGTACACCATCAATCTTACTGATTCTTTTATTTTCACTTATTCTCCTGTCCGCTTTTTTTGCATTTTCAAGAATAATTTGTTCGTCTTGAAGGGTGATATATCCGCCAATTTTACTCCCTACGGTATTAATACGTTTTAGAACATCAACAGCGATTTCTTCTGCGCTGACTTCTTTTTTCTCCAGCATTTCATTTAAGTCATATATTGACATATCACATAATTTCATATCTTATTCATCCTCCATTACTTGAGGTACTTTAAAAAACATATCTTCGCTGTCATATGCATTTTTGAGCGCATCTTCATTTGTAAGCCCTTCATTGATTTCATCTTGCCTGAATACATTTGATAATGCCAATATATGTTCTTTGGCAATGAATGCATCCGTTTGAATACTGTTAAGTTTGTTTACATATTCAATAATATCGCTCAAGTCTTCCTGCATTTTTTCAGCTTCTTCATCGCTAAATTCCAAACGACTAAGCTCTGCTAAATACTTAACATCTGCTAAACTAATTTGCATTTTTATTCTTTCCTTCCATCATGCTTATAAATTCTTGTTCATCTATTATTTTGATCCCAAATTGAACTGCTTTTTCATATTTACTCCCCGGATTTTCACCGGCCAATACATAATCTGTTTTTGATGAAACAGATGAGGCGGCTTTTCCGCCCATGGATTCTATTATATCTTTTATTTCATTTCTTGTATAGTCTTGGAGAGAACCGGTCAATACAAAAGTTTTATTATTAAAGATTTGTTTTAAATCTCCTTCATTCGTTATTTTGCTCATATTAACCCCTGCATCTTTTAATGCATTGATAATAGCAATATGCTCTGGGCTTTTGAAATATTTCACGACTTCAAAAGCCATTTTTTCACCGATATCAGCTATACTTAATAAATCTTCATAAGTTGCATTGATAATATGATCTATCGTTAGAAATTTATTCGCGATTAACGTTGCACCTCTTTGCCCGATTAAAGGGATCCCAAGTCCGAAAAGCAGCTTGCTTAAATCATTTTTTTTTGACTCCTCTATTGCAGATAAAATATTTTTTATTGATTTTTGTCCCATTCTATCAAGGGATATCAATTCCTGCTTTTTATCTTTTAATTTATAAATATCAGAAATATCCCTTATAAGATGATTGTTATATAGCATTGTTAGGACAGCCTTTCCCAATCCTTCAATATTCATTGCCTCTCTACTGCAAAAATGTATTACTCTTCTTAGAGAGGCTGCCGGACATGCAATATTGACACATTTTATAGCTGCCTGATCTTCTTGCCTGACCACATCGTATCCGCAAACAGGACATTTTGATGGAAATATAAATTTCTTTACATCACTCTTGCGTTTGGCAAAATTAACATTTACAACTTCAGGAATGATTTCTCCGGCTTTCCGAATAAAAACGTTATCACCTATGCGAATATCTTTTTCTTTTATAAAATCTTCATTATGCAACGTTGCTCTCGAAACAATAGAACCACTTATTTCAACAGGTTCCAATTCTGCAACCGGTGTGAGCACGCCTGTACGCCCAACCTGTATTGTAATATCTTTTATTAACGTTTCTTTTTCTTGTGCAGGAAATTTATAAGCAATTGCCCATCTTGGATGTTTTGACGTATTGCCTAAAAGATGCCGAAAATTTAATTCATCTATTTTAAATACAAGTCCGTCAATTTCATATTCCAAATCATCTCTATTTTCCTTCATCAATTTACAAAAATCAATTACTTGATCAATATTATGCTTAAATTCAACTTTGCTGACATTAATTCCCAGTGCGCTCACGAATTCAAGCATGTGTGCATGGCTATTAAATTCTTTGCCTTCTATTAAATCTACATTAAAGACAAAAATATCAAGTGGTCTTGATTTCGTAATACTTGGATTTAATTGACGAAGAGACCCCGCCGCCGCATTTCTGGGATTCGCAAATCGAGTAAGATTTTGGCTGTCTCTTTGTAAATTTAAATTAATAAAATCTTCTTTTTTTATAATCACTTCTCCTCGAACGATCAATGTATTTTTAAAATCAATCGTTTTTGGAAGTGATTTAATTGTCTTTATATTCTGAGTGATATCTTCCCCTATAACGCCGTCTCCTCTAGTGGCCCCTTGCACCAACTTACCATTCTCATAAGTAATAATAACACTCAGTCCGTCAAATTTATATTCTGCGGTATAGGTATAATGTTGTACCGATTTTTTTATTCTGGCATCAAAATCTCTCAGTTCACTTTCATCAAAAGCGTTTGCAAGACTCAGTTGACTTGTCTTATGATGCACTTTTTCAAACTCTTCAAGCACACCCCCGCCTACTACCACACTCGGCGAATTCGGGGAGTGATCATTATATTTATTTTCAAGATCGATTAACTCCTGCATCAAAGCATCATATTCAAAATCGCTTATTTGAGGATCATCGTATAAATAATATTGTTCGTTATGATACGTAAGCTGACTGCGCAAGTGCTCTATTTTTTTATAAATATCCATCTCTTTCATGCTTATCTACCATTTCAAATTTTTGATATCGGAGCATATTCTTTAATGAGATTTTTTATGCCCATTTGAATAAAAGCAACTTGCAAGATTTGTTCTTCGCCATGCCCTTGTACGGATATAATAGTTCCAATCCCAAAAAGCTCATGTTTTATTTTATCTCCGGGTTTGAGTTGCTCTATCCGGCTTCCTGATTTCTTTTGAATTTCGTTGCTGTCTTTGTATGATGCCAAATTTGATTGTGTATGAGCCAATTGACTGTGCTGGGCTTTATCATACGCAAAACCTTCTATCCCATAAGTAATTCCCTCATGATCTATCGCATTCATTGTATTCTTTTTTTCTATAGCATATAACGTTTTTTGGCCGAGTTCATCAAAATATTTTTTATCTATTTCAAAAATAAATCTGGAAAGCATAAGACTGTCAAATCTTCCACGCACCATCCGTTCTTTAGCAGCAGTCATATATAAAGCTCGTTTTGCTCTTGTCATCCCCACATAGCAAAGCCTTCTTTCTTCTTCACTGTTATTCTCCATAATAGAACCAAAATGCGGAAAAATGCCTTCCTCAAGGCCTGCCAAAAACACAGTATCAAATTCTAATCCTTTTGCATTATGAATCGTCATAAGGCTTACACCCTCTTTTGCGTCTGAACTCTCATCAACAGCAGATATAAGCGAGACATGTTGTAAATATGAAGTTAGTCCCACTTCTTCACTGTTTTTTTCAAATTCGTACATAGAGGCTATGAGTTCATTTATATTTTCTGTCTTTTGTTCGGAAGTATCCGGTCTTGCATTCAAATATTCAAAATAATTTAAGCCGTCAATTAATTTTTTACTGATAGCTCCTATGCTTAAATTCTCTTTAATTCCTTGCTGTACGCTACTAACAATATTACAAAATTCTTCTACGCCCTTTTTAGCTTTAGGAGAGAGTGTCGGTATTTCATTATAATAGCTTGCAGCCTCAAACATGCTACATGATTTGAAGTCAGCAAATTCAGCAATATTTTGTATTGTTTTACTGCCAAGACTTCTTTTCGGTACATTTACAATACGCATAAAGCTGATATTGTCTTGCGGGTTTGCCGCAAGCTTCAGATAGGCTAAAATATCTTTTATTTCTTCTCTTTCATAGAATTTAATTCCGCCAACTAACTTATACGGAATTAAGGCCGAAAGCAGCATCTCTTCAAATAGCCGGCTTTGCGCATTTGTTCTATATAATATGGCCATATCTGAGAATCTTATGCCTTCTTCGCTTTGCTTTAAAATTTCTTGAGAAATATATCTAGCTTCTTCTCTTCCATCGTAGCAATGTCTGAATATAATTTTTTCACCTTCGTTGTTTTTTGTAAAAAGCGTTTTCCCTTTCCTCTGGGTATTGTTTGAAATAACATCATTTGAAGCATTGATAATATTTTTCGTACTTCTGTAATTTTGTTCCAGCCTCACAATTTTCACCGATGGAAAATCTTTTTCAAAACCAAGTATATTTTTAATATCCGCTCCTCGAAAAGCATAAATACTTTGATCATCATCGCCGCAAACACAAATATTATTATGTCCTTTTGCGAGCATTGATGTCAGTAAATACTGCACATGATTTGTATCCTGATATTCATCAATCAAAATATACTTAAATTTCTGCTGATAGTAATTTAAAACATCTTTTCTTTCTTCAAATAAAAGAAGTAAATTTGAAAGCAAGTCATTAAAATCCATTGCATTATATTCTCTTAACTTGCGTTCATATAATGCATAGACCTGTACTATTTGTCTTACATTTACTTTCGGTGAAATCTCTCTTTGTTCCAGTTCAAGCGGTGTGATTCTGTTTTCTTTTGACTTTGAAATATATTTAGCAAAATTAATATCTGTATTTATGTAGTCTAATTGTTTTAAACATTCTTTGATAAGCTTTTTTTTATCATCTTCATCATAAATAACAAAATCCGGAGTATAACCGATCAAAGAAGCATGTTGTTTTAAAAGCCTTGCGCCGAGTGAATGAAATGTCGACATCCAAATGCTTCCAGCGTTTTCAATTCCCATTTTGCTTATGCGATCTTTCATTTCACCCGCAGCTTTATTGGTAAATGTCAACGCAAGTATTTCATACGGCATGGCTTTTTTTTGTTCTAAGATATATGCAATCTTATGTATGATCGTTTTGGTCTTACCGCTTCCTGCTCCAGCTAAAATGAGCATAGGGCCATCTGTGTTTACAACCGCATAATATTGCTGTTCATTTAATGAAAATAATAGTTCGTTCATTTTATCGTCCTTTACGCTTGCTGATTAAATAATTTTTAATTATATCATAAAATATAAGCAAACGACAATTCAAACATCAGTATACTGCTATAAGAAATAAAATAACACTATGACATAGTGCTATTTTATTGACCGGCTTAAGCTTTTTCATCTTCGGTATAAATAATTGATTTGATTACCTGTGGTATTAAAGGTTTATCCGCATAGTCTACTTTTACGTTAGCAATATCATCAATGACATCCATCCCTTCTATTACTTCTCCAAAAGCTGCATAGAGTCCATCTAAATGCGGTGCGTCTTTATGCATAATAAAAAACTGACTTCCGGCAGAATCAGGACTTTGCGAACGCGCCATGGATAGTACTCCGCGTTTATGCTTTAGCGGGTTATCGACTCCGTTGGATGAAAACTCCCCTTTTATTTGATGCCCTGGTCCTCCCGTACCTATTCCCTTCGGGCAACCTCCTTGTATCATAAAATTCTTAATGACTCTATGAAAAGTTAAACGATCATAAAATTTACCATTTACAAGTTTTATAAAGTTTGCTACGGTAATCGGAGCATACTGCGGATATAATTTTGCTTTTATTTGTCTGCCGTTTTGCATTGTTATTGTAATCATACTTTCACTTCCTTTAATAGATGATTAAAAAATTTTATCATATCTTGTTATATCTGTAAAATAGAAATATACTTATAATAAATATCTGCGTAATACCTTATAGCATTCCACTGTTTGCTCATATGTAAAATTCGCTCTGTTGGCAGGACTTGTCGAAGGCAGATAAATATTTTTAATACCGGTTTTTTCATAACATAATTTTTCATATAATTTGCTTGCAGTTTTTCCTGTTGTAAAAATATGAGATATCCTGCTGCTGTGAAGCATCGGTATAAAATCATTCGTCACCGGGTTTTTAATGCTTGCATCCGATGAATTTTTTATTTCACATGAATATAAAACATCCCATATAGCTATGTTATATTTTATCAGCATAGATTTTTTGTCCTCTATACGCACAGGTATCCCCCTCTCTTCGAGCACTTCTGTTAATACCTTCCAAAAAAGATTCTGAGGATGCGAATAATAAAATCCTTTTTTTTCAGACATGACTGAGGGAATGGTCCCTAAAATTAATATTTTGCTGTCTTGATCATAAACAGGCTCAAAACAATGCGCCTTTATATTATTAGCCAATTCAAACTCCCATATAATTATTTTACTATTTTAAATTATTTTAACATTATTTTAAAATAATGATGTTACTATTTAATTATCAGGCATATATTAGTACTACACAGTAAAAAATATAAGTTATTGCAATTACATTATAATATGATATAATGAACGAAATATAAAAAAGGAGGATTTAATTTTTCTACAATTGAATATATTGTAAATAATCTTCATTGATTATAGCGCCGGGACTCATTTACGAGTTGACGAGGTTTGGAGTTATCGAAATATTCGGCGGGTGCTCCAAAGGCTTTAGCAAGAGTCTAGACAAGTTGCCACAAAACTTACGAGCGATTGTAAGCACAAAATCAACTTGAAATGTTGTGGTATGTATAAAAATTGAATACGTGTGCATTTCCGCGATACTAAGCGGATTTTTTATTTCAGGAGGAATTTATGTGTGGTATAGTTGGATACATTGGAAATAAACAATGTACAAATGTGCTTCTCCATGGATTACAGAAATTAGAATATAGAGGCTATGATTCATCCGGCCTCGCAGTGCTTAAAGAGCAAGAAATAATTATACGAAAATTTAAAGGAAGATTACAGGTACTTCAAGACGATATAACATCTTTTCCTATAAGCAGTACGCTAGGTATTGGTCATACCAGATGGGCAACACATGGGGAGCCATCTGATTTAAATTCTCACCCCCATTCCAATGAAACTTCAAGTATTACTGTCGTTCATAACGGCATTATCGAAAATTATCTGGAGTTAAGGGAAAAGCTATCGAAAAAAGGCTGTCATTTTTCATCCCAAACAGACACCGAAGTATTAGCTCACCTTTTAGATCAGTTATATCAGGGAGATATTGTTGACGCAGTTAAAAAAATGACTAAAATTATAAAAGGCTCTTATGCTTTAGCAATACTTTGTAAAAATGATCCCGATAAGATAATAGGCATTAGAAAAAACAGCCCTTTAATCGTTGGACTTGGTCACGGCGAGAATTTTCTCGCTTCGGATATACCTGCTGTATTAAACTATACAAGAAATGTATATCTAATGGAAAATGATGAAATCGCCATATGTACAAAAGATAGTGTGAAAATAATTGATCATTCAGGCAGTGAGAAAAAGATAGATATTTTTGAGGTGACTTGGAACGCAGAAGATGCCGAAAAAAGCGGCTATGAACATTTTATGCTTAAAGAAATAAATGAACAGCCTGAAGGTATCAGGAAAACAATGCTATCAAGAATTACAGAAGATAAAGATTATGTATCATTAGATGATATTAAAATCACAAAAGAAGATTTGGATCGTTATGCAAAAATATATATTATAGCATGCGGCACCGCATATCATGCGGGTCTTATTGGAAAATATTTAATTGAAAAGTATGCCAGGATTCCTGTTGAATGTGATATTGCATCCGAATTTCGATATAGGAACCCAATTATTGACAAAAATACCTTGCTAATCGTTATAAGCCAATCGGGTGAGACTGCCGACAGCTTAGCTGCTTTAGAGCTTGCCAAACAAAAGGGAGCACGCGTGTTGGCTATCAGCAATGTACAGGGTAGCTCAATAGCAAGAGGCGCAGATGATGTAATGTATACATGGGCAGGCCCTGAAATAGCCGTCGCTTCAACAAAAGCTTATACAACACAACTGATATGTATGTATGCCTTATCAATGCATTTCGGTCTTCTTACAGGGAATTTGCCTAAAGACAAATATATATATCTTCGCGATGAATTATTCAAAACGCCAAAACTAGTTCAGGAAATCCTTACCTATGCTCAAGCACTGCATGACCTGGCAAAACGAAACAAAGATATTACAGATGCTTATTTCATAGGCAGAGGGCTTGACTACTATGTATGTTTAGAAGGCTCACTAAAGCTGAAAGAAATTTCTTATATTCATTCTGAAGCTGCTGCTGCCGGCGAATTAAAACATGGCCCTATTGCATTAATTGATAAGAATACATTGGTTCTATCCATGCTGACCCAGGATGATTTGTTTGAAAAAACATTGAGCAATATCAAGGAAGTAAAATCTCGAGGTGCTTATGTAGTAGCTTTTAGCAAAAAAACAAACAGCGCAATAGAAGCAGAAGTTGATGAAATTTTTTATATGCCCGATATCGCAGATGACTTATCTCCTATTTTATCTGTTGCATATTTACAGCTTTTAAGTTATTATTTTGCATATGAGAAAAAATGTGATATCGATAAACCAAGAAATTTAGCAAAATCCGTAACTGTTGAATAATAAATAATAAATTAGGAGATTTGATTATGTTTGATAGTGTATGTAAATTTTTAGAAATACCAGATAATCTAAGTGAAGAAGAAGTAATGCTGTATCATTATAATTGTGCCGAAGCAGTTCTACATGCCGCAAATGAAAAATATCAATTAAATTTAAGCGATGATACATTAAATGCAATCATCCCGTTCGGCGGAGGAATGAGCTGCAGACGAACCTGTGGCATCATTTCCGGAGGCCTTGCAACAATCGGAGTAATATTTGGGGGGCAAAAGCCATATGATCAAACAAAAGTCAGAGAAATCGCAAAAGAATATGTTGACTGGTTTATCTCAACTTATGGCAGTTGTGAATGCCCATATATTATCATGATGAAAGCAGATCCTTCTCCCGAAATAAAATGCAAGCCGATTATTCAACAAGGCTGTCAACAGCTTGAAAAAATTATTGCAAAATATAAATAACTTTGACAGCAAATATACGAAATACTATATTTGCTGTTTTTTTATAAAATATAAGAATAGATAGGAGATGACAAAATGAAATATTTAATTATCGGCACAGGCGGTATCGGTGGCAGCCTCGGCGCTTTTTTAGCACGAAGCGGCAAAGATGTAACTTTTATTGCCAGAGGAGAACATCTTAAACAAATGAAACAAAATGGCCTTTTGGTATCTTCCGGCCTTTTCGGTGATTTTGTAATAAGAAATGTAGATGCTGCTACAGAAGAAGAATACAATGAGAAGGCTGATGTTATATTTGTTTGTGTTAAAGGATATGCCTTGGAAGGAATTGTAGGCTTATTAAAAAAATCCAGTCATGACTCAACGATTATTATTCCTCTTTTAAACGGATTGAATATCGGTAATAAGCTTGAAAAAATGATAGGCCAAGACATCACAATACTAGATGGCTGCCTCTATCTCAGCGGATACATAGAATCTCCGGGAAAAATCGTACAAACAGGAAAAAATAATAAAATTATATTTGGAGTCCGCAAAGGCAAAAGCGCCAATATGGAAATATTAAAAAGGGTGCAAAATGATTTAAATGATAGTGGCATGAATGCACTATTATCAGATAACATTGCTTGTGATATTTATAAAAAATTCGCATGTAATGCCTCTTTTGGCGTTTGCGGCGCTTACTATGACATCACAACCAAAAAAATGCAGCAAAAAGGTATCTACAGAGATACGGCGGTTGAATTGCTGAATGAATTAAGTGCCTTAGCGACAGCGCAAGACGTTATATTTGATGAGGACTTAACCGAAGCCAGTTTAAAATTCATAGACGGTCTTGTAGTAGATACAACTTCATCTTTACAACGTGATTTACAGGAAAATCGCAAATCAGAAATAGATGCTTTATTATTTGACGTGGTAAGACAATGCAGAATTTTGGATGTTCATGCGCCTGAATTTGAAAAAATAGCTGCCTACTTTGGATTTGAACAATAAATCTATTTTTATACTCCTTTTCTTAATAAAAAAGATGTTGTTTATGACGTTGTAACGATACTTCATACTTCATTTTATAATTGACAAACAAAGTGATATTACGTTATAGTAGTACAGTATTCTCTATTTTTATCAAATAAAAAGGAAAAAATTTTCATGCTTGACTTTTTTAAAACTTTCGCCCCATTTATTTACGATATCTTACTTCCGTTTACTTTAGCTTACTTAGTCGTTAAATATACAAAATTACATGAGCATAGTTTTGATATTTTAATATCATTTCAATTTCGTTTGTTTTTTCCTCTCGGCTCTTTTTTATCCATATGGGGACTCACCTTCACCCCCGAATTGATATGGCTTCCAATATCAGGCCTTCTTATGCACGTATTTCCTCTCTGGTTAGGATACATTAGAGTTAAAAAATATAATTTTGATTATCGGTCAAAAGCAAGTTATCTGATTACCATGCTGATTCCCAATGCAGCCATGCTTGGTTCTATGACCAGTTATTTTATTTTAGGCGAAACCTCTTACGGTTATACATCGCTCATCCTTTCGTTAGCGCCTTTTGCAGTAAACGGCATCGGTTTTACACTGGCCGCCAGATATCAATCTCTTGCCGAAGGCACTGCTATCCGCGGCACGAAAGGTATCTTTAAAAACCTCTTGTCATTAAATCAAATGGCGCTGTATGCTTCTATTCTGGGTATCTTATTCGTATTGATCGGTATTCCAAGACCGGCAATTGCATCAGATATCATATCTGTAAATATACATTTTAGTATGTGGTCAGCGATTGTCCCGCTGGGTGCGTCGTTAAGCTTTGCGGGAGTGAAAAAATACCGTTTTATATTAGCGGATGTGTGTATGGTAAAATTTATTATCGTCCCTGTTATTTTGTTTTTGCTTTCCGCTCTTATTATAAACGATACTGTAGCTCTAAAAACAATCTTTTTAATTGCCGCCTCCCCCGCTCCTATGGTCGCGGTTATGCTTTCCAAAATATATAAATTAAATGTCGATTTGGCAATGAGCCCATTTATTTATACAACAATTATCTATCTGGCTCTCATGGTTCCTTTATTTATCATCATTATGAGATTTATTTGGATATAAACACTAAAACAAAAACGCCGATATGCTATCGGTGCTTTTTTATTGTAATCTTATAGAAACTGCGTTAAAATTATTTAAAAATATTTAAGGACTAATTTATGATTACCTCGAAAAATACGCCTACGCTTTTACAAAAAAATATTAGAAATCCTAACTTTGAATTACTGCGAATCATTTCAATTATTATGATCATTGGTCTTCATTTATTTGGTCACGGAGGCATTTTAGATGCATTCGGAAGCAAGCACTATCCTTTATGGAGTATAGAAGCATGCATATCCGTCTCAGTAAATTGCTATGTTTTTATCAGCGGATATTTTTTGGTAACATCAAAATTCAAACTCAGAAAGCTGTTTATGCTCTATCTTCAGGTATTATTTTATTCAGTTGTTATTTACGTAATTTTACTGACGCTCGGCATTGTACAATTTAATAAAATAAGACTTGTTCAGGAGCTGCTGCCAATATTAAGCAGACGATATTGGTTTGTTACCTGCTATGTGGCTATGTATATTCTCAGTCCATTCTTAAACAAGCTAATCATGCAACTTACAAAAAAACAAATGCAGATTTTCATTATTATTCTACTGTTTCTTTTTTGCGAATGGAATGTACTTATTACATTTCTTTCAACTTTAAATACAGATCATGGTTATGGCGTCGGCTGGTTTATTTGCCTATACTTTCTTGCCGCCTATATTCGACTGCACTATGATAAAAAAATAAATAAATATTTTTACCTTCTTTTTTATTTTGCTATTTGTTTTATTACCGCCGCTTTAAAAACAGGGTTGGGTCTTGCCGGTTTATTCAGATATTCATCTATTACGATATTGTTTGCTTCTCTCAGTTTATTTTTATTTTTCAGAGAATTGGATATAAAAAATAAATTTGCTAATAAAGTGATCTTTACCTTGGCACCACTCTCTCTTGGCGTATACTTGATACACGACAACAAACTCATCAGATCTATTTTATATACTGATATACTACATCTTGATAAATATATGACATCCGTGAACATTTATCTTTTAATTATTCTTTGTTTGCTTATCATTTTTACTGCAGCCATAATAATCGAATATATCAGGAAAAATATTTTGATGAAACCTATTGAAAACAGTATCAAAATCAATACTTTTTTTAATAGTTTACAAAATAGAATATTGACTAAAAAATAAATTTTGGAAAGAATTTTCACCTTATTTTTTAATTAAAACTTATATATTATGTAATACTACTATATAAGAGGTGAAATAGATGGTAGTATCACATAAAAGTGCAATTTCGTTTGGATTAGTTCATATACCCGTTAGCTTATATACGGCAACACAAGATAACACAATCAATTTTAACCAGCTTCATAAAAAATGCAACAGCCGTATTAAGCACAAAAAATTTTGCCCTGTATGTAATCGTGAAATTTCCGCAGATGAAATCATCAAAGGATATCAATATAAAAAAGACACCTATGTCGTCATGGATAAAGTCGATTTTGAAAAAATCAAAACTGAAAAAGATAAATCTATTCAAATTATACATTTTGCTGATAAAAACGAAATACAACCCATATATTATGAAAAGAGCTATTATGCTATGCCTGACGCAGGCGGAGACAAAGCATTTGAACTGCTTCGTTATGCCATGGAAAATGAAAGCAAAATAGCAATAGCAAAAACGGTTCTTGGAACAAAAGAAACACTCCTTGCAATCATGCCTTTAGAAGCCGGTGTTATAATTGAAACATTGTATTATTATGATGAAATTCGGGAATTGCCGAGATCTTATAATAAAGTAAAATTGAACGAAAATGAGATTTCCATGGCTAAAACATTGATTGATACAATGACAAAATCTTTTGAGCCGGCATTATATTATGATGAGTATCAAGCACGTCTCAGCGAAGCTATTGAGAAAAAAATAAATGGCGATGAGATTACCGCTGCTGCACAGCCAGAACAAAAAGGCATTATTGATTTAATGGAAGCTTTGAAAATGAGTATTGAACAAAAAAATAATAATGACAGTAAAAACAAACAAAATAAAACAGATAAAAAACATGCAAATAAAAAAAGAAAAACCATAGACTTTAATAAAAAATCAGATGAAATTAGTATAAGATAAGATGGTTCGATTTAAAAATTAACTATACTATTTAATAAAACTGCAAAATATCGGCATAATAATTTTAAAAATGTAATTATAACTTTACTCAGCTTATCTTTGTTTTTTTAATAATTAGTATCTATATCAAATCTATATAGACTCACTGCTTTCTAAATCCAGTAGAAATTTTTTAGTCTCAAGCCCGCTTCCAAATCCAATCAATTTACCATCTGTTCCTATCACTCTGTGGCATGGAATAAAGATTGGTAATTTATTTCTATTATTGGCCATGCCTACCGCACGGCAGGCTTTTTCATTTCCTACTGCTTGTGCAACTTCTTTATAACTTTTTGTTTGCCCGTATGGAATTTTAAGTAAGACATTCCATACTTTTTTTTGAAATTCTGTCCCTTTTATATCGAGCGGCAAATCAAATGTTTTTCTTTTCTTTGTAAAATACTCTTCAAGTTGATTAATTGCTTTTTTGTGTAAAAATGTTTCTTTTACCAGTATACCTTGCGCTTGTATCTGTTTTTCAAAATATAACTGCGCAATGGCATATTCACTGGCAACAATCATTATTTTCCCTATTGGCGTGTTGTATATATACGCACTATCCATTATAATCACCTTAAAATATTATTTTTACTTATGATACCACAAATAAATAAAAATATCATTTCTTGACAAATGCAAATTTAAATTGTATACTTTTTTTATATATTAGTTTACAATGGAGTTTAGCATTGAAAATAACATTAAAAGAAATGTCATTTACAGCCTTATTTACAGCCCTTACAGCAATAGGGGCTTATATAAGCATTCCAGTAGGCCCTATCTCTATTACATTACAAACATTTTTTGTCCTTTTAAGCGGTATTTTGCTTGGTTCCAGGCTAGGTGCAGCCTCTCAAATACTCTATGTATTACTTGGATTAATGGGATTGCCTATTTTTTCCGGATTCAGTGGAGGCTTGCAAACAGTCATAAAACCCAGCTTTGGTTTTTTAATCGGATTTATACTGGCAGCATATAGTTCTGGAAAAATCATTTATAAACAAACATATGATCTGCAAATATATCAAATATCTTTTAAAAAAATATTTATCGCCTGTTTTATCAGTACAATTATTTTATATATTATCGGTATTCCTTATATGTACTTTATACTTAATGTAATTTTAAGTATGAATCTCACAGTTTCTGCTGTTTTTAAAATGGGCTGTTTACTATTTTTGCCTGGAGATATCTTAAAAATCATTGCAATTTCCTTCATAGGTGTTAAACTTTTACCTAAGTTGAAAAACTTTATATATTAACTATCGAGGTATAGCAATGTCACTCAGAAATTTAGTATTAAAACTTTTGGAAGAAAATCGTGCTCAATGCCTTTCCGGCCAGCAAATAGCAGATCAGTTGAATGTGTCACGCGCAGCGATATGGAAATCAATCAATTTATTGCGCAGTGAAGGTTATCAAATTGATGCAACAACGAATAAAGGATATCAATTAACAAAAGACAATGATTTTATTTCTGCACAAGGAATGATCCCGTATCTTAAAGAGGAATATAAAAGCAATAAAATAATTGTATATAAATCAACAGATTCGACAAATCAACAAGCAAAATTGGAGGCACTTGAAGGCGCCGCCCATGGCAGTGTTGTCCTTGCCGAAATGCAAACCGCCGGCAAAGGCCGGCTTGGGAGGAGTTTTCATTCTCCGGCAAATGCAGGTATTTACATGAGTATAATATTAAGGCCAAAAACAGATGCTTCAAATGCAGTATTGCTGACAAGCGCTGCTGCAGTGGCAGTTTGCCGGGCTATAAGTAAAGTGTGCTTTGCCAAACCTAGCATCAAATGGCTCAATGATATTTATTTAAACAATAAAAAAATATGCGGTATACTCTCAGAAGCAGTTACAAATTGTGAAAATGGAATAATAGAAAGTGTCGTTGTCGGAATCGGAATTAATTTCAAGACAAAGCCAGAGCAAATTCCACAAGAACTACAAGATATCATCGGCTCAATTTTCTATGATAGCAAGCCAACCACTACGAGAAATCATTTGGCTGCTGAAGTGATGAATGAAATGCTGGACTTAAGCAAAGATTTTGTTAATAGAGAATTCTTAAAAGAATACAAGCAGCTTTCATTTGTATTGGGAGAGGATATTACCTTTTTTATAGATAACGAGTGGCATGATACCAAGGCAGTAGACATTGCAGATAACGGTGCTCTCGTTGTTCAAGATAAAAACGGAGATATCCAAACATTATTTTCCGGTGAAATTACCGTAAGAAGAAAAAAGTAACACACCATTCAATTAAAAAAAGTTCACTTCAATAGTGAACTTTTTTTAATATTTATTAAATTATATTGCTTTACTGTTTTGTATTTCCGGTATTTTTATTACTTTACGAAGTGGTTTCCATATAAACAATGAAATCCAAAAGTCAAACATACTATGTATTATAGTGCCTACACCTACTAATAATACTATCGATACAATAAAACCTTTTGCATAATAAGCTTGCATCATATTTCCAAAATAGAAAGGTATAACAACGGCCATTTCCACTGCACCATGCAAAATCCCAATCAAAAACGAAAATGTCAGCGCTGAAAGCGGTTTATCGAGGATCTGTCTGTTTTTCTGAATAATAAGAGCTCCTATCAATGCAAATACAAGATGTGACGCTGCTCTTAAAACAACAACGATCGGGAAGCCCGCAAAGAAAAAGCCTACTGTCGTACCCAGCGCCACAATAACGGCCGTTAACGGCGATATAAACATTGCAATAAAAATAGGAATATGGCTTCCGAGTGTATACGAAGCAGGTTCCAAAACGATTTTAATCGGTGAAATCAATGGTATTAAAATACCTATTGCGCACAAGAGTGCGGTGATTGTCATTTTGTATACTTTGTTTCTATTATTATTCATAATAATACCTTTCCCTTATCTTTGTGTCTTTACATATGCATATACTATTATAGCGGCAATTGATAGATTGTCAAGCTGCCTGATACTACATATATAATTTCTGCTTTATCATTTTTTTCCCTGTAATTTTCTCTGCTGTAAGTTTATATACACAAACAACTTCAAGATATCTAGCGTCAAAATTGAATTCTTCCTTATTGGAATAATTTTTCATAATATAATTTAAAGCTTCCATTTTTTGATTTTCACTCAGTATCTCAATTTCTCCGTTTCCGATTACACTTTCATATTCCATCGTATAACTACATGCCTTATCTCCTGTAATTAATTTATGAGAAGTATTCATTTCAAAACTTGCATGATTATTTTTTTGTATTAAGGATAATTTTTTTCCTTTATTTGCTCCATGATAATATAGGATAATATTTTTTCCATCATATGAAAATCCAAAATTTATAGGAACAATATAAGGATATCCTTCATCAAACAACGCTAAACTGCATACATCGCATTTTTTCATAATTTGAAGAATGTCTTCTATATTTTTTATTTCTCGATCTTTTCTTTGCATCACTGACCTCTTAAAAAATATATTTTAAAAATCCTCCTTAGATAATAAGGAGGATTTTTAAAATTTTATTTCATCAATTTACAAATATTTGCTGAAAACTCAAGTGGATCTTGGATTGACAGCCCTTCAAGTAATAATGCCTGATCATAAAGCAATGCTGTATACAGCTTCAATTTTTCTTTATCTGTATCAAACGCATTTTTTAAAGTCTCATAAATTTCGTTGTTACGATTTATTTCTAATACTTTTTGCGCCGCAACAGCTTGATTATTTGGCATTGCGTTGAGCACTTTCTCCATCTCAATACTCACAGGTCCTTCACTAGATAGACAAACCGGATGATTTTTTAATCTTTTTGAGATTCGAACATCTTCCACTTTATCGTTTAATTCTTCTTTCATGAAAGTAAGCAAATCTTTATCATTGCTTTTTTCTTCTTCAGTTTCTTTTTCTTCTTCGGAATCTATACCCAAATCGCCTTCTGATACAGATTTAAATTGTTTTTCTTTATAATTCATAATCATTTTAATAGCAAATTCGTCAATGTCTTCCGTGAAATACAATATTTCATAACCTTTATCTGAAACAAGTTCTGTTTGAGGAAGTTTTTCAATTCGCTCAACAGACTCCCCGGCAGCATAATAGATATATTTCTGATCTTCTCTCATTTTTTGCACATATTCATCTAAGGTAACCATTTTCTTTTCAGTAGAAGAATAAAACATCAACAGATCCTGCAAATCTTCTTTGTGGGTTCCATAATCACTATATATACCGTATTTAAGTTGACGTCCGAACGATTTATAAAATTCTTCATACTTATCTCTTTCATTTTTTAACAGTGAAAGAAGTTCTGATTTTATTTTATTTTTTATATTTTTAGCAATTAATTTTAATTGTCGATTATGTTGCAGAAGCTCTCTGGAAATATTTAATGACAAATCTTCCGAATCAACCATACCTTGTACAAAACTAAAATAATCCGGCAGTAAATCAGCACATTTGTTCATAATCAGCACGCCGTTTGAGTAAAGTTCAAGTCCTTTTTCAAATTCTTTCGTGTAAAAATCATAAGGCATTTTTTCTGGTATAAATAAAATAGCATTATAACGCACCATACCATCAGCTGAAATATGAATATGCTTTAATGGTTTATCAAATCCATAGCGTTTTTCATTATAAAAGTTTTCATAATCTTCATCATTTAATTCGTTTTTGTTTTTACGCCAAATAGGTACCATGCTATTGATTACTTGTTCTTCAACTATATCTTCATACTCATCTTCGCTTCCTTCTTTTTTTACACTTGTCGTTATATCCATCTTTATCGGGTAGCGAATAAAATCAGAGTATTTTTTAACAAGGTTACGTAAATTATATTCATCTAAAAATTCATCATAATCTTCATCATCCGTATTTTTATTAATTTTTAATATGATTTCTGTGCCTGTATGTTCTTTTTCACATGATGTTATCACATATCCGTCGGCACCTTTTGATTCCCATTTATAAGCTTCTTTGCTGTCTAATGATTTTGTGCAGACAGTTACGACTTCAGCCACCATAAATGCCGAATAGAACCCAACACCAAATTGACCGATGATATCAAATCCGTCTTTGATTTCATTCTCCTTTTTAAAATTTAGCGAACCGCTTTTTGCAATAACACCAAGATTATCTTCCAGTTCTTCTTTAGTCATTCCTATTCCGGTATCTTCAATTTTTAATGTTCTGTTTTCTTTATCGGCAATTATTTTAATATAATAATCGTCCTGATTGAATATAATATTTTCATCCGTCAATGCTTTATAATAAATTTTATCTATTGCATCACTCGCGTTTGAAATCAACTCACGCAAAAAAATCTCCTTATGGGTATAGATTGAATTAATCATTAAATCTAATAATCTTTTTGATTCTGTTTTAAATTGCTTTTTAGCCATATTAAATCTCCTTTCAATAAAATGTTATTAGCACTCTTTAGTATCGAGTGCTAATTAATACTATAACATTTTACTATATTTTGTCAATATTTAAATAATTTTATTTTATAAATACATCTTTTTTATATACATGTGTCCTGTTTTTGTTTTAAATATTTTTTTATCGATATTTAAAATTTCTTCTGTCTGCATACTATCTTCATATATATTGACAATAAAATCTGCTTCCACAAGTATTTGATAATCAATATCATCAATATTTATATAGGTATGATGATTTGCAACTAAAAAACATACTCTATCAATAATATTTTCATTATATCTTAGTTTTTCTAAAACCTCTCTTGCGATGGCCGGACCTTCTATTTGCTGATATTTCCCTGAACTGGAGTTATATTTCGCTTCGCTGACTTTAATGCCTATGTCATGCACAATAGCAGCCGTTTCTAGTATCATTTGCTTATTGTCATCAATTTCTTCATTTTCTCCTATCGCTTTTGCATATGCCCATACTTTCATAAAATGATTAATTCTCTTTGCATCGTTTTGAAAATAATCTATCAATTCATTTATTAATTTCCCAATATTATACATTTATATCTCCCCTGTTTCACGTTATTTACAAAAAAAAATGATTTTATTTTGCCGAATATATCTGACAACAATTTAAAAAATATTATATATCAGTTATAATAGAAATTAAATAATAAGATACTATATAATAAAATTCAATTTAAAGCGAGGAATTCATTTGGATTTATCTACTAATAATGTTTTATTTGCATTTTTATTAACTTTACTTGCAGGTCTCTCAACCGGTATTGGAAGTGTTATATCCTTATACGTAAAACAAACCAATATCAAATTCTTATCGGCTTCATTGGGATTTTCTGCCGGTGTTATGATCTATGTTTCTCTTATTGAGCTTTTCCCAAACTCAAAAGAAGCTCTCTCCTCCGTTTTTGGTCTCGGAAAGGGTTATTTATATACAACCATTTTCTTTTTCGTTGGAATTTTATTTATTGGGATTATTGACAGGCTTATTCCAAATCCTTATAATCCACATGAATTCAATGATATAGAAGACATAAAAAAATCTGCGAATAAACAACTTCTTCGCTTAGGTACATTTTCAGCATTGGCAATAGGCATTCACAATTTCCCTGAAGGATTAGCCACCTTTACAAGCGCATTGCAAGATAACATACTGGGCATTAGCATAGCAATTGCCGTCGCAATCCATAATGTTCCAGAAGGTATAGCTGTTTCCGTACCGATATATTACGCAACCGGTGACCGCAAAAAAGCATTTAAATATTCATTTATTTCTGGATTATTTGAACCACTTGGGGCTTTGATAGGATATTTCATTTTAAGACGTTTTTTAAATGAAGTTATGTTTGGTATTGTGTTTGCAATTGTTGCCGGAATTATGGTGTATATTTCGCTGGACGAATTGCTGCCTTCTGCTGAAAAATATGGTCATCATCATATTGCAATTTACGGCCTTTTTGCAGGCATGGCAATTATGGCAGTAAGTTTATTATTGTTCGCCTAAATAACTATGTTTTATAAATTAAATCACTTTTTTCTTTAATTTGCATTTGAGTAAAATATCGATTTTCCATAGGGATCCACTCATTTATAAATCTTTTATGCAGCTCTTTCCCATTTCTTTTTAAAATCCTATTGCTTTGACATTCTGTATCTATTTCTAAAAATATTTTCAAATCATAAATATTTATAAATTTAGGATGCATGCTATAAACACCTTCAATAATATTTATCCTCTTTGGTTGAACTCTCACTTTATCGATAAATATCAACTCAGAGCAATCATAAATGTTATATGAAAATTCTTTTTGACTATTTATTCCCTTGATGACCTCTTCATAAAAACGATCATAATCAATGTTTCCTCCAGTTTCTGTTAAACGCTCTTTTGTTCTTAAATCAGGCGTTAAAAAGAAGTGATCCATATGAAATATATTACAATCATTCACTTTCTCTATCAAAGCTGCCAATGTGCTTTTACCTGCACTGCTTGGTCCATCTATTGCAATAGTAATATTATTTTTTATTTTAGTTAATATATCGATTTTTAAAAATATTTCAAAATATTTTTCAAATTCATTTTTTACAACACGATATGCAGGCCGATAGTTTTCTCTATAATCTTTACTATGACTAATATGTATATATCCTTCATTCTTTCGATTATTAATAAATTTTTCAGCTTTTTTATAATCAAAAGGCAACGTTTTATTTTTGCAGCATTCCAAAAATATCTTCATTTTGCCTTCAAAATTTTCTATGCTGCCTTGATGTGAATTAGCCGTAGTTACAAAAAATCGATTGATTGTAGAAATATTTATTTCAGATAAAGACAACGAGGACAAATATAATCTGACCAACCCATTACCTATATCTTCAAAGATACGTTCTAAAGATTTTTGGTTTTTTATTCTATTAAATTCATTCGTCAAATGATATAAGCTATTATTTTCGTCAGCGATTAAGTGACCGCCCGCAAATTCATTTTGAAAAATCAACTTATAAAAATCTTCAATTTGCATTTTAGGATATTTTACGAAATGGTTAATAAGCAACAGTATAAATTCGTCTTTACAATACATTTATAAAATTCTTTCTAAAATAAATTATATTTTTTCAATGATACTTATAATAAGCTTCTGAAATTCCTTGCCTTTTTCCTGTGCCACTTTTACAACATCTTCTCCTGAAAGTGCCATGTTTAACACACCTGATGCCATATTGGTAATAAGCGAGATGGCCAAGATGTCTACCCCGCAGTGTGCAGCTGCAATTACTTCAGGCACTGTAGACATTCCTACGGCATCCCCTCCTAAAATACGAAATGCTCGTATCTCGGCCGGTGTTTCAAAACTCGGGCCTGTACACGCAACATAAATACCGCTTTTAAGTTTAATATTTAACTCATCTGCGCACTTATTGGCCAGTCTTTTCAGTTTAGGCGTATACGCATAGGTCATATCATTAAATCTTGGCCCCAAGAAATCATAATTTCTACCAACGAGCGGATTATTGCCAAGCAGATTGATATGATCATCAATTAACATCAAATCCCCTGCTACAAAAGTCTCATTGATACCTCCTGCCGCATTTGTCACAATCAGTGTCTTTATTCCAAGCAATTTCAATATACGGACCGGATATACAATATCTTCAAGTGAGTATCCTTCATAATAATGAAGTCTTCCCTGCATGCATATAATATCCTTTTCTGCGAGTTTGCCGACTACAAAGCGACCTTTATGATCAGGCGCAGTCGATGTTTTAAAGTTTGGAATATCTCTATAATCAATAAATACAGGGTCTTTGATCGCCTCTGCCAAATTTCCGAGCCCTGAACCTAGAATGATGCCGATACTGGGAGTGCAAACAATATATTTTTTTATAAATTCAACGGACTGCCAAAACATAATAAACCTCCAAATTATAATTTACTTAATATTGAACTTGTACTTTTTTTCACATTATAGAGCACTTTATCAATATCCAAACTTAAATATTGCCCGTTTTCATATAAGATTTTTCCATCTACCATTGTTAAGACAACATCACAGCCCTGTGTGGAATAGGTTATACTATTTTTTATATCATAGTTGGGAATCATCCAGGGTTTTTGTGTATCTAATACAATAATATCTGCTCTGTTGCCTACTTTTATCGTTCCGCAGTCTATTCTTCCTTGAGAGGTTGCTCCGTTTTTAGTAGCTGCTAAAATAGTTTGATCTGGTGTAATGGCAGTAACACTATTGAATGCCGCTTTGTATATCAATGCAAAAAACTTCATATCTTCAAACATATTTAAACTATTATTGCTTGCAACACTGTCTGTTCCGATTGCTACGTTTATACCTTTGTTAAATAAATACGGCACATTACAAAATCCACTTGCAAGTTTTAAATTACTGACCGGACAGCTTGCTACCGAAACATTTTTTTCCTTAATGATATCAAAGTCATCTTCTTCAAGCCAAATGCAATGAGCTGCAGTAGTCGGGCTGTCAAAGACACCCAGCTGGTTAAAATACTGCGCAGGAGTTAAACGGTGGCGCTTCTTGCATTCTTCATGTTCTTCTTTTGTTTCAGATAAATGAATATGCATGCGCAAATCTTTATCATAGGTAAACTCTGCAATTTGCTGTACTACTTTGGGCGTAGAAGTATACTCCGCATGTATCGATATATCCACTTTAAGTTGTTCATCTTCAATATTATGATATTCCTTAATGAGATGGTTATTTTCTTTGAATACAGGAAGATCAAAATAATTTCTCTCATCAAAACAAGTAATGCCTATACTCATATTACATTTTATTCCCGAATCAAGTACAGCCTTTGCTAAATAATCTCCCATAAAATACATATCAGTTACAGAAACAATACCAAATCTTAACATTTCCGCAAAGCCAAGCATAGCTCCATTATAGATATCTTCTCCGCTTAACTTTGCCTCAAACGGAAAAATACGCGTAGTTAGCCAGTCACTTAATTTCATATTTTCGCCATATCCACGAAGAAGTGTCATAGAAGCATGACTATGTGCATTCACGAGTCCCGGCATTAAAAGCTTTCCTTTTCCGTTATAATTTCTGTCATATTTTTTTTGCGGAATCTCTTTCCCAATATAATCAACCACCTTATCGTTGATTCCGACATAGCAATCTTTTATATAATTAAGATTTTCATCCAGAATATCAATATTTTTAAATAACATCCATTATCTCCTCAACATCTTTGTTACTCATTTAAATTATATTATAATCCTAAATAATTATATTTGTACTATAGAAAGCAAAAAATTATTGTATAAATATATTTTTTATGCGTTTTATGTAATTGCAATGTTTATAATAATAGATTTTCATTATTATCATAGTATAAAATAAATGAACTGCATATAAAGAAATGATTATAATGATTAGAAAAATTATTAATATTTTTGACAGAAAAAAATGTAACAGATACGGCTTTTGTGCCACCATATGTTATGACGATGCTATTGGAATGATAGACGGAAAGACATAGCTTCTTAGCGATGATTATTGCCACGGCCTGGGAAATTGCCTCCCTGTATGCCCTACGGGCGCAATTTCTTTTATTGAACGTAAAGCATTTGAATATGATGTAAAAGCAGAAGAAAACATGAAAAAGAAATAAAATAATATCAAAAAAGACCCTCTCGTTTGCATTGCCCTGACAGTCAATCAAAAACAATTAAAAAAGAGCCTGTATCACAAAATACTCAATTTATATCCCCTCACAATTTCAACAATAACCTGCGCAAATGAAACTTGTTCCGATAAACGCACCTTATTTCAAAGATGCAAACTTATTAATCGAGCAGCAGACTGCAATGCTTATATCTATACAAATTCCATGAAAAATTTATTAAAAATAAAATTACTTTAATAGCTGCCAAAACTTGATGAAGATAATTATTCCGGCAGGCTTACTTTTATTTTAAAAAATAATATAAAAACATTACCATTGTACGAATAAAAATACCTTGTTATAAAACACGGTAATAAACACATTTAATAGCAGCGGTAAAATGATGCTATGGCAAGCAGTATCATTATCTACTTCAGGGCAGGTTCTAAAATAATGACATACTTGAATTTATTAAAGGCATGTGACTTAGTCACATGCCTTTAATAATACTAAAAATATTCTAACTTTTTTTTAGGTTTTATTTTTTCTTCACTGTTAACAGATATATTGTCATTTCTAGCAATATTTTTAGACTTTTTTATCGGCCTGAATCGCAATGCAGACCAATTATGATCCATTGAAATTTGTCTTATAGGCTCGAATTGATAGTCCCCAACAATGTCCCAACCATCCTCACCTAATATATCAGCTGCATAACCGATATCAGTTTTTTTTTGATAAGCAAACCAGATTAAAGCATTATCGGCAGTTTTCGGTAAAACCAGTTCTGCATATTTTTCTATATCTTCATTATTTTTTGTAAAAACTAACGCAAATTCAATTTCTGCATAAATATTTTCATCCTCTGTAACTTGAATATAATTTTTAAGTTCGTCAATAACATTTTTAAAAGATTTTGGCGCATTTAAAATCACTAATTCATTTTGATTTTTATAATTTAATTTTTTTAATAGTTCCATTTAAAATTTTACCTTTTTCTTTTGAATTCATTTTAATTTTTAAAAATTATTAAATAATACATTTACTTAATAATTAAATGATCTCTATAAAAACTACTATAAAATTCTAAGAAATCTGTGCATATTTATCTACTATACTATATTCTATAAAATAAATATCTATGCACAACAATTTATTACAATTATGTCATTTTCTCACACCTTTAACACTAAGATTATATTCTATATTGTTATAAAATATTTTTGATTAAATATTACTAGATTTTTTTTAATTTGTAAATTATATAAATAATTTTTTTAATAAAAAAAAACATCTGCTTTAAGCTTTAAGCAGACGTTTTTTTCTATAATTTAAGATTATTATTTATTTTATTAATAAATAATTGTATATTCTGTTTTTCAACTTTCTCATCCGCTCCTCTTCTTCCCGTTCTATCACAGTATCCCAATAAAGCTATTTCATGAATATCAACTTCTTTTAACATCTGACTTACATTAGTGAAACTTGGATTCTTCATAAAAAATAATATCTGCATATGCCATCTTATAAGACTGCTAACATATGCTATAAAATCATATCGGCAATAAAATACCGATAAAAATTGTTCAGCCAATTTTGACCCTACTATCTCATGATTATAAGAAGTGATCTTCCCTTTTCGCATCTTAGTAGTTTGTGGCTTGCCTATATCATGCAGGAGTGCAGCCCACATAAATGCAGACGGGTTTTTGCTTTTTTGCCTTAATAGTGCCGCTTGATTAACAACTAACAGAGTATGATTCCACACATTCCCCTCAGGATGATAGCGTTTTGATTGTTCTGTTAGTTTTTCTTTATATAGCATAGAGAATGGATACTGCATAAAAATCGGCAACTTTGATATTTCATTTAAGTATTTTGCCGGACTATCATCCTGAATAAGATGATCATTTATTTTATTAAATAATTCAGAAGAAGTCATTTGATTAAGTTTAGCAAGATTTTTATATGAAATCTTTTTTATCTTTTCGTATTAGGTCCGAGTGCTTGCTTTTTAATATTGTGTGCCTTGTTTTCTTTTTTAACGGACACTGCATCTTTAGAATTTTCTAACTCAAAGTTTAATCTCTCATCTTCTTTTTTCATTTTGTTTTTTTCTACCATTTATTTTCATCCTCTTTTTTTAGTTTAGCTAATTAAATTTAGTTTTCATTTTTTTATATTATTTATTCTGTAAAAAAATAAAAGCTGTGATTATATTCACAGCTTTTATTTTCCACTTTATTTAAACAATGCTTTAACCATGCCAATCCTGCCGAATGTAGCACTATATATATCTCCGGGCTGTATATCGTATGCTTTAGTAAAAGATCCCGATAATATAATTTCACCCGGCTTTAATGATATTCCATAGAAATACAGTTTGTTTGCCAGCCATGCTACCGCCACTGCCGGATTGCCCATAACCGCTGCTCCTGCCGCCGTATCAATGATCTTGCCGTTCTTTTCAAAAACAAGCCCTGTCGTTCTTAAATCGACATACTTGATATCTGCCATCTGATTTCCTAATATAAGTTTTGCGCTTGAACCATTGTCTGCGACAGTATCTTCAAATTTTATTTTTCCGTCTAATCTAGAATCAATAATTTCAAAAGAAGGCATCACACCTGCTGTTGCTTCTATGACATCTGTTACTTTAATTCCAGGGCCTTTTAATTCTTTTTTTAAAATGAAGGCAATTTCAGGTTCGATTTTTGGTTGGATCATATTAGACGTATCTATCTCTACATCTATTTCATAGTACATGTCATTAAAAAGATGCCCATAATCCGGTTCATCAACATTTACCATTATTCTCATCGCTTCACTTGTAAGCCCGATTTTCTTTCCTATAATTGTTACTCCATCATTCTTTAATCTTTTATCTACATATGAAAGTTGTATTCTGTATGCATCCTCAGCAGTTATATCAGGATATTGAGATGTAATTAAATGAATGGGTGTATATGTTTTTTCTGCACGATAAAGCTTTTCTGCAATCTCCATAATTTGTTGATTGTTCATTTTATTTCTCCTTTTGTAGTTTTGATATTTAAATTATACACATTAACAATGATAATAACATCCATTTTTTAGATTTTGGTTTAATAATATACTAAATATACAGGCATTAAAAAACTACTTAATATTAAGTAGTTTTTTATATTTAATTATTAGATATATTTTTACTGTTAATCCTACAATCCATTAACTGTATTATCACAAAATGTTTCAATTTTCTATTGCTCTAACCTATTACTTAATTTCCAGTTACTGTAAAATCAACACTTTCCGTGGGCTGCGTATCATCATTCACATAAATTTCTACAGAATAGTCTCCTTCATCCCAAATTTGATCATTCGTTAAAGTGGCATAAACGAGATATTCGTTTGTATCGCTAACATCAAGTTTTTCACTTGTGTAGATTATATTACTTCCCTGCTTCCAAACAAAAATGAGCATTGTATCTTCGGGCGCATTTACTGTTGCAGTAACAATGAATTGTTCTGCATCTATATTATAACTTGTAACATTATCAATAGAAGAATTATTTGAATCCAATGCTGTAGTCATTTGCGCGTCTGCTATACTTAGCGAGGTAGTCCCTTGACATGCAGAAAGTGCGAAAACTGCGAAAATGACACATAGTATTATAATTACTGTAGACTTTCTCATTTTGGGTCTCCTTAAGTTACTACTAACTAATATATTTTTTAAAATATTACCACCGTCAGCTCTTTTGTGTCAATAAAAATTTATATCTTTTATCGTATAATATTATTGCCATGCTATTACAATAAGTATTTTACTTGATTTATAGATAGTAATTTTAATAATACTGTAAAATTATTAATAATATGCAATACTAATGATATTCTTAAAAAGAATATCAAATTTATAGGTTTTTTTTGTTATAATAAAATTATATAATTTTCGTTATGTGATATAAGTCATAGAATTTTACTGTATCGATTATTATTCTTTATTAATAAACATAGAATTGGAGGTACTTCATATGGCTAAAAAAATAACTGATAAAGTAACATGGGTGGGAAAAGTAGACTGGGAATTAAAATCATTTCATGGTAACGAATACTCAATACACAAAGGTTCTTCATATAACGCATATCTTGTAAGAGATCAAAAAACTGCATTAATTGATACGGTTTGGCAACCTTTTGATACAGAATTTGTAACATTTTTAAAACAAGAAATAAATTTAGAAGACATAAACTATATTATAGCAAATCATGCCGAAATCGATCACAGCGGAGCTTTGCCGGAATTAATGAAAGAAATTCCAAATACACCTATATATTGCACTGCCGCAGGCGCTAAGCATATCAAGGCACATTATCATCAAGACTGGAATTTCGTAATAGTAAAAACCGGAGATAGCCTTGATCTCGGTGATTCAAAATTAGTGTTTATAGAAGCTGCAATGCTTCATTGGCCGGATACAATGTTTACTTATATGACAGGTGAAAATATTTTATTCAGCAACGATGGTTTTGGGCAGCATTATGCAACAGAATCTTTATTTAACGATCAAGTTGACACTAGTGAATTGTATACCGAAGCCATTAAATATTATACAAATATACTTGCACCATTTAGCACAATGGTAACAAAGAAAATAAATGAAATCTTAGCTATGAATTTGCCGATTGACATGATTTGTCCTAGCCACGGCGTCATTTGGAAAGAGAACCCCGTTCAAATTGTCGAACAATATTTGAAATGGGCAGATAAATATCAAGAAAATCAGATTACACTTATTTATGATTCTATGTGGGATTCAACAAGAAAAATGGCAGAAGCCATAGCTAAGGGTATTCGCTTGAAAGATGACACAATAACTGTAAAACTCTTTAATTCCGGCAAAGGTGATATCAATGATATTATGACGGAAGTTTTTAGATCAAAAGGGATTTTACTGGGATCCTCTACGATAAATAATGGCTACTTATATTCAATAGGCGGTATCCTCGAAATGATGAAAGGTTTAAAATTCAAAAACAAAAACGCTGCTGCTTTTGGTAGCTATGGTTGGAGCGGAGAAGCTGTAAAACAACTCACGCAACATCTCAAAGAATGCGGTTTTAATGTAGTTGATGAAGGACATAGAACTTATTGGGTTCCAGACGAAAAAGCGATTATAGAATGTATTGAATATGGTAAAAAAATTGCAGAATTATTATAAAATAAAAAAAGCGGTTTACCACCGCTTTTTTTATTTTATTAAATTTTGAATTTCATATGCTAAAATTCCCATAGCTCCTGCCATAAAAATAACCAAAACCGGATTGAATTTTTTCCATTTCAACATAATAAAACTTATAATCGCTATTAACAAAGCAATAATATCAATGCTATTAATTTCAGCAATAACTCTCGTATCAAATAAAGCTAAAAATAATATCGTAAGTCCGGCAGATGCGACCAAGCCCGTAACAGCCGGCCGGACACCACTTAAAATGCCATTTACTAAAGGCAGCTCACAATATTTCTTAAACAGATAAGATAAAATGATAACAATGATAAAAGCAGGAAGAATACAACTTATCACCGCAATGATGGCCCCTAAAAATCCTCCCATTTTGAATCCTACGAAGGTGGCTGTATTTAATGCCACTGTACCAGGCGCCATAATTGAAAGAGTAACCATATCTGCAAATTCTTTTAATGTGAGCCAACCTCTTTGATCTACAATCATAGACGAAACCATCGGCAGTGCTGCATGTCCGCCACCGATACTAAAAAGTCCGATTTGGAGATAGCTTAAAAATAATTGCAAATAAATCATTTTGCCGACCTTTCTTTGTAGATATTATAGTAAGTTGTAATTATACCAATACTTGCAGATATAA
This sequence comes from uncultured Eubacteriaceae bacterium, assembly GCA_964533615.1. Taxonomy (GTDB): domain Bacteria; phylum Bacillota; class Clostridia; order Eubacteriales; family UBA1433; genus UBA1433. Next base: position 111,329 of record CAZHMK010000003.1, read on the forward strand.
GCATAACAAGCGGAACACTTACTTTAAATATAAATGCAGCTACAAATGCAGTCACCAGCATAACGATTACAATCAATCCTTTACCTTCCACTACATCCTTGCCCATTTTATAAACAAGATTTAAAATAACCGCAGCCGCTCCTGCCTGCATACCTTTGAGAATATAAGATGCAACAGCATTATCTCTTATAAACGAATAAAACATTGTTAAAAGCGAAATAATGATTATCGGCGGAATAACGGTTGCAATAAGCGCTGCCGCCGCACCTTTAATTCCTAACAAACGATAACCGATTATCAAGGCAGCGTTGCTGCCGATAGCGCCCGGTGTTGATTGTGCAATAACAATGATATCAGCCATTTCTTCATTTTTTACCCAGCCGTACTCTTCTACAAAACGTTTTCTTAAAAGCTCGATAATGACAAGTCCTCCACCAAATGCGACTGTGCTGATATACAAAGTAGAGAGAAATAATTTTATGTATATTTTCTTTTTATCTAAATTTAAATCATCCATCAAAATAATCCTCAGCCATTAATAAAAATATACAAATCCGCCACCGAGAGTTGTTGTGTTCAGCCATAACAAGAGATCAATACTAAAAATTTCCCCATCGTCTAATATATCAGCACAAACATTATTTTGATTTTTATCAACTTTTACAGCAACTAATGTCACCCAGTGCCAGCGATAGAGTCTTTCTTCTTTCCCGTTGCATAAGTTCAAAAATGCAATTGGTGTATTTTTTGCTAAGCCTTTTTCTATAAATTCAATAATCTCATCCATTTTTAGATGTGATTTATTATCATTAGGAATATCTAAAAAGGAGTAATTCAATGTCAATGACTTTGATTGAGCATACTCTATAGCGCCATCAAAAAGCATTTTTGTAGTATTGACTCCTCTCATGGAAGGTGTTACATAATCCCACACCTCTTCCATAATATTGATTGCTTTATCTTTTGTTACTTCAGCCCATTTATCAAAAAAATAATGATGAAAAAGATAGATAAAAATATTGCTGACCACGCTTGGACCGCATCCAGCGCGTCTCTGCCATTCAGTATGGTACCAAAGCTGATTACATCCGTAAGACATTATGTTATTTTCATCATCCATTATTTTCAACAAATCTAAATCTAACATTAACAGTATAGAACTCCTGATAATTATGTATTATTGTTTTAAATTCATTATTATAAAAACATAAAAGTACACTTATTCTAACATATAATTTTATGAAAGACTATTTTATTATAATCAAAAAAGACATACAGTTCAGCCTATATGTCTTTTTTAGTTTTTAACTAAATTAATCAAATAAGCTTGTGGAAAGATATCGTTCTCCGGTATCAGGCAAAAGCACTACAATTGTTTTCCCCTCATTTTCTTCTCTTTTGGCAAGCTGCAGCGCTGCCCATAGAGCAGCTCCAGAAGATATCCCTACAAGAAATCCTTCCATTCTTGCAATATCTCTTGCAGCCTTATAAGCTTCATCATCTTTTACCGGAATAATTTCATCATAGATGGATGTATCCAGCGTTTTCGGAATAAACCCCGCCCCAATTCCCTGCAATTTATGCGAACCGGCGTTTCCGTTAGAAAGAACCGGTGAACCAAAAGGCTCTACCGCAACAATTTTTATATTCGGATTTTTTTCTTTTAGATATTCTCCGACTCCGCTTATCGTGCCTCCTGTTCCTACTCCGGCTATAAAAATATCTATCTTTCCATCTGTATCTTCCCATATTTCCGGCCCTGTTGATTTTTTATGTGTAGCTGGATTTGCAGGATTTTCAAATTGCCCTGCAATGAAGCTGTTAGGAATTGCTTCTGCTAATTCATTTGCTTTCTCAATCGCCCCGCTCATCCCTTTTGACCCTTGAGTCAATACTATTTCTGCGCCGTAGGCTTTAATGAGATTTCTTCTTTCAATACTCATGGTATCTGGCATCGTTAGAATAACTCTATATCCTCTAGCTGCTCCGACAGAGGCCAAGCCGATCCCGGTATTGCCGCTTGTGGGCTCAATGATAACCGCGCTTTCTTTAATAAGTCCTTTTGCTTGCGCATCATCAAGCATGGCTTTCGCCACTCTATCTTTTACACTTCCGGCAGGATTAAAAAACTCTAATTTAGCAACAATCTTAGCCTTTAGATGATTATTCTCTTCAAAATTTGATAGTTCAAGCAATGGTGTTCTGCCTATTAATTCCAATATACTTTTATATATGGTCGACATAATCTTCAACTCCTTATAATTATATAACTATATATAATTATTACCTCTATTTTTCACTTCTACATGCTTTATAATTGGCTCATATCTACCCAATATAACGAAGAATTTCAAGTGGTTTTTTCACGCTTGCACTTGCATCTTTGCCTTCTTCTTTATCTCCATATCCGTATTCGCAGAAAATTGATTCTATATTGTTGTATACTGCCGAATGGATATCATGAAACCTGTCTCCCACCATTACTTGATCCATGGGATAATTATCTTTTATCAGATTCAAAATTTCATGCTTCGGCTTATAGTCGTACATACCGGAACACACCATATCGTCAAAATAATCATCCAATTTAAAAAAAATTTTTGCCCCTTCCATGTATTCCACTCCGCAATTGCTTAAAAACACAAGCTTACATCCTTTATTTTTCAAATGCTTTAAAATGTCAATTATGTTATCAAAAAGCTTCGCATTACCTTGATACATTTGATTTTTTATTTCATTTTTAACAATATTATCTGCTTGTTTTCTTATTGATTTATCTAAATCTTTCATAAATAAATTCCACATTTCATGATTGGTATACCCAAGCCATTTCGCTATTTCTTCATCAGAATATTCATAAACAGGTGCTTTTTTTAATTCAACCAAATAATCATATGCTTTTCTAAATGCAGGGACATAGATTTTTATACTATCATGCAGTGTCCCGTCGTAATCAAAATATACTGTTTTAATATTATTAAATTTATTATGCAGGCTCAAAATTTTCTCCTTTTCTTGTATGAAAATATTCGACATTATTTATTAATCGAAATAGATGCTGCCTCCAATAAATTCTCTTAAAATAGAATTAAACGGCACTTTGGCTATATCAATCGGTTCAAAAAATGATAGTAAATTATTTAATCTCTCAACGGTGCTATAATAAGGACTATTTTTATCCACTTTTTTGAATGTGCTTTCTGCAAAAGGTCTTAATGCATTCATTTCAAACAATAAACTTGAATTAAACATTGCATCAGCTTGTTCCTGAAATTTAAAGACATTATTATGTTCTCCTCTCCGTACACTCGGCCATTGCCTAAATGTATAACCCGGAGTGCATCCTCTGTATTTATCATCTCGAATCATTCTTCGAATAAGTCTAACTTCAGTGGTCGGTACCCTATTTACTAAATTTACATTCGCCCCAAACAATGCACTTATATATATTTTAAAATAAATATTTCTGAAAATTGATGGCATTAATTCAGGATTTAATGCATGAATCCCCTCTATAACTAAAATTTCATCTTCTTTCAGTCTCATTTTCTTTGTCTTTTTTAATCGATGTCCGGTAACAAAATCAAAAATTGGCGCTTCTATTGTTTTTCCATCAATCAGCTCTTTAATTTGTTGATGGAGTAATTTCAAATCAATGGCGCTTAAATTTTCATAATCATAATTACCGCTTTTATCTTTCGGAGTTACTTCACGATTAATAAAATAATCATCTAAAGATAATGGGATTGGTTTTAAACCGTTTACGCGAAGTTGTGTAGAAAGTCTATTTAAAAAGGTTGTTTTACCTGATGATGACGGTCCTGAAATGAGGATTACGCGTATAGCACGACGATGTTGAAGTATTTCATCCGCTACGTCAGCAATTTCCTTTTCTTGTCGTGCTTCCGCAATATTAATTAATTCTAAACTACGCCCTGATTTTATAAAATTATTTAAATCTGAAACAGACTCCATGTTAATTGTTTCCAACCATGAATGTGTTTTTTCATAAGTAGCTGAAAGTTTTTCTGGATAAACATAGCTATCATTATCTTTTGTCTTTTCATTTCCAAAATCGATAATAAATCCAGAAGAAAATGGAATTAATCTAAAGGGTGCACATAACGAAGATCGTATACTTGTAGGATATATTGTATCAACAGTAAAATCTCCGATATCATATTTATAAAAATGATCTTTTATTCCAAGAAAATCTATTTCTATGTCATCTTTAACCCATTCTTTCAATTTTGTTTCAATTTGCTTTACTTCTCTTATAGAAAGAGCAGAATCAGTGAGTTTGCAAAATACACCGTTTTGAATAGAGTATGCGGTTTTTAGATGATCTTGCGGAAACAATTCTTTTATTATTTTAATTAACCCTAACTTCGTTGTTTGACGTTTTGCAAGCAGATGTGTTTCTTTCATTTTTTCACCTTATTATTATATTTAGAAGATTAAATTTCACATAAAAAAACACTTATGTATAGAAGCACTTTTCATTATAGTATACTATGTTTTCAAGCAAAGTTCAATTTTTGATTCTTATTAAAAAACAATAAATTCTGTGTTTAATTTATTTAGTTATAAAATAATACAAAGCGTTTTTAAACGCTTTGTATACTTTATAACTATAAACTGAAAAATCATTCGTTTGAACCTTCTTTATTTAGAATTTTAAGTCTTGTTGTTACAATACGTTTTTCTTTAATTTCCATAATCTCAAATTCTAAGTTATTAAACTTTATAATCCTTCTATCATCTTCTTCTGGAATTACACCAATCATATCAAGTAAAAATCCAGAAAGAGTATCATGATTTTCAGATATAATATTTAATCCCAGCTCATCATTCAAATCGTCTATATAAATCAAACCATTCAATAAATATGTCTGATTATCTATCTTTTCAATAGATGACTCTTTCAAGTCACCCATATCATTAATCGGGCCCATGACTTCTTCTACCAGGTCTTCAATCGTAACGATGCCGGAAAAGCCGCCATACTCATCAATAAGCACGGCTAAATACTGCCTTGATTGCTGTAATTCTTTAAAGAGCTCGTCAATATTTTTGCTTTCAGGCACAAAATAAGGTTTATGTAAGATCGGCTTGATGTTAACGTTCTCAAACCCTACCTTTCTGGCCTCTAAAAAATAGTCTTTCATATATAAAATACCTATAATATTATCAATTTCATCATCGTAAACAGGAATTCTTGAGTGCCTTGTAGCAAGTAGTTCATCAATATATTCATTTAATGGGTCATTAATATCAATTGCATAAACATTCGTTCTTGATGTCATTATTTCTTTAGCCAAAATATCATCAAACTCAAATATAGACTCTATTAAATTTTTTTCATATTCATTAAAGACGCCTGCTTCCTGCCCCGTTTCTATCATTGAGCGGATTTCTTCTTCCGACACTTTTTCTTCCAATGCCTCATGATGCATACCCAACATTCGCAAAACCAGACGCGTTGATGATGATAAAAGTTTTACAAAAGGAGAAGCGATTTTTGATGCAATAATAATTGGTTGCACAGTAAATAAACTTATTTTTTCAGCTTTTTGTAAAGCTATCCTTTTTGGTATCAACTCTCCGAATACCAATGTAAAGTAAGATAAAATAATGGTTATAACCATTATTGATATTTGATGTTCATAAGGTATATTATATTTTGATAATGACGAACTTAAACGCTCTGATATTCCCGTAGCAGCAACAGCGCTCGCAAAAAATCCAGCCAGAGTTATTGCTACTTGTATTGTAGACAAAAACTTTGTAGGCTCTTTTAATAATTTTTGAACCAATAAAGCTTTTTTGTTGCCTTCTTCAGCCAACATATTAATTTTGCTTTTACTGACGGAAACAATTGCCATCTCTGCACATGCAAAAAATGCATTAATAGCTGTTAAGAAAATTAAAAATAATATTTGAAATAAAATACTTTGTCCCGTAGGGTCCGGGTCTGTCATACATTTCCTCCGATATTTAAAATATCTAATTTTATATATTTATTTGAGAGTATAATAACATATCTTTAATAATTCTGTCAATTTTATTAATCGACTTAATGCGTAGATAAATAATTTATAATTAAAAATATCCCCAATTATATAGCAAATATCTAAAATGTCTGATTAAATTGTATATACTCATTTATTCATTACATTATATTCAAATTTATTTGACAAATAATAGTAATTAAGATAATATTTCTTTTGATGATTTTATTAATATAATTTCATTTGTTATAGAGTATATTAATAAATTAAATTATATAGTTTAAAGCAATTATTCAAACAAAATAAATTAGACGTAGAGGTGCAAAATATGTGGTTTTCAAAATCACGAGAAGACGTTTTAAATGAATTTAATGTAGATTATTATATCGGTCTTAATAAACAAGAAGTTACTGATAGAAATACAAAATACGGAAAAAACAAACTAAAAGGCAAACCTAAAAAAAGCCTGATATCTTTATTCTTATCACAACTCAAAGACATGCTCATTTATGTACTTTTGGGTGCAACTGTCATTACGATCGCAATCGGTGAATATATCGATGCAATTATTATTCTTTCTGTCGTTATTTTAAATGCTGTAATCGGTGTTGTTCAAGAGCATAAAGCCGAAAAAGCCATCGAGGCGCTTCAGAAGATGACTACCCCCAAAGCACTGGTACGCCGCGACGGTGAATTAAAGGAGCTCAATTCAGAAGACATTGTCCCGGGGGATATCGTTATTTTAGATGCGGGGAGATATGTTCCCGCCGATATTCGTTTACTTGAAAGTGTCAATTTGCAAATTGAAGAATCCGCTTTAACCGGCGAATCGGTTCCTTCGTATAAAAATGCAAAAGATATTTACAACGATCCAAAAACTCCTCTTGGAGATATGTCGAATATGGCTTTTATGTCTACACTGGTAACGTATGGCAGAGGCGAAGGCGTTGTTGTGGCTACAGCGATGGAAACCGAAATCGGTAAAATAGCAAAAATCCTTGATGAAGACGCCAATGAGATGACACCTCTACAAAAAAGGCTTGATGAACTCGGAAAAATACTTGGATATATTGCCATAGGAATCTGTGCGCTTATATTTATCATTTCTCTTTTCCAAAAACGCGACTTATTCGAAATGTTTTTAACGGCCATCAGCTTGGCCGTTGCAGCAATCCCCGAAGGGCTTGCCGCAATTGTAGCTATTGTGCTTGCTCTCGGTGTTACAAAAATGTCTAAGATTAACGCAATCGTAAAGAGGCTTACCGCAGTTGAAACGCTGGGCTCTGTCAATATCATTTGTTCTGATAAAACAGGTACACTCACGCAAAATAAAATGACTGTTGTAAAAACATATACATTAAATAATTTAACTGATATACCAAACACCGGCAATAATCTTACAGCAAACAAAGATACTTTTGAATTAATTCGCTCGTTTGTGTTGTGTTCTGACGCCACGTATGAAAACGGAGAAGGCACAGGAGATCCTACCGAAATCGCTTTGGTTGTACTCGGCACCAAATTTAATATACTTAAACCTATTCTGAATACAAATAACAAAAGAGTCGCAGAAAATCCTTTTGATTCGGATAGAAAATTAATGTCTACATTAAATATTGATGGTAGCTCGTATAAAGTGCATACTAAAGGTGCATTGGATAATTTATTAAAAATTTCTAATCAAGCACTTGTAAACGGTGCAATTGTTCCATTTACAGAGACATTAAAAGAGCAATATTATACAGCCGCAGAAGATATGTCTAACGATGCGCTCAGAGTACTTGGCGTAGCCTATAAAGATACTGATACAATACTTAGACCAGAAGATATGGAAAAAGATCTGACTTTAATAGGAATCGTCGGCATGATAGATCCTCCCAGACTTGAGGTGAAAGATTCCATCAACGAAGCAAAAGCAGCAGGCATCACACCAATTATGATCACGGGAGACCATAAAAATACTGCGGTTGCAATCGCTAGAGAATTAGGCATAGCAGATACAATCAATCAGAGCTTGACGGGTGCTGAAATAGATGCTTTTACAGAAGAAGAATTTTCAACAAATATAAATAATTACAAAGTTTTTGCCCGGGTATCTCCTGAACATAAAGTAAAGATCGTTAGAGCTTTTAAAGCTCAAAATAATATTGTTTCTATGACTGGCGATGGCGTAAACGATGCTCCCTCACTAAAATATGCGGATATTGGTGTCGCAATGGGTATCACAGGCACCGATGTTTCAAAAGGTGCCAGTGATATGATCCTTACAGATGATAATTTTACAACAATCGTTCATGCAATAGAAGAAGGCAGAAATATATATAATAATATTAAAAAAGCTGTTATATTCCTGCTTTCATGTAACTTAGGAGAAGTCATCTCAATATTTGCATCGATTTTATTTTTCTGGCCAGTACCTTTACTACCAACTCAAATATTATGGGTAAATCTTATAACTGATACCCTTCCTGCCATTGCTCTTGGTGTTGATCCTGGTGACAAAGATGTTATGAAACGAAAACCCAGAGATCCGAGTGAAAGCTTTTTTGCACACGGAGCCGGCGTACGCGCTGTTATCGGCGGAACTTTAATTGGTATCCTTACACTGCTTGCATTCTACTTTGGGCTAAGTGAACATGGCTATACACTTGGATCATCAAATATTCCGGATTATGTCATGACTTATGCAAGAACAATGGCTTTTGTCGTACTCGCCACTTCACAGCTATTCTATTCGTTAACAATGAGAAATTCAACAAAATCAATTTTTCAAGTTGGCTTATTCACAAATAAATTTTTGATCGGCGCCATTATAGTAGGTTTTATTTTACAAATAGGCGTTATCTCAATTACGCCATTGGCAAATGCATTTAATGTTCATAATTTGAGCGTCAGAGATTGGTCTATTGTTATAGGGTTTGCGCTCATACCGTTTATAATCAATGAAATTATTAAAGTTTTTATGCGCGCAAAAGAAAATCGTTAAACTACAGCACCTCGTCATAATTTGACGAGGTTTTTTTATAACATTTCCGAAAATTTTTCTATCAAATTCGGGATTTGCAACTCATGTTTTTTCCAGTTAATAATTTCTGTTTTTTGGATTATTCCTCCATATAACAAGATTGATTTTTTCATTATTTCAATCGCTTTTTTCCCGCCAAAACCTTTTGTAGGCAATGATTTTGTGACATAGCAGCAAACTATTTTTTCATTAATTGAAGGAAGCTTCTTTAAATAAGCCTTGAATGCGGGAGCTAATGTGAACCCATGCACGGGAGATCCGAATATTAATATATCATAATAATCCAGTTCGGGGATATCTTTAATAATTATTTTGTTTGGATCCTTAATCGTATTATCCAGTTTTTCTATTGCTTTTATATCTACTTTATATTTTTCTTTTTCAAATTTTTCTTTTAATTTTTTGGCAACAAATAATGTATTGCCTGTTTCTGAATACACAATAATACCTATTTTCATCCTTATTATTTTTCCCTCCATATAGCTTTTTGTCTGCATACAAATTGTAGACGTATATTAAATTATTATACACTATACTTCTGATAAATAAAATTATTGCTATCTTCATATTAAAAAAATATTAAATTTATCTCTTTTGATGATTCTTGACAGATATATTGTTATACGTTACACTATACTATATTTTTGTAAAGGAATGATCAGCTTTGTCCGGTGTACTAAGGCGCATGAAACTTTTAGAAATAATTGAGTCAAGCAATCAAACAATATCAGCAAGTGCTTTAGCACAACAACTTGGTGTTAGCCGCCAAGTTATTGTGTCGGATATTGCATTATTGCGTGCTGCCAATCATAATATAATCTCTACAAACAGAGGTTATATCATGCAATCTGCGACATCAAAAAAAGCATCTCGTGTTTTTAAAGTAAATCATTCCAATAAACAAATCGCCGATGAATTGAATCTTATCGTAGACTTCGGCGGAAAAGTGATAAATGTGATTGTTGATCATATGATTTACGGAACAATAACAGCTGATTTGTCTATCTCTTCACGAAAAGATGTCCAAGATTTCATGAATGAATTATCTTCTAATCAGACTCGCCCCCTTAAAGAGTTAACAAATGGTATTCATGCACATACTGTACAAGCAAATTCAGAAGAACTTCTAAATATTATTGAAGAGAGATTAAAAGAAAAAGGGTATTTATTTGAAAAAAAATAGAATATTTTTCCTAAATAATATTTAATAATTTGCATCATTCTATAAATACTAATATAAGTAATTTAAGGAGAGTTGTAAATATGAAAAACGAAGCTAAACCCGATGATCGAAATGACAATGTTGAAAGAATTCAAGATAATATTGATATGACAATTAAAAACATTCATTTTGCTGATGACATGATTGACAAAACAAATGATAAAAAAATGAAAAAAGAACTTACTGAAAAAAATAAACGAAGAGAAAATGCTCTTAAAGGTATGAGAAGTGAAATTCGTGAAGAAGCAAATTATGCAAAAAATATCAAAAAGAAAGAAAAAGAAATAGATACAGTAAGTGATTTATATGATAATTAACATAAAAACAATGGTCCTTTAAACAGGACCGTTGTTTTTAAAATATGATTTTATATGACATTGCCGTTAAATCATATATTATTTACATTTTCATAAATTGCATTTTTATCCTTTTTTGTAAGTAATTTATCAATCATTGTCGCAATGATAATCACAACAAAAATATTTGATGTAAAACGAATAAATGTAAATTTCCATCCCATTGAAGATACTTCAAAAAGTAATAACGGGATTCGAATACTGGCGGAAGAACATATAAAAATTAAAATATTTGAAATTTTACTGCCCTTTTTTAAAAGTATTCCAGCTATGGGCAGCAGTGCATATAAAGGCACAGCCGTTATCATCCCCATTGCAAAAGCCAAAATATACCCACGCAGACCAGAATTTTCTCCTAATATTTTTATCATAGTCTCTTTTTCCACCCATACATCCAATAAACCAATGCATATAAAAATAGGTGTTAACATAAATAAGAAGTTAATAAAATTACGGCCTGTAAACATAAGTGATTCTTGCCCTGTCTGTGGAAAAAAAATAAACGTCAATATATTAAAAATGCTCATCATAATCAGTAAACTATACTTTTTAAAAAACCTTTTCATAATAAAACCTCGTTTATGACAAAAGCAACTCCAAATGAAAAAATAAAAGCAAAAATATTGCGCATCAGCGCTGCCTTTTTTCCTAAGTATTTCATTTCAAGCGGAAGCGTAACAAACCCTACAGTTGTAAGTGTTGAAATAAACACAGCAATCTGCATTAACCCTGCTCCATTATTTAATAATTGTGATGCGATCGGAAACGCTATTAAGACAGGCACAAAAGCGGCTGCTCCGATACAGGCCGATAATACCATCCCTTTGAATCCGGATTGCACACCAATTACTTTCTGTATGATTTCAGGCTTTACAACTGCAAGTGCAAGACCAACAAAGAGTAATATGCCAAGAAATTGTGGTAAAACATTAATAAACATTTTCCACGCTTTTTTTAAAGACAAAATCGTTTTCTTTTTATTTTTTATAAACGATATACTTAATAAAATGATTGTGATCCCATAAAGATAATAAGTAAATACATTATTCATATCATATCTCCCTTTTTCATAGTTTTGCCATCTTGCAATTTTACACTAATTATATTACACTTTTTGAGAAAGGTATGTTGCATACGCAACCAAAAAATATGATAAATTCACATATAGAAGTTTTAAAAAAATCACCTTTATTTTCAGATTTCAGTAGAAAAGATATACAAGAAATATTAAATTGCCTTGACGCATACATACTTAATTATCGTAAAGATGAAATAATATTATCGGAAGGCGACAATGTAGAAAATATCGGCATTATTCTCTCGGGCTATGGGCGTTCCATAAAAAACGATCTGTCAGGTAAAACAATCATCGTAACACTGTTAAGGCCAGGAAGCCCCATAGGTATTTTATTGGCATCAAATCAAAATAGAAAAAGTCCTGTATCAATACAGGCTTTGGATTATTTATGTGTATTATTTATTCCATTTTCAAATGTAATAAGAAAGTATCCTAAACTTTGTAGGCGGCATGAAAAATTATTATATAATATATTCGACAATATTTCAGAAAAAGCAATGATTCTTCACGATAGAAATGATTGTTTAATAAAATCTACTATAAGAGAAAAGGTTTTGACATATCTTTCAATGACATCCAAAGAACAAGAAAGCGAAAGCTTTTACATACCTTTTGATCGTAATGCAATGGCAGAGTATCTCAATGTTGATAGAAGTGCACTTTCCAGAGAATTATCAAAAATGAAAAGAGACGGCCTCATTGATTACTATAAAAATCAATTTATACTTTTATAGTAGAATAACTTGAAAACACATTAAAAAAGAATTCAACATATTATATAGTATTACCTTTGTTCAAAGGAGGTTAGCTAAATTGGATTTAACAACCAAAGAAAAATTAGAAATATATATTGAGGCCGAAATGAAAGACGCTGCATTATATAAAGAACTTGCAAAAATTGCTCCTAACGGTAATTTTTATCATTTATTAATTGAATTCTCTAATGATGAGCAAGCACATGCAGATGAATTTAAACGTATATATAGAAGATTAACAGGTAAAAATTATAATCCTGTTATCACTCCCCCAATCCTTGAAGGCTCTTTTGATGATATCCTTCGAGATAGGGTTATAGATGAAAGCGGCGATTACAGAAAATACGCTCAGCAATATATACAAACCGAAAGAGACGATCAATTAAAAAAAGCATATTACCGTGCAAAAACAGATGAAAATGTTCATGCATTACGTCTATTATATATGCTTAGTTATACATGATTCAATTTAAATTTCTTAAATTTTTCAAATACTCTTTACTATAATGGTTTAGAGTATTTTTCTTTCTCCTAATATTACCATTCCAATATATACCTATTTGCTTGATTTGCGCACTCTTTTTATAGTACCATATGACTCACCAGCGGAAACTATCCGCAAACAAACTGGAACATGGAGGAGAAAAAATGAAAAAAAATTGGAGAAACATGCTGATGGCTGCTTTAGCAATTGCCGTTTTTGCTTTTGCTTTTGCAACCCCTGCAAATGCGTTAACTATTAAAACCTCTGATTATGATACAGCTTTAAATCCCACTTCATGCTACAACGCAGATGAAAATATATTGTCAAACGATGCCGTTTGCAATGCTCTATCTAAATTAAATACACGCATTCCAACAACTATCAATAATGCTACTCAAAACACCGAATGCATTACATCAAATTGTCAAGATGCAGATAACAACACTAAGACCGCCACAATAGAAACTACCAGTTTTAATATACAATCATTTAATAATTTTTGGACAAATTTACTAAGCAACTACCAACATAGTAATTCTGTTGTAGCCGACAACCCAACAACATTTGAAGAACAACCTGTGATAACCAATCCGGAAACACCGGTCGATAACCCTGTAATAACGGAACCTGAAGATTCTCAGAATACTCCTGTTATCACGGAGCCAGACGAAACACCTTTAGAAGAAGAATCTGCAACACCTGTTGATAATCCTGTGGTTGATAATCCTGCGACGCCGACCGGGCAAACAAGCCTGTCTGCTCAAGAACAGCAATTGGTTGATCTTATCAACAGCGAACGTGTCAAAGCCGGACTTAATCCACTCACTGTAGATATTAAACTTTCAAATGTAGCACGTGTTAAAGCACAAGATATGATCGATAATAGCTATTTTTCTCATACATCGCCGATATATGGAAGCCCATTTGATATGATGAAATCATTTGGTATTACTTTCAAGTCTGCTGGAGAAAATATTGCAATTAACAGTTCTGTTCAAAAAGCTCATGTAGCTTTTATGAATTCAGAAGGACACAGAGCAAATATTTTAAATTCATCGTTTACTCATGTGGGGATTGGTATTGTATCCAATGGAGGAAGCTTATACATTTCTGAAATGTTTATAGGCAAATAATAAGCAACGCATAAAAAAATCCCTTATGGTCTTCATAAGGGATTTTTTATTAAGTATTTTTCATGATGATGCTTTCCATTAAATTCGCAACATCTTCGCAATCATCAAAGCATCGCTCAAGTTTGTTGTAGATCTCTGTCCATGTCATTATTTCGATTGGATCTTTGCTTGTAGTATATAGCCTGCGCATTGCCTTGGTATACATCTCATCTCCCAAATCTTCTATATTATTTACTTCTATTATATTATCTTTAACCGTTTTAGATTTTCTAAAATTATAAAAATCTTCCATAGCTGTTTTTAAAGCGCAACAACATTTAAAAATTAAATCTGTAAATTCTAATGCCGTTGCATTAATATGTTTTATGTCAAACATATAGACACGCATAATTACATCTTCAATGGCATCTGTTACATCATCTATTTGCTGCACCAAATTAATGATATCTTCTCTTTCAATAGGTGTAATAAATTCTCTCATCAATCTATTCATAAGATGATGCATATGCAAATCTGCCGAATGTTCAATTTCATGAATCTGAAGCATCTGATTTTCAATATCTTCATACTTAAAATTTCTAAAAACATCATCCAGCATTTGTGCTGATTTACAACAATAATCAGTAAGAAGAATAAATTCATTAAAATAATTATAATCTTTATTTTTCATATTTTCTTTTCTCCAAATCTAAAATAAATTTGTAAATATTTTAGCCATTAAATACCCGATAAGCCCGCATCCCGGAAATGTCAATAGCCATGCTGCCATCATTTCTTTAACAATATTCCAGTTCACACTCGATAATCGTTTTGCACTTCCCACTCCCATTATTGCTGTTGTCTTTGTATGCGTTGTGCTGACCGGAATCCCTGTCAAAGACGATAATAAAAGACATGCCGATGCAGCTAAATCAGCTGAAAAGCCTTGATATTTAGCCAATTTAACCATATCCATCCCAACTGATTTAATGATTCTCATTCCCCCGATTGAAGTACCCAGAGCCATAACTAACGAACACAGAATCATAAGCCATATTGGAATTGTAAAATTTGTAACGCTGCTGTTCCCTTGTGATAAAAACACACCAAGCATAAACACGCCCATGAATTTTTGTCCATCCTGAGCTCCATGCATAAAGGCCATAGCTGCGGCTCCGCCTATCTGCGCTTTCTGGAAAAAGCCGTGCGTTCTGCATCTGTCTTTTTTATAGCATATACGCTCAGTTGTTTTTACTGTTATGAAACCCATCACAAACCCTAACACTGTAGATAATCCAAGGCCATAAATAACTTTTATCCATTCAGCGCCATTAATACCTGAGAGCCCGTTTTGGAGCGCAATAGCAGCTCCCGATATCCCGGCTATTAAGGCATGTGATTCGCTGGTTGGGATCCCAAAAACCCAAGCCGCTGTTGCCCATGTTACAATGGCAAACAAGGCGGCGCAAAGTGCTATAATAGCCTCTTGCGGATTTCCTCCAAAATCTACCATATTGTATATGGTTAACGCAACAGTAGCATTTATCATTGTCATGACAAATACGCCTAAGAAATTAAACACCGCTGCCATCATAATTGCAGTACGCGGACTTAACGAACGCGTTGAAACGCAGGTAGCAATTGCATTAGGGGCATCAGTCCAACCATTTACCATGATAACGCCTAATGTGAGTATTACTGTAATAAGCAATGCAGGATTACTTATCAGCTGCGATATAAACTCTGTAAATGATATTGTCATACGTTCTCCATTATTTTATATTTTGTCAATATTTTAACATAAATTTAACTTTTCAACAAAAAAAATATACATTAAACCTTTTCAAAGTTTTCCAAACACATACTGCGTATAATTATAAAATATATTTATAAAATTATTAACATAAATTTAATAAAATATGAGGCAGTTTAAGCTGCCTCATGTCTATACTACCATTTTATAAAATAATTATTTTATAAACACATCTATTTGTTCACGCTTAGCAATTAGTTTTTCTCTATGGCTGTTTAATGCGGCTATGATGTCAAACTCCGAATTATTTAAAATAGTACAAATATCTTTAAGCGAAACACTCAGTTCACGATAAAATAAAATTTGTTGTAATCTATCAACTTCTTTCTGCCGAATATTCTATATCCCGGACCATTTATCTTAAGTGGTTTCAATAATCTTGTTTCGTCATAATATCTAAGTGTCCTCGTACTGATATTTGCTGATTTATCTAGCTTTAAAATTGTGTGTTCCATTATTGCTTCCCCTTATAATGCCATCATATACCCTTTACGTAACGTTAAAATCAAGATAGTTTAAATAAAAAAGCATCTAAAAAAAGATGCTTTTTTATTTAATATTTTCTACAAATTGAATATCAAGTCCATTTGGGTCTTTAACAAAGAAAAATTTTACATTAGGATTTGGCTGGATAGGTCCTCTATCAATTTGTATTCCATTTAATTTTATAAATTCTATCATGTCATCAAGACTCTCAACTTCAAATCCCAAGGCAATACCTTTAAAACAATTTTTTGCTTGCTCATTATTATTATAAATCAGTTCTACTTTTGTTTGATTCTCTCCTAAAAATGCAATCTCCCCAGTATCCCCCGATGCAAATCTTTTTTCAACTTTAAGTCCGACTATTTCTTCATAAAATCTTAAAGATCGTTCCATATTTTCTACATGGATTGTGCACCATAAAAATTTCATTTCAATCTCCTTATTATATTATTTATTACATATTATTTTCCTCATTTTTAATTGTAATTATTATATTCTATAAATAATAATATATTTAATGATTCATTCAAAAAAGAAAATATTAAGTAAAAAATTATTTAAATTAACTTCACAGACCTATCAATTTAATGTCATAGTTATATTTTGTCAAATATTCACCCACAACAAAATATCTTTTGCCTGTTTTTGAGGAATAATAACAAGTCATTAACGTAATAATAGGACTACCTTTTTCAAGTGATTTTGTATCCGAAAGCATATTTATCGCTTTATCGCTTGTGACATATGTGTCATATACTCTATATTTATAAATAAATCTTTTATCTGTTATAAAAATAATACTTCCTTTCTTTAAATGCATAATACCTCCAAATAAAATATTGGAATTTTTATTATAATGCCCGGCTAACGTATAATTACCTTCCCCCATGTGTTGATCTTCTCTCATTGTTGCTGCCCCAGCAGACAAATTACTGCTTGTTATACCTTTTAAAATAGGCAAATTTAATGAAATATCTTTTATTATAATTTGCCCTACAATATACTTCGAACTATCGTAGGATGATTCCTTCATCACGCTTAATAAATCAATATCCGAAATAGCATCATAGTCATAAATGGCATCTCTTGTTTGATTTCTGCTTATCATATCTTCTGTAAGACTATTCATTTCTCCTATTGCTTTATTACTGTTATTTAGAATAAGTTTATTCATAATCAGGGTGATATTGATCAAAACAAAACCTATTATTATTATGAAGATTGATAGAAATAATATATTCTTTTTTTTCATGTATGCTCCCAACTATATAAATAGAAAACTACCCTCTGCTCTACCAAAGAGATTATCTTTAATAAATTGAGGTAGTTTTCTTTTTTGCTTATCTATCATTATTTTAAATAGAACGTTTGTATTTATAAATGCCTAAGATGCCCGCAGCCAACAAAATGATTCCGGCAACAGTAACAATCCAAACATATTTATTCATCCCCGTTTTTGGAAGCTGCGATTCCTGACTGACTGCCTTGAAAATCCATTGATTACTATGTTGTATATTTTGATATTCGTTTCCTGTCTCTTCTCCCGGTAGATATATTGAAATTTTCATTGTCTCTGTATCTCCTGCATTGAATACTCCAAGGCTAATTCCATCATCGCAAGCAAAATCACACATATTTCCACTATATATTGCTTCATTTCTAAGAGTAACTGTAAGTATTAATTGTTTATATAAATCTGTTTCTCCTAAAGGAGGTTGCGGATCGATCCTGCTTGCTTTTAAAAACAGTTCAAACGGAATATGATTCGTATTTTTTATTGTTACTTTCCCTTCTATCGTATCTCCCGGATAAATATTAAGCTCGTTAATAAATGTGTCTTCAGAAATTACTTTTAGCCCTGTTTCATTGCCGATTACTTGTAAATCGGCTGCCATGATCGGCAAACTAAAAAGGCTCATTATCAACAGTAAATTTAAGACTATTGCGCTTAAAAACATCCGCCTTGATCTTAGCTTATATTTCATTTTGGCCTCCTTTATACGAAGTAAACTCATTGCATACAAAACAACTTTTAGTCAGCAGGTACCCATTCCTGCACGCCTGTCTGCGGAACAACAGCTTCCGTTGAAACGCTTCCGGGGATCCCGCTAATCCCCCAGGTACTGATAAATGCATAATGAGATGCCTGAGAAGCTTCGGCTTGAACACTAAGCGAGAATGTGGCACCTTGATAATCATTATTCATTAAAGGTCCGCTAAATGTGATCCCATCAAGAAGTTTTGTTGTATCTGGCGCTTCCGCTGTTAAGATATATTTATAATAGTACCAGCCATCTGTGCCCAGTACCCAGTTAACAGTATCTATATTCATTAATACTGCATCGTTGCTAAGCAGTTCACCTTCATACCCTTCTCTGGGTATCCAAAGCGGGGTAACCTTTACTCTGACATATGTTTCTTTTGATCCGGTACTTGTCACAGAAACTTCTTTGTCATAAAAATCCCCGGGATTGATATTGCTGATCCCATCCGACGGGAATTCTTGCCCGTCTAAGCTATCATTTAATATAATTTCTATCGTGCCTGCATTGAATACATTTGTAACAGGAGCTGCCGTATCACTAAACCATGCCATTGCGGCACCTGCAGTTGCCAAGCTAACGGCAATAACCAAAATCGAAAGTACTTTTACTTTCTTTTTCATTTTTCCCTCCTACTATTCATTATGCGTACTGCTGAGCAAACATAATGAAATGTTTATATTCACAGAGAATTAAATTTTGAATATAAATTCAACTCTCTGTGAATTTTTATTCTTCAAGCAATACTTATCAAGGGCTTGTGGTCATTAAACTATCAAGCTGTGTTTTTGCGTTGGCATAGGTGAGGCCTTCGGCTTGTACTGCATAAGCTTTAATATTAATTGTAAATGGTTTCAAATCTCCATTTGCTGCAGTGGCATCAATAAGTACGCGCGTAAACAAATCCGTTGTTTCGTCATCCGGTTCCAGTTGTGTTTTATAATAAAACACCGTATTTGTTGCATCTTTTGCTTCCCAGCCAGTTGTGTCGAAATTAATATCGGCAAATGCATCGATTAAAGCAAATGAATTTGCTGTACCGCTATACGATAATTTGATTGCTACCCAAACATCATCATTTTCACTGTCATTTAAAACACTTGGATCTTTAGGAATTGTTCTTCCCGGTACAATATTGTCTGCTAGATCTTCTCCCAACTCTTCCGTTATGCCGGCTGCATCCCCATCATAGTCCAAATTATCCCATGTAGGTTCAGCAAGTTTAATAGTAATACCGTCGCTGACTGTGAAAGTATTGGTTTTTACAGATGTGGTATCTGTAAAATAAGCCAATGTTACACCGGTAATAAGTGCTGTAATTGCTATAATGCAGGTCAATTTTAAAATTGTTTTTCTTCTCATCGAAAACTCCTTTTCTTATATTTTTTATATGTAACTAACTATTGTTTTCACTCTGACATTTTTCTCTCTTTATTATCGGAGGAATAATAGAAAATAAAATTGTCAAAGTTAATATAAAAATAGTTAATACAATACCTTGTTTTGTTTTCAAAAAAACCGTCAAATATCCTAAATAGGGAATGCTGAATAATGTCCTTCCAATAAGCTTATTGAATTGTATAGGTGCATCTTCGCTTTCATTTGCATCTCCTTTTGTTATAAAATAACTGTCATTTAAATTTATACTCACAACTCTGTGCGTTGCCACCAGCGAAGAATCCTGCGATATTAAAAAAGTAATTATATCTCCTTCTTCAATTTCTTCAGGCAAGCTAGATCTAACATATGCGAGGCTTCCTACATGTAACGTCGGTTCCATGCTTCCACTAATAACCGCATAAGTCTTATATTTTAATAAATGTGGTAAAACCAAAGCAATTGCTATTATGACTATTAAAATTAGAAAAATTGTTGAAAAGAAATTATATATTTTTTTTATCAATCTTTATTCCTCCACATCTAAAGTTCTAATTGGTTGGCTATACTGCCCCATGCCTCATATGCTGCTCCGCATTCCGACTGAACAGCATCAGAAAGCGCTTCCAAGCAAAATGTATCCCAAAGTGAGCTATCAGAGGCGGCAATGCTATTAAGCAGGATTGCCGTATTTTGTCCCGGCGGCACAACATACTTATAGTAGAAATATCCGTTGTTGAATATCCAGTTATCTTGCCATCCATCAATGAGCTGCAATGTTATACTTCCTCCTCCCGGTGCTGAAATTTCAATATTATTTCCATCCGGCGCAAGAAGCATATCCGCTGACAGAGTTCCTTCATCTGTTCTAAAAACAGGAACAAGTACTACACGAATATAAGCATCAACTTCATGAGGATTTAAAATATTTTTAACTTGAATTCGTTTTTCAATAGTAGTATCATCGAGCGAGAGCGCACTAACGTTGCCTGACACAATGCTGCCATTTTCAAGAATTGAAGCAGTAAGGACACCTGGTACAAATACATTTGTCTTTACTTCTGTCTGATCAACTAAAAGTCCAAATGTTATACCAACCGTTCCAAGGATTGCAATCATAAAAATGAAAATAATTTTAACTATGTCTTTTTTATTCATTGCCGATCACCCCCGAAAAAGTATATAAATTCCAATCTATGCTGTTAAGGCATTTTATTGCTTCCGGTTCATTACTAAAAGAAGCTTGTGCTGTATTTTTATCTATATTACGCGTTCCGTCAGCATTCATACCAAGAGTATCAGTGACATTTGATGTACTATTCAGGCTATATTGCCATGACCAGTCGCTTTTTTCTGTTATTTCATAGCAACCTTTCGGCAAATAAACAATAATTCTATTATTTGAATTATCAGAAACTCTAATAGTCTCATAAAAAGTTTTAAGTAATAATGTTTTATCGGTATCACTATATTGCTTAATCTCAAATAAAAATGTTTGATTTGGATTTGCCGTTCCATCAATTGATTTTATAATCGTTAGGGTTCCTTTCTTTACATTTACTGTATAATCTGCTGAATCTGTAACTTGAACCGCCTCAGTTCCAACCGGTAAATAGTAAACTTCCCCGCTGGTTTTCGTGTACCCAATTAAAGTAGAACCGTCATTGAGAGGTGTCCAGATCGAAGTATCTGAAAAATCAATATAATCAATAGAATTTGCCGTGACAGTTAAATTGAATGATGTTGTGTTTTCAGGTTTTAGATCCGCTGTAAATTCCGGATTCCAAAGATAAGTTAATAAGCCGCTTGGATAAGCGTAATTCATACTTTGAAAAAGCATGTCGTTTTGCGCTGTAGTTTGATCTCTTAGAATATTTTCTCCTAAAAAGATATCATCTTCTATATTACTGACATTTAATTTAAACGGTATATTTACGGTCGGGCTAGGCAAAGATCCTATATTTTCATTCCCAATGTAAATAGCTGAAATATTAGGAATATTCGTAGGCACGACATTTCCTCCAACAAAATCTTCTTTTGGTTTGACATATACTGCTGCTTTAAATCCTTTGCCATCTTCTATGGTACCGGGTTCAATTTTTTCCTGATTCCATTGAATATAAATCCCATTTGCATCCTGCATAATTGTGCCGGTCTGACCTTCTGCTGTAAAAATATCATCAACATTTAAAATATTGCCGTTTTCATCAACAATATCAAACCGAGGATCTATATAGTCTTTTATCACTACATCCTCTAGTGTCTGCCCTGTTTCTTCGGCAATGCTTTGAAAAATATTATTTAACCCTTCCGCAGAATCGGCTGTAAAATAATATTCATAACCGTCAGAACTTGTTGCTGTTTGGCTGCTGTCATTATCGCTTGATACCCATGCCATATAATGATGCGCTAAAACATTTACATCGGCCGGGAAAATCCCGATACAATATTGCATAGCTCCGCATCCCGGTTCATTGACCGCTATTCGAGGAGGATCTATATATATGCCTGCTTGAAAATTATTAAACGTAACATTGCTGTTTACGTAAGTGCCTCTCTGTCCTTTTATAATGGCCGCTTGATTAATTGCCGCCGCCGCATATCTTGAACCATCATTGTTTTCAAAACCATAATCTCCCGGCTCACCATCTGTGAACATAATAACGACCCTGTTTCTCCCGGTTTGTGTATCTGCCTGAAAAATATCTGCCGCCATTCCCAATCCTTCATTTGAATGTGTAGCTCCATTGCCATTCAGGCTGTTGATTGCATCTATGATGTCATTATTAATTGCGCCACCACTATCTACACTTACCAACCCACCTGTAAGATTTTCTGCATTAGATTCAAAAGATACCACGGCAATTCTGCTTGATGGCGATTGTGCATATACCGTTTGCACAAACGCATTTGCCGCAGTTTTTAATGCGTGTAATTTTGTTGTTCTTATATAGAAAGGCTTGGCTGTCGGAGTTGAAGAATTTGTACTTCCTACAGCCTCATCATCACCGGCAGGATCCCAGGTCACATAATAATTTACATTATTTATGCGGTACCTCCATCTATGCACACTGTAACGATATGTAGCCTGCATATATTGCCCATTTACATGAACGTAATATGTCCAGCTTGTATTCGGTGAATCTGTAATAGCCGTATAATTTTCAGTTGTACTTAATGTGTCGTCCATGCTTCCCGAATCATCTAAAACCAAAATAATATCGCACGGTTTGGATGTGACAATAATATTGGATTCTGTTGTAGCAGTAATATCTAATTTAAATATTTGCCTACCATCTGCATCGGGTGTTCCGTAGGGCGTGGCAATTTTATTGATTGTAAGACCTTCTATTGGCGATGTATAATCACCTGCGAATACTTTAAATGATGACGCTTCAAGTGAAATTAAAAGAATAATACTAAGCATTATGCAAAAAAATTTAAGGTTTTTTTTCAATTTGTTTCACCCCCTTTATGTTTGAAAATATTTTTGAGCACAAAAATAACACTCAATCCAAATTTGAAAGAGTAAAAATTATTTTTATAATAATTTTCGTATTTTTTTGAGAATATCAATCATACTGTAGAAATCGTATGAATATTTACAGATAATCTAACTAGTTTTATACTTGAATTAATATGTATACCTGAATTTAATAGTTGCTTTTTAGCATCTGTAATAAATTTTTAAATTATGACTTTATTATATTTTTATTGTTTTTATATTTATTATCATACTCCTTTGCATTAAAGTAAAATTATGCAATTATTTTTCAACTATTTTATTATCTATCAATATATGGTATTAAAACATACCGTATTAGCTATTTATGTCATATTTGGTCAAGCATATTATATTTTCAACAAACAAAAAAATCCAATCTTTGACAGATTGGATTTTAATTTCGATAATCTAATATTAATCATAATAAAAACTTATATTTTTAAAATCATATCTATTTGGTTTTGCCCACTCAAGATCTACCGGTGTTCCCGAAAGCTCTTCACTGTAAAGTTTTTGTGCCCCTGTTATTAAAGTAGGAAAAATATCTGCATCAATCGGCAGCACATGATGTGAAGGCAAAATAATATTAAACGCATTTTGCATATTTTGCAGCTTTTTCAGACTTATAATAAGTGCTTCAAGCGAGCGATGTGCCCCAAACATATACATCGGTCCGATTTGCACCGAATCACCCGAAATTAAAATTTTATTTTTTCGATCCAACAAAGCAATGCTTCCCGGACTGTGTCCCGGAATTTCTATAATTTCCCATTCTCGTTCTCCCAAATCCAACATATCACTTTCAACTAAAGGATGAAGCGTTATATCTTTTGATCTACATTTTGTACGGAAAAAAGCGAATTCTGAAGGATGCAGATATAATTCATGAAATGCATTTGCCCCTCCGATATGGTCAGTATCCGCATGGGTTATAACTATTTTAATATTTTTAGTAGCGTTTCTTTCAATAAATCCCTTTATATTGCCACCGCCATACCCCGTATCGACTAATACATTACCTTTTGATCCGGACAATAAAAACATACGCACACCTTGTTCTTCAATAATGGTGATGCCTTTTTGAAACTCATATACATTATATATCTGCGGATTTTGCATGATTTCATCCTTTCTAACTTTTATTATATCTAAAGTATATAAATAAATATGATGATAATCAATATATATTGTATATATAAAAATATAAAAACCTGATAAAAAACCAGGTTTTTAATTATTTTATTGGCTGCAAATTTTGGTGCGCCGTAAGGGATTCGAACCCCTGACCTTTCGGTTCGTAGCCGAACGCTCTATCCAGCTGAGCTAACGGCGCACTGTTTTTTTATTATAGCACAAAATATTCAAAAATCAATTTTAATTAAATATAAACTACTTTTTATATTTTGCAAACGGTTATATTGCAATGTTCAAATAAATTTATTGCAAAAATCATAAAATAAGACTATCATTAATTTTTGATTAAAGTATAAACAGAGGCCAAAACATGCAACAAAGAAAAGATATTAGAAATATAGCGATTATTGCACATGTAGACCACGGAAAAACAACATTAGTTGACCAAATGCTGCGTCAATGCGGAATTTATCGTGAAAACGAACAAGTCACAGAACGCGTTATGGACTCCAATGATTTGGAAAGAGAACGCGGCATTACGATACTCGCGAAAAATACATCCGTAAAATATAAAAATATTAAAATCAATATCGTCGACACTCCCGGGCATGCCGATTTTGGCGGTGAAGTTGAGCGTATACTGATTATGGTCGATGGCGTTTTACTTTTGGTGGATGCATATGAGGGTGTGATGCCTCAGACCAAGTTCGTACTTCAAAAAGCATTGGCTATGAATAAAAAAATTATTGTAGTCATAAACAAAATTGACCGGCCTGAAATACGCATTGATGAAGTAATCAATGAGATTATTGATTTATTTATCGAACTGAATTGTACAGATGACCAACTAGACTTTGCGATCGTCTATGCATCAGCCAGGCAAGGATATGCAACAATGAATTTGAACGAAAAAAGCGATACTATATTTCCACTTTTGGAAACGATGATAAATCATATACCATGCCCTGAAGGCGATATAGATGCACCATTTCAGATTTTAGTTTCTAACATCGATTATAATGATTATGTCGGAAAAATTGCCATAGGAAGAATCGAACGCGGACAAGTACAAAAAAATCAGCGAGCTGCTTTGTGCTCAAACAATAAAGAAATTAAAAATGTCAAGATCAGTCAGTTATACGAATTTAACGGGCTAAAAAGAACCGAAATCCAGGAAGCTAAAATGGGCGACATTATCGCTCTGGCCGGCATTGAAGATATCAATATAGGCGAAACGCTATGTGACGCCGACAATCCGGAGCCACTTGATTTTGTGAAAATTGATGAGCCTACCATTTCCATGATGTTCTTGGTCAATAATAGCCCATTCGCCGGCAGGGAAGGTAAATTTGTAACCTCTCGCAATTTACGGGAGCGCCTTTTCAGAGAAGTTAAAACAAATGTGAGTATGAGGGTCGAAGAGACCGAATCAATGGATATGTTCAAGGTATCGGGCAGAGGTGAATTGCATCTATCTATTTTGATTGAAACCATGCGCAGAGAAGGTTATGAATTCAGCGTATCACGTCCCAAAGTAATCTTCAAGACTGAAAACGATAGATTAAAAGAGCCGATGGAACGCTTAATCATTGATGCCCCGGAAGAATATATTGGCGTTGTGATGGAAAAAATGGGACCGAGAAAAGGCGAAATGCTTGATATGTATAACAACGGTCAAGGAGGCGTGCGGCTTGAATTTTCAATTCCCTCACGAGGTCTCATAGGTTTTAGAAATGAATTTTTGACCGATACAAAAGGCAACGGAGTTATGAACCATATTTATGATGGATACAGTGAATATAAAGGGGCAATTACCGAGCGAACACATGGCTCGATTATCGCGCATGAAGCAGGCACCACAACAGCTTATGGGCTCAACAGCGCTCAAGACCGCGGAAAATTATTTGCCGGTCCGGGTGTAGATGTCTATGAAGGAATGATCGTTGGCGAAAATGCAAAAGCAGAAGATTTGGTATTTAATGTATGTAAGAAAAAACACGCAACAAATATAAGAGCCGCAGGAAGCGACGAAGCGGTAAAACTCACGCCCCCCGTTATTTTAAGCTTGGAACAAATGCTTGAATTTATAGCTGATGACGAACTAGTAGAGGTCACTCCGAAAAATATTAGAATGAGAAAGAAAATTTTAAATAAAGAACTTCGTGCTAAACAACAGAGTAAATCATAATATTATAAAATCAAAGAGAGCGGCTATTATTAATATAGCGCTGCTCTCTTAATTAAGCATATAATTATCAATTTTGATATAGAAACAATATTCTAAATTTTGATACGAAGATTTTTAGTCTTCTATTGTAATAACTGAAACAGGGCAGCTATCTCGCGCTTCTTGCGCGGTATCTTCAGCAGAACTATCTATTTCTCCATAAGCTTCAGCCTTTCCATCGTCTCCCATACGAAACACATCCGGGCAAATGTCAACACACATACCGCATGAAATACAGCCTTCACGGTCAATTATAGCTTTCATATAATACTCTCACTTTCTATTTTTATCATTTAGACTTATAAATGTATTATTTGAAATAGTCTTATTTTTATACATACACTTCTTCAATGATAAACAGTCTCCCCCCCCCAAATTGAATTTATCTGACCCCGAATAAATTGAAAATAATTATTATAGTTAAAACAATAAAGGTTTTTTTAGATAGCATCTAAAAAAACCTCATTCGTTCAAATGGCGGAGAAGGAGAGATTCGAACTCTCGCGCCGGTTCCCCGACCTACACCCTTAGCAGGGGCGCCTCTTCGGCCAACTTGAGTACTTCTCCGAATTTTTTAACTATATAATATTATGGCCGAGGAGGTGGGATTCGAACCCACGTGGGCTTGCACCCTAACGGTTTTCAAGACCGCCCCGTTATGACCGCTTCGGTACCCCTCGTAACCAGCGTTAAGATTATAACAACATTTTTTTGTTGTGTCAACTACATTTTTATGACAATTTTGACAGTCTTTCGGCAACTTCTTCTAGCATCGTTGTATACTTTTTTTGCTTCTCTTTTTCTGCAAGCACAACAGATTCAGGTGCCTTTGCCATAAATCCGGCATTGCTTAATTTGCTTTCCGCCAGCTTCAATTCTTTTTGAATATTTAATTTTTCTTTTAAAAGACGCTCTCGTTCTTTTTCTTTATCTATCAAATTATCCAAAGGGATTAAGAACTTACCGGCTGAAAACACAGCTGAAATAATATTCTCGCTTGAAGGTTTCTTAAACAATATTGATTTGGCCGAACAAAGAGCTTTGAAATAATTTTCATTTTCTTTTAACATTTCTCTTACTCGAATATTGTCACCTTCAAAATAAAGTTCGGCACGTTTTGATGGTGCAATATTCATGGTACTTCTTGCATTTCTTATCGAGCGCACTGCCTCTATAATAATATCCATATCTTTCTGAGCTTCATCAAATGTCATGTTTTCATCAAAAGACAGCCACTTTTGTATCATAATTGTCTCTTTATTGGCATTAAGCTCCAAATATAATTCTTCGGTTATAAACGGTATAAACGGATGAAGCATTTTTAATATAGACGAAAATACATATTTTAACGTAAATTGCGCACTTTTTTTATTATTTTCATTCTCCTTGTTATATAATGATGTCTTAGATAATTCTATATACCAATCACAAAACACATTCCATGCAAAATCATATAATTTTTCGGCAGCAATTCCAAATTCATATTTTTCCATATTGGCATTAATTTCTGCAATCAATGCATGTAATTTACCTATAATCCACTCATCAGCCAAAGATAAAGATGATTTTATATCATTATATTCGCATGGTGTGTAATCATACGTATTCATTAGGATAAATTTAGCAGCATTATACAGTTTATTCATAAAATTTCTGTTTGCTTCTAATTTTTCTATATTCCATCTTGCATCATTGCCCATTTTATTACCGGTAATGAGAGTAATACGCAACACATCCGCACCATATTGGTCGATTACCTCAAGCGGATCAACCCCGTTCCCCAAAGATTTTGACATTTTCCTTCCCTGTGCATCTCGAATCAATCCGTGAATAAGCACATTAGAAAAAGGCTGTTCTTCCATTTCGCTGTAACCTGACATGATCATTCTTGCCACCCATAAAAATATGATATCAAATCCCGTTACCAACACATCATTAGGATAAAATTTTTCTAAATCTGCTGTCTTCTCAGGCCAGCCCAATGTAGAAAACGGCCATAATCCGGAGCTGAACCAAGTATCCAAAACATCTTCATCCTGTCTGATATTCTGACTTTTGCATTTACTGCAATATTTCGGAGCTTCTTTTTGAACCATCATTTCATTGCAGTCATTACAATAATAAACCGGTATTCTGTGCCCCCACCACAGCTGACGGGAAATACACCAGTCTTTAATATTCTCCATCCAATTAAAATATACTTTTTCAAATCGTTTTGGTACAAAATTCACTGTTTCATCTTTTACTGCTTGTATAGCAGGCGCTGCCAACGGCTTCATATCTACAAACCATTGTTCACTTGTAATAGGCTGAATATTTGTATCACATCGATAACAAGTCCCGACATTGTGTGTATATGGCTCCATCTTTACCAGTAAATTTTGTTTGTCGAGGTCAGTTAAAACTTTTTTCCTAGCTTCCATAATAGTCAGGCCAGCATAACTGTCCGATGCATTTTTATTTAATGTTCC
Organism: uncultured Eubacteriaceae bacterium; assembly: GCA_964533615.1. Classification (GTDB taxonomy): domain Bacteria; phylum Bacillota; class Clostridia; order Eubacteriales; family UBA1433; genus UBA1433. The sequence goes on from CAZHMK010000003.1 coordinate 140,427, forward strand.
ATCATAATCAAAAATTCGAATTTGCTCCAAATTATGTCTAAGCCCCATCTCAAAGTCATTCGGATCATGACACGGCGTTACTTTTACGCAGCCCGTCCCAAATTCTTTGTCAACATAGCTATCAGAAAATATCGGGAGTTTTCTTCCAATCAATGGCAAAATTGCATTTTTACCGATTAAATGAGCATATCTTTCATCATCCGGTGCCACGGCGATACCCGTATCCCCAAGCATTGTTTCCGGTCTTGTCGTAGCAACAATAATACTTTCGTCATCATCTTCTATCTGATAGATGATATAATATATACCGCCTTGCTGCTGCTGATATTCTACTTCAGCATCTGAAATAGTGGTCTTACATGTCGTACACCAGTTAATAATTCTATTCCCTCTGTAAATAAGTCCTTTATTATATAAATCAACAAAAAATTCTTTTACGGCTTGGCTGCACCCTTCATCCATCGTAAATCTTTCCCTGCTCCAATCACAAGACGTGCCAAGCTTGCGGAATTGACTTGCAATCCTTTTGCGATAAAAATCACTCCACTCCCATGCTTCTTTTAAGAAAGCTTCTCTTCCCAATTCTTCTTTTGTTTTATTATATTCTTCTTTTATTTTTTCAACAAGCTTTACCTCTGTTGCAATAGAAGCATGGTCTTCTCCCGGCAGCCACAGCGCCGCACAGCCCAACATGCGTTTATAGCGAGTAAGAATATCCTGAATTGTTCCATCAAATGCATGCCCTAAATGTAATTGCCCCGTAATATTTGGAGGCGGCATTACGATTGTGAACGGTTTTCCATCTTTATTGATTTCAGGTTTAAAATATCCGTTTTCTTCCCACTTATTATATAATTTTTCTTCTATCTCTTTATGAGAGTAAGTTTTTTTCAGCATAACCTTCTCCTTAGATTTCAATATTATTTATATAAAAAAACGTCCTCTGCAAAATTGCAAAGGACGAAATATCCGCGGTACCACCTTTATTAGATTAATTTCTACTTAATCTCACTTCATTTTAATAACGCTTAAGGCGCAGAAATAAATCTGAAACTGAAAAGCGACGTTCAGAAAAAAATATTAAACCATCTCAGCAAACTGGCTCTCTCTTAAAATATTTTACTTCCTACTCTTCTTTTATCATCGTTTATATATAAAAATATAGTTTCTATATAATATCATAAAATATTATTATTGCAAGTCTCTTTCCTAAATTTTATAAACATAATTACATAATTAATAAACGCAATCACTAACATTATTATTGTACTATATACTATATAAATTGCATATGGAACCGAAAGCAGCAACAGCAGCATACTGATATAAAACATCCCCGTTGAGATTTTCCCAAAGATATTGGCAGGAGGCATTTGCGCTTTTAATTTTATTTTTATATAGATACCACCTGAAATTTGAATGAGTTCTTTCACCAAAAGAATAATCACTACAAAAGCAGGGATATACCCTTTTAAAAGCAATACAATCACAACTGCAAGTTGTGTTACTTTATCGGCAAGAGGATCAAGAATTTTGCCCAGTTCTGTTACCATATTTTTTCTTCTTGCTATGTATCCGTCTAAAATATCAGTAATATAGGAAAGCGCTAAAATAGCTGTTGCTATATAAACTCCTGACTCTTTGCTTGAATTTAGCATATACAAAAATACCGGTATAAGCAGTATTCTAAATACTGAAAGTGTATTCGGGATATTCAACATCGTCAAGTACTTACACTCCTTTATATATTGCATATAGCATTACAAGAAAATATTATAATATAAATTATAATATAAAAATGAAATTTAATTTCTTAAATTACTATTAATAATAAGAAGATACTTGCTACCTCCTATTATTAACGAAAATATTTTTTCGGATTAAAATTAATGTAGCAATACCTATTCCGGCAAGTAAAACACAAATTGCTTGCGCCAAATTGACACTTCCCCAAATATATACATGATCGGTTCTGAGGAATTCAATAAAAAACCTCCCGAATGAATACAAAATTAAATACAGACAAATAATCTCCCCGTTATTTTTTTTGATATGCCTATCATAATACAAGAGCATTCCAAAGGATAATAAATTCCAAAGACTTTCATATAAAAAAGTAGGATGCACCGTAATTATACCCAATTTCGGGTCAATAACCTGAATTGCCCATGGCAGAGTGGTTTGAGTGCCATATACTTCCATATTAAAATAATTTCCCCATCTTCCAATCGCCTGACCTAAAATTAAACTTGGAGCCAACAAATCAGCCATTAACAGTGCGCTTTCTTTTTTTATTCTACACATGATAATAACACCCGCTATACCGCCTACAATCCCTCCTTGAATAGCAAGTCCTCCTTGCCGTATTGCAAATATTTGCAATAATTGTCCAGTATAATTCTGCCAGTGGGAAATCACATAAGCAAACCTTGCCCCTATTACGGCAAGCGGGATTGTCAATAACAAAATATCTAATATAATTTCACTGTTTAAGCCTTTTTTTTTCGCCCTGTACATAACAATGCCAATTCCAAGAAGCATAGCGCACGCTATAATAACCCCATACCACATCACTTCAAAACCAAAGATGCTAAAAGCTACACGACCAGGCATTGATAATATTACTGCCATTTTTTTCACCTATTATTTTATAACTTCACCTTCCCCGCCTTTGCGACCAATTCCGGCTGCATTTCCTTCTTCTGAATCAATGTGCATATCAAGTGCAAATTTGGGGCTTACACGCACAAGCACATTTTTAAATACAAGTCCTCTGTCTCCACCTATTTTAACACTTACAATATCTTTGTCTTTAAGTCCGAATTCTTTTGCTTCTTCTTCGTTCATATGAATATGACGACTTGCAACAATCACGCCTTTGTCAATATCAACTTCTCCATTTGGTCCTACCAGTTTACACCCCGGCGTTTCTTCAATTTTCCCGCTTTCTCTGATGGGTGCCATGATACCAAGTTTAAAGCAGTCTCCTGTTAATATCTCAACTTGTGTCTCATCTCTTGTAGGTCCTAAAATTCTTACTTTGCCAATACTTCCTTTTGGTCCTACAATTTCGACTTGCTCTTCACAAGCATATTGTCCGGGCTGGCTCAAATCACTTTTGAAAGTTAACTCATCTCTGCCAAATAAAGATTTCACATCTTCTTTTTTTAAATGAATGTGTCTGTTTGATAATGATACTGGTACTTTGTTCATACTACTACCTCGTAAATTTATTTCGTAACATATATAATTATATGTCCTGTTCTTATTTTATAATATCGCATAACTGACCCGATTTTAACCCTGCCGCATTTGCTTCTTCAAAATCAATGTGGAAAGCCAGACTGGCAAAGCTGTCAACCCTAACCAATACATTATTAAACACCAAAGCGCGCTTGCCTTCACAACGTATTTGAATAATTTCATGCTGTTTTAGCCCCAAATTTTTTGCATCTTTAATGTTTGCATGCAAATGACGTGCAGCCACAATAACTCCGCTTTTAATCTCAGCCTGACCAAAAGCACTTTTTAAAACACATCCCGGAGAATTTGCAATATCTTCACTTTGCCGCACCAATGGTTTGATGCCAAGTCGCACGCAATCTCCAAACAACAATTCTACCTGCGTGGTTGTTCTGGGCGGCCCTATCACTTTTACATTTCTTATGATTCCATCGTTTCCTATTACTTCTAACGAAGGTTCATAAACGTAATATTTTTCTTGTCCGAGTGTTTTTTTTCTTGGCACATCAAAAGTATTAAATAATTTTAATGTATCCTTTTGTGATAAAAATATGTGTCTGTTTGAAATTCCAACAGGTACTTTAGCCATATTTTCCTCAATGGTTATACTAAATGTTAGTATTTTAGCATAGATAAATTTTCATTTCAACATTCATTTTTATTCTGAGTATACTGATTTAAATTATTAGTTAAATCAGTATTGGTTATAATTTAAATTATAATTACATAGATTACATTTATTTCAAAATATTACATACTTCCTGCTTATACTATAAAATATTATCGCAGTATATGTAAAAACTCTTGCTTATTTACTCGAATATTTGATATACTATAAGAGAAATAAAATTGACTTTCTTTGTTATAATAAACAAAGAAAGCTATTTCCGGTATGCGGACACATGAATTAAATGTACCGTTTTCCGGCTTTTCTTTTGCAGTTACTTATGCTAGCCTTTCTGATCTGCAAAATAGACAATTTTTTTAATGAGGTGAAAAAATGGAAAAAAACAAAGAATATCTGCTTTGGTTTGAGCAATTAGAAAGAAAAGATGTAGATATTGTCGGCGGAAAATCTTCTTCATTAGGTGAAATGACCTCTCATACGGATGTGCCGGTTCCTTATGGTTTTGCTACAACAGCATTTGCTTATCATTACTTTGTTGATAACAGCGACCTACGTCAGGAATTAAATGCACTGCTTTCTGAGCTCACAGACGTTGAAAACAGCACACTTTTACATGATGTTTGTTCACGGATTCGTAAGCTCATCATTACCAAACCAATGCCGAAAGCTCTCGAAGAGGCTATTATCAAGGCATATGAAGAACTGGCAGAAAAAGTTGGCGAAAGCGAACCTTTTGTAGCAGTGCGCTCAAGTGCTACTGCCGAAGATCTTCCGGATGCTAGTTTCGCAGGACAACAAGAAACCTATCTCAATGTTAAAGGTGCGGGAAATGTTGTCAAACGCATTCAAGAATGTTATGCGTCCACTTTTACAGACAGAGCTGTTTATTACCGCGAAAAACAAGGATACAGCCATACTGATATTGCCCTTTCTGCAGTTGTACAAATGATGGTGTTTTCAAAAATTTCCGGAGTAATGTTTACTGTCAACCTAGCAAATGGAGATGATACAAATATTCTCATTGAAGGTGCTTACGGGCTCGGTGAATATGTTGTACAAGGCATTGTAACTCCAGATGAATACATTGTTTCAAAAGCAGATAACAAAATCATTTCCAAAATTGTTAATAAGCAAGATATCAAATATGCACGCAAGCCGGGTGGTGATTGTGAAGAACAAACTGTTCCGGTTGCAGAGGCAGAACTTCAAAAACTTACCGATGAACAAATTTTGCAATTAGCAGAATACGCTAAGAAAATTGAAAAGCATTATGGCGGATATATGGACATAGAATGGGGTGTAGACGAACGCGACGATAAAATTTGGATACTTCAAGCTCGCCCTGAAACTGTCTGGAGCAGACGTAATAAAGAGAAAAAACCTGAAGCTGCTTCCAACAATATAGCCACAACCGCAGAACGCAAAGTTATATTAAAAGGTCTTCCTGCAAGCCCGGGACTCGTTTCAGGAAAAGCACATGTTATCCTCTCCCCAGAAAATATTGATGAATTTAAAGAAGGTGAAATACTTATCACAGAAATGACAGCTCCCGACTGGGTTCCTGCAATGAAAAAAGCTAAAGCAATTGTAACAGATTCAGGAGGAATGACTTGTCATGCTTCTATTGTCAGCCGTGAACTGGGAATTCCTTGTATCGTTGGTACAAAAAGCCGCGGCGAAGCAAGTACTCTCATCATTAAAGATGGTATGGACATCACTGTCGATGCAACAAATGGCATTGTATATGAAGGCATTCTCGAAACAGCGAATAAAAAAGAAACATCTTCTGACGCTGTTGTAATGGCTGAAACTTTCCCAGTTACCGGAACTAAAATACATATGAATCTGGGTGACCCTGAATTGGCAGAAAAATACAGCAGCTTGCCATGCGACGGCATCGGTCTTATGCGCGAAGAATTTATTTGGACAACTTATATTCACGAACATCCACTTTATTTATTAAAGATCGGGCAACCTGAAAAAGTTATAGATCAACTTGCAGAGGCTTTCCGTCAAGTTTGCCAAGCAATGGCTCCTCGCCCGGTTATATTACGTTTTTCGGACTTTAAATCAAGTGAATATCGCGATCTAAAAGGCGGCGAAGAATTTGAACCATATGAACCAAGTGCGCTCCTTGGATGGCGTGGTGCTTCACGTTATTATGACCCAAAATATATTGAAGCTTTTAAACTTGAAATTAAAGCTGTTCATAAAGTTCGTGAAGAATTCGGTCTTAAAAATCTGCATGTTATGCTCCCGTTTTGCCGTACAGTTGAAGAATGTGCAAAAGTAACTGCCCTGATGGCTCAAGAAGGTCTTGCACGCAATCCCGACTTTAAAGTATGGCTGATGGCAGAAATACCTTCAAATATAATACTTGCAGATCAATTTAATAAATATGTGGACGGATATTCAATCGGTTCTAACGATCTTACAATGTTAATTCTTGGTTGTGACAGAGATAATGATACTGTTTCCAGCATTTTTGACGAACGCAATCTTGCAGTGCGTCGTGCGATAAAACACCTCATTGAAGTTGCACATAAAGACGGAAAAACTGTCTCAATCTGCGGTCAGGCTCCAAGTGTTTATCCTGAGTTTGCCGAATTTCTTGTACGAAGCGGCATAGACAGTATCTCAGTAAACCCTGATAAAGTAAAATTCACAAAGAAAATGGTTGCTCAAGTTGAACAAAGAATTATGCTTGATGCAATGACAGGAAAAGGCCGCATTCTAGATACCGATTTAATATGGTAATCATCCCTATCCTTAAAAATATCAAAAAGCCTATGTGTATACATAGGTTTTTTTTAAATTATTTATTTTTAATAAAAGCAAAATAATTTTAATGAGGACTATGGTTAATTAAATTCATAATGATACTCGCTGTTTCTTCTATGGCATTATTAGAAGTGTTGATTACGTTGATATTCAACAGACGAAACAATCTTTCAGCATATTCTAATTCTCTTTTGATGCTTGCCATATCAGCATAATGCGTATCCTGATTGATACCGTAAGCGCTGATACGTTTTGAACGAATAACATGCAATTTTTCACAATCAATTGTAAGCCCTATCATTTTTTTTCTGGGTATTTTAAATAAATTCTGATCTATTTCCAGCCCATATACAATAGGATAATTGGCAGCTTTAATATTTTGATTTGCCAAATATACACATATAGGTGTTTTCGATGTTCTGGATACACCAAGCAATACAACATCTGCTTGTTTTAATCGGCTTATGCTTTTTCCGTCATCTGCCTGTACAGCAAATTCAATGGCTTCCATGCGTTTGAAATATTTTTCATCAAGTAATCTGTTTTGCCCAGGTGAATATTTAGGTTCCATATTTGTTTTTTCTTTTATCATATGCAGTGTATCTTTCAATAAATCCTGTGATTTTATATTATATTTATCAAGCTCGTTTTTTAGATAATGATTTATTTCTTTCATAACAACTGTATAGAGCATAAGCGCATTACACTCTCTCGCCTTTTTTATAATCGTATCAATATCTTGTTTTGTCTTTATAAACGGAAATGTGTAAACCTCAAATAAATCCATATCAAATTGGGATAGTGCTGTTTTAAAAAGAATATTTGCTGTTTCACCAACAGAATCAGAGACTAAAAAAGCATAATATTTCATACTTATAATTCAACTCTCTCTAAAATATAATCCTTAATCTTGTTTATTTTTACCCTGTCTTGAGACATACTGTCTCTATCTCTTATAGTAACACATAAATCTTCTAATGTATCAAAATCTATTGTAATACAGTAAGGTGTCCCTATTTCATCATGTCTTCTATAACGTTTTCCAATGCTTCCGGTCTCATCATAATCAACATTCATATATTTTGAAAGCATTAAATAAATTTCAGTTGCTTTATCACTTAATCTCTTCGTTAGAGGTAGCACTGCAGCCTTATATGCCGCAAGATATGGATGAATACGCAGCACAATTCTCTCATCACCCTCAGCAATTGTCTCTCTTTCGAGTCCATCACATAAAACAGCCAACATTAATCTATCGACACCTACCGATGGCTCAATACAATATGGAAAAAATTTCTCGTTTGTGATTGGATCAATATATTTCATGTCTTTACCTGAATAAAGTTCATGCTGTTTCAAATCATAATCGGTGCGATCGGCAATTCCCCAAAGCTCCCCTATACCAAATGGAAAATGATATTCTATATCGGTCGTGGCGTTACTGTAATGGGAAAGCTCATCCGGTTTATGATGTCGCAGCGTTATATTTTCTTTTTTAAGTCCAATTGAATACAAAAAGTTTTCGCAATAATTTTTCCAATAGTCAAACCAAACAAACTCATCTTTAGGCTCACAAAAAAATTCAAGTTCCATTTGTTCAAATTCTCTAGTTCTAAAAATAAAGTTACCCGGAGTTATCTCATTCCTGAAAGATTTCCCTATTTGTGCAATACCAAACGGCAATTTTTTTCGTGTAGTTCTTTGCACATTTTTAAAATTAACAAAAATACCCTGGCAAGTTTCCGGTCTTAAATATAATTGACTGGCACTATCCTCTGTTACTCCTTGGAATGTTTTAAACATTAAGTTAAATTGTCTGATTGAAGTAAAATCACTTTTTTTACAATTTGGACATACTATTTGATTATCGATTAGGAATTCTTCCATCTCTTCATTGCTCCAGCCATCAACATTCTTATGCTCTCCTTTGGCCGAAAAATACTCTTCTATTAATTTATCTGCACGAAATCTCTGCCTGCAGCTTTTACAGTCAATAAGCGGGTCATTGAAATTTGCAAGATGTCCGCTGGCTTCCCAAGTTTTTGGGTTCATTAAAATTGCACAGTCAACTCCTACATTATATTGATTTTCCTGCACAAATTTTTTCCACCATGCCTTTTTTATATTATTTTTGATTTCTACTCCTATCGGACCATAATCCCAACTGTTAGCAAGCCCATCATATATCTCTGAACCAGGGAATATTATCCCTCTCATTTTGCTTATACTTATAATTTCATTTATAGACAATTGCATAAATTCTCCTCCAAACTATTGCAGCGCTTGCATTAAAAAATCATATGTAGTAATATGACTCTCCATTTTGTCGTTTAAGCAATAATGTAATAATTCTATCAAATTTTTTATATTATTCAAATCAATTTTTTCTAAATTTTCCTTATTTAGTGGGATATTTATTAAATATGTTAAAATTTTTATATCTTGCTCAGATAAATATTGATATTTATGCAGCTCCCGGACACAATTTGAGCATATTGTTCCCCCCAGCTCAATATCAAAGGAGCAAAGATTGCTTTGCTTTTTGCAAACGACACAACAGTCAAGAACAGGCGCATATCCTAAAATAGCAAGTAATTTTGCTTGAAATAAGGCTATATATTTAATACATTGATCGTTATCAAATTTATCTGTTTTGTTCATACAATATATAAGCAAATTATATGCTCTCTCATCTTTTTGATAATTTTCATAGGAATAGTTTATCATTTGGGCATAATAAGATGCGATAGCAAGCCTATGCAATGCATTTGGAATATTCATATAAGATTTTAACAGCATAGAAGAATTATGAATATAAAAATTAGAGCCCTTATAGCAGACAAATTCTGATACGCTGAATAGTTGGCTGACAGCATTCGAAGCTTTTTTAATTTGCTTTGCCCTTTTATACAGAATTGGTATTTTGCCTTCTTCTTTTGAAAAAACTGTCAATATTCTATCACTGTCTGAAAACTCATCTGATTTTATAATGATACCATTGAATATTTTTAGCATATAATCCGCCCAATCTTTAAAATATTTATTAATTATTATACATCAATTTACTATATCAATTTAATTTTATAAATAAAAAATCACATTTATTAAAATAATTTAACTACTTTATAAATGTGATTAGTTAAAGTGTTCATGTTCACTTGCTTTTCATATTTTATACTGATTTTAAACTCATCATTCGAATCAAATAACAACCATTTTTTCCAGTCTTATTTTATCTGCAATCATTGCAATAAATTCACTATTGGTGGGTTTTCCTTTATTCTGATCAATCGTATAGCCAAATATACTATCTAATGTATCCATATTCCCCCTGCTCCATGCGACTTCAATCGCATGCCTGATTGCTCTCTCCACTCTGCTTGATGTGGTTTTAAATTTCACGGCGAGTTCGGGATAAAGTTCTTTCGTAATTGCACCAAGTAGATTTGTATCTTCCGCCACCATTTTGATTGCCTCTCTCAAATACATATATCCCTTTATATGTGCCGGTACGCCTATTTCATGAAGCATTTTAGTAATATGCTTTTCATATGCTTGCACAGAATAAAACTGCGCATCTTCATCTTCTTCACTCTGATTAAATTTACTAACAAATTTATTTTCACATACATCAAGTAGACGTTTGATAATAATATTATTATCTATTGGTTTTATTAAATAGTATGCCGCCCCTGCATCTATTGCATTTTTTATAAAATCATTTTTTCCAGATGCTGAAATAATAACAAATTTAGGCATTTTATATTTAACTAATTTGCTTAGTTTATTCATTACCTCTATACCGTCTAATTCTGATAAAAATATATCTGACAGTACAATATCCGGACAATTTTTACTGCTGCAAAATTCTGCCAATTCTTTTCCATTCGTAAATTTCCCTACAACTTTAAACTTTTTCGTCTTGTTTAATGCATCTTCTATGGATTCCATATAAGATGCATTATTGTCTGCTAAAGCTACCTTACTGATCATTGCTTCCTCCTTATTTACTTTTTTCAATTTTTTTGCCCGTCTGTTTTTTATATTCTATTAATTTCTCAGAAATCCTGCAATTAGAGGTAATTTTTGTTAATTATTATCTAAACCTGCCTCGTTTATCATCCATTCGATAAATATCCCGTATCCTTTTGTAGGATTCGATACAAGTACATGTGTGACCGCACCGACAATTTTCCCATTTTGAATAATAGGACTTCCGCTCATGCCCTGTATAATCCCTCCTGTTTTTTTAAGCAATTCTTTATCAATTACTTCTATGAGCATGCCTTTTGTGCTTTTTGTACGTTGATTATATTTTTTTTCAATAACGATATCGTAATATTTAGGCTCTTCGCTGTCTATAGAACATAAAATTTGTGCATCACCTTCTGTTATTTCAGATTGAGTTGCAATCGGCAAAGATGATAGATTCTGATTTTTGTTCTTAATCATTTCTCCATACAATCCAAATTCTGTATTTTTGCTTAAAGTGCCGATTTCTTCATCTTCATCATAAAAAATACCGCGTATTTCTCCCGGTATTCCTTCCTGCCCTTCTACAACAGATATAATGTGCGCATTTACAATACTCCCGTCTTTTACCGGCACAAGTATCCCTGTTGTGACATCATTGATTGAGTGCCCGAGTGCTCCAAAAACCGCGTTTTGGGAATTTAAAAATGTCATTGTGCCAATACCTGCAATGTTATCTCTTGCCCATAGCCCGATTTTATAGGAACCATCTTTTGCTTCAACCGCCGATATTTCAGTTCTTATATACTCTTCACCCCTTTTTAATTTTATACTTGCTGTTTCACTCTTTTTATTTTCAAAAATCTCTTTTATATCTTCAGCCTCATTCACTTCACTTCCGTCTATTTCATAAATAATATCTCCAACTTTTATATCCGCCTTTTGCGCCGGGCATAATTCTTCTTCATTCATTGTTTCGATGTCTTCAAGCCCAACCACAATAACACCTCTGGTATTCATTTTTACACCTATTAACCAGCCACATGGATATAATTTTAAATCAGGCAATACTTGCACATCAACTGTGCCGACAGGAATAATTCCAAAAGCTTTTAATTTTATTTCAAAAGTACCCACTTCATCAGAAGTAATAGCCACAGGATTATTAGGCGATATCTCAAATTCCTTTTGATAAGTACCATTTACAGCAATTGCCTCCTCCTCTAGTGAAGCCTTGATTGATATATAGGAAGGCAGGGATAGATTCGTCTCACGACCTTTTACAATGCAGATATCTTTATTAAGCGGATATACAATCGAAAAAATAAAAAAAGCTGCAATTAGAAAAGCCAGTGTCAAAAAAATATATCTTTTTTTCATCTTAATTTCTCCTTAAATACTAGTTAGCCAATGGTTTATTTTTCGTAAACTTCGAAATAATTATTCAGAGATATTTTAAGAAGATAAGGATAAAAAAGACATAAAAAAAGTAGCAGATTTTTCTGCTAACTTTTTGTTTCTTGCTTATTCTTTTACTTTAGAAAGTGCAATACAGACTTTGCTTACTTCAACCCCGCATTCTTTCACCACAATATCTTGAATTTGCGAAGCCTGCGCGGTACTGATTTGCTCTGCATCGACAACCACATTTACATACCCTTCATGAATAAAAACAATAACGTCTTTAAAGCCTTTTGCTTTAATGAGATTTTCTACAATTAATTCTTTTTCACTTATTTGTGTCATTTCTATGATTTCTTTTTGTGCATTATCTACCATCTCGCTACTGCTCTCAGAATCGGATACAATACTTTCAAGCAAGCTTATATTCTCAGAACGTGTTTTTTCTCTTTGTGTTCTGTATTGTTCAAAAAATTCGCTGTCTACACCGGTTGTAGATGTCATAACCTCTTCTTCCGAGTATGTACTTACCAATTCGGCATTGATGATTCCCGTCGAATCATTGCTCGCTATATTACTTTTTTCTGAAAGTTTATAATTTACAGTTGTTGCCGCAGCTAATATAGCCACTAAAGCAATGACCAACAATCCCTTATTTTTTGTTTTTGGCATTTTAAATATCCTCCAAACTTATATAATTATTTTACCCCATTGGCAGCACTACTGCCCTATATGCAGGTATTTTTAATATCGTAACAACGGCATCTTTTATTTTGTTTTCCACATTTTCATTTTCGGCTCCCTGTGCAACAATAAGAACTCCTCTGATGTCCGGAATTTCACTTTTAAGTGTATAAGGCATGTTGACTGTTCCGTCTTTCATCATAACAACATCTTTACTGATTGTGCTGTTTGATGCATTTTGACTACTTGTAGAAGCCGTTTCTTTGGTATTATAGACAACTTCTTGATTAGTATCAGTATCAAAAGTGATTAATACATTTACTTTACCAACTCCTTCAACTTTTCCTAAAATGCTGCAAAGCTCTTTTGTCAATTCATTTTTATATGCGCTTAAAGAAATGCTTTCGTTTTCATCTTCTGTTTTGGAACTGTTATCAAATGTAAAAGAAAAAGTCACGATTAATGCTGATATTAAAATAACTGCATATAAAAACTTTTTATTGGTGAAAAGCTTGTCAAAACTAATAAAACTATTCATTATTTTTTTGGAATCCATTTTATTCTCCGTTATTAAAATTAATGTTTTCTTCACTTATATTAAATTTTTTGCTTATTGTCGCCCTTAAAGTATTTATATTATTTTCGCCGTTAATGTATGCATTGATTATGACACTATTTACACTCATGTCCTCGTTTAACAAAATTTCTACTTGTGAGAGATTGATATCAAAATTTTCCAAATCACTTTGTATTTCATTTTTAAGATTTCGAATATACTCTTCTTTGATTACCATATCCTGAATTTCTTCATATTTTTCTTTTGTCGTAATCTCATACGTATCTATCCCATAAATATACTGTTCTGATTCTAACAGGTTTTTTATAGGAGATATTAATAGAACAACTAAAAATGCGCTACAAAAAAATTTAATATATTTTTTATATTTTTCATCCGGAACAATAATGATAATAATAGAAAAAAATATCGCTGTTATTAAAATTTGTCTTACAAACGCAGTTATTTGATCCATTTTCACCTCAACATCGCACTAAAATTTGACATTGTACATACAATTCCTATAAAAATAAAAAACATCACGGCACATAAAAGCAAGCATGACAGTATGTTCATCATAGTATTGGCGGCATTTTCAATGAGAGCCGTGCATCTTTCATCTGAAATAGGCTCCGTCAAAGCTGCACTGAGTTTTAAAAGTAGTATAATAACACCTGTTTTAATAATAGGTGTTAAAACAATAAATAATAAAATAATATACGCTACCAACCCTGCTCCATTTTTAATAATCAAGGATACTGATGCTACCGTATCGGCACTGTCTGATAAAAATCTGCCTACAACCGGAATTAAATTGCTTACAGCATATTTAACGCTTTTACCCATTACACCATCCAGAGAAGAAAAAGCAATCCCTTTTACTGCACTGACTGCGCCGAAAGAAAGCATGATAATTCCCATAATAAAATATCCTGCTTGTTTGAGCAGCTTCTCAAAGCTTTTTAACTTCACCTCAAACGCCGCCTGATTGATAACCCCTATTGCAAATGCACTCATAAATAGCGGAATCAATACCGTTTTTATAATTGAAGTTAAAAAATTAATATAAAATAACAGCATAGGACTTAAAATAGCGGCTGATGATATTGCACCGCTCATTGCCATCAAGCTTAAAAGCGGAACCATTAACACGTTCATAAATTCAGTCAGATAAGCGACTGTTGTATTTGTAGAGTCAATAATCTGATATACAAATGTAACCAAAACAATTAATAACATTAGATAAATTGCATAAAATGCAGCTTGATTACTTTGTGAATTGCCGATAGAGCTTGTCAGCATGTTAATTAAAGATAAGAAAACAATGAATGCCATAATGAGCGAGATTGAACCTATGTTCTCATGAAATGAATTTATTGCAATTTCTTTTATGATTTCTCCTATCGAAACATCTGTAATATCTTCTCCTTTTAAATAATCAAAAATTGCTTCCATGAAACTGCTGTTTTGCATATAAGATGAAATTTCCGACGTATAATATGGCTCAACATCACCAAGCCCACTGCTATCATAAATGCTTTGTGCGCTTTGATCATCAACTATTTCAGATGCATGCATGTTTTGAGGTAATACAATCAAAAAGATTAAACTTAATAAATTCAGTATTATTTTTTTTCTCATTGCTCACCCTAATAATTCTAATATAAAATTTAATAATTCATTTAAAATAGGAAGTGTTAAAAACAATATATACAACTTAGCAAATATTTCTATTTTTTCTGACATCGAAGCTAAATTAGCATCTTTTAGAATATCCGAAGAAAACTTTGCAATATATGCCGTAGCTGTTATTTTAAAAACCGGTTCAATAATATCCTCTCTGATACCATAATTATATGAAATTGATTTGACTGCTTGTACAATTTCGCCAACATAACCAAAAGAAAAATACAAAATAACGACTCCACACGCGATACTAATATATAAAGCATATTCTTTATTGTGCTCTCGGATAATCATGACTGCTATAGCGCCTATAATGGCAGTAATGCATATTTTTAATATCGGCATTTTAATACAACTCAAACATGGTCTTTACTGTATCGAAAAGATCGGAAAGCATTGTTAAGATAATGCTTAAAATAACAATTACTCCAGTCAATGTTACCAGTGAAGCCATATCTTCTTTATCTGTTCTTTTTAAAATTTGATTGATAATGGTCGTAACCAGTGCTATGCCGGCAATTTTCAAAATAATATTTATATCCATTTCATGTATCCTTTCATATAAACACAATGACTAAAAATAACCCTGCCATTATTCCTAATTTTTTATAGGCAGATGAAGTTTTTTTATATTCTTCTTCTCTTGATTTTAGAATTTTTTCTGATAATTGAATGAGCCCTTTTAAAAACTTTTCTTGCCCTTCTACATTACTGCTTCCTAATAATTCAGCTGTATTTTTGATCAAATTCATTTCTTCTTTATCAAACCCTAATAATGCTTGTGTAGCACAGAACTCACTTAAATAAATATCTTTGAAAGATTCTCCACCACTTATGATTCTTCTATGGATATTGATGAAAATAACATCAAACGGTTTTATGTTTTCATTGGATAACTCCAGAAAAATATCCTCTAACGGCATTAAGTATTGCGTTATTTTGATGTACATTTTTTCCAGACATAAATTGTAATATCGGATGTTTTTAAAACAATTTTCAAGATTTACCGATAATCGAAATCCATATAGTACCGGTATGAGGAATAAAATAATAAGTAATATAATTTTCATTAAAATATCCTCTCAAAAGATGCGTTGTATATAGCTTTTATCTGCCCGGGTTTAATTAGATTTTGCAGAACCACGATGCGGTCGAATAAACTGCATATTTCTTTTTTGATCGTATCTCTATCAATAAGCATATCTTCTATGTCATATGCATGCGCTGTGCATAGTATTTTAACACCGCATAATGAGGCCGCTTTCAAAGCTTTTGCATCTTCGTATGTTCCTACTTCGTCCGTTGCAACAACCATCGGTGACATGCTTCGAATAAGATTCATAATACCTTCCGCTTTTATCACTGCATCTAAAACATCGGTCCGGCTTCCTACATCATTTTGTGATACCCCATTAAAGCAAGACGCGACTTCTCCCCGCTCATCCGCTATCGCAACATTATGTACATCACAATCTATTCCGTCTGACAGTCTGCGTATAATGTCTCTGAGCACAGTTGTTTTCCCGCATGACGGTGCCGAAATGATTAATGTATTTAATAATTTCCCTTCTTCTGTTATATATGCCATTATTTCTTTAGCAGCCGTAAGAATTTCTTTACTGATTCGTATATTGAGACTGCTTATATTCTTTATCGTGCTTATTGTTTGATTGTTGCTGTTATGCACGGCACGTCCACAAATACCGACTCGGTGCCCTCCTTTTAAGGTGACATATCCGTTTTTTATTTCATCATTGTATGCATATGGAGAATGCCTTACCGCAGAGTTGAAGATTGTATTTAAATCTGTCATTTCCGCTATAATAGGCGCTGAAGAGCTTTCAACAAATCCGTTATTATCCAGTATATATTCCTTAGTTGACCTGGCAATTATGGGTCTATTTATCCTTATTCTTATTTCATTTAAATTGATTAATTTATCTTCTGAAGTTCTTGATATAGATTCATTCATATAACGCGGAAAATGGATTAATATATTATTTTTAATATCTTCTATTACATCTTTCATATCTCTGCCTCCCACTAAAATATATGTATGAATGTTGGGACATGTTTTATGATTAAATTTACGAAATAAAAAAAGACTTTCCTTTATGGAAAGTCTTAAAAAATTTTTACTAATTCTGTTTATTCGCCAAATTCATTTTGATAACTAATCAAGCTGATATTAACTACTCCCTCAATATCTTTAAAAAACTCTATAAAATCACTCTCATCATTACCTTTTAATGCCATTGCGGCTTGCTTTGCATTCATTGTATTTTTTTTGCCTTCAAAAAGTTCAACTTCATATGTAGATTCTATTATATCTTTTGAGTATGATTTGCTTTTGAGTTTATATTTGGGCAGACTGTGCACCCTGTCTTTTACTTCCTGATCACTTTTTTCATTATAGCGCAGCACCAAAAGATATTGGCTTTTTATTTTGAATCCTAAACCGTAACTAAAATAATATAATACTCCTAAAACAAGGGAACCGATTACAGCTATTAAATAAAGCCCTGCGCCTGTCATGATGCCTACCGAAATAGCCCAAAACATGAACCCTGTATCAACAGGTTCTTTTACGGCTGTTCTGAAGCGTACGATAGAAAGCGCCCCAACCATACCAAGTGAAAGTGCCAAACTTGAACTAATTGTCTTGATAACAAGTGCAGTAACCATAGACAACATAATAATGCATAAAGCAAATGACTTAGAATACACAACTCCTGTGAAGGTTTTTCTGTAGATATAGATAATAAACAAAGAGATGAAAAAAGATAATACCACCGATATAATAATACCACTCACTGAGATCGTGCCTGTAAATTCCTGAATAACACTGTTTTTAATTAAATCTAGAAAGCTCATTTTCTACCTCGCTTATTTTATATTTCGACAAATCGCATATTTGGAAACCGCTTGCCTGAACATAGGTATTGTCTCCAATACACGTGCTATATGCAGCGGCAATATATTATCAAATTTAACTTCAATGACGGTTTTCGTATTATCAAAAATCTGATATGCGGGAATATATTCATCAAATAGACCATAATTGTACATACCCGATTTTATATCCTGATCAAAAGTTATCCTTGTGCGTGATACTGGGTATGTAAACGCCGTTCTCTTATATTCTACGATGATAGAAGGCGTTAAATGCTTCAATTTCATTTCAATAATAAAATTATTCAGCAACTTATCACCACCTGTTTCAATGTAATTCAAATCATTGGATAATATCTTATCGCATATCTGCCTGTCTATCTTGCATTGCTCTTTTGCTGTCATATTATTATGCTTCATTTTACATTCCAGCCGAATAAAACAATCATCATTATTGTACACTCTTAATCTGTATTTTTTTCGATATAAAACCCCATTTAATTTTTCATGATAAAAAGTAGATTGATCATCATCAAAATACAGGCTGCGAATGAAATATGTATTGTCTTCATGAACAGAGTGATTATCGATGTCCATAAGCAATGCCAATCTTTGTTTTAAGATTTCTGCCTGGGCAGGATATGTAATAAATTTCAATTCATTTCTGTAATCTCGCATTTTTAGTCACCAAAATACTCTTCCATCTCTTTATCGTTTAAATGAAACCATGCCTGTGTTTGAGATAATAGATAGCTCTCTCTTTTTTTAACGAAATATTTTAAATCGGCTATGCCATTATTCCAATCAGACATGCTTAAATTCCATCTTGCCTGATTGCGCGGCATTTCAGCTTTTATTTCATTATATATTTCATCGATTTTTGCAAGGATTGTATCCTGATCCCATGTATTTTTTAAATTGTAACTTAACCGTTCAATATATGTCTGTCTGAATTTTTTACTTTTCATTAGATTTCTTAGCAGCTCAGTTGAGTATCCGTTTTGTGTCATGCCTCCTATATTTGTTGAAAAGTAATAGTAGTTCGTCTCTTCATTATACATGGCATAATCCAAATCATAAAAAACAAACTTCCATTTTCCGGCATCTACATCAGGATTAGAAAAAAATCTGCAGTTGACTATATCATTATTAGTCGTATATGTTTCGGCTATCCAGAAGTCTATCAAATTATTTATATCGATTTTTTCTTTAACATATTCATAATTTTTTGCAACACTTAAATCATTTTTTCTAATATATGCCAATAATTGATTATATGCATTCCGATCACCAACTTTTACCTCACCATCTATACGCAATAAATCCGACTTACTGCCATCTACATTATAATGATTCGATATAAATGTCTCATCTACACGTTCACGTATAAAATAAATGCCGCGATAATCACCGTTTATATATAAAATAATAGGTCTGTATGCCTGAACATCAACATTTGTATATTCATCCACTAAAGAAGTCATCAATAGATCCCTAATGACCGCGGAACTGCTGTCTTGCGATGCTGTCCTGAGAACAAGAGAATTGAAAGAAGAGAAGTCTCTGTTTTCAAAGACCTGATAGTTGAGCATTCCTTGTCCATATTTTTTTCTAAAATTCAGCGTGAAACTTTTTTTTGCATGGCCTCTTGTAGAGCCTCCGAAAAGCTTAAAACCACACGGAATTTCAAATCCGTCCCCTTCAAGCTCAAAAAACTCCGCATATGCGGCCACTTCATACCCTTCCGTCCAAGGCCGCGACTGGACAGAATTAAAAGACGACGGCGGAAGCGAAATAGACATCACCGGCATCGTATGATTTTCATTAATAACATACGAACTGATATAAATGCTGCTGCTTGGTTTTCCTTCTTCTTTAGCAATACATTTTAAAACAGTCGTTTTTTTTAAAACAATTGGTTTTGTATATTTGCGTGATGCAGTTGTAGGTATGCTCCCATCCAGTGTATAATAAATATCCCCTACACCATTAATCTCTATTTTAAGATTTTCTGCATTATTATATATCCCAGCTGCAACGCTAACAGTGGGCTTATATGAAAACTGAAGCACCCCGCTCTGATTATTGGCTTTCGGAGTTGGTGTTTTCATATAATAAAAACCGTTTTTACTGCCCCTGCCCATACTATAACCTGTTGGCATATCAGCAATAAACATAGAATCAATGATTTCATCATTCTTATATAAATATAAACTTTCCATATCCGAAATCTTAAAATTTGTATGATGATAGGAATTATTTGAAAGCGAACTATCTCCCGAAGCCATAAGAATAAAATACTCGTTGGGTGCGAGAGAAATGTTGGGCAGCTGATACATCTTTGCATTATTTGTCGTTGTGGAAATATAATAATCACTTAACTTAATCGCTTCATCAGAATTATTTTTAAGCTCAATCCAGTCATAATACTCACCACCGTTTTGCGCCATATAAGAATAATTACTGTTCGTTACTTCATTGATCATTAAAGATTTTGGATTTGCAAGATATTTTTTGGAAAACTCCTCAGTGCCTTGAATATTGTTCGCATATCCTGGATTGATTACGCTTGAGTATACGTATTCCTCATCTTGTTTCATGACTGCATAACCATTCGGCAGATTTTCATAATCTACTTTATCAATGATTTTTCCTTTATTATTTGTAAGAATTGCCGTCCCATTTTGATAATCCAGTTTAAAATTTGCATGGATTTCGCTTGTTACTTCATCATGATTAGAAGTATAGACTATAATGCATTCGTTCGGCATAAGAACAGCGTCTTCAAATTGCCATTGGAAGGCTGCGTTCATATTGTTAGACAGACTATAATTATTTAAATTAATACTTTTATTCGAGATATTTGTAACTTCTATATAACCGCTGTATCCACCATAAGAATCTTTATAGTGACCATCATTTTTGGCAAGTATTTCAGTAATAGCTAATTCATCTCCCAGTTGCATAATAGAATTTTGGAATTCTTCGAGACCCTTTAATGAATTTTCAAATCCAGGGGTCGCCGATGTATACTTCACCCACTCGTTTTCACTGTTTCTTGCTAAAACTTCGTTTTTATCTAAGGCCGGCAACTCAATCTTATCTATCAACTCTCCACTCGGATTTCTGAGATTTAATACTTCTCCACCTTCATTACGCAATTTAAAATTCGCATATAAACCACTTCTGTTATCTCCGGACAAAAATATAAGCAGGTATTCTTTTGATTTAATAATTTGATCGCTAAATACCCACTTGATACTGTTTTTGACATCAGAAAGACCATAATTTTTTAAATCGATATCACTGTTTGTGCCATTATACAGCTCGATCCAATCATACAACTGTCCATTTTCGTCTGTTATTACACCTGCATTTGAAGGCATTATTTCATTTATGATTAATCCCGTCGCAGAACTACCGGATACTTCATCTAATTCTTCATTTAATAACACCTGCGCCGAAGCATTAAAATTATTTGTAATATAATAAGAAAAAATAAGTACAACAATTATAATGAAAATCGATATAAAAAGAAATTTATTATCTCTTTTTTTAGTTTTACCCAATGTTTACACGCTTCTTGCCTTTCAACATATAATTACAATATACCATAAATTATATCAATTTTTTTTCAGTTATCAATTATATATTGTAATTACGAACAAAATAATTGTTAATTATTTTACATTACTATCATTGTTTCCGTTTTTTTCTATTTGTTTTTTGTTATTCCGTTTTTTTAATATGATTCTAATAATCAGAAAAATAATCAACAGTGTTATTATAAAAGGTAATATTTTTATAATAAATATACATAACATAACTACTGTGCTCATAAACGCATTGATTGAATTAATAAATGCAGATTTTATTTTCTTGCCTATATCATTAAATGGATTTACCAATGAATTTTGACTAACATCTTCACTAATACTTAATTCGACTGTAGAATACTCAATTTTTCTGTCGTAATTTTTAAGTATAGATTCATTTTGGCTAATCTCTGTATTGATTCTTGCCAGCTCATTTTCAATTTCGATAATCTCAGCAATTTTATCAGCCTGCTTATACAATTCAAGAAGACGATTTTTTTGGATTTCTAATTGCGCAATGATCCCTTCAATATCGTTATATTCATACGTCACGTTTGTAGCATATGATGATGAATATTGCACTTGCCCTATCTTTTCTATCTTTTCATTCAAAACCTTAAAATTATCTACCGGAACTCTGATAATAAAATGACTCGTATAATAATCAAGATTACCATTAGAAGATATATTTTTGTCTTCATTTTGAATAAATGCATTATTCGTTTCAATAAGGTTTAAAATATTTTCTCTCGCCAGATCGTAATCATCCACTTCAATGACAATATTACTATTATAAATAATTTTATCTGATGATAGCTCTAATTCAGATATCATCATATCATTTTGGTTATCCCTTATCTCATCGTCACTGTCATTTTGTTCTTCTTCTGTTGCAATGCTGCTTCCATCTTTTTGCAAATTAGAGCCTGAATAATTTGAGACTGTTGAATTACTTGAATCCAAAACGCTTCGTGTACTACTCATTGGAATCAACCCTGTAGTAAAAGCAGCATATAAAGCGATTCCAAGAAAAAAAACGGCTGCATATGAAATTACTTTTTTTATTATATTTTTATTGAAAAACAGTTTTTTCTTTTTCATTTTATTTTCCTCCGGATATAAATTTCTTTTTTCAAGTAACTCTTCTAAATTAATGTTAATGGCCGGAAAGCTCTGTGCAGAATCCTTTAATTCGCTTATTATGTCAATCAACTCATCATATTCTTTTTTACATACAGCACAATTATTTATAT
This sequence comes from uncultured Eubacteriaceae bacterium, assembly GCA_964533615.1. Lineage (GTDB taxonomy): Bacteria > Bacillota > Clostridia > Eubacteriales > UBA1433 > UBA1433. Next base: position 163,119 of record CAZHMK010000003.1, read on the forward strand.
GAAGAAGTAACGCTTGAGCTTCACTGCTGCTTAGCTGATTATCAATAAGTGCATATATTTTATTTTTTACATCACTGCATTTCAAAGCTCTACCCTCTTTTCCAAATAATTGCTTTTTATAATGATTTCTTTGAATTTATCACGTGCTCGGTATAGTTGAACCCCGACATTTGATTCATTAATACAAAGAATATCGGCTATCTCACAATAAGAGTACCCTAACATATCTTTTAAAATGATAATTTTTCTTTCGTCACTGTTTAAATACAGTAAAAATTGTGTAATGTCTTGTTTCATTTCAATTTCATAATGCCGGTTAATCTCATCTGCGACTTCCATTTGCAATTCAAATTGCAACTTGTTTTTTTTAAAATAATCTTTTGCGCAATTTGTTGCAATACAAAATAACCAGGATTTAATTTTTTTTTCATCTTTTAGGGAATCGATATTTAGATATGCTTTAATCAAGCATTCTTGTAATAAATCTTGTGATAAGACCACATCCCCTGTATATGCACAAATAAATTTATACAAGTTATTGATATTTGGTTCTATTAATTTGTTAAACTTTTTTTTAGCATTCGTTGAAATATTTTTATCATTTAACAATTTCATTGGATCCTCTTATATATAAGACCTTTTTTTATTTCGTTTTATTACATAATTTAAAAAAATTATGATAAAAGTCAAAAGTTTAACACTTTTGACTTTTAATTTATTTTGAAATCTCTTTTTTTGTAAAGTATCATCCCTGCAATGAAAAAAATTATGATCGCTGATATTAATAAAATTGCTTTTAATTCATTAAAATGATATAAAAAGTGACCTGGATCAATATATTTATAAAATGATAGATATTCTAATTCGCTTGAAAACCCAATGATATAAGTTATCAAAAAAAGTATTCCTCCTATAATAACAGAGCTGGTTGAAATTTTAAATAATAAGGATATAAATAGCCCTAAAGTTAAATAAGCCACTGCGGTCAAATAGGTATAGAAAACTATAAGCAATATTTTTCTATTCAATAGTAAAGTTGCGATCGAACTTGGCTGCAATAATGCAATTAAACAAAATAATACTACCCATATAACAACTATAAACATAGTAGATAATAACAGCGCCGAAATAAATTTTGAAAAATATATTTTTGCTCTGCTTATAGGCATTGAATATAAATATTGGATTGTATTGCTTGTCTCTTCTTTTCTGAGAATATCTGCCCCTAACAATGTACAAAAAATACATTGGATCAAAAAAATATATTGATAAAAATAAATAAAATAAGTATCAAATTGAATATTATCAGATGATATACTAGTAAAGCCTAAGATTTTTGTTATATTAATTATTTTAAAAAATATTGGTCGCTCTATTTGCCCACTTATCATTGCTTGATGGAGCAACATAAATAATATAATTAAGAATATGCAACTTGCCAGCCATATAATAAAACTTTTTTTTCTTTGTTTAAATTCTAAATTAACAATATTCATATTAGTCCTCATTACTATACAAAGCAATCTCACCTAAATTAGAATCAGTAATAGATAAATCTTTTACGTTGTAATCATTCAATACGGATAATAATTGTCCCACATCTCCGCTATAATCAAAAAAGATATATCCATCTTTAATTTTGAGACTATCTCCGGCAATCCCTTTTAAGATACCGAGCGGTATGTCTTTGCATGAAAGCGTTACTTTTTTTATATGATTTGATGATATCATTTCTTTTTTATTTTCTATAATATCAATAATTTCCCCATTTTCAATTTTTGCAACCCGGTTGCATAAATGCCTCATTCCTTTTTCATTTTGACTTGTCCAAAATATAGACATCCCATCTCTATTCTTTGTTTCTATTAACTCTAATAAAATTTTTGCTGTATCTTCATCTAGCTCATAAAATGGTTCTTCCATAATAATCAACTGCGGATTTGTCATAAATGCCAATATAATAGATATTTTTTTCATGTCTAATTTTGTTAGCATTGATACTTGTTTATGTAAATTGATATTAAATAAATCAGATAATTTATATATAATGTCATTATTTTTTAATTTATAAAATGATATTGCATTTTTAAAAATATCCAGTGGAGTCATTATTGCATAATAATATGCATGTGATGGTATATAATTGATATATCTTTTAAATTTTGCACTTTTTTTTGTGCTGTCCATTCCTAATATCTGTGCACTTCCTGCACTTGGAAAAATAAAATTCAGTAATATGTTAACAATAGTAGACTTACCAGCACCACTTGGACCGGCTAATCCAAAAATCTCTCCTTTAGAGACAGTTAAATTTATATCTTTTATACCAATGTTTTTGTTATAATATTTTGTTAAATTTTCAGTCTCTATTATAAACATATCCATCCTCCACAAAAAAATATTATTTTATATAATTATAACATACTGAAAAATAAAAAATTTTATTAGACTTAAATATATATTAAAAATAGTATATTATTCTGAACAGCGATATTTTTTTTTACAATATGGTTATTGATTCCCATTTAAATTAATATACTTATTAATTTAATCGATAAATATATAAATTCTTTGATGATTCATCTATATCCAAAAGATAGCATATGCTATTTATTTTATACGTATCTATTAATTTAAAATCTGCACTGTCATACAACTCTATTATTCCTTTTAATAAGTCAGGGATAAATAAATAATTTTTTTATTTGATAATTTAACACTGTAAGGATATCTATCTAATTCTTTTTTTTACCAGCACCCTTCCTGCAGGGTCCAATTTATAAAGACATGTATTATTTAAATGTTTATAACAAAATAAATAAAAATAGCTGTTTCCACAATTACATTGCCTTTGTAATAACAATGAAGGTGTTGAAAAAATATATTCATATTTTCCTTGAAAAGTATTTATAATATATATCTTTTTATTGGACACACTCAAAAATATAAATATATTTCTTGTGGATCAGAGGAGATTTTTAAAACCATAATTAAATTAAAAGTCCAGGCTTATGAAATACGAATTATCTGTTTCAGAAGAAATTGCATAAAGTATATTTTCTTTTTTATACTTCGAGGTTCTTAAATCCAATATCCTAATATAGTTCGGTTCGGAATATAGCAGCATACAAAAACCCATAGCTATCGATTCCTTTTGAAATATGATATATGTATATTACATATTTTATAATATGAGGTTACAATTATTAAAGTGAAAATTTAAGTAACATAATAAATCATATAAATAAAAAATCCCGAACCTTTTTAATATTCGGGATAAAAGAATCTTTTAAATATAAATTCTATTATGGCTCATTAAATAGCGATGATTAAACAATATAATTATAGATTAATAGCGATACCATAAAAACAACTGCTGAGATTTTCGTAAGCAATTCTAACTTTGCTTCAAAACCTCTTGCTTTCTTTTTTCCAAACAATGTTTCAGCCCCTCCACCAATTTCACCTAATCCTGCGCTCTTTCCCGGCTGCAACAAAATACTTGCAATTAATAGTATGCTTGTTATTATTACAATTACTATTAAAACATTTTCCACTCCGTGACCCCCTTATTATAACTGATTTAATATTATATCAAAATTAAATTACAAATACAATATAAATATTTATTTTAAAAAAATTATATGATTATTTTAAATTTATTCCAATGCATCCACCAATTAGCCCCGTTACTATGTACAAAGGCAATTTTTTTAATAATATAATAATATCACAAGGTGAGGAAATAACATATGTTAATCCGTTAATAATTAAAAACATACATAATGACGCTATTATTCCCATTAACCAACCTTTACTCAGATTATTTTTAGAACATATAATTGCACTAATTAGCACTCCAATGATTGTTATAATATAGAAACAAATATCAATAACATTTTGATTGATATCAATAAAATACAAAATAACTGATAAAATAACCAAGAAAAACAAGATAAAAATAATACCGAAAATTAATCCTTTAATTAATTTCATAAAAACTTTTTTCTTACCGCCCATCTTACTCACCATCCTTACAATATACTTTATTAATAAAAATTTTATTTTATGCATATAAAAACAACATCATCTTCGATGATGTTGTTTATTTGAATTTTTCTTATATCCTTTAAATCAATCCTCTTCTTATATCATTTTTATGAAACTCTAAATGTTCTATTACAACTTCTTCGACTTTACTTTTATCTTTAGACTCTATAACTTCAATAGTTTTTTTAAAAATTTGATACAATTGCTGATTATCTACACTAGCTTCCACACGCATACCAGAATACATCCAACATCTATACAATCTATATTGCAAGTCTTCTATGTAAATATTAATAAATTCATTATCCGCTATTTTCCAAATCATATGATGCATTCTATCGTCAATATCCATAATGATTTTGGCATCATCCAGATCAGAATTTTTCATTTCATCTAACAGTTCTTTTAAATTATCAATATCTTTTTTTTTGACTTTATCAATGGCAAGTTTTATATTCATTATTTCCAATGCTTCTTTAGCATCAAATAAATCTCTTAATTGATTAATATCAAAAACAGCCACTTGCATACCTATCTTAGGTAACGAATAAATCCATTTTTCTTGTTGTAGTCTTCTTAAAGCCTCTCTTACAGGGGTACGGCTCATACCAAATTCATTTGCTAACATACTTTCATTTAATACTTCCCCTGGTAAATATTGAACATGAATGATCCTATGTTTTAACACATTGTAGATTTCGTCAACTTTTCCTAACTTAACCATAAAATTCTCCATTTATTATGTACTTACTTATTTAGTTTGGAGACTTAATTATACAACTATTATTTTAACAATTCAATATTAGTGTACTAAATAATTAAAAATATTTATGTTTTATTCTTTTTTAAACGTTTAACTTCCTCTATTAATATATTTTTTTTATTTTCAACTTTTTCTTCTATTACTAAATTCAATAAATATTCCAAGATATTTCCAACTTCTTTTCCTTGTTTGTATCCCAGAAGTATAATATCCTTTCCATTAATATTTAAATCTTTTAGTTGAAAACATAAATTTTGATTTAAAATAATATTCGTTTGTTTAAAAATTTTATCATAAGTTTCCAGCCGCTTTTCTAAATAAAGAGGATTTTGCGCTTTAGCATCAGCCTTTTTTACTTCCAATAATCTAAAAAAAGTTTGTATACCTAATTTTTTCAGCCATCGTTTTATTTGAATTCTATCGGGAGATATCTTTGTATCATGGTAAAAAATTAATTTATAAACATTATAGATTGTATCATTATCATACTTTAGTCGCTCTAAGATTTGCTTTGCTATTTCTGCGCTTTTTACTGCATGATTATAAAAATAACCGGATGAAGCAGTATTATTTTTATAGCAAATTGCTTTGCTTAAATCATGCAAGAGCATCGTTAGTCGAACAATAAGATCATCATTTGAGAATGCAATACTCTTTACTGTATGTTCCCAGACATCGTAAATGTGATAAGGATTGTTTTGATTATAGCCTATTGCAGGTTCTATTTCCGGAATAACCACAGCCAGCACCAAAGAATACTGCAGTAAAATTTCTTCTACTCCTTTACAAAGCAATAATTTATTTAGTTCTTCTCTTATTCGTTGGGGATGTAGATTGCGCAATAATTCTTTTTTACCGATTATAGCATAATGTGTATTGATCTCAATTGTGAAATTATATGTTGCTGCAAATCGTAATGCTCGAAGAATACGCAATGCGTCTTCTTCAAAACGTTTTAAGCATTTTCCCACACATCGAATGATCTTATCATATACATCATTTTCACCTTCAAAATAATCAATGAAACCATCCCTGTCGTTATAAGCCATTGCATTAATTGTAAAATCTCTACGGCTTAAATCTTCCTTTAATGACTTGATAAATACAACTCTATCTGGATGGCGATTATCACTATATATTCCATCTGTTCGATAAGTTGTTACATCATATGTTTTATCATTGAGCACTACCGATACTGTGCCATATTTTATGCCCGTATGAATGGTTTTCAACTCCGTAAAACAATCAAGAATTCTATTTGGATCAGCATCTGTGCATATATCCCAATCTTTTGGCGTAAAACAAAGAATACTGTCACGAATACATCCACCTACTGCGAAAGCTTCATATCCATGATTGTTTAATCTATTAATAATAAATTTTACATCCATCGGTAAAGTGATTTTCATTGATATCACACTTCTAAGCAAAGCCCTGAGCTATTTTCGTATATAACCGCCATGTAATCTTCTCACATCGCTAAGAATAATGACTGCTTCAGGTACTTTTACTTTAATTTTTTTAACAGTTTCTTCTGATTTTTTCCTAGGTATATGGAGGATTAAGATTTTTTTATCATTATTAAAACCATGTCCATCCAGCACAGTAAGACCAAAACCTTCTTCTCTAAGATATTTGGCTAAGTCTTCTCCTGTATCCATTGGAACAATAATTTGTATACTGGAAAGACCAATCGCTAATTTTTCTTCTATAGCCAGCCCTACAAAATTACCGATAGCATAAGCTAAAGCATATAAAAAACATTTAAAATAGTTTTCACTTAAATTTGTAATGATAGAACTAACAATAAATATCCATATCAGTACAACAAAAAAGCCTAAAATCGCACCTTTAAGCTTTTCACATCTGTTAATCATTACAATTCGTATGGTATCCAAAGAAACCTCTGCGATTTTCCCGACAAAAATAATAATATATACTATAATATCATTACCGGCTAAAAACTCTGCCATAAATTCACTCCCCATATTTAAATAAAAATATTCAAATTACAGCTTGCTTTAATAGTACAGCATTAAAATTTTATGTCATAAATTTTTCATATTCAGCTATTACCTTATCAGGTTCACCTTGAAGCATCACTCTGCCGTCATGCATCCATAGAATTTCATTACATAAGCTTTTTAAAGTACCCATACTGTGCGATACAATTATAACGGTTCTGTTATCATCGCTTATTAATTCTTTCATTCGGTTATAACTCTTATTTTTAAATTTAACATCTCCTACACTTAAAACTTCATCTATTAAAATAATATCTGTCTCTAATGTCGATGTTATCGAAAAAGCCAATTTTGAATACATCCCGCTGGAATACGATTGTACAGGTTTTTCTATAAAATTGCCCAATTCTGAAAATTCTATTATATCGTCAACTTTTTTGTCAATTTCACTTTTTGAAAAACCTAACAACATAGCTGCAAGATAAATATTTTCACGCCCTGATAGTTTAGGCAAGAACCCTACGCCTATAGACAGCAAAGATACTGAATTACCATGTATATCGATGTTTCCCTTATCCGGTGAAAAAATACCAGCTATTGCTCTGAGAAGCGTAGATTTTCCGCTTCCATTTTTACCTACAATGCCAAGAATCTTACCTTTTTCAACTTCAAATGATACATCTTTAATCGCTTCTGAAATATCTACTCTTGAATCCTTTTGTCTACTGAAAATTACTTTTCTTAATTTTATTTTTTTTAATCCTCTATATTTAATGTTTAGTTTTTTTACTGTGATTGCTACCTTTTCCATTATATCACCTTTGCATAACTATTTTCATATTTATAAATTGTACGAATACCAATATACGATAATACTAAACCAATAGCCAGCCAAATAAAATATATACCAAAATTAATTGACTGTCCAAAAAGCAATACATTTCTAAATTCATCTATTATATATGCAATCGGATTTAATTTAAGCATAATATCACTATATGGAGCAGGCACTCTCGTATTAATTGAAAAAAATACTCCTGACATATAGAAAACTAATCTTAACAATACATCAATAACATTTGATAAATCCTCTACAAAAATACCAAAATGCATCAAAATAGAACCGAAACCAAAAGTTACTATAAATAGTAGTATTAAAAGTGGGAAAATATATAAAATATTAAAAGTCAGTGTTATCTTGTATACTATTAGCATAACGAATATTAATCCAAATGATATACTCATTTTAAAAAAATTAATAAAAAGCTTTACCACAATAAGAATATATTTCGGCATATATATCTTGGATACTATTCCTTTATTTGATTTTACTAACTTGACACTTGATTTGACAACTTTATTAAATACACCCCAGACTGTAAGCCCGATAAATACAAAGAGTGGAAAATACGGTTCTTGTGTATGAAATATGACTTTTACCATAAGTGTATAAACCATCATTAATAACAAAGGATCTAATATCCACCAAAACCAATTTAAATACGAATTAGCTACTTCAGTCCTTAGTTCTGCACCTGCAGAATAGATCATATAACCAGAATATCTCTTAATATCTTTAAAAATTCTTTTCATTTATTATAGTCTCCACAAATATACATGGTAAATTATTTAATAATAGGTGACGGAGAAGAATTATATACTCTTGAAAATGGTGGCACACTTGAAGTCAGCCATACATTCCCGCCTATGATACTATCGTGTCCAATAATAGTATCTCCCCCAAGTATTGTAGCTCCGGAGTATATAACGACATTATCTTCAATGTCAGGATGCCTTTTGATTCCCTTTACCAAACTGCCATTTGCATCTACTTCAAAACTCTTGGCCCCAAGGGTTACTCCTTGGTATAATTTTACATTATTGCCTATTACACATGTCTCACCGATCACAACGCCTGTTCCATGATCAATAAAGAAATGACTGCCGATATTTGCACCGGGATGTATGTCAATCCCTGTGTTTTTATGTGCGTATTCTGTCATAATACGAGGTATAATCGGTATGTCTTTAATAAACATTTCATGTGCTAACCTGTAGGTTGCCACAGCTTGAATTGATGGATAACTGAGCAAAATTTCTTCTATATACCGCGCTGCCGGATCTCCTGCATATGCAGCTTGTATATCCGTTGTGAGCATCTGCCTTATTTTCGGCAATGCAGCAATAAATTCTGTCGCTATATTTTCAGCTTTCACAAAACATTCTGTATTTTTACATGTATTTTTTTTATCTAATTTACATTGATTGATCAAAACTGTCTTTAATATGTCATGTAATTTTACGGTAGCATTGATAATATTTCGATTAATTGTTTCTAAGATATAAATTTCTTGCGTAATCTCTAATTCATACGCTGTTGGAAACATAGCAGCCATTAAATCATTTATCAGTTCAATAATCTTTTTTTTCATTCCAAACCCGCTAATATTTTCAGTGTGTAATTGATGATTATTAATCTGCATTAATTCTTCAGCAATATTTCGCGAATTTTCTTTTAAAAAATTATTTAATTTCATTTAAATCATTTCTCCATTTTTAAAATAAATCTATATCATTTTATGTTATAATATTTCGAAAGTCAACTTGACAATGCAGCAGATTACACTATACAGCAAATTAATAATAAAGTAAACTTTTTTATACTAATTATAACGATCATTTTGGAGAGCTTAAATGAAAAAAATAAAAAAACTTAAAGATTTACTTCTTAAAATTGCAATAATTATTATTGTGATATCTCTCTTATTGGTATATATTATACCAATTTTATAAGCCAACAGCCCTATAAAAATATTAAAGAGACGTTTTTACGCCTCTTTAATTACTAATAAGCTTTTACTTTTGTCCAGATATCTGCATAATTTTGAATAAATTCTCCAACATCTTTAAATGTATCGCATCTGTCTAATATCTCGTTCGTTGGATTATAAGCAATATTATTATTTTCCGATTGCTCAAGCGCTTGATTTAGCGTATTTTTATTTGTTGTTGTGTAACCGACCTCTACAGTATTTTTAAGTGCTATATCATCCCTGCATAAATAATTTATAAATTCCTCGGCCAGTTCTTTGTTTTTACATGTCGCTGGGATAGCTACATTATCGAACCATTTATTGCTTCCTTCTCTTGGCACTGCATAGTTTAGTTTATCATTCTCACTCATGCAGTATACTGCATCTCCCGAATACACAACTGCCAAATCTGCTTCGTCACCAATCATCATATCAATTACTTGATCATTTACATATGCCAAAACCAGAGGTTTTTGCTCTACTAATAAATCATATGCCTCATCAAGTTCTTTTTGATTTGTGCTGTTGATTGAATATCCTTCTAATAAGAGGGCAATGGCAATGCTGTCACGTTGACTGTCATACATTAATATTTTTTTTTCATATTGTTCATCCCAAAGTATATTCCAGCTATCTACAGGTTCCTCTATATTCTCAGTATTATATAATATCCCCAGAGTCCCCCAAAAATATGGTATAGAATATATGTTATTTGGATCAAAATCCAAATTTAAGAGCCTTGGGTCTATGTTTTCTATATTTGGAATATTATCATAATCAAGCGGCAGCAGCAAATCTTCTTTCATCATCTTTTCGATCATATAATCAGATGGAAAAATAACATCATATGAAGAGTTACCTCCTTTTATTTTGTAATACATTTCTTCATTAGATGCATAATTTTCATAAACTACCTTACAATTATACTCTTCTTCAAAGTCTGCCAATATTGATGTATCCATGTAGGTCCCCCAGTTATAAACATAAAGTGTTGAGCTGGATGTGTTGTTACTACAAGAAGCACACGCCAAGATCATCATTATAATTGCGCCAATAAATAATACAGCTTTTTTCATATTCTTTCTCCTGATATTTTTCCTTTTATTTTAGTTTTTTTATTGCTTCTTTTATTAATTATAAACAATAAACATGTAACTACAACAATCATTATTGTTGAAAGCGCATTAATTTCAGGGCTGATACCTCTCTTCGCCATCGAATATACATAGATTGATAAATTAGATACTCCACTTCCTGTTGTAAAAAAACTGATTACAAAATCATCAATTGAAAGTGTAAAAGCAAAAAGCATGCCTGTTATAATCCCCGGTTTTATCTGAGGCAAAATTACTTTTCTTATTGTATGCCGCGGTTTTGAGCCAAGATCCATTGCTGCTTCAATCAGATAAATATCCATTTGCCTTAATTTTGGTAATATCGATAAAATAACATAAGGGATACAAAAAGTGATATGCGCAATTAAGATTGTAATAAATCCCTGACGAATACTGAAGGCAGCAAATAAAATCATCATAGAAACGCCTGTTACGATGTCCGGATTAATAACGGGCAGATAATTGATATTTAGCAATAGTTTTTGCGCTTTAGAATTATAAAGATATATCCCTATCGAAGAAATAATACCTGCAATCGTTGAAATGACCGTCGCCAAAACAGCTATTATAATTGTATAATATAAGGCCGATTGAATTTGCGAATTCGTAATTAACCGCCTATACCAATCCAATGTAAAGCCATCCCAGGCACCTCGTGACTTTGATACATTGAATGAATAGATCATCAATACAATAATAGGTGCATATAAAAACAAAAGCATTGAATATATATAAATATTTCTGATTATTCTTTTCATGCCATTATTTCCATATTCTTATTTTGAGTTTTATCAAATTTATTCATTATTTGCATGGTAATTAAAATAATCGTCATCATTATTAGTGAAGCTGCAGAACCAAAATTCCAATTTCCTGCCTGTAATAACTGTTGTTCTATCAAATTACCTATAAGCATATTTTGTCCACCGCCAAGAAGTGAAGGAATCACAAAAGTACTTACTGCCGGCATAAACACCATCGTAAAACCGGTAATAATACCCGGTATGCTTAACGGAAATGTAATTTTTAAAAAAGCTTGCGTATCATTCGCACCTAAATCAGCTGCCGCTTTTGTATAGTCTTTATCTATTTTTACCAAAATTGAATAAATAGGATAAATCATAAAAGGAAGAAAATTATAGACCATTCCAAGCAGCACCGCTCCTGAGTTATACAAGAGATTTAAATGCGGCAACGACAGCTTAGAAAGCAGTATGTTAATAAGACCATTATTACCAAGCAGCGTCATCCATGAATAAGTACGAAGCAAAAAATTCATCCACATTGGTAAAATAAACAGCAGCAATAAAATACTTCGTTTTTTTTCTGAATGAATACGGCTTATAATATGAGCCACAGGATAGCCCAGAAGAAAACAAATAAGTGTAGCTATAAATGCCAAATATAGAGAATTCAGCAATATTTTTAAATAAATCGGGGAAAAAAAGTCCTTAAAATTTTGCAAAGAAAAATTGCCTGCATTATCCGTAAATGAATAAATACCAAGCAATACTATGGGAAGACAAATAAAAATTAACATCCAAACCATATAAGGAAGCCCTGCAAAGCGCATATTTTTGTTCATAGCAGCTATCCAACCTTCATAATGTGAATATCATCAGGCCCAAAATCCAGCCCAACATTTGTTCCAAGCAAATGATGCTGCGTTGTATGAACCATAAAATTATATTTGTTGCAATTAATCATAATTTCGTAATGAACTCCTTTAAAAACAATACTTTCCACAATGCCGTTGATTGTATTTAGCTTTGGCTCTCCAAGTTTTATATCTTCCGGCCTTATTACAATCTTAACATTATTTTCGCTCGGATCAATTTTCTTATCTACGCAAATAAATTTTTTATCTAAAAATTTAACTTCATAATCTTTTTCCATGTATCCGTCGAGTATATTGCTTTCACCTATAAAATCAGCTACAAAAGAATTTATCGGTTCATTATAGATATCAATAGGTGTTCCAATTTGCTGAATCTGTCCGTGATTCATAACAATAATTTTATCAGATAACGTAAGCGCTTCTTCCTGATCATGTGTAACATAGATAAATGTTTTATTGATTTCTTTTTGTATTTTCTTCAGCTCAATTTGCATTTCTTTTCGCATTTTTAAGTCAAGCGCACTTAACGGCTCATCGAGTAATAAAACTTTTGGTTCGTTTGCAAGCGCTCTGGCAATCGCTACACGTTGCTGCTGTCCTCCGGACAGAGAGGTCACATTTCTTTTTTCATATCCTTTTAAATTAACAATTTCTAATAAATCAGTAACTTTTTCTTTAACTTTTTTTTGCTCGATTTTCTTTATCCGCAATGAAAATGCTATATTTTCAAATACATCCATATGGGGAAAAAGTGCATAATTTTGAAAGACTGTATTTAAAGGTCTCTTATATGCGGGAATATCATTTATAAGTTTATCAAACAAAAAAACTCCGCCGCTCGTAGGTCTTTCAAACCCAGCTATAATTCGAAGTATAGTTGTTTTTCCGCATCCTGAAGGCCCAAGAAGAGTTACAAATTCATTTTCATTAATGCTGAAATTTATATTTTTAATAACCACAATATCATTGAATTGTTTATATAAATCTCTAACCTCAACAATAATTTTTTTCATTAATCTTGCAGGACCTCATGTTTTTTAAAATATGTATTATTTAAAACTTAGTATAGTACTTTTACTATAAATATTCAATAAAAACTATCTATCAAAATTCGAAAATAAATCAATATAAATATTTTATATTCTTTAATTTATCTTTTTTTTATATTATAATAAAGCAGCAGAGGAGCTCTTTTTATGAATATTTTTGATATTACTAAAGAATTTTTATCTTCTCCGAAATACCCTGATTCTTATATTGCTGATTTAAAAACTGTCGCCTCAATTTCAAATGGCGATAGTTATAATTTAAGTATTCTCACTTCTAGTGTACATCACGGTACACATGCAGATGCTACACTTCATTTTTTTGAAGATGGCTGTGATATTGCATCCATGCCTCTTGAGCATTATATTGGAGATTGCTATGTAATTAAAGTGTGCGCAGGTATCCTTTCCGCAGATTATTTAATGGAAAAAATCCCTTCCGATGCAAAACGAATACTACTTAAAGGAGATGGAAAGGCAACACTTTCCGAAGACTGCGCAAAAGCGCTTGCGGCTACCGATGTCATAACAATCGGAACTGATTACTGGTCTGTTGCTACATTAGACAACGAATATGCTATTCATAGAGTTTTATTAAAAGAAAAAATAGCTATTATTGAAGCATTGGATTTAACAAATATATCTGAAGGAACATATTTTCTATCAGCTGCTCCATTAAAAATCGCAGGCAGTGATGGCGCTTATGTTCGTGCTGTACTTATTAAATTTTAATAGATATAAATATGCGTAATAATAACAAATTTTTAATTCATTTTAGCAGTAACGAGGCATTATTTAAATAAAATATAGCCAAGAGGATTACAAATAACACAGTTTGCATTATTGAGTCATCTAAAACGCCTTGGTCCACTAACCATGAATGAATTGTCCGAGATCACAGACTTAGAACATACTACTCTTATCAGAAATCTTAAGCTCTTAGAAAAGAAAAAATCAGTTCACATTCATATACCAAAAAGCGCAAAGGCTCATTTAATACAACTAACAAATAAAGGGCAAAACACATTAAATCTGGCTCTGCCTTATTGGCAGCAAGCACAAAGATCTATTAAAGAATTATTGACAAAAGAAGAATCTGAGTTGAAAAAATCCTTCAGAAACTCATAACAATTAATTTTATTTCGTCTATCTTTAAATATTTAATATATATAAGGAGAAAGAGTTATGGATAAAAATAAAAAATATGTTATTGACAAAAGAATAGAACGCACAATAGAAAGTCTTACAAAAAATAATATGTATGCTTGCTATGTCGACGTTAAAGAAGGTGTTATTCCCAAAGTGTTAGAATTCTTAAAGGATGGTGATAAAGTTTCTTGCGGCGGCTCTATGACGTTATTTGAAACGGGTATTATTGAATATCTGCGCAATGGCAAATACGATTATTTAGACAGATATGATCCTACTATTCCTGCCGAAAAAATGGATGATTTATTTAGGAAAACTTTTTTCTGTGATACATATTTTTCCTCTTCCAATGCAATTACTGAAAACGGCGAATTATTTAACATAGACGGCAGAGGCAACAGAGTAGCTCCAATGATTTATGGCCCTAAAAGCGTTATTATCATCGCAGGCTATAATAAAATTGTGACAGATGCACATACTGCATATGAAAGAGTAAAAAACATAGCAGCGCCCGCAAATGCTAAACGATTAGGATACGCAATACCATGTGGCAGCACAGGTACATGTATTGAATGTAACGCGCCTGCTAAGTTTTGTTCTCTGTTTACTTTGATTGGATATCAGCTTCCTATTAGAAAAGATAGAATAAAAGTAATTATTGTCGGCGAAGAATTGGGTTATTAATAAAGTATTTTAAGGGCTGATTTAAATCAGCCCCATCATTTATTTTGTTCTCTGAATTATGATACAATCTCCTCTTTTTTATTTTCATACAAAGCACTGTAGTCTGCCGGTCGTTTATCAACCATTAGAGTAATAAGCCAAACTACTATTGATAAAATTAATACTGCATAAATTGCTTGCCCACCAATAATTAATTGAGGCACAAATGTAATCTCCAGCGCAGCATATATAACACCAATGATCATAACACACGGTCCTGTGCTTTTGCGCGTTGCTTTTGGTACAAATAAAGACAGGATAATCATAATCGCCATTGGCGCAAGCATTGCCAGCAGCTTTATCAATGTCGATACTATTCCGCCCATTTTTAATGCTGCAAATGCAGCCAGTATAGTAGCTACGGCAATAATAATTCTTGAGACAACAACTTGAGAATGTTCAGACATTTGCGGTTTGAAATATCTGACAATGATTCCTTTCGTTATCATTGATGTCACCCCCATAATACATGCTGATGCAGTTGATACATCTGCCGCCCAAAGTCCTGCCAGAGTAAACCCTGCCAGCCATGGATTGAGCTGGCCTATAACTGCGGGCAGTGCCAGTTTCGCACTTTCTAATCCGGGAAAACTTCCGGCCGCAACCATTCCGAAGTAGGCCGCTATAAACCCTGCAGGAGCCATAATAACCGCCGCTACAATATATCCGGTTTTAACCGATTTGGAATCTCGTGAAGATACGACTGTTTGAAGCGCTGCTTGACCGGAGAATGCTTGCAGCAGCATCGTAAAAATCCAAGCCATGATTGCGCCCATCCCCATTCCTCTTGTAAAATGATTCCAAGGGGTTGCCGGGTCGGTAACCGGCAAGCGAGCTTGGATAGCTTCCATGCCTCCAAAATTGTTTATCACTGCAAAAAGTCCAATAACTAGCCCCAACAGTATCACAATAACATTTACAGTATTAGCAAGTGCAGATGCCCACATTCCACCTATCAGTGCTATAACACCAAATACAGCAGCTGAGACAAGTATTCCTGTTGTAAGTGTAAAGATATCCGGAAGCAAAGCTGTAAGGATTGAACCACCGGCTATGACTTGCAGCGCAAAAACACTAAAATTGACGATTACTTGTACAATAACCGTAATCAATCCCGATGCTTTCCCGCATGTTTTTTCTATAAATTCATTGATCGTATAAAATTTTGTCTTGCGCATTTTCCCAACAATAAGAATGCCGGATAAAAATGCCCCGATCCCCCATGCCAGGTCATACCATCCAGCAGAAAAACCGTGTACATAAGCATTTTCCGCAACACCTACCGTAGATACCCCTCCGACTGCCAGACCTGCAATCATCATAGCGACTAAAAACCAATTTAGATTTTGTCCCGCAAGCAAATAGTTAATAGATTCGCCTTTTGTAGTTTGTCTTTTTATAAGTTTAGTAGAATACCACGAAACAAAAAGCAATAATAACATATACACAATAACTATTATTAACGCAACATTCATTATATTAACCTCCGTTTTTATAGATTTATTTTTCTATTTGTTTTGATGTTATTAGACCGTTTCATATTGTTCATATAAAGCGAAGAAATCGTCAACAGTGGCATTTACAGGTAGCCTGTTATACTTTTTGGCCAAAGTGGTTAGATCCTGTGCGACAACAGCGTTAACCGGAATAACCCCTTCTTGCAAGCGCTTGACTGTAAAATTATGCTCAATTTCACCGGGCAGGAATATTTCTTCTACTCCCGGTTTTTTACGTGAATTCTTTATCTTTTGATAATATGTATCTACGTCTTTTTGATACTCTTCAAATGGTCTGAATTTGTTAATATCAATTGCCATCATGAAATATCCCAACCCTTTCCCGCTTCCCCCGGTAACGCCCCCCGTCATAATTGCAGTTAATACTTCAACTCCCACAGTCATGCAATAACCTTTCGGTCCGCCCAGCGGGGATAAAGTTCCTGTCACAACACCTTTAAAAGGATCACGATTTTCGAAAAAATCCAATGGATCGGTTGTATCATTGCCGTTCTCGTCCTGTATCCAGCCAATAGGGACTTGTTTGCCCGAACGAATTGCCATCTCGATTTTTCCTCCTGCCACCGTGCTGCAAGCCATATCATACATAATGCCCGGAGACTTTTTCCCAGAAGGAAACGACCAGCTATGCGGACCATTTCCTAAGAGTTGTTCACTTCCTCCAGTAGGTGCAATCAATTGAACAGATCCTGACGCCGAATATCCAATCAACCCTTCTTTCACTGCCATAAGCGAATAATATCCCGCAATACCAAAATGGTTGCCGTTTTTCGCTGCTGCTACGCCTATTCCTGTATTCTTCGCCATCTCAATGGCTTTTTCCATAACTAGAGGCGCA
This sequence comes from uncultured Eubacteriaceae bacterium, assembly GCA_964533615.1. Taxonomy (GTDB): domain Bacteria; phylum Bacillota; class Clostridia; order Eubacteriales; family UBA1433; genus UBA1433. The sequence continues at coordinate 180,715 of CAZHMK010000003.1, forward strand.
ACTGTGATACCACATCCATAGTCACAATCAAATGCAGCTGTACTTGCCGTTTCATTTGTTATCCTTACATTGGGTTTAATATTAATCAAACCATCTCCAATATCACGCTCATACATTTTAAGCCTTGGAAGCCCATGAGAGCCCACTCCACGAATATCCGAGGCTATTAGTACATCAGCCCCTCTTGAGGAGGCCTGCTTGTCTAAGCCAAATGATACTAAAGTATCAGCTGCAATTTTTCTAGCAACATCTATACTGATAATTCGATCTTTACTCATTATCAATCTCCTTTCTTAAAACTTTAATTAAAGTACACTTAATTTAATTTGATTTGGCGATTAAAATTTAACATAATGAAATATTATTTTTTGACGAAAATTGTTATACATTATTCCTTAACTTTTTTATAACACTATTAATATACTAAGTAGGTAAAACGGTAAAAAAAAGATACATTTTAATTAAAAATGCATCTGAATTTGCTGAAATAAAAACACAAGAATATTAATTTTAAAAATTATATAAATGAGATCTATTCCATTTTTCAAAAATATTATTTAAAAAAGTATTTTAATTCATTTAATATACTTTATACTAATAGTATAAAGTATATTAAAAATCGGAGTATTTGATATGAATCAGCATTTTAGAAATTTGTTAGATAAATATCCTAATGAATCATCTCTGAAGTTAGTATATAAATACTTGTACCGAGAAATAATTTCACTCGATATGCGCCCTGGCATAAAATTAAATTTGGCAAAACTTGCAAATGAATTGAGTGTAAGCCGAACAACAGTCAGAGATGCGGTACTTATGCTCACAGAAGAACATTTAATTAATAAAACTCCGGATAATAAATTTTACATCAGTGAATTAAAAACTACAGAGATGAAAAACATATATGCCGCAAGGAAAATGATTGAATCAGGTGCAGCACAAATTTTGTGTGAACTTATTACAAAAGAACAAATCCAAATTTTTCATTCTATTCTGGATAATATGCATAAATCCATAAATGTGATCGATTATGACGAGTTTTCGAAATTGGATATGACTTTTCATAAAAATATTGTAACTTTTTGCGAAAATGAATTTGTTATTTTAATGTATGATCAAATTTTAGATCAAATTAACAGATATATCAATTACACCAGTTTTAATGACTATCCCAACAACAAATCCCCTTTTATGCCTATGATACTTCGTCAGCATTCAATGATTGTTCACTCTTTGGAACACGGTATGCCTGAAAATGCTGCGTACTTGATTCATAAACATTTCACAGATGCCGAGAAACTTCTTTTGCATCCTCAATATCATCTTCCATTCAAAGAATAGTTTTAAATAAAATCAAAAAGGGCTGAAACACAGCCCTTTTTTTGTATATATATTATTGTGCTTTTGCTTCAAGTTCTTCCGGTTTTTTATACAAAGCATCAATTGGTGCCGGTCGCTTGTCAAATACCGCACAAAGTATATAGGTAACCAAGCTGACCAAAAATACTGTATAAATCGGCTGTCCCAAGATCGCCGTCGACGTAACAAAAAATTGAGATAATAAGAAGAATACTACCCCTACAATAAATACAAGCCATGCACTCGATTTTTTTACTGTTTTCGGGAATAAAAACATTCCGGTCATAAGAATTGCGTATGGCGCAAACATTGTGAGCGCTGCCATAAGTGCACCAAGCACACTGGATACTTGCGTTGCAAGTATGTATGCCACAAGAGCGCATACAACAATTAATACACGTGATACTACAAGCTGTTTTTTATCATCCATATTTTTCGCGAAATACTTGACAATGATATCTTTTGTACCCATTGTACTGAGAGTAACCATAAGCCCTGTAGCGGTAGAAACATCTGCTGCCCAGAGTCCTGCAAGCAAGAATCCTGCAATTACCGGCGGAACTGCTGCTGTAACAACAGAAGGCAACGCCAAAGCCGAATTTTCAAGCCCCGGAAATTGGCTTGCCGCCATGATGCCAAACAGTGCTGAAATAAATCCTGCAGGCGCCATTAAAATAGCTGCAAAAATAACACCTTTACGCGCTTCTTTTGGACTTTTTGCCGCTACAACACTTTGCATTATCCCAGCATTTGGAACCCCTTGCAGTAACATTGTAACAAACCACGCAATGACTACTGCCGGGCCCATACCTGTAACAAGGTTATACCAATGTGACCCATCTCCGCTTACACCTGCAGGAAGAGCAGCATTGATAACACCCATCCCTCCAAAACCTTTGACTGCAGATACAACCCCTAAAATAATCCCTAAATAAATAATGATCATATTGATGATATTTGACAGGCTGGCTGCCCAGAGCCCACCGACAACTGCAACAATAAGAAACATTGCCGCCGATACAATGAGTCCGATAGGCATTGTAAAATATTGAGGTAACAATGCGGTTAAAATAGCACCACCTGCAACAATTTGCAATGCTACGATAACCAGCAAAATGCAGAACTGAATAATAACTGACAATGTTCTAAATCCGTCACCAAATACACGCCCCCACATTTCATTGATTGTTTTAAATGTTGATTTTCTAATTTTTTGAGCTAAGAAAATCCCTGTAAATAATGCGCCGACAGCCCAAGCTACATCATACCAGCCGGCGGACATACCACCTGTATAAGATTTTTGGGCAATCCCTACGGTCGAAGAGCCCCCGACTGCGAGCCCTGCAATCATAACTCCGATTAAAACCCAATTAAGTTTTTGATCTGCAAACAAAAAACTGTTGGATCCACCTTTTTTTTGTAACCTTGTTGAATACCAAGATACAAATAATAAGGCAAACATATAAAGTATGACAATGATTAATGCGATAGACATTTTTATCCTCCGTTTTTATATATTTAACCTTTCGGTTATAAATTAACTGAATATGCCTTTTTAAATAGATCTTTTAATTGTGCATCTTTTGGTAATTGGTTATACTCAATCATTAAATTTAATAAATCTTGTGCAACCACCCCATTTAAGTCTATTCCTTCTTGCATTCTCTTTTGTGTATTTTCATGCTCGATTTCACCAGGCAGATATATTTCATAAACGCCTTCTTTTTTTGGTGAATTTTTAATCATATGATAATAATCATCTAAATCTGTTTTAAATTCATCTAATGGACGGATAATTTGTGGATCGATTGCTAACATAAAATATCCAAGCCCTGCTCCGCCACCAATAAGGTTCGGCCCTGTTTTTGCCCCTGAGAGAATAGATGAAATAAGCTCAATCATAACAATGATACAATATCCTTTCGGTCCCGCCATAGGTACAAGAGAACCCAGTATCTTTCCTGTATTTTTATCTTCAAATGTCATGGGATCCTGTGTATCATTGCCATCTGCATCTAAAATCCATCCAAACGGCACTTGCTCTCCCTTACGCATTGCCATTTGAATTTTCCCGCCGGCTACCATTGTAGATGCCATGTCCATCATCATTGAAGGTGTAGTATGTCCTTTCGGAAAAGCAATGCTGTTCGGGCTGTTCCCTAACATTTTTTCCTTTCCACCTGTTGGTGCCACAAGTAAAAGTGATGGTGCGCAAGCAAATCCAATCAAACCCTGTTCAGCAGCTTTTAACGCATAATGCCCGGCTACACCAAAATGATGCCCATTCATACCCGTGGCAATTCCAATCCCTGATCTTTTTGCAAGTTCAATTGCTTTGTCCATTACAATATCGGCAGTTGCAATTCCGATCCCATAATCACAATCAAAATAAGCCGACACCGGTGTTTCCTTTATAACTTTAATATTGGGCTTTGCTTTTATTTCACCTTTTCTAATACATCTGTCGTAAAATGTAAGCCTTGCCACACCATGTGAATCTACACCTCTGGCATCTGCAACATTCAGCGTGTTGGCTGCGCGTTTTGCAAGATCGTCATCAATGCCAAAAGATGTGAGAATAGTATATGCTACATCGTATAGCTCTTCTACGCTTACATGCACACTATTTGTCATAATTATCCTCCATGTTATTTAACACGTACGTTATTTAAATTTTTGTCTAGACTGACAATATTATATCGATTACAAAATGACCTTTTCAAGCCTAAAATTCCTATGTAATTTTAACCTATCGTTCTTTACTATACAGTTTTATAATCGTATACATAAACTGGCAAAAAAAAGCAACGTTTTTAAAAAATTTTGTTGAATATTACTGAAAAAAAAATATACTAATTACTTTAATATATTGATATAATTATAGATAATATGTTGTAAATATGGGGTTATAAATGAATAAACGTTTTAAAGAATTAATTGAAAGAAACCCATCTGAATCTTCATTGAAATTAGTATATAAATATTTATATCACGAAATCATATCTCTCTCAATGCCACCGGGTGCTAAAATAAATCATACAAAAATAGCTAATGAGCTGAATGTAAGCAGAACCACGGTAAGAGATGCTGTATTAATGCTTTTAAATGCTAATTTAGTTGAACCACTTCCAAATCAAGGATTTCGTGTAAGCCCTCTTAAAGTAAAAGAAATGGGAGAGCTATATGCAACCAGAAAAATAATTGAATCCGGAGCCGCAAAAATACTATGCGAAAAAATATCCGCAAACCAAATTGAAAAATTACATTTATTAATTAAAGAAATGGAAATTTCTTTGACAGAAAAAGATTATGAAACTTTCGCACACTTAGACAGTGCTTTTCATAGATCAATTGTCGAATTTTGCGATATACCTTATCTTGTATCCATGTATCAGAGTATCGCCGATATCATTTCCAGGTATATTGCTTTTACAGCATATATTAATAATCCTACCAATTTCACTCCGCGAACTCCATTGATGCTGCGACAACACAGCATGATACTCACTTCACTGGAAATGGGAATGACGGAAAATGTTGCAAAGCTTATAGAAAAACATTTTGTAGATGCAGAAAAATCTCTTTTGCATCCGTATTTTCATCTTTCTTCTTAATGTTGCATAAAAAAGACTGTATCAAAAGATACAGTCTTTTTTATTATTTATAATTATCTGCTTTAATCTCAAAATAATCTCTGGGATGCTTACAAACCGGACATTCTTGTAATGCCTCTTGTCCTTGGTATTCATAGCCACAGTTACTACATTGCCACGTTTTTATTTCTTCTTTTTTAAATACCATATCTTTCTTAATATTATTATACAATTCAAGATAACGTTTTTCATGTTCTTTTTCAATTGCCGCAACTTTCTCAAATAACTTGGCAATATCTTCAAAGCCTTCTTCTTTGGCTTCTTTAGCAAACCCTGCATACATAGATACCCATTCATAATTTTCGCCTGCCGCCGCATCTTTTAGATTTTCAAGCGTTGAACCTATACCATCATGCAAAAGCTTGAACCAGATTTTTGCATGCTCTTTTTCATTATTGGCAGTTTCTTCAAATATTTTAGATATTTGCACATATCCATCTTTTTTTGCCTGAGATGCATAATAAGTATATTTATTTCTTGCCTGACTTTCCCCTGCGAAAGCTTCCAATAAGTTTTTTTCTGTTTTTGTTCCTTTTAATTTACTCATAAAATCTCCTCCAATTAATTATTATATATTTTTAAATTAACTTAAATACACTTTTAGGATAATTACAAACCGGACATTTATAATCATCAGGTAATTGCTCAAAAGGTATATCTCCGTCATAAATATAACCACATACAGTACATTGATATTTTTTTACATTATTTTCTGTACTTTTATTATAAGTTGGTGCATTTTTAGGTACTGTTCCTTTTTTTATTTTTTTATAATAATCATATGTAAGGGGCTGACCGTCTTTTATATCTATAGCTTCAACAATTTGGCCTATAAACAGTGTGTGACTGCCTATATCTATCATATTGATAACTTTCACGCTTAAGGCAGCTAATGCTTCCTTCAAATAAGGATTATAGGTTGCATCAATATTATAATCAAAATCTTCAAACTTATCTTTATTTGCACCTGTAGCAAATCCAAATCTTGCAATGACTTCCATGGACGTATTTTGATCTAGAATACTGACGCAAAACTGTTTTGCTTCTTTAACTAAATCATGAGAAAAATTATTTTTAGACAGTGCTGCTGTAATATGAATAGGCTCTGAGCTTACTTGTATCGCTGTGTTGATAATGCACATATTTTTTGCTTTATCAGATTGCACACCTAAAGCATACAGCCCATACGATAATTTTGACAAAGCTTCTCTCATAGTTTCAATCCGCCTTTCTTAATATTATTTATTTTTACAATCAGGACAAATACCCGTAAAAACAATATCATAATCAATATTGCTGTATCCTGTCAATTCTTCTACTTTTTTTGCCGCATCACTGATCCCCTCTATGCTCACATCACATACTTTATTACACTTTGTACAATATACATGATAATGATCCGTTGTTGTTTTATCAAAGCGATCCGGAGACGAAGCCATTGAGATTTTTTTTATCTGCCCCATATTATACAGCAAATTTAAATTTCTATAAACTGTTGCAAGACTTATGTTGCTATTATCTACTTTAATTATTTGATATAATTCGTCCGCCGTAGGATGGGTCGTTGAATTTCTTAACGCATTTAAAATAATGTCACGTTGTTTCGAATTTTTTAATTGTTTCATTTCATCACCTAAATAATAATCATTATCATTATTATAATATAGCTTTTACTAATATGCAATAAATTTATACATTATCTCCTCTTGATTTAAATTTTAATAATATCGGTACCCCTTTATATTCAAATGCTTCTCTCATGCGATTCAATAAATACTTTCTATACGATGTCTGAAGAAGCTCTACATCATTCACAAAAAAAGTAAAAGTAGGCGGGCATATATCAGTTTGCGTTCCATAATAAATTTTAAGCCTTCGGCCGCTCTTAGACGGTGGTTGATGCATTAAAATTGCATCATTAATCATACTGTTTAAAAGACCGGTAGATATTTTTCGTTTGTACTCATCTAAAACAAGCTGAACTTGCGGCATTATTTTATCTGTTCTTCTTTTATTTAACGCGCTTATAAATAAAATCGGTGCATAATCAATAAAATGAAATCTTCTTCTAATTTCATCTGATAATTTTTTCATCGTATTTGTTTCTTTTTCTACTGCATCCCATTTATTTACAATTATCATGACTGCTTTTGCCCTTGCTTCAATTAACCCTGCTATTTTTAAATCTTGTTCTCCGATACCCGTTGTGGCATCAAGCATCAATAAACATAAATCACTCTCTTCAATAGCTTTAATACTTCGAACTGTACTATAACGTTCTATATTCTCATATATTTTATTTTTTCGTCTCAGCCCTGCCGTATCTATAATCGTATAATTTTTACCTTCATAATCAAAATCCGTATCAATTGCATCTCTTGTTGTTCCGGGTATATTGGACACAATCACTCTTTCTTCCCCAAGCAGAGTATTGATCAGTGTACTTTTCCCTACATTTGGTCTTCCTGCCAATGCAATTCTGCACCTTTTTTCTTGGTCAATAGTATCTGTTTTTTCTTTAAACCGCGCAATAACTTCATCAAGCAAATCACCGATACCAAGCCCATGTTCTGCGGATATAGGAATAGGTTCTCCCAAATTTAATTGATAAAACTCATACATTAAATTTTGTTTTTCATATCCATCAAGTTTATTGACGGCTAATATGTAGGGTGTTGACGTTTTTCTGATTATCGTAGCTATTTCATGATCATTTGCAGTAACTCCGGCTTTGGCATCAACAACGAATATAATTACATCAGCCATGTCAATAGCTAGCTGCGCTTGGCACCTCATACTTATGAGCATTTCATCATTTGTATAGGGTTCGATTCCGCCTGTATCTATTACCGAAAATTCGTGACTTAGCCACTCCGCTTGCCCATAGATTCTATCTCTTGTGACTCCGGGCGTATTTTCTACAATTGATATTCTTTTTTGTACTATTTTATTAAATAATGTAGATTTCCCTACATTTGGTCTGCCTATGATGGCTACTATTGGCGTGCTCATAGCGTACTCCTATCATTTAAAATAATTCTAAGAAATTCTGCTCCGTCTTGCGGAACAATCCCAATATCTATATTCAATTCGTCTTCTATATCTTTAACGGTTAGATCATCTAATAAAATATCCGTTCCGTTTCTAAGCAATGCAGACGGCAGCAATAATTTCTCTCCTAATTCCTTACCCTTAAGAGCATTAACAATATCTTGCCCGGTCAAAAGGCCTGATGCAGTGATACTCTTTCCAAAAAAAACATTTTCAATTGCATATACATCTATTTTTATATTAAATTTATCGGTAATTACGTCACATAGTTGTGTAATAAACGAGGCAATACTGACTCCTGTAGCGATTGATATATGTATTTTTTCCGAATTGATTTGCTTAATTGTATTCAATTCATCATAAAATTCTTTTTTAAATGCAGCGATAAAGCCTACTCCATTTTGATACTGTAAAAAATCTTCATAAAAATCATAGTCCGGTATTTTTTCTTGAGCTTTAATATAGATTTCATCCGAGCAATATACCCAGCGTGTACCGTAAACATCAAGCATTTCTTCCTGAATTGCGTTTACTATTCTTATCGTCTCTTGGGCTTTTGATTTATCTACATTCTTTAATGGATAAAGACCATCTCTATATTTTGTAAGTCCGACATCCACAACACTGACGCTTGATATATTCGGATAAAACTCGGCTAAATCATGAAGCGTTTTTTTCAATTCTTCTCCATCGTTTATATCTGGGCAAAGAACAATTTGCATCTGCATTTCAATATTATTTTCTGCTAAATATTTAATTTTTTCTAAAATATTCCCTGCATTGTTATTGTTTAACATTTTTATCCTCAGAATCGGATTTGTTGTATGAACAGAAATATTCACCGGGCTCAGCCGCATTGCTATAATACGATCTAAATCATTTTGTATTAAGTTTGTTAAAGTAATATAATTACCAAATAAAAAACACATTCGATAATCATCATCTTTAAAATACAGCGACTCTCGCATATTCTTCGGAAGCTGATCGATAAAACAAAATATGCACTTGTTGTGACAACTCTTTGGTTTATCTATTGTTGCGTAGTCAAACTCAATACCCAGTGGTAAATGCGAGGTATTTTTTATTTTTATTATTTTTCGTTTACCGTTTTGTTTTTGTATCTGCATACTTAATCGATCATCTGAGGTTAAATACATATAATCAAGTATATCATTAATTGTTTGATTGTTTATACTTAAAAGATAATCTCCTTTTTGTATACCCTTTTTCTCCGCTATGGAATTTTTTGCTACATTGTGTATTTTATACATTCTTCTCCTCTTAATATTTTCTAATGCTTTACTATTATAACACAACCATTTTGTAAATCATGTATCATACCCTGTGTTACTTTAGAAATTAACAGCGAAACATTATCTCTTTCTTCTATTGATTTGCAAAAAAATGTCGCAACGCCGCTGTGCAATATTTTATTTTTATCTGTTGTTACAATTGCAACGATTTCATTTTTTTCCTGTTTCACTATTTATTTTTCCTCTTCTTTATACAATTTTTTATAAAAGACACTCGGTTTTCGTTTCGCGCTTTCCAAAATTGGCGTCCTGGCAATTGCATCAATTAAAAGATTGATATCATCATCCATACAAATAATTAAAATTGCAATATTTCCACTTTCAGGCTGCTTTCGTGCAATCGGAGTAAAATCAGGTTCATCAATATCTTTTCTTATCCCTAGTATAATTGCACAATTATGCAAGATCGCCTGGCGCTGTCCTAAATTTGCGAGTGTTATGGCAGCATCTTTATTTTTTGGTTTTAATAGAATACCGCGGGCATTTTTCAGCAAAATCTCTAATGATTTTTTATTGCCTACATTAATCAATACAACATCTTCTATAATAATTAAAGGTCCTCTGTTTTTTACTTTTCTAACAGTAATTTCAGCTATATCGCAAATTCTTCCTCCAAGCATATACCTATAAGTTGCAAAGCCCGCCGCTATTGTGATCGCAAGAGAAAAAAGTATAGCAAATGGACCGGACAGAAATATATGAATTATATAATAAAAGATACTAAAACAAAAGGCTGTCAACATAGCTACATAATTTCTGGATTCAAATTTTTTTGCAGTATCCTCTATATATGCCTGTCCCCGTTCCACTAGTTCAGTTTCTTCCAAACTTTGAAGACTTTCACGTTCTACACTTCTGATTTCTCTAAATTGTGTAGCTGCAAGCGCCAAAAAAGTCACAGCCGTGTATTCTTTTTCTATAAACGCCGGCGTGGCAACCGCACCTAATACGGCAGCAATAGCTGCCATAGCTATATGAGATATCAGCGAATGTGGAGAAGAAGGATATTGCCTATAATCCGACCTGATCATAAGCAATCTAAAAATCAAGCCAAGTAAAGAAGCCAGTATACTGATAAGAATATATTGATGCATGACTTACCTTTTTTATGTAGTTTTGCCGTTTGATTATAAAATATACAAATCAACTATATTATGAAAATTACTGATTATTAAAAAGAGCCTTAAAAGGCTCTTTTTAATAATTGAGGTTTTTATGCGGTTCAATTTTTCAGGAAACAGCAAAACTACCAACAATAGTCTGCTTAGTAAATTATATACGCAAAAATAAGATGCTTCAATTTTTATGCTTTTTATTTTATTATTACACATGTTTAATGATTATTTATACATATTTTATCTATTTTATTTAAAATGCACCTAATATCATTATAATATATGTTATAATAATTTAATATATTGAAATCAAAAATTATTAAGGATAAAGAATGAATAGAGATCAGTTAACAAAATATTTGGATGCAAATCCATTTGAACAATTAAATAAAATTGTATTTTCACTTTTGTTTGATGATATTACAACATTAAACATAGCACCGGGTACAAAATTAAATGTAGCCCAAATTGCAATTGATCTGAATATCAGCCGTACACCCGTTACCGAGGCTATAAAAATGCTGTATAATATCGGTTTTGTAGAAACGCTACCAAATAAAAGCGGATTTTATGTTGCTTCCATTAAACATCAAGAAATTGCAAAACTATATACCGCACGTGATATGATCGAAAGTACTGCCGCATATTTATGCGCAGCCCAACATCCTTGTCCAAATATTGAAGAGTTGGAAAAACTCGCATACGATTATCAGGAAGCATTCTTAACAAAAGATTATGAAATCATTAAAAATGTCGATATTCCTTTTCATCAATTAATAGTTGATTCTTGCGCGAATACTTATGTTCAGCAATGTTATGATTCCTTAAAAAAACAAATCCAGCGTTACCAATGGTACAGTGTGAAAATATCTCGTACGGATATTGAAAATCCCATACGTCAGGAATTGGTTCCCCAGCATATGGCTATTGTAAACTCTATCAAACTTTTTTTACCTGATACGGCTAAGCAAATGATGAGTAATCATATTACATCTTGTTTAAAATATACAATCATAAGATAAAAAAACAACCTTAAAAGGTTGTTTTTTTAATCTTTTTCAATAATCTTTACAATATCCATATTATACTTATTTCTAAACTTCCCCATTCTGTCCATTTTCCTTATAATCAGATAAGTTACTATCAAAAAAATACATCCGCCAATAAAAGACACGATGGGATTATTGGCCCCGAATGAATGAATTGTGATTAAATAAAACCCGATTACACAACCAATAAAAAACATAAGCAGCGGAATGATATATATAATTAGCGAAGCACTCATTAGCGTACCGAAACTAAGCTCCACTTCAACCCTATCCCCTGCTTTAGCACCAATAAAATTTGATGCTTGCGTAACAACTGTCTTTTCATCTGTTCCTATTTTACAAACTCCGCATTTTTTACATGCAGAATGACGTTGAATAATAATCGTTGCTTTATTGTCATAACTTTCTTTAACAATACCTGTTTCAATCATCATTGTTCTCTTCTTTAACTAATTGGATTCTCAATTCTTCCAACTGCTCATCTTCAGCATAGGATGGCGCTCCTGTCATGAGGCATCCATGATTTTGAGTTTTCGGAAAAGCAATGACATCTCTTATGTTTTCAGTATCTGTCAACAGCATACACAGCCTGTCCATGCCGTAAGCGATACCCCCATGAGGTGGCGTGCCATATTTAAATGCTTCCAGTAAAAATCCAAATTTATCCCATGCTTTTTCTTGTGAGAAACCAAGTTGTTCAAATACTTTTTCCTGAATACTTTGCTGATGTATTCGGATGCTTCCTCCTCCGAGCTCAACCCCATTTAATACAATATCATATGCTTTTGCCCGCATTTTATCAACTTCTTCCGTACCGAATAACATTACATCTTCATCCATTGGTGCTGCAAAAGGATGATGAACGGCATAATATCTTTTTTCTTCTTCATCATATTCAAACATCGGAAAATCTGTAATCCAAACAAATTCAAAGCCCTCTCTGGCAATCTCCATAACATCCGCCATATGAAGCCGCAGCTGACCCAGTGCTGTTGCCACGATATTATTTTTATCGGCTACAAACAACAGCAAATCTCCTTCATGCGCCTGCATAATATCAACAATTTCTTTAATCTCATCCTCTTTAAAAAATTTAACTATCGGAGAGATAATACCTTCATTTGTTACGCGCATCCAAGCAAGTCCTTTGGCTCCATACGTTACAGCAACCTCCGTGAGACGATCAAGATCTCTTCGATTCAACCTCTCCGATCCACCTTGGACATTAAGACCTCTCACGCTGCCACCTTTTTTAATAGCAGACGCAAAGACACCAAATCCGCATGATGCTGCAATTTTTGATAGATCTGTAATTTCCATTTCAAATCTTAAGTCAGGTTTATCTGAACCATAATGCAGCATTGCCTTTTCATAAGTCATACGTCGGATCGGAAGCTGCACTTTAATATCAAGCATTTCACTAAATATTTTTTGAATCAATAATTCATTGACAGCAATAATGTCATCTTGCGTTACAAAAGACATTTCCATATCAATCTGAGTAAATTCGGGTTGTCTGTCTTGTCTCAAATCTTCATCACGAAAGCACTTTGTAATTTGAAAATATTTATCAAATCCACTTACCATCAATAACTGTTTAAAAAGCTGCGGAGATTGAGGAAGAGAAAAAAACTTATTTGGCTGCACTCTGCTTGGCACTAAGAAATCTCTGGCCCCTTCTGGAGTCGGCTTATTTAAAAATGGCGTTTCAATTTCCAAAAAACTATTATCATACAAAAATTCGCGAACAATTCTATTGACTTTACTTCTTAAAATAAATTTTTGCTGCATCGCCGGTTTTCTTAAATCCAAATATCTATATTTAAGTCTTTTGTTTTCATTCGTTTTATCAAATTCATCTATATAAATAGGTGGTGTCTGTGATTCATTAATAATTGTAATTGTGCTTGCCGCGACTTCTATTGTCCCTGTTTTTAGTTTTAGATTTATATTTTCTTCGTCTCTTTTTACAACACTGCCACATACCCGGATCAAATATTCATTTTTAACTTTTGACACTAGTTCAATTAGTTCTTTATTCTCTTCTCCATTAATGGTTATCTGCATAATCCCGCTCACATCGCGTAATTCAATAAATACAATTTGTCCTAAGCTTCTTTTTTTATTCACCCATCCGCAAAGCATTATCTGTTCGTTTAAATTGCTTTCAGCAGGTTCTGCACATAAGTGTGTTCTATATATGTTTTTCATTCTCTACTGCTCCTACATAATAATTTATAAAAAAGTCTTTAAATCCATCAATATCAACATCTGTCTGTTCCCCCGTTTTCATATTCTTTAATTCGGCTCTCCCTGATACTAACTCATTTTCTCCAATAATCAGCACATAAGCAGCCTGTAATTTATCTGCAAATTTCATCTGGGCTTTTAGACTTCTCTGCAGATAATCTTTTTCTGCTTTCAAATTACAATCACGTAATTTCTTTACCAGATCACTCGCTTTTAAATCTGCTTGTTTCCCTATGGATGCAATATACAAATCAACAAACTGGTCATGAACGGGAAGGCTTGACTCTGATAATAAGAGCAATCTCTCAAGCCCAAGACCAAATCCAATACCGGGTGTTTTAGGCCCTCCTATAATTTCACTAAGTCCGTCATAGCGGCCACCGCCGCATATTGTGCTTTGAGCACCTAAATCATTAGATATAAACTCAAATGCAGTTTTTTCATAATAATCCAGTCCTCGAACTATTTTCGGATTTATTGTATATTCTACTTCCATCTGTTTTAAATACATTTGCACATCATCAAAATGCTCACTACATTCCGGACATAAATAATCCAACATATATGGAGCGTCTTTCAACGCTAGGCTACATTGCTCATTTTTACAGTCCAGCACTCTCATAGGATTATTTTCAAACCTATTTTTACAATCTTGACAGAGCATATCAAATTTAGAAGCAATGAATTCTTTTAATTTCTCATAATAGCTTTCCCTGCATTTGCTGCATCCGACAGAATTAATATATAATGTTACATTTTTTAATTTTAATATTTTAAAAAGACTATCTGCCAATGCCATCACTTCCGCATCAATACAAGCCGACTTTGAACCCATCGCCTCTATACCAAATTGATGAAATTGTCGGTATCTGCCTTTTTGAGGACGTTCTGCTCTAAAACACGGTGTTAAATAAAATAATTTTACAGGCTGAGGGAGTGTATAAAGTTTATTTTCAATATAAGCTCTAACAACACCTGCTGTTCCTTCCGGTTTTAAAGAAAAACTTTCCTTATCTCTATGCATGAATGTATACATTTCTTTTTGAACAATATCTGTTTCATCACCTACTCCACGTGCAAACAGCTCTGTTTTTTCAAATATAGGAGTCCTTATTTCTTCATAACCATATAATGCACAAAGCTTTCTTATAATCGTCTCTAAGCAAACCCATACGCTGCTTTCATTCGGCAGAATATCTTTAGTTCCTTTCGGTGCTGTAATTGCCATAATACCCTCCTTAATATATAAAAACAAAAACCCTGGCGATATTCGCCAGGGGCAGAATTATCCACGGTGCCACCCTGATTAGTTTTAATGAACCATCTTGATACTTTAACGCATAAATTACGTGAAAACCTACTCAATTCGACTTTCAAAGCTATCAGTGTTCTTCATGCACTTATTATCAAGGCATTTTCAGCTCATATGCCCTCTCTGAATGAAACAAATGCACTACTCTCTCATTCATCGCTCTATTAAAATTCTATTATTCAAATATTATAAAAAGTAAATATCTTTATGTCAATAATATTTACCTAAAAACTATATTTCCATGTCATACATATGCATTTTTTTACTTACCACATCATCAATATTATCTATATATAATTCAATATTTTTATATCCTGTTACTCTTTTGATATGATCATTTTTTCTGTTATATAATTTTCCGGATGCACCCGCACCCAATCCAACGATGCCAATGCGTTCCGAGATGATGAGCCTGTTATATATTCCCTCAAATCCGGGCCTGCAAAATCCAGTATTTTCAGCGTTGTTTACAGTGTATTTTTGCCTATATAAATAATAGGGAATATATTTATTTTTTTCAAGCAAACCATAAGCACTCTCGAATCCAAATGTACCTGTAAAATGGCTGTTTTTCTCATCGAAAAGCTCTGAATTTCGTTTATAAGAAAGGCAATGAAGCGTAATATTTTCCGGATTTAACTCAATAACTTTATTTAATGAAGATAGAAACATGCTGTCATTTTCGCCGCTGAGTCCATAAATTAAGTCTACATTTTTAATAAAATTATATTTTGTAGATATTTCATAAGCTTTATAAAAATCTTCAACACTTATATATCTGCCGATAGCATTGAGTGTAGTGTTGTGCATACTTTGAGCATTGATGCAGATTCTATCCGCCCCGCCACTTCTTATGGCATGTAATTTCTCGTCATTGATACAATCCGCCCTGCCTGCTTCAAACGTAAATTCCCTACAATGCTCTAAATTCACATTATCTTTTATCTCCTTTAAAAGATTATATATTTGACTGGAACTGAGTATGCTTGGTGTGCCTCCGCCAATATATATAGTCTTAATTCTAATATTGTTTAAAATAAAATAATTTGAAAGTATTCTGATCTCTTTTACTAATGCACCAACATACCTTTCTATAAAATCCATATCTTTTGTTGCTTTGGATACAAACGAACAATAATGACATTTAGAAGGACATATAGGAATATTGATATATAATGCTCTGTCATTGTCTTGAAGATCGCTCATGCATTCCCATTCTTTTTCTGCAATGCGCACACATAAGGATGCTTTTTTATTATTTACATATCTTACATTTGTATAATAATCTATAATTTCTTGATCTTCCGCATTGTTTTCTTTCATTTTTAATGCGATTTTCACAGGACGTACGCCTGTGAGGATACCCCAAGGAAGTGTTTTTTTATATATCTTACCGATAATCACATAAACTTTTTGTTCAATGCTAAGAATATCTACATGTCTTTGATTTAACAGTCTAATTTCACTGCGTATTTCATTATTTTGATTTTTAAAATTTAAAATTGCTCTGCCAGCTTGATATCTTATATATATACATAAATCTGCATTATTAATATTTTCCTTGTAAAACTGAGCAGAGATAAAAAACGCACTGAGAAGACTTTTTATTTCATATTCGTATTTATTTTCTGATAAAGCCAGTACAATATTCATTTTTTTATATTCTTACATAAGCATTATTTTTTTTCTCATATCCGATCGTTGTTCTTTTGCCATGACCAGGATATACGATTGTGTCATCAGGCAACTTATAAAGCTTTTCTAAAATAGAAGCTTGAATTTCTTTAAAACTTGCACGCGGAAAATCTGTCCTGCCGACAGTGCCATAAAAGAGTGTGTCTCCACTAAAAAGATGCCCCGGTGTATATAGACACATACCACCTTTTGTATGGCCGGGTGTATGGAGGACCGTAAAATGCAAGTTCCCTACATCAAATGTGTCTCCGTCTAACAGTGCTTTATCTTCATCACATTCTTCTTGCTTGAATCCAAACATCATAGCCCCGCTATAGAGAGAATTTTGCAAACACTTTTTATCTCTGTCTTGTATATACACTTTCGCACCTGTGTAATCTTTTAATTTTTTTACTGCCAAGATATGATCATTATGCCCATGTGTACATACGATCAATTTCACTTTATAGTCGCTACTATCTATCATTTGTTTTATTGATTCAAAGTCTCCGCCCGGATCGATTACCATGGCTTGCTTTGTTTCTTCACATCCTACTAAATAACAATTAGTCATAAAATTTGATACTACCACATTTTCAATATGCATATTTATTTTTCCTCTTACTTTTTATTACTGTCAATGATTATTGTTACTGGTCCATCATTGATTATTTCAACTTTCATATCGGCTCCGAAGATACCTTCTTGTGTTTTTATTCCTTGATCATTTACCAAACTAATAAAATCCTCATATAATTTTTTTGCCGTATCCGGCTGTTCTGCATTTGTAAATGATGGTCTGTTGCCCTTTTTACAATCTGCCAAAAGTGTGAATTGAGAAATAATTAGTATTTCTGCACCGATATCTTTTACAGATAAATTCATTTTTTTATTATTATCTTCAAAAATCCTAAGATCAGATATTTTTTTTGCTAAATATTTTGCATCACTTATACTGTCTCCTTGTCCAACACCCAGTAAAACATTCAGCCCTTTATCAATTTGCCCGACTACTGCATTATTTACCGTAACAGAAGAACGGCTCACTCTTTGTATGACTGCAATCATATTATCTCCCTAATTTAAATATTATAGTTTGGAATTGCTTGAATTCGATTATTTAGACTATAACCTTGTGACTTTAATTACATTTTTAAGTTTTTTAATTTTTGTTATCAGATCACTTAATTCTTTCCTGCTCTTCACTTCAACTACTATATCATAATAAGCTATATTATTATCTCCGCTCTTTGCGTTGAGTGCATGTACACTTATTTTTTCATCTGAAAATATTCTTGCAAGATCTCCGAGGATTCCTGAATTATCATTGCCTTCCACTAAAATCTTAGCAGAGAATGATGCCTCCGTATTTGATTGCCATTCAACATTAATTAACCGTTCATCATCTGTCATATTCAAAATATTGACACAATCAATTCTATGCACGGTAACACCTCTTCCACGCGTAATAAACCCTATAGCTTCATCTCCCGGTACAGGATTGCAGCATTTGGCCAGCCGAACCGCCATATTTGAATATCCGCCTATCTTAATCGCTTTTTCTATTGATGAATGGCTTTGCGTTGTCTTTTTAATAATTTCTTTTTCTTTTATCGGAAAATCTTCTTCAAAATCAACAATTATTTTCCGCAAAATCTGTCCCGCTTTTATGCCTCCATATCCTACTGCCGAATACATTTCAGACACATTGGGATAATTATACTTACTGATTGCATATTCCCAATATTTTGGATTATTAAATTTGTCCGAAGTGTATCCCATTCTTTTGATTTCGCGATCGATAATTTCTTTGCCACGTAATATATTTTCTTCTCTGTCAGCCTTTTTAAACCAATTTCGAATTTTATTTTTGGAATTGGAACTTTGTACAATTTTTAGCCAATCACGGCTCGGGCCTTTTGAATTCGGCGAAGTCAAAATTTCAACAATATCGCCATTTTTTAATTTATAAGATACAGGTACAATCTTATTGTTGATTTTTGCTCCTACACATTTATTGCCTATATCAGAGTGAATTCGATATGCGAAATCAAGAGGGCATGAACCTGCGGGTAGATTGATTACATCTCCCTGAGGAGTGAACACATATACTTCGTCAGCAAACAAATCGCCTTTTATCATTTCATAAAAAGCGCCCGAATCGTCCACTTCATTGTTCCACTCCATAACTTGTCTGAGCCATGCGAGTTTTTCATCGAATGAATTTTTTTCTACTTTTCCCCTATTGCTTCCTTCTTTATACTTCCAATGTGCAGCAATACCGTATTCTGCAACCTTATGCATCTCATATGTTCTTATTTGTACTTCAACCGGCCGCGTCATCGGCCCCATAACTGTTGTATGCAAAGATTGATACATATTTGGTTTTGGCATTGCAATATAGTCTTTGAATTTGCCCGGCAACGGTGTAAATGCCGTATGGACAACCCCTAATATTGCATAACAACTCTGTATATCATCAACTAAAATTCTAACCGCCAGCAAGTCATATATTTGCTCAAAATTACCTACTCTCTGCAATTTTTTATAGATACTGTAAAAATGTTTTGCTCTTCCTTCAATTTTAAAATCTATTTTTGTATCTTTTAATTTTACTTTGAGCATCTTGATAAATTGATTAATATATGTTTCTCTCTGTGTTCTGTTTTGTGTAACTTTATTTACAATATCATAATAAGCCTCTTCATTTAAATACCTAAAAGATATATCTTCAAGCTCCCATTTGATTTTGAAAATACCGAGTCTATGTGCAAGCGGTGCATACACATCAAGCGTTTCCTGAGCTTTTTCTTTGCGTTTTTTTTCAGGCATGTATTTAATTGTCCTCATGTTATGCAGTCTGTCTGCAAGCTTAATGAAAATAACGCGAATATCTTTAGCCATGGCTATAAGCATTTTTCTGAAATTTTCAGCCTGTTCTTCCTGCTTGGTTCTAAACTCCAGCTTGCTTATTTTTGTCAGTCCATCTACAATATCAGCTATTTCCTGTCCAAAATTTTGCTTTATATCCCCATAAGTATATCTTGTATCCTCAACGACATCATGCAAAAGCGCCGCTGAAATACATACCGCATCAAATTGTAAGTCTGCTAAAATGTATGCTAATGCAACCGGATGAATCAAATACTCTTCACCCGATTCTCTGAATTGACCCATATGGGCATTCTTCGCAAAATCATATGCTCGCCTTATAAGTTGTCTGTCTTGCTTGTTCAGATAAGCACTTACCTGATTCAGCAACTTATCAATCATTATTTCCCTCGATTAATATTGTTTAATTTGAAATATTATTTAATTTTATCATTATTTTGCTATTATTAATATCTTTTTTTTCTTTGCCGGCTATTTTCTCAACGAATAAATTATCAGTCTTTTCATTATATTTATATTTTACTAATTCCAATGAATCAAATATGTCAAGTGCCAATCTTACCAGTAAATAATTAACTTTATATTTATTCTGCCGTTGTAAATGATTGATAAAATTATTTAATTTATTTTCACATAAAGCCCTAATATCGCTCAGCCTGACATAAATATAGGCTAAGAATTCCCGATTTATTTGGATCTTCTTTTTATACATAATATCTTTTAAGAAAATACAATTATCACTATTTATATATAGATCTTCCTCATACGCATCAAAATAATTATGTTCAGCAACAAATATACGTGCACTATTTGGCACATCTAAAGGAGATATAAGAATATATTTTTTATCCTTCTCATAATTTTCGATTTTGTTATAGCATATTATGAATTCTTCTTCAATTCTTTTATATTTTAAATATCTCATTGCTCGTTTTTGTGCCTCGTAAAAATAATTAATAATAATATCTCCCGGCAGGCTGCTTGATATCGCTTGTTCAAGGGTGAGTTCACTGAGCTGAGATTGCGCAGGCAAATATTCTTTTTTATCATAGAATAAAGAAAATTGTTTATATGCGGCTTTTAAATATTCATCATAACGGTCATTGTAAAAAAATATATCTCTGATTTCATATTCAATCTTAGAAATATTGTTAAAAGTATTTATTTTAGGATATATCAGTAAATCAGCGACATCATTTTCTTTAATATTCTCAAAACTTTTTTCCTGGTTAAACGCAATACTTTTAATTGCATTATCTTGCTTAATGACTTTGCACGATACGTGGTTTTTTTCAACACCTCTTTTTACAATATTTTCTATTTTACAGTTATTTAATCGTATTAATGGTTTTGGATTTTTATATCCGAAAGGTGATAATAATTCTATTTCTGAAATAAATTTTTCTGTAAAAACACTGTCATGTGATTCTAAATCATAATACCTATAAACATGTAATAATTTTTGGATACCATTCTCCCGCGCATATATATTCAATTCTCGTTCTAATTGTTCAATATTTTCTTTTTTAATGCTAAACCCTGCCGCCGCACTGTGTCCGCCAAATCTCTCAAGCAAGTACGCAGAATTTTTAATTGCTTCAAATATGTTAAATCCCGGGATGCTTCTTGCTGAGCCTTTACATATATTTTCATCTTCAGATATTAAAATAAACGGTCTGTTATATTCTTCAACAAGTTTCCCCGCCGATATTCCTATAACTCCTTCATGCCAATTACTGTCTGAAAGCACCCATACCAGTTTACTTTGTAAATCATTTTTTAATACAATTTCATTTGCTTGCTTGAATATCTTTTTATCTTCATTTTGCCGAAAACTGTTAATTTCCGATAAAATCTTAACCTTATCCTTTACAAATTTTCTATCATTATTGCAAAATAGCTGTATCGTTTGATTTGCATCTGTCATTCTGCCTGCAGCATTGATACGGGGAGCTATTTTAAATCCTATATCTGCACAGCTGATTTCATTTGGTATGATATTGGCATCCAGCATCAACTCAATAAGCGCTGGGTTTTTTGTCTTTTTCATTTCATTTAACCCAAGAATTACAATGCTTCTGTTCTCACCTATCAATGGTACAATATCCGCTATCGTTCCAATCATAGCAAGTGTGATAAGCTCTCCTATATCATAAGATGCAAAGCCCTGTTTAATCATTGCCAAAGCTAATTTAAAAGCTACTGCAGCACCGCATAGATTTTTATAAGGATACTCTTCATCAGCTTTTTTAGGATTTAATACTGCCAAAGCATTAGGCACTGCTTCGTTGCATTCATGGTGGTCGGTAATGATCACATCGATATTGCACTTTCTTGCGTACTCTATTTCATCAATCGCAGCAATACCATTATCGACGGTAATAATCAATGAAACATTTTTTTCTTTTAACTCGTCAATTATATCAATATTTAACCCATAGCCTTCTTTAAACCTGTTTGGCAGATATGTATAAACATGCTCCGATATGCTGGAAAGCACTTTGTATAAAATACATGTTCCCATGATACCATCTGCATCATAATCACCATATATATAAATTATTTCATTATTTTTTAGTGCCTGACTTATTCTGTCTAATGTTTTCTTCATATCTGAAAATAAAAAAGGATCCAACAAATAGTTATAATCCGTATGTAAAAACTCTTTTACTTCAGCTAATGTCACGATCCCTTTATTTTCAAGAAACCGCGCTGTGTTTGATTCTATTTTAAGTTCTTTTACAATATCCTCTGCCAGTCTGACAGAGGATACTTTCTCTTCCCAAATTGTATATTTTTGCATAATCCAACCTTTGCTCAAATAAACAGTAAATTTTTTACAATCTATCTTCTTACCGGTTTTACTTTTTTATTTTTAACAGATTTTTCTTTAAATATATACCATAATGGACTTGCTATAAATATTGAAGAATATGCTCCTGATAAAAATCCTACAATTAACGGCAGCGCAAAATCTTTAATAGAAGCCACACCTAAAACATAGAGTGTCGTTATTGCTATTAAAGTAGTAATCGTCGTATTGATGCTCCTTCTCAGTGTCTGCGCTATACTGTCATTGACAAGTGCGGCATAATCGTATTTGCCATAACGTTTTCTGTTTTCTCTTATTCTGTCAAATACAACGATTGTGTCATTAATGGAGTAGCCAAGTATAGTGAGGACAGCTGCAATAAACGGTGTGTTGACCTGTATTTGTGAGATTGCGTAAACACTGATAACAATTAGTATATCATGTGCTAAACATATGATTGCAGCAATGCCGAATAAAAATTCGAATCTGAAGGTAACATATATTAAGATGCATATAACAACAGCCAGTATTGCCCATAACGACTGCTCTTTCATCTCATCGCCGATAGTAGCGCTGACTTTATCAATAGAAAGCAACGCCTCATCATCAAGATTATATTCGTCTTGAAACTGCGAGAACATTTCCTTTCTTTGATTCTCGGTTAAATCAATTTTTGTGCTGATCATAACCTGTGTTTTATCTTCTCCTGCGTATGTGATATCAGCACTTTTATCATACTGATCTGTTATTATTCTGATATCATCCGTATTAAATTCTTGTCCAAGCTCTATGGTTATAATCGTACCGCCTCTAAAGTCGATGCCAAAATTTAATCCTTTTGTAAAAATAAATATTAATCCGATTAATATGATACTGAGAGATATTATAAAATAAATTTTTGCATATTTGGTTACATTTACTTTCATTTCATTCACCCCTTAGCCCCATAATATTTTGGATTTGATAAAATATTTGTTGAATACATCACTTTCATTAATTTTCTTGTGATCACAATTGCCGTAAACATACTGACGACTATTCCTATCATCAGCGTTAGTGCGAATCCTTTTACTGTTCCTGAACCTAAGACAAATAAGACCAGCCCCGCAATCATAGTTGTTATATTTGAATCCATGATTGTTGTAATTGCACGCTGGAACCCTAATTTAATGGATAGCAATACGCTTTTACCTAACAATAACTCTTCTCTTATTCTTTCAAAAATAATAACATTGGCATCTACCGCCATGCCTATGGATAATATAATCCCCGCTATTCCCGGAAGCGTTAAGGTTACTTGAAGTGCCGAAAGTATAAGCAAAGTTATAATAATATAGCACAGCAAGCCTATACATGATATGAATCCGGGCACCTTATACATAATCATCATGAATATAAAAATAAGTAAAATACCTATTCCGGCAGCCATAATACTGCTGTTTAATGAATCCTGCCCGAGAGTAGGCCCGACTGTTCTTATTTCTATCGGAGTTAATTCAACAGGCAATGCACCCCCTTTAATCAGCATAGCAATATTACTTGCTTCTTCAAGGCTGCCCATTCCTTCAATAACAGCTTTTCCATCAGTAATTATAGCACTCACTGTCGGTGATGATATCGTTTTTCCATCTAAGCTGATATCAATTATTTGTCCATAATATTCTTCCGTTGCCGCCGCAAAAAGCTCTTTGCCTTCACTGCTGAATGTGAGACTGACCACGGGTTCTTGCATACCGCTGCTGCTTTGTTGGTATACCCCTTTCGCATCGGTTACATCATCCCCTGTTAAAATAACATCTCCATCAGGTGATAAAAACTCTAATTGTGCTGTTTTGCCTATAATATCCAGCGCTTCTTCTTGATCGGCAATATCCGGTATGGATATACGTATTCTGCTTGAGCCTTGCTTTGTAATGGTA
The DNA here is from genome assembly GCA_964533615.1 of uncultured Eubacteriaceae bacterium. Lineage (GTDB taxonomy): Bacteria > Bacillota > Clostridia > Eubacteriales > UBA1433 > UBA1433. Next base: position 205,114 of record CAZHMK010000003.1, read on the forward strand.
GGTTCTTTTACTCCTAGAGAATCTATTCTTTCACGTATCGTTGCAATTGCTCTGTCGATCGCATCACTATCAGATGCCACATCTTCGTCACTGGCTTGAAGCACAACATAAACTCCTCCTGTTAAGTCAAGCCCGTAGTTGATGGAATCGGTAACCGGAGGAATATCATAATAACCTACTAACTTGCTTAAAGGCAATCCAAAAAACATAACCAATAATATCGCTATTAAAATAACTATGAAAATTCCAAGTTTAATGGTGTTTTTGACATTCATATTTGAGCCCTCTTGATAATTTTTAAGAATCAAAATATTCTTTAAAACAATTTATATCTTTAACAGTATGATTATAAAACTTTAAGTATCCAATAGTCAACTCTTAGATAAAATAACTTTAAGCATTAAAGCATATTCCAAGCGTTTTTTCAAGATTTCACAGGCGATATCGTCTGTTTTGTGAATATCTCCATGAACTCTGTAACTTGCCGCATAACATCCGCCGCCACAATGATATTTTGCCCAGCAGTTTTTACATTCACTTTTAGTTAGGATATTTGTGTTAAAAAAATCTTGTCCTGTTTTTTCATTGATAATACCATCATATACATTGCCTAAATAAAATTTGTCATCTGACGTAAATTGATGGCAGGGGTATAGTTTTCCGTCGGCCGAGACTGCCATATAGTCTGTTCCTGCTCCGCATCCGGATATTTTTTTATAGACACATGGTGAAGCATTGATATCAATATTAAAATGAAAATACAAAAATTCCTTGCTTGTCCCTTTTCTTTTGATATATTCTTCCGCTATACGATCATATTCCCGCTCCAACAAATCCAGATCTTTTTCTTTTAAAGCATATTTAAAATTATCTTCACTGCTTACCGGCTCGATAGAAATATTCTTGATTCCCAAATTTGATAAATGTATAACGTCATTTGAAAAGTCCTTATTCAGCGCCGTATAAGTTCCGCGAACATAGTATTCTTTATCTCTTCTTTTTTTAACAAAATCAAGAATATGTTTTTCTATGATATCATAGCTCGGCTTGTTACCGATCTGAGGCCGCATTTTATCGTGTATATGTTTCCTGCCATCAAGACTGAGTACAACATTATCCATATGTTCATTAATAAAATCACTGATTTCATCGTTTAATTTCAGTGCATTTGTTGTAAGCGTAAATTTGAAATTTTTATTTGCCTGTTCTTGACGCTTTTTTGCATACAAAACTGTTTCTTTAACGACATCAAAATTCAAAAGCGGCTCTCCGCCGAAAAAATCGATTTCAAGATTATACCTTTTCCCGCTGTTGTTTATCAAAAAATCAATCGAAGCTTTTGCCACCTCTTTGCTCATTAACTGCCTTTGCTTATTAAAACTTCCTTGTGAGGCAAAGCAATACGCACATCTCAAATCACAATCATGAGATATGTTCAGACACAGTGCCTTTATAATACCGAAATTTTCCCCCGGTTCATATTGCTTTTCTTTCTCAAAAATTACTTTTTGATCTATTAGGCTTCTTAATTCCCCGGTCGCTTCTTGTATTTCTTCAATTTTATATTTATTTTTAAATCTATTTATCAACTGCACATCATTTTCGGTTTGGATATAGTCAATCATTTCATATATAATTTCATCTGCCTCAAATAACACTCCGCTTTCGTTATCATAGATAATATATAAATTATTTTTACAAAACTTATGTATCATTATTTCCTCGCTACTTAAAAACAGCAGTAAATGCGGCGCATTTACTGCTTGTTTTCCTTGTTTTCACAAGATTGGTTACCAACCGTACAAGATGTTTTACAGGCTGACTGACAAGACGAACGGCATTCAGCACATCCCATTGTTTTTAATTCTTTTGCTTTATTATTAATTTGTCTTATATGTTTCACGAAATCACCTCTCTTGCAATTGAATATTAGATATTGTATCAATATCAGGATTAAAAAGCAATATTTAATCTGTTTTAATAATATTTATTCTTTTGCTATTATAAGCCGTTTCATATTATAATATGATTGAAAGATCTTTTTTATTATTTTTTAAAAAATTTGTTGTATTTTCTATTTTGTTTATTATTATATACTATATATGCAATTTTATTTTTCAGGAGCATCTTTAATGGCAAAACATGTCGGCATTGATATAGGTTCAACCACAGTAAAAGTTGTGGTATTAGACGAGATGTATACTATTTTGCATAAATATTATGCAAGACACTATTCAAAAGTTCGTAAAGAAACGCTTAAAGTCATGCAAGATATCAGCGCACTGCTCTCCGACAGTGAGTTTACAGTGTCTATTACAGGTTCTGCCGGGCTGGGCACCGCGAAACAAACCGGCATTGATTTTGTACAGGAAGTTTTCGCTACCAAAATAGCCGTAGAACAATTTTTGCCCTCAACGGATGTCGTTGTTGAACTCGGCGGTGAAGATGCGAAAATTATCTTTTTGACAGGCGGCACGGAAGAGCGCATGAACGGTACATGCGCCGGAGGAACAGGCGCGTTTATAGATCAGATGGCTACGCTGATGAATATCAGCATCACTCAATTAGACGAGCTGAGTTTTAAATATGAAAAGATATATGATATCGCTTCAAGATGCGGCGTTTTTGCCAAAAGCGATATTCAGCCGCTCTTAAATCAAGGCGCTAAAAAAGAAGATATTGCAGCGAGCATCTATCAGGCAGTCGTCGACCAAACGATCACGGGCCTTGCTCAGGGCAGACAGATTAAAGGAAATGTTGTTTTCCTCGGAGGTCCCCTTACCTTCCTTGATGGTCTTAAAATAAGATTTAAGGAAACACTCAAACTCGGCAAAAATGCAATATTCCCTGAAAACGCGCAATATTATATCGCTATCGGCGCTGCGATACATTCAGTTGAAACAACCACTCATACCTATGATGATATCATAAATAAATTAGAACAAGCTGCCAATGCCAAAACGATTATCGAAACCCTTCCGCCTTTATTTAAAGACGAAGCAGAATATGAGGCCTTTAAGAAAAGACACGCAATTACAGATATCGAGTATGCCGACATTTCCGCTTACACCGGGGACGCATATCTGGGCATTGACGCCGGAAGCACCACAACAAAAATGGTACTTATTACAGACGATTATAAATTGCTGTACTCTCATTATGCCCTAAATGCCGGCGAACCTATCCCAATCGTACTTGAACAACTGAAAAATATATATAAGCTCAGTGAAGACAGAATTAAAATCAAGTGCAGCGCCGTGACAGGGTATGGTGAAGACTTAATCAAAAACGCCTTTAATGTTGATATAGGCCTGGTGGAAACCATGGCACATTTTAATGCCGCCAAACATTTTAACCCCAATGTTGATTTTATTTTGGATATTGGCGGTCAGGATATAAAATGCTTTAAAATAAAAAACAACGCCATTGATTCCATTGTTTTGAATGAGGCATGTTCTTCAGGATGCGGATCTTTTATAGAAACTTTTGCCAAAGCGTTGGGCTATGATATCAAAGAATTTGCATCATTAGCGCTCTTTGCACAACATCCCGTGAACTTGGGCTCACGCTGCACGGTATTTATGAATTCATCCGTAAAGCAAGCGCAAAAAGACGGTGCAAGCATCGAAGATATTTCTGCCGGTCTTGCCACCAGCGTTATTAAAAATGCGCTCTATAAAGTAATCCGCGCACGATCTATCGACGAAATCGGCAATAACATTGTCGTGCAGGGCGGCACTTTTTTAAACGATGCTATCCTGCGAAGCTTTGAGACCGAGACAGGAAAGCATGTTATAAGGCCTTCCATAGCAGGGCTGATGGGGGCTTTTGGATGTGCGATCGCTTCTATGCAAACGGATAAAGAACAATCCGGCATTTTAAACTTAAAACATCTTGAAAACTTTGTACATACATCGAAGGCCGTAACATGCTCCGGCTGCACAAACAAATGCAAACTTACGATCAATACGTTTGAAAATTCAAGAAAATATATATCGGGAAACCGCTGTGAAAAGCCTCTTCAAGGTTCGGCTCAGAAAAATATTCCGAATATTTATGCATTTAAATTGGATTATTTGTGTTCCCTTACTCCCAAAGAAGGCAGATTCGGCAAAATCGGAATCCCGTTTGGACTGAATATGTATGAAAATCTGCCGTTTTATCATGCTTTCTTAACTTCTTTGGGTTTTGAAGTGGTGGTATCCGATCTATCGACAAGGCAGCTCTATCAACTGGGGCAATATACGATTCCATCCGATACGGTATGTTATCCCGCCAAACTCATGCACGGACATATAGAAAATTTGCTTGAAAAAGGCATAGATGTTATATTTTATCCATGTATGTCTTATAATTTCGATGAGAAGAAAGGCGATAACCATTACAACTGCCCGGTTGTTGCCTATTATCCGGAACTCATCAAAAATAATATGGAAGTGCTAAAAGACATATCTTACTTGAACCCGTATTTAGGCCCTCACAACAAGCGTTCTTTTGAAGCAAAAGCGTATGAATTTTTTTCTTCATACTACGATGTTACCAAAAAAGATATCAAAAAAGCCTCTGCCGCGGCGTATGAGGCTTATGAAGCTTATCGCAATGCAGTCATTAAATACGGGCAAAAAAGTATTCAGTATGCAAAAGAAAATAATTTAGATATCATTATTTTAGCGGGAAGGCCTTATCATATCGACCCTGAGATCAATCATGGTATAGATAAGTTGATAACCTCTCTCTCGCTTGCAGTGTTAAGCGAAGACTGTATAAGTCCTTATGTGGAAAAGCATCCTGCAACGGTTGTGAATCAATGGACTTACCACAGCAGACTTTATGCCGCCGCAAGATATATCAAAGATAAAGAGCATATGAATTTGATTCAGCTTGTATCATTCGGATGCGGGCTGGATGCTGTTACAACCGACGAAGTCAGAGAAATTTTAGAGAGTGAAGGCAAAATCTATACACAAATAAAAATTGATGAAATCAACAATCTTGGCGCTGCAAGGATTCGTATCAGGAGCCTTGTCGCAGCTGTTGAACAGGCAAGAAAAAAGGGGGTATAACAAATGGCACAGTTAAAATACGATTCAAACGGACGTCTTCTTTTTACAAAAGAAATGAAAAAAGAATATACCCTGCTTATGCCCATGATGCTGCCCATACATTTTGGTTTCTTGAAAAATATATTTGCGCTTCACGGATTTCATGCTCAGCTGCTGGATACAACCGGCCATGACATAATAGAAGAAGGCCTGCGGGATGTGCATAACGATATTTGTTATCCCGCTATTTTAACGACCGGCCAGCTTATGAACGCACTGAAAAGCGGAAAATATGACATGAATAAAACAGCGCTTATCATGAGTCAGACGGGCGGCGGATGCCGCGCATCCAATTATATTCATCTCATACGAAAAACACTTAAAAACCATCATCTGAACCATATCCCCGTTCTTTCCTTTAATGTGGTCGGCCTTGAGAAAAACCCGGGATTCAAAATGACTCCTAAAATGATTTCCCAGTTTTTTTATGCCGTTATGTATGGAGATATTCTCATGTGGCTTTCAAACCAAACCAGACCTTATGAAGCGCATGAAGGAGATACGCAAAAGATGCTGGATAAATGGATCAATGATATCAACGAGCAAATGAAAAGCTCCAAAAGCTTTCTGCCAAGGAAAGCGAAAGTCAATTTTGATCATATCGTTCAGGATTTTGCCGCTATAGAGCTCATACCCACGTCTAAAGTAAAGGTCGGTATTGTGGGAGAAATCTACATCAAATACGCTGCGCTCGGCAATAACAATTTGGAAGAATTTTTACATAACGAAGACGTGGAGGTTGTGGTCCCTGCCCTGCTCGATTTTCTGTTGTACAGCTTATCTAATGTCATTACGGACTATGAACTTTATAAAACAGGTTATTTCAAGGCAAAGATAGTAAAACTTGGTTCCAAGATCATCTATTCTCTGCAAAACAAAGTGACCGCATCCATAAAAACGTATTCTTCATTCAGGCCGATGCAGTCCTTTGAACACATCAAAGAACTTGCCAGAGAATATGTGAGCCTGGGAAGCAAGATGGGCGAAGGCTGGCTGCTGACGGCTGAAATGCTGGAGCTCATAGACAGCGGCGTTGAAAACATTATCTGCACGCAGCCTTTTGGGTGTCTGCCCAATCACATCGTCGGCAAGGGCATGATCCGCGCCATCAAAAAAAATCATCCGTATTCCAATATTGTTGCCATCGATTATGACGCGGGCGCAACAAAGATAAATCAGGAAAACAGGATAAAACTCATGCTTTCCACCGCTCGGAAAAATTTGGATGATATTGCATCAAATAAGGATAATAAAAAACATTCTTCCAAACAAGCCGTGTAGATACAGACGATAGACATTAACAAAAGACATATTCACAATCGAATATGTCTTCTTTATTTATAAAAAATATTTAGTATGAGATAAATAACCGCGCTGCTAAAAATAAAGAAATCTGCCAGATTTGCAATGATCCGCTTGCGCCCTATTTGAATGCTCAAGTAGTCTATGACTCCCCGGCGGGCTACCCTGTCAATGATATTTGAGACTGCCCCGCCTGCCATGACGATCAGCATTACTTTTTTAAGCAGTATTTCATCCGCGACCAAACAATAGATAAATAAAATAAATGCCAAAATAATGCTGACTATCAAAACAATCAACGGATGCTTTCTGCCCAGTCCCAAAAACGCGCCTTCGTTTTTGACAACATATATTCTAAATCTCTTGTTTTTCAACGCATATGTGGTATTGAGTCCGTATTTTTTCAGATAATATCTTTTTACAGACTGGTCTATGGCAATGATCAATACCGCAATGATCAAAAATAAAATGAAGTTGACTTTCATAATTTGATCTTACTTTGACTTCCTATATGGCAGTTTTTCATCAGTCAATCCTGCAAGATAATCAATACTGGTATTATAAAAAAGTGCCAGCTTTACCATGATATGGAGCGGCACATCTCGCTCTGCCCGCTCATATTTTGAATATAACGATTGATCACATTGAAGATACTGGGCTATTTGTTTTTGTGTTAAATCACGATCTTCGCGTATGTCACGGATTTTTAATCTCATCATTATAGCTTTCCTTAAACAAAAGAGCAGGAATATATACTTGACATTTCTACTTCCATCCCTAGCTTACTTTTTTCCTTATTTTTTATAATTTGGTTTTGGATCATCAGCGAGCCCAAGCAAATAATCGGTGCTGACATTATGAAACTTTGCTAATTTTATTAAAATAACCGTAGGAATATCTACTTCCCCACGTTCATAATTACTATATATACGCTGACTACAATTTAATATTTTAGCAATTTCTGTTTGTGTCATATCTTTATCTTCACGTAGGTTTCGAATCCTTGAATACATTTGATCATATCACCTCATTAATTACATTTTAGTATAGCGATGATATCGCTATTGACATTTAGCGGTTATTTCGCTAAAATAACCAGTAAGGTGATAAATATGTCAGATTATAAACAAATGTATTTTTCTTTATTCAATTCCATTACAGAGGCAATCGAAGCTTTAAAAAAAGCACAGCAAATTGCAGAAGATTTGTATTTAAATAAAAATGAATCCGCCGGGCAAATACAAAAGCTATCCCAAGTCAACACAGATCAATCATAACAATAATAACTGCCATAAAAATAAAGCCCTTCAACGATTCGCTTCCCGGACTCTACATTTCATATCTATGTATCGTAACCAAAACGTCAATTTATAATTCACAGTAATACGGACAAATATCCTCATACAGCCCGTTTTTCATTAAAAAGCCGCCCGGAATAGTGCCCAGCTGCTTAAAGCCCAGTTTCTCATATAAATGACGTGCCGAATGGTTTGTCTTCACAACCGCGTTGAACTGCAAAATGCGAAAACCGTGCTTTCTGCCCTGCTCCAAACAATCCTTCACAAGCATCTGCCCGATATGCAGTCCTCTCATCGCGGAAGCTACCGCAAAGCTGGCATTGGCAATATGCCCGCACCGTCCGACGTTGTTGGGATGCAGTATATAAAGTCCGCCGATCCGCGCTTTTTCACCGAGTTCCGCGACTGCGCAATATGTCTGCCCGGCAAAAAATTCTGCCGCGGATTGTTTGCCCAGCATCTTTGTTTGAGGAAACGCGATCCCCTCTTCCACGATTTCGTTCCATATCTCTATCATTTGATCAATATCGCTATTTTTATATTCTCTCAATGTAATATCCATTGGTTTTTCCTTCCTTGCAGCACATTTTCTTTATACATACTTTACTACCGCTTCACAACAATACCCCAAAGACCGATCAGATCGGCTGCCTGAAACATATTGATGACAGCTCCTTTCAATTCAACGGGAGGCGTTGACACGATCGGCGAGGCAAATTCATTATCGGTAAAATCCACTTTATCTAACGGGGTTTTAAAAAAATTATTCTTCACAAATTTAGACCCCTTCGCTTCAAATCTTTTTAACTTTGCTTCACTCATAGATGAGGCAGAAAAATCGACATGTTCAAACAAGACATCGGATATCTTCGTTTTATCGAAATACGAATATTGAAAGTTCGAATATTCAAAAGCCGTTTGTTTTATGATCGTATCAATCATATTGACGCCCACACATTTGCAGGAAGTAAATTCGCACCGTTCAAAATAGGCGCCTGCAAAGTTGCTGTTTGAGAGATCGCAGGATTGAAATATAACATCAATAAAGCTTGCATTCTCAAAATCGCAGTTTTGAAAGGTACAATTCTGAAAAATGCAGTTACGTATTTCAAGCTTCGTAAAAAAAGCGCCTTCTGTTCGCTGCTCATAAATTTTCATTCCATACAGCGGTATCTCTTCCAGCAAGCAATCCTGTGCGCTTGAAAGAAAATCATCTATGCCTATGAGTTCATTTGGCAACTGCGGTTTGATAATACTCATATTAATACTTCCTTCTATAAATTGCAGTCTATATTTTATCACTCATCATGGTGTGCTTTCAATGATAAAAATGAGCACCCGTTATCGAATGCTCGTTTCTGTATCTATTTTATTATTATGATATACAGTATATTGCTCATTTTATTTCTTGCTCAAGATTATCAAATTCTGGTGTACTAAAAAATTCTCCTAAGGTAATATCAAATCCATCACAAATCTTTTTTACAGTAATAGCACTGACATCACGTCGTTTAGGTTGAAGCAAGCTATAAATTGTAGATGGTGTCATCCCTGCTCGTCGGGAAAGTTCTGTATATGAAATGTCTCTTTCATCACATAACTCCCTAATTCTTTGCACAATAATATCTTTTACCATAGTATCCTTGTTCCCTCACTTAAATACAAGATTAACAACTAATTCGCATTAACGTATACGCACTTGCGTATTTTATGAAATATTGTTATACTTATTTTGTATAAAAATGAAAGGATACATTAAATATTATGAATTTAATTCAACAAACCTGTTTTTTTTATGGTCATCAAACTCTGCCCTCGAACAAAATTGAAAATATTATAAAATGTCTTAATAATGAAATAGATAAACTCATTTCCCAAGGTGTTACTCATTTTATTTCGGGCGGCGTATTAGGATTTGATCTTATTGCCACTTCTCTGATTGCTACAAAAAAAGAAATGGGACAAAACATTCATTTAACTTTTGCACTTTCATATCAAAGTCACGATAAAAAATGGACACGACACCAAAAAAAACTGCTTCATTCTTTGTTAGATGAAGCAGATAATATTCATTATATATCAGAAGAATATCATAGTAATTGCACGAATCAGCGCAATGCTTATATGATTCAACATTCTTCTTTTTGTGTATGTGCTTTAAAAAAATATAATAATAACGTTTATAAAATAGTAAAAAAGGCACAAAAAAATGGTATTCATATTATTAATGTTGTCAAATGATAATTACTTTTATCTATAAAACTATTGAAACATAATGCGCATTATGTATGAAATTATATTTATTCCCTCTCGCTCTTGAAAGCAAATAGCAAGCACTATCATTTAACCGATATTACTGTATTATATCAGCTATTTATAACTTTGCAGCTATTTTATAAACGTATTTTTGACTCTGCTTGATTTTGAATAATAAATGCAGAACAAAATTGATGCGACTATAAAAGGAATGCTGCCCGCAAAAGCAGGATCTCCGGGTTTGTTTGCAAAAATATCGAATATGATCTTTTGCATATACTGGATTATTGCGATGATTTCGACGGAAATAATGAGCGGCACAAACGTTCTTTTCTTCTGAAACATTTGTATAACCGCAATCACACTTAAAACAGCAAGCAGCACAATAACGAATATCAAACTTATAGCGTACGTGTTTGAATAATTTTTAAAGCCGATTAAACCTCTTGCCCCGAATATTAACAATATCACCTGGAATATAATGACTAAATAGTTTAACGGCATGGCTATGTTTCGAATCAGCGGAATTATAAAGAAGCCTCCCAGGCCGGATTTCTCATTTTTTATAGCCGGCGTCTTTTCCCTATCCTTTTTGAACCAAGCGATGATTAAGATAATGCCCACAATCAATACTGATATGAGCAAATAATCTTCCCTCAAAAAAGATATAAAGTAACCCGGCGGAAGCAACCCCTTCGCCGATATGCCCATTTCAGCGCCCTTTATCGAGGCTTGGATTAAGTGGAATATTGCTCTAAACAATCCTAATGCGGACAGTACCACTATACCTATTATACTGATTTTTGTTTGGTTTTTCTTTTTACCCGCGATTGCAAGCCCCCATATACACAGCGCAATAATCAGAGCGCATACGCTAAAATCTATGATCCATTCTTTCATCCATACCTGCCCAAAGAAATAGGCTTCTTTTACGCTAAAAGGATTCTCGTAAGGACTTAGCCGCTTTCCAAATATAATCAATTTATAGGCGTAATCGTAAAAGATCTTTGACAGATACGCCGCTATCACAGAGAATAGAAATATATTTGTATATATGAGTAGGTTCTTTTGTCTCGGTTTTGTCACTTTTTTGTTCCTCCTAAATATTATTATTTGTCTATTTTACTCCCTGCTTTTCACAGGTATATACATCACCCTCGCCGCTTGTAGCCAAATGAAAATTGGAGCATCCGAGTTGCTCCGGTTCTTTTATAGCAAACCCTTTATATGTTGTTTTGTTTTGTAAAAACCGTATTGTTTCTAAATCATTATAAATTAGAAAGATATGTTTTGTATAGAGTGAGCCTCGCGCTCACTTCGCAGAATGCATCTCTCAAATCCTCTCCAAACCGATTTTCCAAGCAATGTACTGCATTTTGAAAAATAAAATACCGACCTTTCCGGCGAGCGAATTTACACACAAATAAAAAAGAACTGATTGATATTCAAAATCAATTAGTTCTTTTGATAATCATGCAATTAGCGCTGCATAGCGCTGCAAAAACGTTGCCGTTATAGAGATTGTGTGAGCGAAGATTCTGTATTCATACAGGCTTGCGATTTCTCGCATTTACTCCCACTCGATCGTTGAAGGTGGCTTTGTCGTAATGTCATAGACAATTCTGTTTACGTGTTTTACTTCATTAACAATGCGCGTTGAGATCTTTTCCAGCACATCATGCGGTATTTTCGCCCAGTCTGACGTCATACCGTCGGTGCTTGTCACTGCACGAAGCGCAATCGTGTAATCATATGTGCGCTCATCGCCCATTACCCCTACGCTTCTGTTGCCGGGAAGCACTGCAAAATACTGCCAAATCTCTTTATCCAATCCCGCACGCTTGATTTCATCTCTAAAAACATAATCGGCTTCTTTGAGGATATCAAGCTTTTCCTGCGTGATATCGCCGATGATGCGGATCGCAAGTCCCGGGCCCGGGAACGGCTGGCGCTCTACAATAAAATCGGGTATCTGCAATTCTCTGCCCACCGCACGCACTTCATCTTTAAACAGTTCACGCAAAGGCTCTATGATTTTAAAATTTAAATTATCAGGCAGACCGCCAACATTATGATGACTTTTAATCACCGCCGCATCTTTTGTGCCGCTTTCTATAACATCGGGATAAATGGTGCCCTGCAGCAGATATTCAATGCCTTCAAGCTTATTTGCTTCTTCCTCAAACACACGGATAAACTCTTCCCCGATTATTTTTCTTTTCCTTTCAGGCTCAACCACACCTGCAAGCTTATCTAAAAAGCGCTGCTGCGCATTGACACGAATAAAATTCATATGAAAACTGTCTTTGAATATTTTTTCTACTTCGTCGCCTTCATCTTTTCGCAGCAAGCCATGATCTACAAAGATACAGGTCAGGTTTTGACCAATTGCTTTATGCATGAGCGTCGCCGCAACCGAGCTGTCCACGCCCCCGCTTAAAGCGCAGAGCACTTTACTGTCTTTTAGCATATCACGGAGTTCTTTTATTTTTTCCTGCGTAAAATTTTTCATGCTCCAGTTTAATTCCAGTTTACAAACATTTACTATAAAGTTTTTAAGTACTTGTGTTCCAAATTTCGTATGCGTCACTTCCGGGTGAAACTGTACGCCGTATAATTTTCTTTCTTCATCTTCAAAAGCCGCAGCCTTGCAAGTCGGCGTAGAAGCGCTTACTTCAAATCCGCTCGGCATATCGTGAACATAATCGGTATGGCTCATCCAGCAGATGCTGTCACTGTCAATGCCTTCAAACAAAAGACTTCCTTTTTTTGTGACCGTTAAATTGTTTTTGCCGTATTCTCGTGTTTGCGGACTTTTCACAAATCCGCCGAATGTTTGTGCTATGAGCTGCATTCCATAGCAGATTCCAAGGATGGGTATACCCGCCGAATAGATTCGCTCATCACATTTAGGCGCATTAGGCGCATAAACACTGCTGGGTCCGCCTGTGAACACAACCCCTCTTGGTTTTTTTTCTATGAATCTTTCATAAGAAATATCATAAGGATATATCTCACAATATACATGGAGCTCTCGCAGTCTTCGGGCTATCAATTGATTATACTGCCCGCCAAAATCTAATATAATCACCAATTCCTTGTTCATCTGCTAATAATCGCTCCTACTGTAATTCGGCGCTTCTTTTACCAGCGAAATTCCATGAGGATGACTTTCTTCCAGTGATGCACCCGTTATTTTTATAAACTGCGTATCTCTTTTCAATTCTTCTATAGTCGCAACCCCGCAATATCCCATACCTGCCCTTAAGCCGCCAACCAGTTGAAAGATCGTGTCGGCAAGCACACCTTTATAGGGCACTCTTCCTTCGACCCCTTCGGGAACAAATTTTTTCTCGCCTTCCTGAAAATATCTGTCGGCGCTGCCTTTCACTTCTCCCATTGCCCCTTCCGAACCCATTCCCCGGTAGCTCTTAAAACTTCTTCCCTGATAAATAATCGTCTCTCCCGGGCTTTCATCCGTGCCCGCAAACAGTGAACCGATCATAACACAATCGGCACCCGCGGCAATCGCTTTGGATATATCTCCCGAAAATTTGACGCCTCCGTCGGCTATAATGGGTACATTATATTTTTTAGCCACCTCATAGCAATCCATAATCGCCGTAATTTGCGGTACTCCGATTCCGGCAATCACTCTCGTGGTACAAATAGAACCCGGCCCCATACCAACTTTAATGGCATCTGCTCCTGCCTTAATGAGGTCTGTCGCCGCATCTGATGTTGCAATATTACCGGCGATTAGATCGATATCGGGGTATTCCTTTTTGATGGCCTTTATCATATCAATCACATTTTTTGAATGTCCGTGCGCAGTATCCACAACCAGCACGTCCACTTTTGCATTGGCTAAAGCATGTGCTCTTTGCATGGTGTCATAAGCAGTCCCTACTGTCGCTCCTACGCGCAGTCTGCCATGCTTATCTTTTGCACTGTTAGGGAATTTGATGGCTTTTTCTATATCTTTAATCGTGATAAGCCCCTTTAAATTAAAATCCTTATCAACGATCGGTAACTTTTCTATCTTATATTGTTTTAATATTTTTTCGGCATCTTCAAGCGTAGTGCCTTCAGGTGCAGTGATGAGCGAGTCTTTTGTCATTGCATCTTTTATTTTTTTATTGGGGTCATCCTCAAAGCGCAAGTCCCTGTTTGTAATGATTCCCACCAGCTTTGAGCCCTGTGTGATAGGAACACCGGAGATTTTATATCTGGCCGTGAGATCGAGTGCATCTTGAATGATATGCTCGGGGCTTAGATAAAAAGGATCCACAATAACACCGTGCTCAGAACGCTTTACTTTATCTACCTCTAAAGCTTGCTGCTCTATACTCATATTTTTATGCACGATACCGATTCCGCCTTGTCTTGCGATAGCAATTGCTAATTTCGCCTCCGTTACGGTATCCATACCTGCACTGATAATCGGAATATTTAGCTTTATATTTTTTGTTAAATACGTCGATGTGTCTACATCTTTGGGTACAACATTGCTTTTTCTTGGAATGAGCAACACATCATCAAAAGTTAGTCCTTCTTTTAATATCTTCATTTTTACCACCTATATGAAAATAATTTAACTCTAAATTGAATAATAGAATGTAGCTTCTATATAATGTTTTTTTATTTTTTCTCTTTTATATAAATATTCCAAATGAGCAAGCGCTTCACCTGTTGCAAACCATTTCTGTTCAGTAGAATATTTATTCCACATATCTTCTTTAACGCTCCATGTCATTTTTGAAGCAACATCATAACTCGTAAATTTTTCACCGGATTCACTCAGCAAATCAATGATTTCGCTTAATCTGTTTGCATGATGCTCAAAAAGCTCGTCAATTCGCGCATACATATCAAAATCATTGCTTCTGTGCCCGCAAAGCAAATGCTCTACATCCATTTGTTTTGCAACAACAAGACTGTTTAAATAACTTCCCAGCGAATCAAACCCTTCTTCCCAAAAAGTAATATTTGATGAAATAGTTCCTAAAATATGATCACCGCATATTAAGATTTTTTTTTCTTTATCATAAAGACCCATATGCCCGGGGGTATGACCCGGAAATAAAATCGTCTCGAAACGATACTGCCCAACATTAAATATCTCATTTTCATCGACTTTTATTATATCATTTTTTCTGGGTTTCCTACTCGTCATAAATTCCGCTTTTATTAATGTATCTAAAATTTCAGCAGGCATGCCATATAATTTTGTTATTGTAAGTAAATCACCGTTTTTCATTTCATTATTTTTATTTTTCAGTGCTCTTCTTTGTAAATATTCCACATCAATTCGGCTCAAATACAAATCAATGTCATGCTCAATCGCATACATTACACCAAGATGATCTCCATGAAGATGTGTCGCGAAAAAATCAGTATTATCCATTGTAAAGCCTAACGCTGCCATCGCTTCGAAAAAAGCAGCTCTGCAAACATCATTGTTAAACCCGCTGTCTATAATTAAATTTCTCCCACCGGTTGAAGAGCGAAAAAAATAACTGTTTAATGATTTTAAAGGGCTGTTCGGAAGTGGAATTTCAACTAAAAATATATTCTCGAAAACTTCTTGATACATATTATACTCCGACTTATTTTAAATGAATATATCTATTATATACATAACTTGTGATTATGACAACAAAAAACATATTTTGCAATACTCAAATTTTGGTTATACATTATGTTGATATATAAAAAGTACTAAAATTTTTACAAATGTTCTATTGTATTCATAAAATTTATATTATAATAAAGGATAATATAATTTATTATATAGGCAGGTATGCTATGAAATGTTCTTACTGTAACAAGGATATTGAACCAAGTATGAAGTATTGTCCGTATTGCGGTAAACTTGTTGTTCAAAATGCTCCTTTAGACGAATACATAGAAGACAATAAAAACAATAAAGATGAACCAATAGATCCTAAGGATAATTATGATAATATTTTTCATTCTTATGAATTATCTGTCAGCGATAATACCAATTTTAACCCGAAACAAAAAGATGCGTCTGAGAACCTTGAAAAAATTTCTGACATAGCAGAGAATTTTGCTGATGATACAGGAAATGCTATCGATGAAAACAATAAAAAAAATAATTCAACATCAAATTCGGGGCAAATTCTTAAAAGCTCAGCTCACAGTACAAATCTTGAAGATGATTCGAATCTCCAGAATTATATAATGCCGAAAATTTATAATCCCGATAATGTAGATGAAGATTTGCTCAATGATAATAAAACGGACGAAAGCAAATCAATATTTGAAAAAATTAAGTCTGCGCCAAATCATATCCCTCACAATATAAAAAAAGAAAAACAATTTCCTTCATCTGAAGAAAAACAAGATGCTAAAAAAGACAATACAGAAGAAGATATAAATTTTGTTTTAATACAAGATGATAAGTTTTCTAATAAATCAAATACAAATAATGCGCCTCTTGATGATTTGAATTTAAAACGTGAAGAATTGGCTTCAATTTATGCAACTGCAAAAAAAAGCGATAACGGTAATCAACCGAAAATGAATAAAAACCGCCCACCATCATATAAATCCACCAAAATTGACAGAAAATTACGTAAAGTAATTATTTTAATCGTGGCGCTCACTTTAATATTAATTATTGCGATTTTAAGTTATATGCACTTCATTCATAATAAACCGTCATTGACTCAGGCTACAACCACAATCGAAGCCGGTGCAGAAGCAGATGCACTTTCTTTTGTTTCACTTGAAAACGAAGATGATTATACGGTCAGCATAAAGTCAGATTCGATTGATTATATGGTGCCGGGACAATATAAAGTTATTTATACAATAACCGGTGAAAACAATGATAAAACATATGACGAAGAATTTTTATTTAATGTTGTAGATACCACTCCTCCTGCTATCACAATTTCTGATAGTATAACTGTTTCCAAAGATAGTGACTTTGATATTATGGATAACATAAACGTAGCGGACAGTGTTGACGGCATCATTGACAACGCATCCGTTACCGTGTCAGGCACGGTTGATACTACAGTAAGCGGCACATATCCTATAACCCTTTCAATTACCGATAAAGCAGGCAATACAGCAACAAAAAATGTCAGTATTATTGTTGAAGATAACAGCGATCCCGATGCATTCTTTAATCAAATAGATGCTGTTTGGAAATTCACAGATACCCCCGGAAAAATCCTGACGATAAGAAAAGAATCGTCAAAGTATATGATGTTTGTAGGCTACGAAGCCAGCGAGGGATATGGTGGTGAATTTACATTTAAAACACTTTCATCCGATAACTCTACTGCCGTATTCAACTGGACATTCATCGATGAAGAAGGCACACAAAATATCGATGTTAATGTAGATTTAGGAATTCCAAATGATAGAAAAATGAGAATAGATTTTGGAAGCGGTTGGGAAGATCTTGTTTATTATAAAGCTTTATCATAAAAAATTACAAAATAAAAAAAGCGGGGAAACCCCGCTTTTTTTATTACATCATCGGCATTCCGCCACCACCGCCCATTGGCGGCATTGGTGGTGTTTCTTCTTTAATATCTGCAACTGCTGCTTCAGTTGTAAGCAGCATTGCCGCTGCACTCGCTGCGTTTTGGAGTGCGCTTCTTGTAACTTTTGTCGGGTCGATAATACCGGCTTCAAACATATCAACGTATTCGAATTTATAAGCATCAAACCCTTTATCTTGATATTCATTTCGCAGTTTATCAACGATAACTGACCCTTCAACGCCTGCATTCAAAGCAATTTGCCTGATTGGATCTTCAAGTACACGTCTTATAATAACTGCGCCTGTTTTTTCATCACCTTCAAGTGATGCAATTAATTTTTCAAGGGGTTCTATAGCCCCGATATATGCACTTCCACCGCCTGCAACAACACCTTCTTCAACAGCAGCTTTTGTTGCATTAAGCGCATCTTCAACTCTGTATTTCTTTTCTTTTAATTCTGTCTCTGTAGCCGCTCCAACATTAATTACAGCTACGCCCCCGGAAAGTTTTGCAAGTCTTTCCTGAAGTTTTTCTTTATCATAATCACTTGTCGTAGCTTCAATTTCAGATTTTATTTGTTTGATTCTGTCGGCTACATCTTCTTTACCGCCTGCGCCTTCAACAATAATTGTACTGTCTTTTGTTATTCTGATTTGTCTTGCTTTTCCAAGTTCGTTTAATCCTGTGTTTTTGAGCTCTAAACCCATTTCTTCGCTTATTACAGTTGCACCTGTAAGAATCGCAATATCTTTAAGCATTTCTTTTCTTCTGTCTCCAAAACCAGGCGCTTTTACCGCAACACAATTGAATACGCCTCGAAGTTTATTCAAAATTAAAGTTGCAAGCGCTTCATTTTCAACATCTTCAGCAATGATTAAAAGCTTACCGCCATTTTGCATTACAATTTCTAATACCGGAAGAATTTCTTGTATATTTGATATTTTTTTATCTGTTAATAGAATAAATGTATCTTCATAAACTGCTACCATTTTTTCTGTATCAGTTACCATATAAGGAGATAAATATCCTCTATCAAATTCCATACCTTCTGTGAACTCTAATTCAATACCAACTGTTTTGCCTTCTTCTACTGTTATAACGCCATCATTACCTACTTTTTCCATAGCTTCAGCTATCAATTTACCAATTGCTTCGTCACTTGCTGAAATAGATGCAACTTGTGTTATAAATAAATTATCATCTCCGCTTTTGCTGATACTCTTAAGATATGCCACAACTTCATCAACCGCTTTTTCAATACCTTTTTTGATAATCATAGGATTTGCCCCGGCAGCGACATTTTTAAGTCCTTCTCTGATAATTGATTGTGCCAACAGAGTAGCCGTTGTTGTACCATCACCTGCAACATCATTTGTTTTTGTAGCAACTTCTTTAACTAATTGCGCTCCCATGTTTTCATAAGCGTCTTCCAATTCTATTTCTCTGGCTATTGTAACGCCATCATTTGTAATCACCGGAGAACCGAAGCTTCTTCCAAGCACTACATTCCTACCTCTTGGTCCCAACGTAATTTTTACTGTATCAGCCAGCTTATTAACGCCGGTTTCTAAAGATTTTCTAGCTTCTTCCGAAAATTTAAGTTCTTTTGCCATTTTTTAATATCACTCCTTTTTACTCAGTTATTATAGCTAATATATCGTTTTGCTTAACTATAAGATACTCTTCGCCATCTAATTTAACTTCCATACCGGAATATTTTGAATATATGACTCTGTCGCCTGCTTTAACATCTAGGGGTACTTTTTTACCGTCGATTACTTCGCCGCTTCCTACCGCTACGACAATAGCTTCCTGCGGCTTTTCTTTAGCACTTTCCGGAAGTACTATTCCACTTCTTGTTGTTTCTTCTTTTTCTTTTACTTTCAGTATGATTCTGTCTGATAATGGTTTTAGATTCACAATAATTTTCCTCCTATATATTAATTTTATTTTCTTTATTTTATTAGCACTCATTATAACTGAGTGCTAATAATATTTTATTCACATCATCCTTATTAATCAACCATTATTTTCCGTTAAAAATCTTTTATTTATTTTAATTTTATATTTTTTCTTATATTATCTATATTATGCTCTGAAATACTTCATTTTTCTCACGTTTTATTAGATTTTTGCCTTTTTTATCCTGAATATAATGATATCTTAAATAATGAAATAAATATTGCTGTGCAAATCCTGCGTTCTCTCCCCACTTTACAGATGCAAAATTTCTGTATCCTTCTTCTGTTTTATCTTCAATATTATAAAAATAATCCAACCCCGCTTTGACCCAAGTATCCACAGGACAAGAACGATATCTTGAAAGTGCAAACAGTAAAATACAATCAGCCACTTTTTCGCCAATTCCACGAATTTTTTTTAATTCGTATTTTGCATCTCTATCTGACATTAGATATAGCTTATTTAAATCAACTTCTCTATCAGCTACTTTTCTTGCTGCATCAAGCACGCCCCTTGCTCTGAATCCGCATTTACTTTGCATAATTTCTTCACATTTTACATCTTTTAACTTCTCGACATCAGGAAAAGAATAAAATATTTTATCTTTATATTTTATTTCATCACCAAAACGCATGCATAGCGATTCTATTGTCTTTCTAATTGATGGAATGTTTTTTTGAATTGATAAAATAAAACTAATCGTCGTCTCCCATATGTCTTGCCTTAAGAGATGCATGCCTCTACCAAATAAAATAGATTTTTTTAATATATCATCATAATTGTATAAAAAGTATTCGATCTCAATATAATTGTTTTGCAAATCAAAATAATTTTCAAAGAAAGCTCTTTCATCTTCATTTGCATTATAAATACGATAAATAGACTTGTTCACATTTTTTATTTCATAAACTTTACTATTTATTATACCGATATAGCTATCTTTTGAACATCTATTCCATCTAAAACATTGTCCGTTAAAAAAAGTAGCTTCTAAATTTATATGTTCAATTTCTAATTCAATATACTTCATTATTTAATAATCTTATCTATAGACGGATTGCCATAACATTTTCGGCAAACTGGAATATAACTTTCATTGCCTCCGATATGTATTTGTTCACCTGTATAAACAGGCTCGCCATCAATAATACGGAGTACCATAGTCGCTTTTTTATTGCAAAACCAGCAAATTGTTTTTATTTCTTCAATTTTATCTGAATAAATTAAAAGAGCTTCGCTGCCCTCAAATAAATTATTTTGGAAATCATTTTTAAGACCGTACACAATTACTGGAATATTCATATAGTCAACAATTTGTGTTAAATCGAGAACTTGTGATTTTGTGAGAAAATGCCCTTCATCAATTAAGATACAATAAAGATCTTTTTCGTATGCTTGAATAATTTCACGTATTTTTGTTGTTTTGTCAAACATAATCGCTTCTTTTTTTAAACCTATTTTACTGGAAACATATCCTTTTTCATATCTATCATCAAGCACAGGCGCAAATATTAATACTTCTTTGCCTTGTTCTTCATAATTATGTGCTATTTTTATTATTTCAATTGACTTACCGGCATTTGTGCTTGAATATCTAAAATATAATTGTGCCATTCTTTTCTCCTATGTTTCTTCTTTTTTTGCATCATTATCAACGATAACCTGTGCAAGCTTCTCCAGTGATATTCCCTTGTTCATACTCAAATTTTGCATTGCTTTATAAGCCTTATCCAACGATATATTTTTATCTCTGGCAAGAATTTCCTTTGCTTTTTCAATAATAATTCTATTTTTTAATTTTAATCTTAGTTCTTCTAATTCATTTTGCATTTTGTATGTACGCTTACTGCTTCTGTGTGCACTTAAAACAAGTTGTTCTATTTCAAAATTATTTAAAGGCAATGAAAAATAACCAAAAATGATACCTTTTTTGATAAATTCGGGAAGATCATTATGATTACTAGAAAATAGTATCACTTCAATCGCCTGCTGCGTATTTTTAATCATATATAATAATTCAAAAGTATTCATTCCTTTTATATCATCATCCATGATAATTAAGTTGACATGCCTGCTTCGTACAGTTCTAATAATACTGGAATAATCTTCATTCAGTAATATGGGTGCGATTCCATGTTGCATGACAATATTGCTTATAATTTTTGCACAATGCTCATTAGATATACAAATTATCGCAACATCTTCAATCATTTAAATCTCCTTAAATTTTAGCTTGATAAGAACTCATTTTATCAAAACTAGTTTGGCATATATTATAGCATAAGTTAGTAGTATTTTATTTTTTTCTTATGTTTTAAATGGTTTATTTTATATCATTATCATAATTTTCAATAACTTTTAACATATCATTATAGATTTTTACAGCATTAATACTGCTCCCGCCTTCTTCTATTAAAACTGTCATTGCATACTTTGGCATCTCATACGGAAAAAAACCTGTGAACCAGGCATGGCAATATTTATCATCCAAATGCTCTGCGGTACCGGTTTTTCCGGCAACATACTCGTGAACCCTTTCATATCCGCTGGCAGTGCCGTCTATACATACTTGCCTGAGAAGAACTTTTAAATCTTGACATGTCGCTTCACTGAATATATTGATTTGCTTGCCGTCATTATACTTATCAATTTGCTCATTTATGCCTGCTTTTTTT
Organism: uncultured Eubacteriaceae bacterium; assembly: GCA_964533615.1. GTDB lineage: Bacteria > Bacillota > Clostridia > Eubacteriales > UBA1433 > UBA1433. Next base: position 227,235 of record CAZHMK010000003.1, read on the forward strand.
ATATTTTTAATTAATACTGGTTCATTCATTACACCATCATTTGCTATAGCAGAAATGATTTTATTGACCGTAAGCGGCATTAACTGAATATCACCTTGCCCTAACGCAACATTAAAAGTACCTGTTTGATTGTATATCTGATCAGTGATAAAATCATAAGAATAATCATAATTTAAAATAAAATCATTTTTTACGGGGTTATTATAAGTGCCGATATTCAGTTCTGTCATCTTATTTAACGCTGCGTTTCCTAAAATATTTCCATCTTCATCATTAATATTTAGCATTTTATTAATTTCATAAAATGTACAGTTACATGACGATGCAAAAGCTTGTGCCAATGTAATAGTACCGTGTCCTCCATGCTTACATGCTTCTTTTCTTATACCATCTGCTAGTACTTCCCCTGTACATGTAAAGGTGCTCTCAAGGCTGATCAGACCTTCTTCAAGCGCACACCCGGCTGTTATTATTTTAAAAACGCTTCCCGGCTGATAAGATATTACTGCCGTATTTAAATAACTCCCTTGGCTGGCAAGTACTAAAATTTCCCCGGTGTTGATATCACTCAGCACAAGAGCAATATTCTTATATTGTTTTTCATCTATATAATTTGCTAATAATGTTTCTGCCTCACTTTGAAGATGATAATCAATTGTGAGCATTATTTCACTCTCTATCGGATATGAAGCCGATTTTATAAAAACATTATCAGTTGATATAATATTGCCCTTTGCATCCACAAGTCCCATAATATAGTAAGGAAATTGCCCTGTTGACAATATATCGTTATATACTTTATTAAGTCCGCTGATTCCTTCTACTGCATCTTGTGTTGTAACTGAAGTATCAATCTTAACATCTCCGATAATACATTGTGCAACATCACAGTTTATATAGTCTGTATATAAAATTCCGTCATTTTTTTTCGGTATTCCTGTTAACTTTATGCCGTTTCTATCAAGAAATATACCTCTCGGATAAATCGTCCGAATGATTCCCAGTTGCTGATTTGCCATCGACAAGATTAAATCATCAGATACAAATGCCATACGATATGTTAGAGCAAGCATAAGCAAAATAAAAATAATCACAAGGATACCTGTAAATATTTTTAAGCGTTTTCTCTGCAATTGCATTTTCTTACCTTTATAAAATTATTTAATAAATATTCTTATTATTATTTGAAAGAAAAATATAATTATTAAAAAAGTTGATAAAAATAAAAAAATATTAGAGTATCTGACAATTTCTAAAAGCAGATGGGCTTTTTCTAGCCCAGAAGACATAGGTAAAAAGAGATAAAATTAAAGATATAATAATTATTTTAAACATATTGGAAAAGCCAAACCATCTTACTAAAAAACCACTGATTACGCCTCCCAAACCCGTTCCTAAATCAAATGCACAAAGATAAGTACTGGAAGCAGATCCACGCCGCTCCGGCGGACAAATACGCATTGCCATCGCCTGCATTGCAGGAACCATGGCTCCAAATCCAAAACCAAATAATAATGCAGCGAAGATAAACATACCTGATGATTTTACAAAAGCGATAATTAATACGGATATACTCAGTACCAGAATTGCAAAATATACAATAGGGCCTTCACCCTTTTTATCGGATAATTTTCCGCTGAGTATTCTAATAATACCTGTGCTCAATGCCATTGCTGTAAAAAATAATCCGCCTGATCCAATTTGCATTTCATCTGCATATAAAGCTATAAAGGTATTCACGGCTCCATAGGGAATAAGAAATAAAAACAAAACAACCGATGCCGGCAATGCACTTTTGTTGATCATATTTTTAGCAATCATTTTTAAAGACATACTTTTTTTACCTGGCTTGATGCTTTTTATTCGTATGAAAAATGAAATACCAAGCGCAACTGTCATCATAATCGATGAAGCAAAGAACAATGCTGAAAATCCGATATGCTCCATAATGCTTAATCCTATGAGCGGAGCGATTGACAGAGAAATCGTTGTCGTAAGACCAAATATACCCATTCCCTCACCAAATCTTGTTTTCGGTAAGATATCGCTGACATTTGTATTAAGCGATGTGGTTGATGATGCCCAAAATACGCCGTGTAGTAACCTAAGCATCAAAACAACAAGAATAATTGGAATAAATGTATATGCGAACGGCAAAAGAATTAACCCTGCCAGTCCAAGGAGCAATAATAATTTTCTGCTTTTATTATCTAACATCCATCCTACAAAAGGCCGCATGAACAGCGAAGATACTGAAAACAATCCGCCTGCAAGTCCTGCGATTGCTTCATCTCCGCCCAGATACTCTATATAAAATGGAAATGTTGAAACAAGCATATGAAATCCGATAAACATTACCAAATTAATTACACACATGAATATGAAATTTTTAGTCCATAGCTGGTTTTGATCATTTGTATTCATATAATTTTCCTGCTGTTTAATAGAATCTTTTGTCATTATAAAGCAATTTAAATGAAAATAGCAAAAAAATTAAAACGGCATAAAGATTTTCTTTATGCCGTTTTAATAAGTCACCTATTACTCTGATAATTTTTTATAAGATTCATACCGCTGTTTAGATTCTGTCTCAGCCTTTGCAAACATTTCTTTTGCTTCTTTCGGGAACTGTTGCTCTAACGTAGTGTATCTTGTTTCACTTTTTAAGAATTCAATAAAATCATCTTTTGGCTCTTTGCTGTCAAGACTAAACGGATTCTTGCCTTCTTCTGCCAAAACAGGATTGTAACGATATAAATGCCAGTATCCACTCTCAACCGCCTTTTTCTCCTGCTCTATGCTCTTACCCATACCTGCTTTAATACCATGATTAATACAAGGCGCATAGGCAATAATGAGCGAAGGGCCATCATAACTTTCCGCTTCTTTGACTGCTTTAATAAATTGGTTCATATCTGCGCCAAGTGCTACTTGTGCTACATAAATATAATTATATGAGATTGCCATCATGCCCAAATCTTTTTTCTTTGTTTTTTTACCGCTTGCTGCAAATTTAGCAACTGATGCAGTTGGTGTTGCTTTTGAAGCTTGTCCGCCTGTATTTGAATATACTTCTGTATCAAATACGAGCACATTGACATTCTCTCCACTTGCAAGCACATGGTCGAGCCCTCCATAACCAATATCATATGCCCAGCCATCTCCGCCGAATATCCAAACGCTTTTTTTGCCAAGATAATCTTTATTTTCTTTTATTACTTTAAATTGCTGCTTGCAATCAGATGCTTTTGCTTCCAACTCCAAAAATTCTAAACCGGCTTGTCTGCTCATCTCAGGGTCATTCATATTGGAGAGCCATTTATTTGCAGCCTGTACAACCTGCTGATCTTTGGAATTTTCCGCAATATATTCCATATTTATTTTTATTAATTCTCTGATTTGTTTTACTGCAACCGCCATACCATAGCCATACTCCGCATTATCTTCAAACAAAGAATTTGCCCAAGCAGGTCCCCTTCCTTCTTCGTTAACGGTATAAGGCATGCTCGGTGCGCTTGCCCCCCAAATGGAAGAACAGCCGGTAGCGTTTGCAATAATCATTCTCTCACCGCAATATTGTGTGATATATTTAGCATACGGTGTTTCTCCGCAGCCTGCGCATGCACCTGAAAATTCTAAAAGCGGTTTTACAAATTGACTTGTTTTAATGTTTGATCTATTCATACCTTTGCTTTTATCTTTTAAGGTTAATGCGTATTCAAAATTATCCGCTTCTTTCATCTGGCTAGCGATAGGTTCCATCACAAGTGCTTTTTCTTTTGCCGGACATACCTGTGCACAGCTTCCGCAGCCTGTGCAGTCAAGTGGGGATACCTGCACACGATAACTGTATCCTTCTACTTCTTTTCCTTTTGCTTTTACCGTATCAAAGCCATTTGGAGCTGCCTTTGCTTCATCTTCAGTCAGCAAAAATGTACGAATCGATGCATGCGGACACACAAACGAACATCTTCCGCACTGTATACAATTTTCTTTAATCCATGTAGGAACGAAAGCGGCGATACCTCTTTTTTCATAAGCACTGGTTCCTGCCGGGAATGCTCCGTCTGCAATATCTTTAAATACGGATACAGGAATGTCATCACCTTTTTTAGCGCTGATTGGTCGAAGAATATTTTGAATAAATTCAGGTTCGTCTTTAGTTTGCGCTTCTTTTTCTCCAACTGCATTTATCCAATTATCTTTAACTTCAACTTTTTTTAGAGATGTAATACTTCTCTCAATGGCATCCATATTCATTTTTACAATTTTATCGCCTTTTTTACCATAGCTTTTGATAACAGCGTCCTTCAGATATTTAACGGCATCATCAAAATCAATTACTTGTGATAATTTAAAGAAAGCTGTTTGCATAATCATATTTGTTCTACCGCCCAAACCAATATCTTGCGCTAAGGCTGTTGCATCTATGATGTAAAAATTAATATCATTTTCTGCAATATATTTTTTCATATCAGCAGGCAGTTTATCATCAATTTCATCTAATGTCCAAGTTGTGTTCAGCAGGAATGTGCCGCCTTTTTTTAAGCCGTTAAGCAAATCAAATTGATATACATAAGACTGCAGAGAACAAGAAATGAAATCTGCCTCACTGATTAAATAAGTTGAGCGTATCGGTGTTTTCCCGAATCTTAAATGAGATATTGTAACGCCGCCGCTTTTTTTACTGTCATATTCAAAATATCCTTGTGCATACATATCTGTATTATCACCGATAATTTTTATAGCGCTCTTGTTTGCACCTACAGTTCCATCACTTCCAAGCCCCCAAAATTTACATCTTACAGTGCCTTTATTTTCTGTCATAATGATTTGATTCATTGACAATGATTTATTTGTAACATCATCTACGATGCCAATCGTAAAATCGTCTTTGGAATTTTTTGCCTGCAGGTTTTCATATACGGCAAATATTTGAGATGGTGTGGTATCTTTTGAGCCCAGACCATACCTTCCACCAACAATGACGGGTGCGTTTTCCTTATTGAAGAAAACTGATTTTATATCTAAATAAAGCGGTTCACCCGGTGCCCCCGGCTCTTTGGTTCTGTCAAGAACAGCAATCTTTTTTACTGTTTTCGGTAATACTTCAAGTAAATGTTTCACTGAAAACGGTCTATATAATCTTACTTTTATGACTCCCACTTTTTTGCCCGTTTCATTTAAATAATCTACTACTTCTTCTATTGTTTCTACAACAGATCCCATTGCTACGATAATCTCTGTTGCATCAGCCGCTCCATAATATTCAAACGGTCTGTATTTTCTTCCGGTAATCTTGGCCAATTCATTCATATAATATTCCACTGTATCTGCAATATCGACATACTGCGTGTTGCTCGCTTCTCTGCATTGGAAAAAGATATCAGGATTTTGCGCCGTTCCTTTTGTATATGGATGCTCCGGATTCAGACTGCGATCTTTAAATTTTTTTACCGCATCCATATCTACTAAGCCAGCCAAATCATTATAATCCAGCACGTCGATTTTTTGCACTTCATGACTTGTTCGAAATCCGTCAAAGAAATGAACGAACGGTATGGATGTAGATATTGCTGCCAAATGTGCTATCGCCGCCATATCCATACTTTCTTGAACACTGTTTGAAGCCAAGAATGCAAAACCAGTTTGTCTCGCCGCCATTACATCTGAATGATCTCCAAATATACTCAGCGCATGCGAAGCTATCGCTCTTGCAGTTACATGAAAAACCCCGGGTAAAAATTCGCCGGCAATTTTATACATGTTGGGCACCATTAGCAGTAATCCTTGTGAGGCTGTAAATGTACTGGTCAGCGCGCCTCCGGTAAGCGAACCATGGACTGCCCCCGCAGCACCCCCTTCACTCTGCATTTCGACTACTTTCACTTCTTGGCCGAAAATGTTTTTTCTGCCATAGGCAGACCATTCGTCAATAAATTCTGCCATTGGTGAAGATGGTGTAATCGGAAAGATTGCAGCTACTTCTGTAAATGCATATGCTGAATGTGCGGCAGCTGTGTTTCCATCCATTGTTTTCATTTTTGACATAATGATTTCCTCCTACAATAAACATATCTGCTTGTTTATTTTTTTAACTTATGAATAACAGCAGGTGTTATTTATAATAAAACAGCTCATAAGCATGTTTTATATAACGGATGTTAAGTTATAGAGATTAACGCGAATAATTATAAGTAGAATTTTGTGTTAATAAATTTAAGTATTAAATAAAGGTAATTTGATTAAACTGTAAATTTCATCAATCAAAATATGCAAGCGAATAAGCCGAGTTCTGTATTAATGACCATCTATCTGAGCATATTGTCGCCAATATGCTTATGCGACCTACCACGAACCACAGCGGGCAACTGCTCATACGGTTCTTCTTGGTCTTGCTCCAAATGGGGTTTACATAATGCATTGTTACCAATACATTACGTGAGCTCTTACCTCACGCTTTCATCCTTACCGCTTTTTGCGGCGGTTTACTTTCTGTTGCACTTTCCTTAAAGTTGCCTTCACCGGACGTTATCCGGCATTTTGCCCTGCGGAGCTCGGACTTTCCTCACATTTTACATGCGCGGTCAAATGGCTTGCCTATTTCATAGTAATAAAAATTATACATTTTATATTTCTAATTGTCAAAAAAAAATAATAATAAATACGTTTTCAGGTTAATATTACTATTTTAAAGACATTTTTTAATATTTTTATCGTAAATATTTAAGTAATTCGTCATTTTAATTAATCCAAAGTGTGATATAATTTTTAGCACATAATAAAATAGCAACTGGGAGGAACAAGATGGTCTGTGTTATTATTCCGTCATTAAATCCAAGTACTGAATTGATTAGCTACGTTCGCAATATTCTAGATAAAGGGTTAAAACCTGTGATTGTTAATGATGGTAGCAATAATAGCTATGATAATATTTTTGATGCTTTACAGCAAATTCCCGGCTGTATTGTCCTAACGCATAAAGAAAATAAAGGAAAAGGTGCTGCTTTAAAAACAGGTTATTCTTATTTTCAAAAACATTGCTCGGAATGCACTGGTGTCATTACCGCCGACGCCGATGGACAGCATGATATTGAAGATATATTAAAAATATCACAATTATTGGAAAAAAATAGTAAAAACCAAGCTATTTTAGGGCAAAGAAATTTATATAATAAAAGTGTCCCTATTCGTTCTAGGATAGGCAATGCATCAAGCGCTATCTTATTTTCACTATTATATGGTTGTAAAATCCCCGATACTCAAAGTGGTCTGCGAGGATTTTCTGCTGATTTAATACCACTCATGCTATCAATAAAAGGGGAAAGATACGATTATGAAATGACTGTGCTTTCTTATCTGCAGCTAAAAAATATAAAAATAATTAAAATCCCTATAAAAACAATTTATATAGATAATAATAAAGGGTCCCACTACAGAACTTTTTATGATACTGCTAAAATTTTCATCCGCATAATCAGTACTTTTTTGCGTTACGCGGTTTCTTCTTTTGCCTCAGCAATTACTGATATAGCTATATTCGCTATTTGCTTTTTTTGGGTATTTGCTGATGTATCCTATGCGCAAAAAGTATTTTTATGCACTGTTATCGCAAGAATCACTTCATCACTTGTAAACTATTATATTAATCATAAAATTGTATTTTTTTCAAAAATGCCTCATCGAAATACTGTAATCAAATATTATATGCTTTGGTGCATTCAACTTTTAACATCGTATTTTTTGGTTTTAAAATTTTCAGCTATTATTCATATCAATACCGTATTCCTTAAATATATTATAGATTTATTCCTTGCATTAATCAGTTATCAGATACAATTGCGACTTGTATTTAAAAATAAGGATATTACCATATAATGGTTTGAGGCTGCTATGAGTAATTACGGACCTTTCTTTAAAATTTTACGAAAAATAAAAATTATTTTTACGAAGAGGATAATAACACCGATACAAAAAGAGTTTACGGCTCCTTGTGTCTATATCGGTCATCATCAAAATATGTTTGGTCCGGTCAATTTTATGACTTTTTGCCCTGTTGATGTTAGAATCTGGGCATTCAGTGCTTTCTTGGACAGAAAAGAATGTTACAAACATTTTTCGGAGTATACATTTATGGAAAGATTTCAAATGCATCCCGTTTTTTCCAAAGTATTTGCCGGAATACTGTCTTGCTTTGTTCCGCCTCTTTTAAAATCAATGAATGCCATCAGTGTACATAGACTAGACAGTCATAATAATAGAAAACAGATTTTTCAAACGATAGAAGACAGCGTGACTGCACTTCTTTGTAACCAACGCGTTTTAATTTTCCCTGATATTGATTATACGAGCAGTAAGGCGACTTGCGGAAGATTCTACAGCGGTTTTAGCCGAATAGAAAAGTTATATTACGAAAAAACAAAGAAGCATGTTTGCTTTGTTCCCGTATATATCAGTAAATCAAAACGAAAAATGGTTTTGGGTAAAAGCTTTATGTTAAGCGGTGCTTCTCCAAGCTCTTCTGATTTAAAACAAATCGTACAAGCTATGCAAAATGGTATCAATGAACTTGCAGCTGCATGCAATGATATATAAAAAATGGTTATAATAAATATAAATTAAAAATTATTATTGACATAATTTAATTATTGTGTAATATATCTTTATAATCAAATATATATTGCCGATGAAAAAGAAGAGTAATAAAATATCACCGACAGAGAAGGCGGCACAATATAGCTGAAAGTGTCCACGGACCAATATTTTATGAAAACCGCTTTTAAGGTTTATGTGAAAACAAGTTGATTAAACATGAATGGTGATTCCATTATAATCATAAAGCGGGCAGCATGTATGCCAATAAAGGTGGAACCGCGGAAATATTCGTCCTTTAAATATACTTATTTATATTTAAAGGACTTTTTGTATATAAACCACTTATTAGGATTAAAGGAGATGAAATAATGATAAATGTTAAATTAAAAGATAACTCCATCATTACAGTTAATGAAAACAGTTCAATCTTTGATGTAGCAAAAAAAATTAGCGGCTCTCTTGCCAAAAATGTACTGATTGGTCAAATAGACGGTAAAGCAGTTGATCTTTCTACGCCGATTACAACAGACTGTGCATTAAACATTTTTACGTTTGAAGACAAAGAAGGCAAAAATGCTTTTTGGCATACTTCTTCTCATGTTTTGGCACAGGCCGTAAAGAGGCTGTTTCCCGATGTGCATCTGGCGATCGGCCCGGCAATCGAGAATGGATTTTACTATGATTTTGACAGTCCGAAAGCATTTGTGCCTGAAGATTTAAGCAAGATTGAAGATGAAATGAAAAAAATTATTAAAGAGAATTTTCATCCTCATAGAATTGAATTATCCAAAAAGGAGGCAATTGACTTCTTTGAAGCTCAAGGAGAGGAATATAAAATTGAGCTGGCGCACGCAATCGATGACGGCGAAAAAATAAGCCTGTATGAACAAGGCGAATTCACCGATCTGTGTGCAGGTCCTCATTTATTTGACTTATCCAAAATCAAAGCCATCAAACTCACTTCCATTGCCGGTGCCTATTGGCGCGGTGATGAGAATAACAAAATGCTTCAAAGAATCTACGGCATCTCTTTTCCGAAACAAAGTATGCTCGATGAATATTTGACTTTGCTTGAAGAAGCCAAAAAACGCGATCATAGAAAACTCGGCAAAGAATTGGATTTGTATTCCATCATGGAAGAAGGCCCCGGTTTTCCGTTTTTTCATCCAAACGGGATGATTTTGCGCAATGAACTTGAATATTTTTGGAGATGCGAACACACAAGACGCGGCTACAGCGAAGTTAGGACTCCCATTATGCTCGACTGTGAATTGTGGAAACAATCAGGGCACTGGCAAAATTATAAAGACAATATGTATTTTTCCGAGATAGACGGAAGAACATACGCCTTAAAGCCCATGAACTGCCCCGGCTCCATGCTGCTGTATAAAAGAAAAATGTGGTCATACCGCGACCTGCCGCTTCGCATGGGCGAGCTCGGCATCGTTCATCGTCACGAGCTCTCAGGCGCACTGCACGGACTTATGCGCGTGCGCAATTTCACGCAGGATGATGCTCATATATTCATGACATCAGAGCAGGTCACAGACGAGATTATCGGCGTCATAGACAAAATCGACTATTTCTATTCACTGTTCGGATTTTCCTATCACCTTGAATTATCCACAAGGCCCGATAAATTCATAGGCGAACTAAAAGACTGGGATATAGCCACTAACGCACTAAAGACTGCGCTTGACAAAAAAGGCAAAAACTATGTCATCAACGAAGGCGACGGAGCTTTCTACGGCCCGAAAATAGATTTTCATTTAAAAGACAGTATCGGCAGAACATGGCAGTGCGGCACGATACAATTAGACTTTCAAATGCCCGAACGCTTTGACTTGTATTACGTGGGTGCAGACGGAGAAAAACACCGTCCGACTGTGATACACACGGTAACCTATGGCTCTGTTGAACGCTTTATCGCTATTCTGACAGAACATTTTGCGGGGGCTTTTCCGCTTTGGCTTGCACCCGTTCAATGCGTGATTATCCCTGTCGCAAGCGAATTTGACGGTTACTGCAAAGAGCTGCTGCAAAAATATAAAGACTGTGGCATACGAACCGAATACGACGATAGAAACGAAAAAATGGGCTATAAAATAAGAGAGGCGCAAATGCAGAAAATACCGTATATGCTTGTTGTGGGGCAAAAAGAGCAAAACAGCGACACAATTGCCGTGCGCAACAGAAAAGGTGATAACACCACATATGGCGTGCAGGAATTTTTAGATAAATTGAAAGATGAAATAGAAAAAAAAGCATATTGATAAAAAGCGGCATATGCCGCTTTTTTCATGTTGCCGAAATGATATTATTATAGTAAAATCCCAAAACAGCAAAGTATAATTGAATTATAAATATATATTTATATATACGCAGGCTGATCCTGCTTTTTTTATTATACATTATCACTAGCTCTGCTTCTTTTCATACTCTTGGTTAAACTTAATAGCGTATGCTCCAAATAACTCCGCCTCATTTTTTAATTTTTTTTCTTTCTTCTCTTCTGTTTGATACAGCGCTATCGGCTCACTCAAATAACGTTTGTTTGGTATGCTCACCATGGCATCAAAAAAGAGCGGTGTGTTCCGCCCTTTATATTTACATATAAAAATATTACCCCAATCTTTCTTTGACCACATCAGCTATTTCATTGGCATAGGCATTGATTTGCTCATTGTCTTTGCCTTCTATCATCACCCGAATAAGCGCTTCCGTGCCGCTCGGACGAAGCAGAACCCTGCCGTTTTCCTGCAGCTTTTCTTCTATTTCCCGCAGCTTATCTTTAATGATATCATCCGTATCTAAAAGTTTCTTTTTTTCATTGCTTACATCTACATTGATTAAGACCTGAGGATAATTGCTGTAAGCCAGATTACACCGGCGTATAGTCTTACCGCTTCTCTTCACGGCACTCAAAAACCGCATCGCCGTAAGGAGGCCGTCTCCCGTTGAATTGTAATCACTAATGATGATATGCCCGCTTTGCTCTCCGCCCAAAACATAGTCATGCTCTTTCATAGCCTCAATGACGTATCTGTCACCTACCTTTGTTCTGACAGCCTGAATATTTGCTTCGTTTAGCGCTTTAAAAAATCCCAGATTACTCATCACTGTTGCCACAACAGCATTATTTTTAAGTGCTTCCGCTTTTTTCATATCTTTTGCCAAGGTATACATGATTTTATCACCATCCAAGACTTCCCCTGCTTCATCCACAATTAAAATTCTGTCTCCGTCGCCGTCAAAAGCAATACCGCCATCCGCTTTATGCTCCAAAACTGCTTCAATAAGCGCATTAAGAGAGGTAGAACCACAATGATGATTAATATTGATTCCGTTTGGATCATCTCCGATAAAAATTGTCTCTGCTTTCAAAGAAGAAAATATTTTCTTTGCCGCTTCACATGTGGCGCCGTTTGCACAATCTATGATGAGTTTCAACCCACTCAAATCATCACCCGCGCAAGACAAAATAAAATCAGTATAGATATCCATAGCTTCAAGGCTGTTTTGAGAAATACCAATTTTGCCTGCATTATATTTATGATTGCCGAATAATAAATTTTCTATATTCTGTTCCACCTCATCAGGCAGCTTTAAACCTTGATGATTAAAAAATTTTATGCCATTATGTTCATACGGATTATGCGATGCGGAAATTACAATCCCTGCACAAGCATTATAATGCTTTGTGAGTACTGCTACCGCAGGCGTTGGGATCACGCCGACTTTTACAACATCTCCGCCTTGCGCCATAATGCCCGCACATAAAGCATTTTCAATCATATCTCCGGAAATTCTGGTATCTTTACCTATTACAAATATTAAATTTCTATTGTTTTCTTTTAATACTTCACAAGCCGCACGACCAATATCCATCGCCAGACTGCATGTTAAAAATTCGTTTGCTATTCCGCGAACACCATCTGTTCCAAATAATTTAGTCATATTTACCTCTAGTATTGTCATTATTAAATTTCTATTATTATAACATGCTATTCATGCACTTTGCAGCCCTTATTTTTCTCTTAAATTTTTAAGATTTTGCTTTTAATAATCCATTTATTATTTATAATAGTATTATAAATAAAATAAATGGAGGATATAAATGAAAAAAACACTCGCTCGTTCAAGTACAGACAGGAAAATTTCCGGAGTCTGTGGAGGAATCGCAGAATACTTAAATATAGATTCAGCAATCATTCGTGTTGCATTTGTTCTAACTATTTTTGCAGGTGGTTTTGGATTATTGCTTTATATTATAGCTGCTATCATTATGCCTATGGATTATGAAGTGGGCAGAAATCACACCAATTACCAAACCCAGAATACATCTTCTGCAGAAAACACAGCACAAAGCAGTAATGAAAACACTGCCACGGATGATTCTAATTCCGAGATTAAAAATGAGTTTGGCACAAATTTAAATAATCAGGATCAAAAAAAATCAACAATTTTAAATCCGGCAACCATTATCGGTGCCATATTAGTTATAATCGGAATTATTTTTATGGTCAATATCTTTTTCCCTTCTTTTGATTTTGGCGTTGTAATCGCCCTTTGTATTGTTGCAGCAGGAGTACTGATTATTGTTAAAGGAGGAAAATAATCATGCGTAACAAAAACCGTTCCATGAATGCCAGCCTGTTTTTTGGTCTTTTGTTTGTTATTATAGGCGTTGTATGGATTTTAAATGAATTTGATGTTATTCATATTTCATTATACTTAATCTTTGAATCAATAGGCAGAATGTGGCCATTGATACTGATTGCGCTCGGGATTTGTCTTATTTTCAGAAATAGAATTGTTACACTTATTGTATCACTTCTATATATAGTGATTATTATTTTAGGCGCTTACTCACTTGCAGGCACAATTTATTTCCCGTTTATAAACAATCATACTTATCATCATTATACAACTGAAAATATACAGTATAGACATGTGGAAAAAGTGGATAATATCACTTCATCCGAACTCAATTTAACACTCGGCATAGCAGAAAATGTTACTGTTAAGTCAACTGATACAAACTATTTATTGGATCTTCAGGCAAACTTTGTCCCAACGGTTGACGTAGAGAACTCATCCAATAAACAGATTGTTGATTTAAATACCAAAAATATCACGATCGAAGATTTTATCATTTCTTTAAACAAAAATAATGTATGGGATTTATCCATTACATCCGGGACCAGCGAAATATATTTAGATTTAGAAGATCTCAACGTTGCCTCAGTGAATATTGAAAGCGGTGTCAGTGATGTAGAAGGAACCTTCTCATCTTTAGCAAAAAAAACTATGATTACAGTTAACTCAGGCGCCAGTGATATTGAACTTAGAATACCGCAAAATAGCGCTTGCCAAGTCACATCATCTTCAGCCGCAACCAGTATAGAAGTTGACGGAACGCAGCTTAGCGGTATTGGAGAAAAAACATATCAGTCAAGTAATATTGATACTGCACAAACTGTATTTTATTTTGACATTTCTTCAGGAGCAAGCGACATAAAAATAGAATATTATTAAATTAAATAGGCGGCTAAAGCCGCCCTATTTATTATTGCAATGAAATTGATGGTAAATTACCTAAATTGTTGCTTTCTTCTCCATCAGGCAGTGTGCGCAAGTATTCATTTGATTTTCTCTCTGCTACAGCAACACCGGCTATATCTCCGGATTTTGCCATGCTCACTCCTTGTTGCTTTGAGATTACCTGCCCTGTCGATAATTTATAACCGGTAATTCTACCTGATTCTTTGACCAAAGCAACAATTTTAGCTGCATCTTTTTTTGCTACCGGTATTACGATATTGATATTTGCAGGCAGATTCCCGATTCTATTTTTTAAAAAATAATTGTTTTCCATTGGCGACTCCTTTGATGATTTCAAATAATTTATAATTGTATTTTTTCTAAAAAACAACCATAATATAATAGGAAAATTTTTATTTTTTAAAAAATTTTATATTCACTAAGTAAACGCAAAGCATTTTTATAAAAAATTTTTTCTATTAAAGGTTCAACAAAACTTTCTTTTTTTAAATTATGATAAAGCAGTTGCATCTGTGAGCTGTCATCAATCTTAGGTGTTATTTCAATACCGTCAAAATCGCTTCCCAGAGACACAACATCTTCACCGCCTTTATTTATAATATATTTTATATGATGGATAATATCATCAATTTTTGCATCATCGTTTGTTGTTAAAAAAGGAGGATAAAAATTTATGCCGATAACGCCTCCGCTGTCAGCTATTTTTTTAATAAATTCATCTGTTAAATTCCTTGGGTGATATGCAATTGCTCTTGCATTGGAATGGGATGCAATCACAGGCATTTTGCTCATGGCAAGGATATCTTTTATGCCTCCGTCGGATAAATGCGATACATCAATGATTATTTTTTTTTCATTGAAAAATTCCACTGTTTTAAATCCAAATTTTTTTAGGCCATTTTGCATTATAGTACTGCTTTGTGAATTCGGATAAGCCAGACAATTTTCATAATTCCATGTCAGTGACGCCATTTTGATTCCTTCATCATTGATATATTCCAGCCTCGTTAAATCATTCTCTACAAAGGCACATCCTTCACAGCTAAGCAAGGCATACATATCTTTATTTTGTTTTTTTTCTTTTTGGTCGATATGTGCTATATATTCTTTTGCCATATTTACTTGTTTGTGGTAGCATATAAGCATTTTTTTAAATTCGTCAAATAAGTTTTGATTTTGCGTCTTTACATAATCTTCATCCAAAAAAATAGCAAATGTTTGAACAAAACATTCACCTTTTTTAAGTTTTTCTATATCTACATGAAAACCGTTTTTTAAGATATTTTCATTATCATTAGAATAATATAATTTATTTATACAATCACAATGCAAATCGATAAATTTCATACTTCAGCCTTTCAGCGGAGCAATCTGTACAAGTTCGAGCCCTGCTATCATCATATCCCATGCTTCCATGAGCTCATGTTGATGAAGAGCAATCCAGCCCATTGCTATTTTTACTTGTCTGTTGGGCACATTTCCAGACACCAATTCAATAGTTTCAATCGTAATAAGCGCCCGCATATTCCCGTAATGTAAGATAATAAACGGTGACATATATTTATTAAAATGCATATAAACTTCCATGTTCATAAATTCGCTTATTTTTTCCATCTTACCACCAAATAAAAAGTCTTGAATTTATTATATTAAAATATCTGTGTTTTTGCACTAATTATTTCATATAGATATGAAATTTATCGTATAAAAAAATAAACACTTTAAGTGCTTATTTTTTTAGTCTTATATTTTTTATTCCGGTTTTTTTAATCTTATTAATAAAATCATTCCTACCACGGTTGCAACTCCCGCTATAGCAAAAGACATCGCTGTACCCATTGATGTGCCTTTCACGGCCCTAACAAGAATCGGGCAAACAACCGAAGCCAAACCAAAACCTATCATAACAAAACCATAATTGATACCTGCATTTTTTGTTCCAAAATAATCTGTAGAAAGTGCCGGATAGGTTCCCAAAAATCCGCCATAGAAAAAAGCCAATGTAACAAAAAGGATAGGATATAAAAGTCCTTTTACAAAAACAAGTCCCAGAATTGTAGCCGTGCTGCAAATAAATACAACAAGCAGGGTTGCTTTTCTTCCGACTTTATCCGAGACAGAAGGAACAAGAAGTCTGCCTGCGGCTTGCAACACAGCGGCAAACATTACTGCCGTCAGAGCCTGTGCACTGGTTATCAAACGCTCCGGACTCATAAGTACGAACTGAGGATTGATCAGCATAAATCCCGGTACTGCTAAGAACATTGATATCGAAATCAAATAATAATTTCGTGTTTTTAACATTTCTCTTGTTTCATAATTTTTGCTTGTAGAGGCTACTTTTATATCTGCAGGCTTATAATCAGCCATATAGCCTTCAGGAATGTTTTGGACAAATCTCCCCCCTACTAAGCCTACCAAGAGCGTTATCAGCCCTATTACTAAAAACATCACTGTCAAATTATAATGATTTAAAAGAAAATTTATAAGCGGTGATATAATAAAGCCCGATACGCCTATCATGCATAAGATAGAGCCGCTGGCCATTCCTTTTTTATCCGGAAAATATTTCTGCATTGCAGCAATAAGTGTGTTGTACACAATTCCTCCGCCTATCCCGCTCATTACTCCGAATGTGATACTTATTAATCCAAACGCACCGACTGGTACCAATCCCGATAACGATAAACCCAGTGTATTTATAATAACTCCAATAAATAATGATTTCTGAATTAAAAATCTACTCTGTAATTTCCCGCCCAATATACTGCCGACAACAAACACAGCCAGGTTTACAGAAAACGGAATGCTCGCAGCAGATGTATCCAGGGAATAGTGTTCCATAACAAATGGTTGTATTATGCTCCACGCATAAAGAATCCCTGACGTAAGCTGTACAAGCATCCCCATAATTAAAATTTTATTACGGTTTATATTTACTGCTTTACTCGTCTCAATCAAGTACTTCATCTCCTTTATTTTGGTATACTATAATGCTATTTTTAATGTAAGTAACAGTATATCGGCTTTTTTATAAATTGTAAACAATGAAAAGCTTTAAAATATCGACTATTATTTAACAATTAAAAAAGGCAGGAAAAAAACCGGCCTTTTTGTTGCTATTTAATTGATGATTATTAGATTAGCTGTTTGTCTCTGAGTTGCGCAATTTTTGTATCATCATAGCCAAGCAAGTTTTTTAAAATCGCCTCATTATCTTGCCCAACAGCAGGTGCGCCTCTCCATACTTTTCCTGGAGTATCGCTGAATTTAGGTGTGAATCCGAATGCTTTGATTGTTTTTCCCAGAGTTTCATCCTTGTATTCAATAATATCTTCCCTGTCCAGCCAATGAGGATCCTTTACCGCATCCGCAGCAGTCATCACTGTCGAGCACCCCACTTTTGCATTATTGATTATCTCTTCTATTTCGCAGGCATCTCTTTCAAGACACCATTGTTTTGATTTTTCAGCCAATTCTTGTCCTTTTGGGGAACTTACTGCCTGTGGTGAAGATGCACATTCTTTAAATGTATAATATTCGGGATCAAGACTAATCGCCTTAATAAATCTGGTATAAACACCCGGACCGAATGCACCGATAGCCACCCATCTGTCGTCTTTTGATTTGAACAGTCCATACGGTTGAAATGCTGTGGCATTCGTTCCGGAGCGGGATTTTAATATTCCTGCTTCGGTGTAACTTACGATTGTGTCTGAAAGTATTCTGCCCATTGCTTCAAATTGAGCCACATCAACTACTTGGCCTTTTCCCGTCTGCTGCGCGCAAATATATGCCGACAACGCCCCGAAAACTGCGGTTAACGCCGAAATATAATCGTTTGTCCACGGTTTTGTGAGCATTGGCGGAGCAGGCTCAAAATCCCCGTTTAGATGCATATAGCTGCTGTAAGCCTGGCCAATCATATCATAAGAAGCTCTGTTGCAGATTTTAGGGTCTCCGCCAAACTGTGGTCTTCCATATCCACTGATATGAACGATAACCAATTTTGGATTGGTCGCCAGAAGATCTTCATCTTTAATGCCATACTTTTCAAGCCAGACTAAATTTTCCATATAAATATCGCTGTCTTTAATTAACGCCATAAATATTTCTTTTATCTCCGGTATATTCAAATTTAAATTCATCGTCAGACTCATTCTGTTTCTGGCATCCTGAGCCCAACTGGTACTTACTCTTTTATCTCCGTTTTTTGCAAAAGGAGCAAGCCCTCTATACGTATCCCCGGAACCCGGTCGTTCTATATTGATCACTTCTGCTCCGAAATCAGCCATTAAATTCGCTGCATGCGGCATTGCAACAATACTGCCACTGCATAATACACGTACTTTTTTTAACGGTCCAAAATCAGGAATTAATTTTTTTCTTTCCATTTTATAATTCTCCTTGTTCTTTTTTATATTTTTTTAACTCCTCGATAATCGCAGGTACAATTTCAGCAAAATCTCCGACAAGGCCGCATTGTGAAATTTTAAATATGTCAGCATCTTCATTTTTATTGATTGAAACAATATAATCACTGTTTTGCATGCCTACCACATACTGCACCGAGCCAGACACCCCCACATTAATGATTAATTTTGGTTTAACTGTCTTTCCGCTTTGCCCTATTTGATCGTACGGTTCAATCCACTCATTATCTATAAGTGGTCTTGTCGCGCCGAGTTTACCGCCGATTAAGTCTGCCAGCCGTTGCACAAGAGCAATATTTTCTTTGCATTGAATGCCTCTTCCGGCTGTGACAATGATTTCGGCTTCTTCAACTGTAAGCCCGCCGGTTTCTTTTTTGATTGTTTCGAGTATTTCATAGTCAGACTGAAGTGCCACATCCACTTCTTCCGTAATTATTTTTCCGTTTGAATTTTCTTTCTCTTCCAGCGGGCTAAAAACTCTCGGGCGAAGTGTGGTCATTTGAGGTCTATGCGAAGGCATTAATATCTTACACATAATATTGCCGCCATATGAAGGTTTTGTTTGAACCAAGTTCCCATCTTCATCAATTGAAAGATCCAGGCAATCAGCTGTAAGCCCTGTCTGTAGTTTCGCCATAACTCTCGGTGCCAAATCTTTTCCCAGTGATGTTGCCCCGATTAAAAAGATAGAAGGCTTATATTTTTGAACCAGCTTAAAAAGCGCATCTGCATAAGAAAGCGTTTTATATTCTTTAAGATTTGGCGAATCTACAATAATAACATTATCAGCACCATGGTTTAACAATTTTTTCGCAAGAGAAGCTATATCGCTTCCAAGAAGGATAGCAGTAATATCTTCTTTTGTTGTTTCTTTCAATTCTTTAGCTTTACTGAGCAATTCCAGCGGCACACTTGATAGGGCTCCATCAGTTTGCTCTGCGTAAACCCATATGCCTTTATATTCATTTATATTCATATCAACTCCTCCTACAGGCGCTTTTCTTTTCGGCAAAGAAGCTGTACAAATTCTTTTGCTATTTCTTCGGGTTTGCCTGTGAGCATGATCGTATTTATTTTTTTTCTCTGCAGCTCAAATATTTCTTTCACGATTGTCGGGGATCCTTTTAAGCCAATGCGTTCTTCATCACATCCCAAATCTTTATGATCCCATACGATAATTTGTTTTTTTGCCGCTTTCATAATATTGATCGGAGTAGCATATCTGGGCTTGTTTAATTCCTTTGTGACCGTAATGACAACAGGCAATTTTACTTTTACTTTTTGCGTACTGTTTTCCAACAGCCTTGATGCATACACATATCCGTCTTTAATCTCTACACTGCTCGCAAAAGTGATTTGAGGAAACCCTAATAATTCGGCGACAATTGGGCCGGTTTGCCCTGTATCTGCATCTACGGCATGGCTGCCAAAAAACGCAATATCTACATCCCCGATTTTTTCAATTGCTTTTGCCAAAGTATAGCCAGTTGCAAGCGTATCCGCTCCGCCAAGTTCACGACTCGAAAGCAGAATTGCTTCATCACATCCCAATGCCAATGCTTTTTTCAGCGACTCACTTGTCTGCGGCGGCCCCATACTGATAACCATGATATGTCCTCCGTGCTTTTCTTTAATTCTGACAGCTTCTTCAATTGCATTATTATCAAAGGGATTGATAACTCCTTTGATATTTGTCCTGTCTAGATTTTTTGTTTTGGGATCAATTTTAACATCAACTGTATCCGGAACCTGCTTTATACAAACAACAATTTTCATAAAGTTTCTCTCTTATCATTAATTTTTTTCAGCCAGTACTGTGTTTCCTATAACCATTCGCAGTATTTCACTGGTTCCTTCTCCTATTTCAAGAAGCTTTGCATCTCGTAGGAATCTTTCAACATGATATTCCCTACTGTATCCATATCCGCCTAAAACCTGAATAGCCTGGCTGCACGACTTCATACACATTTCCGAGCCAAGCACTTTCACCATCGCAGCTTCTTTTGTATGTCTTTTCCCTTCTGCTTTAAGCTTTGCAGTACTATATGTCATCAACTCTGTTGCTTCTATTCCAATTGCCATATCTGCCAATTTTTCCTGAATTGCATATAATTTTGCTATTGGTTTGCCAAATGCATATCGTTCATTAGCGTAATCTCTTGCTATTTTCATCGCATGTTCCGCGAGCCCTGCCGCAATGGCACCAATGCTTATCCTTGCACCATCAAGTGCAATCATTGCAATTTTAAATCCGCTGCCGATTTTTCCTAAAAGATGACTTTTGGGAATACGTACATTATCCAAGATCAACTCTGCTGTATTTGAACCGCGCATTCCCATTTTATTTTCTTCTTTCCCTACTGAAAAACCTGGTGTGCCTTTTTCGATAATAAAAGCAGAGATTCCCTTTGCCCCAGCATCAGGATCTGTTTTCGCCAGTACAACATAAACATCGGCAACACCGGCATTTGTAATCCATGCCTTATTGCCGTTTAATACCCATTCATCCTCCTCCAATTTGGCTGTTGTTTTTATTCCTGCCGCATCTGATCCTGCACACGGTTCGGTCAGTGCAAATGAAAAGATGCTCTCAGTTGCAGCTTTGTACAGATATTTTTCTTTTTGCTCTTCTGTACCATGATATAAAATCGTATCTGCTGCCAACCAGTGAGCATCTAAAAACAGTGCTATGCTTGCACTACCCTTTGCAAGCTCGTGAACTGTAATTGCGCTTGTAACGGCATCTCCCTCGGCTCCGCCGTATTTTTCAGGAAAATGGATACCCATGAGCCCGTTTTCTTTCATTTTTTCATATAATTCATGTGAAAATCCATGTTTGTCCAACTCTTCGTCTAAAGGTGTAACTTCATTTTGCGTAAATTCTCTTATCATGTCTCTGATCATTAATTGTTCTTCCGTAAAATTAAAATTCATTTTTTTACCTCCTTGATATAAACGTTTTTAAACATTTAACATTAATGTCATTATATAATAGACATTTTTAAATTAATTAAAAAATTTGTAATATGAAGAATCAGAAAAAACGCAACTTTTAAAATACTTTTTATAAAAATAATAAAAAGCATCTATATTTTTCTGTACTATTTTATATAGAATTTAGAAAAATATTTAGAAAAATATAAATTTTAGATATTTTAACCAAATTATGTTGCTTGCTAATACATGACACACTATTTGTATAAAATCTTTGTAAATGAAAAATAGAAAAAACAAATTTTATTATTTTCAATATAAAATCTTACGTATATTTAATTTATATACACTGCCATAAAAGTTGATTATCATTAAAATGTACCGTTATTTTATTTGTATCCTTTAACCATGAAAGATAGGAGCGGATTGTACTTCCCACTAACACATACTGTTCAAAATTCATTGTCAGATGATATGCCTCAAAAACCTTTTGTAAAATAACTTCAAAATTTAACGGCTGCCTGCAAAATAAAATCAGCTTATCTGCGATTTCATATATCTTATCTCTATTCAGGCATATCAGATCTTTAATTTCCTCTGCCGCTTGTGCATGAGATGGCACAAAGAGCTTTGCCTCTATTTTTTCAATCATATTCAATGTTTTTAAGTAAGCGTCCACATCATAAATAAATGAAATTTGATACTTTTCCAAGGTGCTTTTGCTGCTGATACAATCCGCAAGGAACACAATATTATCAGGTGTACGAATGCCTATCATATCAAAAAAATGTCCGGGCAGCGGAATGATTTCTAACTCTTCAGGAAAGCTATCCTCCGTAATATCTGTTACATCGCTTTTATCGGCAAGCAGAAATTTATGCCGTAAATCTTTACAAGGATATCCGCCATAGAGAAATGATGCTTCCAAAATCGGGAATCTTGTAAAAGCGGTTTCGATACCATTTGCAAATATTTTGCACTTTGTCTGCTGCTGTAAATAACGATTTCCGCCAATATGGTCCGCATTGGAGTGCGTGTTGATAATTGCTTTGAGCATCCAGCCATTTTCATCCAGTATTTTTCTTGCTTTTCGTGCCGTATCTTTATCGCCTCCGCTGTCGACCATGTATACATTTCTATCATCGGCCTTATATATACCGATTTTGACAGGGCTGTTGATATAATAACTTTTTTCTCCAACCTGAACTAATTCCAACATGCTATAAGTCTCGCTTTCGTTTATTACTTTGATAATTCATTATATCAAAAATTAATGTGTACAAATCTAAATTATTTTACCTTTACTGTAAAGAGAGTAACATTTATTTAATCAAATACCCGTAGTCATATGTTGCTTACGAAAACGATGTTTTGTATAGCTACTTACGTTGCCGAAACGATGATGGTTTTTGTATTTATATATATGATTCTAAAATTACAGTAAATTATATGGATATGTCCGAAAATAGCTGGTAATGCCCTTGATGAATGATATAATGATCATGTGCAATAACTTTTTAAATGGAGATAATATGATGTATTATACTTGCATAATCAATTCGCCTGTTGGCCGCTTAACCGCCGCAAGTGATGGCCACAGCCTTACCGGGCTGTGGATGGAAAGACAAAAATATTTTTGTGATGGCTTAAAATGCGGTATGGAAGAACCCGCTCTCCCAATTTTTGATAGTGTGCAAAACTGGGTTGAAGCGTATTTTGCAGGCAAGCAACCCCAAGTTGATTTTTCCCTTGCTCCTTTTGGCAGTAATTTCAGAAAAGCTGTCTGGAAAATTCTTTGCGAAATACCCTATGGCCATCTCACAACTTATGGTGCCATTGCAGAACAATTTTGCGCACAAAGCGGCAAAACTTCCATGTCTGCTCAAGCAATCGGCGGCGCAGTTGCTCATAATCCAATCTCTATTGTTATTCCTTGTCATCGTGTCGTTGGTGCAGACGGAAGTCTGACAGGATATGCCGGAGGAATTGATACGAAAATCGCATTACTGGAGCTGGAAAACGTGCAAAAAGACAGATACTACATTCCTTCAAAAGGCACTGCGCTGCAAAAAACGGAGATTATAACGTGAAAATATTAAAAGACAAAGAAGCCTGTTATGCCATTTTTAGCGCTCATGACACTCGATTCGACGGACGTGTATTTATTGGTGTAGCCTCTACAGGCATTTATTGTCGGCCTATTTGCCGGGTAAAAATGCCCAAAATTGAAAACTGTTCCTTTTTCAGCAGCGCAGCCGCAGCAGAAGCGGCAGGGTTCAGACCATGTTTAAAGTGCCGCCCCGAACTTGCTCCCGGATTATCTCCGGCGGATGCTTCAAAGCGACTGGCTCGGAAAGCAGCACTCATGATAGAAGAAGATGCTCTCTCTGATAGCAGTATATTGAAATTGGCAAATTCCCTAGGTATTACAGACCGTCATTTACGCAGGGTCTTTTCAGCGGAGTTTGGCGTTTCGCCTGTTCAATATCTACAAACACGCAGGCTGCTGCTCGCAAAAAATCTTTTAACCGACACGACACTTCCCATTACCGATGTAGCCTTAACAGCAGGATTTGGAAGCATTCGCAGGTTTAATGATTTGTTTAAAGATACCTACAAACTTACGCCAACAGCATTGCGTAAAAAGGGAGCGTCAGCTGAGATAAATACGAATCAAGACATCATGCTTCAGCTTGGATACCGACCGCCATATGACTGGGAAAAGCTTTTATCCTTTCTTAATACCAGAGCAATCCCGGGTGTTGAATCTGTCAAAAACAACGTCTATCGCAGAACAATATCTATGCACTATGCTGCAGCAGCCGTATATGGCTGGTTATCGGTAGAAAACGACAGTTCAAAAAATATGCTTGTAATCAGAATCAGCCCTTCTTTGCTTCCTGTTATTTCAAGACTTTTAGCCCGAATCAGAATCTTATTTGATTTGGATTGCGAACCATTTGAAATTTACGATAAACTTTCAACCATGAATGAGCATATTGCGGGGGTGTGTGTTTCCGGCACCCGTTTGATTGGATGCTTTGACCCCTTTGAAATGTCTGTTCGCGCGATATTAGGGCAGCAGATCACGCTCAAAGCAGCCCGGACATTGGCGGCACGAATGACCTCTGCTTTTGGCGAAAAGATAACAACTCCATATGAAGATTTAACACATGTTTTCCCGAGTTCAAAAATAATTTGCCACCTTGAAACGCCTATTGAAGACCAACTCGGCCCCATCGGTATTACCAAGGCAAAGGCACGTTCTATTTTGGCATTGGCGCAGGCACTTGAAAAAGGCGCAATCACCCTTTCTCAATATGCAGATGTAAAAAAAGAAATAACGTATCTGCTTACGCTTCCGGGAATCGGTCCATGGACAGCCGGTTATATTGCCATGCGCGCGTTGGGTTGGCCGGATGCTTTTTTGCATACAGATTACGGTATAAAAAAGGCATTGCATGGCATGAGTCAAGAAAAAATACTCAGTATATCAGAGTCTTGGCGCCCGTGGCGCTCTTATGCGATGATGAATTTATGGCATTCTTTATGATGTGCAAACCAAAGCCCGAACTGTTTGATGAAAAATATGATAGAACTGCAACCATTTTTATCGGTCAAAAATTATACTAAAAAATAAGCCATACACAGATTGAACCCTGTATATGGCATAACAGCTTTTCTTGGCGCACCCGAGAGGACTCGAACCTCCGACACACGGTTTAGGAAACCGTTGCTCTATCCTGCTGAGCTACGGGCGCACATTTTTTCGCAGGTTATTGTAACATATATTCGTCAAATGTTAAACCACTTTCGTAGATTTTTTTTGCCAGTGTAACGCCTACATAGCGCAAATGCCACGGTTCGTACATATAACCTGTAATATTTTCTTTACCCTCCGGGTATCTTATAATCAAACCGTACTTATAAGCATTTTCAGCTACCCACTTGCCTTCTGCCGTATCCCCAAAATCTTGACCTAAATAGGTTATACTTGAACAAGAAATATCCATTGCCAGCCCTGTTTGATGTTCGCTTTTACCCGGCTGCGCACTGATTCTTTGTGCATAGCTGAGCCCCTTTGATGAAACATATGAATTATATATCCTGTTTTGCATACTGTATGGCCTGTAGCCCGAGACCCCGTAGAGCACGTAGCCCGCCTTTTTTGCTGCTGCAAATAACTCTTCAACAGCCTCTGCCGCATCACTGCGCATTTGCTTCACCGTATTATTTGACTGTCTGAATTCTACGTTTACTTTAACCAAATCTTGTGGCACGTAGTCTTTGGGAAGTGAGCGGCTTTTTGTGACCAATACATCGGTTCGAGTCGGATCTAAAATAACTCCGTTATCATCGATGCTGTCTTGCAAAGAATATTTTACAATATAAGAATACGACTCACTGGCCTGCGCATCATCAGATAAGTAAGATACACTGATTTTGATTTCTTCTCCTGTGAGCGCATCTTCATCGACCCGTACGCAGCCTTCGTTGACTAGAACAGTTACGCTGGAATCGACATCAATTTGCGGAATATATTCTTCTTCTTTTTCTTTCCCCAGTTTATTATTATATAAACAATGCACTGCATAACTAATACTCTCTCCCGGAGCTATTATTTCACTTTGTGTATCGGTTACTATATTGATTTCCGATACTTTATATTTGCTTAGAAAATAATATAAAATAGTGCAGGTCATTAATAATATTATTATGAGCCCTGCAATAACAACTTTTTTCATGATTCTCCCAACTTATTTTTTTGACCGAAAATTACCCCGCAGTCTGGGCTCGGTATTTTTAATAATCCTTCTAATATTATCTTTATGTTTATAAATAACGATTATGCTTGTGATCATTAATACAAAAAAACCGCCCATAAACTGCGTACCGTTAATGATTAAACTATAAAAAGGATAGACCAAAACAACTAAAACCGTAGAAATAACAAATCGATCTGTAATAAATCCTACAATAACAGCCATAATTCCAAAAATAACACCTGCAACAGGTGTTAAGGCAAGTATCATACCAATATAGGTAGCAAAACCTTTTCCCCCTTTAAATTTTATTACAAAAGGAAATATATGTCCTATTACAGCCCCACAACCCGCTACGGCCGGTGCATAGGCTAAGTCATGAAATGACACACGCGCAATCACGACAGGCGCTACACCTTTTAATATATCTACAATATAGGCAACCAATGCATATTTATACCCTACAGTTACGGCAACATTACTTGCCCCGGCATTGTTTGTGCCATACTGCCTTATATCAATTCCTGCTTTTATTTTCCCTATAATGTACGAAATGACAATATTTCCAAATAAATATCCTACTATAAAAATCAGTACATATTTCAGTGCAATCACTTAAGTACCTCTTTAGTTTAATATGCGTTTATTTTATCATAACTACAATCTAATCTCAATAAAATCAAGAATAAATCGATGTATAATTCTATCAATAAACCAGGTTTTATATCTTTTCATATTCTCAGTCGATTCTTTTCATTTTTTCTGTTAATCATCCGCAGCAAACTGCTCAATACCGACAGGCTTTTCAGGCTTACTGTCTCCATGTTTTACAAAAATTAAAGTCACAAAAGATAAAATTGAAAAAAATAAAGCATAAGGAAACAATGTACGGTATGAAATATGCTCAAGCAACATACCGGACAGTATCGGCGTAACAATTTGCGCCGCCATGGAAAAGGTGTAATAATATCCTGTATATTTACCTACATCAGCACTTTTGCTCATATCAACAACCATAGGATATGTGTTGACCGTAATCGCCGCAAATCCTATCCCTGCCAAAGCGAACACAAAATAAATAACAAAAGAGAACGAGGTACAAAGATAAGCAATATAATACACGCTTGATAAAATCAAAATCCCTATCATTACTGTCTTCTTTCTTCCGATCATGCCCGCCGCTACACCTACGGGTATAAACGCCGCAATAGCAAAAAACGTGAATACGAGCAGGCTGTTTGCAAATGTGCCGCCGCCCAGTCCCCAAACTTTAAGAGCATATCTCGAAAAAGCCGACATAATCGCATTAAAACTCATATAACAGAAAAAGACGGTGATAAGCATAAAATACAAGCTCTTTTTTACATTCTTATCAAGGGACCCTGAAGCGTCATGCCGCACATTTTCTTTCGGCTCTTCTTCAACTCGTTTTAATTTATTTTCTTTAACGGAAAAAAGCAGTATAAGCACAGAGGCCACCATAAGAGCTGCTACGGATATAAAAACCGGCAGATAATTGGGATTGGCTTCATTGGGTATTAAAAATCTAATCGTCACAAGCGCAAAGACACCGCCTAATGTGCCCATCAGATTTATGATGGCGTTTGCTTTACTGCGCAGCGGCTTTGGCGTGAAGTCAGGCATTAACGCCACCGCAGGCGAACGATAGGTACCCATTGCAATCAATACAATTCCGAGAGACGTAATAAACAGTGCCAGATTATTTCTGTAACTTGCGACGGGAATAAACATTAAAAAAACAACGGAAATAAAAGTACCCAATAAAATAAATGGCATACGCTTCCCAATTCTTGTATTTGTTTTATCGGATATTGAACCAAAAATTGGCAGTAAAAACAAAGCCAGAACATTATCGGTGGCCATAATAGTGCCAACAAGCGTTTCTTTGAGATGAAATGTGTTTTGAAGCATTAATGGTATTAAGCTATCGTATATTTGCCAAAATGCAGATATTGACAAAAATGCAAGGCCAATAAAAATAGTGCGTTTATAGTTTAACTTCATCTTCCACTCCTTATTTAATTTAAGAAAAACCATCGGAGTGAAAGATGCTGATCATGTTTTCC
Organism: uncultured Eubacteriaceae bacterium; assembly: GCA_964533615.1. Taxonomy (GTDB): domain Bacteria; phylum Bacillota; class Clostridia; order Eubacteriales; family UBA1433; genus UBA1433. Next base: position 255,612 of record CAZHMK010000003.1, read on the forward strand.
AACTTTCCCCGACTCGCTATATTATTTTTTTGGTATATATTTAAAGTTTGCATGATAAATGTTATATTATCATGCAAACTTACAGACATTGTTTTGTGCCAAAACCAAGCATACAGTCGACTATATTTCTACTGCTCTTCCGTTGCCTCTTCTGTCTTTTCGTCATCGGATGGCAAGCTGCCGTCTTCTTCCTGCTTTTCGTTTTCGATATCTGCAAGCAGCAGCACCTGATCTTCTTTATTTTCCTGCGGCTGGTCTAAAAGCTTTTCTTCCTGTTCAGCCTCATCTTCAGCAGATACAATTTCGCTGACAGGCTTTCGCTTAAATTTATCTTTATTTTTGCTGTAAATGTTACCCATTGCAAAACCAATGGCAACCGCAATGATTATAATCAAAACAGCCCATATATCCATTGCATAAGAAGAAGCCGTACCGCTAAGTCCGGTCTGCTTTTCAACCGAATCATAAACAGTTGCATTCTCTATTATCTTAGTTGTGATGATATATTCCGAGCACATATCATTTTTATAGACCAGCAGACCTGCCTGCTGCACAGAGGCATCTTGGGCTATTAAATAAAATTTATCTTCATCCAGATCATATTTATAAATATTATATGTATCGCTCTGATTTAAATTTGTCATTAAATAGAATGTCGCATATCCCGGTAGCTTTCCTTCATAACCAAATGAATAGATGATGCCTTCTTCATCGTCTGCTTTCTGCCTTATAAGATCGGCATACTCACTGCTGTATACAAAAGAAAAGTCATAGTATTCGGCCTTTATATCTTCACTGATATCGGCGCCTTTAAAAATAATTTTCACGTCTCCCACATTGATTGTTAAAGTGAGGTTTGGGTATTTTTTCAGCTCTTCGAATACCTGCGCAGGAACTTGCTTACTGGCAGATGCGCTGAGATCTAAAAGGATGTTTTCCGTTGCAGTCTCATCGGTATCCTCAGAGCTTCCCAGTTCTTCAAACTGCGCTAAAATGCCCTCTACATTTACCAAATTTTTTTCTTGCGTTCCGAGGAACGAAGAAGCACGCTTAACGGTGATTGTGTATTCTTTGGTAGAGCCATTCTCCGCACTGCATACCACACTTACCGTGTTGTCGGCGCCGGCTGTGAGGTCCTCTCCGCCGGATACGCTCACGCTTGCTTTGGAATCCTGCGGCTTGCCGGAGACCTTGATACTATCCACCTCATAAGGAAGCCATACAACATAACTTGTATTGTCTTTATCAAATACGGGGGAGAGAATTCCCGGGCTCACGCTGATGGATTTTAAATAGTTATTATCGCTTTCCACATAGTTTGGGTCCTGCTCACGCGTTGTTTTGATTGTATATGTTTTTTTATTGCCTGCCGCCGCTTTTACCGTGATATACACGTTTGTTGTTCCGCCTGCTTTTAATGAGTTATTGGAAATGCTCACTTTCGCCGAGGAATCCGCAGCTTTGGCACTGATTTTCAGGCTTGAAATTTCATATCCCACACTTGCCTTATATGATGTCGTCGAAGATGAGAAAGAAGGTGATATCTTCGCATTGGAAACACTTAAAGAGGCCAGATTCGCATTTGTGGAAAGCGGTGCCGCAATGCTTTTCGAATATGTGGAGCCGCCTACACCGACATCGCTGTTATTGACCGATACTTTAATATTAGATGAACTGACCGAAAATTTTGTCCCTGTTGAACCTTTTACGGAGAATTTTAATGTACAAATCGTTCTTGTACCACTCAACGGTGACGTTAGATTATTATCATAAGCAATGATCTTTATGCTTGAACCGCTTTTACTGCTTTCTACAACCCATGGAGATGATAGATTTTTACTTACACTTTTATACGTTAAAACCGAGCTTGTGTAATTGATCGTTGCTTCAATGCCTTCTACATTACTAAGCCCGCTTAAAGTAAATTTAACAGTGATGGTATCTCCGCTTCGTACCGTGCCCGGTCCGCTCATGGATGAGCTTGCAGCCAGCACCTGCAGAGGAACCAGCGCCGTAATGAGCAGGCTTATGATTAAAACAACCAAAATTCTTTTCAATTTCATAAAGTTAATACTCCAATTATTCGTCAGACTTTATTAATGATATTTTATTTATTTTCCAAGTAAAACCGCTTTTACCATGACAAAATCACTGATAGAAACACCGCCGTCTCCGTTCATATCTCCGCTGATTTTCGGTATTCCGCTCAGCGTGCTTTTGGCAAGCAGATGAGATTTGACCATAACCAGATCGGAGATAGAAATAACACCGTCGGCATTTAAATCCCCTTTCACAGATATCGTTAACGTCTGCATCAGCGTACCGTCCCTATAAAGGTTCACCGCCATATTGGTGCCGACGTATCCGCTTGTCACCTGCGTTAATGATTTATAAACTTTTGCCGTTGTTCCGCTCGGCAAGACAAGATTACTCAAAAAAGTGCTTACACTTGTTTTTTGCGTAATATTTTTAATCAGTTTATTTGTGTTGTCTACCGTGTATACATTTGATGCAATAGATGTGACATTGACTGTGATTACACAGGATGCTTCTTTGCTTACGTGCGAGTCATTACTCTTTGCATAAATGGTTGCCTGCCCGTTCGCCTTCGGCGTTACCACCCCGGCAGAAGACACCGTGGCAACCGAGGTATTGCTCGACGACCACGCCACCGTGCGCACGCTCGCATTAGAGGGGTTTACAGTTGCTGTAAGCTGTATGGTATTTAAATTTTCTGCACTGACAGATGTTTTGTTCAAAGCAACGGATGTGACCGCTACATACTCTGCCAAAGCATCATAAGCCGCCTTTAGATTATTATAAGCAGTGTTCACTTGAGCCTGTGTGACATTATCTTTGTCTCTTACAATCACTGCCGCATCATAAGCGTCTTGCAGATCCTCAATGCTGTCTACTGTATATTTACTTTCATCCACGGCTTCCGCCGTAGTGATCATATTGGTCAGATTGGTTTTATCTATAAAGGATACCTGTCCCTTGATTTCCACCGACGATTTTTTTACATATCCCACATCACTGAAACTATACTGTTTAGACCAGTCTGTAAGCCCGGTATCATCATTAATCGGCATATCGGATTGTATTTTATAATATGTAGAATTGCTTGTATCTAAAATAATAACGGGTATACCCAATGGATATGAATTAGATTTCATTGCAAGTTTATACATCACCCCGGAAGAGGAAGAGGCACTATAATACACATTATCCGCAACCGTAGTGATTGCGAGATCATATACGTTTTTATCTTTATATTCCAGCTTTCTGTCTACTTTATAAAAGCGTCCGGCAATTTTTTGCCCCCAGTAAGGGTCCGAGGCATACTTGACATTAAAGCCCTGTTGCTTATTGCCCAAATTCGCGCCAAAATATCGTGTATCTGTGTTCGCATCGCAGTATCCTTGTGAAATCATCCTTCTCGCCATATAATCCACGCAATCGGCCACAGTATCAAAATAGTCCGCTTCATCAGGATTTGAATCTGTTGCATTAATACCAAACAAATTATTGCGATTTACTGCATAATAACTTGTTCCAAAATAACTTTCGTGAAAAGCGATACAAAGCAAAAGAAGCGCATTCACACCATATGTATTCTGCGCATCAATAAACACTTGTGCTTGCCCGTTGAGCACGCTTGTAGGTTTATTAAGCAAACTGATATAGTAATTAAGTTCAGCTGCCGTATACTTTGTTTTGGAACGCACGGGTAACAAGCTGTAATAGTCGACTAAAGTTCCCGCTAAATTTTTCAGCTGCGGATCCGTGTAGAAGCTTCTGCCGTCGAGAGAGTAATATTTTACAGACTGCTCCATAAAGGAAGGCGCTTTCAAATATGTATAGCTGCCGTATGACGGCGTTCGTGAAGTGCTGCCGATCTCTGCTATCTTATGTATGATATCAATATCTTCGTCGACATAATAATAAGACTGCCCCACCACCTGTACACGCGGTATGAGGTTTAACTCTGTTATATTGGCTTCTCCGATATAACCTGAAATACCCACTTTAGCCTTTGAAGAAGAAGTAGTTGAATAGTAAAACAACACTTGCTTAGCCGGAATATATGTATACGCGGTACTTGAACCCGATATGTAGATATACATTGTCGAACCCTCGGGCACGCTCACCGCTATACCATCCTTCATGGCAACAACACCGTTATAGGATTTTGTGCTGCAAGTCACAACCGTATTTGCATCACTGCTCGCCTTCATGGCTGCAAGCGCGTCGCTAAAGGAAGAGTACGATTTTATGGTCGTAAACGTACCGTCTGATTTGGCGGTTTTTGTATAATATGTAATTGATAATGTGGTCATCATCAATGCGTCTTCTTGCTGTTCCTGCGCTTCTTCTTCCAGCTCCTGCTGCACAACTGTGTTTTCATCCTGCATTTCCTGTGCGAGTATGCCTGCAGGATACGAAACTGTTATGAAGATAAGTAGAAAAGTACTGATTATTAATAATCGTTTTTTCATTTTTTACCTTAAACACTACTATATTTATATTAGATTTATTGTTTGCTTTATCTTTTTTGATTTTTTTATAATTATACTAAGCTCATCAACGCTGACAGCCTGATTTGCATCACTTAAAGATACAGACGGATTTTCATGGACTTCAATCATAATTCCGTCAGCACCGCAAGCAGCTGATGCATACGCCAAATCGGCTACGACATCCGCCCTGCCCGCAGCATGCGAAGGATCGGCAAAGACGGGATACTTACAGCCTTTTTTTAAAATACTGATTGCCCCTATATCAAGGATATTGCGTGTGGAAGAATCAAAACTGCGGATACCCCGCTCACAAAGGATGATTTTTTCATTTCCGCCTTGCGTTAAATATTCACAAGCTTTTAAATATTCATCAACAGTGGCACTTATCCCTCTTTTTAAAAGGATCGGCATATTTGTTTTCGCCAATGCTTTTAAAAGCGGATAATTATACATGCTTCTGGCGCCTACCTGAATGATATCTGCCAATTCGCAAAACAAATCTATATCTCCGCTGTCTACAATTTCACTGATCACAGGCAGCCGATAGGCTTTGCCTGCATCATGAAGCATCTTTAGTCCTTCTTTGCCGAGTCCCTGAAAATCATTGACACATGTACGCATTTTATAGGCACCGCCCCGCAGAATATCTGCGCCCGCCTTTTTAATCTTTTCCGCAAGAGAGAAAATCATCTCTTCGCTTTCCACGGCGCAAGGTCCGGCAATGATGTTATAAGAACTATTTAGTATTTTATCATATATGTCATGCATAGTTCAAACCTTTGAAAGCTCAAATTTTATTACTTTCTATATTTAATGGATTATATCATAAAATAGAAACAGTTTATAGCCTTCGTGTTTTATTTCATAAATTTATTCTTCCATATACCATTTTTGCCCTTCATAAAAAAGATAGGTAATTTTATTTTTAATTTTTATCGTATAACGCAGTCCTATGCCACCGGCTTTTAAACTCGCGGCACGTCTTTTATCCAAAATTTTGTCTATTTCGTAGGCTCTGCCATCTTTCCATATGATAGAGACGGGATGCATATCGCCGCAGGCATCAAAACGCACCAATGCTTCAATAAAGACTTTTTTATCATGCTGTGAATTTATCATAATCAGGAAACCCCTTTCCTAAAAAAGCTTTCCGGATGAACGATATGATCCTCTTTAGGATTAAGAGCAGAAAGAGCCGTATCGGTCATCATCACTGCGCGCTGTATTTCATCGTGTCCAAAACGCAAGCGAATATCATCAATTGCTTTCTCTAGCTCTTCCTGCTTTTGTGCGGAGATGATATGCGGCAAAAAGGAGGTTTGACTGATATTATCTTTCACAAGACCGCATGCCCGAACACCGATACTTCGAATCGGTTTTTGCATATGCGGATCATAATTTTTTTTGTATAATTCAAATGCTTTCGCAAACAAATTTTCGGATGCGGATGACGGGCAAGCAAGTGCACCTTGTCTTTGATAAGTAAAAAGATCATTTTCACGTATACTCAGCTGCAAAGTCGCAGCTTTTAGGCCATGCTGCCGCAGCCTCGCGGCCACACTTTCACAGAGCACATATAAAGTGATTTTTACATCATCGTCCGTGATTAGATCTCTGGGTGTTGTCGTGCTGTTTCCAATACTCTTTATCGGCGGATCTAAACTTTTATGCGACACATTGGAAATATCCAGCCCGTTTGCAAAAGCCCATAGTCTTTGTCCGTTAATGCCAAGTAAATTTTTTAGCTTTTTCATATCGGCTTTTGCCAGATCTCCTATCGTGTGAATGCGAATTGCCGCCAGCTTTTTAGTGGTGGCCCTGCCTACATAAAGCAATTCACTTACAGGCAGCGGCCATACAACTTCTTTAAAGTTTTGCCTTGTTATGACCGTTGTGGCATCAGGCTTTTTCATATCGCTTCCAAGTTTTGCAAAAATTTTATTAAAGCTTACCCCAACGGATGCGGTAATGCCCAGTTCTGTCTTGATTCGGCCTCTTATGGTATCGGCAATTTCCTTGCCGTTGCCAAAAAGCTTGCTTGCCGAAACATCGAGCCAGCATTCATCGGGACCAAAACTTTCTATGTTATCCGTATAATCTGCATAAATCTCCCGAGCCAATTTTGAAAACTTCATATATTTTTCAAATTGTGCATCAATAAATATAATGTCCGGACACATCTGATGCGCTTCCCATGTGGGCTGTCCTGTCTTTACACCATACGCTTTGGCGATATAATTTTTTGCAAGCACAATGCCATGCCGCTTCTCAATATCCCCGCTGACAGCCATCGGTTTATTGCGTAGTTCGGGATGATACAAGCATTCCACGGAAGCGTAAAAATTATTTAAATCTACATGCAAAATCACTCTGTCCATACTGCTTACTCCATAAATAAAATAGAACATATGTTCTATTTTATTATACTCCTTTTTATTAAAAATCTACAATAAATTTTTTAACATTTCTTTCCAACGCTATTTTTGATATACTGAAAGATAATTATCAGAAAGGGATTACTTATGTGCGGAAGATATGCTTTTTACACGGACCCCGAAAACGCCGAACTTACAAAAATAATTGAACTGGTCAGTAAAAAATACGGAGAAGGGAAAGTACCCAACGGAGAAATTTTCCCTTCAAATATTGCGCCTGCACTTTTAAGCGAAAACAATAACGGCATTGGTGCAGAGCTTTTGACATGGGGATTTTTGCATTATGATAAAAAAAATTTGATCATCAACGCACGTGCCGAGTCCGCCTCTGAAAAAAGAATATTTGCAAAAAGTCTTGCTTCAAAGCGCTGTGTCATTCCATCCACGGGTTTTTATGAATGGAATTCCCATAAGCAGGCACCCGAAAAGCAAAAATACCTGTTTACGCTGCCGGATGAAGATATGTTATATATGGCAGGGCTTTATAATGAAAGTGAAGACGGAAAAAAATTTGTAATCCTGACTACAAGTGCCAATGCCACTATGGAAAAGGTACACAATCGCATGCCTTTGGTGCTTAAAAAATCTTTGTTGAAAGCATGGCTTTATGACGATAATTTTGCTCTTTTCTATCTAACCCAAACACCGCCGGCTCTTATGAAAAGAGCCATATGAATTTTTTGAGAATATCACCGGCATATAAAAAGCACCGAAAGGTGCTTTTTATTCTTAACTATGTATACTATACTATCTATGTATTTACGCCATAATCGTTTGATTAAATGCCTCAATTCGTTTGACGGCTTCCTTGATATTTTCAAGAGAATTCGCACATGAAAAGCGAATGAATCCTTCACCGTTCGCGCCAAACGATGTGCCCGCAAGCGCCGCCACTTTCCCTTCATATAAAAGCCTGTGTGCATACTCCGCGCTGCTCAGCCCTGTTTCTTTAATGTTTGCAAATACATAGAATGCGCCGTGCGGCATTGTGCATGACATGCCTTTAACTTCATTTAAAGCCTGCGCCATATAAGCCCTTCGCTCACTGAAAGCTGCTGCCATTTCTTCTACTTTATCCTGCGGTCCTGTGAGTGCTTCAATAGCCGCTATTTGTGAAAACGCAGCCGCGCAGGAATTGGAATTCACCATTAGCAATTCGATCTGATCAATGATGTCTTTGTTGGCAACTCCGTATCCGATACGCCAGCCCGGCATAGCATATGTTTTTGAAAAGCTATCCAAAATAATGGTTTTATCTTTCATATATGGCAGTGCCGCCATTGAAAATGCTTCGCCTTCAAACACAATACGATCGTATACTTCATCCGAAAGCACAAAAATATCTTTATCCTTGATGATTTCGGCAATCTGAATAATATCATCTTTTGTAAGCACGCCGCCCGTAGGATTTGCGGGATTATTTAAAATAACCATCTTGGTTTTCTCGGTAACCAGATTTTTGAAATTTTCTATGTCTACTCTGAAATCATTCTCTTCAAGCAGAGGCATCGGCACCGCCACTCCACCGGCATACTTGATACATGAACGATAAATAGGAAAACCCGGATCCGGATAGATAACCTCATCGCCCTTATTGACAAGCGCTAAGATCGAAAAAAAGATGATTGGCTTACCTCCGGGAACAACCACAACTTCTTCGTGACCCGCCGGCACTTTTTTATGCTTTTGCACATATTCGGCAATTGCCTGCCGTGTCTCCGGCAAGCCCACTGTGGGCGTATAGCCCGTAAAGCCTTCATTCATCGCTTTGTAAGCCGCATTGATGATATTTTTAGGTGTTTTAAAATCAGGCTGACCTATTTCAAGACGAACAATGCTGTGTCCTTGTTGTTCTAATGCTTTTGCTTTGGAAAGTACTTCAAAAGCCGACTCGTTTTCCAGCGGTCTGGCTCTTTGTGCTATGTAATTGGGAATCATTTTTATACCCTCTCTATTAGTATTTCATTCAATTGTTTTTTATTATAAACACTTGTGTTTATTTTAGCAACATCTATTTTCATTAATTTCTATTTTTTAAATGAAAGAAACATTTTAATTTTAAAAAAGCCTCCGTTGATTGTTGGCATAATTTATGATGTAATGGTATAATAAAAATATAAAAACGGAGGTTTTGTTATGGATGTCCAAACGATACTTGACCATAAAGACTGTCCGGATAAATTTGCAGAGCACTTAACCAAGGAAGATATTGCTTTTCTTTTCTCTCTCCTATCAAGTAAGAACGACGAAATTCGCTATATTTGTTTTCTAACGCTTCAAAACAGAAGCCGTATTCATGATGATGTTTATGCGTATTTTGATTTGCTCGCACAAAAACTCACAAATTCAAACTCATATCAAAGAAATATTGGCCTTATCCTTATTGCGGAAAATATAAAATGGGATGCGCAAGATAAATTCACGTCTATTTATGATGAATACGCCCATCATTTTAACGATGAAAAATTTATTACTTCACGCCAGGCCATTCAAAATATTCCTAAATGGATCACCTATCGGCCCGGCTTAACGACGAAGGTTGCCACAAAACTCATGTCTATTGACCTCAGTGAATACAAAAATTCGCAGTCTCCGCTGCTGCTTTGTGATATTTTCGAAGCCCTCTTAACAATATATAAACTTCATCCATCCGACAATATAAAAGATTATTTATTAGAAAACTTGAACACTGGTATTTTAAATAAAGCAAATACAAAAAAATTTGCAAAAATACTTTCTTCACTATAAACAATTCCTTATCTACGATGAATCAATAAAAAAACAATTCATCATTACATGTAAATTCCTTATAAATTTTCATATAGAGATTATAGGAGGAAAAAATGAAAATCGTTGTATACTCGGAAATGCCGAATGCAGAAGTGTTGTATCGACTGAAAGATGACTTCCCGCAATGTGAGGTAGCCTATCCCGCTGATCAGAAGGAATTTGAAAAGGAAATAATGGATGCCGACATTTATGCCGGAAGGTTCATTACCAGCGATGTACTGGCCAAATCAAAAAAACTGCGGTATATCAGCAGCTTTATGGCAGGTGTCGACAAACTCCCGCTTAATGAAATTAATCAGAGAGGTATCATCCTCACAACGGGCCGAGGTATTCATCCCGTGCATATGGCAGAATATGCCATTGCGATGATGATCCTGGATGCGCGAAATCTTGATAAAGTGCTTTGGAATCAGCTTGCACAAACATGGCACTTATATCCTCAAGATCAAATCAGCGGAAAACGCCTCGGTATCTTAGGACTGGGTGCCATTGGTAAAGAAGTTGCCAAAAAAGCATCAGCAATGGGTATGAAGGTCATCGGCATCAAGCGAACCGTAGAACCCGTGGAATATGTGCAGAAAGTATATGACATTAAAGATTTAGCAGTCATCTTTAGAACTTGTGATTACATCATCAATCTGCTTGCGCTTACCGAATCTACAAAACATATCATTAATAAAACATATCTTCAGATGCTGAAACCTTCGGCATGCATGATCAATATGGGACGAAGCGGGACCACCAGTGAAGATGATATTTATGGTGCTTTGCAAAGCCAACTTTTCAGGCGTTATATTGTTGATGTGTTTGATATCGAACCGCTGGCACCGGATCATAAATTCTGGAAACTGGACAACATCGTGATCACGCCTCATATGAGCGGACACAATATTCAATATTTGTCAAAAGCCTATGAAATCTTAAAAAGTAATCTTCATGCATTTCTTGATGGCCGTTATGATGATATGCAGAATAAATTTGATCATGAACAAAATTATTAAAACACGAAAGATCTAAGACAACAGGATGAAGCATATGAATCGCTTCATCCTGTTTAATTTTTCGTATAAAACAATTAAATGCTAATTTGACTTAACATAAAAAATTATGCCATACTATAATCGAGGAACCAATGAATATAAAGGCATATTTAAAGGCGTTAAAAAATAAAAAATATTTTGCACTGCTGCTTTGTCTGGCTGCTTTTATTTGTATTGCGGAAGATATATGGCAAAACGAAAAAATAACGGCAGATACCTATATTTATAATAGTTTGACACATATTATTTCTGAACAATATACCGCATTTTTTACATTTATGACAAGGCTTGCAGATATATATTTTCTTGCTGCACTATGTATTTTAATATTTATCTTCATAAAAAATAAACGCTACAGCTTCATAATTATTATCAACTTAATCAGCACAATTTTTTTGAATCAAATTTTAAAAGCAATCTTCATGCGGTCAAGACCAAATTTTCTAATATTGATTGATGCAGATGGATATTCTTTTCCTTCCGGCCATGCCATGGTAGCTGCCAGTTTTTATGGATTATTAATCTATTTATTGAATCAGATGAAAATAAGAAAAAAATACAAAGTAGCTGCAACCATATTTTTATGTATTTTAATAGGTCTGATAGGTTTGAGCAGAATCTATTTAAGAGCTCATTATACCAGTGATGTTATTGCTGGATTCCTAATCTCTGTAGCTTATTTAATTGCTTATACCTCATTTATCTCCGGTTATTTAAAAAGAAAAAAATCCATATCCTAATATGGAAACGTTGTTGACATAAGAAAGACGCGTTTATGCATTCTGTTGCGTTTTCTTTTCTCTGGCCTCTTTTGCGCCGTGCATAAAGTAATAAAGTACAATACAGCCGATCAATACCATGAAAGCAAAAAGATAAATGCCACGGTATCCTATGAACGGAATCATAAGGCCTAAAATATAGGGTCCCACACCAAGTCCGAGATCCATCGCAATAAAATAAGTGGATGTAGCCATACCTACGCGCAGCGGCGGCACCTTTGCAATTGCTATAGTTTGACCGATAGAATTGATGTTACCAAATCCAAAGCCAATTAAGACTGCTCCCGTAAACAGCACAGGCGCGCTTTGCGCTCTGCTAACGATTAAAAGACCGATCGCAAATATAATCAACACGGGATATGTAACTATATTGGCTCCTCGCCTATCCATTAATTTCCCCATAAAAGGACGTGTAAAAATCGCGCCTGCCGCGTGAAATACAAAGTATACACTTGCAGCTTTTAATAAATTAATTTCCTTGGCATACAAGGGCAGAAACGTCATGATCGATGAATAGGCAATTGATGTAATCAGCACGACTGACGCTATGGGTAAAGCAAGCCTTTCAAAAAAATCGGAAAATTTTAATTTTAATTTTTTTGTTGATTTTTCAAAAACTTCCTGCGGCGGTCTGCTTTGATGCACCTCGGGAAGCTCCGCGAAGAAAGCAAGCACAAGACAGGCAATGCCTAAAAACAGACACAGCAAATATATAAGAGAAGTACTGCCTGCCTGCTGAAGCAATATACCCAAAAACGGACCGATTGCAGAAGCCAGCATGCCGCTCGACATAAAATTTCCAATCCCCTCCGCACGCCTCGCAGAAGGGATCACGAAAGCGATCATTGTGGGCAGCACCGTGGTGGCAACTCCTGCTCCAATACCGTGCAGAAACCGAACGATAAGCAACAGCACGACATTATGCACAAAAAAATATAAAATGTTTACAGCCACACAAAAAACCAACCCGAGCAGTAATATACGCTTGCCGCTCGCATATGATAAGACTCGTCCCGTTCCAATACGAGCAAACGAAGAAGACACAATAAAAATACTGGCTGCAAGACCCGCAATGCTGGCTGATACACCAAACTGCTCAGTTGCATATATGCCCATTGTTGACATCAATAGAAAAAAGACGATTGACAAAAGGAAAAAAATCAGTGTAATTGCAACATAGTTTTTTGTCCACAATTTTTGCTCTGTCATTATTTTTCTCCTCAATAAAACATTTTTTGCTATTTGGAATTTAACCTATTTAATATAGCATACTAAAAAATATGGTGCAATGTTTTTAAATAAGACAAATTTTTTTATAAATAAAATTATATTTAAAATAGGTTATTTTTACTTATTTTAAAAAAATATTACTTAAAACAGGTATAAAATGCATTTAATAGGCTAACTTCGTATACAATAAAGTTTAATAAAATATATAAAAAAGAGTGCCGTTGATGACACTCTTCATAACCTAAGTTTCCTTAAAGCTGAGCCAATACTTCTTCCACATCCGGCAACTCCGGAATTTTATATTTTTTTGTCCATATAACAATTCCATTCTCATCAATAAGTATATTCGCCCTTTTTGAAGCGCCGTATTGTTCACTAAAGATCCCGAATTGCCGCGAGACCTGACCTATCGGATTAAAATCCGAAAGAATTTTCATTTTTTCTATAGCAATGACTTTCGCCCATACCGATTTGGAAGGCAGGGGATCAACACTAAACCCGAGCACAACCGTATTTTTTTCTGTAAATCTGTCGTAAGCCCTCTCCAGTGAACGCATCTGATCCATGCACACACTTGCCCATGCGAGCGGATGAGAAGATAGCAACACTTTACTCCCTTTAAATTGGCTAAGTATTACAGATTGTCCGTTTTGATCAGGCAATGTAAAATCAGGAGCTTTCTGGCCAACTTGAATTATTTCTTCCATACGATTACCTCCAAAAATATTATCTTCCGGCAACATATTGCCACCTGTAATAATAGGATATCACGTTTTAAGAAAAGTAACAATGTTTATTTAAAGCAAGATCAGCAATAAGCTATAGAGACAATATAATAACAATTGAAAAGAATCTTTCACATTAATTGATAAAAGATTCTTTTTAAAATATCTTATTTAAACAGTAAGAAGCTTTGCATCACTTTGCAGCAGTTGTGTCAGTGGCACGCCCCATGCGATAACTTGAATATTGAGGGCTTCCAGTTTTTCTTTCACTCCAAGATTATCGGCACAGGCTATACAAGCAGAAAACGTCACTCCCGCCTGCTGTGCCTTTTTTATGGCTTCCTGAATTTCCTTATTTTCAGCAGTAAGTTTTGCAGTGGCTCCCCAAATAATCACAGTCACCGTATCCCACCATTCTCTCAACTTTGCATTTGTTGCATACATCATAACCATCTGAAGCGATGTAGTTATATCTGCATTGGCCCATAAAATATGTAGATTTGTTTTCTCTTCCATCAATACCCCCTACTTTATTTTCTTTGTCTATTTTGCTGTGAATGAATATATGTTTAAATATCCCATGCGGCCATAGGATTTTGCGTCGCAAATTTGCCGCCTGTGATTTCCAGACAAGTTCCTGAAATATATGAAGCATATTCCGAGGCAAGGAATACGATGCCATAAGCCACATCTTCGGCCGTTCCGAACTTTCTCAGCGAAATTGCTTCAAGCAATCTGTCATGGTTTTTTGCGATGTTCTCACTGTTTATATCGGTTGCGATCAGCCCCGGAATATAGCCTGCAACGCGGATATCATACGGTGCAAGCTCTGAAGAAAGCGTTCTTGTAAGGTTGCTGATCGCTGCTTTTGTTGCCGCATAGACGCCGGCATTTACCGAAGGCATTAGGCTTGCAAATGAAGCCGCATTGATTAGCACTCCTCCGTTCTTCATTTTATCTTTCGCAATTTTTGCGCCGATATAAACTGATTTAACATTGATATTAAAATAATCGTCCCAGAGCTCTTCCGGGGTATCTATAATCTTTCCAGGCTTCATAAATCCCGCATTGCTCACCCATATATCAATGCCTCCCAGCGCCTCCTGTGCATCATTGGCAAAGCGGTAAAGCTGTTCGCTTTTGCCCACATCGCATACGCCTCCGTAGACAGTTGTTCCAAATTCTTTAATTTCTTCAACTGCTTTTCTTAGCTTGTCCTCTCTTCTTGCACATACAGCCACATTTGCTCCGCACTGTGCAAACACTTTGGCTGCGGCCAAGCCTATTCCTGCATTTCCACCAGTTACAACTACATTTTTACCTTTAAAATTTAGTTCCACTGTTAACACTCCTTTACAACATGATTTCTTTCAATATACCTCTTAGCATCTCTTATGTCAAATCCAAACTCTATATAGTATGTTAAAGTTATAATGATCATGTATGTATAAAACCTGTTTTAAAGGCTATCTCAAAAATAGCACGTGTGAGATGCAATTGGTTATTTAAAAAAACCAGAAAATTTTCTTTATCATCAATACTGTCTTTAAAGGAACGTATGAAGAAATCTGCGGTATATTTTATATATTCTATATCGTCCATAATTGCTTCATGGTAATATATCTGATCGGCAAGCAGTTCGGTTATATCATCATCAGAATAATTTTTTTCTCTAAATACCTGTTTCGAGATATCAACTATCTTTTTACTCAGTATATCGATCGGCCTAATATCTTCATATTGAATAATTAAAAACAAATACAGAAGTGTCAGTTTTACAGGAATCATCTGCATGCTAAGTTCTTCTATCTTCTCCACACTCAAATTTGAATTATATTCTTTAAGGGATTTTTTTGTATACTCTGCCGCCGATCCCGTAATCCAACGGGCAGCTTCATATATATATTTATCGGCATCTGTCTCTTTTTTCCTATCAAACATAATATTTCTCTCTTACTCGGTAAAGTATTTACCAGTATACTATTAATGTATATGTCGACTGTATGGATATTATCATTTATTTGATATACAAAAAGAGCAGGCAATGCCTGCTTTTTGATTCTTTTTTTATTAACAAATCTATACCACTTATAATTCTTTATTGATATAAATTTTAATACTTGCATAGACTGATATAATCAACACAAGCAATATAAATATTGGCAATATAAATTTAAGGTTGCTTATAAATACTTCATTTGGATGCGATATATTTAATTTTGACATAAGTAAAGCAAATAATGTCGGGATTAAAAATACAACCAAAATAAGCATGCGTCCTTTTTCCACACCAAATTTATACATCAACGGAAGAATAATCGAAAAAATTAAGATACTGATTCCCCAATATACTGCCGATGCAGAAAAACTTTCAATAAATACTTTAGATATTACTATATTAAATAATAACGAGATAATAAATCCAATCACAGACGCAACCAGAGCAAGAATATATTTACTTAAAACGACTTCCTGTTTTGATACGGGCATTGTGAGTGAATATTTATCCCATTTTGCTTTTTCATCATAAGACAGCGCCGTAATCGGAAGAAAGGTTGTCAATACACAAATAAGCATACCGAAAAATCCTCCGTCTTTACTTGAAATACCAATTGCAAGCCAGATCGCAATAATTAAAAGATACACTTTTGCTTGTTGTTTTAAATTAATGATATCTTTTAAAATTAAACCTTTCATTTCACATTCTCCTTTACACAAAACAACATAATGTCTTCAATCGAAGCAGGATCAACAATTAGGCCTGTACTTACTTTATTTTTTAAGACAAGTGCTTCAACACCAAAACTGCTTTTCCTGTATCCCTTTACTATGCTTTTATCAAGTTGTTCAAACTGAGAGAGAGAACATTTTAAAACACCGTATGCCTCTTTAAGTTCATCTTTACCTTCACAAAAAAGCAGCCTCCCGTTATGGATAAAAGTAATGTAATCACATATTTTCTCGAGGTCACTGATAATATGTGAAGAAAGCAAAATACTGTGTGTTTCATTTTGAATAAATTCTAAAAAAACATCTAAAATCTCATCACGAATAATAGGATCCAAACCGCTGGTGGCTTCGTCGAGTATTAGTAATTTGCTGTCATGTGAAAGTGCAACAGCGATAGAAAGTTTCATTTTCATTCCTCTTGAATAATCTTTGACAGCTTTTATTTCCGGCAAAGCAAATTTATTTGTATAATTCTTAAAACTTTCCTTATTCCACGTGGTATATATATTCTGCATAATCATATTAATATCATTTATACATAAATTATCCGGAAAGCTACTCTCATCAAATACGACACCGATATTTTCTTTTATATGGGTTTGGCTATCATTCAAAATATCACCAAACACTCTGACTTCACCACTGTTTTTATGAATTAAATTTAAAATTAGTTTAATGATGGTGCTTTTACCTGCTCCATTTTCTCCGATGAGCCCCATAATGCAGCCTGCCGGCAGCGAGAAACTTACATGATCTAAAGTAAAATCCGCATATTTTTTAGTTAATCCTTTAATTTCTATTGCATACTCCATCTCTATTCCTCCCTATATATAAGCGAAAGCATTTCTATGAGTTCTTCTAATTCTAAGCTGCAACTTGAAGAAAGCTGTACGATTTCTTGCATAAGCATTTCTATCTTGCGCAAATATTCTTCTTTGATAAAGTCAATATTTTTACTTGCAACAAAGCTTCCTTTTCCTGTGATGGATGTGATGAATCCGTCACGCTCAAGCTCTTCATATGCCCGTTTTGTCGTAATCACACTGATACGCAGCTCTTTGGCAAGCAGCCTCATAGATGGCAGTGCATCGCCTTCTTTTAATTCTCCGGATATGATTTTATTTTTTATTTGAGAACTGATTTGATCATATATCGGCTGATTATTTGAGTTACTGATAATGATGTCCATTGTTCACCTCTATATAATGTATATATTGATTATATACATTATATGCTATATGTCAAGCACAAAAAAAAGCATCTTAAGATGCTTTTTTTATATTTTATTTAAATTTACTGTTCCCGATTCATCGATTCAAGCTGCGAATTGATTTCTTCAACTTTCATTTTTTCAATAATTACCTTAAGATCTTCTATTTGTTTTTCATAAGATGCTTTCAGTTGTTCAATTTCCTCATTCATCACTTTTTTTTGCTCATTAGTTAAGGCTTGTAATTCCTGTAAATGTTTGTTCTTGCTCCATTTTTGAAACGCCGACTTATTTGCAACAATTAGTAACACTATCAGCACAATTGCAAGTGCGGCAAACAAAGCCACTTCAATCCATTGAAAAGTAACTGTAAAGCCGCTGTAATCCTGTGCCTTTATAGCAGCAATGTTTTTATACTTATCAATTGCCATAATCACACATGCAGCAACAAACGCTAAAATGATAATGACTCCCAGTAGTTTTTTAAAAAATATACCAACTGAGCTTACTTTTTTTTCGTCATTCATTACTACACTTCCTTTGGCAGATTATTTATAGGATCATTGAATACACAGTTATTATTTATTGATATATTAAATTTATCATCTGCAACATTCGTTGTCAATTTATTTTCTGCAAATGCCGTAAATATGTTATACAACTTCATATTTTAAAATTTGAATTCCTTTACAATTACGTTTGCGCCTTGTTTTTACATACACCGTTCATATATACTAAGCCATATTGCTTTTATTAATACAACTCTATATAGTCAGGAGAAACAATTTATGAAACTACTAAAACAATTCGGAATTATTATGGGTGTATATGTAGGCTGTGAAATTTTTTTAATGATTGTTCCAATTCGTTTCCCTGCCAATGTACTTGGCATGCTGGTCATGTTTGCTCTTTTATGTGCAAAAATTGTAAAATTGGATCAAATAGAAGAAGTAGCAGGTTTTCTTACAACTAATTTAGGATTTTTCTTTATCCCTGCCGGTGTCAGCATTGCTTCTAATTTCGGGCTTGTCAAAGAAATTATTTTTCCAATTTTAATTATTTGTTTATTCGGTACGGCGTTGGTATTTACGGCTACTGTTTTTACGGCACGTGGCATACAAAAGCTCTCATTAAAAAAACATGCAAAAATAAATAAAGAAGGTATTGATGTATGAATTTCTTAACACAAGTATTCTCTTCCTCTGTTGCAGGAATTTTGCTTACAATTTGTGCTTATGTATTTACCACATGGCTTCATAAAAAAACAAATATACCTTTTCTTCATCCTATGTTTATGTCTATCGTATTACTTGTGGCTTTTTTACTTATATTTAAAGTTGACTATTCGGTTTATGAAAACGGCGGAAAGATTATAACGTCTTTTTTCGGTCCGGTTACTGTGTGCCTTGCCGTTCCACTCTATAAAAACAGAGATAAACTGAAGCAAAATATCCTTCCCATACTTATTGCAACAACCGTTGGCAGCTTTGCATCTATTATCTCTGTTGTTTTACTTGGTAAAATGCTAAACCTTGATACACAGATACTTTTATCTGTAATTCCCCGAAGCATCACAGCCCCGATCGGTCTTGAATTGAGCGCTGAAATAGGTGGGATTATGTCTATTACGATGCTGTCTATCATTGTCACGGGTGCACTTGGCACCGTTATGCTGCCTATCTTGTTTAAGTGGTGCCGTGTTCAAGATGAAGTGGCAAACGGGCTGGCATTTGGTAATTCCGCGCATGGCATGGGTGTTGTCATCGCGATGGAAAAGAGTGAGCTCATGGGCTCCATGGCCAGTCTGGCAATGGCTACTACCGGTGTGGTGAGTATCTTTATCACCAAACTTGTCCTTCCTTTTTTATAAAATATTTTATTTAGTGTATTAATATATTAAAATATTTCTTGACAACATAGATTTTCAATGCTATGATTATAAAAATTTACTTTGGAGAAAGAACAATGGCAAACTATATTTTAAACAATATCCTCGTCATTATAAACATTATCGTCATTATTAGCCTCGGTAATGTCATTTTGTGTTTGCCAAAATCTTTTTCAAGACGCAGAGTAAAAACTTAACTACAGTCAAGAAAAAGCCTTTGGCGAACAAATCGCCAAAGGCTTTTTTTTATAAATAAAGGAGGTTTTAAGTTTGAAATTAACAGGCGCACAAATTTTAATTGAAGTATTACGACAGCAGGGCATTGACACCGTGTTTGGTTATCCGGGCGGAACCGTGCTAAATATTTATGATGAATTATATAAATCCGCGGATACAATAACACATTATACCACCTGCCACGAACAAGGCGCTATTCATGCCGCAGATGGTTATGCAAGGGCAAGCGGTAAAGTCGGAGTTGTTATTGCCACTTCCGGCCCCGGTGCAACAAATCTTATTACAGGAATAGCAACAGCTTTTTTGGATTCTATCCCCATTGTTGCCATTACAGGTAATGTCTCCTGCGAGATGATTGGAAGTGACAGTTTTCAAGAAATTGACATCATAGGCGCAAGTATGTCGGTCACCAAATACAATTATATAGTAAAAGATATAACCAATCTGGCAGAAACACTGACAGAAGCATTTTTTCTGGCTCAAACAGGCAGACCCGGTCCGGTTTTGGTTGATATTCCAAAAAATATTCAAACAGCTTTATGTGAATATGAAAAAATTATTCCGAAATCGCCAAAAACAAAAGCATTTGATGATGAAACAGCCCTTAACACAGCTGTAAAAATGATTGAAGAATCACATTTTCCGTTTATTTATGTTGGTGGAGGCGCCATTACTTCAAAGTCCTCTGATGAAATTATTGCTTTAGCAGAAAAACTCCGTGCGCCTATGGGGGCTACTCTAATGGGTTTGTCCGCCATTCCGAGAAACCATGATTTTTTCTTGGGAATGACAGGTATGCACGGAACATATGAAGCGTCAAGAGCAATGTGGGAATCAGATTTGATTATTGCAGTCGGTACACGATTTTCCGACAGATCTACCGGAGATAAAAAAGAATTTTCAAAAAATAAAAAAATTATTCATATTGATATTGATCAAGTTGAAATCAACAAAAACATTCCCTGTGACCTTTTCCTTATAGGAGATATGAAAGATATTTTAAAGAAACTTTTAAATTTAATTCACTCTAAAAAAATAAATAATTTAAACAATCAATTTAAAAAAATCAAATCATTTGAAACAGTATCTTATTTAAAACTTGATGATGAAAAGTTAACTCCCAAAAAGGTAATTGAAACCTTCGGTAATGCAGCTGATGATGACTGTATTGTGGTGACGGATGTAGGACAACACCAAATGTGGACTGCTCAATACTATCCCTTTTCAGCACCTCGTACTTTTATATCTTCAGGAGGCCTCGGCACCATGGGGTTTGGTATGGGTGCAGCAATCGGTGCATGTATAGGCAAATATCTCAAAAGAACAATTTTATTTACCAGTGATGGAAGTTTTCATATGAATTTAAATGAGTTGGCCACGGCCGTATCAAATGATCTGCCTCTGATAATCGTCGTTTTAAATAATAATGCCTTAGGCATGGTCAGACAATGGCAGACATTATTTTTTGACAAGCGTTATTCGAATACTGAATTGAACAGAAAAACAAATTTTGCCGCACTTGCCAATTCATTTGGCGCACAAGGGCTTCATGTTGAAAATTACACATCCTTAAAAAACGCTGTTGACTTTGCCTTTAAACAAAAAAATCCCGTTCTTATAGATGTTTTCATCGACAAGGAAGAAAAAGTGCTGCCTATGATCCCTCCCGGCGGCACAATAAATGATGCTATCTTAAACTAAACAAGGAGAAATTACTATGAATAACAAAGAATTTATATTATCTGTTCTTGTTAAAAATCAACCTGATGCACTTATGAGAATTTCAAATTTATTCTCTCGCAGAGGATATTCTATCAAAAGCATTTCTGTTGGAGAAGCAGAAAAAAATTCGCTTTCGAGAATCACCATAGTAAGTGAAGGAGAAGATCATGACCGGGTACAAATTGTCCGACAGCTGGAAAAACTATGGATTGTTGAAAGCGCAGAAGTTATGACATCGTCTGATATTTTTACAAGCGAGTTAATGCTCGTGCAGATGAATGTGATGCAGGAAAACAAAGATACCTTAAAAAACATTATAAACCAGCATAATGCACAGATTGCACGATTGTCGGCCACTTCAATAATTATTGAAATCTCAGGCGAAGCATTTAAATTAAACGCATTTTTAAATGCGCTCAAACCCTTTCACATTACTAAAGTCAGCCGTACAGGGTTGACAGCAATTTAATTTAAATTTATAAAACAGAGGAGAAAACAAATGGCTAAATTATTTTATGAAAAAGATTGCGATGTAGATTTATTAAAAGGAAAAACCGTTGCGGTTATTGGCTATGGAAGTCAGGGACATGCACACGCATTGAATTTAAAAGACAGTGGTATCAATGTTGTTGTGGGCCTTTACAAAGGAAGCAAATCGGCCAAAAAAGCACAAGCAGACGGATTTGATGTTTATTTAACAAAAGACGCTGTACAAAAAGCGGATATTGTTATGCTACTTGTCAATGACGAAAAACAAGCTCATTTATACGAACAAGATGTAGCTCCTTACTTGAAAAGCGGAATGACACTCGCTGTTGCGCATGGATTTAATCTTCATTTTAATCAGATCGTTCCGCCTTCTGACATTGATGTCATCATGATTGCACCCAAAGGCCCCGGTCATACGGTAAGAAGTCAATATTTAGAAGGTAAAGGCGTACCTTGCCTTGTAGCTGTAATGCAGGATACTTCCAGTCTGGCACTTCAAACAGCCTTGGCATATGCTTTGGGTATCGGAGGTGCAAGAGCCGGCATTTTGCAAACAACTTTCAAGGAAGAAACAGAAACAGATTTATTTGGTGAACAAGCTGTGCTATGCGGAGGTGTTACCGCACTTATGAAAGCAGGCTTTGATACACTGGTCGAAGCAGGCTACCAGCCGGAAAGCGCTTATTTTGAATGCTTGCATGAAATGAAGCTTATCATTGATTTGGTTGTTGAAGGCGGACTTTCTTATATGCGATATTCAATAAGCGATACTGCTGAATACGGAGACTATATGACCGGTGAGAGAATTATCACTTCAGAAACTAAAAAAGAAATGAAAAAAATCCTTTCTGAAATACAAGACGGTACCTTTGCAAGAAATTGGATCTTAGAAAATCAGGCAAATCGCCCTGGTTTCAATGCAAAAAGAAAAGCGGCTCAAGAAAGCCTCATTGAGCAAACAGGCGCTTTGCTCAGAGAAAAAATGAGCTGGAAGAATAAAAAATAATTGAAAGGAAGGTGCATCATGCATTCTGATAAAATAAAATCAGGTCACGAGCAAGCCCCCAAACGGGCTCTTTTGAAGGCCTCAGGCTATACACAGCACCAAATAAAAAAACCTCTCGTCGGCGTTGTTAATTCTTTTAACGAAATCGTACCCGGACATATTCACCTTAATTACATATCACGCGCGGTAAAAGACGGTATCCTATCCGCTGGCGGGACACCAATGGAATTCAATACAATTGCTGTCTGTGACGGCATTGCAATGGGACATGAAGGAATGAAATATTCACTATGCACCAGAGAATTAATTGCGGATTGCATAGAATGTATGGCAATAGCACATGCATTTGATGCATTGGTTTTCATTCCAAATTGTGACAAGATCGTTCCCGGTATGCTCATGGCAGCGGCAAGGCTCAATCTCCCTTCCATTTTTATCTCAGGAGGCCCCATGCTCTCAGTATGCCATCATAAAAACAAAGATACATATCTGGATCTTAACAGTACATTCGAAGCTGTGGGAGCTCTTAAAGCAGGGAAGATAGATGAAAATGAATTAAATCTCATTGAAGACAATGCATGTCCCAGCTGCGGTTCATGTTCAGGTATGTTTACGGCTAATTCCATGAATTGTCTCACAGAAGCTCTCGGACTGGCACTACCGGGCAACGGGACCATTCCCGCTGTTTATTCAAGACGTATTCACTTAGCTAAAAACAGTGGAGAGCAGATATTAAAATTATATAAAGAAAATATATGTGTTAAAGATATTTTAACTGCTGATGCATTTAAAAACGCACTGACCGTTGATATGGCCCTGGGTTGCTCTACCAATACCGCATTGCATCTGGCGGCTATTGCACATGAGTTAGATATACCATTTGATTTAAAAGAAATTAATGAAATTAGCAGGACGACGCCAAATTTATGCAAATTATCTCCTGCAGGTATACACCATGTACAGGACTTGGATTATGCAGGCGGGATCCATGCCGTGATGTCAGAACTAACTAAATTAAATCTCATAAATACATCATGCCTTACCGTTAACTGCAACAGCTTAGATGAAATTCTTGAAAACTATTATGTTAAGGATCATACTGTTATTCACGGTGTTGAAAATCCGTATAGTCCGCAAGGAGGATTGGCGGTATTATTCGGCAATCTGGCTCCGGACGGCTGCATTGTCAAACGAAGCGCTGTTTTGCCGCAAATGATGCGTCATCACGGTCCTGCAAAAGTATTTGAATGTGAAGAGGATGCAGTCGACGCCATCTATACAGGAAAAATACAAAAAGGTGATGTGCTTGTTATTCGCAATGAGGGTCCGGCAGGAGGTCCGGGCATGCGTGAAATGCTTCAGGCAACATCGGCCATTGCAGGTATGGGGCTGGATGCAGATGTTGCTTTAATTACAGACGGTCGCTTTTCGGGAGCAACAAGAGGCGCTGCGATTGGGCATGTTTCTCCCGAGGCAGCAAGAGAAGGCCTTATTGGTTATGTAAAAAACGGCGACATGATTTATATTGATATTGAAAATGAAAATATCCAACTGGAAATATCAGATGATGAATTAATAAAAAGAAAATGCACACACAGACAAACGAGCAAAGAATTACGCGGATATTTAAAAAGATATTCTATGTTGGTCTCTTCTGCGGATAAAGGAGCGGTATTCATTTCAAAATAAATTTAATTTATTTAAATAGAATACAGATAAAACAATGCTTACAGTAGATAAAATATATCAGGCATCTCAGATGTTAAAAGGTGTG
>CAZHMK010000004.1:0-245992 GCA_964533615.1 uncultured Eubacteriaceae bacterium
TATGACCCCCTGCTTGTAAGGCAGGTGCTCTCCCAGCTGAGCTATGCGCCCCTAATTTCAAAGTGCATTAGTAAGTATACATGATGTTTTATTTATTGTCAATAATGCTCTTTTAAAATTTTAATAATTTGTTCATAATTTTCTTTGTGATGCGGAAAGGTGCAATTTGAACAATCTTTTATTTTATTGCTAATAAAATCATAATCGCCGCCGCAGTCTTTAAAACAATACAGCGGACAATAACAAAACATGCAATTGAAGTCTTTCTCTTCTATATTGTCATGACATGGAAAAAACTCGCAATCCTTATTTTGAAAAAAGGTATGATTGTACACTGTTAAAAATCCATCTCCTCAATATCTTCTATTTCCTGTGCTTCTTTCATGGCATCATAGAAAATATCTGATGCATCGTTCGTTTTCTCTTTTTTCTTCTTCTTTGATGTATTTGTATTTGAAATTTTCATTATTTTATTGATTGTTCCGTCACTGTGATCTTTTGTTTTTTCTATAACTTGCAATTCTTCAATTTTTTCAAAAATAATTTCTTCATTTTTTGTTTCTGTAATTTTTTGAAGCTTTTTGTTCCCAATTTGCTGAATTTCTTTTTCTTCTTGAAGCTCTTCATATTTTATTTCAATCTTGAAATCATCTATATCTCGTTCAAAACTATCTGTTTCAAAAGCAAAAATATATCTATCTCCATAATTTTGTATTAGCCTGCAGATTTGTCCGTTTACCGACAAGCTGTCTTTCGAAGCAAGAAAATAAATCGTGCTTGTAGATTTGCTTGTCGTTTTAAAAGTGACCGATAACTTATTTTCGTTCTCATAATTATCATATTTTATATTTTTTATTTCATATAACGGCAAGATATGCGCATCTGAATAGATGGGCTGTATTTGTTTTTTTAGATCTATTTTAGTGAGCACCTGTGTTTGATGTGCTTTTAAGCTCAGCGCACAATTACTGGGCAGCAATGCGCCGTATTTACCGCAAAAAATTCCTTTTGGCATAATAAACTCTTTATCTGCTTTATTAAAATTGGATACGACCAAGTATCGTGTTCCTTTATCCATAAATTCAAACGTATGAATATTATCTTTTTCATTATGATGAATTTTTTTAATATTTGGGCTCGGAAATATCGTCATCAGCAGTGCAAGCTCAATATCGTCATACGACTCTATTTGATCCGATATGATCGTCGAAGAAGACAGCAAGCTGTTTAGAACAAGCAAAGTATGCTTTTCAAGCAAAGTCAGCTTTGTATCTTCACTCCCGATAAAAAATGAAGCCGAAATACTATGAAACATATTTTTGTTCAAATATCTTCTTGCAATTGTTGTATTTAGAGCATTTTCCGTGGAAACTCTCTCTTTAAAGCCAAAACTTTTCATAACAATATCTTCCCAGAAAGGAGCGTTATCCACACTTGTTTTACAATATTCATATTCACCGAATGCACTTCCTATTGGCGTTGAAGATACTATTACAGTTTTTCCCTTGCAAGCTTTATTGATAAAACCAGAGACATCTCTCATAATTTCCGCACGTGTTTTGTCGATACGTGCTTCAACCGCAGCCGCATAAATTAAATCAATGTATGCAACATCAAATCCCCACTCATAAAATAAGGTCTTAAACAGATCGGTAATATAATGGTAGGCTTCTTCATTATAAATATCAAGCACATAATATTTACTGCTCCAGCTTGGGTTATAACCACCCACCACTTTAAGATGAAAAGTTCTCTGCAAAAACCAATTTGGGTGCTCTTTATATAATTTTGATTTTTTCTCTGCAACAAATGGTGCGATCCAAATACCGGCTTTATAGCCGTTATCTTTAATGATATCTGCAAGCCCTTTCATTCCATTTGGAAAACGCTTTTCATCAATATCAAAATAATCTCCTATTTTATTTAAATAAGTTTCATTAAGCAAAATAGTATCGACCAATATTTCTTTTGTTCTGATTTGATTCACATTTTTCTCAAGTTGTGCTTCATCAATGAGCTCGGCGTTATGCTTTACACCATGCGGGCTCATCCATATATGTCCAAGACCACTATCGTTATTTTTTTGAGCAAAAAAATTCATATAATGATCGTAGACCTCATAGGGTGCTCCTTCGGCAATGATAAAATCCATTAAAGTAAAATTTTCATCGGCCATTCTGTGTCTGCAGTCAGAAAAAATACACATGGAATTTTTAGCTTTATCCAAGTTAAAAATAGTATACGCATTTTCTTCGTTTACAGAACCGTAAAACCTGATTTGTTTATTATCTTCTCTTGTGAAATGAATATAGGTATGCGATAAAATACCTTTACTAAAAATCTTTTCAAGCTTGTAATCTCCCATATTTGATAAAGAAAAAAGCTTTGCAAAGACATTGAGCTTCTTAAGCTTTGTTTTGAATTCACTCTCGTTTGACTCGGTACTTGATTGATATCCGTTTGTTGTTATAGTTTTATATTCATACGCCATATCAAAAGTAAAATTGCATTCATCGATGACAACAGGCATTTTAGGTTTTAAAACAACCATAATACGGTTGCCGTATTTCGTATTCAAAGAAGAAAATTCAACAGTTATATTGTTATCTTCATATTTTTCAAGTGTCTTTGTCTCGACTGTATGCCTCGTGCCCGAACGTTTATATTTTAAAACAAATATATTCATTTGTATCTCCTCTGTAGAATAAATGCCTTTTAAGTAATTTTCTAATGAATGATTATATATTATTTTTTTCTCTTTATAAAGAACTATTTACAAAAAAGATACAACTTAGCAGTATATCGGCAAAATAAAAAATACGGCAATTTATGCGTACCGCATTTTTTATTTTTGAATGTTTGATAATATACTTTTATTTATATATTAGCTTTTGCTATTTCAGTTAGTTTAGTAAATGCTTGATTATCATTCATCGCAATATCTGCAAGTATTTTTCTATCTACTTCTATGCCTGCATTTTTAAGACCACATATAAATTTACTGTAACTGATATCATTGATTCTTGCTGCCGCATTGATTCTGCTGATCCAAAGCTTGCGGTAATTTCTTTTCTTTTCCCTTCTTCCTCTGTATGAATCTCTCAGCGCTCGTATGACGGCTTCATTCGCCATTCTGAATGTTTTGCTTCTTCCACCGTAATAACCTTTTGCGAGATTTAATACTTTTTTATGCTTTTTCTTTGCGTTGATACCTTTTTTTACTCTTGCCATTTTATCTTCC
The DNA here is from genome assembly GCA_964533615.1 of uncultured Eubacteriaceae bacterium. Lineage (GTDB taxonomy): Bacteria > Bacillota > Clostridia > Eubacteriales > UBA1433 > UBA1433. The sequence continues at coordinate 3,242 of CAZHMK010000004.1, forward strand.
TCCTACTTAACTTTGAAGCATTTCTTTTACATTTTTAGCATCTGCAACATTTACATATGTGCCGCCTCTCAGATTTCTTTTGCGTTTCGGAGATTTTTTTGTAAGAATATGGCTTTTAAATGCTTGGCCTCTTTTTATTTTCCCAGATTTTGTAAGCGTGAATCTTTTTTTAGCTCCGCTGTGTGTTTTCATTTTTGGCATAATAATACCCTCCTGTTGATATGCTGCTGCTTTAGCCTTTTGCTTGTTGTTGTTTGGCTTGTTGTTTTTTATCTTTATCGGTATATGGTCTCAAAAACATAACAGCATTTCTGCCCTCTGTTTTAGGTTCTTTCTCAATTTGCCCTACGTCGCTGACTTTTTCGGCAAAACGCTTCAGTAATTCGATTCCTCTGCTTGAATACGCAATTTCTCGTCCTTTAAATCTGACCGATACTTTTATTTTATCGCCGTCTTCCAAAAATTTACGGCCGTTTTTTGCCTTGATATTCAGATCGTGTTCTTCAACTCTCAGCGACATTCTTATTTCTTTTAAGTTTACTATCTGCTGATTCTTTTTAGACTCTTTCTCTTTTTTCATTTGTTCGTACTTAAATTTTCCGTAATCAAGTATCTTACAAACCGGCGGATTCGCAGACGGTGAAATCTTTACTAAATCTAAATTTTTATTTTCAGCAATTTCCTGGGCTTTACTGATTGGAACAATACCTAATGCAGTTCCTGTCTCATCAATAAGTCTTACCTGTGCATCTCTGATTTCTTCGTTAATTTGAAATTCTTTAATTATCATACACCTCCAAAAGTAAAAAGCGGACAACATAAGAGCTGCTGTCCGATAAAAAACATTTATATTAACCTGCACACTTGAGCATACGAGGTGAGAAGCAGCATCTTCTACTTTATTTTCTTTTTTATATTATCAATAATATGTTTTTTTGTCAAGTATTATTACATGCTGGCAAAATAATTATCGACCCATTTGATCCTTTGAGGTATCATTAACCCATACGGACAGCGGCTCATGCATTGATTGCACTCAATACACTCCGATGCTTTAACAGCACTTGTTTCATAGCGTCCTTTAGCCCACTCGGAAAGACCATATCTTTTGATATATCCTTCAAAGACCATTACCCCCGGTATATCAATGCCAATGGTACATGGCAGACAGTATCCGCACCTTCTGCAAAAATCTTTTCCGATTTCTTTTGCAAGTTTTTGCATTTCGCCCATTTCCCGCTCAGTTAGCAAGCCTGCTTTGGCAGCAAACACATTTTGTTTCACCTGTTGCGGCGTGTTCATCCCGGGTATAGCAACCGTTACCACTTTGCTCTGCACAATATATTTAACAGCATTTTCTGCAACTTCCCCAAGGATACCTCCGCCAAGCGGCTTCATTGCAATGGTTCCCATATCGAGCTCTTTCGCACGCTTAAAAAGCTCCAGTCCTTGATTTTCTACGATATTAAACGGAAATTGAAGTGTGGAAAACTTTTCTGTATTAATTAGTTTTTCAGCCATTTCCTTTATGTGGGAGGTAATGCCTATGAATCTTATTTTTCCTTCTTTTTGTGCTTTCAGCGCTCCTTCATAAGCACCGTTTTCAGCAAAAATTTTTACATAATCTTCTTCTTTGCCTACATTATGAATTTGATAAAGATCAATTACATCTGTTTTAAAATTTTTAAGACTTGTCAAGATATCATTATAAAAACCGTCTTTTGTTCTGTTAAGTGATTTTGATGCAAGATAAAAATGCTCTCTGCCTATTTTTTCTAAATTGTTGCCAATATATTCTTCACTGATGCCGTACGCACGTGCGGAATCTATAAAATTAATACCATACTCCCTGCATGCCGCCAGTGTTTCATAAGCTGTTTTATTATCATAACGCTGAATGGGTATTCCTCCAAATCCTACTACACCGATTTCTAAATTTGTTTTTCCGAGCCTTCTTTTTTCCATTTTCTACTCCTATTTTAAATCTTTTATTTTTCGATCTACCTCATCTATTTCTTCAATCATAAATTTTATAAGTGTATCGGTATTGCCGTTTTCTTTGCTCATATCATAAATTTTTTTGCCGTATTCTTTGAATATTTTATTTTTTTCAAGTTCGAGTTTTTCTTCCATAATTGTCTTTTTTGCATCTTTGGCAAATTCTTTTGCTTCATCCCCTGCTTTTTCTGCAAATTCACCGATTTTTTTGCCAAATTCGTCAATTCTACTCATTATGTTGCCCTCCCTTATTTTTTATATTTATAAATTATATCATACCTACATCAAAAATAATAACTACACGGATAGATAAAAAAGTAAAAATTAACAATTTTTATTCGGATTAAAATTTTTATTAGGAGTCAATAATAATAACAATGTTATTAAGATCAAAAATAAATTGCAGGTAGGTATATTCATGAAAAAGAATTTGGTTTATATATTCCCGATATTAGCTGTTTTAGGTGCACTGGGATATTTTTCATCCTATTATCATGTAAATCTTTTCCAAACATTATTTTTTAAAATAATCCTTGTTTTATCGTCTATCACTTTTGCTGTCATGTTCATGATCAACAGAAAACGTGTAAAAACTTTTTACCAATATAGCACGAATAAAATGGATGCGCATGTGCCCAACACTGAAAAAACGGAAAAAAAACCAATTATCAATATTAATTTCGATAACATTGCAGGCCTTGATGAAATCAAAGAAGAGCTGTATCAAATAAAGGATTATATAACCAGCCCCGAAAAATACAAGCGTATGGGCGCCAATATGCCGGGAGGCATTATTTTTTATGGGCCTCCCGGGACAGGAAAGACTATGCTTGCCAAAGCATTGGCAAATGAATCGGGTGTTACTTTTATTTACGCATCAGGCTCTGAATTTGTTGAAAAATATGTCGGAATCGGCGCAAGCAGAATACGTAACTTATTTGAAAAAGCACGCACCCAAAAACCGTGTATTATATTTATTGATGAAATCGATTCTATCGGAGCCAGAAGAAACAGCGATAACAACAGTGAACGCGACCAAACTTTAAATCAACTCTTAATCGAGCTTGACGGTTTTCATACAGACAGAGATGTCACCTTTATAGCCGCAACAAATCGTATCGATATTTTGGATGAAGCCCTGCTCCGTCCCGGAAGATTTGACAAACACATTTATATCTCCATTCCTTCTGTGAGCGCCAGAGAAAAAATTTTAAAAGAGCATTTGAAAAATAAACCGGTTCAAAAAGGTATCGATCTCACATCTGTTGCGCTGAAAATGCATGGTATGAGCGGAGCACATATCGCAAGTGTAGTCAATGAAGCCGCTTTGATTTGCGTTCGCAACAACAGCCCCGTCATTAGCAGCAGCGAGTTGGATGAAGCCATTATAAAAGTAGTCGCAGGTCTTAAAAATAAAAGTATGATCTTAACTGAAAAAGAAAAACATCGTATTGCTTATCACGAAGCGGCGCACGCTATTATTTCTCATGAAAAAAATTATGGAAAAATAAGCAGGATCTCTATTCTTCCGCATGGCAAGGCATTGGGATTTGTATTAAACACAGCCGATGAAGAGCGCTTTTTAATGACAAGAAGCGAACTCATGAATAAAATCACCATTCTCTTAGGCGGCAGATGTGTTGAAGAACTCATTTACAACGATGTTTCAACCGGAGCGGAAAATGACTTGCAAGAAGCAAATAAACTGGCTGAAGCAATGGTGTGCAGCTATGGTATGAGTAATTTTAAAAATAAAACGTTTGAAAGAAGTATAGACACTTCCTGCGCTGATCTTATCAACGAAGAAATCAGTTTCATATTAAGTGACTGCTACGAAAACTGCAAAAATATTTTAAATGAATGTATGCCAATTGTATATGCTGTAGCAGATGTGTTATTTAAAAAGGAAATCATTTATGCAAATGAATTTTACGAAGTCGTGGATAGTTTTAAACTAACACAATAAAGCTAAACATACAAAGTAAACAATCAGCTTTTTTTCAATAGATTTCGGATTTCGGACTTATAGACTTCCACTCCGGGCTGATTGAAAGGGTCTACGCCAAGAATCATACAGCTTGCCGCACATGCTTTTTCAAAAAAGTATGCAAAGTACCCGAATGCTTGCTCATTTTTTTCCTCAAGCGTAAAAATAAAGATGGGGATATGATGCTTTGCATGTGCTTTGACAACGGATTGAAATACAATATCATTTTGTTGATTCAAAGCAAGTTCACTTCCTTGAAAAGAGATATCGGTATCCGAATTTTTGATATTGATCATGGTCTCGAAGAATATCTGGCTCCCCTCTTGGATAAATTGCCCCATGGAATGCAAGTCTCTGCTAAACAGCAGTGAAGTCGGGAAAATGCCTTTACCGTCTTTGCCTTCGCTTTCACCGAATAATTGTTTTTGCCACTCTAAAAAATAATCCATTTTAGGCACAAAAGAAGAAAAAATCTCAATAAGCTTTCCTCTCTCATTTAATATACGTCGTGCAGCGGCATACTGATAAGCTGCATTTTTATACAAATCTTCATCAAGGCAGTCATTATATGCCTTTTTTGCACCCTCCATTACCTTTCTGATATCATAACCCGCCGCACAAATAGGCAGCAGCCCCACAGATGTGAGTACACTGTATCTGCCGCCGATATCACTTTGCAGATCCAGTACGTTATAATTGTTTTCCCGGGCTTCTTTTTTTAAAAAGCCATCGTTGTTTTCAGTAATGACATATATACGCTGATAAAAACTTTGACCATACTTTTTTATCAATAATTCTTTAAAAATGCGATAAGCTGACATGACCTCCATTGTTGAACCCGATTTTGAAATCGCACAGACTGAGATTTCTTCTTCCTGCAATTTGGCAATCAATTCGCTGTGGTAAGCGGCACTTAAATTCCATCCCGCAAAATAGACTTTAAGATCCTCATTTTGATAAGAAATACTGTCAGACATCAAATTTATAAAAGCTCTGGCGCCTACGTATGAACCGCCTATTCCTATAACAACAAGCGCCGTGGACTGGCTTTTTATTTTATCTGCTACTTGCTCTATTTCTCTTAAATACGCCTCATCTGCCATATTGGGCCAGTCTACCCATGCCGTCATATTTATCTTTTTACTGTGAAGTTTTTTGTGTATGTTTTTAACTTTACCCTCATATTTCGCATACTCTTTTAATTGGATCGTTGAATATGTGTGGTTAAAAGCAAATATTGACATGTTTAGACCTCCATGCGATTATGTAAAACGAATTGTGATTATATTATATCATTTCTGCACATAAAAGTCTATTTTAAACGTCAGGCCAGCTCGTTTGACTTCTATTTAAATTATCAATATAATTAAAGTTGTTCTAATGAATCGTATTTAGTTTGAACAAAGTCGTTTAAACTATTCCAAAATCTATTCAATGAGGTTATACCACATGAAATCTTGTCAATTAACGTTTGGGACCGCCGGTATCCGTGCGGTCATGGGCAAAGAAGAAAACGAACTGAACGCCTCAACCATTAAGTTGATCACAAACGCCTTGATTTGCGCACTTCAGCAAGAATATGCGGCAGGTTCTATTGCCATTTTTTATGACAGCAGAAACAATGCAAAAAAATTCGCATCGTTTGCTGCCGAATTGCTGTGCGAACACGGTTTTGATGTTTTTACATCCGATCAATGCGAACCTACGCCTTTTTTATCGTATGTCATTCGTCAGCTGGACTGCATCGCCGGAATCAATATCACAGCGTCTCATAATACAAAAGAATACAACGGCTATAAAGTCTACAATGCATTCGGCGCTCAAATAAATACGCAGTTTGCGCAAAAGGTGCAGTATTATCTGCATAGCGGAAGCGATGCGGCACCGTCTTTGCATAAAGGACAAATTAAGGCAATTCCTGATTATCTGTATGGCAATTATATTAACGCTATTTTAAACAGCACATCAGATATTATAACTGACTTTAGCAACATTTCTGTTATCTATACACCACTCTTTGGCGCGGGTTTTTACCTTGCTCCCGCTTTATTTGAGAAAGCAGGCATCACTGTACAATATGCAGCCAGACAGATGGAACCAAACGGTAATTTCCCGTCAATTGAAAAACCAAATCCTGAAGAAGCCGCTGCTTTTTCAGACGCGCTTGCGCTGACAGAATCATTCCCTGCCGATATACTGCTCGCCACAGATCCCGATGCCGACAGGCTGGGTATTATGGTTTTGCATCAAGGCAAGTATGAACTCTTCTCAGGCAATACCACAGGCCTTGTACTGCTATATTTCCTGCTCTCCACGCTTAAAGAAAATAATATGGATTTAAGTAGAAAATATGTTGTAAAATCGATTGTCTCCACCTCTCTCGCAGATTCTGTTTGTGCCCATTACGGTGTAAAGTTGGTCAATGTTCCTGTGGGATTTCGATATATCGGTGAACAAATCGAACTTGACGATAAAAATTATCTTTTTGGCTTTGAAGAAAGCTGCGGATATTTAAAAGGCACGCACGCCAGAGACAAAGACGGCATCGAAGCCGCTTACCTTGTCATAAAAGCCGCTGCTTACTATAAAAACAAGGGTAAAAGCCTGGTAGATATAACCAATGAAATCTATGAAAAATTCGGTTACATATGCGATTATAATAAAACAATCTCTATGCCCGTAGATATCACCGTAAAAAAGATGAACCGGCTGCGTAAAAATCCTCCCGGCTCTGTTTTGGGAGAAAACGCACAGTTTATAGATTTGCAAAACAGAAATGATACATTGAAGAGCAATGTTGTTTTGCTGAAAACACCTCGCCTTCAAATTATTCTGCGGCCATCAGGCACGGAACCAAAATTAAAGATATATATTTCATCCAACAGTATTTCCATGCAAAAAGCGCAGCAAATCGCCAAGGACGCCTATGCATATATACTTCAATTATTTAACTGACATGCTTTAACAATTGCATAATGAAACAAAATTCAACATATATTCACCAAACAATATGCATGTATTCTTGTATCAGCGATGACTAAATTAAAAAAATACAGAGGGTGAGAAAAGTGAAATCCAGAAAACTCGCAGAATTTATAAATGAAATTCAATTTATAAATCGAAACCCTAAAGATAACAGCGTCCTCGACTTACTTGATGATATTTCCACAAACCCTGAGAGGATCATAACAAAAGGTACGCTTCTCTATCGCAGCAGAATCATCCAAGATGAAAAAAAGATAAATAAAGAACCCGGGTTCTATGGATACGGACCGACTGAAAGCTTTGTTCCCCCAAAAAAATTAAGCAGGGACATGAGAGCAAATTATCGTTACATACCTTATCTATATTGTACTGACCATCCGTATCTGTCTGTCATTGAAATCAAGCCGCGTTACGGAGCACATGTAAGCGTAGCAACAATTATATCAAAAGAATATATCAGGTTGCTGGATTTCACAATGCGTTTTCAGTCAAAGAAAATGACAGATGTAAAACAGAATTTGTTTCATGATTTATCAGAATTATTCTCAAAACCTGTTACCGTTGATGATGATATTCTCGATTACATTCCGACACAATACATTGCGGAATATGTTAAAAACCTGGGGTATGACGGGATCGCTTTTAAGAGCTCATCAAATATGAAATCCCAATTGCCGGAAAAGATGAATATCGTAATTTTCAAATATGAAAAATGTGACCCCGTATGTTCTAATATCTACTGCATTACAGGCAGCTATATCGAATGTGAACAAATAGATGACGATGCAGATCGAAAGCAAATAACGAATTCGATTGAGGCGCCCTCACATACAATAAATGATAAATGAACATTTGTGTAACAAGATAAATCCTTTATGGAATGCTGAAAAAGCATTCTTTTCTTACTTAAATTTAATTAAAATTATATTTTCCCCTTGACAAAAATAAAAATTATTTTTATAATACGTCTAATTTTATAACCGTCCTAAACCGTTGACGTGGAGATAAAAACAAATCGTGCACTTACAGAGAGCCGGGGTGCTGAGAAGCCGGCAGAACGCAGCTTGTTAAATGGACCACCGAGGGCGCAGTCAAAGGTGATATACCGAGTACTCTGCGACGTAAGGCATACGTAAGTTGCCAGGAATATGATGGTATTCTGTTAAAGGGTGGGAGAATTCTCTCTCAAAGCAAGGTGGCACCGCGGATTAGATTTGATCCGTCCTTGACATATTCGTCAGGACGGATTTTTTATTTACAAAGGAGAAATACGCGATGTACAGCCCAACTCTAAATGAAGCAGCCGCATTATCGTCTGCTTACAGCTTTATACCTATTTCCAAAACAATGTACGCCGACATCAAAACACCGATTGAAGTTTTAAAAACTTTAAAATCGTCCAGTTCTCATTGCTATATGCTTGAAAGCCTTGAAGGCGCGAACAAACAGGGGCGCTACACTTTTCTTGGTTACGATCCGTTGCTTGAATTCACATGCACAAACGGCTCAGTTCGCATAAATGCTCAAATAGACATAAATGTGGATACGAGCGAGCCGATTCGCTGCATTCAGCAGATTCTTGATCAATATAAAAGCCCGCGCTTTAACGACCTTCCCTCATTTACAGGCGGACTTGTGGGATATTTTTCATATGATTTTATTAAATACAGCGAGCCTTCCTTAAAACTCAATGCTAATGATGATGAAAATTTTAAAGATGTAGACTTGATGCTCTTTGATAAAGTTATCGCATTCGATCATTTTAAGCAGCAAATCATCCTTATTGTCAATATCAGCACAGATGAATTGAAAAAAAATTATGAGCAAGCACTCAAAGAACTCGACCATATGACACAGCTTATCAAAAATGGCATTGATTATAACGACCAGCCGCTTACGATCACCTCTGAGTTTTTTCCTCTTTTCAATAAAAAAAGCTATTGCGATATGGTAGAGCAGGCAAAAAAATATATCTATGAAGGAGATATCTTTCAAGTGGTTCTCTCCAATCGTCTTGAGGCAGAAGCGCAAGGCAGTCTGCTGGATACCTACCGTGTGCTGAGAACTACAAACCCTTCCCCTTATATGTTTTATTTCAGCGGAAGTGATATTGAAGTTGCAGGCGCTTCTCCCGAAACACTGGTCAAGCTCAAAGACGACACTCTGTATACATTTCCGCTGGCCGGCACAAGACCTCGGGGAGAGTCGGACGACGAAGATTTACGGCTGGAAAAAGAGCTCCTTTCCGATCCAAAAGAGCTTGCCGAACACAACATGCTTGTAGATTTAGGCCGTAACGATATCGGAAAAATCAGTAAATTCGGCTCGGTATGTGTAGAAAAATATTTATCTGTTGAGCGATTTTCCCGCGTGATGCATATCGGCTCTACCGTACACGGTATCCTCAGAGAGGATAAAACCGCTTTGGACGCTGTTGCCGCTATTCTTCCGGCGGGCACCCTTTCGGGCGCGCCTAAACTTCGCGCTTGCCAAATCATCGATGAACTGGAAAATAATAAGCGCGGCATCTACGGCGGAGCAATCGGTTATATAGACTTTACGGGCAATATGGATACATGCATCGCCATTCGCATCGCTTATAAAAAAGATGGCAGGCTCTTTGTTCGCTCCGGCGCGGGCATCGTTGCAGACAGCGTACCCGAAAAAGAATATCAGGAATGTATTGACAAAGCTTACGCAGTGGTCAATGCACTCAAAATCTCACAAGGAGGAATAGATGAATGATTGTTCTCATTGATAATTATGACAGTTTTTCCTATAACCTGTATCAGCTTGCGGGATCCATTGATCCCGATATATACGTCATACGCAATGATAAAATGACGCCTGATGAACTCGAAACCTTGAACCCTGAAAAAATAATTCTTTCCCCCGGTCCGGGCAGACCGGAAGATGCGGGGATTTGTATTGACGTGGTAACCCGCTTTTCAGGCAAAGTGCCTATTCTTGGTGTATGCCTCGGGCATCAGGCGATCTGTCAGGCTTACGGAGCCGAAATCTCTTACGCAAAAACACTGATGCACGGCAAACAATCTCTTATCACCCTTGATACCGCCTGTTCTCTCTTTGCTGAGATCGAACAAAAAATCAAAGGAGCAAGATACCACTCACTAGCCGCGCTCGAAAACACAATACCTGATGAGCTGCTTGTCATAGCGCGTTCGGATGACGGTGAAGTAATGGGTGTAAAACACAGAGAATACGATCTGTACGGTCTACAGTTCCATCCCGAATCTATTCTTACTCCGCAGGGAACACATATACTGCAAAATTTTTTAGGAGGATGCTTAGCATGATCAAAGAAGCAATTGCGAAAGCGGCCAACCGTGAAAATTTAAATTATGAGATAGCCGAAAAAGTGATGGATGAAATCATGAGCGGCAAAGCCTCCGAAATACAAATGGCCGCTTTTTTGACAGCGTTGTCAGTAAAAAATGAAACAATCGATGAAATAACAGCTTCCGCCGCAGGTATGCGCAAACACTGCATACGGCTGCTGCATGATATGGATGTACTTGAAATTGTGGGTACGGGCGGAGACAAATCAAACTCTTTTAATATTTCCACTACCTCAGCCATTGTGGTCTCCGCCGCAGGTGTTCCTGTTGCCAAGCACGGTAACCGCGCGGCTTCAAGCAAATGCGGTGCCGCCGATGTTTTGGAAGCGCTCGGCATCAATATATCGGCTTCTCCAAAGCAAAGCAAAAAGATGCTCAAAGAAATTGGCCTGTGTTTTTTATTCGCGCAAAATTATCATATCGCGATGAAATATGTGGCTCCGGTGCGCAGAGAACTCGGCATACGCACTATTTTCAATATCCTTGGTCCTCTGGCAAATCCGGCAGGTGCGAATATGCAGCTTCTCGGTGTTTATGAAGAAAAACTGGTGGAACCCATGGCACGTGTGCTTTTTAATCTCGGTGTAAAAAACGCGATGGTTGTGTATGGGCTTGACGGTCTTGATGAAATTTCCTTAAGCGCCCCAACCAGTGTATGCGAAGTGCGCGACGGCTCATTTCAAAAATATAGTATCGAGCCAGAGCAATTTGGATTTTCAAAATGCAAAAAAGAAGATCTTACAGGCGGAAGCGCAGAAGAAAATGCGCAGATTACAAAAGATATCCTGTCAGGGAAAATTGGTCCAAAGCGAAATGCCGTGCTGCTCAACAGCGCAGCGGCGCTGACTGTTGCAAAACCTGCTCTTACTTTTATGCAGGCAATAGAACTTGCGCGAACTACGATCGACAGCGGCAAGGCCATGCGGCAGCTTGAAAAATTTATTGCCCTTTCCAACGAGGCAGCACAATGATTTTAGATAGAATTGCTCAAAAGACTGCCGAGCGTGTTGAACAGCAAAAAAAGAAAATGAGCCTGAAACAAGTCATCTCAAAGGCAGCTGAGATGCCCTGTAATACAGATTTTCCGTTTGAGTGCGCGCTTCAAACAGATGAGATTTCTTTTATCTGTGAAATAAAAAAAGCATCTCCGTCCAAAGGCGTCATCAACAAAAATTTTGATTATTTAAATATCGCGAAACAATATGAAGCTTCAGGCGCTGCAGCGATTTCAGTTTTGACGGAGCCGGTATTTTTTATGGGCGATAACCGTTATCTGACTGAGATTTCCCACACTGTATGTTTACCGCTGCTGCGAAAAGACTTTATCATCGATGCTTATCAAATCTATGAAGCAAAGCTCATCGGTGCCTCTGCCGTTCTGCTTATTTGCGCCCTGCTTAAGGGTATGCAGCTCGCCGAATACATTCGTATTGCGCATGGTCTTGGCCTATCGGCTTTGGTAGAAGTGCACACAAAAGAAGACATACACCTTGCTCTCAATGCAGGCGCACACATCATCGGCGTAAATAACCGCGATCTGAAAACTTTTGAAGTAGACCTGTTAAATACGATCCGTCTGCGGGAACTTGTGCCACAAGACAGACTCTTTATCAGTGAAAGCGGCATTCAAACGCACGAAGATATTGCTTTGTTTAAAAAGAATAATGTTCATGGTGTTCTTATCGGTGAGAGTTTTATGAAAAGCGGCAATATTAAAAAGCAGTTTGCGCTGCTGCGGGGTGAAGCTGATGGCTAAAATCAAAATATGCGGTCTTTTTCGAAGTCAAGATATAGATTCTGTCAACGAAGCTATGCCGGATTACATCGGTTTTGTATTCGCACCAAGCAAACGCCAAATCTCCGCAAAACAAGCCTTAAAACTATGCAAAAGACTGAGCGATAAAATTATCCCCGTCGGCGTTTTTGTGGATGCACCCGCAGAAGAAATACTGCATTTATATCAAGCCGGCATCATCAAAATCGCTCAGCTTCACGGAAGCGAAAATGAAGAATATATAAAAAGACTTCGCAGCAGCTGTGCAATGCCGATCATCAAAGCGGTAAAAGTTGAAACAACAGACGATATTTTGGCGTATGAACATAGTGGTGCAGATTATCTTCTGCTGGATAACATCAAAGGCGGAAGCGGAAAATCGTTCGACTGGAGTAGCATCTGCCGCATACGAAAACCATTTTTCCTCGCCGGCGGTATCAATACTCAAAATATAGATCGTGCCCTTTCCTACTTTCCGTATTGCATCGATGTCAGCAGCGGAGCGGAAAGCAATGGAAATAAAGATAAAGAAAAAATCCTGCGCTTGGTTCAAGCGGTCAAAGGAGGCAATCCCCATGGTATTTGTACTTGATCCTGATGCAAAGGAAGATGAGATTCGTCGGTTTATTGCCGTTTGGGAAAAGAAAGGATTCCTTGCTATCCTTAATATTGGCACGCAGCATAAAACCGTTTGTGTGATCGGAAATACAAAAGAACTCGATATAGACCTCGCGGTGAGAAACAATGATATTGTTGAATCTGCCATGCGTATCAGCGAAGCGTATAAAGCGGTGAACAGAATGGCGCATCAAGAAAGCACAATTGTCCCAATCGGCAGCACGTCAGTCGGTGAAGGTACCTTTACGGTCATTGCGGGGCCATGTTCGGTGGAAGGCGAACCGCAAATTACGCGAATAGCCGCTTCCGTCAAAAAAAGCGGCGCAAGAATCCTGCGCGGCGGTGCATTTAAACCGAGGACTTCTCCCTATTCCTTTCAAGGCATGCAGGCGGACGGGATTGAGCTTTTGCTCCTCGCAAAGAAGATAACGGGCCTTCCCATCGTCTCTGAAATTATGAACCAAACACAGATCCCTTATTTTGAAAATGTGGATGTCATACAAATCGGTGCACGCAATATGCAAAATTTTGATTTGCTCAAAGAGGTTGGTAAATTAAATAAGCCCGTTTTGCTCAAACGAGGATTTTCTAACACGATTGAAGAATTTTTGATGAGTGCAGAATATATCTATGCCGAGGGAAACAGCCAAATTATTTTATGCGAGCGAGGAATACGTACATTTGAGACGATGACACGCAATACCCTGGACCTATCGGCAGTTGTGCTTTTAAAACAGAAATCGCATCTGCCCGTGATCGTAGACCCAAGTCATGCCTGCGGTATTGCATCTCTTGTGAGTCCGCTTGCAAAAGCCTCTCTGGCTGTCGGGGCAGACGGGCTCATGGTGGAAGTGCACAACGACCCAGATAGCGCGCTCTGCGACGGTGCCCAGTCACTCGATTTAAATCAATTCGCTTCTCTTATGGAGCAAATAAAAATACGCTCTGTTCTTGAAGAAAAAGCCATGTAGAAAGGATAAAACAGTAATGTCAAAAGGAAGATACGGACTCTTCGGCGGACAATATATCCCCGAAACACTCATGAATGAAATCATCAATCTTGAAAAAGCCTATGAATTCTATAAACACGACCCGGCATTCAACGAAGAATTAAATGAATTTTTCAACAGCTATGCTAATCGCCCTTCCCTTCTTTACTATGCACAAAAAATGACAGATGATTTGGGCGGTGCCAAAATCTATTTAAAACGGGAAGACTTAAACCATACCGGTTCTCATAAAATCAACAACGTCCTCGGACAGGTGCTCTTGGCCAAAAAAATAGGCAAAACGCGCGTGATAGCGGAAACCGGCGCAGGTCAGCACGGAGTTGCCACAGCCACGGCGGCAGCGTTGCTTGGTATGGAGTGTGAAATTTTTATGGGCAAAGAAGATACAATAAGGCAGGCACTAAACGTGTATCGCATGGAGCTTCTCGGTGCTAAAGTGAATACGGTGAGCAGCGGAACCATGACGCTTAAAGATGCCGTTAATGAAGCGATGAGACATTGGACAAACCGTGTAGATGACACGCACTATGTATTTGGTTCAGTTATGGGCCCTCACCCTTTCCCTATGATCGTACGTGATTTTCAAAGTGTTATCAGCCGCGAAGCCAGGCAGCAAATTCTGGATATCGAAGGCAGGCTGCCGTCCGCGGTCGTTGCCTGTGTCGGCGGCGGCAGCAACGCCATAGGTATGTTTTACTATTTTATTGAAGACAGCGGCGTTGCTCTTATCGGATGCGAAGCGGCAGGCTGCGGTCTTAACACAAACAGGCATGCGGCCACAATCTCAAAAGGCAGAATCGGTATTTTCCATGGCATGAAATCCTACTTTTGCCAAGACGAAGAAGGCCAGATCGCGCCGGTATATTCCATTTCGGCCGGCCTTGATTATCCGGGAATCGGCCCGGAACATGCTTATCTTCATGATTCTCATCGTGCGCAGTATGTATCCGTCACGGATGATGAGGCTGTGGCAGCCTTTGAATATCTTGCAAAAACGGAAGGCATCATTTGTGCCATTGAAAGCGCACACGCAATCGCATATGTACAAAAAATAGCGCCGAATATGAACACAGACGACATCATCATCGTCTGCTTATCGGGCCGCGGTGACAAAGATGTTGCTTCCATCGCACGCTATAAGGGGGTAGAGATCCATGAGTAAAATAAAAAATGCATTTAAAAACAAAAAAGCTTTTATCGGCTTTTTAACGGCAGGAGATCCAAGTTTTGAAAAAAGCGAAGAATTTATTATGCAAATGGTGCGCGGCGGAGCGGATTTGATCGAAATCGGCATTCCCTTCTCAGATCCCGTCGCGGAAGGCATTGTGATCCAGCAAGCTAATATTCGTGCTTTAAAGTCCGGCACTACACTCAACAAAGTATTCAGCCTTGTACAGTCTGTGCGCCAGAAAACAAATATTCCGCTTGTGTTTTTAACTTATTTGAACCCCGTTTTTAACTATGGATACGAAGCATTCTTTGCAAAATGCGGTCAGCTGGGCTTAGACGGTATCATCATCCCTGATCTGCCTTTTGAAGAAAAGGATGAAATAAAAGAAATTGCTTTAAAATATGACGTGGATATTATCTCGCTGATTGCTCCCACAAGCGATGAACGCATAGAAAAAATCGCATCCGAATCGACCGGTTTTTTATATATCATCTCTTCGATGGGGGTTACGGGCATGCGCAGCATAATCACCACAGACATCTCATCGATGATAAAAGCCGTTCAAAAAACAAGTACCATCCCCACCGCTGTCGGTTTTGGTATCAATACACCTCAACAGGCAAGCAATATCGCCTCCATTGCCGATGGCGTTATTGTCGGAAGCGCTATTGTAAAAATCATTGCCGAACACAAAGAGAATGCGGGGAGCTATATATATGAGTATGTGAAATCCATGAAACAGGCTATTATGTAACAGATGGATTATATCTATTGCGGTTGATAATAATACCCTTCTCTTCCAAAAGCTTACGGAAAGATTCCTGCAGTTGAAATTCCGTAGGCTTTTTGATTGCAATAAAATTTTTTATTTTTAGTAACTTTAATAAAATTAAAGCATAACAAAGTATTGACTTTAATATTATTAAAGTGTATATTAATATTAATAAAAATTTATTACCGTATATGTTTTAATAAAATTTAACGGAGGCGCACATATGACTGAGAACAATATCCCAGAATGGCTGGTAAATTTAGATGATGAAGATATTAATTTCATTAAAAATTTTATTCTGACATCAGGATCACTAAAAGAAATAGCGACGATATATGATGTGACTTATCCCACTCTCAGATTGAGATTGGATAAATTGATACAAAAAATAAAAATAAATGACTCACAATCTACCGAACCGTATATTGCATTGATAAAAAAACTGGCAATCGATGAAAAGATTTCTTTGGATACTGCAAAAATCCTGATCAACGAATATAAAAAACAGGCAAGGAGCTAAGTAAAATGGTTGCTTATATTTTTGTGACACTGATATTGACAATACTCGTCGGCATGCAAGTATTTTTATCGTTAAGATCAAATAAGTATTGGGGACTTATCATTCCCTGTATCAATTTGATAGGCTCGGTTTTTATATCTGTCATGTTTTCAGATATGTTTGTGGCGTTTTTATGCTTTATTGCCTCGATCATCCCCATGATTTTATGGCTCAGCATATACAATGCGTGCAGAAAAAAAGTGGAAAAAAAGAAAGAAAATGAAATCAACCGTATGAGAATCAATGACTTATAGATATCTCGTTATAAGTACACAAATATGAAAATGCAGCAAAGGAGAATTAATATGAATAAAAAAATACTGGGAATCCAGCTTAAAACTATTATTATTTTTTTTATAATCATGTTGATATTAATACCTGTTTCGGTCACCTGTAATCGCAGTGTAATGAGTAATTTTACACCTTCACAATCTCTAATAGGAAAATGGACCGGAGAATGTGAAATATCCGCCCCATTTAAAAAAGGGCAATCGCCGAGTCCGTATGAGGAAGACTGGATTAATATAGAAATTATAATTGAAGAGGATGGCAGCGTTACGGGCATAATCGGGGATGCGCAGTTGATAGGCTGCACGGTACAGCAAAACAGAACACGGTTTGAAAAACTAATCAATATCAAAGCGGATTATATTATTACCGGAAGTTTAAAAAACGGTATTACCGAAAAAGACACAGTCATCGAGAGAAATATCAATATGCCTTTCAATATATCAGATAAAGAGCTGAAAGGAAGCATTTTCGAGGTGGAGGGCTGGAAATATCCCTATCCTTTATTCCCGCGGTTATTGTTGACTTTGACAGAATAGCGTTCATGAAGAAAGAAGGATACTGTTTAAGTATCCTCCTTTTTTTGGCATAAAATAATAAAAATCATTTAATAAGAAGTCCACCATGTCTGATTTGTATCAAGCGAAAAAACAAAAAAGGCCGTTGCAAGCGGAATGGTCGTTACTTGCCGGAAGCGATACCTCAATAATAATGGGAATAAAAGTGAATTTTAAATAGTGGATGATTCGAGAGATATTTTGATTTGGAGTAATGAATATAATTCGAGTTATATATTTTATAAACTATAATATTATGATAAAATATTAGTATGACATAGGGCTTATGCCTATAATTGAAGCTTCAATAAAAGAAGAATTGGCGGTAAAGGTTGCTATGTTCATTTTTAGACATGTAAGTTTTTAATCATGGCGGCGGTTGTAATAAAAACTTTGCATGAGATAAGAGGTTGCTCATATGAAAGATAATTTTAATAAATTTTGGGTGAGTTTTGAAGCCTGGTTTTTATATGAGCTTCCTTATAGTGATATGCTAAAAGGTCATTATAAGGCTTATAATAATTGGAATGGTGGAACTTATTACATAGACATCGATTATGCCCATTTGTATAGATTACATTATGGCTATGAATGGACCGATATTTTTTCAAACAACAATGCTTCAATAGAATCTTTCAAACCTTTTATTGAGGTGATTTATGATGAATGCATCGAAGATAGATATCCATTTACCGTTACTCTTAACGAGAAACTGAAAAAGTTTAAAGTACCTTATCGATTGCAGAGTGGAAAGTTTATAAAAGAAGGATATAGAACTACTGTATATATTGATAAAATAGTAAATTATGAGATGTGCGAACGTAAAATTCGCTTTTCCGAAGAAATGATTTCGAGTCGAGAATTACTTGATAAAAAGGTTGCTCTTGATTACATTGTTGATGCGCTACAATTTCTTGTATCAATTTCTTCAGGTGAAGGGGTAAAGGAAAAATATAAAGCAATTGCGTTGTCAATAGCAGGTGATTGCATTAATAAAAAATATGCCGTAATATTAGCTGAGCTTAATGAAATCATGAAGATTTCAAATGAGTATTTTGATATACGACACAATGAATATATCAATAAGGCAAAAGAAAAACGTGAAGCACTTAATGAAAGCTCTCTAATTGAATATTTATATAATCGAGTTTATGCTTTGACTTTTATCATACGGCAGAAGTCTTTATTGCCAAAAGTTGAGGAGGAACGTGTTAATGCCTAAAGTAATAGATAATCTTTCATTGTTATGGAGATATTATAGATGAGCCCACCAAAGTATATAAACTGGTTTGTCGAGGAAAGTACAATCACATTAGAAGATGGTGTTCCTATTTCATGTTACCGATTGGATTATACCGTCGATAATGCTGTTTATTGTGAATGGGCACTGCATCTTCGTCAACACTATGAATCTGATGATGAATTAAAAGAGTCTCTTGCAGTAACTGGGATGCACGTAAAAGAATATTTGCGCACCCATGTTATACCACAAAAAAGCGACCCTTTCGGGCCAACATCCCGTTCTAACGATTTTACTGAAATTATGATTTCCGATCTGCTGGAGTACATACAGGGTTATACTGTACCTCGTTGCAAACAGCGGAATCGGTCGGGTAAGACCCAAAGTGAACATGGCACGGACATTCTTGCATATAAATATGCAAATGCCACAAAGAAACCCGATAGTAAAGATGAACTGTTGGCGGTTGAAGTAAAGGCAGGTTTATCATCCGATAAATACGAGCCAATAAGTGATGCCGTTACTGATTCTCATCATTATGATGAAGTCAGGCATGCACATACATTGAATTACTATCGAAAAAAGTTGCGCAGTATAAATAATGAACAACAGGCAATTGAAATTGCTCGTTTCCAACAAAAGTCTGAACATGATTTCATTATCACCTATATAGCCGCAGCAATTATCAGCCGAGGGCAAATAGCTAATAGTGTTATTTTGGGCATTAGAGGTGATGACCTGGAATTACGTGAAGCCAATAAAGTCTTTCTGATACACGGGAAGAAGCTAATGGCTCTAGCGCATGATATATATGAGAGGTGTATTAAATGATTTTTGATAGCCGATCAAATTACATGCTCAAATATGAAAAATCAAAATCAAAGCTGGTCGAATTTGATGTCGCTAAAGAAAACTACCCAAAATTCCCGTTAAATCCTGATGATTTAACATACACTACCCTTTTTGCGCTATCACGTTTTTGCGAAGAATTGATAGAGAATCCATCATCAGCACAGCTACCTGAACTCAAGTCTGAATTAGCTATTGTTTCGCAATATTATGATTCAACGGTAAAAACACAACTTCGTACAAAATACAGCAAGCTGTTCTTGCTATTGGGTTCAGCTGCATATTTTTTGTCAGAAAACTTTGGCAGTGCAAAGGTTCTTATTAAGCAAATTGATAAGTGGATTCCCAAAGATAATGTTATAACCCTTCTCTATACTACATTACGATTTTTACTTACTGGGGAATGGATAGAGGTTACAACAAGAAGAAAATACTATCGACAATATTTAGACGGTTTAAAAAGTCATTTTAAGGAAGGGACTTCTCCTGAAATTGTTTTTGATGCTCTGCGTGATATGCGTAATAGTATATATCAGTCTACAAACGTTTTTGCTATTAGCTATATAGATTTTCTTTTTTCCGTGGCAATATGTGCAATAGATCATTCCGCATGGATTCTACTGCCCCAATATTCTACTGCAGATTTTGAACAATGGAAAGACTATTTATCCAAACCGGACAGCGTAAAATTGCTATGGCCTGCGCAAAAAGTTATTCTGCAAGCTGACGCGCTCATAGGAAATGACATTGTTGTTCCCCTGCCCACTGGAGTAGGCAAAACAAAAAGTATTGAAATTCTTTTACGATCCAAATTCATGGAGCAAGGGACTTGCATTGCCGTTATTATCGCCCCTTTACGGGCATTGTGTAATGAAATCACAGCGGATTTGACCTCCGCTTTGACAGACAAAGCAATCATAAATCAGTTTACCGATACAGCACAAGAAGATTTTGACCTTGAATTTCTTTTTAACAAAAAGTATGTATTTGTTTGTACCCCGGAGAAATTTTCGTATATTCTTCGACATGAACCTGATTTTCTTGCGAATATTCAACTCTTTATTTTTGATGAAGCCCATTTGTTTGATGATGCTTCAAGAGGCACACAATATGAACTGCTTGTATCTGAAATAGTCAGAAGTCGAAATGAATCCGCACAAATGGTACTATTTTCGGCCGTTCTAGCTAATGCCGATCAGATAAGCGAATGGTTGTTCAATGATGAAACTGCAACTATTGACTCTTCGTTGGTAAAATCTACGGAGAAATCAATTGGCTTCCTTTCTTCTGATCAAACCATACATTACTATGAAAAAGATGATATGGAAGAAGAAAGTTTTTACGTGCCTAAAAGCATAGCATTTTCACAGTTTCAACTCCGAGAGGGAAAAAGAAAACAACGGATATTTCCAGAAAAAAATGCGCGAGATATAGCCATTTATTATGCAAATAAATTATGTAGTGAAGGGGGCACAGCAATTTATGCTGGTCAAGTGCGTAGTATTCCTCCGATTATGCGCCGAATTGTCGAGATTAGCGAGCACGATTATGATTTGTCTAACCTGCTTCTACATGGAAACCCAAATGAAGTTGTTAAGCTATCACGGTTATTTGCGCTTCACTACGGAGAAAATTCTGAGCTTACACAAGCATCAAAATTAGGTGCATTTCCGCATTATGCTGATTTGCCAAATGGAATAAAAATGGCGATTGAACACGCCCTGCGTAAAAAGCATATCTCTTTTGTTGTTTGTACAACAACCCTGGCGGAAGGCGTAAACATACCAATAAAATATCTATTCCTAACAACTTTTAGCCTTGGCACTTCAAGTGTTCAGATACGGAAAATACAAAATATGGTGGGCAGGACAGCAAGGGCAGGCATCCATACGGAGGGAAGTGCGATAATTACCAATCCTAAATTCTACGATAAGCGTTTAGAATGGCGAGGCGGCGGCACGTATAAATGGGCCGACTGCAAAAAGATGTTTGATTATGGTAATACCGAAGCATGTACAAGTGCTATTTTATCAATAGTAAGCGATCTATCTCTCGATTATGACTGTCACTATGAAGCTGCTGCTTTAATTTCTTACTTGATAAAAAATTATGGTAAACTATCTTGCTTTCCGATGTTGATAAGTACAATACAAACGGGCTATAAAGAATACGTTTCAGATGACCAGAGATATAATCGGTACAGTCCTGAAATTGGTTCAAAAGTCACACAACTTAAGCATATTATTGAAAGTATTGAAAACTATTTGTGCTACATATTTAACTCACAACAAAGCTCTGAACAATTCATAAGCATGGTGGATGAACTTGTTACTCAAACATTCGCATATTTTTTAGGGAATGATGATCAGAAAAAGGCATTAAGGGCGATTTTCGAATTGATTGCTCAGAAAATTGTAACTGATATTACGCCGGAAAATGCGCCGTATTTTGCTAAGTCGCTATACGGTATAGATGTATCAAGTCAAGTATTAAGTTGGGTCGATGAAAACGTTGAGAATCTTAAGGATTGCTCAAATAATCAGCTATTTGAAGCTATAGCTCGTCTTTTCTTTCAGTTATTCCCTGATAAAGTAAAAGTGAATTTTGATTTACTAATAACTATTTTACAGCAATGGATAGCAGGTGTACCCTATATGAATATTTACAATAACCTCCATAAAGAGCTGCCAATTAATCAGATTGAAAAACTTTGTAGCAATATCCTCTCGTATCACCTTTGCTTTCTATTCGGAAATATTTTAGACGCTATTGGAGACCGTGTCGAAAGATTGACGGAACAGTTAGCCTTAATGCAAAAAATGATTAAATATGGCGTACCTTCTCGTTTTCAAATCCTTGTCTGCGAGAATATTTTCGATGATAGAATTATCGCAAAACAGCTTGAGGGGTTGATTGGGCAGGCGCTTTCAACAGATAAAGAGTTAAAAAATTATATGAAAACTAAGCAAAAAGAGGTTCTACAAACTCTCAAGTCCTATCCCAATTACTTTAGCTATAAATTTCGTATGTACCTTAAATAGATGGTAACTTGTTTAAATTATTCATTATGTTTCTATATAGTTGCAAAATAAAGACCATACATTATCCATATAATCATTCGTTAATAAACTACATTATAACGGTTGCAAGGTTGAACTTTCATAAAGAAGGATACTTAGATAGTATCCTTCTTATTTTTATGGATAAAATAAGAAAAAAATATTTAAATAAGGAGCCAGTACCATGCCTGATGATAGAAAAAGAACCCCCAATAAATTAATAAATGAATCCTCTCTCTATCTGCTCCAGCACGCCTATAACCCCGTGGACTGGTATCCCTGGGGCAATGAAGCGTTTGAAAAAGCCAAAAGCGAAGATAAACCCGTTTTTTTATCGATCGGTTATTCCACCTGTCACTGGTGTCACGTTATGGAAAAAGAGTCTTTTGAAGACGAGGAAGTAGCACGTGTTTTTAACAAAGATTACGTATGCATAAAAGTTGACCGGGAGCAGCGAGCCGATATCGATGCCGTTTATATGCGTGTATGCCAAATGCTCACCGGCTCAGGCGGCTGGCCGCTCAGTATTTTTTTAACCCCGGACCAAAAACCTTTTTATGCCTCTACCTATATTCCCAAAGACAGCAAATATAATATGACGGGGCTTATCGATTTACTTCAAATGATTTCAACGAAATGGAAAAACAATAAAACAGAACTCATCAATTCCGGCAGTAAAATTACCGAACTTTTAAACTCTCAAACAAAAAATAAAAATACGAACCTAATAAAAAATATCGAAAATGAAATTATCCAGCATGCCTACATGCAGCTTGCGGCTACCTTTGATGAAAAAAACGGCGGTTTCGGCACTGCGCCTAAATTTCCTTCACCGCAAAATATATTGTTTTTGATCCATTATCATCAATTTAAAGGCAGCCCCCAAGCTTTGGAAATGGCCGAAAAAACACTGCTGCAAATGTATCGCGGCGGCATCTTCGATCATATCGGTTTCGGATTTTGCCGTTACTCCACAGATCCAAAATGGCTTGTTCCTCACTTCGAAAAAATGTTGTATGACAACGCATTGCTGCTGATTTGCTATTTGGATCTGTTTTCGATCACGCATAAAATCATTTATAAAATCATTGCGCTTAAAATTATGGATTATATACTGCGCGAGCTCACCGATAAGACAGGAGCTTTTTACAGTGCCCAGGATGCGGACAGTGCCGGTATTGAAGGAAGCTACTATCTTTTTTCCAAATCTGAAATTATTGATCTGCTCGGCGAAAAGGAAGGTAAATATTTCTGCAATTATTTTAATATCACAGATCAAGGTCATTTTGAAAATCTCAATATCCCTAATCTATTAAATAACAGGCTATATGATTCCTGTGATAATCTGATTGAAGAATTAATCGTAAAAGTGTTTGCATATCGCAAAAACAGGATGCCGCTTATGACGGATGACAAAATCATCACTTCATGGAACTGTATGATGATTGCCGCTTTCGCAAAAGCATATAAAATATTGGGTCAGGAAAAATATTTAATGGTTGCGATAAATGCACAAAAAATCATTGAAACAAATTTAACTGCAAAGAATGGTCTCCTATATGCCAGCATGCGCAATAATAAGATATCCGGTCCCGGACATTTAGATGATTATGCGTACTATCTTTTCGCGTTGATAGAACTATATGAAGTCACTTTTGAACCTTATTTTTTAGAGAAATCAATTAAAATCTACGAGATGATGCAAGAGCAGTTTTTGGATCGTGCAAACGGAGGTTACTTTCTTTCCGGAAAAGACAGCGAAGCACTCATAGCGCGCCCCAAAGAAACATATGATGGCGCTGTTCCTTCCGCGAACTCCGTACTAGCATATACTTTGGCGAAGCTCTCTTCTTTAACGGGGAAGACGGAGATTGAAAATGCTGCTGCAAAGCAGGCAGACTTCATGGCCTCATGCGCCAAAGAATACCCGGCCGGATTCAATTTCTCTAATATTGCATTCATGAAAAGAATATATCCGTCTAAAGAAGTTGTAGCAGTCATAAACTCAAAAGAAGAAGCCGAGCAAATCAAGAAAATCATAAACAGAAAATTTCATCCCAATTTATCAGCCCTCATCAAAAAAGCCGGCAGCAGCAACCTTGATAAACTTGCGGAATTTAGTGCTCCTTACGAACTTAAAAACAAGAAAACAACTTTTTATGTCTGTGAAAATAATACTTGTGAAGCGCCTATGAATGATATTTCTTTATTCGAACGAAAAATTAACGAATTATAAAAGCCGCTATTTTGTATCGTTTAACCCGGCCATTTTTAAATACACATCGACTGTTTTGAGCAGTACCTTTTCATCAAAATTAAATTTATTTGAATGCAAAGGATAGGTATACCCTTTTTCTTCGTTGTATGTACCTGTAAAGAAAAATATCCCGGGCACTTCCTGCAAATAGTAGGCAAAATCTTCCGCCAGCATGCTGGGCTCCGTTGTAACTGCGTCCGGCACTTTTTTTATAAAATCTTTATACAGCTCGTCATCATTATAAACCGCGGGATATAAGTCGATATATTTGATTTTCGTTTTTGTGCCTATTTGAGTATCTATCTGCTCTGCTCGTGCATTGATCATATTTTTGATACGTGTCCGCAGGGCTGTATCATAGGTACGCATCGTCCCCGATAACTTTGTGCATTCTGCGATAACATTCACCCGCTCACCACCCGATATCGTACCGATGCTGATAACGGTGTTCTCTCTTTCTTCCAAAAGTTGTTTTTTTATTTCGTCCACCACCGTCACCAGCCTGCAGGCAGCAAGCAGAGAATCGATGCCCTCCTGCGGTCTTGCCGCATGAGAGCTTTTCCCTTCAATTGTAATATAGAATTCTCCCGTCTGCGCCATAAAGTACCCGCTGTTTACGGCGATGACGCCTTCTTTAATAGACGGGTACAGATGGGTTCCGTAAATTCTTTTTACGTTATATTTTTTTAGGATCCCTTGCTCAATAATCTGTTTTGCGCCTCCGGGGCCTTCTTCCGCCGGCTGAAAGATGAGCAAAACATTTTCGCTCAGCTGTGCTTTGTTTTCATTGAATATCTTGCCGGCTACGAGGCATGAAGCCATGTGCCCGTCATGCCCGCAAGCGTGCATATACCCCGCATGCGCGCTTTGAAAATCCACATTTGTGCATTCTCCCACACAAAGCCCATCCATATCAGCGCGAAAAGCTACCGATGTTTTTGCTCCGATATCGATAAAGGCGATCACAGCGGTTGATAAAATAACCTCATAGGCTATGGAGTATTCATCCAGTTTTCTGCATATAAAATCACGTGTTTTAAATTCGCTGTATCCTTCCTCTGGAATTTGATGCAGCTGCCTTCTGATACTGATAAGTTCGTCTAACATAGGTAACCTCTTGAATTTTAGTTCATATAATGATACCATAATTTATAATAAAATTAAATTTATTTGAAAAAACCCTTTACTTTTTTTTTGTGACTGTTATAATTGATTGAAATATAACTTTTATGTTGTAACTAGATAGAGGAGCAGAGAATATCAGTAGCATATCTGATGTTGCAGGAACAAAAGATGGTATGTGAAAGGAGCCTCTGCCGAAGTTGTATACCGCCTGTAGGTATACTTCTGGGATTATGAAGAATATTCATAATACTGTCATCAAAAATGGTGGAGTGCTATCTGTAAGTAACTTATTATTTTTGTTATTACAGCCGGCATCGCCGGCTTTAGTTATATTTAGGAGGAATTTTATGAAAAGATTTAATGTTGCAGTTGTGGGAGCATCAGGCATGGTGGGACGAAAAATGCTCGAAGTGCTGTCAGAGAGAAATTTCCCCATCGAGAATTTATATCCAATGGCTTCTTCCCGCTCGGCAGGTAAAACAATTGACTTTAAAGGCAAAAATTACATAATCGAAGAGCTTTGTGACACCTCTTTTAAAAAAGATATTGATATTGCACTCTTTTCCGCCGGCGGCGCGACCAGTCTGCAATACAGCCCGATTGCAGCAAAAGACGGAGTTATCGTTGTTGATAATTCCAGCGCATTTAGAATGTATGATGATGTACCGCTTATCGTACCCGAGGTAAACAGCTATGATCTCAAATGGCACAGTAACATCATCGCCAATCCAAACTGTTCAACGATTCAGGCAGTCGTGGCACTGAGCCCCATTCATGCTGCATACAAAATAAACAGAATTATATATTCTACTTATCAGGCAGTCTCAGGTTCCGGTCTCAAAGGTTACAGTGATCTGCAAAATGGGATTCACGGAGAGAAAAACACATTCTACCCGCATCCGATCGCATTTAATTGTCTCCCCCATATCGATAGCTTCACAGAAGACGGATACACAAAAGAAGAACTGAAAATGATCAACGAGACCCGAAAGATTTTGGGAGACGAATCTATCAAAATCACCGCAACCACTGTTCGCGTCCCTGTTTACTACGGACACAGTGAGAGCATTAATATCGAAACTGAAAGACCATTTGATATAGATGAGATCAAAAAACTTCTCGCAGAAAGCCCGGGCATTATTGTGCAGGACGATCCTAAAAACAATATCTACCCAACCGCTTTACAAGCAGAAAATAAAGACGAAGTATTTGTAGGCAGAATCAGACGCGACTACAGTTGTGAGAACGGACTGAATATCTGGGTCGTGGCCGATAATATTCGCAAGGGCGCAGCCACAAATGCAGTTCAAATCGCAGAAAGACTTGTTATAGATAAATATATTTAAAATTTCATATATATTTATAAAGAAAAAAAGATATTTAAACCATAAATATCAAGAGGAGGATTAATATGAGTATATTTACAGGTTCGGCAGTAGCCATCATAACGCCGTTTAATGAAGAAGGCATCAATTTTAAAAAACTGGAAGAGTTGATAGATTTTCAAATTAAAGGGAAAACAGATGGTATTGTCTTAGCAGGGACAACAGGTGAATCTCCTACAATCGAAGAAAACGAATTGTTTGAATTATTTCAAAGAGGGATTAAATATATCAATAAACGCGTTCCTGTGATATGCGGAGTTGGTACCAATTGCACAAGCACCGTTATTCGCCGTGCTAAAAAAGCATATGAACTTGGAGCAGATGCACTATTAATTGCAAATCCTTATTATAACAAATCCAGCAACGATGGTCTTATTGCGCATTATCAGGCAATTTCTGATGCCGTTCCGCTTCCGATCATTGTATACAATGTTCCGTCAAGAACGGGTAAAAACATTCCCGCCGCTCTCATGAACAAACTTGCCGATATTGAAAATGTTGCCGCAGTAAAAGAAGCAAGCGGAAATATCAGTCAAATTTGTGATGTTATTGATCTGTGCGGTGACAGAATTGATGTATATTCAGGAAATGACGATCAAATCCTTGCCATCACCGCACTCGGCGGGAAAGGCGTTATATCCACTTCAGCCAATATGGAGCCGGAGTTAAACCATGATATCGTCATTGAATTCATGAACGGAAACATTTGCAAAGCAAGAGAATTACAGTTCAGATTAAACAAGCTGCATCATCCTCTCTTTGCAGACGCAAATCCGATCCCGCTGAAAACGGCAATGAACATGGTCGGCTTTGAAGTCGGGCCGCTGCGTCTCCCGTTAATAGAGCTAACAGGTAAAGCAAGAGAGGACTTAGCGCATGCACTAATAGATTTCGGATATGATTTAGTACATAGATAAAGTAGAGGTAGTTATGATTAAATTATTTTTAATTGGCTGCGACGGAGCCATGGGCCGCACAATTACTGACTTTGTAAGTTCGCAGCCCGATATAAAAGTCGCAGGAGGATATTCCCCTATGCAAGATTATTGTTGTGAATATCCCGTATTTAATGAGTTTGATAAAATTGACCCACAACTCTTTGATGTTATTGTTGATTTTTCACATTTTAGTCTATTTGATAAAATTGCAGTTTTTGCCGAAAAATGCAAAAAGCCAATTATTGTTGCAACTACCGGGCTCTCTAAAGATAATGTTGCTACACTTAAGGAACTCAGCGGCGCTTTTCCGGTCTTTCATACGGCCAATATGTCTTACGGCGTCAACTTGATGCTGAGCTTGATAGAAAAAGCTTCATTAAATATTGACGGGTATGATATTGAAATTATTGAGAAACATCACAATAAGAAGGCGGATTCTCCGAGCGGGACAGCTCTTATGATCGCAAATACAATTAAAAATAATATCAAACGCCCAGTTGAATTTTTATATGGGAGATATGGAAAAGACACCAAACGTAAAAAACAGGAAATTACTATCCATGCCGTGCGCGGCGGTACTATTCCCGGAGAGCACACTGTTATTTTTGCCGGCGCGGACGAAATTATAGAAATCAAGCACTCTGCCCTTTCCAAAAAAGTATTTGCGGCTGGCGCAATAAAAGCAGCTAAATTTATCATAGCTAAAGAAAACGGATTTTATGATATGAACAGCATCATCAATGCATAAGATTTTATTTCCAGGAGGTAACAATGAGTGAAGAATTGAATCAAAAATATGATTTCACAGATCCTTATCAAATAGCACAATATATTAAAGATGTAAAGAAGTCTACCCCCGTAAAACTATATGTGAACGGCGGCTTAACAGAAGAAGACCTTACGGGATACGAATATTACGGCTCTGCTTCTTCTTGTATCATTTTTACGGAAGCAGAATATGCACAGCGTTTTATAGAAGCCTATAAAGACAGGATCTCATCTTACAGATTGGAATATGACAGAAGAAATTCGGCTATACCGCTGCTTGATACAACACAGCTGCAATCCCGAATCGAGCCGGGAAGCTTCATTCGCGACGGAGCTATCATCGGAAAAGGATGCGTCGTAATGATGGGCGCGGTTGTCAATATCGGTGCGAATATAGGCGATGAAACCATGCTTGATATGGGCTGCATCGTCGGTGCAAGGGTACATGTAGGCAAAAGATGCCACGTCGGCGCCGGGGCAGTGCTTGCAGGCGTGTTGGAGCCTCCGAGTAAAATGCCTGTAATGATTGGCAATGATGTTTTGATCGGTGCGAACGCAGTCGTTTTGGAAGGCGTTCAAATCGGAGATGGCGCAGTGATCGCAGCAGGTGCGATCGTCACACAAGATGTTGCCGGCGGCGTTGTCGTTGCAGGCAGTCCTGCCAAAGTGATCAAAACAAAAGATGAAAAAACCATTTCCAAAACGGAAATGCTTGATGATTTGAGAAAAGGATTCTAGAAGCTGAATAGATTTCATTAATAACCCTCTATATATTAAAGGCACACAATTGTGTGCCTTTAATATACTCATTTGTTAAATAAAACTATCTTTATTTTTTATAAAGACAGTTAATATACAATCCATTATCAATGTCCTAACGCAAACATTTCCGAATAAATTTTTTTACAAGCCTTGAAATCTCTTTGTTTTATAGCCTCCACAATTTCCGAGTGCGTGCGCACAACAAAATTCCAGCTTTTATTATTATCATTTGGATATTTCTGCAGAGATTCCTGACGCATTTTTTTATTATATAATTTTATTGCTTCACTCGTCGCTTCAAACATCAACATATAAAGTGAATTTTTACTCATCCTTGCGATTTGCAGATGAAATGCTTTATCGCTTTCCAAAAAAGCTTCTAAATCATCTTTTTTTACTGCTTCTATTAATTGTGCCAATATGTTTTCCAATTCATCTATTTCTTCGACGCTTCCTCTTTTTATTGCCAGTTTGGTGCAATCAACCTCCATGTTTTTTCGGAATTCCCGCAAATCTCTTATCGTAGCTTTATTCATAATGATATCATCCGATACTTCATGAAACATACTTGTAAATGAAAATTCTTTTACAAAAGATCCCTCACCGCCTCTTGTTTCAATATATCCCAGCGTTTGCAATCTTGATAACGCAGCTCTTACCGATATTCTGCTCACACCCATCATCTGTGCCAGATCATTTTCCGAAGGGATCTTCGTTCCCACAGCCCAATTGCCGCTTATAATATTTTTTTTGATTTCATCAAAAATCTGATCCGTCAGATTTATTTTTTCTAATTTTCGCATTAATAATCCTATACTATTATTATAAATTACATATACTTTTATTTTCAGTATCATATCATTTTTATACTTAAATTACAATTATTTTTAAACATTCGATTATTTAAATTAAAAATTATTTGAATGAATATATACTTCTAAAAATTGGCATAATGAAATAGGAGGTGATTACATGGTACAATTAACACAAAAAGAAAAAATGCTTTTTCAAGATTTAAAGTCTCAGGAAGAACTTTGCGTACAGAAATATCAAAACTATTCCACTCAGGCAAAAGACCCGAAACTTCAGCAGCTTTTCAGTTCCCTTTCTCAAAAAGAGGCACAACACTTAAATACGATCAATTCAATCATCAGCGGTCAGGTGCCAAATCTACAGCAATCAAGCCAGCAGTCTTCTTCACAATCAACGCAGCAATCGGCTGCACAAATGCAATCAAGCCAGCAGCAATCGGGCACAAGCATGAAATCTTCTGCACAATCAATGCAGTCGGGCAGTCAGCAAAATCCGTTGCAGGGGGCTATGTCTAATCAAAGTGACAAAGCATTATGTCAAGATATGCTTGCAACAGAAAAGCATGTTTCCCAGACTTATGACACAGCTGTTTTTGAATGTGTGGACACAAATATTCGTCAGGCACTCAACCATATTCAAAAAGAAGAACAAGAGCACGGAGAGCAAATATTTAACTATATGCAAAGTAACGGCATGTATACTCCCCAGTAAATGTTATAAAATAAGCCTCGTTTTTTCAGGGGCTTATTTTATTCTTACACAGATAAAATTTTTGATTTCATTGAAGGAATTTATATTTTTTAGTATAATATTATAAAATAAACAAATTAAGGAGATTACTCTATGCAATATAAAAAAATCGATAATACATATGCCGTTCGGATATTGAAAGGCGAAGATGTTATAGAAAAAATCAAACAACTGCTTATAGATGAAAGCATTCAGACAGGCACTCTCACAGGCCTTGGCGCCGCTGATTTCATTGAAATCGGTATTTATGATACCGTTGAAAAAATCTATAAAACGAAAGTGTATAAAGGCGCCTATGAAGTCACTTCCCTGATAGGCAATATTTCTACTAAAGACGGTGAACCTTATATGCATATACACATTAATTTCAGTGACAGTGATAACAATGTATATGGCGGTCATTTAGTAAAATGTGTGATCGCCGTTACCTCCGAAATTTTTATTACTGTGCTGAACGGAACAATCGAACGAAAATTGGATGAGAATATCGGCGGCTATATGATGGATCTTCAATAAAAATTATTCATTCTTAAAACTTTGGGATACAATTGTATCCCTTCTTTATTTTATAATACAAAACCACTTTAATAAAAAGTGGTCAGCGTTGGCATCATTGAACTTATTTTCTATTACGAACAGCTTTGAAATTATAATAATTTAAATAAAGCATTCGTCAAGATACGAAAATTTATTTATCTTTTTATATCGTTTATAAATAATACCACCCGATAATAACAACACCACCGCAACACCAACAAATATTCCGTTTCTCACTATAAACTACTCCTGTTCTGTATTCCGATCTTTTTCTTATGAATTGATTAATATTTCTTAAGAAATCCTTTACTATTCTTACTATACAACGTTTGCATTATATAATCAATGTTATTATTATGATTTTTGATAAAAACAGTCATAAATCCTCTACAAAGGCTGCTTTATTGTATAAAACATGACGATAATTTGAATACTATGATTGTATCAAATTCTTGGGAGGCATATAGATGGGACTTGTCACTTTTAAAACCGATCATGTACAATCCTGCATTGATGCATGTGAAAAATGTTATCAGGCCTGTATGGAATGTTTTAATTTATGTTTGGAAGAAGGTGTTCTTCCTTCCAGAAAGGATTGTATCAACTTGCTGGCCGGCTGTGCTATAATTTGTAATACGGCGGCATTAAAGATGTCTATGAGTGCAGTTTTAACAAAAGAATACTGCCAGTTATGCGCTCAGATTTGCAATGACTGCGCTATGGAGTGTTCTAAATTTGAAGATGACTACACGCTCATATGTGCAGATATTTGCCGCAGATGCGCAGAGGAATGCGCTGTTATGCTGGCAAACTAAACAAACACCCTGCTAAGTTTTTCTTAGAAAGGGTGTATTTTTTATTTTCGGACTTCTTTATTTTTGATATAATAACTGACTTTTGAATTACTCATTCTACGCAATTGCGTATCAAATTGTTTTAAAGCTTTAACCAGTGCAGAAAGTTTGGCGAACCCATAATTTCTTGTATCAAAATCAGGATACCTTCGATTCAGTTTATCGCCTACTTCACTTAAATTGATCCATCCGTCTTCATCGGAACTTTCATTGACAATGACTTTAATAGTTCGAAGCAACTCTTCTCTGTTGGCGATACCTTCTTTTAGGGATATTGGTTTGCCGTTTTGATCCGCTAAAGAATTTTCCTGATCTTTCTGCTCTTCCTGAGCAAGCACTTCCAAATATTTAAATTTTTCACATGCGGCAATAAACGACTTAGGCGTCTTTTTCTCTCCCATTCCGATCACAAGCATACCCGATTCTCTCAGACGCGTGGCAAGCCGCGTAAAGTCACTGTCGCTGGATACGATGCAAAAACCTTCAACATTTTTTGAATACAAAATATCCATCGCATCAATTATGAGCGCCGAGTCTGTTGCGTTTTTACCTGTTGTGTAAGCATATTGCTGGATCGGAATGATTGAATAATCAAGCAACACCGCTTTCCACGATGAAAGCACCGGTTTTGTCCAGTCCCCGTATATTCTTTTATACGTAATCGTTCCGAGATTACTTATTTCATCAAATATATATTTTATATATTTGTCAGAAACATTATCTGCATCAATTAAAACTGCTATTCTTTTATCATTTTCCATCTGTTATGTCCTATTCTGTTTTTGCTTTTTTATATTTTATTTTCTAAGTATAATATAATTTTTTCTTTAATTCAATAAAAGACTTTTTGAGTAATTTATAATGTCTCATACATATAACGAAAAAACAGAAAATCACTCTCCTAATTATTATGGCTGCGGTATATATATGCTTTGATACGTGCAAATCGGATAATAAAAAATATATTTTTCAATAGATTATAATCTAAAAAAAAACAGCCGATATTCGGCTGTAAAAAATAAATTAACTCTTTAAAGATTCTTTTGATCGCTATTTTTTACAAATAATATAATAGTAGTTTTTATTTGCAGCATTTTATTATTAAATCATGCTTTCCATAAAATCATGGCAAGCGTTGCACGGCTTTTAACAATGATCTGATTATCGTTGGCATATCTGAGTAAAAGCTGCTTAAGATCCAAACACTTTTCTTCCGCCGCTTTTTTAAATCTTCTCGAATAATGCATCAGCGCTTCATCGATACTGAAACTTTGCTCTTTGTAATCTTTTATATAACTAATTTCCGGTTCAAAGCCTTGCATCCAAAGCAAATTGAAAATGCCCTGCACAGCACTTCGGTCATTATGCGGATCATATTTAAATTCTATTTTTAAATCCTCAGTCAAACTTTGTGTTATATTATCTGTCATTTCAATTAATTGATTAATCTGGCACCATCCTTTAGATGCAGCAATCATTTTGTCAATTCCGTTTCTGCTTTTCACGGCCGGGCACATAGATGCAAAGACAAGATCAAAACGTCTCTCCCATCCCATTGATTTTAAATCAGTTTTTTCCCAATCGGTTTTTATATATTGAATGTTACGCTGCTCCATTTCTTCTGCATTCCTTTTTGCAAGCGCTAGCATCTGAGCCGATATATCCGTTACCGTTACCTCTTTGGCATGCCCAGCAAAGACAATCGCATACCTCCCAGTGCCTCCCCCTATATCCAGCACTTCACTGTTGGTCAGTAACTCTTTGGAAAGCAGAAATTCTGTTACTTTTACCGAATTGTTCATGCCATGTTTTTTTTGTTTTCTATTAAAAGCTTTAGCTTTAGCATCCCAGACACACTCTGCATTATGCATATCCGTTTGATGTTTTTTCAGCATTGTTTCATAAAATTGTTCACTCATATCCATATCCTCCTACTTTTATTTAATCAGCAATCTTTTACAAATATCCTAAAATCTTCATTTATTTGAGAGGCTTCATTCCCGCAGCATTTAAATCCGTCTCATCTTTTCTTACTATACATAAACATTTTGTATTTTAGTCTCATATTACCATAAGTTAGTTTTAACTAACTATATAAAGTCTACCATGTATCTTTCCACTTGTCAATCCTGACGACTCGTTTTTAATTTATTTTAAAATAAAATATATTGCTCTTTTATTAAATAATATTTCCGCCAATCTGTAGTATTTACTTTTCTAATAAAATATGCAATACTGTAAGTTAGAACTAACCCATATTGATTGAATTCCTTTACCGTTAAAACGATAGGAGAACATGAATGAAAAAGAACGATATTGCAGTATAGAATCGATTTTCCGGTATTTACGACCGCATTATGAAAAAAGATATCAAAACTTATCATGAAATCATAGATAAAATTGCACAATATCTTCATCCAGACGATAAAGTGCTGGAAATCGCAACAGGTACCGGCATCATTTCTTTTGGCTTATCAAAACATGTAAATCAAATCTATGCTGTGGATTTTTCCCCGCATATGATACAGCAAGCAAAAACAAAAGCTCACAAAGCAAAAATAAAAAATATATTATTTGAAAATCAAGATGCTTATGCACTTTCTTTACCTTCTTTTAATTATGATGCTGTTATTATTGCAAACACACTTCATATTATGCCGTACCCTGAAAAAGCGCTGCAAGAAATCAGCCGTATACTAAAACCTAACGGCATACTCTTTGCACCTACTTTTATGCATGCAGGCGGCCTAAAAGCAGCTTTATTATCCCTCCTCATGTCATTGACCGGTTTTCGCGCTTATCATAAATGGACTCAACAAGGCTATGAAACATTTCTGCAGCAAAATAATTTTACTGTAATTGAATGTACTGTGCTTCAAGCTTCCTTTCCTCTCTCATATGTAGTATTACACAAAACGAAAAAAGACTGAAAATGACGCATTCCTTTGCCATGCAAAAAGGCTGCTACTTTTTTTATTATCTCTAATCTACATTTAAGCCATCCTTTTTTGTTGTATATCTGCTATTTTATATAAAATACTTATAACGAGCGACGGAAATGATAATAAAAGAAACGCCTTCCAATACAAATAAGTTTGAAATATTATGGTAAACAATACAAAAATAACCAAGAATACCCATACACAAATACCGGGGTTACGCCAAGTAATAGCAATAATGATTAACATAAGGATAGATGGAAGCGCATCAATCAAAAATCCGCCTATTCTAAGAAAAATATTCCCATCCATAGAAAAAATACCGATTGAAAATGACATGATATAAAATGCAAAAAGAATGGCCAGAATTCTAGGGATAAAGATAAATTGAAATTTTTTTGTATTTCCCATTTCAAATACCTCCTCAGTGAACTCTGTATATTTTATGTCGTATATATTTTGTCCCATTCCAATATCATCACAGTTATTTTTCTTTATGCCATCCGTATTTACCTTTCATCTCTACAAAACGAACCATCGAAAGAGGCTCTGCAGATACTTTCCCCTGTCCATCTTTCTTTATGAGCATTAACTCCTGAAGTCCTGCGGGTCCGACGGGAAGTATCATTCGTCCGTTATCGGCCAGCTGTTCGGCCAACTCGGCAGGAATGCTCTGCGCAGCTGCCGTGCAGATAATGCGGTCATATGGACTGTGCTCAGCCCATCCAAGACTGCCGTCTCCGATTTTATAATCAATATTTGTATAACCGAGCCTGTCCAGCTTATCTTTTGCACTCTGCGAAAGCTCTTTGATACGCTCAATTGTATACACGCTTTCTGAAAACTCGGCAAGAAGCGCTGTCTGATATCCCGAGCCTGTACCTATTTCCAGCACCTTACTGCCTTTTTGCAGTTCTAAAAGCTGTGTCATTTGAAGCACCAGTGAAGGCTGTGATATCGTTTGTTCGTAACCTATGGGAAGCGGTTGGTCCAGCCCGGCAAGTACTTTATACTCATTGTCGATAAAATATGCCCGATCAAGCTTCTCATAAAAATGTTTTAAGTTATGATCATTCATTGTAATACCTCCATTTTTTATTAGTATTCGCCAGCTTTACTTTGAATATAAGAAATTAAATATTCCTGTTTTATTCTTATTTCTATAAACTATTTTTAATTTTTTTATAATAAAATAATCCCGTAAGATCGGCTAAAATCCATCCTATCACGATCGAGTACCATATAACGCTTGTGCCGAAAATGCCTGCAAAGCTATAGGCAAGCAGTACTCTTGCGCCAAGAGAGATCACCGTGAGCATCACCGATATTTTCATTCTGCCAAGTCCTCTGTAGAACCCGTAAAACATAAATAAATAACCGATCAAAAAATAAAAGGCACCTTCAATACGAAGATAAGTAATCCCCGTTGTAATGACTTCAATTTCCCCGGGCTTTACAAATAACAGCATCAGTTTTCCGGCAAAAATCCATATAAGAGCTGAGATAGCCAGTCCGAAAATTGTAATCAGCCCTACGGATACTTTGAGTCCTTCTTTGATTCTTTTAGTTTGGTCTGCTCCCTTATTTTGTGCAATATATGTTGAAAACGCATTGCCATAATCTTGCATTGGAATATAAGCAAGTGTATCAATTTTTACGGCAACAGCAAAGGCCGCCATGATCTGTGTTCCAAATGAATTCACAAGCCCTTGAATCAGCAAAATCCCGAAATTCATAATTGATTGTTGTACAGATGTTAAAAGTGAATAATTCGTCGTTAAATAAAATATTCTTTTATTGAATGTAATGTTTTTCAAATTAAAATGCAAAAACTCTATTTTTCGCATGCAGTATACAAAACATAAAATCGAAGAGGCTGCCATAGAAAAAACAGTTGCATATGCTGCTCCTGCAATCCCCCAATGAAAAAAAACAACAAAGAGTATATCGAGTATTATATTGCATACCATTGATAGAATCAAAAAATAAAGCGGTACTTTAGAATTGCCGAGTGCACGCAGCAGGCCTGACGACCAATTATATAGAAAAGTAAAAAAAATACCATAGAAAATAATTTTTAAATAGATTTTGTTTTGTATGATAACATCTTTGGGCACATTCATAAAAACAATGATTTGATTTATGAAAAAAAATGCCAACAAAGTTAAGATAACTGCGCATATACCGATAAAAATAAAAGAAGTTGAGATACTTTGTTTCAAGTCTTCGTATTTTTTTGCCCCAAAAAATTGAGAAAACAACACGCCCGCACCCATACAAAGCCCGATGAGAATGGAAGTTAAAAAAACCATGATGGTATAAGAACTCCCCACAGCCGCAAGAGCGGACGCCCCAATGTATTTGCCCACAATGATACTGTCGGCGATATTATAAAATAACTGAAAAAAATTCCCTAAAATCATCGGGATCGCAAAAGATACAATAACTCTTAGCGGAGAACCTTTTGTTAAATCTTTAATCACAATACTACCAATACTTTTTTAAAATACTGCTCTTTTTATGAATCAATATGTACGATAAAATAATGTTTATAAGCGTCTATTGAAGCAAATATATTACTCTATGCCTGCTCTGAAATTGTTTGTTTTTGATCTTGCTGGAGAAATATATGCTTTTCTGCAGAATAATTCTCAAGCGAAGATAGCTGCCATTTTAATAATGAGAAATCAAAGGCTGTAACAGTAAGGGTATATTCAGCCGATATTGACATCACTAAATCATACAGTATCTGCCTGTCTTCGCTGCTGATGTCATTCTTTAAATTCAGCTTGTCCAGATTTTCTGATTTTGTCAGCTCTTTAGTCAACGTGATAGTCACGTCGTCTTTAAGCACATATATTGCAATGAGCAGCATTGCATCATCAAGCAGATTGTCGAGCGAACAAGTCCATTGCATCGCCGACTGTGCTGATGCAGATGTCTGATCGGTTTGTAAATCCAACTTTTTTAATACCCAAGCAACGTCTTGATCATCCTCATGTAAAAACAATGCATGCGACGGGTTTATGCCTTTATCATACATTTTCCCGCAGCCGATCAGTATTTGTGCCGTATAAATACCCATGATCAATCCTCCTTGCCGCATACTAAAAACACATTTGAGAGCAGTCGTGTATGAATTTAATAGTATCATAATTGCATGGTAAAATCCATCTTATATCATATGTATTGATGTATTTTTTCTTAATCGGTAACCGTATCAATTAGCTGCTTTCATGTAAATATATCTATTTTATGCTTTTTTAAATTTACTGATACTATCTGCGATGCAGCCGATTATAATCAAAACAACAAGTACTTTGATGCCTATATTCCAAAACCGCATCATACTCTCAAGAGAAATACCTATGACCTGTGAGGCTTTTTCAAAAATAACAGGGTTAAATATTTTCTGACTCAGTAATATTGCACTCCAAACAATTGCAGAAAAAATATTATTCAGCGCATTTACAACCGCAAGCCTGATATTCCAGTAACCGAACACTATTTTTAATATGGCTGTCAACACACCGAAAAGTATGGCCAGGGTGATGAGCGGCATATATCGGCTCAGTATGTTCACATCAAACAAAGGCGTATTTACAAGCATGCCGTTTTCATGTACATACCACCCTATCAATCCAGGTGTGTAGTATAATATCGCAAAAAATAAAACACTGAATATAATACTTACAATGCCTTCGGATTTTGGGATCGGTTGTGCAATATACTCCGCTTTTTTTAAATCCTCCACGTTCCATTTCTTTTTCTTTATGATCTTATCTGTACTACTGTATTCAACGACGGCGAACACGATCGTAAACACTGTGAAAACTCCTGCCGCAGCCTGAATTGCGCTGATAATGCATCCTGCTATGGCATCAATGATACTCATATTTTGATTTGCAAAAATATAATCCAAGAAAAAAGCAAGCATGCCCACTGCCGCCATAATAGGAATGATAAGCTTTAATACTTTCATATAGCTGTGATAATATTTAGGTCCGATCAGATAACGTTTTTTATCGCGGTATTTATCCGCCAAATCTACAGGATCGCCAAGTTCACTTAACACTTTCTTCATATCTGTTTCATCATGATCTTCGTCGAGCATGCTCAAAATGTGGGCATATAGTTCCTTTTTCACATCTTCACGCTCTGCGGGCGGCAGATATTTGATGACTTGATCAATATAAATTTCAATTAAATTCATTGATTGTCCTCCATAATTAATTTGTTTGTATTCTCTACGATCTCAAAATAGGCCTTGCATAGTTGGTCGTAGATTTCTGCTCCATAAACGCTGATTTTGTAATATTTTCTCGGTTTGGCACCTTCTGTATTCCAACAACTTTCAAGCAGATTCTGTTTTTCCAGCCTTCGCAGCAGCGGATAGAGTGTGTTGGCTTCAATGCTGATCCCTTTGACCTCAAACATTTCAATTAAAGAATATCCATACTGGGGGGACTTTAACTGACTTAACACATGAATAATCAGTGTTCCGCGTCTCAGCTCTGAAATCAAATTATTCATCACATCATCCATAATAACCCGCCTTTCCTATCTGTTATTTTCTTTATAATACTGTGTATGACGCTATATTGTCAATATTTTTTTATTGTGATATAAAAATAAAGCTATTTTTCAACAGCTTTATAAAAAATATTATTTTTTATCCTTTTGTTATTCTGATAAAGGGTTTTCCATGATCCCTGCAAAAAGAGGCGTATTTGTTTTCAGATTCACCACGCCGTAAATAAACGGCCTGTTGAAATTGAGTTCTTTTTCGGCTGACGGCATACTTGTAAGGCCTACTTCGACCGATGTAGCCGACGCCGCTTCTGTGCCTTTTTCGTCTACTTTAATATATGTTTTATGGAGCACATCGCTGATATATAAATTTTTAATATGCGCCTCATTCATTAAAGACAAATCGGCTATGGCCGGATCAAATGCATCTATGATACCAAGCTGTTTTAATTCATTGATTAAGCTGTCTTCATAGCTTGCTTCAAATTTCGGCATAGATAACTGCAGCGTTGCAGTTTCTTTATTCTCGATCATATTAAAAAGATTATCAAATAATGAAGTGCCCTGATTTTTTATCCATTCTCTGACATCCACATCCGCATTTGGCAGCAGAGCAAAATATGCAAAATCCTCATTTTCATAAGAAAGCACAACCCCTTGTGTATTTTCCCCCGATATATAGTCCATCGAGCCCGTTTTATTCAAAAAATCAGTCTGAACAGTGCTGTCAGGCGTATAAAATATGGCTTCTTTTGTATCATTACTCGAAAACGGATCGTTCCAATCCGATTTAAAATAAATGGTATTGATTAAATACATCACAACATTCGAGTCAATGGCAGAAATAATTTCATCAATTTTTCCTTGTGTGGCCTCACTCACCCATTCATTAATTGTATCCGGCGCTTTACTGTCTTTAAAATCTAATTTTTGCAACTGCGCATTATAGTAATTGGCATTATTTTGCAAAAACTGCCTGTCGGGCAAAAATGACTCATCATACCAAATAGAATCCGCAAGCGACAGCGTCGTTTTCTCACTTGACGTGCTTAAGAGCGAAATTAAATCACGGCTGGCAGCATTGATCATTTGAAGCGTGATGCCTTGACTGTTTAATGCCTCTAGGATTTCTGTCTTTGTGTTGCCGTCTGCTCCATTGACTGTCATAGCCAGTGCCAAGTAGACTGATACCGGCGATATCATCACGTTTTCGCTGTTTTCAACTGACGAGGCAAACAGTTTAGATGAAAAATCATTTAAAGAATTAATATACGTATTATCAGGAAGCTCATTGGCCGCGGGGCGGTCTTGCGCGCTGATACCTTCCATCAAATTCGTTGCTTTGATCGTTTTTGAAGCACAGCCCGTTGAAAGCAAGATCAGTCCAATCATAACAATAATAAAAATATTAACCATACTTCTCTTCATATATTTCTCCATGGTATTTTTTGTTACTGAATACTTCTATAATACAGACGATATTTACTGCAAAAATATTACAACTTTTATAAATATAGTATTGACATTGAATAATTTATTTATAGATAATAAATTTCATTTTTTGATAAATCGCTTCTTTACAAAGATCCCGAATAAAACAGCAGCGATTAGAATTAAAATAACTATGGTTATCATGGCATATGTGTCTGTGCCTGCTACAATGCTTTCCCAAGATTCTCCTGCTGCCACACCCAAATGTACCAAAAGAGTATTCCATACCAGCGAACCGATGGTCGTGTAAAGCAGAAAAAGCCCCACTTTCATTTTGGCCATTCCTGCGGGAATTGAAATTAAGCTGCGAAGTACCGGAATGCATCTGCAAAATAAAACGGTGATTTTTCCTCTTCTGTTAAACCACGAAGTTGCTCTGTGCAAGTCAGCCTTTTTAAACCGAAGAATCCTGCCCACTCTGCCGTCTAAAAGCTTACCTAAATGCTCTTCTGACAGCAGCCTTCCCACACTGTAGAGAATAATCGCTCCGATAAGAGATCCAACCGTTGCGGCAAGAATCACTTCCCATGT
This sequence comes from uncultured Eubacteriaceae bacterium, assembly GCA_964533615.1. Lineage (GTDB taxonomy): Bacteria > Bacillota > Clostridia > Eubacteriales > UBA1433 > UBA1433. The sequence continues at coordinate 45,148 of CAZHMK010000004.1, forward strand.
CTTAAAGCCACTGTAGGTAGTCATAAAGCCGCCGAACGTGAGGATCACTTCGGAGGGGATCGGCGGAAATATATTTTCAACAGCTATTAAGAAAGCAATCCCAAAATAGCCGAACTGATTCATGATATTGATAATCCAGTCTTGCATTCTCTCTCCCTGATTACATGTGTGCAAATTCTACTGTCGCATAAGAATTGCCCTCTATACTGCACAAATCCACAATAACAGCATTCTGTATTTGATAAATTTGGGGAATCATAATATCTTTGGACTTTGCCGGCATTTTATATTCCACACGCATACGGCTGCATGAAGATTCGTCCGGCAGATACTCCTGTGCGATAGTGATATATTTCGCATTGTTTACATGCTTGTTAAAATCCAAATACGCTTTCAAAACAACAATCGGCTCTTTTTCTGCAGGCTCTATGTCAGGCAGGATAATCTTTCTGTCAAGGTACTGCATCGGATATTTCTGCTCTGTCGGTATTTTCGTTATAAATTCTTTGGGCATTAAAACGGCTTTGCCTGTTCGAGTGTCTACAAATGCACCGATTGAAAAAGAAGCAATACATACTTTTTCTTCTTTATCCAGAATAATGGTATTTCGGCACGCATAGGGTCTTTTGCTTTCAAATATCCATGTTTTTGCTGTAATGCTCTCTCCATATATCGGCAGTCTGATGATATCAACTTGCCGTGATGCATAAAATATTTCAATATAATTTTTTTGCATGTATTCTTTCTGATGCTTCATACTGTCCACATGAAAAATACTGCAATCCTGCAAAATATCAACCATTGTGTCCAGCGATAACGCACTGTCTACCCCAACACTGCTTCTTCCAAGCTCTCTTTTTATTTCAAACATCTATCAACCTTTAGTTTTGTCATTTTATGATATTGTATCAAAGCACGTGTTAATTGTCTATGATTTGTTATTTTATTCGGTAATCAGTACTGTCGGCGGCAAGTTGCTGAACTTCTTTGATGCTTTTGCTGCAAGCTTGTCTTGAATCACTTTTTTTATTGTATAGCTGAGCGCTCCCTTACTGCATCCGTCAATATATTCACCGTATAAAATATAGTCTGATGCAGTCATATAGCCGTCTTTCACACTTTGACTGACAGAGATGCTCATCGGACGCATATTTTACAGTCTATGCATTTTGAAACATCTGCTATCAACCGATATGATGTTATCTGTCAAATTCAGAGGATTAATTCCCTTAATGCCTCCCGCTAATATAAAAGTTATGATAATGAAAGTAAACCAAACAGTAAAAATGCTGTATCGAATGATTCTCAGTCTTTTTATATTAACATTCTTATGATTGATATATTTTGCAGCCTCCGACAGCCCCGCCATCGGACAGGCCCATGCACACCATGCACGCCCGAAAAAAAATAGCGCTGATAAATAAGATCATAAATAAAAGTAGGCTTCCCGATATGATATCAGTCATTGCACCGTCTAAGGAGACATACAAAGAAAAATAATTCAGCGTAACAGGAAACAGCAGCAAAAAAATCAACACAATGCTCCTTCTTACTTTTTGTCTCATCGGTTCAGCTCCTTTTAATAATATTTTCTAATCAGATTATAGCATACTTACTTAAAAATAAAATTACAGCCACGCTTTAAATCATGGCTGTAATCTAATGAATTACATTAAAATATTTTATTATCTTTTATTTTAAAGCGTATGATTGTCTTGAACTGGTCACCGTCAATATAAAGTTGAAAATCTCCGCCGCTCACATTTGTAAAGCTTTCCGCAATGGAAAGTCCGAGTCCGTTTCCTTCTGTGCTTCGCGCTTTATCGCCTCTGTTAAAACGCTGCAAAATCTCTTCGGCTGTAAAATCCATTTCATATCCTGCCGTATTAATGATTGTTGCAACCGCTTCATTATCTTTCTCTTCAAGGCGAACATACACCCTTGTTGAATCGAGCGAATACTTAAGTGCATTATCGAATACGTTCAAGAAAACACGATACATTTTTTTGCCGTCGGCAATAACGTGAACCGGATGATCCGGCATACTTACTTTAAATTTCAGTGCTGATTTATCAATTTCATCACTCATATCCGCAAGTGTTTGCTCAATTAATTTTTTTAAATCGATTTTTTCCCATTCGATCTTAATATCTCCGCTCGTGCTTTTTGCAAGATCGAATAAATCGGATACAATATGTCTCAGTCTCTCAGACTTTTGTGTCAGTATATTTACATAATCCCGGGCACTGTCACTTAAATCTTCCTCTTTAGAAAGCAGATCCACATAACTGATAATTGAAGTAAGCGGTGTCTTTAAATCATGGGAGACATTTGTAATCAAGGCAATTTTCATCCTCTCCGCTTTCATCTGCTCTTCAAGACTTTCATTAAAACCCTTGTTGATTTCCTCATATGTTTTTCGATTACCCTTAATAAACCAGTACATCATTACAACTTCTAAAAATATCGGAACCAAAATTGCAATGCTGTACTTCCATGCAAAGGTAATCAATACGAGGATAAAACTTGCGATGATAAAAAGCATTTGGCGATAAAAAAGAGATTTTGTCAGCGGATATTTTTCAAACTTTCTTCCGTCAAAAAAGCTCCTGAAAAAATCAAATACTTTATAGCAGACAACATAAATGAGACTATGTTTTAAAAATTTACCCGCTTTTATCTTTCTTACCAAAGATAGGAGAACCACTAAACAAAGCGTAAAAGCCGCGGCCGATGCCACTCCGAGCAGTACATATGTGTAGACTTCATACGTAGTCATATTACCTGCGAGGGCATACCCGTGATAATGGATATTTGTCGCAAAGACTATGGCAAAAAAAAGAAAACATATGCCGATAAGCGCCGCAAGCAGTATATCGGAATAAATACTGTCCAGTTTTGATAGATGCAGTTGCCGATCCTGTGGTTTTCTGCCGGTAACACAAATAAGCCAGATAAGAAAAAACAGACTGAGTAGCAGACATATCAAAATGCTGATCGCGTATGGCATCAGATAATCCCGGTTTGTCTCCCAGATAGCCTGATGTTCTGCCATAAATTCATCACTAAAAGCAATATAAATAGTAACTCCCTCATCAAACGCATAAAGTGTGTGAGCGTTTGTATTTTCACCAAATGTCCATTCCCCGTTTTCATATGCATAAAACGAATCACCATACTGTGCAAAAAATGCTCTGTTTGTGCTTTTTACATTCGAATAAGATTTCTTGCCATCATTGACATAATAATAATAGTCGGCATTTAACGGCATAGCCTCACCCTCTAGCAGTGTTCTGGACACATGCGTATACGCATTATCTACATAGCTGTTTTCAAAAGAGAAGCTGTCTTTATACTCTTTTATAATCAAACATTCCGGGTTTATTTCTTGTGAAGAAATAAATAGAAGCTGCATCCATGCAGCAGCAGCCAATATTACTGTAAACAAAAACACAATGATTTTGACAGCTCTGCTTGCGCAGAAATTTCTGAATTTTGTCCCTTCCATAATATCTCCTTTGTGCAGAGAAACTAGTTATATTTTTCGATTTTATAACCGATTCCCCATACAACTTTTAAATATTTAGGCTCTTTCGGATTAATTTCAATTTTTTCACGGATACGGCGAATATGTACCATGACTGTATTCTCAACAGAATACGCTACTTCATTCCATACGCGTTCATAAATATTTTCAGCAGAAAAAACAATGCCCGGATTCCTCATGAGCAGCTCTAAAATTTTATATTCTTTGGGCGTGAGCCGCACAGCTTCTCCGTCTACATAAAGTTGTTTTGTATCTTTATTTAAGGATAATCCTCCGATAGTGATCTGCGCATTTTGCTCGTTGTTTTGCATATCTCCAAGATACATATAACGTCTCAGCTGACTCTTCACTCTTGCAATCAATTCTCCCGAATGGAACGGTTTAGTGATATAATCATCCGCCCCCATGCTGAGTCCCAGAATTTTATCACTGTCTTCCGACTTTGCCGATAAAATGATAATAGGTATATTTTTGCGCTCCCTTATTTTCATCATTGCCGAAAGCCCGTCGAGTTTTGGCATCATTACATCAAGAAGAATAAGCTGTATATTATTTTCAACGAGCTTATCAAGCGCTTCTAAGCCGTTGTATGCTTTAATAACAGTATATCCTTCCAGATGCAATAGCTTTTCGATCGCCGAGGCTATTTCCTTATCATCATCAACCACCAATATTGTAGGCGTATCCATATTATTCATTGTTCCTCCTATCCTTAAGCCTTCCGATAAGGCTAACGAATAAACCTTTCATTTAACCGATTATATTTCTTACAAATTCCTTAAACAAACACAACTTGTATTTTACAGATGTATATCAAAAATTGATAATTGCCGATTTATGATAGATTTTACATCTGCATCATAAATTCTGTCATCCTGCTTGGCACGGCCTATCAAAAGCGGAGAAGAACTGTCGTGTTTTTTTATGTTTTTCTCAACCCTGCTTTGTGATACATTTGCGTAACAATAGGCGCATAAATGCATGCAGCAATCATAGGCTCCTATATCAATGCTTTCCATACAGCCGCACAACCTTCTTTGTGCTCTTGCTTTGCCTGTTTGCAGACAACAACCCAACAATGTTTCAATAAAGTCCTTATCAATACAAGCACCATGCAAAATACCAAGCGAACTCAGATCAATATCTTCAGCACATGTTTGAAGCGTAATTTGATATTTTTTCGCAATTTTACTAAGTCTCTGTGCCAAAGCAAACTTTATCTCATTGCTGATCTCTGGCCCGATTGCTTCTTTGGCATACCTGCTGAGCTTATCATAGATATCCACAAAGCTGATAATGCATCTGGATGTATATCCTGTCAGTTGTGAAAGCAGATTATCAAATTGATGAATGTGATAATCAAACGTATATTTTTTATTGATAATAATGGGATCATATCTAAGTACCACTCTTTGCCGCCCAAGACGCAGACTAAGCAGTTTAAAATTTTCAATGATTTGCTTTTTTGGCGGCAAATTCGGCTCCAAGTCTGCTTCATATAAATTGATCGTCCATAAAAAATAGTAAAAGTAACCCATATTATCCAACATATCTAATTTTTCCATAAGCGGAGCGGCATTTTTAGTCCAAAAAACAATGCAGTCCACAAGCTGTGTACCAAGCGGCACTCTGCTTATTTGATGGCTGTTAAACGGATTTTTTACATATACATAGCCCTCTTTGACACGTCCTGCAAACCACTCGGAATAAAAAGCAGGGATATCACATCTTCTGCTTGCGCTGATAATCATATACCTTTCCCCTTTAATACTTTATACATTTTTTCTATTCCTATCATATCACAATTGCCTGCTTATAACATAAAAAAACCACATAAGCCATGTGGTTTGATTATTTATAAAATTTATCTACAGAAACTGTGCTTTGTGATAAATCTCATCCTTATCTTTTTGTTTTAATAACTTATCCGTAAAAAAAGAAATAATGGCAATACCGGCAATATCGACCGCAAGCCTTACAAGCATAAACTTAATGCCCAGGCTGGAAGCCTCAAATAATATTAACGGTATTTTTGTCGTAGACCACGCTCCCAGCATGATAAATACATTTGAGAGCTTGCTCCCCTTTTTTAGCAGAACTCCCGCCACCGGAAAAGCCCCATACAGCGGCCCTGCCGCTGCTGAGCCTATCAGATAAGCTAAGAGAATCCCCACTGTTCCCGAACCTTCTCCCATATATTTGACCATTGATTCCCTCTTGACCCATACATCAAGCAATCCTAGCAATATAAAAATAGGCGGAAGCACAGAGAGCATCTCAAGCAGGCTCTTAAATGACAGTTTTACAGCACTTAATCCGACTTTAGGAATAAACAAAATCAAAAATACATCGATGAGCGTTAAAATTATAAACAACCTGTATTTTTTTAGAATCTGTTTTGTCTTCTCTCTCACATCACCACCCCCATAACCCAGGCCACACCGATTGAAAAGATAAACGCCAAAACATTTCGAATGATCGTAGCGCTTTTGCCAAAATATTTTATTTCAACAGGTATGGTGATAATGCCTACCATCATCAGCGCTGATATAAATGCCGCTATTTGCATATAGCCCGCACCGCTTTCAAGCAATGCCGCCGCAAGCGGAAAAGCGATAAATCCCGGAATCAATGTAATGGATCCGATAATCAAAGCAACTGCCACACCAAGCCATCCCGACTCGCTTCCTAGCAGCGCAGAGATTTGCTGCGGTGTTAAAATCGTAAGCATGATGCCTATGATCAGCAGAATAGAGAGTATTTGAGGCAGGATGTTCTCAAAAGATTTTAAAGCTTTCTTTAATGCCAAGATTGTTTTTTCTTTGCTTTTATAAAGCGACAATCCGAGCGCCGTAGCGGCAATTACGTATAGCGCAATTGTCATAAATACCTCCTCAGCTCATATAAGCATGCCACTCTGAATCATTAATGATTATGATTGCAAACTGTTCCCGTTGATTTTAATCCGCCTGCTAAATATTTTGAAACCGCTTCATCTGCATCCCCATAAGCACCAACAATTACCTCAATATTTTTTTCATTGAAAATATCGATCGCGCCGCCGCCCATTCCGCCTGAAATGATTACTTTCACATCCAGATCATTTAAATAGTTCGGCAAAAATCCCGGTTTGTGTCCCGGATTCGGCAATATAGTTTTTTCGGTAATTGCCCCCTCTGCCGTATCATAAATTATAAAACTTTCACAATGGCCAAAATGCTCTGTGACCATGTTGCCTTCACATGCTACTGCAATTTTCATATTTATTCCTCCATTTTATTAAATATTGTATCCATATTTTCCATCAGTTTATCGTCAACAAGCTCGATCATTCCCCTATCCATCGCCGCAGCGACTTTTGGATCGATCGGAAGCTTTACGACATTTTTAATATTGTATTTTTCCGCGATTTGCTCAATATGGCTTTCTCCGAATATTTTATATTCCTTATCACATTCATCACATTTAAAATAAGACATATTTTCAACGAGCCCGACAATCGGAATATTCATCATCTCAGCCATTTTAACAGCTTTCAGTACAATCATAGACACCAATTCCTGCGGTGAGGTTACGATGATAATCCCATCAACGGGAATAGACTGAAACACAGTCAGCGCAACATCCCCTGTTCCCGGAGGCATATCAATAAACATGTAATCAACATCCTTCCAGATCACTTCTGTCCAGAATTGTTTTACTGTTCCGCCGATGAGGGGGCCTCTCCATACAACAGGGTCTGTTTCATTTTCAAGAAGTAAATTGATTGACATAACATCAATACCTGTAGCGCTTTTTACCGGCAGCACGCCCATTTCTGTAACATCTGCCTTCTGTTTAATATTAAATGCTTTTGGAATAGACGGTCCCGTGATATCCGCATCAAGGATCGCTGTGCTGTGACCTCTTCTATTCATTCCAACAGCTACAAGTGAAGTAACCATTGATTTGCCTACTCCTCCCTTGCCGCTGATGATTCCGATAACTTTTTTCACATTGCTCATTTCATGTGGTTTTTCTAAAAAAGTCTGCTGACTTTCCTTTCTGTCAGCACAATTTTCGCTGCAAGATGAACAATTTTGATTGCAATTTTCGCTCATTTTTTGCTCCTTTTTATTTTTATAATATATTAAATAATTATTTGATTGCCTGTTGCCAGATAATTGATCTGCTCGCCCATAGCCTCTTTTAAAACTTCATAGGCTTGCGCGCCTGTGCAGTGGCAGGTATAATAAGCAGACTTTGTATCTTTTAGCTTATCTGCTATTTGTTTTATAAAATCGATATCTTCCTGCTTTGTATCAGAGAGATTAAATAAATGAAATCCGCCGATAACCACTGTTGCGTCCTGTCTATCCAGCACACGATGCATATGCTCAATAATATTGACAATCCCCCTGTGCGCACATCCGGCCAGCAGCAGGCTTTTTCCATCCTGCGTGATGAGCAGGTTTTGTTCGTGTTCAAATGTATCAAGCTTGGCTTTCGGGCACGTATCTGTCTGCATAAACAAGACTTTATTTCCGGTAGGGTTTAGGGTATTTCCTTTTACACCTGAAAACAATTCAAGATTTTCATCAATTTTTAAATAATCCTGCGTAAAAATAAATCGGTCATTTAAGAAAAGCTTTCGATCGAGGCCTATATATTCCATCGTGCCGTCTTCTCTTTTGGCGTAATACTTTTCAAAAGCTTTTTTGTTTATATACACATTGGCTTTTTTATTGAGTTCCAAAAATGCTTTTAGCCCGCCGCCATGGTCGTAGTGTCCATGAGAAATAATGGCGATATCAACTTCTCTTAAGTCAACCCCTAACACTTCCGCATTTTTTATAAAGTCCTCGCTTGCTCCCGTGTCAAAAAGTATTTTATGCTTATCAGTTTGCACAAACAAACTCAATCCGTGTTCACAGTATAAATTCTCGGAATTTGAAATATTTTCTATCAAAGACAAAACTTTCATACATTCACCCTTACTCATTTAATATTTTTAACGTTTCTATATAAATTTCTTTAACAGCTTCTCCTGCCTGACATAGCACTGCACAATACTTTAACCGCTTCCTTATCCTAGGGAATTTTTAAAACAAACGGCAGTTTGCGCTCGGTACAAAATTGTTCTGTTTTACTTGTGTTTTTTTTAAATTCGTGTCATATTTATTGACGTATATCGCGGCGGGTGTTAAAAGCTTTTGAACTGTTTTTATGATGCGCTCCATATTTGAAATACCTGACGCAAACGGCTCTGTCACAAGCAGCATCCTGTCAACTCCGCTTTCGAAGCAATAACGGGGCAACCTTTCCACCGCAATCGTGCATTTATTTTTGCTCATGTCCGTGAAATCCCGGATGAATATCCGTAAGCAAAGATAATTTTCCATCTTCAAGCGCATCGATATTTTCTTTGATGCTCACATCTGTCGCTTTATAAATCAATACCTGTGCCCCCGTTAAAACTTTTTCCGCATTTTCTCCGCATCTCTGCGTAATCAATGCTGTCGCTTTGTTGTCTGCAATAACCTGAGCGGCTCGGATACCTGCGCCTCCCTGATTTAAAACAGCACTGTTATCTAAAAATTCGCTTTCTTTTGTGTCTGTATTATATAAAAGAAAAAACGGCGCTCGTCCAAAAGACGGGTACACTTTTTTATCCAACGATTTATCTTCTGTAGGAATCGCTATAATCATTTCATTTCCTCCGCTAAATTTATATTATTCTTTTTAAAATACTCATTGATCGTATTCCTCAGCGCACTTGCACCTAGAACAGAACAATGAATTTTATCTTCCGGCAGTCCGCCAAGGGCATCTATAATATCTTTTTCAGTAATTTTTAACGCTTCAGACAGACTTTTTCCTTTCGCAAGCACACTCGTCATACTTGAAGTAGCGATTGCTGCGGGGCATCCGAAAATAAGATATCCAATTTCGCTGATAATAAAATTTTCTACTTTTATATACATATTGAGATAATCTCCGCATGCCGCATCGCCTGCTTCACCTTCTGCGTGCGCATCCGGCAGGCTGCCGATGTTTTGAGGACACATAAAATGCTCTATGACCGTATCAGAATATCTCTCAATCATTATTTTCACCCTCTTGTTCGCAATGTCCGTTGCCGTTTCTGTTCCGCTTGCAGGTTGCACTGCCGCATCCATGCCCTGTTCCGTCACAGAGCTGATATTCCCCGCCTTTAATAAATAAAACTTTACCGTTCACAACAGACTGCGCGAGTTTTTTCCTTGCGTCATTATAAATGCCCTGCACGGTTGTTCGGGCTATATTCATCTGCTTGGCGCATTCTTCCTGCGTGTATCCTTCCAGGTCTATCAAACGAATCGTTTCATATTCGTCAACCGTCATATTCACCTGTTGTTGCCCGCTTAAATCTTTATCCAGCGGTCCGAAACGTTCGCTTTCCGGCAAACAGCATATTTTTCGCCATTTTCTGGGTCTGGGCATTCTATCACCTCAATTCATATGAAAGCAGCAGATGCGCATTTCTGCCGCTTTCATTCTTTTTTTTTAATCTTCCAATTGCTTGTTGATTGCATCAAGCTCGTTTTGCAACATTTCTTTTTGCTGGCGAAGCATTTCTTTATTTGAGGTTGCATTGTTTTGCATATTGGCAAACCATCTGTATCCTCTCTTGCACCCATAACCTAGTCCCAATAATCCAAGACCTGCTGCACCATATTTTACCATGTTTGTATTGCAAGGACCAACACCTCGGCCAGTCATCGGGCCGGCTCCCATCGGACCTGTTCCGTCTCTTCTCGGCATAATTTTCACCTCCTATTATTTATGACATATGTCGCTTTCAATATCTATTATATGTATTTTATGACATATGTCAATAATAAATTCATATTTTTTAAAAAAAATTTTTTTTGAAAGGTGAAATTTTTTCCTTTTATACAAAATATGTTATTCAATAAATGAAATTTCTGCCGGCAAATGATGAAAATACATTTTTAAACAATCTGTGTTATTTTCAAGTGTCTGCATCGTGCACGGATGCGGATTAGCATAAATGACAGGATAATTGATTTCGTCATATTGCTCACGTATCTGAAAAGCCAGATATTCTTTCGACAAGGAAAATCTTGCATTGATGCCTGCTTTGTTTCCTCTTGCATCAAGCCTGATCCATTTATGCAAAGTTGTAAGGTAAACGGCATTTAATGCATGCACGCAATATCCGCTTTCAATAGTATCTCCAAGTGTAAGCCTTTGATAACAAAATCCTGCAGGAATATCCATCGCCCGCAGTAACGCGGCAAACAGATTTGATTTGGCATAACAAATCCCTTCACCATGTTTTAATACTTCTGATGCGCTAATGGTAATTCTGCTGCTTTGAATATCAACAGAATGAGAAATTTCATCTCGAACGAACTGATATACTTTAATGATTTTTTCTATATCGCTGTCACAGCTTTTAAAATTTTCATTAATAAAGCGGCGAATAGAATTTTTTTTATAATCTACATATTTACAGTCTTTTAAATATTCTCCTATATCAGTATATTCTACTCTCATCTTTCGTCTGCCTTTGGATTTTTCTACCATTATACTATTCATTTTAAAAATTTCCAAATTTTTTCTTTTTGTATAAAAAATGACTTTTTTAGCATAATAATCGTGTATGAAAATAAAAAAATAATTAATTTATTGAAATAAAAGGAGGGAGATCAATGAGTATCATTGGTTGGATAATACTTGGGGCTATCGTTGGATGGATTGCAAGCAAAATTACCGGCAACGATGTCACCATGGGTGTGTGGGCCAATATTGTCGTAGGTATTATAGGCGCTTTTATAGGCGGATGGATTATGAATATTTTTGGTGGTCAGGGTATTACCGGATTCAACATCTGGAGTTTTATCGTGGCATTGGTGGGTGCGGTGATACTGCTTGTTATCGTAAACGCAATTCGCGGTCACGGCGGTCGAAAAAGCCAAAATTATTAATTATTCTATTTTCATATGCCCTTTTATTTTTAAAAGGGCTTTTTTTTAATTTTTTCTTTTTTTTCATTCATAATAATGATAACATAAGTATATTATTCTGTTTTTAAATTGGAAGGATAAAAAATGAATTATAGAAAAAATCCTAAGAACGGTGATATGCTTTCAGCCTTGGGCTATGGATGTATGCGCTTTACAAAAAAAGGCACTTCCATTGATCAGTCAAAAGCAGAAAGCGAAATGATCACCGCCATTGAAAACGGCGTGAATTATTTTGACACCGCCTATATTTACTCGGGTTCCGAGGTTGCTCTGGGCAAACTGCTGGCAAAAGGATATCGTGACAAAATTTTTCTGGCTACAAAGCTTCCACATTATTTAATAAAAACGTCTCAGGATATTGAAAAATATTTTTCTGCACAGCTGAACCGTCTGCAAACAGATTATATTGATTATTATTTAATACATATGTTATCCGACATCAATGTTTGGGAGCGGCTTAAAAGTATCGGCATTGAAGACTGGATCAAAGAAAAGAAGTCTTCCGGTCAGATAAGAAATATCGGTTTTTCTTTTCATGGCGGCACAACGAGCTTTATTACGCTTATCGACGCTTATGACTGGGATTTTACGCAGATTCAATACAATTATTTAGACGAATATAGTCAAGCAGGCATAACAGGGCTTAAGTATGCATCTTCAAAAAGTCTGCCTGTCATCATTATGGAACCGCTTCGAGGAGGAAAACTTGCAAATCTGCCGAAAACGGCTGAAAAAATTATGAAGGATGCACCCGTACAAAGAAGCGCTGCGGAATGGGGGCTAAGGTGGGTGCTCAATCACAGCGAAGTCACTGTTGTTCTCTCGGGCATGAACAGCTTGGCACAAGTAAAAGAAAATGTACGTGTCGCCTCAGAAATAAAACCGGGCACAATGTCGACCGAAGCGCTGATGCTAATCGAAAAAGTAAAAAAAATCTTAACCGCAAAAACCAAAGTACCCTGCACGGGATGCAGCTACTGCATGCCCTGTCCGCAGGGGGTGGATATCCCCGTCTGTTTTAAAGCTTACAACGATGTATATTCAGACAGCTGGTTTACGGGTATGAAAGAATACTTTATGTGTACGACCTTAAAACCCGACCCGTCCAATGCATCTAAGTGTATTCAATGCGGCCGGTGCGAACAACACTGCCCGCAGAAAATCGAAATTATAAAAGAATTGCAGAATGTAAAGAAAAAAATGGAGTCCCCTGCTTATAGGTTGGCAAGATTTGCAATCAAAAAGAGGTTTTAAGATTTTATTCCGGATGCTGTAGCATCCTCTTTTTTTCAATCAAAAAATATCTTTCTAAATAAATTTAATACTACTATTTTCAGATATTTTCTCTATCATAATATACGCTGGCAAATAAATACATTTTTTCCAATATTTGCTCACATATCTGTCCCTTTTATTCATTTTTTTGTATAATTGAATATAGCATACTATTATACTTTATTATTATACTTAATAATCAGTTTAAAAATATATAGATTTCAAGGAGCATATTATGACAAAAAAACTTAACGTATTCATATCAGGCGATGCAATGATAAAAGGAGAAAGTTTTGCAAACGCGTGGAATAAATATCTGTCTTTTTACGGAGACGCCTACGTGTATGACTGGGAGCGTGACTGGGACAAGCTGCAATACAGACGGCTGGAGATAGAAAAGCATGGCCCCGGAATAGAAGACCCCGGTGAAGCAGTGTTCTCATATGGTGCAAACAAAGATATATTTCTCGGATTATTTGCTCCGGTATCGACTAAGCTTATGGATGCTATGCCAAATCTTAAAATAATCGGTGTATCGAGAGCGGGCCTTGAAAATGTGGATGTTGAGGAGGCCACGAGGCGAGGCATTTTAGTATTCAATGTACTGGGCCGAAACGCACACGCCGTCAGTGATTTTGCAGTGGGCATGATGCTTTCCGAATGCCGCAACATCGCACGGGCTCACTACGCAATCAAAAACGGTATTTGGCGAAAAACATTTATAAACACAAACTACATCCCCGAGCTTGCAGGCAGAGCTGTAGGCCTCGTTGGTTTCGGACATATCGGGCGCCTGGTCGCTATGAAATTATCGGGATTTAATGTAAAAATCCTTGTCTATGATCCATATACGAACGAAGACGTCATCAAGAAGGCGGGATGCAGCAAAGTCGAGCTCGACTGTCTGATGCGCGAAAGCGATTTTGTGAGCATCCATGCAAGGCTCACCGAAAACAATAAAAATATGATCGGTCCCGCCGAACTATCACTCATGAAGCCGACGGCATACCTGATCAACACAAGCAGGGCAGGCCTTGTCGACCAAGACGCGCTGGCAGATACGCTTGAGCGCGGCAGCATCATGGGCGCGGCTTTGGATGTGTTCACAACGGAACCCATTGAGAGCACAAGCCGTTTTTTAAAGCTCGATAATGTGACGCTGACAACACATCTTGCAGGCACCACTGCGGATGCTCTGGCTAATTCCCCGAATCTGCTTGCAGAGGATATTTTGAAATTGTTTGAGGGCAAAGAAGCGCGGTTTATTGTGAACCCTTCTGTTTTGAGTAACGAAGCATTCAAATCCTGGCTGGATGAAGTGCGCGGTTAGGAGACAGCTATGATCAAAAATTTGACAGACCTGCTCACGCCTGCCTACAAGCAAAGATACGCAGTCGGCGCATTTAACGTATATAACTACGAAACAGTCAAAGGCGTGATTGCTTATGCGGCAGAGACCAATACACCCCTTATCATCGCTTTCGGTGAAAAATATTTAAAAAATATGTCTCTGCCAACCGTAAAGGCTATCGTCGATGGCTTGACAAGCGGTTTAGAGATAGATATCTGCCTTCACTTAGATCACTGCTCCTCTCTTGAGAATATTTGCCGGGCCATACAAGCCGGGTTTACATCAGTGATGTATGACGGCTCCATGCTTTCATTTGAAAAAAATCTCAAGAATACGAAAAAAGTTTGCGATATCGCGCATGCCTGCGATATCAGCGTGGAAGCCGAGCTTGGAAGTCTTGCGTCCGGCGCGCATTCGCATGAAGGCAGCGCTGCGGATATTGAAAAATATACCGTTCCCGCACTGGCAAAAGAATTTATCGACTACACAAAAGCAGACGCTCTGGCGGTATCGGTCGGTACCGTACACGGTCTGTATAAGGGTGAAGCCAATATACGCATCGATATATTAGAAGAAATAAACCGTCTTTTAGGCATTCCTTTGGTGCTTCACGGAGACTCCGGTCTCTCTGCCGGTATCATTAAAAAATGTATAAGCAACGGCATCAGCAAAATCAACATCAACACGGAATTATCCATACACGTTGTAGAAAACACGAAAAAGCTTTTAAATCAGAATACTATGCACTATTCCCAACTCTCGCTGACGCAAATTGATTTTGTAAAAGAGATCGTAGAAAAATATACCACATTATTTCAAGGAGCGCGTCAATGACTTATATAATTATTTTAGATATAGGTACATCGAATATGCTTGCCGGAATATATGATGGCAAAGGGAATAGTTATTTTTCGGCATCCGAGGAATACAACACGGAATTTATTTATCCCAGCATGGTTGAGCAAGACCCGCTCACCTGGAAAAAAGCCGCTTATGCTGTGCTTGCTAAAACAGCACAGTATCTTTATGAGAATAATATTGCTCCCGCAGCGATCGCTCTCACATCACAGCGCGCTTCATTGATACCGGTCGATCGATACGGAAAGCCGCTTCGCAAAGCCATTATGTGGCAGGATAAACGCACAGTTGCCGAATGCGATATGCTTACCTCACAGATATCCATGCAGGCTCTGTATAAAAAAACAGGGCTGCGCACAAACCCTTATGCAGTGCTGCCAAGAATCATCTGGCTGAAAAATAACGAAAAGAAAATCTTTGATTCATCCTATAAGTTAATCAGCGTGCAGGATTATGTGCTTCATTGCCTGAGCGGCGAGTTCAAAACAGACTGGACACAAGCCGCACGCACGATGCTCATGGATATCAACCGATTTTGCTGGGATGAAGACCTGCTAGGCGTAGCGGGACTTAGTGAGGAGCGCTTGTGCACCCTCGTTCCGCCCGGAAGCGTTGCGGGGCATTTGACCAAAGAAGCTGCAGCGCAAACAGGCCTGACGCAAGGCCTTCCCGTCATTCTCTGCGGCGGAGACCAGCAAAATGCGGCGGTAGGGCTCAATGTTATCAGGCCCGGAGTCGCCGAGGCCAACACCGGCACAGGCTCTTTTATCATTGCGCATGCCGAAAGCCCCGCTTTTGATGAGCATTGCCGCCTTTTGTGCAGCGCGTCAGCCGTTGCCGGCAAGTGGATCACGGAAGCCAGTATCTTTAATTCCGGCGCTATTTTCAGATGGTTTAAAGAGCAATTCTATAACAAGACCGATTCTTTCGATCTCATTAATGACGAAGCGGCAAGCTCTCCCGTCGGCTCCAACGGTGTACTCATGCTCGCGCACTTCGAAGGAAGCGGAGCGCCCTATTGGGAGCCGAAGGCAAAAGGCATGTTTTTCAACCTTTCTCTCGGCACAAAAAGGCAAGACCTTTGCCGGGCGATATTGGAAGGCATATCGCTCGAAATGCTTGATAACCTGCTGCTCTTTGAGAATATGATCGGCAAATTAAGCAGTATCAGCATTGCGGGCGGGCTCACTAAATCAAATTTATTTTCTCAGATACAGGCGGATGTGTTCAATCTTCCGTTGGTGAGATACCAAAATAACGAAGCCACTTCGCTGGGCGCGGTAATGGTGGCAATGACCGCGCTTGGCGTGTATGCGCATATCGAAGATGCTTCAAGCCATATTTTGGAAACGCAGCCGAAACTGTTTTATCCGAATGAGGCTTATGCCAAAATATATCAGAATCTGCTTCAACGAAAGCGCAAATTGTTTTTCTCGTTAAAAGAATCCGGCGCTTACGATGTTTTTATGCCGTCTGTCGACAAATGACAAAAAGTAATTTTAGTATAAAAAAACTGCCCTAAAAAGGCAGTTTTTTTGTCTATGTAATGTCTACAGTTTGTTGAGAAATTCCAGAGTTTTCTCAAACGGCTCATAGCGGTATTCATTGAGGATAAAGGCGTGATCGCCTTGCTTGAGCATCACAAGTTCTTTGATTTTTGAACTGCAGTTTTCGTACAGATATTCGGAGCTTTTCGGATATACCACGCTGTCGTCTGCCGCATGCATAAACAGGGCGGGAGATGTGATCTTTTTTGCCATGTTTTCTGCCATATACTCTTCCCCCAGGATTTTTATATTTGTATAAAAACTGATCGGGATTTTTTCGTAATGCACATGATACTCGGTAAATATACCCGTTTTGCCTTCCATGGAGCGGTAAACATAATTGCTGTCTTCCCCGCCGGCAATCCCCAGCCCCTGCGGTACCACATCCCCTATCGCCATTAAGCCTGCCGCATAGGTGATGATGCCGCTTAGTTCAGGATGATTGCTTGCCAGATACGCCGTTGTGAGCCCGCCGAGCGAGAGCCCCGCTAAAAAAACTTTATCATAGCCGCCGGCCTGCACTTTCGCTAAGTCTTTTTCGGCTTTTTTTATAAAGTCTTCACCCTGCGTTTTCTCAAGGTCTTCGGTGGTGGTGCCGTGTCCAGCGAGATTGAAACCGTAGACCGTATACCCGTTGCAGTTGAGATAATTTGCCAGCGGACGCAGATAGGCCGAGCCCGCCGTGGCCCCGTGAAGCAGCATCACAGCTTTGTTGTTCCAGCCGTTAAACACATATTCCTTGTTTCTAAACATAATGCTTCCTCCAAATCTTTATTAAATACATCATAGCACTTAGAAAGAGTTCTTTCAATCATCATTTAATATACTAATTAATTAAATTTAAATGAAATATTATTTTCTTTTTTATATTATTTATAATATTTTTCAAAAAAGTATTGACAAATGTAATGATATCGTTTATTATCATTTTACCAAATGAAAAGGTTTACTTAGTAGTTTGGATCTCCGATAAAATCATGTGCCGATGTAAGAATGACATTTCAAGAAAAACCGCCTTAGCATCGTCTGCCGAGAATGATGAGCCTATAAGGTTCCGGCACAGGAAAGTGGCAGCCAAAACTGTTCTTTCACTGATCGAAAAAAATCAAGAAACGGATGCGAAGCAGGGATGCAATTCAAGAATGATTATTCAAACAAAGGCTGAGATGGCTATAAGTGGTTTGCTATGGTGACCAGACTGTTTTCATCAAATAATGATTTTCCGAAAGATATGTGTACTCTGTAAACCTCTTAACGAGAAATACCTAGTTCGCAAAATCAATCAGATAGGAGTAGAAAGGGAGGAAGTACACCATTGCGGTACGTCTTCAAAAGTTAAGCAGACCGTTTCTGAAAAGAATACAGGTCTGCTTAACTGTTTAAGTACCTTTTATATTCATTTCATCTGCTGGTTATATCTATATTATGTTCTACTATCTGTAGTAATGCCAAGCTTTATTGATATACAATTTAAATTGAAACGTTCTATTTTCAACGAGCGATTGCTTCGCAGTCAGTAAACAAAGCTGCTAAACTCGCAGAATCCTTTCTCTGTACAGTTGATGAAAGTGTTTAATGAAAGTTAGATGAAAACTTAAAAAATAACGTGATGAGAAATAAAGAGTTTTTAAAATTATACTTAAGGTAAAATAACCGAGGAGTTTCATGCCACTTACTCATTATTTTATTCTAATTTACATATTTAACATATTCTTTATAGTTTAATAAATATTTTTAACTTCCTTATTCATAGGTGATATATACTCACCTTTATATCCTAAAATTTTAAAAATAATTTGGATTAATAAATCATAATAATTTTGAAAAAATTCTATTTTTTGAGAAGAATCAAGAGAAGGTAAATAACCTAAATGAAACAAGTTATTTCTTACTTCAATTCTTACTAATTTATCATCAAGTAAATCACTCCCAATAAATTTAAAGTCATCATTAAATAATTTTATTTTTTGAAGAACACTTTTCTTTTCAAGGTTTTTTAATTTAGGTTGATTAATCTTTAAATATTTTGTTAGTATTAACTCATATAAAAGTACAAGTGATGCAATTTTATTCTCTAAATATTTTCCTTCATACATTCCTTGAAGACCAGCTAATACTACATTAAGATTATAATTTGAATCAAATTCAGAAACTTTGTCTAATATCTGCTCAAAAAAATTACTAATTCCACAATGTATATGGTTATTATCAATAATTACACTACGATGATATGGCGAGCTAACTAAATCAAGAATATTTATTTCTACTATTTCATTATCATGTAAGTAATAAATAATTGGAGTATTGCTTGTGTTTACATTAATTAAACTCAACAATAAGGTAATTGATTTTATTAATTGATTATTATCATCTATTGTCTCATTATGTAGCACTGGTATATTAATTGAAGAAAGTAAAGCTCTATCTATTCTCCTAATTGTGAGTAGATCAATAATTTTAACTTTATCGTCAATATGTTTAAATATAATATCTTTGTTTTGGTAATTAAAACGAATGCTATCAATTATTTTTTTAGTTGTTTTTGTACCGCTTTCAGCAACTTCAATGTATTCTGAATATGGCGGATCTTCCAAAAAATCAAAATTATATATTAATCCAGTTAAATTATTAATTTCTAAACAATGTTTTGAAATTTTCTTTAATGAAATCTTTTTTGCTATACAAAAGAAATTGTCAATAAAATTAATTAAATTCGATTTTATTTTATAAACATTTAATTCTTTAACATGGATATTCCATTGTGAAGATTTTGAAATACCATCAAATTGAAAATTAACAAATCGCCTATTAGCATCTGTCATTTTCAGAGGGAAATTAACTTTATAATTATTTGAGTATGCACTAAGAATAAAGATTATTTCACCAGTTATCGAAATAACTAGTTCCCATGTAGTATTAATCTTTTCATTATTATATTTTAAAAGTCCAGTTCCATTCATGTATTTTATTGGGGCATATTCATATATGTCACCTAATCTATTTTGAAAATAACTTTCCTCTAACATAAAATCCTCTATTTTTTAATTATTATATAATGAGAATAATTAATAATCAATTAACACATATTTTCTTTTAATCTTTTATTGACATTTCATCTCATCTGCTTCAAGTTATGCAATCCTAAAAATCCTTCATTTATTCCCCTACCACAATCTCCCCTTCCAAAACAATCACAGCATCTCCCCCTCCCCACACCTCGGGCTTATCGCCGCCGCTTACTTCCACAACTATTTCACTCGGCCTGTTCATCCACTCTCCCTGATGCGCGCAGAAGAAAAGATTGCCGTCCCTGTCTCTATGCCAGCCTTTTTCATACAGGCAGGCGCCCAAAGCCCCGTTGGCCGTGCCTGTCGCGGCTTCTTCGGATATGCCGTATAAGGGCGCAAAGTTTCTGCACCAAACCGTGTTATTCTCATCGATCGCAAAGGCGTGCACACCCACCGCATCCATTTTTCTGCTGTACTCGGCAAGCCTGTCCATAAAAGGTACCATATTCTTCAAAGCCTCAACTGATCTTACAGGCAAAATGATATCACTCAGCCCCGTTGACCACATTTCCGGCAGCGCCATAAGATTCGCTATACCTATATTTGATTTATTTATTCCCATTATTTCGCATAATCCTTCGGCTGCAATCTTCCCGCCGATCTTTAGCGGTTCTGCCTGCCGCATCATCACCCTGCCGCACTCCTCAAACTTTACGCTCAATATGCCTGCTTTTGTTTTTTGAAACACTGCTTTCTTGCTCGGAGCAATGAGGCCTGCCTTTTTCATGACATAAAACGCGGCAATTGTTGCGTGCCCGCAAAGGTCTACTTCTGCGGCAGGTGTGAAAAAGCGCACTTCATAGTCGTATAGAGCTGTTCCCGGGAACACAAAAGCGGTTTCCGAAAGCTTCATTTCAGAAGCGATCAATTGCATTTGCATATCTGTAAGCCCTGCCGCGTCAAGGACAACAGCGGCAGGATTTCCGCAATACACACTGCTTGTAAAAGCGTCCGCCTGATATATTTTTCTTTTCATTGATACACCTCCGATATATGATGCTCTCTGCACTCTTTTGTTAAATTCAAGCTGTTTATGATCTACATTATAACTTTTATAAGACGGCATTTAAAGATATTTTATTCATAATAAAAGATTGACAAAAATTTATAAATGTTGTATTATTATATCGTATAAAGGAATTTAGTTCCATATATAAGAACAAAAGGTTGGACTTGCATGAAAAATAAAAACAATACTTATACGCTTCAATCGGTAGACAACACCATTCAACTCGTTGAATTATTAAACGAATACGGTCCTATGGGCATCACTGATCTAAGCAAAAAAATGTCACTCGGCAAAAGCACAGTCCATAGAATCTTATCCACACTCAAAAAAAGGAATTATATTATTCAAAACTCTGAGAATGAAAAATATATGCTTTCATTGAAATGGGCCGCAGTCGGCGCATCTGTCTTAAACAGACAAGGCATCATTCAAATCGTACGTCCCTATTTAAAAAAATTATCCGAAAAATATAATGAAACAACGTATCTGTCTGTGCTCAACGGCTACCAGATGTATTTTATCGATAAAGTGCTGAGCACAAACGCGATCATCATGGATATGCAGGTCGGCAGCAACATCAACGCGCACTGCTCCGCATCGGGCAAAGTATTGCTCAGCGGCGAGTATACAAATGATATGTCAGACTATGTGCAGAATGTTTCTTTTATAAAATTTACAAACAACACGCTGACAAATATAGAAAAACTGAAAAAGGAATTAGAAAATATCCGTCAAAACGGTTATGCCATCGATAATGAAGAATATGAAATCGGGCTGACCTGTTACGCGGCGCCCATCAAAAACAATTTAGGTGAAGTCATCGCGGCAATAAGCATTTCGGGGCCGACGGAACGAATGAATAAAAACAGAGATGAGCTTATCAATGCAGTAAAAAATACCGCCATTGAAATTTCTTATCTGCTTGGATGGAGCAATTAAAAATACAACACGTATTTTTAATATAAATCATTAAATCACATGCTTAATAAAAAAATTTATCAGGAGGACGAACAATGAAAGAAATCAGATTTCACGGCAGGGGTGGGCAAGGTGTTGTAAAGGCTGCCCATCTGATTGTCGATTCTGCAGTTCAGGAAGGCAAGTATGCACATTTTATACCATTTTTCGGTGTAGAACGCAAAGGCTCGCCAGTATTTGGATACGCAAGAATTTCAGATGAAGCGATCTATGTCAAAGATCAGGTATATAAACCGCATTGTGTTATTGTTATGGATGATACACTGCTTGGCGCCATTCCTGTATTTGACGGATTGAAAGAAGACGGAATTTTTGTCATCAACAGCAAAAAGAGCCCGCAGGAGCTGAATCTCCCGGAAAATGTAAAAAAAGCCGCGATCGTGGATGCAAGCAAGATCGCTATCGAAACATTAGGCAGAAATATACCGAACACGGCAATGCTTGGCGCCTTTGTGAAGGCGACCGGCTGGGTAAGCTTAGAGGATGTTATAGAAAATATCGATAAGCTCTTTGGCGGCAAGAATACAAATGCCGCAAAAAAAGCTTACGAAGAAGTGAAAATTTATGAGTTACAGGGAGGAAGCTGTTAATGGCCAGAGATTTTATCACGCCTAAAGGCGAAGAAGGCATTTATTGTATTGATACCGCAAGCTGGAGAACGTATACACCTGTAATAGACAAAACAAAATGTGTGGAATGTGGCATTTGCTTAACATACTGCCCTGTGAATTCCATACATAAAATAGACGGTAAATATACAATCAGTCTTGAGTATTGCAAAGGATGCGGTGTTTGCGCAAACGAGTGTCCGAAAAAAGCTATAGATATGATAGAGGGGGGTAAATAATATGGGTAAAAGAGTTGCTATGACAGGGAATACGGCTGCTTCTATCGGTGCTGCATTAAGCAGGCCAAAAGTAATTGCCGCCTACCCCATCACTCCGCAGTCATCCGTGGTTGAACATGCTGCGTCCATGGTCGCCAACGGGGAGCTGAAAACACAATTGGTGCAGGTTGAATCCGAACATTCTGCTATGAGCGTTGTACAAGGCGCCGCGATGGCGGGAGGAAGAACCTTTACAGCCACATCCGCACAGGGTCTTGCGCTTATGTACGAACCTTATTTCAGAATGTCGACTTTAAGACTTCCGATGGTCATGGCTGTCGCGGGCAGAGAAATGACTGCGCCGGAGACGATTTGGAGCGGTCATCAGGATACTATTTCGGTAAGAGATGCCGGCTGGATCCAAATTTATGTTGAAAACAACCAGGAAGTACTTGATATGATCATACAAGGCTATCGGCTCGCTGAAAATAAAGATATACTCATCCCGGTAAATATCTGCTATGACGGATTCTATATTTCACATTTATATGAAGGTGTGAATATCCCGCAGCAAAGTGAAGTGGATGATTTCCTTCCGCCATACGTGCAGGAACATGCTATCCTGGACCCCGAAAAGCCAATGGCGCTGGACCCGATGACACCGGGCCCTCTTGTTATGAAATACAGAAAAAATCATTTGCAGTCCATGCAAAAAGCATTTGGTGTTTTGGATACAATCGATAAAGAATTTGCCGAAAAATTCGGCCGCTCCTATGGCGGTGTGATCGACAGCTATAAATGTGATGATGCCGATATTGTCTTAATTACAATGGGAGCCATGAGCGGCACGGCAAGAGAAGCAGTCAATATTAAGAGAAGTCAAGGCGTAAAAGTAGGGCTCTTAAAAATAAGGATGATGAGACCATTCCCGAAAAAACAAATCGCTAAAATACTGGCAGACAAAAAAGCATTTGCAGTTGTTGATAAAAATGTTGTTTTCGGCTGGAATACAGGCGCTGTATACATGGAAACCAAAGCTGCCATCAGTGAACTTGGCTGTAATATCACCTCTATACCCGTTATCGGCGGACTGGGTGGCACAGATATCTCTCTTGACCATATGCTTGGCGTGATAGAAAAACTTGAAGCCGCCAAAAAAGGTGAAGAGGAATACGATACCTATTGGTTGGAAGATTAAAGGAGGAATGAACTGTGAATTATATTGATTATTTAGATACACAGGAAGATTTGGTCACCGCCGGCACATCGGCATGTCAGGGATGTCCGGCTGAACTGAGTCTTAGGACTACGCTCAAAGTATTGGGCAAAAACACCATTATGGCCATACCGCCCGGATGTATGGCTGGAGCAGGCTGTATCGGCTGGAATTTCGACAACGGCCTGAAGATTCCGGTGCACATCACATTGCTCGATAACACGGCTTCCGTGCTCACAGGCATCAAAAAAGTGTATGAAGCAGATGGCAGAGATGTGAATGTTGTAGCATTTGCCGGCGATGGAGCCACGGCCGACTGCGGTTTCCAATCTTTATCGGCAGCAGCAGAGAGAGGCGATAATGTTATTTACATCTGCTACGATAACGAAGGATATATGAATACGGGTTTCCAAAGAAGCGGCTCCACAACAAAAGGTTCATCCACTTCAACAACACCTGCAGGCGATGTTGCAAAAGGAAAAGAACAACAGAAAAAAGATATTCCTATGATCATGGCAATGCATAATCCTGCTTATCTTGCAACCCTGTCTCCGTCTCATATGTCGGATTTTGTTAAGAAAATGGAAAAAGCCAAAAATATAAAAGAAGGCTTTGTTTATCTTCATATTTTCAGTCCGTGTCCGACAGGATGGGGTTTTGACGGAAGCCGCTCGATAGAAGTGGCACGAAAAGCAGTACAAACAAACTTATTTCCTTTGTATGAAGTTGAAAATGGTCAGTATAACATTACTGTGCCAAATAAAAATCCGAAGCCTGTTTCAGAGTTAATGGGTATGATGAAAAAATTTGCTCATCTGTCAGATGAAGAAATGAACGACGTACAGGAATTTGTTGATAAAAAATATAAATTTTTATCAGCTGTGTCGAATATAAATTAAATCATCATACGCCAACACATTTTAAAAATTAAATAAGATACTATAAAAACCGTAGCAATACGGTTTTTATTTTTCTTTGATTATGAAACTAACTTATAAATCTTTTTATTCCCATCTATTCCTGCTGCAAAGCCTCCGCTGCCAGGGGATGCCCTCTCCATGCTTCTTTTAAAATCTCTACCGCATGCTCGATCTCTTCCGCTCTTAGCGTTGCAAATCCCAGCATGATCAGCGGGCCGAGCCCGTCGGAAACGGCGGCGGAATAATACCGGCTGATGCCGTATACCTTTACGTCTCTTTGCCGTGCGGCATGCACGAGTTCTTCTTCGTTCATCGCGTTATTGACTTTTAAAAGCAGGTGCAGCCCCGCGTTGGCCCCCTGAATCTGTGCATCGGGCAGCAAGCGAGTAATGGCCTCTACCAATGCCGCTCTTTTTGCTTTATAAATATTACGCATTTTATTCATATGCCGCTCAAAATACCCTTCATCAATAAAGCGTTTTAATGTCTTTTGTTCCACGGCAGGCACGGGGCAGATATAAAAACTCAGTTTTTCATAATATTTTTTGATGAGTTCATGCGGAAGCACCATATAGCTTACGCGCACTGACGGAGAGAGCGATTTGGAAAAAGAACCGATGTAAATCACTTTTCGCGCCTTGTCCAATCCCTGCAGTGAGGGAATGGGTTTGCCCACATATTTGAACTCACTGTCATAATCGTCCTCAATAATATAACGTCCCTTCTTCTCTGCCGCCCAATTCAGTAATTGAATACGTCTGTTAACGGGCATGATCGTGCCCGTTGGAAACTGGTGAGAAGGCGTCACGCAGGCCACTTGCGATTCGCTTTGTATCAGCTCGTCTATTTTCATCCCCTCTTCGTCAAGCGGTATAGATTTATAAATTGCGCGGTTACTTTTAAAGAGCAGATTTAATTTTTGATAGCCCGGATTTTCAATGGCAAAAATATAGTCTTCATCAAGAAGTTGTATCAAAAGCTGGAGTAAATATTCCGTTCCGGAACTGATGACAATTTGTTCCGGCGTGCACTTCACCCCGCGGCTGTAGCGCAGATAGCGCTCAATACTCTCGCGAAGAGCCCTATCTCCCTGCGGACTCCCCGCTTTGAGCAGGTCACGGTCATATTCATTGATGACTTCTTTCGTAATACGGCGCCATCTTGTAAATGGAAAGCTGTCAAAATCAACACCGTCATGAGAGAAATCATACCTGTAAAACCGCAGGTGCTGCGACTTATGTGCTTTTAACTTTTGCTCTTGCGCGATATGCAGCACACCCTCAAGCTCGCACACATAGTAACCGCTTTTCGGCTTTGCGGTAATGTAGCCTTCCGCAAGCAGCTGCCCGTAGGCAGCCTGCACCGTATTTTGACTGCATTGCAGATATGAAGCGAGCCGGCGTTTGGAAGGCAGTTTGGTACCCGGACCATAACTGCAGCTGATGATTTCTTTTTTGATATGTTCATACAACTGGCGGTACAGCGGAATCTCCAGCGAAGGATCCAATCGTATGATGATGGTATTCATTATCTCTCCTCCAAATCTGATACCATTAAATTGTTTTATTGTGGCACTTTTCATGAATTCAGTTTGTGTTTACAATTCTAACCAATCCTCATATAAAGGTCAAGAGAAAGAATTGGAGAACTAAAAATGAACAGTCGTTATGAATTAAACAAAAACCTCGCACAAATGCTCAAAGGCGGCGTGATCATGGATGTCACCACGCCTCAGCAAGCTGAAATAGCCCAAAAGGCAGGTGCCTGCGCTGTTATGGCGCTCGAGAAAATTCCCGCGGATATCCGCTGTGCAGGCGGAGTCGCAAGAATGAGCGATCCGAAAATGATCAAAGAAATCCAAAAAGCCGTATCTATCCCCGTCATGGCCAAAGTAAGAATCGGCCACTTTGCGGAAGCGCAGATTTTGCAGGCCATGGAAATAGACTATATCGACGAGAGCGAAGTGCTCTCTCCTGCCGATGATGTCTATCATATCGATAAAACAAAATTCGATGTGCCTTTTGTGTGCGGCGCCAAAGATTTGGGCGAAGCGCTGCGCAGAATATCGGAAGGTGCATCGATGATACGCACCAAGGGCGAGCCAGGCACAGGTGATGTTGTGCAGGCTGTGCGCCATATGAGGCTTATTATCAGCCAAATGAGAACCCTGCAAAACAAGAGAGAAGACGAGCTTTACCACGCGGCCAAAGAACTGCAGGTACCTTATGAACTCGTAAAATATGTACATGAATATGGCCATCTTCCCGTCGTCAACTTTGCAGCAGGCGGCATCGCCACTCCTGCCGATGCCGCAATGATGATGCAACTCGGTGCCGAAGGTGTATTTGTGGGCTCGGGTATCTTTAAGTCGGGTAATCCCGAAAAGCGTGCACAGGCCATTGTAAAAGCGGTCACAAACTTCACCGATGCGAAACTGATTGCCACACTCTCGGAAGATTTGGGCCCTGCAATGGTGGGTATAAACGAAGAAGAAATCGAGCTGTTGATGGCGGAAAGAGGAAAATAATGATCGGCGTTTTAGCGCTTCAAGGAGGCTTTGCTGAGCATATCCATATACTTGCCCGTCTTAAAGCAGACAGTTTTGAAATAAGAAAAACACAAGATTTAAAAAACAGAAAAATAAGCGGTCTTATCCTGCCTGGCGGGGAGAGCACCACGATAGGCAAACTGCTCTATGAAGACGGCTTATTTGCTCCTTTGAAAGAAATGATCAATGCCGGCATGCCTGTGTTCGGCACCTGCGCAGGACTGATCCTGCTTGCAAAAAAAATAGAAAATCAAGCAGATGCCTATTTTCAGGCCATTGATATCACGGCAAAACGAAACGCGTTTGGCAGGCAGCTGGGCAGCTTTTTCACGTATGAAGAATTCGCCGGTATCGGGCGCATTCCCATGACGTTTATCCGTGCGCCGTATATCACGCATACATCAAACGATGTGCAGATACTCGCTAAAGCAAACGGCCACGTCGTAGCCGCCAGACAAGGCGGCGTACTCGTTACGGCTTTTCACCCGGAACTCACACAAGACAGCCGCGTACACGAATATTTTTTAAAAATGATTGATTAATATCTTATAACATAAAACAGGTAGCTCAACGGCTGCCTGTTTTAACAATTAACGATAATTTTTATTTTCATGAGCATACTTGTAAGTATATATCTTTATTATCTTGCTGACAGTTAGATAATGATACCCGCTTTTTTCGCATCAAACATCAGTTGATCTCTGAAATCAGGATGCGCAATAGAAATAAGCGCTCTTGCTCTGTAATCTACACTTTGGTTCTGCATATTCACAATGCCGTATTCAGTGCACACATACTGTACATCGGTTCTCGGAACTGTGATCGCGCTTCCCGGTGCATGTGTTAACGTGATTTTGGAAATCCTGCCGCCGTCTTTTTTATTTACTACAGACTGCATTGCAAGAAAGCTCATGCCGTTTTTGGATTTTTGCGCACCACGTACAAAATCGAGTTGTCCGCCTGTGCCTGAAAACTGCCTGAATCCGATCGATTCGCTTGATACCTGACCAAGCAAATCTACGCCGATACACGCATTGAGTGATACAAAGCTATCGTTTTGCGCAACCACTGCGGGGTTATTTACCCATTGAATTTCTCTGTTGAGGATTGCCGGGTTTTTATCCAGAAATTTATACATTTCTGCTGATCCCGAAGCAAAGCCGATAACCGCTTTACCGGGATAAAGCGTTTTTTTAGAGTTATTGATTGCTCCCTTCATCGTGAGATAATACATTGCTTCCACATAAAGTTCCGTATGTATGCCGAGATCTTTGTGGTTTTCGAGTGAATATCCAACCGCATTGGCAATGCCGCCGATACCGATTTGGATCGTTGCTCCGTTTGGAATTCGCTCTACAATGTGAGAAGCCACTTGCCTATCTATTTCACTTGGCTCGATATTCGGGACCACATCTATTTCTTCATCAATTTCCACAACCACGTCTACCTGGCTGATATGAATACATAGATTTTCATTTGGTATTGCCGGCATTGTGCTGTTTACCTGCGCGATGACGTATTTTGCCGTTTCAAATATTTCTGTGATACCCGTCGGATTACAGCCGAGGTAACAATATCCTTCTTCGTTTGGAGGAGTTATTTGAACAATGCCTACGGTCGGCCGCATCACTCGCAGCATCAACTCATCGTGTCGATGAAGCTGAAATGCCGCCGTATCGATTTTATATCCTGTTTTTTCTCCCGCTCTCTCCCCCGGGCCTTTGAATCCGGTAACAGTATCGATATGCCCCTGCGCTTGGGGAACAAAACAGCTCAAAGGTTTGGTAAGCAACTGCACAACCAGTTTTACATCCTTGAGTTCACTGTATCTATCTCCAATTGCATTCAAGAGCGTATAAGGCGCATTATTATTTGGCGTAGCCCATACGATATCGCCTGATTTTATTAACTTTGCCGCTTCTGCTACTGTTGTCTTTTTCTTTTCATAATCTGTTTTCCAACTCATATTCTGCTCTCCTTTATAACTTAGAGTTAGTTGATTATTTTTTTCTTAACAATTATATCCGAAGCATACACCCGTTTTCAAGCTATTTTATTTAAATAGCTGCATAAATTTAAGTAAGTATTTTTTTATCTCTCTTGATAACGGCAAAAATATTCCTTATGATAAACAACTACATTACTTAAGAGAGAATATATTATATATAATATATATCTTTCTCTTTTTCTTATTCTTTCTCTATATATGGTTGCGCTTTATATTACGCCTTATACTACGCTTTGTACTACTCTTTGTACTACGCTTTTCAAATTTATTAAATTACTTTTTAAATCTGTTTTTCGTATTTAAATACATCACCGTAAAGATAATCACAACAGCAAATAATCCCCAAGCAACAAAGATCATGGCATCTCTATTGAATAAATCGCCAAAAATCCAGAAAAGCATGCAAAAAGCAAGCGCAAACATTGATTTGCCCATAAAACGGCATAATGCCGTCTTGTCATATTTTATTTTTTCTTCTTTATTCATCGTGTTATATCCCGCAATCAAAAAAGCCCCTTTCCCGTTTATAAATATTATTCCAAGCAATACAAACACAATGATAATTAGTATCGGAACAATAATCATTCATTTTCTCCTTCACTTTTTTATAAATAATCACAAAGCATCACGTTGATAAGTTATTCTTTACAAAATAATTAAAGATGACAACTCCCTCAAACGCCCCCAATGTATTTAAAATGAGATCACCAATCTCTGCCACATCTGTGCCGAAAGCATACTGCAATAATTTAATGACAAATGAAAAGAGAAAAGCCAATCCCACAATTTTAATACTGCTCAGCCAGCTTAGCGCGCGCAGAAAAATCCCAAACGGGATGAACCAAACAATATTGCCTGCGAAGAAATAGATAAATATCTTAATATTGTTCTTGAAGATATGTATCAAATCGACAAAAGGCGGCATTATGTTTGCCTCACCGCTTATAAATAGATCTGCCTCGCCAAAGCCGCTGCGCAGTATCATGATTTTGAATAAACAACTATGTAGAATACAAAAAAAGTATCCGAAATTTTTTCTTCATTGATTTCTTTGTAGGATAAGCCGCCTCGTATTTTTATTGAACACATACACAATTGCCGCCTGCTCTGTTTTGCAATCTGTATTTATCCTATGATATATTGTATCATATGCTTACAGAAAAAAACTCTCATTTTTCTCTCAGAATTCTCTCATTTTTCTCTCAGAAAACTACCAAAAAACTCTCACAGCTTTGTTTAAAAATTATTTTAGAACAGCGAAGCTTAAATAAAAATATAATTACTGCCTTCTTTTTGCTTGCATATTTTTTTCAGCGCTGTTACGCTGTCTGATAAGTCATCTAGATTTTTATATTTATTTGACATCGCTACAACCGACAGGCTCATGAGCGGTAACTTTCTCTCAATTCCATCTCTGTCTTTTGCGATGATATATCCGCGATCTATATCGCTTTGCTTATAAAAAAATAAGATACTTTCATCAAATTCTTTTATGATTTTTGCGCACAGATTTTCGACATTATCCTTGGATACAACGGCAATAAAATCATCGCCTCCGATATGGCCTATAAATTCTTCTGAAGGAATATGGTTTTTTAATATTTGTGTCAATCGTTTTAAAAATTTATCACCGTTTTCAAATCCATATGTATCGTTATACGCTTTAAAATTATCAACATCAAAATAAATGATTTTATAATCCATACGGGATTGAATGCACATTTCAAGTTGTTTTTCAATCAGTAAATTTCCCGGAAGCTCCGACAGAGGATTTAAATGTTTTGCGTAACTTACTTCAATTTCAATCGATTTTTCCAAAAGATCTTTTACGGTCACAATACCGTAATATTTATTTTCTTTTGTGATTGTAATAAAGTCATAAATCTTATCAGCCTCCCGCTGCATTGCCTTTTTTGCAACCGTGACGATACTCGTTTTGTAATCAACACATAAATACTCTCTGCTCATAATGTTGCTGATGGGCTTTTTAAAATAAAGCGGATAGCCATATTGCCCTGACACATGTTTAAAGAGCTCATTTCTTGCAATGACCCCTATGACCGCGCCCTCATGCGTGATGCAAACGCCCGGTAGCGTACTTTCTTTTTTCATCATATAAAACACATCGCTTACGATGCTGCTTGCTGAAATTGTCTTGGATGGTTTGCTGATATTACCGATATATACACCTGCAATGCCGTTCCCCCAAAGATGATTTTTCTTTCTGTTGGCTTCATGAATCATTTGCACGACATCGCTTTCAATCGGCTTTATTTGCGGCGCAGGTCTTTGAATAAAATATCCCTGTCCGTAATTGACGCCGATATCGACTAATTTTAACAATTCCGCCTCTGTCTCGATGCCTTCCGCAATCAAATAAGTATTTGACAGCGCGGCAAACTCTGCCATGCTTTTAATTAAAAGCTGTTTGGTCACATCACTGTCTACATCCCTGATAAGATTCATATCAAGCTTAATAAAATGCGGTTGTATATCAGAAATCATATTCAGCCCCGAGTATCCCGCTCCGGCATCATCGATTGCAATTCTGTAATTTTGCTGTTTATAATGATTGATCGTTTTAATAAAATGGGGAACATTATTGATTGCTTTTTTTTCCGTGATCTCAAAAATAATCTTTTCGGGCTCAATCGAATACTTTCTGATATACTCTTTTGTAAAGCCTTGTTTAAATTTATTATCATGTATAATACTGGGGTTTACATTTAAAAAAAGATTCGTTTGCATATGCAATTCATGCGCGGCTTCAATGGCTTTGGTACGGCACAGTGATTCCAAATCCCATAATTTATCATAGTTTTCCGCATACGCAAACAGTGTATCCGGATCCTGTGCAAAATCTTTTGACGTGCCTCGGCAAAGTGCTTCATAACCAAAGACCGAGCCGTCACGAAGGGATACGATCGGCTGAAAAACCGCTTGAATCTGCTGAGTATTTAAAAGAGTAAAAAATTTTTCTTTTTTGACGAGTTCAATTTCATCCATAAATTACCTTATAATACAGTAGTAAATATATTATATACCATAAGGCTATATACCGGCGTAATATATATATAAAATCTTTGTTAAATATATTTGCCATATGTTTATTCTTTTACATTTTTGATGATGTCATATCCGGCATTGCTCCAGGCAGGAGTGCCTCCTATGACATTGACAATATTTTTCATGCCGCTTCGCTGCAGCATCAGGCTTGCGGCAAGCAGACTTCTGTTTCCCGTATTGCATATAAAAGCAACATCTCTGTCGCCTACCCATTCTTTATAGCGCCATCGCACATCGGGAGCGGGCGCATGGACAGCTCCCGCTATATGCTCTGCCTCATACTCGCTTTTTAATCTCGTATCTATTAAAATAAGTTTTTCTTTATCGAGGCGCTCTTTGAGTTCTGCGGCAGAAATGCTCTCAAGCTTTGAAGTTTTAAGCCCGCTTTGCGCATATGCCGCCATCCCGCCTTTTAAGTATCCGTGAATTGTATCAAGGCCGACACGATAGAGCATTTTCGTTGCCTGCGATAAATCTTTCTCATTTTCGGCCACCAGCAGCAATGGCTTATCGGGCGGCAGCACCCACCCGCCAAAAGTGGAGAAGTTGCCTTGCAAACTAAGCCCATACGCTCCCGGCACATGTGCCGCACCAAATGCAAGCATATCGCGCGTATCGACCACAGGCATTTGCGATTGAGCAAGTTTATAAAATTCTTTCGGTGAGCATGCGAGCGGCTTTTTGATATTTGCCGTAACAGCGGGGCCTTTTCGGTTGATTTCAGAGCATCGGCTAAAGTGGTCGGGCGCTTCCGGCATATCTTCCAAAAAACTTGAGATAAATTCTTCTTTCGACTCGATTGTAATCGCCGGGTTATACATCCGCTCTGTTCCGATTGTCGAAAGTAATTTTGAAGAGAGCGCTTTGCCGCATAGCGAGCCTGCTCCGTGTGCAGGATATATTTCTACATGGTCACCTATATTTTCAATCTCACGCAGGCTATCGTATAAGCTTGATGCAAGCTGCTTTTTAATATTCGGAAATAAATCGGGTCTTCCCGCATCCCCCACCAAAAGCGTATCCCCCGTAAACACAAGTACAGGCACGCTGCC
This sequence comes from uncultured Eubacteriaceae bacterium, assembly GCA_964533615.1. Taxonomy (GTDB): domain Bacteria; phylum Bacillota; class Clostridia; order Eubacteriales; family UBA1433; genus UBA1433. The sequence continues at coordinate 78,429 of CAZHMK010000004.1, forward strand.
GCGCTCCAAATCGGATACGATAAATACGGCGCTCTCCGGCGTGTGTCCGGGTGTATCCAGCATTTTGATACGCAGGCTGTCGAGTGTGATCTCTTCTCCGTTACTCATGCCGTAATGCTCATATGCCGCAACTGCTTTTTTTGTTATATAAATCGTCGCACCTGTTTTGGCTGCAAGCTCCATATGCCCCGATACAAAATCAGCATGCAGATGCGTCTCGATAATGCCGATAATAGGCAAATTGAATGATGCGGCAATATCTAAATATTTTTCTATATCCCGCGAAGGATCCACTACCAAGCAGCTGTTTTTTCCTCCTATCACATAAGAGCATTGTGCCAGCCCAGGTGTGTAAATTTGTTTAAACTGCATAATCGTTTTCTCCTTTCACTTTAATTATATATTTAAATCCAGACAAGCAAAATCACCAATGCGGCAGTCAGGCTTGCAAAAAAAGTTATAACTGCTCCTAATTTTATAAATTGTTTTCTTTCAAATTTCAAACTGTTCATGGCCACGATTGTGGACTGATGCGTAGGCATCACTATTCCCAGGCTTGCGCCTGCCGCAACCGCCATTAGCAGTGCGTCAATGCTCACAGAAAGGGCTCCCGACTGCCAGAGTAAAATCACAGCAGGCGATAAAAGCACAGCGGAAACAGAGTTGTTAAGAATATTGGTAATAAAGGCCGCCAATAACAGTACACTTAAAATCAGTAAAAACGGGGGCATTGAAACAATATGAGGTAGCACAAAATCGACCACGTTTTTAAGCGCGCCTGTTTCATTTAATATAGACGAAACACTGATCATGCTGCCGAGAAATACAAATATCGGAATATTGATCGCTTTTTGAACATCTCGATGTGTGAAAATACCGCTCGCAAGCCAGAAAAGAATAACGAATCCAAACGCGATCGCCGGATGAGCAATTCCGACTGCGGTCAGCACAATGGCAGGGAGGAGAGAAGAAAGCACCAGCAGTGTATTCTTGGTACTGCGCTGCGCCGGCGGTTCGATTTCAGATGCCTCATGCCGGCTTGCGGAGACGACATCATTCGTTTTTTCTAAACGCAATATGCCAAATCCGCAAAGGCGGCATAAAGCAAACACAAGCAGCCCCATGAAGGACATCGCCAGTCCATGCGCGGCAAAATCAAACATCTTAAACGCCTCTCCGAAAGCCTTATATCTATACGTGGATACAATCAGGTTGGAGGCTGTGCCTATAAGCGTGACGGATCCGCCCAATATGGATGCATAAGCAAGCGGCATACCGAAATTCGCCTCATCCACCCCCGCACGCCCGGCCATTCTTTTCGTCGTGGGAAGTATTAAACCGATCGCTCCGACATTATTCATAAATGCCGACATCAGCCAAGCGGAAACAGAGACAGCCAGCCTTTGCCTCTCGGGATTTTTGATTTTTCGGGCAATACTTTTGCCGAATCCCGTGAGAATGCCCGAACGCACGATACCCTGACTCATCACAAGCACCGTAATGACCGTATATAGTGCAGGCGCGGCAAATCCGGCAAATAATGAAGAAGGCGGGACAACGCCGAGAAGTCCAAGCAACAACAACCCTCCAAAAGCCGCTGTCTCATATCGAATTTTTTCGGATATAATTGCAAATAAAATAAAAAATAAAACAGTCCAAGAGATAATCTGCTGCCAATGAACTGGTATATCGATGTTGTTCACCTCCGTACCGACTGATTTTTATAAAATTTAAAATTTATATCACTCTTTTTAATTTTTTTATAATATCATATTTCAAAATAAACATAAAGCCTTAATTATTAGGCTGCTTTATTTACCTGAACATTGCCGCCTTTACACAGATGAGATATAATAGAATTATTGAGATAAATATATGGAGAAGATCATGTGCATCGGATATGGCTGTAAAACCATTGGTATAGAAAATACCATTATAAAAAGCTGTATGAAAAAAAACGTTTCAGCGCAAAAGCTGACAGAGCTTACCGCACAAAATTTAGTCGCGCTTACGAATATACTTAACTATAATATTGATAATGATATCTTTCTTTTTCGCATCAGCTCCGATATCATTCCCTTTGGCTCAAGCCCCGTTAATATGCTTGACTGGTCTGGTCAATTTAAAAAAAACTTCGATGCCATCGGCTCAGAAATCATTCAAAGCGGTATGCGCGTCTCCATGCATCCTGGACAATATACCGTGCTTAATTCTCCTTCTGCCGGTGTAGTCGAAAACGCAATAGATGACCTTGCCTATCACGCGGCATTTTTAGACAGTCTCGGTGTAGGAAGCGAACATAAAATCGTGCTGCATATAGGCGGAGCATACGGCGATAAAAAAGCTTCATCCAAGCGTTTTGTGTCGCACTACAGCTATCTGCCGCAAAACATCAAAAACAGGTTGGTGCTCGAAAACGACGATACCTGCTACACGATCGACGACGTACTGCATATCGGCGCGAAGCTTTCACTTCCCGTTGTCTATGATAATCTGCACAACGCCCTCAACGTATGCGACAGATCAAAGAGCGATTCTTATTGGATAGCACAGTGCAAAAAAACATGGAGTATTCACGACGGAAACCAGAAAATACACTACAGTCAGCAGCACCCGCAGAAGAAACCGGGTTCGCATTCCGATACGATCCGTATCCATGCGTTTTTAAAATTTTATGAACAATTGGAAAATATAAAGCCCGATATCATGCTTGAAGTCAAGGATAAAAATCTTTCCGCAGTCAAATGTATCAATTGTATTGCAAAGAATCAAAAAATCACTGCGCTTGAAAGCGAATGGAACCGCTATAAATATGCCGCTTTAGAGCGTTCTCCACAGATTTATGAAGCGATACGGCAATTGTTTAAAAATAAAGAACGTATGTGTGGGGATATTTTAAAGAAAAGGCAGATGAAAAAGAAAAGAAATCATTCTTAAATGCCATTCAAAAAAGCAAGGAAGGCGCCTCATATCAAAAAGTCAAAAATATCTTATTCAAGCTCACGCAAAAATACAATGAAGCATACTTGCTAAAAAGCTACTATTTTTATTTATAAAGGAGTATTTTATGAAAAGTCTGTTCGTTTGTTATCCGAAATGTACAACATGCGCCAAAGCCAGAAAATGGCTCAATGAAAACGGCATCGACTACGAAGAACGAAACATCAAAGAAGAAAATCCCACCTATGACGAATTATTAAAATGGATCAGTCTAAGTGATAAACCCATCAAAAAATTCTTAAATACAAGCGGCATGCTGTATCGCCAGATGCATCTTAAAGATTCTTTTTCCACAATGACGCCCGATGAACAAATCGAGCTGCTTGCCACCGATGGCATGCTTGTGAAAAGGCCGATCATAATCCAAGGTGATCTCGTTCTGGCTGGATTTAAAGAATCTGAATGGCAGCAGTTAAAATAAATAATTGTATTCCATTGTTTTGTGGAAAAATAATATAAAATGTAAAAAGTTCTTGACATTTTTACGCAGGCTGCGTATAGTATAAATGTAAAAAACATTTTACATTTTGGAGGTTTTATCATGAGGAAAATGGATGAAATGGAGTTAAATATCGCACTTCGCGCAACAAGGTGCAGCTGGTTTTTTACCGTCATTGCATTATTGATATGGACTATTTATGATGTCACGAAAACAGGTCGCATCACCCTGCCTTTCTTTCTATTAATTATGCAGAATATTATTTTTTTTACATCGACGCAGATCTTTAAATGGAAAATGGGTGATGAAAGCGGGAAAAAAACTTTATACTATTCTATATTGCTTACGATTCTTTTTCTAATTATTTTTGGGATTGTAATGGTTTTTATCAGCAAGTAGGATATCATGAAAAATAAAATCAAAGAATTACGCAAAGCATCGGGCATGCGCCAGGAAGATTTAGCCGTCAAACTGCGTGTAACGCGTCAGACCATTAATGCGATAGAAAATAATAAATATAATCCCACACTTGAACTGGCAATGAAACTCGCAAAGCTGCTTAAAATGCCAATCGAAGAAATTTTTACATTAGAAGAATAAATTATACCAACTGCTTTTTATGATAGATCATAGGCGTATAGCGTATGCCGTTTGTAACTTGCTCGGTGTTGGTATCAATAAAGCCAAGCCTATGGTAGATTTCTAGTGCATAGGGTGACGAATTCACTGTCATGATATCCACAGGATCTTCACACAGAACAGTTTCAAAAAGCTTTCTGCCGATCCCTTTTCTATGATGTTTGCCGTCCACGAAAAACAGCGCGATATGGCTGCCGCTGCTGCGTGTAGCAAGCACACCGACAAGTTCATCATTCTCATATGCACCGTAAAATACAAGCTGTGCCATAAACGAATCATCATTGATGCACATCCAAAAATGTTCCACACCCTGCCTGCTGTAATCGGGTGCCTCATATTTTATAAATACATCCCATACAAGACTGAGCGCACTGCTTATTTGTACGTGATTTAACTTTATGATCTGCATACTTCTCCCCTTTTCTACGGATATCTTTAAATACTATGATTTTATGCGGCAAAAAATATCACTATTTTAAATATACAGCCGCTTTGATATATTTTCAATAAATACTTTTGATTACCCGGAATAAAAAGACTCCCTAAAGGCAGTCTTTCGTAAAACAGTATTGAATTAGTTTGAAAGAATGGTACAGCGTAAAGCTACGCCATTCTTTCATCTATTGGCGTGTTCAGTTCTGGCAGTAAACATATTAAATCTTAAACTATCGGCCGATATAGTAGAAAGTTTCTATCAAATAAATTGTGGAAGTCTATTCCCACTTAAAAAAGCGGAGAGAAACAGCAGTACATATTACTGCAATTACAATCATCACAACCACGGGAATAAAAACACTATCTATTGGCAGACCGAGTGAAGCAGCTTTGAGAAGTTTTATTCCCTGTGTTAACGGCAATATATCCGCGATTTTTTGAAGTGCAACGGGCATCACTTCGTAAGGCAGAGTAGCTCCCGAAAAAATAAGCATTGGAAAATACAGCAGGCTGGCAACGGCACTTGCTATTTTAATGTTTGGCGCAATTCCTCCCACCAGTAGTCCAATGCTGAACATTGACAGCATAACCAGTAAGTATGTTCCTAAGAATTGAAGCCATGAGCCATATAACTGATAGCCGAAAAATATTGCCCCTGTTGCATAGACAAGGATAAGTGAAATAATCGAATAAAGTGCGTAAATGACAACCTGTACCGCCAAGATAAGAGCAGGGCTGGTAGGTGTGACTTTGAACCGCTTTAATATTTTTCTGCTTCGATAATCAGATACGACTAAGGGAAGCCCCATCACACCTCCGGCACAGATGGCAATGGCTGATACCGCACCGAAAGACTGTTCCAAAAAGGTATATTCTGCACCGTCGAAAGCAGGTTTATTTCCAAACACGGCTCCCAAGATAATAACAACAACAATAGGCATACAGATAGCAAAAATGAACATGTCCATCCCACGTAGGGATAACCTAATTTCTGTTTTTAGTAAGGTTCTAAATGCTTTCATTTTCTACCTCCTCGTCTGCGTACCAAAGGTATGTGTCCTCAAATTTTTCATAAGGACTGGTAGCGATTGCTTCTTGTACTGTCCCGCAAAAAACGTTTTCTCCCTTTTTCAAAATAATGATTTTATCACACAGTGCTTCTATCTCGTCCATAAAGTGAGAGGTTAATAGAATCGTTATTCCTTTCGTTTTTAATTCAGAAAGGCTTTTCCACACATCTCGCCGTGCCTTAGCATCCAAGCCGGTGGTTAGCTCGTCCAAGAATATAACTTCGGGATTTGGGATTAGTGCCAATACAATAAAAAGTCGCTGTTTCTGACCTCCTGAAAGCTCGCTGACCAATCTTTTCAGCTTGTCAGAAAGTCCGAATTGTTTTAGAAGAGCGCCATAATCTAGAGAGGTTTTGTAAAGCGAAGCCGTGACCTCACAAAGTTCACCCACCCTTATTTTGTCCTGATAGTTCGCTTCCTGAAATTGAACGCCAACTTTCTCAAACAGTTTTTTTCGCTCTTTATGCGGATTCATTCCCAAAATGGATATGGTTCCGTTATCTTGCTTTTTTGTTCCCAAAATACATTCAATTGTGGTGCTTTTACCCGCACCATTTGCGCCCAGTAGGCCAAATACTTCTCCACGGCAAACGGAGATATTGATATTCTCCACCGCTTTGATATGCTCGTAAGACTTGCATAGGTTTTTTACTTCAATCGTTGTTTCCATGCGATTAAATCCCTCCTTTTCTTTGCATAAAAAGAATAACACCAGAACAAAGTCTGGTGTTAAGGTGTAGGGCTTTCCGGAAATTTTTTCTTCATTTTTTCAAGATAAGCAAGCATAACTTTTGCGTTTTGTTCAGCGCAATGCAATGATGTGAGTAGCTTATCGCATACAGAAATAATATCATCATTTTGCTTTGGAGTGTCAATTACCTGACGAATGTCCGCTTCGGGATTTCGAGATAGGGTATTCAGCATTCGCAAAATTGCTGAAAGAGAGTAATTGGCACAACGCAAGGAACGTATAATTTTCAACCGTCGAATATCTTCTTCACCATAGACGCGATAGCCATTTTGTTTTCGCTTTACAGTAAATAATCCGTTCATTTCCCAATTTCGTAAAGCGTCTATTGAGATTTGTAAATAATCGGCCGTTTCTTTTCTTGTTAAAAACGTAGTGCCTGTTTCCTGACTGTCACCTAATAACAACTTTTCAGTAATCGCTATGGCTTCTTCGGCATTTCTTTGTTCATTTCTAATCTGTTGCAGATAATATTTTGTCATGCAAATTGCCTTGCCAAAATTCCCAAGCGCGGAAGTTTTAATAATAGTAATCGCTTGCTTCCTCAGTCCATTTTGCAGGACTTCAACCTTTAGAGCAATTCTCGCAAATTTAATCTGCTCCATATGAAAATCTGTAAAGATACGGTAGCCATTTTCTTTACGCTCCGGTTTGGGAATCAGTTCAAGTTCTTCATAAAGCCGCACGGTGTTGGGATGGATTCCAATGCTATGTGCAATTTCGGATGTCTTGTAAGTGTTCATTTTTTCACCGCCATTCTATTGCACCATAATATCACCGTATAAAAGTCTGGTGTTATAGTGGAGGATTTTAATTGTAACCCATAAAAACGAAAGGCGCAAGCATATGAAAACTAAGGGTTCCCTATAAAATAAAAATAAGCGTATCGCCCATTTAGAACGATACGCTTATTTTTAGACATCTTACTTGGCAGTACCCATAAACAGTTTAGTTTTTATACTGTCTTATGCAGGACTCCCTAAAGGAGTCTTTTTCACATTGCATTTATTGAATATAGTAAAATTGATGCGTGTTATGCTTCATCTTTACAGGCAGACTTGCGGAAAGTTTTTTCACTTATAAAAATGGCTCCGAGTAATAACCCGGCTCCTGCAAACTGCACGATCGTCATACTTTCATGCAAAATGAATACAGACATAAACACGGAAGTTACCGGTTCCACATAGCTCAAGGAAGCTATATTTTGACCTTTCAGATCTTTCAATGCCGAAAAGAATAAGTAAAATCCTATTCCCGTGTGAACGATACCCAGAATGATGACGAATAAAACATCGCCGCCTGCAAGATGAAGCGCCCCTGCTCCCTGCACGAAGAGTACATACAGCAAAAGCAAAAAAGAAGCTTCCGTCAGTTGAATCACGGTCGTTTCAAATCCTGTAAGACCTTTGATAAATTTATTCAGCAGTATCAGCGAAGCATAAAAGAGTGCCGCAATAAACCCGTATGTTATTCCTGCCGCATGATGATAGCCTTCTGTGATACCTGAATTGTTTTGCATGACTAAAAGCATTCCCAGCATAGCTGCTGCAATACAAGTCATTTTTTTTATTGAAAATTTTTCTTTTAAAATAAAAGGTGAGAAAATCAGCACAAACACAGGCGCAAAGTAATAACTCAGCGCGGCGTTGGATAAGGTTGTATTTTTATACGCCTGCAATAAAAACATCCAGTTGCCGGCAAGCACAACACCAGAAAGCAATAAAATCACGGCATTTGCTTTCAACTTTTCTATGGATATTTTTTGTTTTAAAAAAAGAAAGATAAAAATTAAAAAGGCACTTCCTATGAAGCCTCTAAACAGCGCAATAACGCTTGAGGATGCATCGATATATCGCACAAAGACACCCATGGTGCCGAATATGACCATAGACGATAAAAGTTGTATTTTTGATTTCATTTCCTACTCCTTCAAGTTTGACGGCCCATGTTTTTGGCCGCGGCATATTTTGTCCGAATACGGACTCTTTTTTGAGATTGTTGATTGCAAAACTTGATGGAGGTGGCGGAGACGCCGTGCAGCTCACAGAAAATATACTATTAAAATAACGAGACATAAGACTCTCCTCCAAATCATAAAATACTGATTTATTGTATCACAATAATTTTTGCATTGCCATACATATTTTTTTTAATCAAAGCAACGCCAATGAAAGATTTTTTTAAGACGATCCGCTATGGATTTATATGACATTATTTGATATAATTCTTTTAATTCTTTTAAGAGCTTGCAGAGATAAAAGACTTTCTGTTATGCTTGAAAGGAGTTTTGATATGAAAAAACCGATCATCGGCCTTACTCCCCTGTTCAGCGATAAGATAAATAATGTCTGGATGCTGCCCTGCTACACAGACGCCATATGGCACACCGGCGGCATCCCCGTAATTCTTCCTCTCTCTCAAAAGAAAGAAGAAATAGACGAACTGGCCCGCAAATTTGACGGCTTTCTCTTCACGGGCGGGCACGATATCGACCCTTCCATGTATGGTGAGGAGAAGCTGCCTTTCTGCAAAAGCACATCCGCATATCGTGACAACTTTGAGAAAATATTGTTTGAGAAAGCATTGAAATATAAAAAACCTGTCTTTGCCATTTGCCGCGGTTTTCAATTTATGAATGTGGTCCTTGGCGGAAGCCTGTATCAGGATATTGAAATGCAGATGGTACGCGTACTGGAAATACCCCACTTGCAGGAAAAACCATATGAAACCCCTGCACACAGCGTACAGCTGATGCCTTCCACTCCTATCTCAGGCCTTGCCGATGAAGATGTGGTCATGGTCAACACCATCCATCACCAGTCGATACGCACGCTTGCATCCAGCCTGCGCGTTGCCGCAACGGCTCCCGACGATATCATTGAGGCTGTGTATATGCCGAGCGAGGCATTTGTCGTCGGCGTGCAATGGCATCCTGAATTTACATATCAAAATGACAAGTTTTCAAGTGAGCTTTTTAAGGCTTTTGTTAGGGTGTGTCAGGAGTAACACTTATTGATTCTAATAGATTATATCTTTGTTTGATAAATATATATCTTGATCCTATTAGAACTGAATAAAAAGTCAAATGAATCATTTGGCTTTTTATTCTATTCAATTAAGCCTAATTTTACAGTCATATATAAAGTTTTCCAGTTACCAGTATCTTTGCCTACAGATTGAGGATTATTTCCTAGGGATCTACTTCTTTCAATTGTCGTTGAAATAAGTTCTCCGCCTAAATCATCAACAACAATAAACGGATTTTTCTTCCACTCGTATATTCCATTATTTTCTTTTAATAAAGCTCTAAATGCTCCAAGAATTGGGTAAATAAATCCAGTTGGAGTTGTATGCTCCATTTTTTTTCCGTAGAACTTCGACTTATACATTTCCCCGTTTTTTGCGGGTGACACACCCTTAGTAGAACCATATTTCCCTGCCGGGTATTTTTCTTTATAATATTTCCCCATATTAATTTCAATATGATCATACAACTTGAATATATCTCGCATGATGGGTTTCATCTTTACATATGGATTTCTGACATCCTCGCCTAATTCTTTATGATATTTAATATATGTATCAATACATTTCTTCTTAGCACTATATGAAGCAGTAGGAAATTTATTCATATCGAAATATAGATCAATATTAAACATATTTAATATTGCTAAAATATCTGCAACGTCAATATTTCCTTCTTCATTTTCTTTAAAGAAAATATCTGAAAAATATGCTTCATCGGCTATAGCATTTTTAATAATATCAAATCTATTTTCAAGTTCTGCTATAGATTTATCTTGTACTTGTGTAGATGTATTTCTCGCTGCAGCTAGTCTTTGAAATATGTCTTCGACACCAGTTAAAATTTCAAGTTTAATAAATTGCTTACCATAATCTATTTTGTCCCTATTTTCAAGGATTACCTTATAAGTGTGTCCTCCATCAATATCACCATGATATTCCATGTCTTCAAATACTATCGAAAGTTCATTAGAATAATTATTATATCTAATATCAGCTGCAGAAATACATAATCCTCTATTTAATAAATAAAAATCTAAATATGCTTCATCTAGTAAGGACGCTTTGATTTTTTTGGGGACACCTGTAGTAAGTTTTTGCTCTCGAGGATTTGTCTCCATTGGAATGTCATCAGGCAAATTTAATATATCGCAAATTGCAATATACATCATTGCATTTTTGTTGCCATCTTCGTTATTTAAATATGGATTAGGAATTTTTCTGAATGATTCAACTTTAAATTTTAATTCTTTACTCATTTTTTCTCCTTCATCATGAAAGTTTTAAATATTTTCAATACATGGTACAACCATCATCAATTATAAATTATATTAAATTTTTTATATTTTTCAACGCTATATATGACGTTTTGTAGTATAATTATTATGGAGGGTTTTTAAATGAATCAAAATGCACTGCCAAACATCACTATTTATTTTGGTAATAATATTAGAAAATTTCGTGAAATAAATGGATATTCTCAAGAAGAGTTTGCTTTAATGTGTAATATTAGCCGGGCATATTACGGAAGAATTGAAAGAGGCGAACATAGTATTACTATAGACAAATGTGAGCAAATAGCTAAAGCATTAGGCATACACATATCAGAATTGTTTATAGATCTACCAGTTTAATTTGTAATTAATTAAAATTTACAGTTTTGCTTTCTATTACTTATTCAATTATAATAAATATATGGTTTTGATAATTAAAATTATTGAATCATCTTTTTGTTTGTATTTATCTTATCATAAGATCATTAAAAACACCGTTAAACAAATTCTATTGAAATTGAATATAAAGGAATAATAATCATGTACTCCATCCAAAACGAATTAGAAAAAAACCAATGCCGCATAGGCGTTCTGATCATGGAAAATGTAAACAATGCCGCAAGCCAAGAATTTACGGAGGCTAAAACAGCCTTAGAAAAGATGCTTCGAGAAAAATATGCTTGTGCCTCAAGGGCCGAACTTAAAACCCTGCACCCCATCGACAGCTACGTGGCTTATTATAAAAAATTCGGCTACACCTACCATGTGCTGGCCCAGCTTGAATCTATCGTAAAAGGAAAAAGCATTCCAAGTGTACTGCCGCTCGTAGAAGCCATGTTTATGGCAGAATTGAAAAACATGCTGCTCACCGCCGGACACGATGCGGATAAAGCGGCTTTTCCGATCAGCTTAAAAAAATGCACGGGGCAAGAAAGCTTTGTTACGATGACAGGCAGAGAAGTAACCACGGTTGCGAAAGACTGCATGATCACAGATATGAAAGGTATCCTCTCAGCCATCCTGCGCGGCCCCGATCAGCGTACCGCTATTCATAAAGGCACAAAGAAAGTGCTGTACACTGTCTACGGCCTGCCCGATATACAAGATGAGCTTGTATATGATCATTTAAGCGATATAGAGCATTATATTAAACTCTGCTCTCCTGATGCGGTAACAACGTTAAAGCAGATTTATTGAAAATCAATTAGGCATACAAAAAGCCGGCTTCTTACAGCCGGTTTTCACTTTCATTGAGCTGCAGAGAAAGCACCACCTCAATTGCTTTTGCGATCATCTTTGCGGATTGGGAATTGAAATGTGCGCCGTCCACAGTGAGACTTAGCTTTCTCGCTTTTGAAAACCAATCTTTAAAGAAAGGAAAAAAAGTCATGATAAAACCGTCTAAAATTCTTGCAAAATTGGTTTTTCCCCAGCTATACTGCTTTATACCATCTTGAACAATATCTTCCATAAGGCCGTAGGTATCCACATAATGCACTTTGTGTTTTTCCGCCAGCGCGTAAATGATTGCGTTGCGTCTGCAAATAGCATCCAAAGGAAAATCTTTCAATTCGGGAAGAGGTATTCCCACCAGCACAATTTTTTTTTCTTTTTCTTTCAGCAGAAGAATAAATTTTTCGTACTCTCTTTCAAACTGCGCATCATCGGTGATACATTTTCTGCGTCTGCATCTTCTTTTTGATAATATCTTCCAAAATAAAGAAAGCTCTGCCAGATATGGAAGCAGTATATCGTTTGCTCCTATTTCAATAACATACGTATCAAATTGTTCATAGGCCGGTTTTTGCAAATAGCGCACAAGCCGTTGATAGCAGCATTTGGTTGTATCGCCGTTTTTGCCCTTATTGACCGCTTTTATTTCGCGTGACATAAATTTAATACACGAATAACCGATGTTGCCGAAAGTGAGGCTGTCTCCAAGACATAAAATCATACATTTATCACCATAAATTTAAATACTCTTTGTTATAATATTATATCATGTTTTTTATTTTTATGGGACTAAAACGGCAAATAACTTATAAGATGAAATTTTGTGATCAATACAGCCAAAATAACCGAGCACACAAATACAATGAAGGCTCGCTTCTTTGCATGCGGAAGAAATATATTTAAAACGACACCGAAGAAAAGCGTGATAAACAAAGTGATCTTATGGGTATAAAAAGCGGGATAACCTAAAGCATACAATATAGATACGACGGCGGCCGATGCGAGGATGGAAATGATGTCTTTTCCTTTTGAAAACCAAACTACAAAGCCGTAGAGCCCCGAGGCAAAAGAGACCGCCAGCCAGCCCATAAAATAAGCTTTCGGGAAAAAACCGAGCATGAGCTTGCCATAGGCATAATAAGCACCCAGCATGGCAAGAAAAAACAATACGACATTGACTGCCGCGTATGAAGGCTTTCTGCTGTAAACCGCAATTATCGCGGCTGCAAAAACCCAGATGCCGAGCTCTGTAGTAATTTGCCCTATAATACTGATACTGTCCATTCTCTTTGAGATATACCCAAGGCCGGCACCTAAGACGATTATGCACAGGCTATAGAATATATCGGCTCTATAGAGTTTCTTTTTCGGTATTTTCCTGGGTTGATTCAAAATACTTTTGCTCACAATGCTCTCCTTTAAATTTTTGTTTGTAGAAATGCAAATACAGACACCGTAAAACAGCTCATAAAGATGCCGCTTATTGCGATCCGATGTGTTATTTTTTTGTTTCTTTTAAAAGGATAGCCCTATTTATAACAACAGCGCTTTATCAATTGCTTCAGCAAGCTTTTTAGCGGAAGTTGAATTATAATGTGCGCCGTCAACAGTGAGAGTGAGCCCTCTTTTTTTGGAAAGCATGTCTTTGAAAAAAGGGAAAATAAACATAATGCTCCAATCCAAAAATCTTGCAATATAGGTAGTTCCCCATGAATATAATTTATAATCCGACTCGATAAGTGATTGCTGCAATGCATATGTATCCACAAAACGTATATTATATTTTTTTGCAAGAGCACAAATAATTTTGTTGCGCTTTTTGATACTTTCAAGCGGAAAATCAAGCATTTGAATAAATGGCATGCCCACCAATATGATCCTCTTATTGCCGGCGCTTAGTAACCGAATATAATTTTCATAGACTTTTTCAAATTCTTTGTCGTCTGTGATACATTTTTTATAAGCACAGCGAATTTTTGAATGCAATTTCCAAAATACAGAAACATCAGCAAGATAAGGCAGCATGATATCATTTGTTCCTATTTCAATAATATACGTATCGATTCCGGCATATTTGGGATTTTTTAAATATTTCAGCAATCGTTGATATGCGCATTTTGTCGTATCTCCGTTTTTACCTTTATTGATAACTTTATTTTGCGGGGATAAAAATTTTATATAGGAATATCCGATACTCCCAAAAGTGAGGCTATCGCCTAGACACAATATCATACAATTTCTCCTGAAAAAAGTATTATGCAGATAATGAATTTATTATATCATCTCTATTATGCATTATTTTTGAATAATATAAAATAGTAAACTTTTACATAAAAAATCCTGTTTACAACAGTTGACTTTGAATTATATATTGCAAATAGAACAAGCCTCATAAGCAACAAGCAGACCATGTTCTCTTCAAACCGGCCTGCTTTACTATTTATATTTTTAAAATCCCGTCGCCTTATTTAACCTAAAAATTTTTCTACAATTGCATTAAATTTCTTTGGATTTTCAAAAAACATAAAATGGCTTCCGCCTTCTTCCTCACTGAATATTTCCAACTGCGAGCCTCTTATCTGCGTGTGAATCCATTTTAGAGCATCCACAGAAAAAATACTTGCTTCGCCGCCTATGATAAGTGTGGGAAGAGTGATCCTTGGTATTAAATCCCGCCAGTCGCTTACCGAATGATTGAATAACAGTAAAGCTGCATATTTTGAAGGCATTTTAATATTTTCCGATATGATCCAATCAAAATCTTCTTTCTTTACTGCTTGCGTTACCATTGTGCCGACAAGACTATCAACCACAGTCATTGCGCTGCTTGGATCTGATAATCCGTTGATCGTCTCAAAAGTGACCTGCGCGTCAAATATGGGGCCGGCTGCTTTGCGCTCTTCTTCATCCCAGTCCGGATTGTCATAAATGAAAGGAACTTGGTCAACTAAAATAATTTTTCGAATCTTATGTTCTCCAAAAAGCTCAATCAAATTCCAGATAACCGAGCAGCCCATGGAATGCCCCAGCAGATACACTTTATCGTCTGAAATATAATTGATAAAATCATATACATCTTTTGCCAGGCGGCTCACTTTATACCCATAGGCCGGCTTCTCACTTTCTCCATGCCCACGCATATCAATGGCATAAACATGGTATTTCGAAGCGAATTCATCAATTTGATGTTTATATTCTGCAGCACTTTGCGACCAGCCGGGTATCATTACCAAAGGCGTTCCCTTACCAGCTTCTATGTAGTTCAGCTTTACGTTGTCATTTGTGATAAAATACTTATTATTCATTATTATCCTCCTCTGAATTTTTATTTTTTGCATTAATATGAAATATAATATATGACATAAGCAGAGACACAAAGAAATTAAAAAGTGCATAAACGACAAGCAGACCATGTTTTCTTCAAACCGGTCTGCTTAATCGCTGGAGATATACCGCAATGGCGTGCTCCTCCTAATGTTCTCTCCTATCCGAATCTTTTTTTCCATACATTCCTTTTCAGGTATGCGAAAGAACTATTACATTCGGAACGATCAATCAGACAATTACAATATGACCGCATAAGCGATGCTCTTATAATTCTCTCTGCTTATGATGCAAATCATTTTCCAAATTGCTTACTGCTTTGTTTTAAACAGGCTTTACATGATTAGCATTGCATGACACCTCGTCATATCGCTTTTTCTTTCAGAGCCCTTGGACTCACTCACTTCCTGCAAACATCGTTTCGCCAATTTATTGAAAATATCTGTATTCCATAAGCAATTGATATTTTCGGAGTTATGCAAACTACTTTGGTAAACCTTTTCATTTGCTTGTCTATATTGTAAAACAACTATTTTTATTTGTCAATACTTCCGGTTTGTTTGTTTTTTATTTATCACTTTTAAAGGGCAAGCTTGAAAACCTGCGCTTTAAAAATCTATTTCTTCTCTTTTCTGAAACACATAAACCAATCCAGACAATATTGATCGTCACTTTGGCTTTCCATTCTTTCTTTTGCGGTTCCGCAGGATCCTGCCGTCGGCACGATAACATCATCGCCCGGGCGCCAGTTGGCCGGTGTTGCCACCATATCACTATCAGCTTTTTGAAGCGCTATGATAATTCGCTTGATTTCGTCAAAATTTCGTCCTGTTGAAAGCGGATAATAAAGAATTGTTCTGATAATACCTTTCGGATCAATTACAAACACGGCTCTCACTGCCTGTGTATTTGATTGTTCCGGCTGAATCATGCCGTATTTTTTAGCTACTTCCATGCGTATATCTTCAATTAAAGGGAATTTTACTTCAACCTTTTTCATGCCGTTCCATTCAAGATCCTGGATTTTTCTCAGCCATGCAATATGCGCATACAAAGAGTCAACAGAAAGCCCCACAAGCTCTGTATTTAATTCTTTGAATTCTTCCGCCATTGTAGCAAAAGTCATAAATTCGGTCGTGCACACAGGCGTAAAATCTGCGGGATGTGAGAACAAAATAACCCATTTTCCTTCATAATCAACGGGGAAATTGATCTCTCCCTGTGTGGTAACAGCTTTAAATCCCGGTGCTTTATCTCCTATAAGCGGCATTTTGTTTACATTCATTTCTTCCATGATTTTTCCTCCTTTATATTCATGATATTATATATAATATACTGTTTTTAATATATGATAACTGTGATTCATGTCACATATCAATAATAGTTTTTATTATTAATTTAATTTTTTTATTTATAATTATGTGCTTTATTTTTCTGTTTTAATAAGAGGAGCTCTAAATAAACCGGCGGCCAATGTATGCATGAGGGCAACGGGCATCATGACGGTTCCTAAAATCATTACACTGATTTCATAAAACAAAGAACTTCTTTCATCAGGCTTTTTCTTGAATCTGCCAAAAAACGAGCTCCAAGGAATGCCATAAGCGTTTCCGATCATGATAATACGAACAGCAGACAGGATCTCATAAGCTTTTAGAGATCCATATACTTCTACCACCCGATCCCAAGATTCACCCGAAGGCTCCCCTCTGCTTTCTGCATAATGCTGCGCGAATAAAATCGCGGGCAGCTCCTCGGCCGGAATATCCGTGGTGACACCAGAAAGCATGCCCTGTATTTCTTCATTGCTCATTCCTGCTTCAAGCGCCATTTTGGCATGCGCATAAGAACACACGGCGCAGCCGTTTACTTCGGTCACCGCAAGCATGATCCTTTCAATAAAATCTGACTGTAAATCATTATTCCTTTTTGCCTTGCGCATGTATTTCATTGTGCGTATACCTTGATATAAAATCCTGTATACTTCCGCAATCGTGTAAAGTTTTCTTCCATGATCAATTTTCATTTTATTATCACATCCATTAATATCTTAATGGAAATATTATACTCGGTTTACTGATTTATATTTGTAATCAGATCACATTGCTGCATCTTTTTGCTATCTCATGCTTTCCGATACGCTTAGTATACGATGGAGCGCTTTCTTCTATGATGGCTACAGCCTTATCGGACGGCCTCAAGCGGAATCGGTGAGACGAGAGAGGACACATCCAATATGGATATATAAAAAACTACGTAGTCTCTGACATTTCGTGAAAAATCCCTCAGTTATTTAACAAAATCAATAAAAAATATAAATAACGCCACACATGCGGCGTTATCTTATTATAATCATTAGTGAGATGATATACTTTTAGAAACACTATATTATTTTTTTAAATATATATTTGCTACCGATCAAGCATCTTTTTCAAATATCCCTCATTGAGTAAATGCACCGTTTCAAATTTCCCGTCATAGAATACAGCCCAATTATTAAAAACACAAGGTAATGACTTTGCTTTTTTTAGTGTATCAACAGCTATGAGCGTAAGCGGTATTTGATTTTCCTTACAGTAGTTTTCAATTTGCTCTATGCAGTTTGGAATATAAGGGCACTGCATGCCATAATAAATAGTCAGCTCTTTATTTTCAATTGATTGTTTTTTTGCATTTTTTGTAAAGTGCGGTATCGTGCCGTCAAACGATAATGCCAGAAGTTCGTACTCATCATTGATTGCATCCGCTGTTTCAAAGCCATATTTTTTCATAAATTTTTTATCCGACAAGAAAGGCTTTTTCTTCTTGGAGCTGATAATGCATACACCTGATTTGTTTTGTTTTTTTGCATCATCAATACAATATTCAAGTAATTCTTTTCCATAGCCTTTCCCCTTAAAGCTCCCGGATACCCACAGACAATAAATATACACATAGTCCTCTCCCTCAACAGGTACCCATGCTTTCTCAAGCGGAGCGTATTCAATAAATACTTTGCCTTTTGCATTCAATTTCCTGAAGATATGTCCCTCGCCGATTCGCTCTTTCAGCCAGTTTTTTTTCTCTTCAACGCCCTGCTGATGTTTTTTATCGGCTATAGCACAGCATAAATGTTCACTTTCTATATTTTCAGCCGTTAAAACAATATATTCATTTGCCATAAATGCCTCTCAATTTTTACGATTTGTAATTATTATAACATATTCATCTGTATATCCAACAATCGTAGTTATATTTTACACAGGTATGATTGGCACTTTACGTTGCTGTGCTACACTTCTAATGGAATAAATATTTATCTTACGGCTAACCGCCTGATAAGGGCGGCGAGAATGGAGGAATGAGTGAAAATAGCATATTTTACGGATACATTTGCGCCGGAAGTGAACGGAGTAGCAAATACGCTGTCAAAGCTGAGTCTCTACCTTGAAAAAAATGGAATCAGCCATGCATTCTTTGCCCCGGATTATAACGGCAGAGCTATTCAAACAGACACATATCCCCAAGATAAAATACAAATTCATCGTTTTCCGGGCATCAATGTCAGGATTTCACCAAACAGTTGTTTGGCGTTTCCGAAAACAAAAGAGATTTTTGATCTCTGCAATGATTTTTCTCCCGATATCGTGCATGTGACTACCGAATTTGGAATCGGTTATAAAGGCATGAAATATGCCACATCCCGCAATCTTCCGCTCATTATGAGCTATCACACCGATTATTGTAAATATCTCAGTTATTTCAATCTAAACCCTCTCAAACCTATTGCAAATCTCTATTTAAAGTGGTTTCACCACTCTTCCGAAAAGATCCTGGTCCCCTCAAGATATACACTTAATCAGCTGAGCGAAAAAAACTATAAAAACCTTGGTATATGGTCGAGAGGCATTGATGCCGCAAAATTTAATGTCGGCTTTCGAAGCGAGGAAATCAGAAAAAAACTCGGAATCAAAGATAAATTCGCTTTTTTGTACGTCGGCAGGCTGTCACATGAAAAGGGCCTGCACATGCTTTTATACGCTATTGAAAAGATAAACGCCCGCTTCCCAAACAAAGCGGCATTCATCTTTACCGGTGACGGACCATATGGGGAACATATACGACGCTCGGGCCTTGAAAATGTGATCATGACCGGTTTTAAAACAGGTTATGAATTATCCCAAATTTATGCTTCCTGCAACTGTTTTGCTTTCCCGTCGGGAACCGAAACCTTTGGGAACGCACCCTTAGAGGCAATGGCCAGCGGTCTTCCGGTCGTGGGAGTCAACTGCGGCGGCGTGACCGAATTCCTCGTGCATGACGTCAATGCGCTTCTCTGCACAGATGAAGATCACGAAGCTTTCTCTGACAATATGATACGCCTCATGCAAGATGAGGCGCTTTATCGTTCGCTTGCAGAAAACGGCGAAAAAACTGCATTATCACGAAACTGGGATAAAATTTTTGACGCTCTGATAGCCGACTATCAAACGGTCATCAAACAGCACGCCGCGACCGCATGTCTGCGCGCATGCTGAATACGAGGATACGATAAAAGATTAGGAGATAAAACATGAAACTAAACAGCATCTCGGAAATGTTTAAAGTCTTATTCGGCGATATACCCGGGCAGCTTGTCATTCAAACTACAAATCACTGCAAAGGTGCTTGCCCCCAGTGCGGCATGCGAAAATCGGCTGCAATTGAAAGATGCAGCTTGACGGCGGAAATAATTCAAAAAACGGTTAATCAGTGTGCCGAAAACGGATTTGAAGCGGTATCCTTTACCGGCGGAGAGCCTTTTGTTAATATGGATAAACTATTTTCAGCGCTCGACTATGCAGGCGAGGCCAAAATCCGCTACCTCAGAACCGGCACCAACGGATTTATGCTGGCACCAAATGGAAAAAGCGCCGATATCGAGCAGATAACGCTCTTTACACAACGGTTATCCGTAACAAAAGTGAGAAATTTCTGGATAAGTATAGATTCCGCAGATACACAGATGCATGAGACTATGCGGGGCTTGCCCGGCGTCGTTGAGGGTATTCAAAAAGCTCTGCCCATCTTCCATTCATACGGGCTGTATCCCGCCGCCAACTTAGGTATCAACCGCAACATTTCGGGCTTGCTCATTGAAAGGCTCAATGGTCTTGACGATGAAGAACGTTTTTTGGAGGCATTTAAATCGGGATTTACGGCATTCTTTCAAAAGGTGATTCAAATGGGCTTTACCATCGCCAATGTTTGCTATCCGATGAGCTCAAATAATGAAGAAGTGGCAAATTTCGCTTATGGAGCCATTTCCGCAGATTACATCGTCAGTTTTTCTCCGCGGGAACTTACGCTTGTTTTTCAGGCATTGTTTGAAGTAGTATCAGTTTTCAGAGACAAAATTCGTATTTTTACGCCGCTGTCAATGCTGTATGCTATGGCTAGCGAAGATGAAACGCTGCTGCTGCCTTGCCTGGGCGGCATCCGTTATTTTTATATGGACAGCCGGGACGGACATATTTACCCCTGCGGGTATCGCGGCAATGAAGATTTAGGAGATGATTTACAGAAAGCCGTTCGGCAAGCGGCAAGCTCTCAGGCCAACTGCATAAAATGTCACTGGGAATGTTTTCGGGATCCGTCACAGCTTTTCGGAATTGCCCGTTCTATGCTGCGTCATCCCATCCAAACATTTATTAAAAATCAAATCGACCCCACTATTCGCAGGCTTTGGTTTGAAGATATAAAATATTACATAGCATGTGATTTTTTTGACGGCCGAACCGCGCCGCGGCAGCAAAAAACTCCTTCCCGCACACGGGTAAATACGCACGATGAAATATTATAATTCTTTTATGATATGGCAGATTTAAGCCCTTTTCTCTATGTGTGCACCCGCTTATGCTAAAATATAACATTCCATTGTTATTGAACTTAAAATCATGCCCATAAAAAGCCGTTTCCAACAAATTGCAAACGTGGTCTTATAATTTTCGCAAAATGAAAAATATAATGAATTTTGTTTTGAAACTTTTTGCATTCTCCATTTTATTGAATATAAAAAGCACGTTAGATTTAGCTTAGCGCCCTATCAGATCTTGAGCACAGGCGTCCTTCACGGAGCATGGGCTGCAAGCCTTGTCGTCGGCTGTCTTTTTCGACTTGCAGGAGATCATGCCATAAATAAAAGCGGTCAGAGGTGCCACCAGCAATAGTGCAATGCTGCCGATGAGTACCCGCATCACCTCGATTGTAAATATCTTCATATTCAGCAGACGCACCAAAGACGTTTCACTGACCTTGAAGAGCATCATAAGCATCAGATAACTGCCCGAATATGCCAGCAGCAATGTAGTCGCCATTGTTCCGATGACCGATTTCCCCACATTGAAGCCGGATTTCACCAGCTCTTTTCTTGAAATATCCGGTCGTTTGACCTGCACTTCCTCCATCGCAGCTGCCACATCCATGGCAATATCCATGCAAGCACCCGATGCCCCGATCATGATCGCGCAGTAAAAAATGTCCTGCATATTCAAAGAGGTATACCCGCGTAGCAGCAGCGTGGTTGCATAAGGAGCGGACATGCCATCGATATTCATCAGCGCGCCAAACAGATACGCCAGCGCCACGGGAATGATGATACCCGTTATGGAGCCGAAAAACGCACTGATTGCTTTTTTTGAAAAGCCGGCTACCGAGAATATGATCACGGCTGAGAGCATTACAAGTGTTAAAATGGTTATCGGCATCGCCGGATAATTGCTCAAAAGGCACGGAATCAAGACGATCCAGATTATTAGCACCGATATGATAAAGGATAAAATCGCCCGAAGGCCGATTTTCCCTGCGTACAAAAGCAGCATCACCGCAAAAATGCCAAAAAGGAGCACAATATAATTCTGGCGTACATAATCTACTGCAACAGCGCTCGTTATCCGGCCATTTTCGATGTTTGCACCCACCAGCACCCTATCCCCTACCTCATAATGCTGATCAAATTCAGCTTGACCGATTAAGGAATTGCTAAAGCGAATCGTCTGTCCGTCAAACCTTCCGCCGATCACCTCTCCTTTCAAGCTTTGACTGCCCAGCATCACGACTCCTGAAATCACCATGTCACTGTCATCTGCCTCAATCACGCGGCATATGATTTCAGCCTGCCCTTCATCTACCTGGGAATGATTGATAGCTGCGTTCAGCATAAAAATGAACGAAGCCAGTATCAGGATCATCAGCAGAGACATTATAGAATTTTTCTTCATCTGTTTTCCTCCATTATATAGTTTTAGACACCCCTCTTCAGAAGTGCCTAAAACTATATGTCATGAGTGCCTACGAACCGATCGTTACGCTAAGCACCCGGGCGAGCATCTGAGCAATTTCCGTATTGTCCATAAAGCCGCCGAAGGCCTCTTCAGAGATACCCATAACACTGAAAGGAATCTGCGTACCTGTGTGTGCATAAGTGGTCCACTGCACGCCTGCCCGTTGAGAGATTACATGGTTAACAGCAATGCCTGCCGGATTGTAGCCGTAGCCGGAAGAGGTATCGCCCGCGTCAACCGCGTCCATGCCCGCTTCAATCAAAGCCTTTTCCTCGGCCGTGAAATCTTTAATGCCAACTGTTTCCAAATACTCATAAAACGCATCTCTATTTCCGCCTGCCTGATAAACTTCTCCGTAATTGTCTTCAAAGCTGGCTGTAATTCCATCAATTGCATCCAAATTCAAAAAGTAGTCATTTGCAAAACCAAGTCCAAGACCGCCCGTTTCATGGTCTCCTACAACTACGATCAACGTTTCCTTAGGATGTTCATTATAAAAATCCATAGCTACCTGAACCACTTCATCAAATTCCAGCGTATCGTAGATCGTGGCCACAAGATCGTTTGGATGACAGGCATGGTCGATTCGGCCGCCTTCCACCATTAAAAAGAAACCGTCCTTATTTTGAGAGAGAAGCTCCACGCCCTTCTGAGTGATTTCAGAAAGACTCAAAAGATCAGTGCTTGAATTTGCCCGGTCCACTTCGTAAGGCATATGGCTCTTGCTAAACAGCGCCAACACCTGATCATCTGCTTCGGGCGAGTAGTCTGCAAAATCCGCTGCTCCATCATCGCCGATGAAAGTTTCATACCCTTCGGAAGCCATTTCCGCAACCAAATCTCTGTTGTCTTCCCGTTTAGACGCATCGTTAGAGCTTGGCACAAAATTTCTGTAGCCACCGCCTGCGATGTAATCCACACCGCTGCTCACCAAATCTTCGGCAATGCCGTTTTCATCGTTGCGGTCCGCATTGTGTGCGTAGAACACCGCCGGAGTAGCGTGGGTGATACGTGTGGAAGTCACAACACCCGTGGCATAGCCAAGCTCTTCGGCCGCCTCGACCAGTGTTTTTGTATCCACGCCGTCTGCCGTCTGCGCAATCACCCCATTATTCGTTTTTACGCCGCATGCCAGCGCGGTGCCTGCCGCCGCCGAGTCGGTCACCAGCGTATCAAGAGAATAAGTCGTATTGATCCCGGCAACCGCCATGTCATTCATCGCAAGCATGGCATTATCATCACCTTGCATATGCCTGAAATAATATTCCGCAACCTGACGCTGAGAAGCACCTAAGCCGTCACCGATCAAGTAAAACACATATTTCGGCTGCTCGATCTTTATCGTTTTGCCGTCAGCCGTTTGGATTGTCTGAGTACACCCGGTCAAAACTGCAAAGCAAAAGACCAGACAGACCAATACCGCCCAAACAGCTCTCATTTTCTTAAACATCTTTGATTTCCCCCTGTAAAAGATTTTGAGCGTAATACCCAACAAATATTGTATGATCCGCGTGTAAATTTCACAATTATACCTGCGTTAATTATGGGTAAAGTAAGTAAACCGCACGTTGTTTTTCAATTTGGTTTATTTTTATTTAGTTATCTGTTTTATATTAAAACACAGCCAATTTAATTTTTCACCTCCAAATATTCAACATTTTGTTGATTTTATTGCAATTACAACTCGTTGTTGTATAATTTATTAAAAAAGGTTTTTATTATAAAAAACAGAGCCTGATAATCAAACATTATGTATGATTGCTAATTATTTTAATGTAACAACTACTTATCCTCTCGGAAGAGATGACGATATAGAAACCATAGTATCCTATCATGATAATGATGAATGGACAGACGAAGAGCTTGCTGATATAGAAAAATTTAAAGAATTTATACGTATGAAAAAAAAGAATAAATGACACTAAAGAAAAGACAGCCGCTGCTGTCTTTAAACATAATATATAGGAGTAGTTTTTATATCGATAGTTATTTCTATTATTTTCTTAATTAATAAGGGTGATATTGTGAATAAAATTAAAAAATTAAAGAAAAGAAAAAAATTTGACCCAAAATGATTTGGCTAAATTATTAAATGTTCATCAAACTGCTATTTCTCAATGGGAGCAAGAAAGAACCATGCCGAATATAGAGACTGCAAAAAAAATGGTAACTTTCTTTGGTGTCACGCTAGACTACCTTCTCGGCAACGAAGAAGAAATAGAAACTACCGCCACACACAGTGATAGTGATGAATGGACAGACGAAGAGGTTGCTGATATAGAAAAATTTAAAGAGTTTATACGTATGAAAAAAAATAAATGACACTAGAGAAAAGACAGCCGCTACTGTTTTTAAATATATTAGATATAAAGGAGTACTTAAAATGACGTGTCCAAAATGCAATAGCGAAAATGTTAATGTGCAGGCTGTCGCAATACAGAAGAAAAAAAGAAGAGGAGTTGTATATTGGGTATTCTTCGGTTGGTTAATAGATATTTTATTGTGGATATTCTTAACACTGCCCCGCCTACTAATTGCAATGTTCGGCCACAAAAGAACTAAAACAGTTGTAAAATCTATTGCTGTTTGTCAAAATTGTGGAAATAAATGGAACGTATAAAATAATTCTACAGTTGTGAGTGGCTAATTGCAAAAATATGCCTCAAATGGAACTTATCAAAAAAAATAAATGACCATGAAGAAAAGACCTCTGCAGCTGTCTTTTCTTTTTTATATAAATATAATTTTGGGGGAATAAATTATATGAGAAAAATAATCGTAATTTTATTAACACTGACATTATTAATAACATTCACAGCTTGTTCAAATATCGAATTTATAAATTCTACAGATGAATCATCAGGTATTGAAATTATAGGAGAACCTGAAATTACTGTAACTGATGATAGCGACATCGGTAATACTTGGTATAACTTACATATTACGGGAACGTGTAAAAATAACTCTGAATATGATTATACTTCTGTTTCGTTTATATTTTATTTTTATGACATAGATAATAATGAGCTTGAAATGATTGTTACTTTTATAGATGATATTAAAAGCGGTGAAGAAGCAAAACTTTATGCAGAAGATATAATTTATAAAGAAGATTATGAAAATATTCATTGGTATGAACTACAAGACATATATACTTCTAAAGATTCAGATCCGACACAAGAAGATATAGATGACGCCCTTAGAAACGAGGCTGTAAAAGCAAATTTTGTTGAAATTAATGCCGGTAATTGGAAAAGCAAAAAAGTTTATGCCGAAGGAGAAGTATCAGCACTAGATACATCTAACAGAGCAATGTATCAGTTTACACTAGCGATGAAAGAAAATGGTGGATACGGAATATACCTAATTAAAGCCTTTACAACTTTACCGAATAACGCTGCATTAGACATACTAAATAATGGTGATACAATCAGGGTTTATGGCACAGTTTCAGGAAAAGATGAAAACACCAGCATGCCTATCATATCTGTTACTGTTATAGAGTTTAGATAGAGATAGTTATAGAGTACCAACCTAATACATATATAGGATAAAAAATAATGAAAAAGAAAAGATATTCGCACCCATATGGTCTTATTGAAATATTACACCACATCAATTAAGACATGTACATTCGACTATTTTATACGATGCAAATGTTGATGATTTTGAAGTAATGGAACAATTGGGGCATAGCAATATAAAATGAACACGAATATTTATGCCCATTTAAGAAAAAAAAGATGAAATTCGAAATAAAATAAATACTTATCTAGAATCAGAATACATAAAATTACAACTTAATTATTGCAATCATGCAAAATAATAAAAATCCGTATATTCATAACAAAATATACGGATTTATTCTCTTTGAACTGGTCGGAGTGAGAGGATTCGAACCTCCGGCCTCTTGAACCCCATTCAAGCGCGCTGCCAAACTGCGCCACACCCCGACTGAAAGCAAGTAATATTATAGACTTTGCTTTGCTTTCTGTCAACTTATAAATTGGCTTCTAGCCTTTGAGTGCTTTGAGCTCTTCCAACAGCGCGG
This sequence comes from uncultured Eubacteriaceae bacterium, assembly GCA_964533615.1. Classification (GTDB taxonomy): domain Bacteria; phylum Bacillota; class Clostridia; order Eubacteriales; family UBA1433; genus UBA1433. The sequence continues at coordinate 104,967 of CAZHMK010000004.1, forward strand.
GCACTACCTCAAATATATCTCCCACTACCGCGTAATCCGCGACGCCGAAAATAGGCGCCGTGCCATCTTTATTGATGGCGATGACCACATCGGAAGATGTCATGCCCGCCGTGTGCTGCACCGCCCCCGATATACCGCATCCTATATAAAGCCTCGGGCACACGACCTTGCCCGACTGGCCGATCTGGCAGCGCACGGGATACCAGCCGTTATCCACAATCGGACGTGTAACGCCCACGGTGCCGCCAAGCAACCCAGCAAGCTCCTTAAACAGCTCTATCTGCTCCTCTGTTTTTACGCCTCTGCCGATCGCAATGATAACTTCGGCGTCTTCTATCTTCATCTCATCCGTACATTCATTTTCAATGTAATCCACAAATGTGGTCCGTATTTTTTCCTGTGCGTAGCGAATATCTTCTTTTATGACTTTTACGTCCTCTTTTTTACAAGCCGGGGCGATTTTAAACACGCCTTGACGGATCGTGCCTATCTGCGGCCTGCTCGTATCACAAACGATCGTGGCCATTAAGTTGCCGCCGAATGCTGGCTTTGTCCATTCGATATCTTTTGTCTGCGGATTATAAAAAAGCTCCGTCGTATCCGCAATCGAGCCCGTATCAAGCCTGCAAGATAGCCTCGGCGCCAAGTCTTTCCCATTCTCCGTTGCGCCCATCAGCAAAGCGGACGGCCTATATTTCTCACAAAGCTGTGTAAATGCATGCACATAGGCGTCTGTGGAATAATGCGCATACTCTTCCGCCTCTACAGTGATGATCTCATCTATACCATAAGAGGATATTTCCTCTGTCATGTTTGCACAAGCCTTGCCGATAAGCACGGCGATCAGCTTTTCCCCTGCCGCATCCGCAAGTTTTCTTGCCTCGCCGAGCAATTCCAGTGACACTTTTGCCGCCCCATCTTCACAAGCCTCAACATAGACCCATATGTTCTTATAATTTGATTTATCCATGTGCCGCCTCCTATACCAATTTGTTTTCGACAAGCAGCCTTGCAAGCGCTTTACCTGAGAGCTCGTCTGTTTCTTCTTTAATGATCATCCCTGCCTGTCCTGTCGGCGGTACAAAACTGCGAAGCACTTTAGTGCGTGAGCCGGTCATGCCGATTTTATCCATATCCATGCCTTCAACCTCGGCGGCGCTGAGTATTTTTATTTCTTTTCTGTTTGCCGCCATTTTACTCTTCATGGACGGATAACGCGGCGTGTACGACGTTTTTGTCACGGTGAGCACACAAGGCAGCTGCGCCTTTAAGACCTCCCTGCCTTCTTCCAGCTCCCGGCTTACGGAAAGATAGTTCTCTTCCAACTTGATATCCATAACGCTTGTGACTTGATTGTAATTCAAATGCTCCGCGATCTGCGGACCGACTTGCCCTGTCTCCCCGTCAAGCGTATGTTTGCCGCATACGATAAGGTCAAACTCTCCAAGCTGCTTTGCGGTCATGCTCAGTGCGTAGCTCGTTGCCAGTGTATCAGAATCTTTAAAAGCTTTATCTGTTAGCAGCACGGCTTCATCCGCTCCCACCGCCAAACACTGTTTGAGCGCGTCTTTTGCCTGCGGCGGCCCCATACTGAGCACGGTTATCGTGCCTCCGTAGGCTTCTTTAAAACGCACGGCGGCCTCGACCGCGCATGCGTCAAGGGGATTTAATATCGCAGGCACACCTTCTCTGATCAGGCTGCCTGTTATTGGATCTATTTTGATTTCTTCCGTATCCGGCACTTGTTTTACACAAACCAATATATCCATTCTTATCTCCTTTTTGAACATAAGGGCAGATAGCCTATCTGCCCTTTTATTTTTATTATTTAATTGTCATTTAGTATATTTTTTATCTAAGTATTGCATTTGCGATAATAGAACGCTGAATTTGATTTGTTCCTTCAAAGATTTGGAAGATTTTCGCATCTCTCATACGTTTTTCAACCGGGTACTCTCTGCTGTAGCCATATCCGCCGAAAATCTGTACGGCGTCTGTTGTTACTGCCATTGCCATATCGGATGCAAATGTTTTTGCCATTGCGGCTTCTTTGGTATATTTTTGTCCGGCCTGCGCAAGCGCAGCCGTGTTATGTGTGATTGTTCTTGCCGCTTCTATTTGAATTGCCATATCGGCCAGCATAAACTGCACTGCCTGATGGCTTGCGATCGGAGAACCGAAAGGCTTTCTTTGTTTTGAATAATCGATACAATCATCGAGAGCCCCTTGCGCAATACCCACAGCCATCGCCGCGTTAAACACTCTGCCGATATCAAGAGCAGACATAGCGATTTTGAATCCGATGCCTTCTTTGCCGATCAGGTTTTTCGCGGGTACGCGTACATTGTCGAAAAATACATCACAAGTATTGGATAGTCTCAAACCCATTTTATTCTCTTCTTTGCCGATTTGAATACCCGGCCTGTCTTTTTCAACTATGAAAGCGCAAATACCTCTCACGCCTGCTTCAGGTTTGATCGTTGCAAAAACAATATGTATGTCTCCATATTTTCCGTTGGTTACAAAAGTTTTCGGTCCGTTTATGATGTAATCATCCCCGTCACGGGTGCATGTGCAGCGAAGCGCTCCGGCATTGGAGCCTGAATCTGCTTCCGTTAATGCGAATGTGATAAATCCGCCGGGGGTGATTCTTTCTGCTACATATTTTATCTGTTCCTGTGTACCGAATTTTGATACACATGCAAACGGCAGACCATTGAGTGTAAGCGAAATCGCAAACCCTGCATCCACCTTTGCCAGCTCTTCAAGCACAAATGCGATTGTGTTATAGTCAAGCCCTACGCCGCCGTATTGCTCTTCAATATCCATACAGTGAAACCCGAGCTCAAATCCTTTTTTATATAATTCCAGGGGGAATTCGCCTTTTTCGTCAAGTTCATATATGTGTGGCTTTACCTCATTTTCCATGAATTCTTTGGCCAGCGCTGCCAAATCCATTTGATCTTGATTCATTATCATTGCCATATCAACTACTCCTCCTTAATAAAATATAAAACTATTATACACTATGAAAACAATGATTATAAAGAAGTATTTTTTAATAATAATAAAATTATACATTGATTTTATCGTTTTCAATACTTTATAATGAAACAAAATGATTCTATAAAAAACGAGTCATTAAATGTAGGAGGGTAACATATGGAACTTGTAAAACAATTCGATGAAATGCTTAAAGACTACATCAAACCTTTGACATCTCCTGTTGCCGTGAAATTACTGCAAGATGACGAGGAGTTTTTTGAAAAAGCACGCCGCCCGGCTAAGATTTTCGGCCACCCGATCGCCCTATGCCAAGGAATCGGCATTGTGCGCAGATATGGCTGGACATTAGGCTTTGGCAAAGGTGACAATGCATGCGGTCCTTCTCTTGCTTATCTTGGATGTCTGCCGTATACAGAAAAGCAAAAAGAAGGCGGTATCGTCTACCCGCTTTATGCAAAAACGCTTCAAGCCGGCAAAAAAACAGAAGAAGCCATTGGAAAGCTTGAAGAAGGCACATTTGACAAGATCCTTCTTGCTCCTTTGAGTAAAGCTGCTTTTGTTCCCGATGTGATTTTAGTTTATGGTAATCCGGGTCAGATCGTTCGCCTCGTGCAAGGCGCAAACTATGTCGAAGGCGGTTATGTCACTACCAAAGCAACAGGAAGGGCTGCCTGTATCTCAGAAATCGCAGCTCCATACAAAACCAAAGACTGCAACCTCACAATCCCGGGCGCAGGAGAAAAAGTTTTTGCGCTAACCAATGATGATGAAATCATTTTCTCTGCACCATACAACAAACTCGCCGATATCATTGAAGGTGTTACAGTCACGCATAAAAGCGGCATAGGCCGATTCCCGTGGCCGATTGCCGGTATCAAAGCGGCACCTACCATGCCGGATGAATATAAGTTCCTTCAAGTCATGGCAGGCATCGAAAAAGAAGAATAATGCCCTTTAAAATCCAATAAAAAAGAGCTTATCTACAAGCTCTTTTTATCAGCATGCAAATAAATTGCGCGCACATACTTTAAATACTTTCAATCGTTTCTTTTTCACATGAAAATCACAGTAAATTGACAAGTCTGAATTTATTCATTAAAATACATTTTAATAGCCAGAATATCTCGTAAGGAGTAAAGGAATGGATACCGCAATTAAAATACCAAAAATGTTGGAAAACGAAACGAACGACTTCTGCCCGGGCTGCATGCTGGGCATCGTCATCCGCCTGATCGCAGAACTTATAGAAGAAATGGAACTCAATGATGTGCAATTGCTGCCCTTAGGTGTTCCCTGTCCAGAAAATGCAACCGGCTGGGGAGAATTCACCATACTAAAGCCACCCTTCGGCGCAAGCGCTATGAGCGCGAGTATCAAACGCCTGCATCCCGATAGACCGGTTATTATATTCCAGGGAGAAGGCAGCACGGCATCATCGGGTGTTTCAGATACCATTCACACAGCAAACAGAGGAGATGCTGTTACTGTGGTTTCAATCAACAATTTATGTAAAGATAATTTCAGCAGCGGCATGCCGTTTGGCTCAGCATACAGTTTTCAATCTCCTGCAAGTTTTCAATCTCCTGCAAGTTTTCAATCTCCTGCAAGTTTTCAATCTCCTGCAAGCTTTCAATCTCCTGCAAGCTTTCAATCTCCGGCAAGCTTTCAATCTCCGGCGAGTTTTCAGCCTCCCAATATACCGGGAAACTTAAAAACGGCGGAAATGATCGCGACACTGCCAAAAGCGCAGTATGTAGCGAGAGTATCTCTGCATAATCCAAGTGAAATTTTAAAAGCCAAAGCTTCAATAAAAAAAGCACTTGAAATTCAAATCTGCCATCAGGGATATTCTTACGTTGAAATCATGTGTGCGTGCCCTGTGAGTCTTGACATTGAGCCGGCCGAAGCGCCGCAGTATATGCAGGATGTGCTTCTGCCCGATTACTCACTGGGTGTGTTTAAAACGATTGATGAATAAAAAGGATAAAAATCACTATGACCAATCAAGAATTAATAAATTTGGCGATAAATTCCAGAAAAAAAGCCTATGCTCCCTATTCAAATTTTAAAGTAGGTGCTGCGCTGCTTGCTTTATCCGGCAAAGTCTATACGGGCTGCAACATTGAAAACGCTGCCTATTCACCCACTAATTGTGCTGAACGCACGGCTTTTTTTAAAGCAGTCTCGGAAGGCGAACATGATTTTAAAAAAATAGCAATTGTATGCGGCTATGAGGAACCGTTGAATCAATACTGTTCTCCATGCGGCGTATGCCTTCAGGTGATGAGCGAATTTTGCGACAGTGACTTTGAAATCATTCTTGCAAAAAATACAGAAGATTATACAACCCACAAACTTGGAGAATTACTGCCCAGTGCCTATACGCTAAAGAAAAAAAATTAAGATAAAGAGTGCCATTTGGGCACTCTTTACTATCTACCTAAAAACATTTTGATTTAAATAATCGGCTCCTTTATCAACTGCTTCATTGATATAATCACTGCCCTTATCAACAGCTTTGCCTACATACGTGCTGCCTTTGTCGACGGCATTTTTAAATGTTTTTTTCATTTTATTTTTATTGTTCATCATGCCTCTTGCAGCCATGATCGTTGCCGCTACACCGACAGCACTGATAAGCGCAGTTGTTGTCTTTTTATTATTCATCATCTTCACTCCTTTTCGCTTTATTTTTTGCAAAAAAATTATTTCTTATGACATACAAAATTTGATAATTTTTATTTTTTAATTTATAATATTTAAAATGAAAAAAATTTTAAATAAAACACAAGCTGATCAGGTTATTTATAAATTAAACGAAGCTTACGAAGATGTGCAGACATTTCTAAATTACTCAAGCCCGTATGAACTTTTTGTAGCCGTTATCCTTTCCGCACAATGCACGGATAAGCGCGTTAATGAAATCACATCCACTCTTTTTAAAATAGCCGATACTCCGCAACAAATGCTTTCATTGGGCCGGGAAAGATTGGCATCTATCATCAAAAGCGGCGGACTTTATCAAAATAAATCTAAAAATATTATTCTGGCAAGTGAAATGATTATCAAAAATTTCAGCTCTCAGGTACCTGATACAATGGAAGATTTGCTGACATTGCCGGGTGTAGGGCGAAAGACGGCAAACGTGATCCTATCCCATATTTATAAAAAAGATGCTATCGCGGTAGACACACATGTTTTTCGCGTATCCAACCGAATTGGCCTTGTCGACGAGAAAAATCCCGACGATACAGAAAGAGCATTAATGGATGTTATTGACAAAGATTTATGGAGCAAAATGCATTTTAAATTGATCTTGCATGGGCGTAATACCTGTACTGCAAGAAATCCGAAATGCAGCATATGTATTATTAATGATATCTGTTTGTATTTTAAAAAATTTTAAAAAATAAATCTTGAAAAAGGAAAAAAATGAAAAAGGAACATAAGAAAAAATTAATAGGTCCAACGATTGCACTGATTGTTTTTGTGATTTTATTTATCTGCATGTTAATTATCAATGCTATATCCATACAGTTTGCTTTGGTTCCTATGTTTGCGCGTATTCTGTCACTGGTCATTCCGCTTGGCGCGATAGGACTCATGATATATGTCTACATCTTAAGAGTAAAAGAAATTAAGGAGGGTAAAGAAGATGATATTAGCAACTATTGATTACATTCCCGGCAAAGAATTTGAAGCACTGGGTATGGTAAAAGGCTCCATGATTCAGTCAAAACACATTGGCAAAGATATCGGCAGCGCATTTAAAAGCATTGTTGGAGGAGAGCTTGCCGCCTATAGCGAAATGATCAATGAATCAAGAAGCATTGCCACACAAAGAATGGTTCAGGAAGCGCAGTCTCTCGGTGCAGATGCCGTCATTGGTGTTCGCTATTCATCAAGCACCGTTACACAGGGTGCCGCTGAAGTGCTGTCATACGGCACAGCCATAAAGTTTAAATAATCATTGCAAAGCAACTTCATATTTGATACTATAATTCATACGAAAATGTACTTGAGGGAAAACGGTGAAAATCCGTTGCAGCCCCCGCTACTGTAAGCGAAGACAAATCTCAATGATGCCACTGCCCGCCGGGTGGGAAGGCAGAGAGGAGGATGAACGCGAGCCAGGATACCTGATGCATTTTTTACTGCTAATAACTCTCGGAGGGCGGAGTTAAACGTACTGTTTCGTTCGTTTTAATTAATTTCTCTTGCCTGAAGGGGTGTAGAGAAATTTTTTTATAATAAGGAGAAATAATACATGTACAAAAAACAAAAGCAACTACTCTCGATACTGCTTGCCATACTTCTTTTGATTTCTTTTGCATCCTGCAGCAACACTTCTACAAGTTCACAGGCCGACCAAACGACCTATCCTTTATCGATCACAGACGATTTGGGCAATCAGGTAACCATAGATGCAAAGCCTGCCCGCATTGTAAGTTCTTCCCCTGCTGTTACGGAAATATTGTTTGCTTTGGGGCTGGATGAAGAAATCGTGGGTGTGAGCAGTTCATGTGATTATCCTGAAGCTGCAAAATCCAAGCCACAGCTCTTTGACTATGCAGCGCCTGATGTCGAAAGCATCATCGCCGCAGAACCGGATGTGATATTATCGGATGTGGCCTACGGCATCCCGGAAGACACACAGCTTCTTTTGGAACAATCAGATATTACCATTGTGCTGATGACCTATACATCCATTCAGGATGTGCTGTCCAATATCACACTGATCGGTCAAATTACGGATAAAAACACTGAGGCTGCCGCACTTGTTGAAGATATCAATACTCAAATTGCCGAGCTCACCGCAAAAACGCAGGACCAGCAGTCAAAAAGCGTATTTATTGATGTCGGCGGATTTTATTCCCCCGGCACAGACACTTACTTAAATAATATGCTTACCGCACTTGGAGCTACCAATATAGCGGCAGAAATCGGAAGCGGCTGGGTAATGGTGCCGGTGGAAAGCCTGCTTGAAAAAGATCCTGATATCTATATCGACTTATCGGTAAACACTTCCGGAGATATGCCTGCCGAGTCTCTCGTTCAAAATCTGAGCGCAATAAAAAACGGCACCGTCTACACATATGCATACTCAAGCAATGAAACATCCATTCTCTCGCGCCCGGGGCCGCGTATTGTGCAGGCTATGCAATTGCTATATGATGATATTTATGGCAGCTAAATAAAATAATACATGCATATTCTCAAGGCAGGCTCTGCCTTGAGAATTTTAGGTTAGCAAATGAAAAATAAAACTGTTGCATTCTTTATACTGATAAGCATTTTCCTGATGTTGTTTTTTTTAACGTTAGGTCCTGCAAATATCCCTTTTGCCGAAACTTTCAAAATATTACTCGGCAAGCTGTTTCCCTTCGCAAAAAGTGTATCGGCTACAAAAGAAATCATTGTTTTCAATATCCGACTGCCGCGTATTGTGTTATCGTATATTTGCGGAGCTGCTCTGGCATTGTGCGGATGCGGTTATCAGAGTGTTTTTAAAAACCCAATGAGTGACCCGTTCGTACTGGGGGTTTCTTCCGGGGCTGCGCTGGGCGCCACACTAAGCATTATTTTAAACATATCTGCCTCAAATTCTTTTCTTGGCCTCAATATCACTGCTCTTATGGCCTTTGCGGGAGCGCTTGCAACCGTGTTTATTGTCTTTGCCATTTCGCAAAAATCGCATAATGCCTCCACCTCTTCCCTGCTTCTTATCGGCATTGCGATCGGCCAATTTGTCACGGCTGTGATCTCTATTTTAATGCTTACAAATCAGGACAGCATTAAAGATATTTATTTTTGGACACTGGGCAGCTTTTCAGCCAAAACATGGCCGCATTTGTTTATAGTATCCGCTTATTTTATTATCGGACTTATTTTTATGTTTTATAATCACAAAAACTTAGATATCATGCTGCTTGGTCATGAACAGGCACTGCAGCTCGGTCAGGACGTATATAAAGTGCGCAGACATATCCTTTTTATCACTTCAATCCTCGCAGCCGGGGTTGTCTCCGTTACGGGAATCATTGGTTTTGTGGGCCTCATTACTCCGCATATCGTACGGATATTTACAGGCCCTAACCATAAAAAACTGATGCTCTACAGCATTTTTACCGGTGGTATTTTTTTAATGAGCGCAGATACAATTGCGCGAAGTATCACTAGCCAAGAGCTGCCCGTCGGCATTGTGACCGCCATTTTCGGCGCACCGTTTTTCATTTATTTAATTTATTCTTCAAAGCGCGAGGTATTTTAAATGAATTGCATCGAACTTAAAAATGTAGGTTATAAAATAGAAAACAAAACCATCGTAAATGATATCTCATTTAGCATAAAGCAAAGCAGTATGAGCGCTATCATCGGCCCGAACGGTGCAGGCAAAAGCACGCTTGCAAAGCTGCTTACAGGCATACTCGACCCCTCGAGCGGAAAAATATTTATCAATGGCATCCCTCTTATTCAAATGAGCCGTAAAGAAATAGCTAAAAGCATTGCTGTTGTGCCCAGCAGCTTTGAGACAAACTTTGATTTTACTGTTTTTGATATCGTGCTTATGGCACGTTATGCACACAATAAGAGAAATTATATGATCACCGGGCATGATCGCCAACTCGCAAAAGAAGCTTTGGCAAAAACAAACGCACTTCATTTAAAAGATAATTACTATAAAAATCTAAGCAGCGGAGAAAAACAAACTGTACTGCTTGCGCGTGCCATTGCACAGGATTGTCCGATTATACTGCTTGATGAGCCTACCAGTAACCTCGATATTAAAAATCAAATGGAAATTATGCATATGCTAAAAACAATGAATGATGAAAAAAAATGCATCCTCGCCATTATGCACGACATTAATTTAGCGGTCAGATTTATTGAAAATTTTATTATATTAAAAAACGGAAATCTCATTCGTTCGGGAAATATTAACGAAATTTTTACAGAAGAAATACTTTCAGATTTATACGATATCAATATCCATATTTTAAAAGATATTCACAAGCAGTCTCTGTTTATGCAGGCAGAAAAATAATCGTAGTTTCGTTATAAAAACGTTTAAATCAACTGAATTTCACAACTTATCCACAAAGTTTTCCACTTATGCACATATACTTATAATTCGTCTGTTTTTGATGCATATTCGTGGAGTTGAGTGAATTTTTATGTGCTTTTCGGGAAATATTTGTTCTTTTTTTACATGTTTTTAACTGGTTATTCACACTCTATCCTCAGCCTTATGCATCCAATTTTGACAAAAATAAAATTAAATTGATAAAACGTGGTAAAAATAGTAAAATAAGATACGGTGATTTTTTATGTTTAATATTGTGCTATATAATCCGCAGATCCCTCAAAATACCGGAAACATTGCCAGAAGCTGCGCGCTGACAGGCAGTATGCTTCATTTGATCAAACCGCTTGGATTCTCAATCGATGATAAGCATCTTAAAAGGGCTGGGTTGGATTACTGGGATAAGATGAGTTTTTGTGTATACGACAGCTTTGAGCATTTCATTAAAAAAATAAAGCCGCAAAGACTGTATCTTTATACCACAAAAGCACAAGACTATTACACACAGGCAAATTACCGGCCGGATGATTACCTCATGTTTGGCAGTGAGACGGGCGGCGTAACGCAAGATATTCATGCATACTGTGCAAACGACCGCTACACCATCCCCATGAGGGCCGGAGATCAGCTGCGAAGCTTGAATTTATCCAACTCAGTAAGCATTGTTTTATACGAGGCACTGAGACAAAATAATTTTTATGGTTTAAAATAAAAGTAATTATTTTTTGCCAATCGCTATATATTTTTTAGGGAGGTAATAAATGGATACATCAAACGTATATGATATCATCATTATAGGAGGTGGTCCGGGCGGACTGAGCGCCGCGCTGTACGGAGCGCGCTCGGAGTTAAAGACATTGCTGCTTGAAGCAGGTCTGCTTGGCGGCCAGATCGCAACGACCACGCATGTGCAAAACTATCCGGGCTCTATCAAAGACTGCACGGGTCCGAGATTAATTGAGAGAATGGAAGAGCAGGCAGTGGAATTCGGCGCTGAAATAGCTTATGATATGGCACAGGAAATCAGCAAAGAGGGCGATTTATTTACCGTAAAAATCTCTGCAAAGAAATCATATCAGGCTAAAACAGTGATCGTCGCACTCGGCGCCAGCCCGAAGATGCTGGGCATTCCCGGCGAAGCCGAATACCGGGGCAGAGGCGTGAGCTACTGCGCAACATGCGACGGCGGCTTCTTTAAAGGCAAGGACATCGCCGTTATCGGCGGCGGGGACACCGCCCTGCAGGAGGCCATGTTTTTGACAAAATACGCTTCAAAAGTATATATCGTCCATCGAAGAGACGAATTCAGGGGATGCAAATCACTTGAAAGCAGAGCGAGAAAAAACCCGAAAATCGAAATGGTGCTCAACAGCCTTCCGCAGCGCATCGCAGGCACCACCTCGGTGGAAGGACTTGAGATAAAGAATAAAGTCACAGAAGAGCTCAGCACACTGAATGTGAGCGGCGTCTTTTTATTTGTGGGATACAAACCAAACACCGAGCTGGTAGCCGGCCTGATCGACCTTGACGATCATGGATACGCGCTTGCAGGTGCGGATATGTCGACAAAAATACCCGGTCTGTACGCCATCGGCGATATGACGAAAAAGCCGCTGCGCCAGGCCGTTACAGCGGCCGCCGACGGAGCGATCGCTTCCATCAGCGCGGAAAAATATATTGACGAACTCGATGATAAGCAGTGTTAAAAATACAAAATAAAAAAAACTCGGCAGTTGCCGAGTTTTTTTGTTTATTTTATTCACTTAATCATCTTCTGGTGTTGGTGTTGGATATATACCTGTAATGTCATCTCCTGCATCATACGTAACGCTAGTTACCGTATTGTCAGTTCCAACAACAATTGAAAATGTGCCATCAAATTCACCAGCTTGTAAAGTTACATCAGTATAAAAATCGCCATCCTCAGCATCATCGTAAGTACCAGCTGTTATGGGAGAACCACTTGCAGTAGCAAATGCTGCTTCAGCAGATGCGATGCTGTATACTGTTCTTGCATTGGCTACAGCGGTCTGCTGTCTTGCTTCTGTAATAAGATTTGTCATCGTCGGAACAAGGATCGCTGCCAAAACGCCTAAAATAGCAATAACTACAATAAGTTCGATAAGCGTAAACGCGCGTTTTTTGGATTTCTTTTTTTAATTATTATTCATACTTACTATACTCCTTTGAAATAAATTATCGTTTTTTGATTATAGTACATGATACCAAAATTAGCAACAAAAAACTACATTTTTTTCATTTTTTTTACAATTTTTTTATAAATATTTCTTGAATTCCTTCATATTGACTGCTTTTTTCTCCGCAACCGCTTGTTCAACTTTATTGGTTTTTACAAGTTTTGCAAGGTCTGCATCCATTGCCTGCATGCCGTGTTCTTTTCCCGTTTGAATAAAATTATCGATCTGATGGGCTTTGCCTTCACGAATGAGGTTGCTTATGGCGTCTGTGCAAGCCATGATTTCAAGCGCGGCTATTCTTCCGGAGGAGCCTTTCAGCGGAAGCAGCTGCTGCGAGATGACTCCCTGCAGGGATTCTGCGAGCTGTGTGCGGATTTGCTGCTGCTGCGCAGGTGGAAAAACATCTATGATACGGTCAATCGTATTCGATGCGCCCATTGTGTGCAGCGTGGAAAATACCAAATGCCCTGTCTCGGCCGCAGTGATTGCGGCTCTGATGGTGTCCAGATCACGCATTTCGCCGACCAATATAATATCGGGGTCTTCACGAAGCGCCGCATGCAGCGACGGCGCAAAGCCGATGGTATCTTCGGATACTTCCCTCTGATTGACCATGCATTTTTTATGCTGATGCAAATACTCGATCGGGTCTTCAATCGTGATGATGTGCTGCGCCCTGTCTTCATTGATGTAATCCACCATGGCGGCAAGCGTCGTCGATTTCCCGCTTCCCGTGGCTCCCGTCACCAGTATCAATCCTCTTGGAAGCATACAAAATTTCTTGAGCACGGGCGGCAGATGCAAGTCATCCAGCGTCGGAATGATCCTTGCAAGGATTCGAAGCGCCATTGCATAGTTGCCTCGCTGCTTATATACATTCACCCTCATGCGGTTGTTGTGCGCAACATAAGCAAAATCCGTATCTCCCTTTTCTTCCAAAGAGTGCTTTTTACGCTCGGGTATGACCGGTACAATCAATGCATTCACATCCCCGGGCATAAGAGGCTCCAAGCCTTCTATCTCACGCAGTTCTCCGTCTTCTCTGAGACACGGTGGTTTGCCGACCGTGATATGCAGGTCGGAGGCTTTTCGCTCCACCGCAATTTTTATTAAATCGTCAATTGTGTACATAGCTCTCTCCTATAGTGTATATGTTGCCTGAATCAACTCTTGCATCGTTGATTCGCCTTTTAAAACACGTTTGATCATATCTTCTTTCAGTGTTGTGGTTCCCTGTGTTTCAGCATACTTCAATATCTCCGTGCTTTCCTGCCCATGCACGATCATGCTTCGAATCGTATCATCAATGATGATAATTTCATGAATCGCCATTCTGCCTTTGTAGCCGGTGTAATTGCATTGCGTACAGCCTTCTCCCTTATATAGTTTCACGCTTTCAGTGCGCTCCAAAATGGCGTTCTCACTTGCGCTGGATATATACTCTTTTTTGCAAAACGGACATATTTTCCTTACCAGCCGCTGCGCGATAATGCCTGTTACGGCTGATGCTACCAAAAACGGCATCACACCCATATCAACGAGTCTGCCGATCGTTGTCGCCGCATCGTTTGTGTGAATTGTGGAAAGCACCAAATGCCCCGTGATAGCCGCTCTAATGGCAATGGATGCCGTTTCGCCGTCTCTGATTTCCCCTACCATGATGACGTCAGGATCTTGCCTCAAAATAGAGCGCAGCCCGCTTGCAAAGGTGAGACCTGCTTTTGTGTTGATCTGCATTTGATTCGCCCCGCCGATTTTAAACTCAACCGGATCTTCTATCGTTACAACATTAATCTCCGGGCTCATGATTTCATTGATAATGGTATACAGCGTACTCGTCTTTCCACTTCCTGTAGGCCCCGTTACAAGAATAACGCCATGTGAAGTTTGAATTAATTTCTCAAAAAGAATCATGTTGCTTTGACTAAACCCCATTGCGTGTTTGCTTGTAATCATCTTGCTGTTTGGATTGAAAAGAATTCTGATAACCGCTTTTTCCCCGTAAACGGTTGGAATCGTAGAAACACGCATATCGATAAGGGAACGGTCAAGCTCGATTTCGCATCTGCCGTCCAGAGGCACCCGCCTCTCCGCAATGTTCATTGAAGACATGATTTTAAGCCTTGTAATGAGCGAGCCATGCGCCGCAACGTCCAGTTTTAAAATTTCCCTGAGATGTCCGTCTACGCGCATACGCACTCTCGTATTGTTTTTCCCCGGTTCTATATGAATATCGCTCGCTCCGACGCGCACAGCCTGCAAAATAATGGAATTAACAAGCCGTACCACGGGCGCGCTGTCTACTCTGTCGTCCGCGGCATTTTCAGCCGCCGCAATCTGACTTGAAATAGCATTGCTGAATTCTTTGTTGACGTCTATCGCCGCCTCGTTGGAAGAAAGCTCGGCATAAAAAACATCGATCGCCTCATTGATCACTCTCTCCGGCGCGATAACCGGCTTGATATCCATATCGGTCATAAAGCGCATATCTTCTATTACATAAAAATTTAACGGATCACTCATAGCAACGATTAAGTTTTTACCAACCTGATCGATCGGGATGAGGCAGTTTTTGCGTGCGAATTCCTGTGGAATGATGTTTACAATCTCCGTATCGAGCTGCATCGATTCTAAGTCGACATAAGCTGTTTTCAATCGTTTGGCCAGCACTTTTGTGAAATCGACATCGGATATATATCCTTTTTCTATAAATATTCCACCAAGTTTTTTGCCGCTGAGCGCCTGTTCGGAGAGTGCTTCATCAAGTTGCTCTTGGGTTATTAGCTTTTCTTCAAGCAGCGCTTGTCCTATTTTAGTGCTTTTATTCATTATTTTTCCCCTTCAAAATTAAATGAAGAATGGTCTTGATTTTTTAATTACATTTTTATATCATATACTGCAACAGAGGTGTTTACAATGATAATTTTCTATTATCTTTGGCCTGTTGCATTGCTTTTCGGGCTTTGCATCGGCAGTTTTTTAAATGTATGTATTTATAGAATTCCAATAGAGATGAAAGTCTATGAAGGGCGCTCGATCTGCCCTTGCTGCCGCAGCGGGCTTCATGCGCTTGATTTGATCCCTGTGGTCAGCTATCTCATACTGAGGGGCAAATGCAGGCATTGCGGCTGCCGTATCAGCCCGGTTTATCCGATTGTTGAATTGCTTACAGGTCTTTTATTTGTAGCCGCCTTTTATTTTTACGGCCTCAGTCTTCAAACTCTTTTAGTGTGGGTGCTGATTTGCGTTTTGGTCGTAGCTTCCTTTATTGATATACATACTTTAGAGATTCCGGACGGCGTATCTATTTGGATAGTCGCTATCGGAGTGGTTTCTTTTTTCGTACCCGGCCTTTTATGGTGGCAGCGCCTGCTTGGCTCGCTCGTTGCCGC
Source organism: uncultured Eubacteriaceae bacterium (assembly GCA_964533615.1). Taxonomy (GTDB): domain Bacteria; phylum Bacillota; class Clostridia; order Eubacteriales; family UBA1433; genus UBA1433. Next base: position 120,647 of record CAZHMK010000004.1, read on the forward strand.
ATTTCCTCTGCTTATTATATTGCTTGTCTCAAAAGGCAACGCTATGGGTATGGGAGATATCAAACTCATGGCAGCTGTCGGCCTCATTTTGGGCTATAAGCTTTCTTTGTTCGCATTATTTTCAGCCACCATATTCGGCGCTGTTATAGGCTTACTATTGATTCTATTAAAAAAGAAAGGCAAAAGAGACGAAATGCCTTTCGTTCCTATGCTTAGCTTTGGCGTCCTGTTTGCTTTGTTTTTCGGAAACAACATCATCTCCTGGTATCTATCACTTCTTCACTGATCTTATTGTTGCCAAATATATGATAAAATATTTCCTTCTTCCCCTGCAATGATTTGCGTGTTATAGCATTCTACTGCAGTAGTAAGCGTATAAGAAATATTTTCATCTCCCGTAAGCGTTACCGTACAATCTATCTCAACGAGGTTGTCTTCCAGCTTTTTTGTCCATACCTCAACACTGTATCCATTGTAAAAATCATCATCATACAAGTCTTTTGTTTTACCGTCATCATACATATAGACTTTACCGTCTTTGCTGTATAATTTTCTCTTCTCGGGTTCAAGTAGCAATAAGGCTTCATCGGCCGATATTTCAAGTTCACGTGAAAACCGCACCTGTAAGACAAGCACTTTCATGACTTGGTCGGCTTTCATTTTAGTCTCGATCCTCGTTGTAAGCACTCGAAACATATTACTTGAAGGCACAAGCATAGATACAATGATTGTCCCGACAATAGAAACCAAAGCAAGTACCACAATCACTTCGACAAGTGTAAAAGACTTTTTTGATGATTGTTTTTTAACCTCGCTACTATTCCTCACTTGGGTAAAATCCTTTCATGTGTACATTTTCATTTGGATCATTTGATTCAACAAGAGTTCCGCTGCATATTATTTGCTCGCCTTCCAAAGTAAATATAATCGTATGTTCTTTTGATGAAATATAGTCGTCATCTGATAAATCTTCAGCAGAAGAATTTAAATAATTTATTTTTTTTTCGAGCTGCTCCGCAGCCGCATAACCCGCGCTGTTACGCAGTTGAGCCGTGGTATGTGTGTTGGCCGATGTGACGATGACTCCGACCAGCGTGATGGACACTAATGCAAGGATTGCAATGCTGACAATGACTTCAACTAAGGTTAACGCTTTTTTTGATTTTATATTCATTGGTTAATCATCCTCCGGAATGCTTAAATATGTGCCTTGATTGACCCATTCCGTCTCTGTGGACCCGCTTTGACCGCCTGAAGCAGACCCGGCATATTCACTTAAATCCGGAACATAATGCACATACTGCATCCGCCCGCTGCCAAGGCTTATATTGGAAGCCACCACCGCACCGTAAAGTTTATTTTCCATCAAAGCGCTTCCGGCAAAATTCACCGTAGCATAGGGCGCATAGACAAATCCGTAAAGAGAATTATAATTATTGAAAGATATAGTGGGCACTTCACTGTCCGTGCCTTGCGCATTACAAATAATAAATAGATTTGGAATTCTGGTATCCGGATCCGGCACCCCGTATAGATAATCATAATAGCCGATAAAACTATTGCTGCTTGCTTCAAAATTCACGTAATTCCCTGCTCCGTCATCGAGCAGAATAAACACATTGTGATCGCCTTTGCTTAATATATCTACACCATTTGTGATACTGACCTTATCATCTTTCTTCCCTAATGCTTTCAGCATGACGTATACATCATGATCCGTTGCGTCAAGTACGAGCTTTTTATCCCATTTAAAATCCTCTAGAATAAGCGTACAATTTTGATCAATGATATGTTCATCACCACTGACCGTATAATAAGCGCTGCTTGTATCTTTAAAATGCACTGTGATTGTGGTTTGTGCGATCTGTGCTCTTATATCAGCAGGCACCGCCCAAACAGGTGCTGTTATTTGAATATTTGAATTTACGAGCGGAACATCATTCGTATCCGTAAAAGCAGTGATGGACGCGATATCATCAACAGGCTCTACATCTTCTATATTATCAGGATCCGTATAGATAATTGTGCTTTTATACGTGCCCGTATTGTTGGATTCACTGTCCAATTCTCCTCCGAGTGTGACAATTCCGCTCACACAGCTTTTCCAGCTGGCATGGATTAGCAGTGCATTTCCTTTTGCCGTCAGATTTCCCGTGAGCTTCGCATTATTGATCTCGGCATCGCCGCCTATGAGCACATTGCCGGTACTGTCACTAAGCAGAGTAAAATCTCCGCTTGCTCTCACACTGCCTGAAAAGCGCGAATTATTTTGAACGGTAACGCCGCCGTTTGAAATGAGGTCACCTGTCAGAGATGAGCCGGAATCAAGCAAGACATCCCCACCGGCTGCGAGATTCCCGTTGATCGGCGAATTGGCATTGACAGTGATGCTGCCGAGCGTGGCAATATCGGCATTTACCGCACTGTATGATGTGCTGCCTGATTTATTTTGACCGATAAACACATCATCCCTTGCCGTTATATTCGAATTAATCGTACTGTTATATATATAAATCGTGCCGTTGGCATTCAAACTTTTTACCTGGTTGCATGCGCTGACATCAATATCACCCTCCGCATAAATATCACAGTTGGAATCACCGGTCAGCGCGACAGATTTTTTTGCATAGATGCCGTCTTTTACCGCGGCTTGCACCACAATGATATTGCCCTGCGAATAAACAGCTCCGTTAATCGTAGCCCCGTTGCTGAGCAGTACATCTCCGCTTGCATAGATGTCCCCGTCCAATTTCGCGCCGCCCGTCACGGTGACTTTGCCGTTTGTGTAGATGTCTCCTTCTACATAAGAAGAAAGCGTTACGTCTTCATTCGCTTTTACATCTCCGATAACTTTTCCGCTTCCTGTGATTGAAACACCTTTCTCGCTGCTCACGTCCGCATAAACAACGGCACTTCCGGTTATTTGGATATCCTCGGTTGCATTGACGGTATTGCCTTCATCTTCTGTACCTGAGATAAAAGAGCCATATAAACTTAATCCCCCGATAATATCAATATTTCCGCTGATATATCCGCTCCCTGCTAAAGACAGCGTCTCACCGCCGTTATCTAAACAGATGTCGGCTTGAACGCCTGAATTCGTGAGATAATTTTCTGTTTCGGTAAATCCGGTCCCGAGAGCAAAAACATCAAAAGCAGGCGCATCGCTCGTTTGTGAATAAACAGCGCTGATAAGTGTGTAGATATCACTTGTTGCCCCTTGATATTGCGCACTGACAGCTATTTTATAAGTTATATATGAATCTATTGAATCATAAGATTCGATAGAAATATCAAAACTTCCCAGCTCATTGTCTACACCGCTGCCGGAAAGTTTATCAAGCCCCTGCGATTGAATAGCAGAAGGATCGATTTCTCCTGATTTTATTTTTGCCACCACTGCATCAAGCACAGCCTTCGCCGTAAAATCAGCCTGCTGCTGCTCTATGGTTGTTGCAGTCTGCCTCGCCGAAGTGCCTGCAAGTAAAACAATGCTTGTCCCGATAATCACGACAAAGGCAAGCATAAAAAGCGTCATCACGAGAGTACTTGCACGTTTATTTTTAAGCATCTTTACTCCCCCTCACAAGGCACCTAGCCTCAAAATTTTCACCGTCTTATACTCCTTCAATTTAATCGATTGACGGCGCTCCAAAGAATCGTATTGAAATATCCGCTTTTTCATTCGAACTGTTTGTTTCTTTTGAAATAGTCAGGCTGTCAATCACAAACGCACGGCCGTCTTTATACAGCGCATCAATAAAAGACAGTATTCTGCTGTGTGTGCCCGTCACTGTTAGGTTCACGGTCGTGCAGTACATGAGAGTCGTTGACTCGCTGTCGTCTCCCGAAGTTGTCGTATCTGCAGTATTGGCCTGCCCATTGATTACATTTGATGCTTGCTGTATGGGAATATTCGTATCCAGTTCTTCTGTTGTAACCCGCTGCGAATAATAATCCGCATTGGAAATCTGTTTTTCTGTTATATTAATGGCATTTTGTGTCAGATAATATTTATTTACCAATTTATTGATATATTGATCTAATTGGGGCTGCTCAATTGATTCACTGAAAGACTTGGCAGCGATAAGCGCACCATCGTATTGCTCTGCGAGCTGATCGTCAATAATATCGAGTATTTTCAGATCTGATTTTAATTGAATAATTTTTTGATTGAGATCATCCAGCGTCACCTTTTTTTCTTTATTACCGGCCATAATCGGCTTAATAAACGCATTGAGACCAACGAATATAATGACGAAAACAGCAAGCAGGAAAATCAAGATGATTTCTCTTTGTGAAAGTCGTTTCATTATTCCTGACCTCCTTTCAGCCGGCATTCAATCGAAAACTCCAGTGTGCTTGTATCGGATAAGCTGTTCCCCGTATAATTTACGTTCTCAAACAGATCCAAATTTTTCAGGGCTTTAGCAAAATTTGAAGGCGATAATTCTTTTTTTGCCTGACAAGTCAGTTTCAAAACACCATCTTTGTAAGAAAATGTCGTAACGCTCACATCTGACGGCATAACTTTTGTAATACTATCCATAAATTCGTCATCAAAGATGGGATATTCATCAACATTTGCTTTAAATTCCGTCGTCACATTTGCATAACTTTGAAGCGCTTGGAGGCGTGACTTTTTGGCAGTGATTTGATCCATTCCCTCATTTTGTGTATTGATTTGATTGATTTGCTCGTTTAATTCATCAATATTTTTGCTTAAATTCGTTTTCTGAATATAAAAATATGTATAAGTTCCGCCAAGTAAAAGCAGCATGATGATAAAAATAATTATGCATACTTTCATTGCGCTAGATGCTTGTTTTTGCGGAGTATTTTTTTTAATTCTTTCAAAAAAATTAATATCTTTCAAACCATGCACCTCACAATCTTATCTGCGCACCAAGAGCATTGGCATATTCTTTTAAATTGGCACCTTTAATGCCGGGATGTTTTTGATCATCCATAATCATCACTTCAATATTTAGATACTCGGCAATCCATTTATCGATTTCAAAATAATTGGCTCCGCCACCGTATAGGCATACGGTTATTTTTTTATCTTTATACTCACTGGAAGCCAAAAACTGAAGTATTTTTTGTATTTCATCTCCTATATAGCTTAAATATATATTATCAAGATCCGCCGTATTCTCACCTGGCTCTTCTGTCATCTCCGGTTTTTTCATGGGTATTTTATATTTACTCTCAAGCTCTATTTTAATACATCGGGTATAGAGCAAATATGTTTTAGAAAAGATATTAAAGTTAATAAAATTATAGCCGATATCAACACATACGATGATTTCATCATCCGTGTGCGCAGACTTCATACCCATGTTCAGTTTTCGTATGCAGTTTGCCCCAATATCCAAAGCTATCGGGGATAAATAAGCCTGTGAAATCATTCTTTTATAATTTTCAATTACCTGAGAAGGCATTGCAAAAGCATGTGCCTTGAGCGTATTTTTATCTTGATTTTGTAAAAAAAACTCTACAGCATATTCTTCGTTGCCTAAATAGGAACTCATTTCGTTTGTTACAATGGTGCGGATATTCTTCGCGCTCGCTTTCGGCAGCTTAATCTCTCGCACGACGATATCCGGACTCGTTATCACAACGGAAGTCTTGCTGCCGCGCCATTTGTTTTTAGACACTTCCTGTCCAATCATTTCCGCTATGACATCAAAATCAGTTACGATTCCGTCTTGCATGCAGTCGGCCGGCGTATCCAGCATATAACAATTTGAAACGTTGACCTGTCTTGAACTGATATTTGCATAAACTAATTTAATTTGTTTGCTTCCAATGTCAATTGACAGCAAGGCCTTCACCCCTTCATTTATTTATAAATTAATACATATTTTGGTATAGCGTATAAATAGGTAGTATGACCGCAATGACAATAAACGCAATAATGACAGCCATAAATACAATCATCATGGGCTCAATTAATGAGACCATTTTTTTTACCGCAGCGTCTGATTCATCTTCATAAAAAGAGGCGGTTTTTTCCATGAGGGCATCCAGCTCTCCCGATTCTTCTCCGACCGCGATCATTGACTTAAACATCGTCGGAAATACGTCGAATTTTTTAAGAGAATCACTGAGTGACACTCCGCGTTTTAAATCATCAATAATAATAGCTACACATTGCGTAATATATGCATTATTGATCACTCTGGCAACTACTTCAAGAGATACAAGCATCGATATGCCGCTTGCCGAAAGCGTTGAGAGCGTATGCGCAAACTTTGATGTCATAAGCACTTTACGCAGTTTCCCGAAGACAGGCATGTTAAGCGTAAATTTATCCCACGATATTTTTGTTGTAGGTAATTTTTTTATCAATGTAATTACGCTAATAAACGCACCGACAACAATTAAAATAATCCACCATTTATATAAAACAAAATCTGTGATTCCAATTAATATTTTAGTTGGAAGAGGTAGATCAATTCCTTGTGTCGCATACATCGTCAGAAATCTCGGTATAACAAATACAAGCATAATAGTAACTACAACAACACATAAGCCGGCAAGGATAATCGGATATATCATCGCCCCCCGGATCTGCCTTTTGGTTTTGTTTTGTTTTTCAAAATAATTCGACATCCTTGTCATAACATCATCAAGCGTGCCGCCTTCTTCTCCTGATTCCACAGAACTAATTAAGTAAAACGGAAAAGCTTTGCCTTGATTTTCCATGGCTTTATGCAAAGATGTGCCTTTGCGCACATCTTCCAACACGGCAAGAAGTTTCGTTCTCGTTTTTTTGTTTGTTGTTTGCTCGCATAAAATATCAAGACATTTCACAACACTGATGCCGGCATTGAGCATAGCGCTGAATTGTCTGCAAATAACCGACAATTCTTTTAGCGGGATTGTGCCGTTTGCAGATTGAGAATAGCCTTCTCTTGTGATAGAATAGCTTATTAAATACAGACCTTGTCTTTTTAAGTCTATAATAAAATCTTCATAGTTGTCTGCTTCGATATTTCCGTTAATTCTTTTTCCATCGGCATTCATTGCCTTATAGATGTATTTAGACAAAATCTCACAACTCCCTGCATATGTCGAAAAAGGTATTTATTTAATTTATGATATAATATTTTGTCGTACTTTACAAGCAAATTTTATAGCCATAACATGGTGATAAGCCATGACTTTTTATCTTTTTGTTTCTTTATTGATTAAATAAATTACATATGAAAATATATTATAGATGCTCATCATTTCATGTACTAAAAAAGGGATCATGTAAAGATCTCGGTCCATTGATACAAAAACGAGCAGCAGTGTGTCAAAAACATAAATCATCATATCGTATGCTTTTGTTTTTGCTCTATTACCGATGGCAATTGTTGCGTTCATATCAAGCGTGTCTTTCATATATTTTATACAATAAATAAAAAGACCATCTGCAACTGCATGCTGCAAATGGCTCTTATGATATATGTGCTTATTTATTTTTCATTAATTCGATAAGTTTTTTCACACTGTAATTAGGAATCATTTTCTTTAGGGTAACAACTCCAATATATCTTTTCGGTACTTTGGGTGTCACTTTGATTTCAAACAGCTCTTTGTTTTCTATCTCTTTTTCTATGAATTCCTTTGTTGCATACCCAATCCCGAAGCCGCTTTTTACAAAGTCCATAATCAAATTAAAGCTAACAACCTCCATTGCGGGAGATAGGCGTACATTGTTTTCTTTTAGATAATCATCTAAATAGACCCTGGTATTTGAAGGCAGCTTTTGAAATATAAGCGGATAGTATTTTAATTCCTCAAGAGTAGTTTTTCCATGTGTTAGATCAAAAAATTTTTTATTTCCCACAAATATATCTTCCACATCAGCTACCTTTATAATATTTAAATCTTTGTTCTCTCTCATCGGTAAATTTAAGATGAGCATATCTAAATTGCCCGCTCTCAGTTCTATAAGCAGATTCTCTGTCAGTGTGTTGATGATTTGTATATCGATTTTTGGATATAATTCATGAAAGAGTGCCAAATACGGCATGAGAACAAATTTGCTGACGGTTGTGCTGGCGCCGATATGAATAAACCCGTTATCCAAATTTTTTAAATTTGTAAGCATATTGATGCCATTGTTAAAACTTTCCACTCCGTTTTTGACATATTCAAACAATGCTCTTCCTTCACTGGTCATTTCAACTCCGTGCTTTGTCCGTATAAACAGCATAGTATCCAGTTGTCGCTCAAGTGTCTTGATCTGCCAAGTAACAGCCGGTTGAGAGACAAACAAAACCTCTGCAGCCTTGGATATACTTTTATTGACAGCCACAATGTAAAATATTTTAAATGCTTCAAAATTAATATTCATAAATATAAACTCCAATTATATATAATATAAAAAATATATATTGTATTTATATATTATTTTCTATTATACTTCAATTAATAAATTTGAACATAACACAAAATTTAAAACGGAGTAAATCAATGAAAGATCATCTTAAAAACACTTCTCCTGTTGAAATTATCAATACCGATGAAGGAGTACTAAAATTATACGGCATGCTTGACATCACTTCCTGCGAAGAAGACGAGTTAAAAAAAGGAATCCTCAATTCAAACCAAGGCAAAGTTTATAAATTAACGATAACTCTTCATAGGCCTCATATTGAAAAATATTTTGATATGGACAATGATGCAACCGCCTATTACAATCATCATCAAATCGACGGCTTGGCGGATGCTGTTTTAAAAGAAATAAAAGATGTGATGGCAAAAAATCCGCTTGCTGAAGAATTCAAAGTTTGGAATATCGACATAAAAAATGATATTTTGAATATTTATTTAAATCAATACACAAACGAATTGGCTACAGCTATTCAAAAAGCCATAAGAAATCATTTATATAAAAAAGAAATGCATATTACAAGGATGTTTGGCAGTTATATTTTACTGCAAAAAAAACACGAAAAGCTGCAGGCGGTGAAAGCCACACCCATTCCACTGCAATATTGTCCCTTAATGATACAAATGCTCAAGGAAGTTGGCGGAACCTATGCGGATGAGATTTTGCAATCCCTAAAATCCGTAAGCAAAGAAGTGCAGATTTCTCTCATGTGTAAACTCATCAATGAAGTCGTCATAAAAGGAGGCTTTTTTGATACAAACAGACCCTTGAATTCTTGCGAGGCAAATGTGCTTTTCGGCGCCTCGGAGACGATGTCCTCAGCCTTTAAAAGCGGCATGATCGATGCGGCCGTGATTGTCTCCAATAATTTGGGGACCATCATCACCACCAACGAAAGCAACACACAAGGAGCTGTAAAAAGAATGACAGGTCTCTTTTTCACGAGCCCTTCTGAGACGATTATGCAAACTGCAGTCGATGCCAAAATCATCCCCGTTTTTCCTTATACGGCTGCAATTGACCAGCTGGCCGGTGTGAGAAAAGCAATCGCACTTGGATATAAAAGAATAGCGGTATCCGTTGCGGCAAAAGATAATTATCTGCACAAAGAATTAAAAAAACTCGAAACAAAAGATATTGTTTTATATAAATTCGGTCTATGCTCAACGGGCATAGAAGAAAAAACAGCAATCATCATGAAAGAATATGCGGATATCATATGGTCGTGCGCATCCAAAAATATAAAGAAGTATATCCAGCCAAACGCTGTTGCTCAGATAGGGATTAAAATTCCGGTCTATGCAATGAGCAAAAGAGGATGGGACATTGCAAAAAATCATTTGATGTATATGAACCATGAAAATAAACTTGATGATGTCGTCCTACGCCACGGAAATGATATGCCGGTATGCCTGAATGATAATAATAAAATCAAAGTTATTGCCAGAAAAGAGATTTTTGAATGCACAGACTGCCCGTATCCCTATATTTAAGTACAGTACGTTACAAGTTGATGGAATAAAACAGTTAGCCGCCAGCTAACTGTTTTTATCATAGAATTTAATACCGATAAAATAATTGGAGCGAAAGACGAGATTCGAACTCGCAACCCTCGCCTTGGGAAGGCGATGCTCTGCCGTTGAGCCACTTTCGCTCGCTGTATATTTACAATTAAATATTATATCAAAAATAAAAAAGAAATAAAGAGCGAAAATAACTCTTTCAGCTTTCTTCGCTGTCCGAAACAAACTCAGCGAATTTATTCTTATTATTGTTTATAAATATAACAAGCGCAAGCACAACAATACAAAAACCTGTTACGAACAACAGCGTCTCTATTTGTAGGCAATCTGCAAGCAGTCCGAATAAAAACATACCCATCGGCATGACTGCGGTTGCAATCAAATCAATTATGCTAAACACTCTTCCTTGCATTTTATTATCCACGTTCTCCTGTATCAGCACCGCCTCTGCTGTGTTAAACATCGGAAGAAAAAGTCCCGTTATCCCCATTATGCTCAAATAAAACACAAAATTGGTCGCCATACCAAGCAGCGCACTGCATACTCCGAATCCCAGACAAGCAAGCGCGATGGAATGCATACGATTTTTATACCCTCCCCATACAGACATCAATACACCGCCCAAAACAGAGCCACCGCTAAATAAAATTTCATTTAAAGTAAGACGCCATACCTCCGGTCCGAAACTTCTTGCAACCATTAAAGGCGTTAAGAAAGCTGCCGGGGCAACCAAAAAGAAAAAGAATATATAGTAAATAAGCAAATAAGAAATCAGTTTATTCCTTCTCACATAGGCAATGCCTTGTTTAAAACCTTTTATTACACTGATTTTTTTCATTTGCCGTTCGTTCATATGCGGCTTAACACGTAAAAATGCCATAATGCTAATGGCAATTACGGCTGTGAAGACATCAACAAAAAAAGATATCTCCACACTAAATGCCGTCAATAAGACCCCGCCTGCTGCCGGCGAGAGAAGCATAATGCAGGACTGCATGCTTGACTTGATGCCATTGACTCTCATTAATTTTTCTTGCGGCACAAATTGAGGTAAAATAGCATTTACCGACGGGGATTGTATACCACTTCCAATTGAGCGCATCGCAGATACTGCAAAAATCAGCCATAATTGTTTATAGCCTGTTAAAAAGAAAATTGCAAGAACCAATGTAGCCAGCGCAACCAGCCCGTCGGATGCCATAATAATATATTTGCGATGGTAACGATCAGCCCATACGCCCGCGAAAAGTGAGATCAAAATTTGCGGCAAAAAACTTGCAAGGATTGAGATACTCATCATCAAACCCGAAGAAGTGGTCAGGGTAATATACCAAATAATGGCATAAGCAACTAAAGAGGAACCAAACAAAGAGATACTTTGACTGATTAAAAAAATATTTGTTTTCTTTTTCCAATCTTTATAACCATTATCTTGTAACTCTTCTTTACAGCCATTTGTCATAAATCAATCGTTCTCCCTTTTTTATGCATAAACACACCTGCCGCTTTTATAAGTTTTTGTTTATTGAAGGAATATCCTTATTGTATTTTAATTCAATTACAATATTATATATTAAAAAATAATAAATTCAAATTATTTTAAAGATGAGTATGGTATAATAGTGTAATTTTATTATTGGAGGTAATATATGATATCAGAAAACCCTAAAAAAATGCTGAATATTTATATCCTGGAAATATTAAAAAAATATTCTGATATTGATCATAGATTAAAACAACAAGATATCATTGACTATGTTCGAAGAGAATATGGGCTACAATGTGAACGCAAAGCGATAAAACGCAATATCATTTCATTAATTGAATTTGGATACGACATAGAATATAAAAACGGATGGTACATGGCGAGCAGAGAATTCGAAGACAGCGAACTTCATCTTTTAATCGACAGCATTCTCTTTTCCAAAAGCATTCCAACTCGTCAGGCACAAGACTTAATTGATAAACTTATAGGGCTGTCAAGCAGGTCGTTTATCAAAAAAGTAAAACATATTTCCAACTTGCCCGAACTGCAATACTGCGACAACAAACAGCTTTTTTATACGATCGATATTTTGGATGAAGCCATCGATGCACGCAGGAAGGTTTCTTTTACATATAACGATTATCACACAGATAAAAAGTTGCATCCGCGCAGAGAACGTGAATATATTGTAAATCCCTATCAGATCGCAGCCACGAACGGGCGCTATTATTTAATTGCAAATTATGATTCGCATGATGATATTTCGCATTATCGTATAGATCATATTACCGATATAAAAATCCTTGAAGAAAAAGTAAAATCTCAGAAAGATGTAAAAGGCTTAAAAAACGGATTGGATCTTCCAAAACATATGGCCGAGAATATTTATATGTTTAACGGCGACAGCATCAAAGTAAAAATGCAAGCAGACAAAACGATTATCAACGATATTATTGACTGGTTCGGCAACAAAGTCACATTTTCAAAAGAAACGGAAAACACCTGCACCGTCAGCTTGAAAACCAACGAAAATGCTATTTTTTTCTGGGCAATGCAGTATGGAGAACATGTTAAAATTCTCGAACCTGAAATGCTGAGAGAGCGAATCAAACAATCCGCTGATAATATCATAAAAAAATATACATCTTAATAAAAAAAGTTCTGAATGCACAAGCGTATTTAGAACTTTTTTATTCTCATAGCTCTCATTGCATTAATAACAGCAATAAAAGCAACCCCAACATCAGCAAAAACCGCTTCCCACATCGTCGCCAGGCCAAAAGCTCCCAATGTCAGGAAAATGCCCTTTACAGATAAAGCAAAAATGATATTCTGCCAGATAATTTTTTTCGTTCGCTTTGCGATGAATTTTGCTTCAGAGAGCTTTGTAAGTTCATCTGTCATGATAACAATATCAGCCGCTTCAATAGCCGCATCACTCCCGAGTGCTCCCATTGCAATGCTTATATCTGCTCTTGCAAGTGCCGGCGCATCATTAATGCCGTCTCCGACAAATACGATTTTTTCTTTTTCTCCTTTGTGTGCCTGAAGATATTCTATCTTCTCCACCTTATCAGCAGGTAATAGCTGCGCATAGACTTCATCAATATTTAAGTTTTCTGCGACTTGCCATGCCGCCGGAGCCACATCACCCGTAAGCATGACAGTTTTCGTAATCCCTTCCTTTTTAAGAGATTTTATCGCAGCATAAGCATCGGCTTTTACTTCATCATTGATTTCAATATAACCTATATATTTATTTTCTTTGGCAACATAAACCACGCTTCCCCGCACATTTGTTTTTGTGTAGTCTATTTGCTCACTGCTTAGTAATTTTTCATTACCTGCGAGAATTTTCACTCCGTCAAAAACTGAAATAATGCCCTTTCCACTAATCTCTTCGTAGTATTCTATCTTGCTTTTATCAATTTCTTTGCCGTAAGAGGATATGATGGCTTGCGCAATCGGATGCGTAGAATAACTCTCCGCATAAGCCGCTGCCTCAAGCAGTTCTTCTTCTGTATGATCATCGACCGGGATAAGCCGGATAACTTTGAATTCCCCTTTTGTCAGTGTCCCTGTTTTATCAAACACGATTGTATTCGCATAGTTCAACGCTTCAAGATAATTGCTCCCTTTGATCAAAATGCCATTTTTTGATGCCGCCCCGATCCCTCCGAAAAATCCCAGCGGGATAGAAATCACAAGCGCACACGGACAAGAGATAACCAAAAATATTAACGCCCGGTAAACCCAATCCGTCAAAAGGGCATTTTTTATAAAAATAGGGGGGATTAAGGCAATTGCCAATGCCGCAAATACGACCGCAGGTGTATAAGCTTTTGTAAACTTTGTAATAAAACTTTCCATACGTGCTTTTCTGTTTGCCGCATTTTGCACCAAATCAATAATTTTCGAAACAGTGGAATCGTTGAATTCTTTCGTTGTTTTTATCGTCAATACGCTGTTTTTGTTGATAGAACCGCTTAAAATCTCGTCTCCTTCTTTAACTCTTCTCGGTACAGGCTCTCCCGTCAATGCAGAGGTATCAATAAAAGATTCCCCTTTTATAACGATGCCGTCCAGCGGCACTCTCTCTCCCGCTCTGACAATAATATTCTGCCCTATTGTCACCTCTCTGGCCGCAACGCTGTGCTGCCCTTGCATAGTTTGGACAGTGGCGTAATCAGAACGGATATCAAGCAGAGAACGAATAGATTCTCTCGAACGATTCACAGCCGTATTTTCAAATAATTCTCCCAGCTGATAAAAGAGCATCACCGCCGCACCCTCAGCACTTTGCCCAATAATAAACGCACCTATGGTTGCAATACTCATTAAAAAATTTTCATCAAATATTTTTCCCTTTGTGATATTGCGCGCCGCCCGCATCAATATATGAACGCCAGCAACAAGATAACTGCTTAGAAAGATAAAAAATTCTGTCAATGCGGATGTTTTTACGATTATACCCGCTGCAAATAATACCGCTCCGATACCGAGTCTAATAACTTCCTTTTTATTGGCGGTAAAAAAATTGTTTTCACTTGTACGCTCAGATATGTAATTGGCTGTTTCTTGTTGATACGCAATTTCTTCTTTAATAATAATATCCGGTTCATGTTTTAAAACAACAGTCTCTATTTGTTTTAAAATAGTTTCTTCACTATGTGCGCTGCTTATTTTAACAGACAATGTTTTGGTAATAAAATTAATAGCTGCTTCAACACCTTTTATTTGATTGATTTCATTTTCAATTTTAGCCGAACAATTTGCACAGTCTAAACCTTCAAGTATAAACTTTCTCTCCATTTTTCTTTCTCTTTTCTATAATTCGTTAATATGAATGAGCGCCTGATCAAAGATCTGCTTGACATGTTCATCATCCAAAGAATAAAAAACGGCCTTGCCTTGCCTTCTGAATTTCACTAGCCTTGCCTGCTTTAATATGCGTAGCTGATGAGATATTGCCGATTGAGTCATACCAAGCAGTGCTGCGATATCACACACACACATGTCTGATGCCAGCAGGGCGTATAAGATTTTAACGCGTGTATGATCTGACAAGATTTTAAATACCTCTGCCAGTTCATACAAACTCGCCTCATCCGGCATACTGTTTTTTACTTTATCCGTTACGTGTTCATGATCTCCCGTGCATTCACTTTGTTCTATCTGCTGTAAATCTAACTTCTTCATGATTTCCCTCTCTATAATATATGAACATATATTCATATATTCATTATATTCTATTCTTTTGTTTTGTCAATAAGTTGTTAAATTATTTCTGAATAACCCTTCAGCGCGTGGTTATGATAATTTTATATTCGCCTCTTGCTTAGATTATCTATTGAATAATTAAAAAAATAGTTTAAAATAAAATATAATTCTTAAAACAGATTCTATCTGCCAAAAATATAAAATATCTAAGAATTGAGTTGATTATAATGAATGATGGTTTTCTAAGAGTTGCATGCGCTACACCTGACATCAAGGTATGTGATGTGGACTATAATACAAATAATA
This sequence comes from uncultured Eubacteriaceae bacterium, assembly GCA_964533615.1. GTDB lineage: Bacteria > Bacillota > Clostridia > Eubacteriales > UBA1433 > UBA1433. The sequence goes on from CAZHMK010000004.1 coordinate 136,074, forward strand.
TCTTATCGATGATCAAAAAAGCAGAAAAAGAAGGTGTGAAGCTGATCGCTTTCCCGGAGCTTTGCATCACAGGTTACACATGCGGAGACTTATTTTTGCAGCGAGCACTGCAAAAAGCAGCGGCAGAAGCATTGATAAAAATAGCGGAAAAAACAGCTTGCCTGGACATTATCATTATCGCAGGTCTTCCTTTTGCCCATGGTAATGCGCTCTATAATGTGGCGGCAGTGCTCAAAGGCGGCAAGATTCTGGGCATTGTTCCAAAGATATATATGCCAAATTATTCCGAGTTTTACGAACTTCGCCATTTTTCTTCGATGCAGGGAAACCAAAAAATACGATTCAACAATGAAGAAATACTTATGGGACCCAAAATTCTGTTTCAAGATACTGTAAATCATACATTTTGTTTTGGCATTGAAATCTGCGAGGATTTATGGGTACCTCTCTCTCCTTCCACTTCTCATGCCATAAACGGTGCAAAGATTATCATTAACCCTTCCGCAAGCGATGAAATGGTTGCCAAAGCTGACTACAGACGTGATCTTGTGAGGATGCAAAGCGCCAAACTCGTCTGCGCTTATTTATACGCCAATGCGGGTAATGGTGAATCCACAACGGACATGGTCTATTCGGGACAAAACATCATTTGTGAAAACGGCGTTCTTTTAGACGAAAGTAAATTGTTTGATAACTCAATGATTGTCAAAGACATTGACCTTGACCTGCTTATACATGAGAGAAGAAGGATGAATAGTTTTCCAAGCAGAAACAATGATGAATATGAAATGATTTATTTTCAATCGCATATCGCTTCTTTGTCTCTAAAGCGAGCTGTAAACCCGTATCCGTTTGTTCCGAGTAATCCGAAGCAACTCACGGAGCGCTGTGATACGATTTTTGCGATACAGGCCGCAGGGCTAAAAAAACGTCTGGCGCATACAAAAGGCCGCTGCGCCGTTATCGGTCTGTCGGGCGGGCTCGATTCAACACTTGCCCTTCTCGTCACCGTTCGCGCTTTTAATGAACTCGGCTGGCCGCATAAAGATATCATTGCCGTTACGATGCCATGTTTCGGCACGACTGACCGAACCTATCAAAATGCCAAATCGCTGGCGGCTCATCTCGGTACCACACTGCTTGATATTCCCATTCGCGATGCCGTGCTGCAGCATTTTAAAGATATTGAGCTTGATGAGGATGACAGAGGCGCCGCCTATGAGAATTCACAGGCTCGCGAACGCACACAGGTGCTTATGGATATTGCCAATAAAAACGGTGGCTTTGTTGTAGGGACAGGTGATTTATCAGAGCTTGCTCTCGGCTGGGCAACTTACAACGGAGACCACATGTCTATGTACGCGGTCAATACATCCATTCCGAAAACGCTTGTGCGCCATCTTGTGCACTTTGTCGCAGGCACTGAGACAGGCGAGCTGAAAGATGTGCTTTTGGATATTTTGGACACTCCCGTCAGCCCTGAACTCCTTCCTCCGAAAAACGGCGAAATATCTCAGAAAACCGAAGAATTGGTGGGACCGTATGAACTTCATGATTTTGTGCTGTATTATGTGGTTCGTTTTGGCTTCTCTCCTTCCAAAATATATCGTCTGGCTAATATTGCTTTCAAAGGCATTTATGACAGCGTAACGATCAAAAAATGGATGCTTATTTTTTACAAAAGATTCTTCTCTCAGCAATTCAAACGTTCGTGCCTTCCCGATGGCCCAAAAGTGGGAAGCGTAACGCTTTCCCCGAGAGGAGACTGGCGCATGCCGAGCGATGCAATAAGTGCCATATGGATCAGAGAACTTGAAATTTTATAACTAAAAAAAGAGGCTTAAAGCCTCTTTATCAATGATTATCCATATTCAAAACATTATCAAAATAAACTAAATCTTCTCTGAATGCAAAGCCGATTGAAGTCCAGAATGTCCGGGCTTCTTTGTTTGATGCAAAAACGACGAGAGAAACTTTATGTATATTCTGCACGCGCAATGCTTCCGTCGCCAGCCCGACCAATGTTTGCCCTACTGCCTTTCTTCTATTGCTTACTTCTACCGCAAGATGATAAATAGTTCCTCTTCTGCCGTCATGACCGCATAAAATCACACCGATCAGCTCGCCTGCATTTTCGGCTGCAAAGCACGTATTGGGGTTTCTCTCTAAAAATTTGCGGATTCCTTCTTTGCTGTCATCAAGACTTCGAAGACCGATTCCGCTGCTTTTCTTCCACAATTGACAGGCAGCTTCATAATCTTTTACCGTCATTGGGCGAAATATCAATTTACCCGGTATCAGCATAATATATTCTCTTTTCTAAGCACGCTTACGCGTGCATCCGTATTGTTTTCTACAAAACGAATAACCTTTTCCGTGATGCTGTCTGCAAGCGCTGTATTTGCGGCAACACAGGCATATGTGATGATGGCCGTTTGAATTCTGTCCTGCTCGGCTGTTTCGGCAACAGAGATGTTAAACTTACTGCGTGTTTTTGCCAGAATGCTTTTTAACACCATGCGCTTTTCCTTCAGACTTCTTGCATAGTTGATTTCGAGCTTTATCTCAACAATTCCGATAATCATATACGCACTTTCTCCAACAATTTTTAAAAACTATAACTGTATGCGGAAATTCTCTATCTTATTTTTTAACTCTTTTATTTTACCATCAATTTGCCCGATAATTTTTATAAATTCATCATCTTCTTTACCTGTTGGATCTTTGAGCCCCCAGTCATCACGAAATTTACATGGAAGATACGGGCAATCGACATTACATCCCATCGTAATGACGATGTCGACGGGCGGAATATCACTGAGCAGTTTGGAATACTGCGTCTTTTCCATGTCGATATGATAGTGTTCTTTCATGAGCCTCACCGCATCGGCATTGATGACAGGCTTGGTTTCGGTTCCTGCGGAATAACTTTCAAAAACACTGCCGGCATAATACTTTCCCAATGCCTCGGCAATCTGGGAGCGGCAGGAATTATGAACACATATGAAAGCAACTTTTGGTTTTGTAATACCCATTTTTATAAGTTTCCCCTTTTGCCTCAGGATATCTTTGTATATTTTTTCTTTTTGCCGATTTTATCCTTCATTAAAAAACAGTTCAAGATTTTTTGGCATTCTGTATTCTTTTTTTTCTTCCTGACATGATCGATCCGTAAAAATTTCATTAAGTATCTCGTCTATGATCATTGTTTTTGGAGGAGAGACATACTCTTCTCCTTCATGCTCCCATACTCTGCAATCCACTCCTTCACCGCACAGTTGGCCACATTCTTCGCATGCGGATTCTTTTACTTCACAAGAAATGTCCCTGCCATTTATGCGTATGGTTGGAGAGCTAATTAATTCATATTTTCTTGCCAGCTCAATTGTATCAATATGAATTTTATTGACAATCATATCATAGCCGGCAGCTTTTATTACGCCGGATACATCCTTGACGGCTTCATCAAAGTTGCTTTCCGTTCCCTTGCATCGCTCGCATATACTTAAATCAAGATATAAAAAATCTATAATGATTTTTTTCTTTTCATTATTTGACGCACAACGTTCATTCACACTGCCTCCGCACGCACACATACTCATTTATTTATTCTCCTTTTTGATCAGCTCTGCGATCTCTTTTGGCTTGAGCACTTTACCGTAAGAGGCCACCTTCTCATCTATCACGATTGCAGGTGTGGTCATGATGCCATACTGCATGATTTTATCAAAATCAGTTACTTTTTCAATTTGTATATCCATTCCGAGCGCGTCAAGCGCCGCTTTTGTATTTTTTTCTAAAGCGATACAGTTTTTACATCCTGAACCTAAAATTTTAATTGTCATTTTGTTTTCTCCTTTTTTATTTTATTTACATTAACAGATATCCGAATGCATTAAATGCATAGCCGAAGATCAGGATCCCAATTGTTATAATGACGATGAAAATACCAAGTAGTTTTGCCCTTACCACCTTTTTAAGCATGATCATGGACGGAAGTGAAAGGGCAGTGACCGCCATCATGAATGAAAGGGCCGTGCCAAGACCCACTCCTTTTAGCACAAGAGCTTCAGCAATGGGCAGCGTGCCGAATATATCCGCATACATGGGCACACCTACAAAAGTGGCGATGATGACCGAGTACCATTTATCCTGCCCAAGTACGGCAGAGATGATGCTCTGCGGAATCCAGTTGTGAATGAGAGCGCCGATACCTACTCCGATGAGAATATAAAGCCATACTTTTTTTATGATTTGCAGCACCTGATCTTTTGCATAGATCAGTCTGTCTTTTTTGCTCAATTCCTCCTGCTGCATCTCGAGTAATTTGTTGCTGAATACAAACGGCTCCACATATTTTTCCAATTTTGCTTTACCGATAACCGTTCCGCCGATAATCGCTAAAATAAGCCCAACAATAACATAAGCAATGGCGATCTGCCAGTTAAAAATACTGGCGAGTAAAATCACGGATGCCAAATCTACCAGCGGTGAGGAAATCAAAAATGAAAAAGTGACCCCGATCGGCAGCCCCGCATTTGTGAATCCTATAAAAAGAGGAATCGATGAACAGGAGCAAAACGGAGTTACGGTGCCAAGCAGCGCTCCTAAAATATTTGCCCAGAGACCTCCTACCCGACCAAGCATTTTCTTTGTGCGTTCAGGCGGAAAAAAGCTTTGTATATAAGATATGATAAATATCAGAAGACAAAGCAGTATAAAAATTTTTATTACATCATAAATAAAAAAATGTACGCTGCCGCCAAGTCTTTCGCCGGTATCAAGGCTGAATACATTTTGCACCAGAGATTTCGTTAAGCTGCTCAGCCATTCCATTTTTAATAACTGATCGTTCAGCCACTCAAATACTGCCATATTATATACCTCTTACTTCTTGAAGCAATCACAAGTAATATTTCCAACAGAACTATTTTCTAAACTCATTATCTCTATCCAATTTTTCAGATTTTCAAATGTTTTTTTATTCAACGAATACCGCATCCATGCACCGTCTCTTCTGCTAAGTACCAGTTTACTCTCACAGAGCAATCTCATATGATATGATAAAGTAGGCTGCGTAATTTGAAAATTCTGCAATATCTCACAGGCGCATCTCTCGCCATCCTGCAGCATTTCAATGATTTCAAGCCGTGTCTCGTCGGAAAGCGCTTTAAATAGTTGTGTAAATTCTTTTTTATTCATTGTATTGCTTCCTTTATATTGATATTTATCTATGATATAGAAATTTATCTATATGTTAGTATATACATCATATAGATAATTGTCAATATGATTTTAAGACTTTTTTGAAAAATAGAAAACAATCATTAAAACAGCGGCTATTGCAGCCATTGCGGCGCCAAAGTAAAACGGCGCGCTGTTATTGATATGCTCATACAAAGCCCCTGCGATCAGGCTTGCAGGCAGCAAGGTGATGCCAATCAAACTATTATATATACCAAGCCCCGTGCCTCGTCTATTTTCATCAATAATATCCGATACAAGCGCTTTTTGAACACCGTCTGTTGCAGCGCTGTAGAGACCATAGGATGCAAAAAGCAAAACAATTGCCATCTGCGTGCTCGCGCGCCCGAATGCGAAATAGATGAGCGCATAGAGCATATATCCGAAAATAATCAGCTTTTCCCTGCCGATTTTATCCGATAAAATACCGGCAGGCACACAAAAAAGCACCGATACCAAATTAAATATCAAATACATGATCGGAATGAAAGCATCATGGATTCCCACGTCGCTCGCCTTAAGAAGCAGCAGCGCATCTGTGGAATTACCCAAAGTAAAGATAAAAATGATGACGAGAAAAAAATAATATCTTTTAGAAAAATCATTTTTCGACAGCTTTTCTAAAAGCTTCATGTTTTCTTTCTTTGCCTCTTTTACAAAGAAAATTATACTTGCCAGTCCAAGCATTCCCGGCAACAGCGCAAATAAAAACACTTTTCTGTAATCCGCAGGAAAAACCACTAAAATCACAGTTGCCAACAGCGGCCCCACGATGGCTCCGCTGTTATCCATCATTTTATGAAAACCAAATCCTCTGCCTCTTTTGCTCTCTTCGCAAGATGCGGCAACGAGGCTGTCTCTGGGTGCGGCTCGAATACCTTTGCCGATTCTTTCCGTAAATCGAATCACAAGCACTTGCAATGGTGAATACACAAAAGCAAACAATGGTGACAGCAACGCCGTAAAAGCATAGCCTATAATCATAAAAGGTTTGTTTTTGCCGATTTTATCTCCCCACCAACCGGAAAAGGCTTTTAAAAGCGAAGCCGTGCTTTCCGCAACGCCTTCAATTAACGAAATTTCCGTCTTTGTCGCGCCCAGCGATATTAAAAAAAGCGGCATAATGGAATAAATCATTTTAGTTGTCGTATCCGTAAAAAAACTGGTGATACCGACGAAAAATATATTTCTTTCAATTCCTAAGATATGTTCTTTATTTTTTGTTTTTTTCATTATTTTATCCCTGCTTTTCATTTCAACAAATCTATTATACTGCTAAAAAGAAAAAGCATATAAAAAAACTGCTGCTTTTTTTATTTTTTAAGCAACAGTTTATTTTTATTGCCGCAGCATCTATTGTTTTTCAGCGGCATTCAACATCTCGGATACGTTATCATTTTCCTGGTTAAAATCGCCTCTGATCATTTTTAATACCGTCTTTTCGTTATAAATTTCTTCACTTGTTCGAATGCCTATTTTCCGAATCAGCGGAACCGACGGGCACCAGCCCAGCAATGCATGGGAAAATAGAGAAAGACTTATCGCCGTTGTGAGCAACAGCCATCCTCTGTTGTGACGAAGTCCTAAAAATGTTGTGATCATGATCATCAGTGCCGCATCGGCTTCCAGCACCCGCTCCGTATCCCACTCAGCATTGATGTCATCTATTTTTTCACTGATGACATCATCAATACTTCCCTTATATCTATCCAGACTCTGAAGTGTATGCTGCCTGATCTTATCGTTGATGTCAGGTTGTGTATTACATGCTACACGCTTAGCTGTCGGCGGAAGTAAATATTTTAAAAGAATCGTCCTCAACTCCTCTTGTATATATTTTTATTATTTTATCCAAAAGAGTTTGAGAAATACGTTTATGCAAATGAATGCTTATTAAAATCTCTGATTATTGCTATAGATCATTTCTTGTCGACAAATATATATTGATTTCTTCATCGCTGAGGGATGGATAATTTTCTTGAAGCCCTTTAAACAAAACATTTAAATATCTTTCACTTGCGTTATTTTTTTTAATGACGTTTCTGTTTGTGATTGTCATGACTGCAATACCATCAATAGAATCCAGCTCATGTTTTTTGTTATACCAAGTTGAAGCAGGGCTTGGCTTCACACCGCCGTTTTCCTCTTCGAAAATATGATCAAACTGTTTTTTCGTTATCAAATACGCAACGCCATAGGCTTTTCCGTCATCCGTTGAAATATTCAAAAACGAAACGCCTTTGTTATCCCACGATTTAGATTTATTTGCATAATACATATTATAAGGCAATTCATAATTCATCTTATCTATCGGAGGGGTCGTATCTTTACATTTTTTATGATTTCTTCCCTTATCATCAAATTTTCCGCCGTTAATATAGCACATAAACCTTTCATACAGCATATTAGATCCATAACTGACATACCAAACTAAATCTTTTTTCTCCATCATGCTCTCCTCATAATCCATTGTCTGCCTGCACGCTTTTTTTTAACCACATGCATTTTTTTATGTGTATTTACTTTTACTCACCAACCGTATCATACGGCCAGTCAATTATGCCGCCAAAATCATAGACATTTGTATATCCCATGCTTATAAGCAGTTTTGCAGATGAAGCACTGCGGTTTCCGCTTCTGCAGTACACTAAAATAGTTGCATCTTGATTGGGCAGCATCTGCGCCGCTTTTTCTTCCAGCTCATAATCTAAAATTAAAAGCGCGTTTTCAATATGCTTTTCATTGTATTCTTCTTTTGTTCGTACGTCAAGGATGATGACATCCTGCGTATCCATAAGCTCTTTTGCTTTTTGCGGTGAAATTTTATTGTAATTGCTTTGACTCTCATCCTCTTTTAAGATAATTTTCACCGCGGTCACCTGTACAGGGTAGCTTTCTCTTATTTCAGGAAGTATTGTAATCTCTATTATCTGCCCTTCCATTGGCGTAAAATCCATTTTAATCTTTTCATCATAAAAAACAACGGCTTTATCCGCACCGATATCTTCGTCTTGAGTGACTACCAGCAATCTATCATCTCCTACGCTGTCTATGGCAGCCGTAAATGTAATGTTTGCGCTGCCGCAAGATGCGAATGTCAGCATAAAAGCAATCATAATGATTAAGGTAGATATCCATTTTCTCATTATTGCACTCTCCTGTTTTTTTATTCTCTATATGTTTATATTATATATCAATTTATATATCGATCACTATGAAAGTATACAATATTCTGTTTTTTTATCGCATTTAAAAAAGCTGATATAATTATTGATTGACAAAATAAAAGCAGATGCATATAATGTAGAATTGAAAATCAAATATCGATTGGAGAGCTCGCGCAAGCGGGCTGAGAGTAAGCGTATCGCCGCTTTTATCCTGTTAACCTGATTTGGATAATGCCAACGTAGGAAAATAATCAAAGCATAGAACACTTCGTAGGATATCCTGCGAAGTGATTTTTTTTATCATAAGGAGAATAATCATGAAAAATCTGAGAACAAAAAAATTAGTTATGGTTGCCTTTTTATCTTCACTGAGCTATGTGCTGAGCACCTTTATTTTTATTCCGAACATGGCACCTATGCAGCATTTTATCAATGTTGTCTCCGCAGTGCTGCTCGGGCCTAGCGGAGCGCTGGCATGCGCAACGCTGACGGGATGCATGCGTATGCTTTTCAACGGCCGCCCCATCATCGCTGTTACGGGAGCCATTTTCGGCGCGCTGCTGGCGGGGCTTCTATACCGCAAATTTAAAAAACTTTACTGGGCAGTCATCGGCGAAGTGATCGGAACGGGCATCATCGGCGCTATGGTCTCCATTCCTTTTATGAAGCTGTTTTACGGGCTGCCTGCCGATACGTCACCGTTTTTCTACATATCCTTTTTTACTCCCTCTTCCGCCGCGGGCGCGATCCTTGGTTTTCTGCTCCTCTCGGCGCTTAAAAAAACGAAGACGCTTGATAAATTAACTCTTCAAAGCGGCAGACAAAAAGAAAAATAATAACGCGTTGACAGAATAAGCCTTGGTTTTTTATCTCTTATCTTATACAATAAAAACCATCTTCACAGATTGGCATCTATTTTTGACGTGAATGCTCTTATGACATTTATACTAAAGTAATAAAATCCTAAGAGGTGTGTGGTATGAATATAAATTACCAAAATAAGATGGAAGAAATAATACAGCAGAATCTTCAAAGCAATAAAACGCCTACGCTTCTGCTGCACAGCTGCTGTGCCCCGTGCAGCAGCTCTGTGCTGGAACGCCTGTCGGATTATTTTGATATCACGGTTTTTTATTATAACCCCAATATCGAGCCGGTTGAAGAGTATATCATAAGATTACGGGAACAAAAGCGTTTTCTCTCAATTTTCCCGACCGCAAAGCCAGTTAAAATTATTGAAGGCCCCTATGAAGCAGAGGCTTATGAAGAAATCACCTATGGACACGAAGAAGATAGAGAAGGCGGAAAGCGCTGTTTCCTCTGCTATGAATTCAGACTGCGAAAAACGGCGGAGCTTGCAAAGTCGAGCGGCTTTGATTATTTTTCCACCACCTTATCGGTAAGCCCCCATAAAAACGCGCAGAAGCTCAACGAAATCGGCGAACGCCTTTCGGCCAAGTACGGCGTAGACTATCTGTATTCGGATTTTAAGAAAAAGGATGGTTACAAACGTTCTATCGAGCTTTCAGGTGAATACGGGCTCTATCGTCAGCATTATTGCGGCTGCCGCTATTCATTGTTAAATTTATTTTAAGCTATATCAATAAAATGAAATAAAAAATACAAATCATAAAATCAATCAAGCTACCCCTTGCAGAGGAGTCTTTGTATGATAGAATTTTCGGTCGTTATCAACCAGGTTCTGATATTATTTTTTATGGCGCTTATAGGATTCATCGCAGGCAAAACAGGCGTTTTAAAGCAGGAACATAAACCCGTTCTTTCAAAAATGCTGATCAATATCACGCTGCCCTGCATGCTTGTTGATGCGATCATGTCAACGACCGACAGGCTCAGCTCAAAAGATGTGCTTATCACCCTTTCCGTCTCGCTTGTCACCTACATTGCGGGGTATATCCTTGCGATGGCGATCCCGAAATTAATGAAAATAGATCAAGAGCAAAAAGGCGTCTACAGTTTCAGTATGCTTTACACAAATGTAGGGTTTTTAGGATTTCCCATTCTTGCGATGATCCTCGGAAAATCCGCGGTCATTTATGCCATTATCTTCAACATCGTCTACTATGCCACCTTTTTCCCGCTCGGTATGTATATGCTGCGCGGCACAAGAACAAGGCCGACATTAAAAGAAATGTTTCCGCCTTTCACAATCGCTTTCATTATTGCGCTTGCATTCTATTTTTTGAAGATAACACTTCCTTACCCTATTTTAAAAACGGTCTCTTTGGTAGGCGGCATGACGCTTCCGCTTTCTATGCTGTTTGTGGGGCTTTGTCTATGCGAGGTCGATTTTAAATCGATCCTCAAAAATAAAAACGTACTCTTTGTATCCTTATATAGAGTACTTCTTTTCCCCGCTGCCATGTATTTTGTACTGCGGCTCTTTACCGATAACTTCATCTATATCGCACCCGGCGTGATCATGTTTGCCATGCCCGTTGCCGCGCTCCTTCCCGCTTTTGCCAAAGAGAGCGGCAAGGATGATAAGGAAGGTGCGGTCATTGTCACCATTTCCACGCTGTTTATGCTGTTCGGTTTGCCTGTTATCGGACTGCTGCTTGCAATGGGATAGAATACATTAATCAGATTTTCCAGTACCTTAAAACATAGCCAACTATATAACAGCAGTGATTAAGTGTTACATTAATCAGATTTTCCAGCACCTTAAAACTTTATAAACTCACATACATCGATAATTGCAGTGTTACATTAATCAGATTTTCCAGCACCTTAAAACTAGTTTTATGACAGGTTTTACAGCAGAAGCGTGTTACATTAATCAGATTTTCCAGCACCTTAAAACTTCATAACCGTAGCACGGACAATTTTTGCAGTGTTACATTAATCAGATTTTCCAGCACCTTAAAACCTTCTATGTCGCTTTTTGATTCTCTCATTAGTGTTACATTAATCAGATTTTCCAGCACCTTAAAACTATTTTTCTTCAGCAATTCTTTTTTTAGAGTGTTACATTAATCAGATTTTCCAGCACCTTAAAACCTATAGCTATTTTATCAACAATTTTTCAGTTGTTCAAGTAGTTACAGACGCTTTGTGTTAATAAGTCTTTATTTGCTAAATCACATAAAATGTATAATTCATCTTTTTGGCGCAGTAATGTATCTATTAATTTCCCATTCAGTATAATTGATAAGTTATTTAGAAAAACAGTATGAAGGCTTTGCGCTTCTTCCCGAGTTGTTATCCCCAATCGTTTTGAAATCAAACTTATAAGTTCATCAGTCATATAATTTACAATTTCTTTATCAATAATAAGTATGTTGCCTTGTTTCTCAATCGTAGATTTGCTTGAAAGGATCTCGCATATGATGCATTTTTCTTGTTTCTTTAATTCGTCTATAAGCATATCTGTGTCGATAAACTCATCAATTTCTTTTGAATAAAATATTATAAACTGCATTTCCTTCATTTTCTTAATAGCGTCAACGATAATATCTACAATTTTACCTATTTTTATTTTGTATGTAATTTGAGATTTTAATATTTTATCAATGTTGATTTCTGAATTGATGAATCCATAGTGATGAAAATATCTTTCATTCAACACATTTAATTTTTCACTGAGTAATAGTTCTAACGCATCTTTTTCATCCATTTCTTTTAGAACATATTTCACATATTCTTCAATTAATTTATTCCTTCCGTTTAAAAATTGCATTATATCCGATAGATTTGTTAAAGTAATGAAACAAAAGTTTCTTACATTCAAATTATGATTATTTAATAAAACTTTAGATTCGTGTTCACTATACTGACTTGCATAATATAAATTTTGCCATAGTTTGAAATAATTCGGCTTATTTAAAATTAAAAGTTTGTTGTAATTCGTGCATATCATTTCATTGCCTTTTATTGATAGAATATTAATCAAAAAATCACCACGCTTTCTTTTGAAACTTTTTTCTCATGATTGTTTCTGCTACCTGACAAAAAAATCATATTTTCATATTGTTTTTCTGTGATTTTAATTACTCGTATTTCACCCGAAGATGGCAAAACTTTTTTGAGCTTTGTTATAAAAGAATTATAGTTTACTTCTTTACCTAAAATTTTGGCATAAATAGAATATTGTATTCGATAGCAACCTAAAGTTAATAGATTTTTTCTGAATTTATTATATTCTTTCACATCAATATTTTCTGTCATTGGCAAGTCATACATTATTAAAATTCTCACTTTTTTATAATCACTATCCATTTAGTATTTTTCCAAAACAGGATAATAAAAATTACGCAGCTTGCCGCTTTCTATACAGGAAAGAACGTCATTGACATATACGGCGACTGAATTCAAGATTGAAAATTGTTTACCGCAGATACTGATCTTGTTGTTTAATATGTCTATTAACTCTTTTTTTAATTCTTTATCTATTCTGTAATTCTTTCTATCTTTTTTTGTGAGCAGAATATTATAAACGAAGTAATCCACAATGGGTCTGTATATCTCAATCAAATCATCACTTAAATTAAAATAATTGTATTCACTTTTGTGATTCAATCCGAGCTGAGTGTTATACCCTCTGCCGATGATTTCTTTTGTTATCAACGTTCGCACAAGATGATAACTGAAATTCAAGCATGCGTTGATGATATCTTCTTCAAAGCGCACAAAACTCTCTCCAAACATCTCTTTGAAATATATCCTCGCTATAGTTCCCTCCCTGTTTGTCTTGTCTCCCAATGTTATGGTAGAAAAAAGATTGATTATTATATCTAATTTATTTATCTTCTTTAATTTTGAAAGAGTATTGATTTGATTTAATATTTTATATGATATTATTTTTGTCCAAACTTCTTCTTTAATTTTATCATCCCAGTTGATTTGATTGAGAAGTCTTTTTGAGCTTCTGACATTGTTTTGCAGAGGTTGCATTTCTCCTACCGGAAGATGATTATCTCCCATAACAATTACGCATATGCCGGATTTTGCCAGTTCACTTAGCAATCTGCAGGTAATATTGCAAAACATATCTTCAATAACGATTATACCTATTTCTTCTAAACTAATGTGATATTTTTGCTCCTGATGAATGACTTGTACATGATTGATATTAAGACTTATTTTTTGTGCATCTGTAATATAGATTATTCGCCAGCTCATTTTCACCGTTAAAAGGAAAGAAGCCCTTTCGGGCTTCTTTGGGTTCAGAATTCACGTACAATAATAAGGAACTCTGAAAAATCTGATTAATGTAACGTTTTTATTGTATAAGTAAAAATTTTTCTTGTCAAGTTTATTTTGGTACATTTAGATTATACAGCCCTAAAATATCCATATTAATTTTTTTTATTTCTATTGTCTTTTTTTGAGTAATGCTAATACAATTTTTAACTATAATTTTTGCATTATTTTTATGAAAATCACCTACAAAACCCTCATGCACTGTGGCATCATTATTTACAAATCTGATATATTCATTATTGAATAAATCCATATAAAAATCCAATTCATTTCTATCAACACCAATAAATTCATTATATAATGTTTTATAATACTTGCTGTCTTGGAGCACTTTCTTGGTTTTAAAGTCCACGCACACTTTATAAATGGGCATTATATATAATTTCCCTGTCTCTTTATGCTTAAATACTCTTGAGCAATATTGTTGAAGACTGTCATACATTAAAAAAGTATTTTCCTTTTTATTGATTGATTTCTTTTCAAGCAAAAATGGTGTCGTTACTTTTTTTAAATATCTTAACTTTTTGACAATAGGGCTGCTTGTCTTGTCATCCCTCCTTATTCCGTGAATATTATAATTAAATACCTCTCCTTCCGCTACATTGTTTTCCAGACAGTATGCCACAAATGGATTTATACCGCCAGATGAATATTTTTCTAAGATATCATGCAACTTGTTATATAGATGCGGATCGTTTTTCTTGCATAAGAGTTCTTTGGTGTTATCATGAAACACTTTTTTTATATTATCTATTGTTTTTTTTATTTCATTATTATCCGCAGAATTATTTTCCGATGATGTGTTTACATAAATATTTGGAATTTCACTAATTTTATAATATTGATTGTCTTTTTTGTTTTTGATAACTTTTTGTACATTTGCATCATACAACTTACCTTGCGGATTTTTTTTAACCTCCATAGAACATCTAGTATTTTCAAATGAAGCTTCTTTTAGCGAATCTCTGATTTTACTCGGCAGATTAAGCATATCGAAAAGCTGATCCCTGTTTTCGCTTACTATATTACTCAGCCAGTATTTGTCGGGATTATTTTGTATTAATGCCATCAATCGGCCAATCGGAAGCAAGATTATGGAAGCAATAACCCCTGCATCAACGGCATGATGGAAGCCTTTATCCCTATCCTTTTCAACACCATTTCTATTTCTGATAATTGCGGTTAATTTACCAGGTATTTTAATTATTTTTAAATCTAATTGTTCTTCATTGTTATTTTCATAAGCTTTTAAAAACAACTTTAATTGATTGGCTAATTCGTTTGTGGCATAAGCTGTATCGTTTAGATTTCTGTTTTTAAATCTTTTTTCATATTTTATTAATTCACCGGTAAATAAGAGATAGCCTTTTTTAGCGTTGCTAATATTTTTATTTGCTTTGATTCGTTTTTCAAATTCTTCGTATTGATTAATTGAAGTAAGGTAAGCAAGCGGTGTTCTCTGCCCTTTATTATGATTGCAATCATAGCATGATATAGTTTTATTCGAAAATGAATCATCACCTGTGATGCTTTTTGGCAAGATATGCTCTATTTCACAATTGTTTAAACTAATGGGGGCATTGCAATATGCGCATTTAAAATCCATTTCTTTTAATAATAAATACTTATTGATATTGTTATCCGTACAATCATATCCTAAATCAACAAGTTTTTTTCTTGCTTCTTCTCTGGTTCTGAAATTTTCTAATGTCGCTTTTTCATATTCCTTTTTTTGGTCATTTGATAGTATGTTTGTAGTTGCTTCAATGCAAATATACGCGGGATAACCGTATTTTCTGAAAAGCTTATTGAGCACGGTTATTGCCTTGCGCAAAGATTTTTTTGTTTGAGGCGATGCTACTAAATCGTCAATAAAATTAGTGGATATATACTTTAATTCACCTGCTTCAATGTTCTGATTTATATAATGTTCAATTTTATATTGTTCTGTGTCAGCATTTATTTCATGCGGGTAAGTTCTTTCAATATAAGATGAATTTTTGTTATACTGTTTCATTAATGAAAGATATTTCTTTATTGCTTTCTCTGAAAAATTTTGATATTTATTTTCAATCTTTGATTTTATTTCTTTGGTTTTTAGAATATTTAATAATTCATAGCTTAAATGCGGAAGTTTGGTTTCAAGCATATCAAATCTTGTATTCTCATCAGGTGAAATATTAATAATCTCAATAGCTGTATTATATACATCAATATTTTCTGTTAATTCCTCGAATAACTGCTCATTATTTATAACTTTTTTTATGCTCCGGTATGTTTTAAAAGTTGATATAGATTCAGACCCAACAGTTTTTTCACCAATGATTACATTTACTTTGAATTTTTTTCTTATCAGCGGTTTTATTTGTTTTACTGAGTTTAAAATCTCCTCTTTTAATTCTTCTATTGCAAAAGTTTTTAATTTATAGGTAGTGTTATCAATTTTTTCAAAATAACTTAGATTTTCATTGTTCATTTCATCAACAGAAAATTTTAGGTTTGTTAAGTCATTATAAAAATTAAAGTATTCGGCATAAAAATTACTGCTGTTAACTTTCTTTTCTCCGATATAAATCTTACAGTTGCCTACAAGATTTTCATATAAATATTTATTATAATTATTATCAAGTTCATACTTTTCAATATCTTCTTTTACTTTATATCTTCCATACTTTGTAAGTGCGTTTAAACGCGGAGCACCTGGTCCTTCCCAAAATTGTCTTTTAGAATCTAATATTTGTATAACATCATTTAAAAAATTGTCAGTTAAAACTTGTGGATAATATCTTTTTTGATTTCCAAATAAAGTTTTCAATTCCTGTATATAGTCCTTATGCGTTATTGTGTATGCTGCTCCTCTATACTGACCATATGTATTCAGCAACTCCTTTTGTATTTCGCACGGCATATATCCTTTATCTCTTAGCTCTGTCACAAATTCATTTACTCTTTCCTCATCTCCAAAGGGTATATACCCTCTGTGACGCGCAAAATATATAATGATATTGATAATATCCTGCATCTCTAATTTTTCGCCACTTTTTATTGCTCGTATTCTCTTTTCCAATAACTTAGAATCAATTGTGTTTTCATAATAAATATTATTTGCTTGAAATAATTTATACAGCCTTTCAATGCGATGATTTTTTCTTTTTATCCGTCTTCTGATATTGCGGAAATTTCTTCTATCCACTGCCTTTTCTGCTTGAGAAAAAAAACTGACTCCGCGATCAATAACTTCTTTTTTCGCTAAATCAATTACGCTCCATCCAATATCTGCAACACCCAAATCAATGCCAATGGATATATTTTCATTCTTATTTATTTTTTCTGCCATGACAATACCCCTTAATTTTCTATATTATTTTTATACGATCATTTTAATAACAATTATAAATACATCATATCACCAATTTAAACAATTACAATTATTTTTCTGCAATAATTCTTCTGTTTTGTCATATTTGGTACAAAAACGGTACACATATAAAAAAAGAGCCCTTTCGGCTCTTTTTTTTACCCTCTTACAATTACTCAAACTCTTTTCAGACTGTCTCGGTCTGCTCATAGAGCGCAAAGAAATCATCTATTTTTGCGCCCTGCGGCAGCCTGTTGTATTTTATGGCAAGGTTCTTTAAATCATTCTGCACAACCATATCCACGGGCACGATGTTTTCCTCCATGCGCCTTACCGTATAGTTGTACTCAATTTCTCCGGGAAGGAATATCTCTTCCACATCCGCTTTTTTCTTTGAACTTTTTATCTTCATATAATAGGCATCGACATCATTTTGATACTCTTCAAACGGCCTGAATTTATTGATATCGATAGCGAGCATGAAATATCCCAGCCCTTTTCCGCTTCCGCCCGTTTCCCCGCCTGTCATTAACGCCGATATCATCTCAATAGCCACGCTCATGCAGTATCCCTTTACGCCGCCAAGCGGAAGGAGTGTGCCTGTGAGGATTCCTTTTAACGGGTTTCTGTCTTTAAAACCATCAAAGGGGTCGGTCGTGTCGTTGCCGTTTTCATCTTGTATCCAGCCGACGGGGATTTTTTTGCCCGCACGTATTGCCATTTCGATCTTGCCTCCGGCTACGGTGCTGCATGCCATGTCATACATGATGGGCGGCGTTTTTTTGCCCGGCGGAAAAGCCCAGCTGTTAGGGCCGTTTCCGATCACAGCTTCAATGCCACCGGTAGGTGCCATGAGTTGTGTCGAACCTGACGCTGCATAACCGATTAATCCTTCATTTACAGCCATAAGCGAATAGTATCCCGCAATGCCAAAATGATTGCCGCCTTTTGCCGCGGCAAGGCCAATGCCTGTTTTCTTTGCCATTTCAACGGCTTTTTCCATCACCAGCGGAGCGACTGTGATGCCGCATCCATAATCACAGTCAAACGCCGCCGTACTCGCCGTCTCATTTGTGATACGCACATTTGGTTTTAGATTGATGAGCCCGTTTGTGATGTCTTTTTCGTACATTGCCAGCCTCGGCAATCCATGAGAGGCCACACCCCGTATGTCGGATGCGATGAGCACATCCGCACCGCGTTTTGCCGCCGCCTCGTCCATGCCGAAAGATTCAAGCGTATCTCGTGCGATCTTCTTTGCCGTATCGATACTTATAATTTTTTCTCTAGCCAAGTTTTATCTCCTCCTTTATTTGTTTTTAAGCGCTTTAAAAGGAGCATACTGCTCCTTTTAAATATACAAGTAATTAAAGAGCTTCCAGTCGTTTTCTGAATTCTTCGACTGTGTCGTCATCGAGCATATCCTGCACATACGGAAGCGCATCCACAAATTTAAATGTTCTGCCCACTTCAAGCAGGGGGTGCTCCAAAACCTGCGGGCATACTTCTTCCAAAATCGCTCGTACTTCCGGAGTGTCCAGCATTTCGCCGACTGTTGTTTCGAATGAATACTTACTCATATTTATCCTCCTTACTATTTAAATAGTTCACCACTATTTAATTTCTTTAAAAATATGTATTATTTACTCACGGCTTTTCCGAGCTCGAGACCTTTTTCGAGCGCCGCTTTATTGATCCGCACAATCTCAGGTGATTTTTTGGCAAATTTCTTTTCTATGCTATGCAAAAACACACTTGGCTCCAATATATTCGTATAGCCTATCAACGTACCGATTAAGATGATGTTGGATATGCGTTTGTCTCCAAGCTCTACGGCGATATCGTCCGCAGCAATGCTGATCGTTTTAATATCCGTGCGCTTTACCTCTGAGATTACACGTGAAGAATTGAGTATAAGAATACCCCCTTCTTCAAGTTCGCCGATAAATTTTTTATATGACTGCTCATTCATCGCAATAAAGATTTTACATTTTTTGGGCAGCGGAGAGATGATCTCTTCATCGCTTATGATAACAGTGCATTTTGCGCTGCCTCCCCTTTGCTCAGGGCCGTATGTGGGCATAAATGAAGCATATTTGCCTCCTTCCGTTGCACTCTGCGCAAAAGTGATGCCTATGCTCATCACACCCTGACCGCCTGAACCTGCTATAATGAGTGTATATTTCATGCCTTGCTCACCTCCACATCCTTAAAGACTTGTAACGGATAATATGGAATCGTCATTTGTTCCATATGTTTAAGGCTTCCTATAGGGTTTAGTCCCCAGTTTGTGGGACAGTTGGTAAGCAGCTCCACAAAGGAAAAGCCTTTGCCTTCCATCTGACATAAAAATGCTTTTTTAATGCCCTGTTTTGCCTTTCTGATATTCTGCGGATTATTCAAAGCATATCTGGCAACAAACACGGGTGCCGTGAGCTCTTTTATGATCTCGCACATTTTAATGGGATAACCCGCTGTTTCCGGGTCTCTGCCTGTTTTGGATGTTGTTGTCTTTTGATTGACCAGTGTTGTGGGCGCCATCTGTCCGCCTGTCATGCCATATGTGGAATTATTGGCGAAAATGACCGTAAACTTTTCCCCTCTGTTTGCCGCAGACATGATCTCGGCAAGCCCTATGGCCGCAAGGTCCCCGTCTCCCTGATATGTAAAGACAAGACTGTCGGGCCTGCTTCGTTTGATTCCCGTTGCCACAGCAGGCGCTCTGCCGTGTGCCGCCCCAACCATATCTATTTTCCAATACAAAAGCCCCATTGAAGAACACCCTACGGGAAGCACCGTAATAACATTATTCTGCTGATTGAGCTCTTCGATCACTTCCGCAATGATTTTTGTGGCTGTGGAATGCAAGCATCCGGGGCAGTATCCGCTTTGCATCGGAACAATACATGTTGGTCTTGAATATGTTTTTTCCATTATGCATTCCCTCCTATTATTTTCTTGATCGCATCCAGCACGCCGTCATCATCGAGCAGGATCCCTCCCGAACGCCCATAGGTATATATCGGTGCGCGCCCCATGACTTCCAGAGCAATATCATCGTGCATTTGCGCCGGGATCGTCATTTCGATATCGATAACGGCTTTTACTTGATCGTAATTTAGTTTCTGCAAACTCTGTTTCGGGAAGGGAAGCAATGTAACAGGGCGAATAAGCCCGATTTTACAGCCTTCGCTGCGCAACTGCATAATTGCCTGTTTTGCAACTCTTGCGGCGATGCCGTAAGCCACGACAACATATTCGGCATCATCGAGCATATATTTTTCCACTTTCACATCATTTGCTTCCCAGCTTTTAAACAGTTCCCTTCTTGCTTTGTTGTTGGCTTCAAGCCCTGCTTCGGGATAAATGGATGTGATCATGCGCGCGCCTCGTTTTTGACCGTTGTAGCCCACTTTCCAGCTTGCAGTGTTTTTATCGCTTATCTCCCTCATCGACGGCAGGTCTACCATTTCCATAATAGATCCCAGGCATCCGTCCATTAAAATGAGCACGGGGTTTCTGTCCCTCTCGGCGTATTCAAACGCTTCATAAGTGAGATTAACGGCTTCCTGAAGTGTGCTTGGGGCAAAGACCATTACCCGAAATCCTCCATGCCCGAGTGCTTTGGTGGCTTGAAGATAATCGGACTGCGCAGGCTGAATAGATCCAAGCCCGGGCCCGCCTCTGCTCACATTTACAATGAGCGCAGGCAGCTTTGCCCCCGATAAATAAGAAATGCCTTCCGTCTTCAGACTGATTCCCGGGCTTGATGAGGAGGTCATTGCCCGCACTCCGGTCGAAGCCGCTCCGTATACCATATTTACGGATGCGACTTCACTTTCGCCCTGAATAAATGTTCCGCCGACCTGTGGAAGCCGAGAAGACATGTATTCGGGGATTTCATTTTGCGGCGTGATAGGATACCCCGCAAAAAACCTGCACCCTGCTAAAACTGCAGCTTCCGCAACTGCTTCACAGCCTTTCATAAATTGCTTAGCCATTTGCTTCCACCCCCTTATAGAGTTCTATTGCGCCTTCAGGGCACACGATCGCACAGCTTTGACAGCCGATGCATTTTTCCATTTCTTCTATATAAGGAAAGAAATGTCCTTTTTGGTTTCTTTCATTTCCCATTTTCAATATATTTTTCGGGCAAAAATGAATGCAGTACCCGCATCCTTTACAGTATTTTGCCACTATATCCACTTTGTTCACTCTAAGTCCTCCTTTTTTTATATGCTCTCTTTTGCAACGGCAAGCGGATAATATTGCTTGTCATAATTTGATTCTATGGTACGCACAAGCCTTGCAATGGTGGTATTCACCGGGGTAGGGATTTTAAGCTCTTTGCCCATGCGCTCGACTGCACCGTTTAAAAATTCAATTTCCGTCTTCTTTTTTGTCATCATCATATCCTGGGCCATCGACGGATAATGATCTCCCGCCGACTGACGTGCTGCAGGAATTGTTTTTGTCATAAAGGTCGTGAAATCGAGTCCATCAATGCCTTTTGCTTTTGCCACTTCAAGCGCCTCTTTGACAAGATCGGTAACAAGCAGAGAAAAATTTACGTTCTTTGCCGCCTGCTGACCATTTAGTCTCACAAGCCCGCATGCCGCATTCACGACAATATTGACCATGGCTTTGCTCCATACTTTTTCATCGATATTATCGACATACTTGGCCACGGCTCCTCCGGCCGTAAATGTTTGAGCCAGCAATTCACCGGCTTGTCTTTGTTCTTTTTCTTTGACAACACTGCCGATATAAATATTCACCTCGTCGAATAAATTCCCGTATACCTCTCCCGGCGCTTTGAGTATACTTGCCATATTGAGGCATCCGTAGAGGATTTTATCCTGCGAGACTTGCTTTGCTATGAGCTCCACATTGCCTATGCCGTTTTGGAATGTGCACACATACGTATTGCTGCCTATGATGCATTTTGCGCCTTCAAGCGCCACTTCGGTAAGCGTGCCTTTGACCATAATGATGACAATATCGTAAGGATCCAGTCCCTGCGCGCTGCAAGCCGTGTTCATTTTCACAACTTCCCTGCTCTTTGCACTGTTGAGAATAAGCCCGCTGCCGGCTATGTTGTCCATATGCGCCTTATACGGATCGATCAGTGTTACATCAGCTCCTCCTTTTTTCAGATATGCCCCGATCACACACCCCATTGCTCCCGCACCGACTACTGCGATTTTTTTCATATGTATTCCTCCTATATATTTATTAAACTTTTTTATTTAAATAAGTCCTGCCTGCTTTGCCTCATAGCTCAGAGAGTCTCTGAAATCCGGATGCGCAATGGCGATCATTCTTTTAACGCGGTTTTCTATCGATTCATGTTTTAAATCCGCGATACCGTATTCCGTTACGATATACTGCACATCTGCGCGAGGCGTTGTCACAGCAGAGCCAAGCGGCAGAGCCAGTGAAATTTTTGAATGCATCTTGCCTTGCTTATCAACTCTGGTAGACGGCATCGCTATAAAAGACATCCCGCCTTTACTCGCCGCGGCTCCACGCACGAAATCAAGTTGTCCACCTGTGCCGCTGTATTGACGAAGGCCTACAGACTCCGCACATACCTGCCCTGTAAGATCAATGGCAAGCGCACTGTTGATAGATACAACCCGGTCGTTTTGCCCAATCACATACGGACTGTTAAGCCAGTCGAAAGGACGCGTTTCAACTAAATCATTGTTATTTAAAAAATCTGTCATTCTTTTGCTTCCAAGCGCAAACCCTATCAGGGAAATTTCTTTTGCGATATTTTTTTTGCTGTTATTCACCGCACCGCATTCAATTAAATCCACCATCGATTCCACGAACATTTCACTGTGGATACCTAAATCCTTCTTG
This sequence comes from uncultured Eubacteriaceae bacterium, assembly GCA_964533615.1. Lineage (GTDB taxonomy): Bacteria > Bacillota > Clostridia > Eubacteriales > UBA1433 > UBA1433. Next base: position 158,934 of record CAZHMK010000004.1, read on the forward strand.
GTATTCAAAAATGAGCCCACAGCCGTACCGATACCCCCTATGCCCAGTTGTATACATGCGCCGTTTGGCACTTCCTCTGCAATGTACTCCGCTATTTTTGTATCAATTTCCGTTGGATTTGCAGCAGGCACTGTATATAATTCTTCCGTTAAATCCACTAAATACGACACGTCATTCATATGTACCATTGTGTCAACGCCTTTTATATACGGCACATTTTCGTTCACTTGAATGATCACTTTTTGCGCATTATGTATGAGTTTCACATCCAGCGGGCTCATTCCGAGGCTTATATACCCATCCTTATCGGGAGGCGTGCCTACCAGCATGACCACATTGGCCGGATGCGTTTGCACTCTGTCCTGGGTAGTGTTGCTGAGGTGGATCAGTTGCGCTTCTATGCCGGACCCTCTCTTTATAAATTCCCGCTCGATCGGGCCTAAAAACAAGCTGCGCACATCCACTCTGCCTTTGCAATCCGGTAGAAATATACGCATCGCCCGCACGCCAAAGCCCATATCTATACGTACATTGCTCAGCTTCTCTTTCTCATCATAGAGACTATCGAGTATAGAATATGGAATGCCTGTAACTAAGCTTGTGGCAATCACATCACCCGGATCTATCTTTTTCGCGGCTTCTTTTACTGTAATGATTTTATCTTTGTAACTCTCTTTCCACGACATGCAAATTGTTCTCCTTTAATGACTTAATAATATGTAGACAAGTCCTGTTCTAATAAAATGTATTCGTCTGTAATCAAGATTATAACCTCCCCCTTTTTATTGCTCCAAACTTTATCCTAAATACAAAATTTGCTTTTTTTTCATCTTTTCTAAAAGCCTACTTCTGCCTAACTTGCAAAAAACGGACTTAAAAAAGTCCGTTTTTTGCAAACATTTTCATTTAAAGATAATTTTTCATAATAAATACCGATAAAATATTTTGCCAAATATTTTATCCTATGTTATATTACATTTTAGGAGTGTGGATACCATGAATCGTGAAAGTTTTATTGAATATCTTCGCAAAAACCCTTTTGAGCAGCTTAACAAGATCGTACATAAAATGCTCGAAGACGAGATCATCTCTCTTGAAATCCTCCCGGGAACAAAATTAAACAGCGCTCAGATTGCCAAAGAATTAAAAATAAGCCGCACGCCCGTAAAAGAAGCCTTCCGTCTTTTAAAACAGGAAGGGCTGCTGCAAAACCGTGACGATAAAAGCGGCTACTACGTATTTTCTATGTCGAACACGGATATTGAAGATTTATTCTATGTCAGGCGTATTTTAGAGGGCAGTGCAACATATCTTTGCGCACAGCAAAACAGCCTGATCGATATCAAGTCTCTTAAAGAATATGCGACTAAATTTGAAAAATTATTTCATACTAAAAATTTTGATGAACTCGATGAGCTGGACGTACCCTTTCATAAAATGATCATACTTTCATCAAATAACAGATTTTTGATTAAAATGTACGAAGACATTGAAAAAATCGTACGCTACCATTCTGCCAAGACAAGACTGTATTTGGATAAGGCCCCGCAAATAAAGTCTATAACATCTATTGCATATCAGCATCTGGCAATCTGTAACGGTATAGAATCGGGCATCCCCGAAGTGGCGCAAAACGCTGCGATTTCTCATGTGGATTCCTGTATTAATTTTGCAAGGCGCTACTATTATTAAAATTTAAAAATAAAATTTTTTAATCCATTTAAATATACATTTTGTGATATAATTGTTCATATACTTTACTGCAGATTTTTTTTCGAGAGGCATCTAAAATGAATACATTGCTGACATTACATAAAGAACACTCTTTTCCATCCTTTACACTTATTAAATCATTTTTTATAAACAGCTTTGCTATCTTAAACAAACAAAAAAAAGAAACGTTTATTATCTTAGGAGTATTAACTTCGATTATTACGAGCCTAATTTTTATGATGCTGTTTTCATGGTTTATTCCAACGATAAAATATTTACTTACATTACTGGGAACACAGCCTTTAGAAGATATTCCCAAATCATGGATGCTTTCAACATTATTATTTTGTATACTCATTTACTGCATCATTTCATGTTTAATGGTGTTTATAAAAAATATTTTTGTTACATTATCTTTTAATTATTATAATGATCGTCATTTTTTATCATATAATGAAATCATGCGTTTTTCTTTTAGGCGGCTTCCGAAAACATTGCTGGTCAACTTGAGCATATTTATTTTGCTTGCAATGTTTATTTTCCTTACATTCTACATTGCGTATCTGTCTGCTCAACCATATTTTTATTTTAAAGATATGTCGATCAAACTGCTTGGAGACAGTCTTTTAATCAGCCGTAAAAGTTTGATTATTTTTTCCTCTGTCAGTATAATCGGGCTGCTGGTTACCATTGGTCTTGCCTCCTTCTTTCAGCTTGCGCAAATGCTGACTTTGTTATATGATATAAAAATTGCAAAAGCACTTAAGTATTCATTTCTTTTAATAAAAAACAACTATAAAATAAATTTGTCTGTTTTCTTTTTCAGTAATTTAATAAGTATCGTATGTGTCATCCTCGTTGTCTTTCTTTTAAGCATAAGTGTGATAGGTCTTGCTTTACTTGTTCCGATTTATTTACTGATTAAAATTATTCGCTACTTGTTTTCTTCTCAAGTTATGCTGTATCATTATACTAACTATATTAATACAAATGCATTTTCAGTTAATGCCGTTAATTTATACAAAATATTTTTCCATTTATTTGTCGATACTAACACCAAAAACGCCGATTCATTAGCAGTATAGAGTATCTCTTTATGAAGATGGAAGAGGAGGATCCAATGTCAAAAATACTTATTGTTGTTGATTATCAAAACGATTTTGTAACAGGCTCTATGGGATTTGTGGGCGCAAAGCAAATAGAAAATGCTATTTATGATAAAATTCAAATGTATTTAGAAAACAACTCTCATATATTCTTTACCATGGATACGCATGATGACAGCTATAAAAACAGCCGGGAGGGCTCACTCTTCCCCGTACATTGTCGGTTAAATGAAGAAGGCTGGCATTTATACGGCAAGGTAAGAGAATTTGAGACTTTAGAAAACAAGCATATTCATTTTATTAATAAGTCCACCTACGGCACTGCAATGCTGCCTGATTTTATTGAATCGGTGCAGGAAAAATCATCCATAGAAGAAATGGAACTGTGCGGGGTTGTGACCAATATATGCGTGATTGCCAACGCATTCATTCTGCAGTCACGTTTTTTTGACAGCTCCATTGCTGTAGACTCTCTGGCATGCGCCAGCTTTGATGAAGGCATGCACAAAAATGCTTTAGACGTTATGAGTTCAACAGGAATCAAGATCTACGCATAATACGCAGGAGATAAGATGGATTTTATTTATGAACCGGACCGCATTTATTTAGAAAATGAAGAAGGCAGACTGCTTGCCGAGATTGAAATGAACCCCGTAGATGAAAATACTGTGAATATCTGCCGCACTTTTGTCCATGAGTCACTCCGGGGTCATGGCATGGCATCTAAGTTGACAGAAGCTGCCGTGAAATATCTAAAAAGTCAAAATAAAAATATCACCGCATCTTGTGCCTATGCTGAACAATGGCTCAAAAAGCATACTAAATAAAAAGCCGCCGAACTGCGGCTTTTTATTTTTAATTTAGTGTTCATCTCTGCTGGGCAAAAGTATAAATTTACCGTCAGCCCACAGCTTTTCAATATCGTAATAACTTCTCTCTTCTTTATGAAAAACATGCACGACCACATCGCCGAAATCAAGCAGTATCCATCGGCTTTCTTTTTTGCCTTCAATGATGGGTATATCCATTCCGTTTTCTTTTGACTGTAAGTAAATATGCTCTGTTATAGCATCCAGCTGGCGTTCGTTTGAAGCGCTTAAAAACACAAATACATCTGTAATCGATGTCAGCGCCGTAACATCAATAATATTGATATCTTCCGCGTTTTTTTCTTCAGCCCACTGAGCTATTAATTCAGCTTTTTTGATATAATCCATTTTACACCTCAAAAAATCAATTATGCTTCAATTTTATCAGTAGTATAATAATACAAGTTCTTTTGAACAAACACAATAGCTGTATGATTATTCCTTAAATTAATTTTATGATATTGAGCCATTTATCCTCTTATAATTTTTGACTTTATTTTATGTTGAACCGAAAATAATTATTTGTAATTTTAATTTTGTTCATATATAATATATTTTGAATACGTATAATCTTGTAATATTTTGCAGGAAAGGATCATTTTTAGTATATGGATAAAAAAAACAAAGTAAGCGTGAAAATATTAGGTTCCGAATATTCATTTTTAACAAGTACAAATGATACCGTAAAAATCGAAGACACCGTTAATTATCTTGAATATATTTTAAATGATACTAAAAAGAAAAATCCTTATATCAGCAATTATGTAGCATTAATTCTGACATGTATGAATTTAAGTGAAGAAATTTTAGATACCCAGAAAGCTTTTTTGAATCTTCAGAAAAAACTTGCAAGCACACCTGCTTCCCCCCCGGCTACATATCAGACCAAAAAAGAAGAAAAAGTCATCGATATCGAAAATATGAATCTGGTGAAAAATCAAAATGATATGAAAAAATTTGAGCAATATCAGGAAGAAGTCAAGCGCACAAGCGAAGAACTCAACCGTGCCAACGCAATCATAGCAGGCTATAAAACCCGGCTCACGGAAATACGAACCGAAAACGAAAAAATGAAACATGAATATGAGTCAATGGAAGAGCGACTTCTCGAAAGCCAAATAGAACTTGTAAAACTAAGAAAAAGATTAATTCAGGAATAAAAATATATTGCGATAAAATCCAGCACAATGCTGGATTTTTTATGCTCGAATAAATTTAGCAAACTCCATAAATATCCCGCACACTTCAATTGCTGCCTCATATAATAACCATAGAAATAAATAAAGGAGGATAAAGCATTTGGATGAGAAAATTGAAGTAAACAATTGCTGTATGGAAGTTGATTGTTTAATTGTAAATAAAGTTTACGACGCATGTTCAAAGCGCGATTGTTTGGAGCGAGCATTATTTTGCGTAAACTTCCCAACAGGTACAGCCGATGATTATAAATTTTTACATGCCGAATTCGGCAAAGCACAAGTAGAACATTGGGGAGATTATCCGTTTTTCCAAGAGATTAATGAAAATTATGCGTTGATGCGATTTGTCGCAGCAATTCCTGTTTATGTAGTTGTCAAAAGAAAATGTGACGGAGAAATTTTCAGACTTCCCGCCAAACTACTTGTAAACGGAACAATGCAATGCGATAACAAAATACGTTTCCCGGTAGAAGTTGTTGTCTACGCTCCGGCCGAATATTTAAGACAAGGTCGTTTTGAACCTTATGTAGAAAGCTTCGCGGAAGTGGGATATAGTAATCTCGTAGATAATAGAGAAGCAATACAACTCAGCATCGGTGTATTCTTAATTGTAAAAGTTGTCAGTGAAGTACAACTTAAAATTCCTACTTATGGTTTTTGTGATATTCCGCCTGAATGTGATGAAATACCAAGTAATATCGAATTCTGCGATACATTCATGGATGAAAATGTTACTCCATTCCCGGAATTTTTCCCGCCTCAGCAAAGATGTTAGCAAATCGATTTACAAAAAAAGACAGCTTGCTGTCTTTTTTATTTTCTTTTTTTTATAATTTGATTATAATATACTTTGAAGTAATTACCAAATATAGAGAGGTTCCTATGATTAAAAGAAGTATTAAACCGATCTTATCGTTATTATTTATAACCACATTCTTACTTTTTAATATGACATTTATATCAGCGGAAGACGAACTACTCACACAGGATAATGTGAAACTGACTCTAAGCACGGCGCAAGTTGTAAGCAGCGGCCAAGGTAAAACAATAGATGATATCTACACCGTAAGTGAGGACAGTGTATTTACTCAGACATACAGCATTAAAAACTCCTCCGCATATACAGGTTCTATAGAAATAGCGATTTATGAAAGAATAACGACATCCAATGGAAGCATTATAGAAGACAAAACATTAAACGCAACCGTTAATCAAAACTCGACAGCAAAAGTGACAGGCACATCTGTTACAATGAAGTCTACATATGGCAAATACATCACGATTGCCTGCAAACTCATGTATAAGCTGGACAATGAATGGATTGAATATTCTTCATCAAGCAGTACGATAGAGCTTTATTCCCCGCAATTTACCGTAACTTATACCACAGATGCAGATCCTGTCGGCATCAGCGATTTCCCTGTTTTTTTCGGTGGAAAAGTAATCTTATCTTCAGGCGTGAGAGCCAATGATATCAAAATTTATGATTCAGTCTATGGCTTGCTTGAAAAGATTGGCGATTTAAAAGAAGGTCAAAGCAAGCGCTTTCATAAAGATATCTCTGTTCCGGCAGGCTCCATCAACTCATATGTTATTTTAGAATATACGAACGCCATGACAGGCGAAAACGTGCGGTCAGAGCTCCCGACAGTCAAGGTTACAGGAAAAGTTATAGATTCACCGATTGAGAGTAAACTGACTTTAGACATAACTCCTGCAAAAACGTATATCGAAACTGCAGAAAAAATGGACATCACTTTTGACTTTCAAAATAACACAGACTATGAAGTCATCACAGCTTTTATATACCTGCTTGACGATCAAGGCAAAGCCTCAGAAGAGCCTATCATTGATATAGGTGCGGTTGAACCGGGTGCCGCAAACTCTTCTACGGAAAATATGACTATTGAGCCCGATGAGCAATATTCGTTCGCAATTTACGCCTATGTGGCTGACAGCAGCACCCCTTTTAAAGCAACAACAGATCTAACGATCTCGTCTGTGCCTCCAAGTCTGGAGATACAGCGAAGCATCGATACAGATAAGCTACCCTTCTACACAGATACAACAATCTCATATTCCGCCAAGAACGTCAGTGGCTATGAACTAACAGACGTGGTAATAACAGACGGTATTTTGGGAGAAATCTATACTGCAGAAAGCATCGCTACAGGCGAAGAATTCACCTTTGCGGCAACCGGTAAATTTACAAATGATTTCATCAGTGCACCAAGCGCGAGCTTGACTATACAAGATGGGAAAAATACTGCAAATTCTTTCATATTATCAAAACAAATCTTTGAAATTGAACGAAAAAATGAACCAAGCGCCATGCTTTTAATCGAAAATATTGACTCTAAAGATAAAGAGAATGTCAGTTTTGATGTAATCCTGCTCAACGACGGAAATGCTAACTTAAGTAATATAGAAATCATCGATGCGAGAAACAGTGCTTTACTTGAAACACTTGATTCCCTTATCATCGGTGATAAACAAACAATACAATTATCTGATCAAAACTATGCAGACGATAAAAATATTACTTTAAAAGTGAAATGTACAACAGATGACGGAACACAACTGGAATTTTCCTATGATCCTGTCAGCCTTTCGACCTTTCCGCTCACTGCCGTCATTATTATCGGCGCAGTGTTTATAGTTCTTGCAGTATGTATTATAATAATAAAATCAAGACAAAAAAACAAATAAATTAAAGACAATGAATTAGGAGAATGCTACATGGCAAAAGAGAAGCAACAGAATATCGAAGCAATCACAAATATGGAAGAAGATTTCGCAAGATGGTATACAGATGTGATTATGAAAACAGAGCTTGCGGATTATTCTCCGGTCAAGGGATTTATGGTCATACGCCCGTATGGGTTTGCCATATGGGAAAATATCAAAAATGAATATGATAAATTATTCAAGCAGACAGGACATGAAAATATGTATTTCCCTCTTCTTATCCCTGAGAGCTTACTGAAAAAAGAAGCCGAACATGTTGAAGGCTTTGCTCCGGAAGTCGCCTGGGTCACCCATGGCGGCGGTTCGGAGCTTGCGGAAAAATTATGTATACGCCCCACTTCAGAGACTATTATATGCAGCATGTATTCAAAATGGCTGCAAACATGGAGACAGCTTCCCTTTTTATACAATCAGTGGTGCAGTGTTGTACGATGGGAAAAAACAACAAGACCTTTTCTGCGCACTTCCGAATTTTTATGGCAGGAAGGACACACCTTGCACGAAAGCGAAGAAGAAGCACAAACCGAGACAATGCAGATGCTGAATATCTACAAAAAAGTTGCTGAGGAATATATGGCAATTCCCATGGTTACAGGTCAGAAAAGTGAGAAAGAAAAATTTGCCGGTGCACATGCAACATATACGATGGAAGCGCTCATGCATGACGGACAAGCTCTTCAATCCGGAACGAGCCATAATTTGGGTCAGCATTTTACAAAAGCGTTTGATATTATGTATACTGACCGAGAGGGTCAGCGCTCTTATCCTTATCACACCTCATGGGGTATTTCCACCAGATTGATCGGCGCTGTTATTATGGTTCACGGAGACAACAGCGGGCTTAGGCTGCCACCCAAAATCGCTCCGGTGCAGATCATCATCGTTCCTATTGCTCAGCACAAGGAAGGCGTATTGGACAAAGCTTACGAACTTAAAGAACGCTTAAAAGAATATAAAGTAAAAGTGGACGATTCCGAAAGCTATTCACCCGGATGGAAATTCAGTCAATGGGAAATGAAAGGCGTACCGCTTCGTATAGAAATAGGACCCAAAGATATTCAAAATAATCAGTGTGTTTTGGTGCGCCGAGATACGGGCGAGAAATTTAATGTTCGTTTAGATAATTTAAATGCAGTAGCAAAACAAACCTTGGAAGATATCCAAAACAATATGTACCAACGCGCATTGAAAATGAGAGAACAAAAAACGAATACTGCGCAAAGTATCGAAGAAATGCAGATAAAGCTCAAGGAAAACCCCGGCTTTATTAAAGCAATGTGGTGCGGGGATCGAGAATGTGAAGATAAGATAAAGGAACTCACCGGTACCAGTATTCGCTGCATTCCTTTTGAACAGGAAGTCATAGACGACGGCAAATGTATATGCTGCGGCAAGCATTCTGATACCATGGTATATTTGGCGAGAGCCTATTAAATAAAAAAAGTGCAGCACCTGCACTTTTTTTATTTCTATTTATTATTTGTATTCACATCATCTTTTTACGAATCATAACAAAAATACTTACGATAGCACAAACCAGCGCAATTGCAGCCACAATAATAAATCCATAAGCATTGTTCTTAAAAGGAACGGCTACATTCATCCCCCAAAGGCTTGCGATAAGTGTCGGGATCGCAATAATGATCGTAATAGAAGTGAGAAGCTTCATTACAATGTTTAAATTGTTTGAAATCACCGAAGCAAATGCATCCATTGTACCGCTTAGAATATCCCTGTAAATATTACACATTTCTATGGCTTGCTTATTTTCGATAATGACGTCTTCAAGTAAATCCAAATCATCCGGATATTTTTTGATGAATGACACTCTTAAAAGCTTTTCCATAACCACTTCATTTGATTTTAATGATGTTGCAAAATAAACCAAGCTTTTCTCAAGTTTAAGCATCTGAATCAACTCTTTATTTTTCATCGATTTGTGCAGCTCCTGCTCAACTTTTGTGCTCATTTTATCTATTTGTTTCAAATATGTTAGAAACAATGCGGCATTTCTGTATAATATCTGCAAAAACATTCTGTTTCTTTTTTTAGTTGAAAATTTTACCATTCTGAAATCATAAAAATATTTAAGCGTAGGAACGTCTTTTAAAGATATTGTAATAATATTATTTTCCGTTAATGCAACACCCACCGGAATCGTGCTGTATACATATCCGTCCCCATCCGCTTCGACAATAGGCGTATCAAAAATAACCATTGTATGACCGTCTTCAATCTCAAGTCGCGCTCTTTCCTCTTCGTCCAGCGATGCCTTCAAAAAATCAATATCTATATTTAAAGACTCGCAGACATAGTCAATCTCCTCAGAAGTGGGACTGATTAAATGCACCCAACTATCGGGCAATATCGTATCATTTTTATGTAATTTTTCATTTTCGGTATAATAGATTGAAATCATTATTCTACCTCCCTATAGCTAAAGTGCTTATTTTATGTTTAAAATTGATAAGATATTTTAACATATATATTAGATTATATCAATCGGATTCATTTTATTACATGTTTTTCAAAATAACAATTGACAAATTCAGTATAATTATTTAAAATATCCTAGGTGTAAAGTGATATTGCTTTACAAAGCAAATAAACTTTACAGTCATGGTGGATTATGAAAGAATTCGTACGCATTTCAATGCTTCTCGATCATTACGGAATACTTTTGACCGATAAGCAGAATGAAATTTTAAAAATGTATTATGAAGAAGACTATTCATTGGGAGAGATTGCTGAGCTTTATCAAATCTCAAGGCAAGCGGCACACGATGCCATAAAAAAAGGCGAAGCATTGCTTAGCAAATACGAAAACACACTTCATTTACTCCAAAAGCAATCTATGCGAGAGGGCTCAATCAATGAAATAAAAGATCTTGCGCAAACTCTTTCTGCCAATGGGCATGATAAAAACATACTAAAGAAAATCGAAAACTTACTTGATATGATTATCAATGAATAAAGGAGGCGATGTTAATGTTTGACAATTTGGGAAGCAAACTGCAAGACTCCCTCTCCAAACTAAAACGAAAAGGAAAACTTACAGAAGCAGATATTAAAACCGCCGGCAGAGAGATAAAGCTGGCTATGCTTGAAGCCGATGTCAACTATAAAGTAGTAAAAGAATTTACGGATAAAATATCTGCGCGGGCTTTAGGCGACGAAGTTATGAAAAGCCTCACTCCCTCCCAGCAATATATAAAAATTGTTCGGGATGAGATGATTGATATATTAAGCGGCCAAGACAGCAAGCTTAACTACAGCAGCCACGGTCTTACCGTCATTTTAATGGCAGGGATTCAGGGAAGCGGAAAAACAACATCAGCAGCCAAGCTCGCAAGTCTCATTAGAAAACAAAATAAAAAAGTTATGCTGGCAGCCTGCGATACCTATCGTCCTGCCGCATTAAAACAACTGCAGACGCTCGGTGCTCAAATAGATATTCCCGTTTTTTATACGGACTCTAAACCTCAGGAAATTGCATCCAAAGCTTTAAAAGAAGCAAAAGCGCAATTTGCTGACGTTTTAATAATCGACACAGCCGGACGAATGAGCATTGACGAAGAAATGATGTCCGAAATATCTGACATCGCTAAAATTACAGACCCTATAGAAATATTATTATGTATAGATGCCATGACCGGCCAAGATGCCGTGAATACGGCAAAAGCATTTGATGAGGCACTGGATCTAACCGGTATTATTCTTACAAAACTTGACAGTGATACGAGAGGCGGCGCAGCTTTATCTGTTGCCCATACAACGCAAAAGCCCATCAAATTCTGCGGAGTGGGTGAAAAAATATCAGACTTGGAAACATTTCATGCAGACAGGATCGTAGGCCGAATCCTTGGAATGGGCGATATTTTAGGATTTATTGAAAAAGCGGAAGTTGCTTATGATGCGCAAGCTGCGGAAGAACTCAGCCGTAAAATAGCAAAAAACGCATTCACATTGGAAGATTTTTTACAGCAGCTGCAGCAAATGCAGCAAATGGGCGGAATTGAAGAAATGCTTAAAATGATGCCGAATGCAAAACAATTCAAGGGATTAAAAATAGACGAAAAAGACCTGTTGCATCAAAAAGCCATCATTCAGTCGATGACAGTAAAAGAAAGACAAAATCCATCTGTCTTGAATGCTTCCAGAAGAAGAAGAATAGCTAATGGCAGTGGCACCAATGTCAGCGATGTAAACAAACTGATCAACGGATATGAACAAAGCAAAAAATTAATGAAACAATTTTCAGGCAAATCAGGCAAAAGAGGAAAACCCAATTTTCCTTTTATGTAATATATTTCAGTACACTTATCTAACTTAGAGGAGGTGAAAAAATGGCAGTTAAAATCAGACTTAAAAGAATGGGCGCAAAGAAAAAACCATTTTACAGAATTGTTGTTGCGGACGCAAGGGCCCCGAGAGACGGCAGAAATATTGATGAAATCGGATATTATAAGCCTGTTGGAGAAAAAGATCTTGCAATTGATAAAGAAAAGGCCTTAAAATGGCTTGGTTGTGGCGCGCAGCCTACTGATACAGTAAAATCACTGTTAAAAAAAGAAGGCATTATCTCTTAAGATAACGAGGTTATTATGAAAGAAATAATACAAATAATAGCAAAGTCATTGGTGGACTACCCGGAACAAGTCGAAGTAACAGAGCGAAAAGAAGGAAACACCATCTTCCTTGAGCTACATGTTGCCGATACGGATATGGGTAAAGTTATAGGCAAACAAGGCAGAGTCGCACATGCTATGCGAACCGTGCTCAAAGCTGCAGCAGTCAAAGAAAATTGTCGGGTTGAATTAGCAATTATTTAATAATGAATACTACGATGCGAGACTATCTTAAAATAGGCAAAATTTCATCAGCTCACGGAATAAAAGGCACAGTTAAGATCATCCCGCTGACCGATGATATCACAAGATTTTATAACCTAAAATATGTTTATTTATGTGACAATGCAGCGTCGCAAAAACTCGCGATCCAAAATGTTCAGCTGGGCAAAAACATTGTTTTTATGAAATTTAATGAAATCAATAGTCGCAGTGAAGCAGAATCTCTGAAAAATACGTTTCTTTATGTTGACAGAGTACACGCTGTACCGCTTGAGGATGATGAATATTTTATCGAAGATTTAATCGGGCTGAGTGCATATGATTTAAATAATGTCAATCTTGGAGAAATAAGCGATATTATTCAAACAGGCGGCGTTGACGTGATTGTGATTTCAGGCAAAAAAAAATATCTGATTCCTGCACTGAAAAAAAATGTATCTGTTTTTATCGATCAAGGTATGATAAAGGTTGATACATCGAGCGGAGTAGACTATGATTAAATTTACTTGTGTCGGATTATTTGAAGAAATGATTGAATCCTATAAAAATTACAGTATCATATCACGTGCTGTAAAAAATTCATTGGCAGAAATAAATTTTATCAATATTCGCACTTACTCGCAGAATAAACATAAAAACACGGATGATTACCCTTATGGCGGCGGTGCAGGAATGGTGCTCACACCGCAACCTGTAGTTGATGCGGTAAACGATGCAAAAAAAGACAAGAATATACCGGTTATTTATTTCTCACCTATCGGCAAAACACTAAACAATGTAATTGCGAAAAACTACTCGTCTTATGATGAAATAATCCTGCTTTGCGGACATTACGAAGGCATCGATCAGAGAGCATTGGATATGGTTGTAGACGAATATATATCTGTGGGAGATTATATACTTACCGGAGGAGAAATCGCGGCAATTGTATTTATGGATAGTATTATGCGTTACTGTGATGGAGTATTGGGAAATACTATAAGCAGCTATGACGAAAGCTTTGAGAACGGACTTTTAGAATACGCGCATTACACTCGCCCTGAAATTTTTGAAAATATTGCAGTCCCGAGTGTGCTGCTGAGCGGAAATCATACCAAAATAAAAGAATACCGACATCAAGATTCACTTCAAAGAACAAAAAAATACCGAAAAGATTTATATGATAACTATATAAGCCGAACAGAAAATACACAAAAAATGAAAAAGAAATAAGAAAGGAGGTAGCAATTATGGATCTCATAAAAGCTATTGAAAGTGATTATTTAAAAGATACCGTCTCTGATTTTCATATCGGTGACACTGTTAAAGTTCACGTTAAAGTTGTTGAAGGCAAAAGAGAAAGAATTCAGATATTTGAAGGCGCAGTAATAAAAAAACAAAACGGCGGTATTGGCGAAACATTTACGGTAAGAAAAATTTCTTACGGTGTGGGTGTTGAAAGAACTTTTCCTATTCACTCCCCAAGAATTGATAAGATAGAAGTAGTCAGACTAGGCAAAGTAAGACGTGCTAAACTATACTATTTAAGAGACAGAGTAGGTAAAGCAGCTAAAATAAAAGAAAAAAGAGTAGATAGAAAAGTGGTAAAATAAAATCAGCATTGCTGATTTTATTTTTTTCACTGCTTACTTTTATACATAATTATCCTTTTTTTTTTAGAGCAAAACATATATAATTAAAAACATATTACACTGTAATGAATTTTTGATCTGACTTTGAGAAAGGCTTAAATTTTATGAAGCATAAAAGAAAAAAATCTGAATTGCAAGAATGGATCGAAGCCATTGTCATCACGTTGATTTTGGCTATTATACTCAGAAGTTTTGTTTTTGTCTTTGCCAGAGTCGAAGGGACGAGTATGCTTGATACCCTTCACGAAGGTGACAGACTCTTGGTAAGCAAAATCACATATCATTTCACAGAGCCCGAGTATGGCGATATTGTGATTATTGACGTATCGCAAAGTATTGATGACTATGTAAAACGTATCATCGGTAAAGCAGGTGATACCATAGAAATTAAAAACAATACGGTTTACCGAAACGGCACCGTAATTGATGAGCCCTATTTGATTCCGAGGCTCGCATATCCGGATTTTCATGCCGTTACCGTACCTGAGGATTGCTATTTCGTACTCGGAGATAACCGCCCGGTCAGCCAAGACAGCCGCTATGCATCTGTAGGATTTATTGCCGAAGACGATATAGACGGCAAGATAATATATAGAGTATGGCCGCTTGACAATTTCAATTCACCTTACAAAATTACGGAGTAAATTATGCAAGTTCAATGGTTTCCCGGACACATGGCCAAGGCCATGCGTCTTGTAAAAGAACAACTCAAAAATGTTGATATCATTATCGAAGTATGCGATGCGCGAGCTCCCATATCCAGCAGAAACAATGAACTCACTGATATTTTAGGTAATAAAAAGCGAATTGTTGCCTATAATAAATCTTCTCTCGCAGATGAGACAATCTCAAAAAAATGGGAGAAATATTTAAAAAACAACGATGAACTCTTTGTGTTTACGGATGCGCTTAAACGTACGGGTATTAAAAATTTGTCCAATATTTTAATCAATAAAGCGAGCTCTTCCATGCGCTATAACCGCGCTGTTCGAGCCATGGTCATCGGTCTTCCCAATGTTGGTAAATCTATGCTTATCAATAGTCTGACTCTTTCTTCAAGCGCTAAGACTGGTAACCGCCCGGGCATTACACGAGGAAATCAATGGATACGACTCAATAACAGGCTTCATCTTTTAGATACCCCCGGCGTTTTGATGCCAAAAATAGAAAATGAAACGGATGCCTTTAATCTTGTTGCGATCGGTTGTGTCAAAGATATTATTTTTGATAAGTATATCGCCTGCAGAGAAATCCTTGACTTTATGAAAGAGCGGTACCCTTCTTTGATTAAGGCGCGTTACGCACTGGATGATCTTGACAGTCCAAGTGACGAAATCATCTCTGAGATTGCTAAAAAAAGAGGTTTTTTTATCAAAGGCGGCGAGATTGATATCAATCGTTGCGCCGATACGATCTATGATGAATTCAAAAACGGTATTATAGGCCAAGTAAGCCTGCAATGCCCGGATGATAATAAAGTAACGGAATGATAAAAATGATCAATTTTAAAGACTTTTCACTTCAAGAAATCAAAGATTATTTCAAAACCATCGAAATCAGCGAATATAAAAATTATTACAACGATTTACTATCCGACAACCGAAAAAGTGTGCTTTTATTTGCAGATCATTTACAAAGACAAGAAAATTTGTATAATAAAGAAATCCTGCGGACAGAGCATATGATTACTGCACAGAAATCATTATTTGACGATCGGGCCACTCTTATTGCCGGAATCGACGAGGTCGGCAGAGGGCCGCTGGCAGGCCCGGTCGTGGCATGCGCTGCAGTAATGAAAACAAACTCCCCTGTACTGTATCTAAACGACAGTAAGAAGCTGACTGCAAAGAGACGCGAAGAACTCTATCAACTCATTTATGACAACGCCGTATCCATAGGAATCGGCATTATCGATAATGCCAGAATTGATAAAATCAATATTTTAAATGCAACAAAAGAGGCAATGATGCAAGCTGTAAAAAAATTAAGTATCACCCCCGATGCACTACTCATTGATGCGCTGTTGCTGCCCTGCCCCATCAAACAGGCGGGCCCAAGCAAAGCGGATGAAAATTATTACTCCGTCGCAGCGGCAAGCATCATTGCAAAAGTAACCAGAGATCATATGATGAAACAATATGCCCTTAAATATCCCATGTATGAATTTGATGCAAACAAAGGATACGGCACATCTTCACATATCGCGGCGATCCACAAATACGGCCCATGCACTATTCACCGACAAAGCTTTATCAAAAAAATATTTACCGTAAATGATAAAAAAGCAATTGGCAACTCTGGCGAAGTGCTGGCCTGTGAATACATACTCAACAAAGGGTATTGTATTTTAGAAAAAAATTACAGAAGTCCGTACGGCGAGATTGACGTTATCTATAAAGATCATGAATATTTGGTATTCTGCGAAGTTAAAACGAGAAAGAATACCGATTACGGCACTGGCTCCATGGCTGTGAGCTATTCTAAAATCAGCAAAATCACACAAACTGCGTTGTGTTATATCACACAGAACGACATTCAAGATACAGATATACGTTTTGATATTATCGAAATTTATGAAAATAATAAAATAGTTCATATTGACAATGCATTTACAGCCATGGCATAAAGCTTTTTTCGGGGTATTCATTTATGCATTGGGATATTGTAATAAATCTCTGCATAAATACCCGATTCCCGCCGATGCCAACAGATTCCAAAGAAACGAAATCAAAAATACAAATGATACCGTTGATGCCACGGATAACAAATGGCTCAGTAAAATACCTATAACGATTCCGGGCAATCCCAATATAATTAATATAATAAAATACAATGTGATCATAATAACTTTGCTCATAGAGCCTTTGAGCACCTTTTCCACTAAAATATTCCCGGCTAAAAACAAAATCCCAAACCCTATCCGTGCAAAAATATATAAAATTATCTCACCTGCAGAT
Source organism: uncultured Eubacteriaceae bacterium (assembly GCA_964533615.1). Lineage (GTDB taxonomy): Bacteria > Bacillota > Clostridia > Eubacteriales > UBA1433 > UBA1433. Next base: position 176,007 of record CAZHMK010000004.1, read on the forward strand.
GCCTTGTATAACAGCCCTATAATAAGAAAAGTAATTGTGGATTCAATAGACATTTTTAAAATGCTTTCCATAAAAACGGCAAGCAATTTTAAAGCCGGTTTCACAGGAATCAAGTACGCATAATGCATAGTAAGCTCTTTGATGCCTCTGCTAAGTGCAGTAGAAAAAATCATCATATAGACCGAAAAAGCAAATACCGCTACGATACCTATTTTTTTCATAGCTAAAGCAAAAATCAAGGTTATAAAAAAATAAATCAAAAAGTTTTTATCTACCAATAAAATACGCGAACGCTTATTTTCCAACAGTTGCTTATAAAAAAACACGCTTGCTCCGCTTCCTTTATTGATCCCCGTTTTTTCTAATCTGATTTTTTGAGGAACGGCCTCCGCAACTTTGCCCATCTTTGCATTGCTTTGTGCAGTATGCCTGATTTCAGTGGCCAGCAGCACTTCTTCATAAAAATCGGGATGCAATTTAAAAAATATCCAGACAGCCATCAGCAAATAAATAATCACTGGAATTAAGGAAAAAATAAACATTACTTTATTTTCGATAATCCATGAGGCCGTGAGCACCTGTAGCCATCCCGCTATCGGTATTAAGCTTATAATCGGAGCACTGGAAGAGAGCACAAATGCTTCAAGCATGCTTTTGCCCATCAAAATTTTAACGATTGCCGGCAAAATAATAATGATACCAATCAATAGACAAAAAGCATATAAAATATATTTAACCAGCTTTTGTTTTTCGGGATCGTGGCTTGAAAAAGAATAGATCACCATCGCTGTGACATTGGACGCAAAAATTGAAAGCGAATAACACAACAGAATAATCAATAAATCTGCAAAAGAAATACCATATAAATTATGAAGCCATGAATATTGGAACAATATAAAAAATCCCACAAACAACGATGCTCCCATTTGCTTTATGAGTCCGTATAATAAAATAAGCTTTGAATTAATGGGACTTAAAAATAAAATATTCACATCCGATAAAGTATAAAAAGTCGCCCCCGAATGCAATCCCTGCACACTTCCCGCTATAAAAGCAAATAAATAGAGTGCCAAAAGAATCGAGTATAATTCACTTATATCTCTGGCTGCACCGTTGCCTCCTTTCGCAGAAAAAAATGATACTATAATTAAGGCAATAAATAAAACCAGCACTATTAGTTTTGGAATATTTTTCTTATAGCCTTTAAAATGATTCTTTAATTTTATCAAAAATAAATACCACAAAGCATTCATTTTCATATACCTTTTATAATACAAAGAACTGTACAGTGATTTATATTATACCTTACTCTTCATTTGTTGTATCTCGCTGCATATCTATATCTCTTTGCGGGAAAGTAGCCTCCAGTAAAGTTTTACTGTTTTCAGTGATGTTAAAAAACAATTCTTCAAGCGATTGCGTATCTTTGGATTTGTTCTTTTTTTCTTTTGAAGCGGCTATTTTACCGTCCATCATAATATAGGCCTTATCCCATAAATCTTTTATACTGTCGAGCATATGTGTACTGATCAGAATGGATGCTCCTGCTTTTTTTAATATTATAAATATATTTTTAAGTTCTTTTATTGCATGTGGATCCAACCCGATCATAGGCTCATCAAAAACAATCACTTTTGGTTTTGGTAAAAGCGCACAGATAATACTTAACTTTTGCTGCATGCCTTTTGAAAGCTCTCGTCCCAGTTTATCTCTTTTATCAGCAAGCTCAAAACACTCAAGAAGCTGTGAAGCATATTCTTCATAGCCGCTTAAATGATATGCTCTTGCGATAAATTCAATATGCTCTCCTACTGTCAGCAAATCATAAACAGCTGGGATTTCAGGAACATATCCGAACACTTCTTTCGCTTCGATGGATTTATTTTCAAATCCGCATATTTCAATCTTACCGTCAAACCGCAAAAGACCTGCAATACATTTTATCAGTGTTGTCTTGCCCGCCCCGTTCGGACCGATTAAAATAGTGATTTGGCCAGCTTCTACTGTTAAGCTAACCCCATCATTTGCTACAAATTTTCCGTACCTTTTTGTAACATTATATACCGTAAGCATGAATGCCTCCAAAATAATTATGCCTTATTATATCATATAATTAAATTAGTTTGCACGGCCAGAAAGTAAAAATTGCCTATATGATAATAAGAAATAATGCTATAATGATTATAAACGTAAAAATATGAGGTTAAAAATGAAAAAAACATTTACAATCATATTGCTTATTCTATTTTTTTTCACTTTTACATCATGCAGCCAAGCAAAAGATTTAACCGAATATGGTCTCCAACTGCAAGATGATACATTTTATTACACATATTCCATGGAAGGCGGTTATGCTCTCTATGTTCACAACGACAGAACCGTTGAATTAAATGATGCCGAGATGACCACATTTCTGCAATATTTTGAAGAATTGGAAGATATACAACCCTTTACCTATCCATATCTGGTTATCATTTATTTTAGTAATACCGAGCTCAATGTCTCGGCATTTCTGCCCGAACAAAAAACATATCTGTGCTATTATTACAGTAACGAAGACAGTATCGAAATAGAATTTGCATATTCCTATAAAAAAGACAAACTTCTTGGTTATAAAATACTTTCTGATAATAAAAATATAGACGCTGATTTGATATTAGAAAATGCAAGAAATTATTATGAAGCTGATATACAAGGTTTCGAAAGCACATATGGTGTTGATATTGAAGATTGGTTTTAATTGATCTGAAAAACGATTGTTAAAATAAATAAAAATAATATTAACTAAATAATATATTTGGAGGTAGATCAATGACTTATGCAGAAATTTTAGAAAATGCGCGTAAACATATGAATGGAAACTGTAAGGTATGCAAGGTGTGTAACGGCGAAGCTTGCAGAGGCATTATCCCGGGCCCGGGCGGAAAAGCTTCCGGAGACGGATTTGTCAGAGCTTTTAAGAAATTACAGCAAGTCAAGGTACACATGGATACAATCTATGAAGGCGGCCCTATTGATACTTCTTGCTCTTTTTTCGGAAAGACATTTGCTTTTCCTTTTTTCGCTGCGCCAATCATGGGCACATTCTTTCAATATGGTGAAAAATATAATACTCATGAGTATAATCGAGCAGTAATAAACGGATGCAAAGATGCAGGCACCCTCGCTTTCACTTTCTTTGATCCTAATGATGATAAAACGCTCGATGAGATCATCAATGCCGATTGCTGGGGTATTCCCACTGTAAAACCATGGCCGGTAGAAGTCATGCTGCGTCAATTTAAAGAAGCCGAAGAAAAAGGCCTTTTCGCCGTATGCACGGATGTTGACGGCGCGGGACTCTCACTCGTGCAAGGCATGAACAACCCGGTTGGCCCAAAATCGGTAAAAGAACTTACTTATCTTATTTCCAATGTAAAAATACCGGTGCTCATCAAAGGCATCATGACAGTTGCAGGCGCTCAAAAAGCCGTAGATGCAGGTGCATACGGTATTGTTATATCTACACATGGAGGCCGTGTGCAAGACCAAACACCAGCTCCGATTGAAATGCTGCAGGATATTGCAAATGCTGTTAAAGGAAAAATAAAAATATTTATTGATGGCTCCATTCGAAGCGGCATTGATGTATATAAGTGTATCGCTCTGGGCGCTGATGCTGTGTTGATCGGAAGACCATATGTCACCACAGTTTATGGTGCTGACAGAGAAGGCGCTGAATTTTATACTAAAATGCTTGGCACTCAATTAAGAGAAACCATGATGATGACAGGCGCAAAAAATATCGGAGAAATTACAAAAGATAAAGTTTTTATTGATAAATTATTTTAATATAACAAAAACAAAGCAAGTTGTCTCTGAAGATACAACTTGCTTTTATACGTTTTTAATTATGGATTATTTCTATACTGTAAATACCCGATAAACTGTTTTAAGGCAAGCGAAGCCGTTCTAGAATCTTTTATGACAAAGCCTATTTTGCGATATGCGGCAACTTCCAATTCTTTCTTAATAATATTATACGGAACACGTTTTAAGATCAATTCAGGCAAAATGCTGATTCCAATTCCCTGCTCAACCATTGACATGATTGTGTAGTCGTCCCATGTGCTAAGATGTATATTAGGCGCGAGATGATGTTTTTCAAAGATTTTGGTTATCTCTGATTCCGCATTCTTTTCCAAAAGTATAAACACCTCTCTGTTTAAAGCATCGATCGGAAAAGTCTCACACTCTGCCAAAGGATGGTTTTGAGGTAAAATAACCATTAATTTATCTTGACCTAAAAAGATGCTTTCAAGTCCGACCTTTGTAGGCAGTCTTAAAAATCCGCAGTCAACACGGCCTTCTATAACCCAATTTTCTATTTCATTATATTCTCCAATAAGCAATTCAAAGTCTACCTTTGGATAATCTCTTTGAAAAATCTTAATAATGGTCGGAAGCCAATGCGTAGCTACACTCGAAAAGGCTCCTATTCGAATCAGTCCTGATCCTAATCCATTCAGCTCCTCTACTTGTATATGCAGCCTTTCATCTGCGTCACAGATTTCTTTTGCAAAAGATAATACCTTAAATCCATCAGCAGTAATTCTAACTCCTAAACGGCTACGTTCAAATAAAACGATACCCCATTGACTTTCAAGATCGCTGAGCATATGACTCACTGCTGATTGTGTACATCCAAGATCCTTTGCTGCTTTTGTAAGACTTTTATATTCCGCTGTTTTTATAAAAGCTTTATATTTTTGAATACTCATTTTTTTACTATCATGAAAAATATTTATTTTTATTTTTATTTGCATTAATATTTTTCATATTCATTTTATGATAAATTCTTTAGTAAATCAATATATTTATCAAGATAATTTCTATTTAGCCGATAACAAAAGGGATAGTAAAAATTTCTTTACCATCCCTATAAATTATACTATTATGATTCCCAAGATTAACCGAATTGTAAACTTTATTCTATTACTTTAATCCAGCCTCTTGTATCTTCCTTTTTACCATATTGCAGGTTTGTGATTTCATCATATAGCTTCTGTGAAATTTCACCGATAACTTGATTGTTTATAACAACTTCTTTGTCTTTCCATTTCAACAATCCTACAGGAGAAATAACCGCTGCCGTACCCGTTGCAAATGCTTCGCTCACTTTTCCTTCTTCAGCAGCCTTAAATATTTCATCTACTGTGATATCTCTCTCTTCTACCGGAATCCCCCACTCTTTGGCCAGTTGGATGACGGTAGATCTTGTAATCCCTGGAAGGATCGTCCCTCTCGTTAGAGGCGGCGTTATAATTTTACCGTCTATGACAAACATAATATTGCTTGTTCCAACTTCTTCGATATATTTACCTTCTTTAGCATCCAGCCAGCATATTTGTGAAAATCCCTTTTGAATCACTTCTTCGCCCGGCTTTAGTGTTCCTGCATAGTTCGCTCCGGCTTTATAATGCCCAATGCCGCCTTGTGCAGCACGTATGTATTTATCTTCAATATATATTTTTGTAGGTTTCATTCCCTCAGGATAATAGGCCCCTACAGGAGAAAGAATTATAAAATATAGATATTTGTCGGAACGTTTTACGCCGAGATGTGTTCCGGTCGCAATACAGAATGGTCGGATATAAAGCGCCATTCCATCTTTTGGCGGAATCCAATCTTTATCTATTTTAATAAGCTCTTCGATTGCATTCAGCATTTCATCCACATCAAAAGTCGGCATTGCCAAACGATCATGCGTGCTGTTCATACGTTCCATATTTTTTTCGGGTCTGAATAATCTTATTTTTCCGTCAGCTCCGTAAAAAGCTTTCATGCCTTCAAAGCTTTCCTGCGCATAATGAAAAACCAAAGCGGCGGGATCAATTAAAAATTGTGCATATTCTTCGATTCTTGCATTATGCCAGCCAATTTTATCGTCATATTCAACGATAAACATATTGTCTGAATAATAATTACAAAATCCGCATTCATCCCACGACGGTTTTTCTTTTTTTGTTTTTGATTGGTTAAATTTGATGTTCATAATAGTTTTCCCTTCCAGTTTATAGATAATTTTCCTCGTATTATAACATAGAATAAAAAATATGCAAGTAAAATTTTTAAATATTCTGATTTTTTTCATTATTTTAGTATATTCAAATAAAAACTGTATGTGCAAGTATAACACATACAGTTTTAGAGAATTAATATATAAATAATATACTATTTATCTATATGATTAGTGATATTAAATTTATATTATATTGTATTCAAATAAGTATCCAATTCCCATTGGCTAACGCGCATTCTGTAGCTGTCCCATTCTGTTTTCTTTGCTTCAACATATTTTTCTGATGCATGCTCGCCTAAAATTCCCATTAGGAATTCACTGTTTTCAAGTTCGGCTACCGCTTCTATTAAAGTAGCCGGCAAGCTCTTAATGCCTTTTGCTTCTCTTTCTTCCGGGCTCATGTGATATAAGTTAGAAGATTCAGCTTCAGGTGCTGTCATTTTTTGCTTAATACCTTCAAGGCCAGCTGCAAGATTTACTGCAAGTGACAAATACGGATTCGCTGACGGGTCAGGATTTCTAAGTTCTACGCGTGTGCTTGCTCCTCTTTTTGCCGGAATACGGATCAACGGGCTTCTGTTTTTCGGAGACCAAGCTAAGTATACCGGTGCTTCGTATCCTGCAACAAGACGTTTATAAGAGTTTACTGTCGGATTTGTAATAGCTGCCATAGGTCTTGCAAAGCTTAATAATCCGGCAATATATTGATATGTTTCTTCGCTCAATTGATTTTTGCCGTTTGGATCATAGAAAGCATTTTTACCGTTTTTGAAAAGCGATTGATTGGTATGCATACCTGAGCCATTAATTCCAAAGATTGGTTTTGGCATGAATGTAGCATGTAGTCCATGTCTTTGCGCGATGACTTTTACAACCATTTTAAAGGTCATAATATTATCTGCTGCTGTAAGCGCATCCGCATATTTAAAGTCAATTTCATGCTGACCGATTGCTACTTCATGATGGGAAGCTTCAATTTCGAATCCCATTTTTTGAAGCGTCAGTACCATGTCTCTTCTTGCTGCTTCACCTAAGTCAACAGGTGCAAGTGAAAAATACCCGGCTTCATCATTTGTTTTTAAAGTTGCTTTGCCGTCATTATCTAAATGGAACAAAAAGAATTCACATTCCGGTCCCACATACATTTCGTATCCCAAATCTTTGGCTTCTTGTATTGTTTTCTTTAAAATGTATCTCGGGCATCCTTCGAAAGGTTCTCCGTCAGGAGTGTATACGTCACATATCAATCTTGCTTCCTGACCAATTTGAGGTTTCCATGGGTAGACTTCAAAAGTAGCAATGTCAGGTCTTAAATACATATCACTTTCTTCAATTCTTACAAATCCGTCAATAGAAGAACCGTCAAACATAATTTCATTATCTAATGCTTTTTCCAATTGCGAGCGTGTAATTGACATATTTTTTAAAGTTCCGGTTAAATCCGTGAATTGTAAGTGTATGAACTCGACACCGAGCTCATCGGCTTTTCTTAGTACATCTTCTTTTGTACAAACATCTTTCATATTAATCCTCCTAAAAAATTAAAAAACGCCAACTAAATAAGAATACATTTGCTTCTGTATCATTCGTTGACGCCGTTGTCAAATTATATTTTTTATAAAATAACATCATTACAGCAAAATGTCAAGTATTTTTATTATTTTCCGATAATAAATATGTGAGCACATAAAAGCTTTCATTAATTGCTACATTTTCGATAACAATATCGCTATCTAGTTCTAAATCAGCAGTAGAAAAATTCCAGATAGCCTTTATATTATTTTTTATAATTTCTTGTGCGACTTCAAGCCCTGCCGTTTTAGGGACCGCTAAAATCGCAATATCAATTGCATTTTCTTTTGTAAAATTTTCTAATTCATTCATATGGTATATGGGAATATCTTTTACGAGCAAACCAACCTTGCCCTCATCACTGTCAAACATTGCACATACTTTCGCATTGCCATCCAGGCTAAAGATATAATTAGTTATCGCTCTGCCCAAATTGCCGGCTCCAATAATAATACAATTGGATGGAGTATTGATGGATAAAATATCTTCAATTACAGTAATCAAATCTTCTACATTATATCCATATCCTTGCTGTCCAAACCCACCAAAATAATTTAAATCTTGTCTGATCTGAGATGCCGTGAGACCCATTCTGGCAGATAAATCTTTTGATGATATTTTATAAATACCTTCTTCCAGCAATTCTTTTAAATACCTGTGGTATCTAGGTAACCTTCTTACTACCGGCATAGGTGCATTTTTAGATAATGTCTGCATACTCTCCTCCAGTTTTATTTTATGATTTAGAATTATCTTTCTTGTTTTCCATTGATATTTGTTCCGCCAGCCGTTATAATTAAAAATTAATTCTTCATACCAGCTCTTGAAGTTTAAATTACTTTGTTTTATATTTAACAATATTATTATACCATAAATTAGTCAGTTGTAAACAAGAATATACTATAAATAAGGAGAATGTATGCTACTTACCGTAAGCAACATCAGTAAATCATTCGGTTCTACTGCCATACTTAATCATATTTCATTTTCATTAAACAAATCTGAAAAAATAGGTATCGTAGGCAAAAACGGCGCAGGTAAAACAACTCTCTTAAATTTAATATCAGGTAATCTGTCTCCGGAAAGCGGCTTTATAAATAAATCTCCCAATATAAAAATGGGGCAGTTAACACAAATGCCTTCTCTTGATTTATCCCTGAACGCTTATGATAATCTTTTATCCGAGTTTAAAGACCTGCTTTTTTTAGAAAATGCAATGGCTGATATCCAAAATAAATTATCTGATACACGCAGCAAAGATGATACTGATAAATTATTGGATAAATATGCTCTACTGTTTGAAACATATGAAAAAAACGGCGGATATTCTTACCCTTCTTTCATCAAAGGCGCTTTAAACGGCTTTGGTTTTAATGACGAAGAGCTATCTCGGCCCACAGGCACTTTCAGCGGCGGGCAGCAAAATAAAATAGCTTTTATAAAACTCCTTTTGCAAAAACCGGATATTCTTCTGCTTGATGAACCGACCAATTATTTTGATATCGCTACAATATCCTGGCTTGAGAGTTATTTGAAAGATTACCCGGGAACCATTATCATCATCTCACACGATCGATATTTTCTGGATGCATTGGTAGATAAGATATTTGAAATCGAAAATACAAAATTGATCATATACAATGGAAATTACACCAATTATACAAGACTTAAAGCAAAAAAAAATGAAGAAGATTACACGAAATATATACAGCAGAAAAAAGAAATCGCCAGACAAGAACAAATCATTGCACAATTTCGCAGATATAATAGAGAAAAAAGCATAAAGCAGGCAGAAAGCAGACAAAAGGCTCTTGATAAATTATCTCGCATCCAAAAACCTGTCACACACGATGCAGCTATGAATTTATCGTTTAAGTGCAATGCTCCTTCAGGCAAAACTGTCTTAGAAATACAAAATTTATCGAAATCTTATGATTCAAAAACCATTATCAATGATTTTTCATATACAGTTTATAAAAATCAAAAGATCGGAATATTCGGCTCCAACGGCATCGGTAAATCAACCTTATTGAGAATTATCGCAGGAATAGATACAGAGTACCGCGGGGAATTAAATTATGGTCATAATGTGAGTATCGCTTATTTTGAACAGCAATTTCATTTTGAATACCCTACTGTTTTGGAAGAAATATTGTATTTAGAGAACCAAAGCCTATCCATAGAGCAAGCCAGAAATTATCTGGCTCTGTTTCTGTTTTTCGCCGAAGATATATACAAAGAAATATCTGTTCTATCGGGCGGTGAAAAAAGCAGATTAAATTTACTTAAAACGATGCTCAAAGGCGCCAATCTTTTGCTTTTGGATGAAGCGACCAATCATTTGGATATTTATTCCGCAGAAGCTCTTGAAAATGCGCTGAAGCAATATGACGGCACCCTTATATTCGTATCGCATGATCGATATTTTTTAAACAACATATGTGATCATTTACTGGTATTTGAAGATGACGCTATAAACTATTACGACGGTAATTATGACTATTATCTCAACCGTAAAGCCAACACGGAGACTGAAATTCAGATAAAAGAAAACAAACAAAAAAATAAGCGATCTGAACGTAATAATTCTGCAAAAAAAATATTCAAACGTATAGATGAACTTGAAAAATTAATAAGCGACCTTGAAAGCACAATCAATGAGACCGAAAATTTAATGTGCAAAAATGATTTTTATAAACTGGAAAATAATATCGAGATTACAAAGCAATATGAAAAAGATAAAGATTTACTAAATAAATATGAAAACGAATGGCTTGAATTAAATGAAAAAATGTAACATCAAGCCTAGTATCGCTTACTTAATCAGAGTTTATTCGTCAATAACTATAAAATGATGCTTGATTGTCTGTTTTTCTATAGGAGGTAATTTTGTATAATCTCCATAGACACGTCTTAAAAGATAATCATATTGTCTGGGAGCGGGAAACATATGCCCTTCAAACTCCACTTCAACAGGCTGCCCGTATACTTCATTGGGCACTGTTTGATTAAACATATTATGATAACTTGCCAGAGTAACTGTGTATTGATTATTTTTTCTGTCATTATATAGCTTAAAATTTTTATCCAGCAGCTTGTGTATTGTATTGATTGAAAGAAACTTTGATGACGCAGTAACTAATTTCCTCTTCACATTGTTTGGTTTGCGAAGAACCAATTTATAAGTAAGCATTGCTCTTAAAAAATTTATTTTCATCCCCTGCCATAATTGTCCAAGACTTTTTTGTTTTGGAACGGATTCCATTGGGAAAATATCAATATAAGGCCCATTATTTTGTGTTAAATGCGCTATGTGTTTTTGTTTAAATTTTTGTTTACCAAGCAATCTTACTTTAATAAACGGCGACCAATAACTATATACTGTACTGGGATGCTGTATTTCATAGTTCAGTCCCATTTCTTCCGGTGCAATTTTTAAAAATTTTTCATATTCATCCCGCTTCATTAAAATATCCAAATCATCGTCCCAAGGAATAAATCCTTTATGCCTAATTGCACCGAGCAGAGAACCTTCTCCGAGATAATAAGTAATGCCATGTTTTTTACATATTTTATCTACCTGCAATAAGATATCTAATTCTATAGCCTGCAGCTCTCTTATTTGTTCTATAGTCAATTTTGAATTCTCCAATTATAATGATGATACTTAAAATCATTCATATAATATATTTGTTCTATTATTATAGACGCATAAATTTGTTTTATGTTCTATTGTATTATTCTCTAACGTATATTATTTGACATATGCTAAATATATCATTTCTATTATACAAAAACAAAGCCGATTACACAACTTATAAATTTCTTAATTATTTACCTGATAATTTTGTTATATAAATAAAACTATGCCTTGATTTTCTCTTTTCAAGAGGTGGAAATGTTAAGTAATCACCGTAAATAATGCCCAAAACCAAATCATATTCCTGCGGCACAGGCAACATCAATCCTTCAAAAGATATATATTGTGCCTTGCTAAATGCCTGAGCGGGAAAAGTTTGTTTTTTTAGTTGATAAGAGCTGCAGTAATTTGCTACATAATCACAGCCAGATTTATCATTATAATATGTTGAAAGCGCTTCTATTTTTTTATGCAAAACTTCATAAGAACAAAAATAAGATTTTATTTTTGTAAAGAATTTTTCTTTGGTCACTTTCATAGGATAACCTGTTTTAAAAAGAAGCATATCTCTGTATTTTCTTATTTTTTTTCTTCTTCTATTCTGCTCTTCTCCATATTCAACAGCTTTATCCAAAGGAAAAATATCAATATATACTCCATTGTATTCTTTTAAAGAAAAACTCTCATTATTAATAAAACCGGTATTTTCCAGTATGACTATTTTTGAAAACGGCAAATGATATTCTTTGATTGTATGTCGATTGCATAATTTGCACCCATTGATTATTTGAGTATTAAACAACTTGATAAATTTATTATAATCATCTCTTGGCATAATAATATCGACATCATCATCCCATGGTATAAACCCGTTATGACGGATCGCACCCAACAGCGTCCCTTCCGCTAAATAATAAGTAATATTGTTTTCTATGCAAAAAGCATCCACGATTTTTAGAATCTCCAATTCAATTAATTGCAATTTTTTAAATTGTTCAGGTGAAAAGTTTGCTTTGATGAGCTTCTTTTTTTTACGCCAGAAAATCTTCATCAGCGCTCGGCGAAAACACATAGGTATAATAAAATACATTTTGAGTTTTGTCTTGTGCATTTTTGCTTTCGTAAACTTTTTTTGCGTTCTTTTTTTTATTAAATTTTTATATGAATATTGATAATATCTATTTTTTCTCCAATTAGGAAAATGATTGTCTAAATACTCATATGCACTATCAAAAAACTGATTCTGAAATTTTCTGTCAGTCGAATTTTTAAGTGTATTAATTCTTGCAAATATATGCATTCTGCATATATTTTCTAAAACTTCATAAGCGACGTCAAAAACTCCTTTTGATTTATAAAAATCAATTATGCTGTCACATGATTTAAAGATATCAAAAAGTCCCATATTCATGCTGTTCGTAATAGAATCTGTTCTGTCTGTTCTATAATTGCATAAAGCTTTATCTACCAGCTCAATTTTATTGGCCATTAAAAGTATATTATAGACAATAGCCGAATCTTCAAAAACTTGTCCAACGGGAAAATATAAGTCATTATCAATAAATAATTTCCTTCTATACAGTTTATTAAATGCATAAGATTTGCACGCAAATAACACTTCTGGATTTTCCTCAACGCTGCCGCCGAAGGCTCTTAAATAATGCAGAGGCATGATCTTTGTTTTATCTTCTTTGAGCTGATTAATGTAACAAACAACAACATCGCAGTCTTGATCCACTGCTTTTGAATACATTTCTTCCAGCATATTTGTTTCAACATAATCATCAGAATCAACAAAGCCTATATATTCTCCTTGCGCCCTTTTTATCCCATAATTACGCGCATCACTGAGCCCACCGTTTTCTTTAGTATACGATTTTATTTTATTGGGATATTTTCGCATATATTCGTCAATAATTAATTGCGAATTATCTGGAGAGCCGTCATTAATGACAAGTATTTCAATGTCCTTAAGGCTTTGATGAACTAAGCTGTCTAAGCACTGAGGTAAATATTTTTCCACATTATAAACTGGTACGACAACAGATACTTTTATATTATTTTTTTTCATATATTTCCCTTTACTTATCAGTTAAGTCTTGTTTTATTGAAAAATGGTGTTTCATTATTCTTTCTGACTCATCAGGTAACAACATATACTCTCCGTAAATAGCCGTAAGCAAACATTCCGTTTTGGCAGGTATTGGAAATTCACATCCTTCAAAAACATGCATTCTGCCTTTATCATAAACAGATTTATGCACTGTCTGATTAGCAGGCGGATAATAGCTTCCATAGCTTACCATATATTCATTATTTTTTTTATGATTATATTTTGTCATAATTTTTTTTATTTTTTTATGTATAAATTTAACAGTTATTATTTTACTGAATAAAAATAATGCAATATTAAATTTATTTTTAAAATTCATAGAATATCGTGTTTTAAAAAACAATGTTCTACGTAACGCTTTTATTTTATATCCCTGCCACAGTTGTATGAAACTGCTTCGTTTAGGAACATAATCCAATGGGAAAATGTCTATGTAAGGACCGTAATATCTAGATAATTTTTTTACTTTAGACTGCTCATATCTAGTTTGCCGTGTTAATTTTACTTTTGCACCGATTACCCAATAGTTTGGATTTGTTTCCATGCAGTCCAAAAAATACCCTTTAGGAAGCAATATTGGAGCCAGACTTATAAATTCCTCATAATCATCTCTCGGCATCAAAATATCGACATCATCATCCCATGGTATAAAACCGTCATGTCGAATCGCTCCAAGTAAAGTTCCTTCTCCCAAATAATAATTGATATTGTTTTGTTTACAAAATTCATCAACCACAAGCAAAATCTCTAATCCATATGCCTGCAGTTCTTCGATTTGATCATATGTATTATCTTGTTTATATACTGCTTCCATTTCTCTCACTTCTAATCAGCCAAAATATGTTTGTAAATATCTTCAATAATATTTTTATCAAGCATAACAGGATTATTTTTTAACCTTACAGGATTAACAGAATTCACTAACTCTATTAATTCGTCTTTATTTTTTAATTTGGGACTTGGCAAATTTAATTTTTTGTATAATTGTATGAATTTACCGATACATTCATTTGAATTCATTGCATAAAACATATCATTCAGCTCTGCAAATATATTTTTTAAATAATCTCTGCCTCTTTTATCTGTACATTTATCCAAATTACGGACCATATACATCCATATATGTGGCAAACTTAAGCTCACTGCATGTCCATGGGAGATATTGTACAGTGAAGAGAGCTTATAACTCATTGCGTGAGCTGCCGTGGTCTGTGCAATATTGATTGCTTTTCCGCTTAAAAACGAAGCTCTTTGCATATTTTTTAATGCATCTAAATCATTTAGAAGTGCTTTATCAATATTTTTGAGTATAAACTGTATACTTTCTTTTGAATACTGCCTGCTTATTTTAGTTGAATTTACCGACCAAAAAGCTTCAATCGCCTGGCAAAGTGCGTCCAGCATTGTTGATTTTTTCTGATAATCCGGCAATTTGGTAAGCAGCCTCGGATCTAAAATAACATATTCTGGAATAATGCTGTCATGGCTGATAGATTGTTTTTCGCCTTCATAATACAAAACAGAAAATCTTGTGCATTCACTGCCTGTCCCGGCTGTTGTGGGCACCGCTAAATGCTTTATCGGACAAAATTTATATGCTTGTTTTAAATAATTTCGGCTGTTGTCAAGACATGAAAATAATTTGATATTTTTGGCCGTATCAATAGCGCTCCCTCCTCCAATTGACACAATAAAATCACACTGATTTTTATTGAATAATTCAACCCCTTTCGCAACATCCTCATAAACCGGATTAGAAGAAAAATCACTAAAACGAATGATTTCTACTTTCAGTGAAGCAATATAATCTTTTAAATACTGTTTATCATAACTTCTTCCGCAGACAAGCATTATTTTTCTTGCATTATTTTCTCTTAAAATAGTTTCTATTTGTAAATAATCGTCTTCTCCCTCAAATATCATCTGTGCATCGAAATCATATTGCCTGATTTCTTCACTGACTCGTTTTAAATCTTGCGGCGTGTCAATTTCATCTATATAATAATTTTCATAATCAAATGCTTCGATATTTAAAGAAGGCAAAATTTCGTTCAATGCATTTTCAGCATAAACTTGATTCATTCCGCTCGCTATAAACCCACTAATTCGACCGAGCCATTTTATGATATATTCTTTGCTTAATTTATAAAAAGGCTGAAATGCATAGCAATCTGCATCAAAGATTTCTATACCTATTTTTTGAATTTTGTTATCTTTAAGCTTTGCTTTAAAATCTTTTTGAGGCAAAACTTTCTCTTTATTGACCGCCGCTATATTCTCTCTGCTGTCTTTAAGCATATCCTCGACTAATTTCTTGGTAAAAACCAAGTCCCCATGCATGAGCAATATATCATCATTTAAATACTGTTCCGTTAAATACATTGAATATATATAATTGGTTTTATCATAAAACGGATTATGTATAAAGGTAAAAGATACTTGGTTATCTCTGTTCATTTGATTCGCCGCGGCTTCAATCTTTTCTCGATACGGGCCTGTTGTAATAACAAATTCCTTAATGCCGCATTCCATCAAAATACGAAGCTGTCTTAAAAAAACAGCTTCTCCGTTTGATAATTGCACCATTGCCTTATGATTATTTTTTGTTAGCTCACCCATTCTTTTCCCTATTCCGGAATTCAATATAACAGCTTTCATTTTTATTTACTTAGTTTCTCCATCATAGCAATTTTATTTTCTTGAGGTGTTGTCGTCGGGCGACCTAAATCACTTCTTGAACCTTGCTTGGTATAAATAATCAATGCGCTTTTCTGCTTTGTTTTAAGCATCCTCATCGCATCTTTTATTTCATCTTTTTCAGTCGCTTTATAAACATTTGTAAACCCAAACCCTTTTAATATGGTTTGTATATCTATGTCAAAAGCTACTGTCGGTTGCCCTCCTACGGATTCATGTGCTCCATTGTTGATTAATATATATTTGAAATTATTTTGTGCATTTTGTGCTATGACACCAAATCCGCCGGCATGCATTAGAAATGACCCATCTCCGTCAATGCAGTAAATATTTTTATCTGTGCCAAGAGTCATACCAAAAGCAATAGATGCTGTATGCCCCATGGATCCGACAGTCAAAAAATCATTCGCGTGCCCCTGCCCACCAGCTTCCCTTAATTCAAATATTTCTCTGGATGTTTTTCCTGTTGTCGACACAATAAACTCCTCGTCATCAAGCATTTTTAAAATAATCTTTAATGCTTCTTCTCGTGTCAGAGTATATCGGCTTATTTTTTTTGATACCTTATAATCTGAAAATAATCCTTTGCGCACAATAAGCGCTATCGGCTTATTATATTTTTTCATATATTCATAGCAATAATCTATTTGATTTTTATAATTATCCTCTAAAATAATGTATTCAATGCCCATTGTATCTAATAAAGAAAGGGTCACTTTACCTTGCTTTTTATGCTGCGGTTCATCTTTTATGCCGGGTTCTCCTCTCCATCCGATAAGCAGAAGCATCGGAATTTTATAAACATCTTCATCAGCAAGCGAAAGCAGTGGGTTTACAGTGTTTCCCTGCCCTGAATTTTGCATATAAACAACACCGTATTTACCTGTTGCGATATGATATCCGCATGCCATGGCCACGGCATTTCCCTCGTTTGCTGTAATAATATTCTTTTTAGTACAACAATTTTCTTTTATGCATGCACAAATATTTTTAAGAAGAGAGTCGGGCACTCCCATATACATATCCAATTGCTTGGTTTGCAAGTAATCATAAAATCCTTTTGTTTCAATCATTCTTATTTGCCTCCGGGAATCAATGTCAATATTTCGTTTATAGGCATACACAGTTCGTCTACCTCTTTACTTCGTCCGCATTGCAAAATCATTTTTGCTGTTTTTTCCATCGCCGGATACGCACTTCGAAGCAGATGGTTGGCATGAATGATAATATTGGCTCCGGCTGCGTGTAATGCTTCCTCTGTGATGTAATTATATGATGTAGGAATGACAATAATAGGTATATCTGTTGAATATTCCCTGAATTTTGCTAAAAATTCCATGACTTCTTTTCCATCTTTTTCTTTACTGTGAATCGTAATGCCGTCAGCACCTGCTTCTATATATATCTTTGCTCTTGATAATGCTTCGTCAACACCGTAACCCGCAATCAAGCTTTCTATTCTTGCAAATATCATAAAGTCTCTGGTAACCTGTGCTTGCTTGCCTGCCAATATTTTTTTTGCGAATAAATGCGGGTCATCCATTGTCTGCTCAACATCGGTACCAAAAAGCGAATTTTTTTTCAATCCTGTTTTGTCTTCGATAATTATTGCGGAAACACCGAGTCGTTCAAGGGTTTTTACATTGTATACAAAATGTTCGATCTTCCCTCCCGTATCTCCGTCAAGAATGATTGGCTTTGTGGTCACTTCCATTATTTCATTGATTGTGTTGATCCTGCTTGTTAAGTCTACCAGCTCAATATCTGGTTTCCCCTTAAAAGTAGAGTCGCACAGGCTACTGATCCACATGGCGTCAAATTCTTTCATTGTTGCTGTTACAGGATTTTCAACTCTGAGATTTTCTACAATAAGCCCTGTCAAGCCATTAGATGCTTCCATTACAGTAATATAAGGCTTTAACGACAGTAAACGTTTAAGTTTTGCGCGTCGATTATCGGGCGTGTTATTTAAAAGCCGGAATTGTTGTTCTAAATCTGTAGCAGAAATTCCTTTTGTATAGGGCACTTCGATTAATTTACCGTTCCACTGTGAAAGAATAGCGATCACATTTTCCCTGACAAGCGATTGAATGCCTTTTTTCCAGTCATCTCCATGCAAAACGAAGTCAGGTTTAAATTTTAATAAATTTTCTGTATAATCCAGACTTGTTTGCGGAACTACCTGAGAAACATTCTTTATATTTTTAAATATTTTTTCTCTTGCCTCGTAATCTAACAGAGGAAGCCTTTTATATGCTGCTATCGCTTCATCTGTCATTAATCCGATAATTATTTCTCCGTATTTTGATCCTTCTTCAATTACATTTATATGTCCGCTATGAATGATATCAGCGGACACGGCTATATATACTTTTTTCTTATCTTGCATATTTTTTTCTCCTTAGAAAAATGCAACTTCTCCTAATTATATCATAGTTTTTCTTATCACAACAATAATTTGATTTTACAATATTATAATACTTGCTTAACATTTGTCAATTTATCTTTATCGTAAAAAATTTACAATAAAAATCAGCCTAAATAGGCTGATTTTACTACTTAGGGTGTAGTTGATGTGTCATCCTCCTCTGGTGTATCATCTGAAGGAGTATCATCTGCAGGGGTATCATCTGCGGGGGTATCGTCACTTGTAGAAGTATCATCCGTCGAAGTATCATCTTCAATGATAATATCTTCTTCATCAGTTGTATCTTCTGTATCATTATTCGTTGTAGTTCTTCTATTATCTATTCTCAGCTCTTCTTGCGTCCACTGAGATGCAGAAATACCAAAAACATCTTTAATCAAAGAAACTCTTTTAGACTGATTGATAATCCACATAGAAATACCATCTCTTGATCCATAAAAACCCGGAAATGTGTGTGTGTTTATATTATCAACATCCAAGTCTTTTACATTGGCGGCTAAAGATACCACTTGCTCAAAAGTAAAGTTCGTATAAATATCCTCTTTCAAAGACTGATAAATTGTAGGAATCGACATTAATTTATTAGATTCTTTGAATTGTTCAAACAACGCTTTCAATAATTTTTGCTGCATGGCAACTCTTTCTATATCACTGCCTGCATTTTTTCTGTCTCTTGCTAGGAAAAGAAAATTTTTGCCATTCAGAACTTGATTGCCTTTTTCTAATTTTAGTTTACCGTCTTTATACAGATTATATGGAATATCAAATTCAACCCCGCCCATGCTGTTGACAACATCAACTACGGTATCCATATCAACACCCACATAAAAATCGATGGGCACCCCGCCAAGCAAAGCGCTGACTGTTTGCTCAAGACACTCTAATCCATTTTCAAAATCAGTGTCTTTATCACCATAAATGGCTCCATAATACATACATGCATTTATTTTGGTCCTCCCTCTGTTCCCATAGAGAGGCACATAAGTATCCCTGGGAATAGAAATTAAATCAACTTCTTCCGTTTCCAAATTGATACTTGCCAAAACAATCGTATCCGGCCTGTAAATACTTCCATATTTCCCGCTTTCTTCTCTGCCTTCACTTCTGTCAATACCAAAAATCAATATATTAATTGTGTTGCCGTCAAAATTCTCGGCTACATTTAATCCCTTATATACATTGACTTTATTTAAAAATTTATCTTTCTCTCTTACCAATGAATTCGAGCCACTGTTTGCAAGCTTATTGACATACCCGAAGCCTACCACGCCTGCAATGCCCAGCAATACGATAATAGATATAAGCACCTTGAACCATCTTCTTTGAATGATGCTTTTTTTCTTATACGTATCAAATTCATCATCTGATACTTCATATTCAACTTCCGGCATTTCCTCCACAGGTCGTATGTCCGATTGATTGTTTTTCTCCTCACTGTCAGAAATATCAGCTTGCACGTTCATTAATTGAGCATCGTCATCACTGATCGATTGGTCATTTTCATTATTTATATCATCATTTTCATTTTCGTAATTTTTGTTATTATCGCTATCCATACAATACTCTTCCTAATAAAATCATTCAAATATTATAACATAAATTAATATGATTAAAATATAAATTTTATTTTTTGTCATTATAGTAATTAATAAGCCCTCCGGCAAGCAAGATTTCTCTTTCAGAGTCGGTTAATTCCCCTAATTTTAAATTAAGTTTACTTATATTTCCCCCGGCAATAGAATAAGACTCTACTTGATTTTTTTTATTTTTAAGTGCCGTTTTGATTTTTGGTATAAAAATCCATTCCCCAGTTTGAAATTCGTGGTTTCCCTCATAGATAAACGGCATCATTCCCCAATTGATCAAATTGGATCGATATCTCTTTGTAGCATATGCACCGGCGATATTAGCCCCTGCGCCAAGTACCCTTTGGCATGATGCAGCTTGTTCTCTTGCTGAGCCGTCTCCTGGTCTTACAGCAAAAATTGCACTTGAGATCTGGACATTTTTTATATCATTCATATCATAATCAAGCTCTTTTTTTACTATTTCGGCTAAATCTTTTATTTCTTCATCAATCGTGCCGTTTTGTCTCATTTCTTCAATATTTCTTACATCTTTTGCATTTTGTACATACTTACTGTCTTTACGTGAAAGTGTAAACTCCGCTAATCTCAACGGATTAGAACGATAAGAAGACGTCTCTCCCGATGGGATCAATTCATCTGTCGTTGTAACGGGATCCATGATTACGGAAACCACTTTTATAAGCACGTCTTCAGCCAGTCTTGGAAGAGGCGGCCATGGCGTAATATTGGGTCCAAAAACCAATTCTTCATCTTTATGTGATTTACGCCACCCGTTGTAGACCCTGTTTTTATAGATTGTATCATTGTATTTATATTCTAATTGACTATACGTAATATCTGTTTCATCTGCCCCGGTCAGTATTCCTTTGTTAGCGGCTGTTGCAGCAATACTTCTTGCATCCATCAACGCAACTGATGCGATTTGTCCGTCTGCAGGCTTGCTTCCTTCTCTATTCGGGAAATTTCTTGTTGTATGTCTTATGGATATCCCTTGATTATTAGGCACATCTCCTGCGCCAAAACACGGTCCGCAAAAAGCACTTCTAATAGTTGCTCCCGTAAGCATAAGCTTATTGATAACGCCTTTTTGCGTTAAATCATACATAATGGGCTGGCTAGATGGGTAGACACTTAAAGAAAACGCATCGCTTCCAATATATTTCTCATTTAGTATATCTGCCGCCGCAACAATATTTTCAAACATACCTCCGGCACATCCTGCAATGACTGCCTGAGAGCACGCAAAGCCTTTTGACGTTATTTTATCTCGAAGTAAGAAATCAATGTCTCCTCCAAGCTGATGCCTTCCTTCTTTTTCTATAATATTTAAAATATCTTCCGCATTTTCTTTAAATTCCTGAATGCTATATACGTTTGAAGGATGAAAGGGCAGTGCTATATTGGGCTTGATCTTGGATAAATCAACGATAAGACAGTTATCATAATAAGCAACATCTTTAGGCTGCAACTGCCTATAATCGCCTTGTCTGTTATGAACTGAAAGATACTGTTTTACCTTCTCATCCGTTTTCCAAACAGAGCTCAGACACGTTGTTTCAGTGGTCATCACATCTATGCCCATACGATATTCCACGCTGAGCGCATCTACTCCATCTCCAACAAATTCCATAATTTTGTTTTTGACAAATCCATTTGCAAAAGTTGCTTTAATGATTTCTAATGCAACATCTTGCGGGCCTACTCCATAAGAAGGCCTGCCTGTCAGATATACACAAACAACCTGCGGGTAATTTATATCATATGTTTTTTTCAAGAGTTGCTTGACCAGTTCAGGTCCGCCTTCGCCTATGGCAATCGTACCCAATGCTCCATATCTCGTGTGACTGTCTGAACCCAGTATCATCTTGCCGCCGCCCGCAAATACTTCTCTCATATATTGATGAATAACTGCCAGATGCGGCGGCACAAAAATACCACCATATTTTTTCGCGGCACTCAGGCCAAAAATATGGTCGTCTTCATTGATGGTGCCTCCAACTGCGCATAAGCTATTATGACAGTTGGTAAGCACATACGGCAATTCAAATTCTCTCATACCGCTGGCTCTGGCTGTTTGAATAATCCCCACATATGTGATATCGTGGGATGCCAGTGCATCAAAAGAGATACGCAGTTTTTGCATATTATTATTTTGGTTGTGAGATTTTAATATATTATAGGTGATTGTATTTTCTTTTGCAGTTTGTAAGTTATACTTTTTTGTATGTGATTGGCTTTCTGAAATGACTTGATCATGATCCAAAAAAACGCCTTGGCTGTATAGCTTAATCATAGATACTCCTTTATGCAGACAAAATATATAGCAATATTATCACAAAATGCTGAAATTGAAAAGTATCTCTTAAAATGTATATAAGATGCGAGCAAATATCTTTACATTTTCATTTATAAAAACTATAATAAAAACAGCCACCACTCCAGAGTTTTTATTTGAAAGGATTTACACAATGTTCAAAAAAAGAAGTGATGGTAAATATATTACTTTGCCTGATCCGTTTTTCCGCGTTATCCCTCATATAATGCCTACCAGAACGGAATCTCAGGTTTTATATCAACATGAATTTGATGCATATCCTTTGACGGAATATATAAGAGAAAAACGTCAGAGAGAGCATGTAGACATATCTTTTTTATCATTGTTTATTGCATGTTATGTGCATACGATTCACGAAAATCCTCAGTTAAACCGTTTTATTGTAAACAGACGAATTTATATGAGAGATGACATTAGTATTGCATTTACTATTAAAAAGCGGCTGGATCTTCACAGCGATGAATCGACTATAAAAATTAGTTTTAGTGGAAATGAAAATATCTATGACATACAAAAAATCGTGCAGGAAGAAGTCAGTAAAGCTACAAAAAATAACAATGATAACCAATCGGAAGCATTGGCAAATTTTTTTAATAAATTACCGAATTTTCTTATTCGAATGGGTGTCGGCTTTTGTAGATTCGCAGATAATCACAACTTTCTTCCAAAAAGCATCATAAATGCCAGCCCATTTCATGTAAGTATGTATATCACCTATTTAAAATCAATAAAACTTGATCGCGTGTATCACCATTTATATAATTTTGGCACATGCAGTCTTTTCGCAGGGATTGGCAAAACAACGCAAAGATCATCCGAAGGTGCCAAAACAATATCGATCGGATACACGATTGATGAGCGAATATGTGACGGGTATACAATGTCCAGGGCATTCAAAACAATCGAGAAACTATTGAAAAATCCAAAACTTTTAGACTCTTAAAAATAGATTTAGCAATGCAATAAAAATAAGCGGCATTATGATGCCGCTTATTTTTTAACTTCTAATAAATCATCCAAGGCATAGGATCTACCGCAGAGCCGTTGACTCGCACTTCAAAATGAAGATGCGGCCCCGTCGATACACCGGTTGTTCCCACATAAGCAATGATTTCACCCGCAGCAACAACATCCCCCTTGCTTACTTTCAAGGAACTGCAATGTCCAAATAGCATCGTCACCCCTTCACCCATATCAACAATTACGGTATATCCGTATCCGCCGTAGTAACGGGCTAAAATAACAACGCCGCTGCCGGGAGAAATAATCTTTGATCTATTGGCCGCTCCGATATCCACCCCTGAATGAAATTTTCTGTATCCATATACCGGGTGGATTCTATAGCCAAACGAGCTTGTAATCTTTTTATATCCGGGTGTCGGCCACAAATAATGCCCTTTTTCGTTGCCGTAATCCACATCTTTGCCAACCGATTCCTCGATAATCAGCTTTTGAACAGCTTTTGCATCGGCTTGCTGCTGATCGAGCACCGCCTCAAGAGAATCCTTATTGTTGTACATTTCATCCATCAGCTTCTGCTTTTCTTCTCTGATGCTCACCTGCGTATCGTATGTATTTTGAATCTGGCCCTTATAGTCTTCAAGTGCCTGTTTATCTTCTTCTATTTTTTGTTTTTTGGCCGCTATTTCGTTTTCAATCCTAAGCAGCTCATCGAAGGTGTTTTTATCAAAATTTGTGAGTGCTTGAATAGCATCGATTCTGCTGATTAGATCTGAAATACTTTCGGCGGAAAAAAGAATCTGCACATAGTCCACACTGCCGTACATGTACATGGTCTTAATTCTTTCATCAGCTACTTTTTTATGCTCAATCCGCTCATTTTCAGCAGCTTCCAGTTCTTTTTTTGTTTTTGCCAAATTATCTTCCGTCACTTTTATTTCGCCGTTAATACGGCTAATTTCATTTTCTAATTCATCAATTGTTTTATCAAGCTTATTTGTCTGATCAACAAGCGCATTGATATTATCTTTGAGTCCATCGATATCATCTTGCGTGAGCGAGATTTCTTCATTGATTCTTTTCAGCTTTTCTTGATTGGTCTCTGCCTTTACATGAGCTGAAGACGAAAATACCATAACCAAAATAATAAAAATATAGAGGATTTTTGATTTTGTTTTCATTACACTTTATTACCCCGCTGTTCGTAAAAATTTACTTACAGAGATCAGGCTTCCTGCCGCTCCTATAATAAAACCATAAAGGATAAAATAAATGGCAATTTGATAGATAACCGTATTGAAAGGTGCCAGTGAAGCGCTGAGCGGTAACACCGAACTAAACTGCATCATTCCTATAACGAGAGTATATCCTCCTCGAAGCAAAAGCACGGCGGCAATTGCTCCTATGAGTCCTAAAACACTGCCTTCGATAATAAAAGGCATTTTAATAAATGTGCTGCTTGCTCCCACGTATTTCATAATTTCTACATCATTGCGTCTTGCATAGATTGTTAATTTAATTGTGTTATATATCGTAAATAAACTAACTATGCTCAATATCAGCACCACGATCAGGCTGATCATATTAATTAATTTATTAAATTTCAGTAACACCGAAACATATTCTTTTCCATAAACGACATCAGTTACCCCATCGTATTCCATAATAATGTTATATACGTCGTCCAAATAGGCGGCATCGTCCACTTTTAATACAAATGATCGAGGAAGCGGATTACCGCTCTCAGCGTATCCTTTTAATAATTCTTCCTCGTTTCCGCTGAACCACGATGCAAATTCTTCCAACGCTTCTTCTTTTGATATGTATGCGATTTGCGTTATATGCTCATTATCTTGTATATAATCATGGATTTCGCTGACGCGCTGTTCGGCTATGTCATCGCTTAAATAGACTTTCATCTCCAGGTTGCTTTCCACTTCGCTTGCAATATAAGAAACATTGATAGCGATCACCAGGACAATCCCCATGATAATGAGTGCAGCGACAACAGAAGCAATAGAGGCCGTACTCATGAGCATATTGCGTTTTATATTATAATAAGCATCCCGAAAGAAATTAAAAAACATTCTCAATAGAAATACCCTCCTTGTCTATCTCCTTTTAATATCCCGTTTTCCAGTATAATCACTCGTTTATTAAAAAGATCCACGACTTGTTTGTCATGTGTGGCCATCACAATAGTTGTCCCCAGCGTATTAATGTTTTCAAGTAATTTCATGATTCCAAAAGATGTTCTCGGGTCTAAATTGCCTGTCGGCTCATCACAGATCAATATTTCCGGCCCGTTAATGATCGCACGGGCAATCGCCACTCGCTGTCGCTCACCACCAGACATTGTAATAGGATATCTGGCAGCCATACCGCTAAGCCCTACGATTTCTAAGACATGGCTCACCCTTTTTCTGATTGTTTTAGCATCTCTTTTCAATACTTCCATAGCAAATGCAACATTTTCATAAACGGTTTTGCCTTCCAAAAGTTTAAAATCCTGAAAAACAACACCCATTCTTCTTCGCAGATGCTGTATATCGCCACGCTTTAATCTGCTTGCATCTACATCGTTTAAAAATACTGTTCCGCCTGACGGGTCTATATCTTTTAAAATAAGTTTTAAAAAAGTACTTTTGCCTGCTCCGCTCGCTCCAACCAAAAACACAAATTCGCTCGTTTGAATATGTATATTGATATCTTTTAGAGCATAGTTCTCATTTTCTTCATAAACCTTTGATACATTGTCAAATCTAATCATTCTATTCACCGATTTTTTATAAAAATTGTAGGTTTATTGTTTTAATGTATTTAATAAATCCATTGTTGTCTTATCGATTTCGCCTGTCTGTTCCAGTTGATTATCTTTTTGAAATTCAATAATAGCCAGACGCGTTTTTTCACCAAAATCCCCATCGGCTGCTCCGGTTAAATAATCATTATCAATTAAAATCTGCTGCAGCTCTTTAATGACACTGCCCTTTTTCCCTTTTTTATATACGTATTCCTCTTGAGAAAGAAGCTGCTGTGTCTGCAGATCCAATTTGCCGTTTATTTCAATGTTATTATCTTCTTGATAAGCTTTCACCGCCTCGACTGTTATGGTGCCAAAATAGCCCGAAGGATAAACATTAATATAATCCATGTAATACAAAATCAGTTGATACTCTCTGATCTCATTTCCGTCTTTACCGGATACATAAGTAATTTGTTCACCGTTCAGCAAATCATATGTAGCCTTATCTACCACCCCAGACTGGGCAAGGCTGTTATCTTCCTGATATTTTTTTAAAGCCTGGCTCATTGCCTCATCCAAAACAGTATCCGTATCGGCTGGCTTATCTGTTAAATAATCCATATAATAAAGTCTGTATTTAAGTGCAACTATTTCATCGTTTTTTGTTTCCAGAGCATAGAGTACTTGAGACGGGTCTTCATCTTCAACAATAGTATCTTCATTATCAACATTATCAAGCGATACCAATGTTTCGAAATCATTGCTCGCCAATGCCTTCATTGTATCGCTCTGTAGAGAAGCATAAACGGAATACGAGGTTAAATCTTCTGCAGCAAAAGATGCTCCCGACCATAAAAATATAAGCATAACAACAATATATAATATTACTTTTTTCATTTTCTACTTCCTATATCAAGCTTACTTCTTCTCACTTAGCATAAAACCGATATTTGCATTTTTATCATATACAGGCTGTATCAGCTCTGACGAACCTGTAAGCAGCATGCACACCCCCGGCCCATGCCCTGATTGTATGCAATCTGTGTGAACAACCACGCCAACACTGACATAGCCTTTGCGATAGGCAACACCATATCTTGTATCATGATCTATAATCATTACCAAATCGCCCAGGCGCAGCTTATCAATACCGAATTCTCTAACAGCATCAACATCTGAAGTCATGATATCGTAATCTCCTCTGTGCATTGAGCCGGAACCCACTCCTGACCCCATCATATATGCAGGTACATTCGTGCAGACCGGAACCTTCAAAATTCCGTCTTTTATGAATATATCCCATTTATCTAAAAGCTGCGGAGATAAATTCAAACATTTAATGTCTTCCATTTCTGTCAACTTTAGCCCTTGTCCACATGCTTTTATTTGAATTGTATCTCCTATGACCATTTTTTCTAAATCTTCATTTTGAAACTGAATCAAAACATGTTCTATCCCGCCATGCGTTCCTGAAACATACCCTATCGCTCCTTTAGCTTCACCCGATACAACTTTCGCTTCATTGCCTATACAAGTAATTGTATTGAGCGCTTCATTGTATTTGGTCTCTGAATTTTTAATGCTGACTCCGGGCTCAATGTGATCTCCAACCCATCCAAATGCGCTGTCGCCGATTTTAACATTGTACACAATACCACCCACACCCGGAAGCACCAGGGCTTCTCCCTGACTGCTCACACGATACGCGCCCGCTCTTGGCGGATGAACGATATCACCGCAAACTGACTGAACAATTAATTTATCACAATTTGTTTTTATCATAAGCAAAGTCCTCTTCGACATTATTCCAATTTATTTTACACTAAAGATAGGTTAATTACAACTATCTAACCTATTTTGTAACAAAAATGAAACAATTTTATTTATATAAATTACTATACCAAATCTATACGCAAATATCTTTTGTAATATATGGAAATATATGATTATAATATATCCCAAATTTGAAATTACCTTCAATGTTTTAAGGATTTATTTTTAATAAAAAAACCTGGGCTTATATATCTACC
This sequence comes from uncultured Eubacteriaceae bacterium, assembly GCA_964533615.1. Lineage (GTDB taxonomy): Bacteria > Bacillota > Clostridia > Eubacteriales > UBA1433 > UBA1433. The sequence goes on from CAZHMK010000004.1 coordinate 204,178, forward strand.
AGGTCTTCTGCTACATTGAGAAATGCTGTAAAAATTGTTTTACTCTCTCGCTTGACGGATTAGTGAATAATTCTTGCGCCTCTCCCTGTTCAACAACAGAACCGTTATCCATAAAAATGACTCGATCAGCTACATCCCGTGCAAAAGTCATTTCATGCGTGACAACCACCATGGTCATTTTTTCTTTGGCCAAGTTTTTAATAACTTTTAATATTTCTATCGTGAGTTCCGGATCAAGCGCACTCGTAGGTTCATCAAAAAACAATACAGCAGGCGAAAGCGCAAGCGCTCTGGCAATAGATGCTCTCTGAGCTTGTCCGCCTGATAGTTGATACGGATATGCCTGCGCTTTATCGGAGAGATTCATGCCTTCAAGTAATATCAATGCTTTTTCCTCTGCTTCTTTTTTTGACATCTTCAAGATTTGTATCGGTGCATCCGTAATATTTTTCAGCACATTATAATGAGGGAAAAGATGAAAATTCTGAAAAACGAGTCCCGTCTTCAATTGAATTTGATGCAGCACAGATTTATGCGCATATCTGCATATTCCCTTTTCATCTGTATCGACCATATGAATGCCGCCAACTTTAATGCTGCCGCTGTCTATATAGACCAATTGATTCAGACACCGCAACAACGTTGACTTGCCCGATCCCGACGGACCGATAACGGCAACGACTTCTCCTTCATTTACGGTAAGCGATACGTTATTCAATACGTTTATACCATTATAATTTTTATATAGATTGCTTGCTTCTATAACCGACATTTTCCCCTCCGCTACTTGTAATAATCCAGCTTTTTCTCAGCTTGAATAAATAATTTCTCTACGACGAAGTTCAAAATAAAATATATTAGGCCGGCAACAATTAAAGGTACTGTAGAAAACGCTCTGCTTGACGCGTTTGTCGCAGCCCTGAACAGTTCGGCAACTCCAATGGTATACGCTAATGCCGTATCTTTTACAAGCGTCATTGTTTCATTACCCATTGGCGGCAAAATACGTTTTACAACCTGAGGAATAATAATCCTTATAAATGTTTTTGTTTTTGAATACCCCAGTACTTTAGCCGCTTCATATTGTCCTTGTGGAATACTTTCTATTCCTGCACGATAGATCTCCGCAAAATAAGCCGCATAGTTGATAACAAAAGCGATAACCGCAGCTGTAAAGCGATCGTATGTCCTGCCGAATATGTAATAGGGTGCAAAAAACACAAACATTAGCTGCAACATCAGTGGTGTCCCCCGCATGATGAGCTGATAAATTCGCACAGGCTGACTGATATATTTTCTTTTATTCATTCTTCCAAACGCTACAAGCAAACCTAAGGGCAGCGCAAAGAGCAGCGTCAAAAAAAATATTTTAAGTAAAACAAAAGTGCCTTCAAGCATCGGTTCCAGCAATTGATTAAAATCCATAGTCTATCCATCCTCGACTTAAAAGAGGCTGTATTTTCTACAGCCCCGTAGTGTTAGTATAAAAACATATCTTTTATTTTATTTTTGTGATGTCTTCACCAAACCATTGCGTGGAAATTTCTGCCAGTGTTCCATCGGCAGCGAGTTCTTGCAGTGCATTATCAACAGCATCTTTCAATGCTTCGTCGCCTTTTCTGAAACCGACCGCATATTCTTCCGTTGACAGATATTCGTCAACGATCACAAAATCCTTATCATTTGTTGCGATGTAATATCTTGCCGATACATCATCCATTAAAACGGCGTCAACTGACTTTGTATCAAGATTCATTAAAGCTTGAAGATTATCTTTAAGTTCTACAACTTCGTCCAGACTGTCTTTAAATTCTGTTTTTGCATCTAATGCATCCAGTGCGGTTGATCCTGCTTGAAGGGCTACGCTTTTTCCGGCCATATCCGCAAGCGTGGCAATACCTGAATCGGCGTGTACAACAAGAGCCATATTGTTATCCATGTATGGTTCGGAAAGTGTCATATTTTCCATACGTTCTTCGTTTACTGAAAATCCATTCCATATGCAGTCAATATTTTTGGTATTCAGTTCTTGCTCTTTTGCATTCCAGTCTATCGGCTGAAGCACAAGCTCTATGCCCAATTTTTCGCAGACTGATCTTGCAACATCAATATCAAATCCCACGATTTCATCATCATCGTCCCTAAAGCCCATCGGCGGGAACGCATCGTCAAGCCCTAAAATCAATTCCCCTTTATCTGTGATATATTTTAACGATTCATCTGTCGCCGAGCTGCTCTGACCACAAGCCGCAAAGCTTACAAATATAAATAAGAGTACAGTAAGTAAAATTAATGTTTTACGCATTTTCATTATATTTTCTCCTTTTATTTTATACAACTTAAATTATTGTATTAAGTTTTAAATAAGAAATCAATAGCATAGATATTTATTTTATATATTTTTTGTGTTAAATTAATTTTATTAAAGTATAAGGAGAAAATAAAATGAAAATAACATATTTGTTCCAAAGCGGTTTTATGATCGAATTCGATACTTTTATCCTGCTCATTGATGCAATCACGCCTCCGAAAATTTCTCTAAACACGAAGCCGGTTTATTTTCTTGCCTCTCACAGCCACGGCGACCACTACACCAAGGATATTTTTGCATATGCAGATAATAAAAATACAACCTATATCTTAAGTGATGACATAAAAGATTATGATTCTTCAAAAAACATTGTTTTAGTAAAGGAATACGAAGAGTACACTTTCAAAGACTTCATTCTCTACACATTCGGCTCCACGGATATGGGCGTTTCATTTTATATCGTGACCGAAAAATATAAAATCTTCCATTCAGGCGATCTAAATTGGTGGCACTGGAATGAAGATACACTGCAAAATCAGATAAATATGGAAAAAGAATATAAACGACATATTGAAAATTTAAGTAAATATAAAGTAGATATAGCTTTTATCCCTGTTGACCCGAGACTTGAGGATGCTTATGACTATTCGATAGAATATTTTGTCCAAAAAATTTCCCCCAAAATTGCAATCCCTATGCATTTCTGGGAGGACTTAAGTATACCAAAGAAAATCAGCCAGCAAAAAATAGGCGATGTTGCGAAAATAGTGAATATTCCTGCGCCCGACAGCCTTATTTATCAAAATTAATCGTATTGTAGAACAATGTTTTCGGCATTTTTTGTTTATATTTAAAGAATTTAGACGTGGTTTCTATAATCGTGCAATATTTGTCTACTGTCCACACAAGATATGATTCAACATAACGGGGAGGCTTCGGACTAATCGGCCACATATGGTTCGCGATGATATCACGCTCTTTATGATTAAGATCGAAATGCTTCAATGCATTTTTAAGTGCTACCTCAGGATGATACATTCCGTGAGGCTTGCGTGTTTTATCTTTTTTATGCCAATCGTATAAGAAAAAATCATGCAGCAGCGCACCTCTAATAAGGCTGCGGTAATCACATTTTAACTTTAAAGATTTTCCCAATTTATAGCTGTAATACGCAACTGAAATGCTATGCTCCAGTACTGTTGTCTCGCCGTGTTGTATATATCTATTCAATTCCTGGTAATGTGTGGTCGCAACAATTTCATTTGCATGATTATAAAAATAATATTTTCCTAATAAATCCATTTACACATAACTCCTAATGATGGTATGTACGCATGAGAAGGAATATTTGTTCGTAAAATAATAACCTTGCATTTAATATTATATCATACTTAAAAATTTTTATTTTAAAAAAATAATTTTTTAAGAAAATTGTATATTGTTATTTTATATTATATTTATTAAATTTATATGCATATTTTTGTAATATTTTGTCGTTTATTTCTTAAAATTTAATTTTGATTTTTCTTAATCTCTTAATTTTTCTTTAGCATACTATATGTATTCCATCCAAGGAGTGTAGTATGAATCCGTTAATCGAAATGCGAAATGTATCCAAACAATACAGAATCGGCGAGATCACAATTGACGCATTAAAAGATGTCAACTTTTCAATCAATAAAGGAGAATTCGTGATTATACTGGGCTCTTCCGGCGCCGGTAAAACAACCGTTTTAAATATTTTAGGCGGTATGGACAGTGCAAGCAGCGGACAAGTCTTAGTAGGCGGCGAAAACATTGCTCTCTACAATAACCATATGCTGACACGTTACCGCAGAGATAAAATAGGTTTTGTATTTCAGTTTTATAATCTCATCTCGAATTTAGCCGCTTATGAAAATGTTGAATTTGCTGCCGAAGTTTGCAAAGATCATCTTGATCCTGCCGAGGTTCTATCACGTGTCGGCTTAAGCGATCGGTCAAATGATTTCCCTACCCAATTATCCGGCGGAGAACAGCAGCGTGTCGCAATAGCATCAAAAACTGCCACTTTTCATATGATGAGCCTATCGGTACACTAGATTACCAGGCAGGCAAAAAAATAATAGAAAGTCAATCAGTACAATCAAAGTTGAAAATAACGTACCTGTAGGGGTAAAGGTCATTATAAAAATTCCCATCACTATATAAATACTGTGTTTAAATATCTATATCTGTAAAAAATTTTTTTAATTGCCTTATGCCCTTCTCATCCAAAGAATAGTTGTCAATAACGCTGCCCTGATTGATGCACACCACATGTGTGCAGCTTTGTAAAATAAACTCAAGGTCATGAGATATAATCAGAATTGTTTTTCCCATTTCGTTTAACATCCTGATGCACCGGGCAACTTCATGCATATGCTGCAGATCAAGCCCGCTTGTCGGCTCGTCGAAAATAATGATTTCCCTCTGGCTCGCCACAGCCGAAGCGATGGCAACGCGTTGTTTTTGTCCGCCGGATAAAGCCATGGGATGAACATCTTTTAAATGGGCAAGATCAAGACGATGAAGAATCTCCTCGGCTTTTAAGGCATCCTGCTCCTGCATACTGAGTAAAATCTCGTCTAAAACGCTTTCTGTAAAAAGCTGATGGTTCACATCCTGCATCACCATATAACATTGCTTGATCCTGTCTTTATTTTTATATTCCTGGTTACAAACACACATTTTCCCTTTGCATTTTTTTTCAAGCCCGCAAAGACATCTTGCAAATGTTGATTTCCCTGCGCCGTTATGTCCGATTAAAGCAATAATGCCGCCCTTTGGAAAATCAAGCAAATCGATTTGAAGTATAAGTGCATGTCTGTATGAGAAATAAAAATCTTTTAATATAATCTCTTGTGTTTTATTATTATTTATTTTGCTATCTTTTTGCACCGAAGAAAGGTTTAGTGTTCTGAGCCCCAATTTTGCCAAGACAGCATTGTCTATACTCTTTAATTCAGCTTGTGTGAATATTTTTTCAATTTTTCCCTCTCGCATATAAACGATACGGTCTGCCAAATCCGCCAAATAATACAGACGGTGTTCCGCAACAACGATCGTTTTCCCTTGGTCTTTCCAATAAGCAATCATATATTTTAAATCCTGCGTAGCACACATATCCAAATTAGATGAAGGCTCATCAAGCACAAAGACTTCGGGATGCGCCATGGCAACGGAAGCACATGCTATTTTTTGTTTTTCTCCGCCCGATAAGTGGAAAATATTTCTTTTCATCAGCAATTGAAGATGAAAGTCATTTACAATTCTATCCAAACGATTGCTGATTTCTTCTTCTTTTAACCCCATATTTTCACAGCCGAAAACGAGCTCACTTGTCGTATCAACGTTAAAAAACTGTGAACGCGGATTTTGAAAAACAGAGCCTGCTAATTTCGCAGCTTCATGCAAGGCAAGCGTACTCACTTTTGTGCCGTCTATGATTACATCCCCTGTGAGTACTCCCTCATAGTAATTTGGAATAAGCCCGTTGATCAGCCTTGTAAGCGTGGTTTTACCGCATCCCGATTCCCCGCACAGCAAGATAACCTCTCCCTTTTGAATGTTTAAGTTAATATTTTCTATGCCGTTCTCCCTTTCTTTTTCTCCATAAAAAAAAGAGACATTTTTGAATTCTATCATAAAGACACCCCTCCTTTTTCAAATAAAAAATAAGCAAGTAAAACGGCCATCACAATACTTAGCAATACAATATCATGTACGCTGAAACCTATTTTGCAAATATTCGTACGCCTTTGCGGCCCGCCCAGTCCTCTTGTTAAAGATGCTGCGGAAAGCTCTTCTCCGATCTTTACGGTTGACATCATCAGCGGCACAATCCTGTATTCGATCATGCTCATCGGTCTTTTCCAAAACTTGCTGCCTCCTGCAGCTATGCCACGCATGCGCATTGCGTCACCGATAGATCGCGTTTCTTGCACGACCGTAGGAAAAAAACGAAACATCACCGATAGTGGAATGAGGATCTTTTGTGAAATGTGTATTCTTTCCATCGCCGCAATAAATTCACTTACCGTTGTTGTCACGACCAAATAATATCCCATAATGAATCCCGGCATCAAGCGGTAAAACATTCCCGAAATCATAACGACCAATACATTCGCCGCCCCGTGCGTTGCCGGCACGATCCATTCATTTATGAGTGCAGCGGCAAGATATACCGCTGCACAAATGATAGCTCCTTTTATTTTTCTTTCGGCAAAAAGAAGAATAACGGGAATTGCGGCAATTGTGAGCATGATAAATATATTTCCGCCGCGAAATGCAAACATATTGACAAAAAACATCAATATAAGTTTTGTTCTGGGATCTATTTTAAAATAGCTTTCATGTGTAGCAGCCAACATTTCGTTTTGCATTACGCAATACCCGCTTTTTGAAAATGTTTTTTCAAAACCGCTTTGCCAAAATAAGCCCCGATGATTCCGGCAATAAAAGCCGCACCGATCAAGATAAAAACCGACCAATTTGGGGTAAGAGAAAGGATCATATTCGTATACTCCTGCCCCATACTTACACGTATATACTCAAGATAACTCTCACGCATCACCCATAAGGGAAGCATGGCACCGATGGGCCAGACGCTAAAAATCGCATATCCGAGTACGGTATGTTTAAAACTTTTATATTCACCTGCTTTAAAAATGATATCCGCTATCAAGCCACAGCCAGTGGCCGTTACAATGGGTAGCCAGGTATGGCCCGTAGCAAACATCAAAAGTCCCGAAATGATCGCCATAATTGTAACCATGCCGAATTTTTTGACTTTTGTGAGGAAAAGCATAAATGGAATGCTTGTTCCAATCGGTACAATCACCGGTAGCAAAATAAACAGTATCGGAATATATCCAAGCATGCCGCATGCAAAAAATACCACAAAATACACTGCCGTAAAAATTCCGATATGAATTAAATCCTTTGCCTGTAATTTCTTATTTGTCATTTCGTCCTCCTAAGATCATAATCTCTTATATATTTTTATTAAACACTCCATCCAAGGCTTTCCTGCTGGATGCTGTACAGCCTTTCATATAACCCTTTCTTTTCTATCAGCTCTTCGTGCGTGCCTTCTTCAATAACGCTGCCTTTATCAAGCACAATGATTTTATCCGCTCCCGCAATCGTCCTCAAGCGATGCGCGATGACAACGACAGTTTTCCCTTCGATCAACTTTGTTATCGCCTGCTGGATCGAAGCCTCATTTTCAGGGTCCAATGACGCGGTGGCCTCATCAAGCAGCACAATTGGCGCATTTTTTAAAAGCGCCCGCGCAATGGAAATTCTCTGTCTTTCACCGCCTGACAAGGTGTTTCCGTTTTCTCCCAGAAGAGTTTCATAACCCATCGGAAGTTTTTCTACAAATTCGTCACAGTAAGCCGCCTTTGCCGCCGCTCTTACTTCTTGATCCGTAGCATTGATGTTACCGATTTTAATATTGTTGTAAACTGTATCATTAAAAAGCACCACATCCTGAAAAACAATCGATATGTAGCTCATCAGGTGCTCCGGATCCAATGTTGCCACATCAGCACCTCCTATTTTTATTGTGCCTTTATTTACATCCCAAAACCTTGCAATCAGTTTTGATACTGTGCTTTTGCCGCTTCCGGACGGCCCCACCAACGCAGTAATTGCATTTTCGGGAATAGATATACTCATATCCTTAATAACCGTTTCCTGAGAATTTTGATTATTGTATGCAAAAGAAACATGATCAAAATCAATCGTGTACGAATTAATTTCTCTTTGTGCATCACCTTCCATAACAGGCACGGAAAAGAGCGTTCGCATTCTGGATGTGGAAATCTGCATAAATAAAAGTTCGGGAAGCAGTGTCAGTTCTGTTAAAATCGGTCCATAGATTCTTACAACAATCAGAAAGAACATCAAGAGCGGTACAAGTTCGATTTTCCCGCCTGTCAGCAGATATGTTCCGATGAATACGGTCAGGCCGATGCCTGCCTGCAGCACCATTTGCGCGCCGGTTATAAACACGCCGTAGACAAACTCCATTTTAATGGCAAGTTTCTTCATTAATTGAAGCGCCTTTTGCAGCGCGGAAAATTTTTCACCCTCAAGGCCACATGATTTTATAACTTTCATACCTTCCAGATATTCCTGTACTTGCTCTGATGCTTCAAGTTTTGATTTTACTGCTTTTTCACCATATATTTTTTGAATTTTTCTGCTGATTACCACAATGAAAAAAGCAATAGGCACTGTGCAGAATATAGCCAGAGCCAATCTCCAGTCAAAAAATGCAAGTGCCAGACAAATGATGAATATGGAAATAGCGTTTGCAATTAACTGTGGGATGATATGACTGAGCACATGCTCGATTGTTGTGCAATCTCCCATGATATTTGTCGTCAATTCGGACAGATCTTTGTTGTTGAAAAAGCTCATGGGCAGCTTTCTGATATGCTCTGCAACGCGAATCCTTGTTGCCTCGGATTCCATATACGAGGCAACATAAGTTTTTTTGTAATCATTTTTCGACGCTAAAAATACCAAAACAGCACCGACGATACCGCATATAAAATAGATCCACATTCTCGTCCATGAAATCTGCTGTCCCATGAAAGGTTTTAATAATTCAGCAAAAATTTGAATTGTGACCGCAAACGGAAGCATTAAAGATAAATTAGTCAGCGTGCATGCGGCAATTGCTTTTTTTAAATCCGAATATCCTTTATTTGTCAGCATTAATTTTTCTTTGAGATTAAACATCTGCCATTCTCCTTTCCGCAGCCATCTTCCAATTGAGTGATGTAGAAAATATTTCCCATAATGAGCAGTATCTTCCTTTGCTCTCTATTAATTGTTCGTGTGTGCCTTCTTCTACGAGGCAGCCTTGCTCCATTACAATGATTTTATCGGCGCTTCGTATGCTGGAAAGCCGATGAGCGATGATAATAACTGTTTTATTATGCATTAATTTTTCAAAGGCCTTTTGAATTAAATGTTCATTTTCGGGATCTGCAAATGCCGTGGCTTCATCCAAAACAATAATAGGCGAATCTTTCACGATTGCTCTGGCAATTGCGAGTCTTTGGCGCTCGCCGCCCGAGAGATGCACACCCCTTGTTCCGATGACAGTTGCATAACCATTGGGTAATTTTTCTATAAAATCATGGCACTGGGCAGCTTCTGCCGCTTTAACGATATCTTCATGCGATGCATTTTCATTGCCGATTCGTATGTTATCGGCTATGCTTTGTTTGAATAAAAACACATCCTGAAACACAAAGCTCACTTTTTCCATCAACACCGAAAGCTTCATATCTCGAATATCTACACCCCCGATATAAATACCGCCTTCACTCACATCATAAAATCTGGGTATAAGATGTGCAATTGTGCTTTTCCCTCCTCCAGAAGGCCCCACAATTGCTGTGATCTGCCCTTGATTTGCACAAAATGATACATTTTTCAAAGCAGGATTCTCTTCGTTTTCATCATAAGCAAATGAAATATTTTTAAACTCGATGTCGCATTTCTTGCTATTTTTTGGCTCTTTCGTCTCGGGAAGTATCTTTTTATGCAAAACATAATCCATTCTCTCCACGCCTCCTGAAATCTGCATCATACTGCTTGACACATATAAAATCTTAAGCATAACGGACGAAATAGAAGGTACAAACAATAGGTAAAATATAAAAGTCAGCGCGTAAGTGATATAATCATCCGTGGTCATTCCTATCCAAATACCGACCGGAACCACAAGCAAATAAATATGATTAATTATTGTTATAAAGCCGGACATATACTTCTCCCAGCTTAAAGTATACGGTATCACAAAACCCGTATAGGCTTTTATCGTCTTATGAAGCCTGCGAAAAGAATATACTGTTTGCTTAAACGCCTTCACAACACTGATACCGCGAATATATTCGACAGAAGCATTGTTCATTTCTTCTAAAGTTGCCTGATATTTATCTACCATTTTTTTGGCACCTTCATTGCCGTACGCTTTAAATTCCAAAACAAGCGCAAGCACCACACCTGCTAACGCCGCAAGACCAAATCTCCAATCAAATGCAAATAAAATAATAAGCATGACAATGGGCGCCACAATAGATGCAACAATATCAGGAAACTGATGCGCAATAAACCCTTCGATTTTTTCTATATTTTCGTCCATAATTTTGCGAAATTTTCCGCTTCCGAAATTTATGTGAAATCCAAGCGGCAGCTTAGCAATATGAGCCGTAAAATTCACTTTTAATTCATACAGCGTTCCGAATGCCGCCAAATGAGAAAACATCAGAGCTATAAAATATAGCAAAACGCTTGCAATGGCTCCGCCAAAAGCCAGCCATCCGAAACTAATCGTTTTCTGAATATCAAGACTGGCAAAAGTAGGATAAGCTCCGACAATTTCACGTATAATATAATAAATAGCTATATATGGCACAAAAGAAGCAATCGAAGCCAATGCCGAAAATATTCCGGCCCCCGCAATGAGAGGTTTCTTTGTGGCCGCAAGCTCAAGCAGCCTTGCCAGGCCGCTTTTAGGTTGAACTGAGTTCAAATTCTTTTTCTCCATTCTTTTAATATTAAATCCCTCTTTTCTTTTTTTATTCATAGAAACAAATACATAAGTAACGAGAGTATTTGCCTGCCGAATATTTATTTGCACTCTTTGGTTAGTTATAACTAACCAAAGAGGCTTTTTATAGCGTCTGTCTTTCAAACAGCCGCTTAACAGAGAAGTTCATATAGTTGTTTTAAGAAAATTAAAAATAAATGAATCTAATGTAAAATTTATTTTTTCTCGTCAAATAAGTTGCTTTTTTTATATGATTAATATATCATATAGTTAGAAAAAACTAACTTATATTAAGTTAGCATACACTAACTTAATTGTCAATTGTTTTTTAATTTTATTCAGAACACTATTTAAAAATGACATTTTAAATATTTGGATGTATAATAAAATTATTAATTTTTATTATATTAAAAATTAATCTGCTTATATAAAACTCAGAAATACTTTTTATCTAAGGAGGATACTGAATATGTATAATCTTAAAGGAACAAAAACGGCGGAAAATTTACTTAAAGCTTTTGCCGGCGAATCACAGGCCAGAAACCGCTATACTTATTATGCGTCTGTAGCCGAATCAGAAGGCTACATACAAATTAAAAATATTTTTTTGGAAACAGCTGATAATGAAAAAGAGCATGCAAAAAGGTTTTACACTTTTTTACTCGAAGGTTTAAAAGATGAGCTGCCGACACAAGGAGAAATTCATGCATCCTACCCGATCGCTCAGGGTAATACACTGGATAATCTTAAAGCTGCCGCAAGCGGAGAATATGAAGAATGGGCAGAGCTTTATCCTTCTTTTGCAAAAACAGCCGAAGAGGAAGGCTTTTATAAAATAGCGACCGCTTATAAAATGATCATCGCCGCAGAAAAAAGACATGAAATAAGATACAATAAACTTATAGAAAATATGAAAAATGGCAAAGTTTTTGAAAAAGACGAAAAAGTGATGTGGAAATGCGGTAACTGCGGTTACATTCACGAAGGCAAGGCCGCTCCCGAAATCTGCCCTGCATGTCTCTATCCAAAATCATACTTTGAAGTATTTGTTGAGACTTATTAATATTGTTAATTACAAAGTAATTGACAATTAATAATAAATATAATAATGGAGGTATTAAAATGGATGAAATGATGAACAACAAAATGCCATTAATTGGCGATGACGCACCGAGTTTCAAGGCTACGACAACGCAGGGAGAAATCAATTTTCCAGAAGACTACAAAGGCAAATGGGTCATTCTTTTTTCCCATCCGGCAGATTTTACACCTGTTTGTACCACCGAATTTATGACTTTCGCAACAATGGCAGACGAATTCAGAGAGCTAAATACCGAGCTCATAGGTCTTTCGGTTGACTCACTCTACGCACATATTGCATGGCTGCGAAAGATTCAGGATCTTGAATGGAACGGCATGAAAAAAGTAGAGGTGAAATTTCCTCTCATAGAAGATATCCGCATGGAGGTAGCCAATAAATACGGCATGATTCAGCCGGGACAATCCAATACGCAGGCTGTTCGAGCTGTGTTTATTATTGATCCGAATGCCAAAATACGCACGATTCTTTATTATCCGCTCTCCACAGGCAGAAATTTTGATGAAATCAAAAGAATTATTATCGCCTTGCAAAAAGCCGATACAGATAAAGTTGCAACACCTGCCAACTGGCATCCGGGAGATGATGTGATCGTTCCCACAGCAGGCTCATGCGGAACAGCAAAAGAAAGAATGGAAAACCAAACCGATGATAATTATTGTCTTGATTGGTTTATGTGTTTTAAAAAAGAAAAATAATATCTTTCTGCTTTTTAAAACTAAGCCACAGTTTCCTGCGGCTTAGTTTTTTATTATTCTATTATCTTTGTCTGCAGAGCTTGACTGTGCTTTTTATGTAGGCAGTTTTTTCCCACATTGTTCACAATACGTATTTTCAAGTTTATTTTCAGCTCCGCACTCAGTGCAATAATGTATTTTATCCGAGTCTTTTATGCTCTGTTGCGTATTCTTTGAATTAGCACTTTTCCCCGATTGCACTTTTTTATGAGCTTTTATCACAAAAAGCGCAATGCCTGCGCACAAAGCGATTCCTGCAATAATAAAGATACTTATCAGATGTTTATTGCCCGTACGGCCATTTTGCGCGATTGCCAAATCTGTCAGCGACGTTTCTAAATCTGTATCTTCTGCAAAAAGTGCAGCATTTTCATTTACTCCCCCGACAGTTTTTAAATCAGGCCACGCAAGAAGCCCGTCTTGTGAATAATCACTGCTTGAAGGAGCAGCCCATTGCCCAAAAGTCTCCGGCAAATCAGCGTTTAAAATTTCTATTTCAGCCAAAGGAATCTCTTTGCCGGTATTTTGCATTTTTCTTTCCTGAAGCACTTCTATCTTCTCGGCGTACACAATTGTGTTCCCCCCCGGAACAGATATTTCTATCCACCCGTCTTGGGCTTGGCTGATAAGTCCCAAATATATTTTTTGGTCATTAACAGAAATCAAAGTTGTGGTCATGTCTTTATCTTCAGGGTAGTATCGAATAACAAGTTCCGGCACATACACTCCCGATAAATAAATATAGCTGTTTGGCAGGTAAGCAATTGTGTTACGATCTCGAAGAGCATCGGATGATTTTCCTAAAACCAAACTTCCACTCAAAGGCCGAAGCGGCCAGTATTGATCGATCCATCCCGAATCTGATGCTCTAAACATTAAATCCCCATATATCTCGCCTTCATCCCACCTATTATTTTTTTCACCGTCCTCATTAGGCAAATCGCGGAATGGTTCTCCCAAATCATATCGCCCGTTCCCGAAAGGCATCTGGTATAATCCACCTTGTTCCGCATAACGATTAAGTTGATATACTGCTTCCTCATTATCATTCAGCTCATTTTCAAACGCTTTATAATAAGCATAAAAATCTGTTCTGTCAACATCTAAGATGGCCCAGTAATCTTTTGGATCCTGAAAATAAGGATACATGTTATAAAGAAGTGCCGCAATTGCCAACTCTTCATCCAGCCCATTATTTTTCCAGGCTACATATGCACCCGCATCCCCAATATCATAGCATCCTAAAACATGGGGCGCTTTTTCTCCACGAAAACGGCGTACCAAAGCTGCGTATGTGGTCGCGAATCCTTCACCAAAAGAATCTGCCGTACTGCTGTTGAGATATCCTCCGTGATTGGTATCCCCGGAACCCCAGCCCGCACCAGCTCTTAAGCTGCCTCCGTTTGTGACATAATCAAAATAATGTCCATACTCATGCAAAATACAAAAACAAGAATTATCATTATATCGACTATCTTCCGGATTTAATCTGATTGTTATATCGCTTGTATCAAAATGAGTTATACGATCAGAATAACGCGTTTCTATACGCACTGTGTTTTCTGTAAGTGTGTCCGCTTCATTAAAAAGCACCGCTCCGAAAAACTGTGCATCCCACGCTAAGCGATATAAATAACTGGCTGAAGCCAAATAATAAAGATCGTCTTCGTTTGTTTGGAGGATATCGGGATTACTGCTCTTATCAAAACTCCACGCATCTACGCATAAAAAATAAAATGAAAGCAGCCTCTTGATAGAAATAATTTCCGATCCCTCATATGCGGAGTCTGCAGGATCGATAATAATATACGATGATACGGTTATCTCATTATTTGTATCGGCATTGCTCACATCTGTCAGATAAAAAGACTTGTTATCTCCAGGCAGCATACAATTCAATGTTCCTTTGATATAAATACCGACAGGTGTTTTTATATTCTCAGGTAGTTTGATATCTTGTTTAAACCGTCCTTCTATATCTGTGGTAGTGGTAGTACTTACATCAGCCAAGGCATTGGCATACCAAGCTTCTGCATTATAATACATGCTTATATCAAGTTGCATCCTCGGCATTACTACATGATTTATATTTTCAACGATTCCGGATATTCTTATTGTTTTTTCTTCACTTTTTTCAGTATTGTTTTCACTTGTTTTCGGCTCGTCAACAGTATTCTTGACAGGCTCCGCGATCCATTTGTAATTATAGCGTATCACTCCGGCGTCGCTACTTATGTATATGGTTCTTGTCTCCCCTTCTTTCCTGCCGGCCGCAAAGACAGCAGATACATTTATCGAATCACTGCTTTTTATAATTTTTCCGCCAATCGCGCTTACTTTGGCATCCCTGGTATCATCCTCTGTTGCCAAACGTACTGCAGAGGCCCCCACAAACCCGTACAAAAGACCAGGCTCATCAATACGAGCATTTACATGAGCGCCCATATAATTTAAATCTGATGATGAATCATCTCCCGGAGTGCCATTCCAAATATATGAATCGATTGAAACATCCAACGTTAGCTCTACGCTATCTCCTGCAAAGTATGTATCCGTCGGTTCTGTCCATACTATCGAAGAAGCAAAAACATCGCCACTTGCCTGAACTTCTTCTCTCACTGACGCAAAGCCGCGTCCTATTTGCACTGTTCGAGTTGCATCTTCAGTGCTTTTTTGTATTTCCACATTTTCTTGCTGCCAGTAGCCTTCTGCAGCAGCCGACACAGAAACCGGCGGCCATACAGATGTAAACAGCAATACACCCGCTGTAATAATATAAACGAACAACCGTACCCGTTTCATTTGCACCTCCTTTTAACACTAATTTTGTATAATATAGAATAAAACAATTTGTGAATCTATTTAGATTATAAAATTATCAATGAATGAACCAAGACAAAATGATTTACTTTTTTAAAACGATTACTTTTATTTTAATAGAAATATTTTTCAAAAACAAGTCTGAATATTTTTTGTTTCATTTCTGCATATCATCAGTTAAGAATCCTATTTTCATTATAAGCTTACTTCTTCGCTTTTATTTTTCTTTAATAAAAGTTTCAATCCAAAAAAGATTAACCCCACCCCAACTGCAACATTGAGAATCCGAATAATGAACGAAGGCAAAAATTTTCCTGCAAAGATGCCTAGGACAGCAATAAAAATTAAGAAAAGTAAGGTGGACAGCGCACATCCTGCTCCAAAAATCACCAATTGCTTTTTATTGAAATTATTTTTTGAAATCTGCGCAGCGAATACACCTCCCCAAAATATAATTGTCAATGGATTTGACGCAGTAAGAACAACGCCTTGCATAATCAAGCTTGTATTGGAAACATCAGAAAATAACGAGAAGCTTGGAAATAATGCTATTTCAAAAGCTCCAAGAAATATATTAAGTCCGAATAAAACCAACACCGTACAACCAATTAATTGAATACTTTTTTTAATTTTTGGTTTATTGATAAACGCAGCGACCCCAATAGATGCAAGTACAATAAAAAAAGCATCCACCGCTGTAATTGCCACAATAAGCAGCAATGTGCTCGCCAGTCCGTTTGCAATGGATGTATTAAAAACGAGTAAACAGATCGGTCCGATAGCCAGTTGCAGTATCATCCCGAATTTTAGCCCTTTATACAGCATTTTCCACCTCATAAATAAATTATAACATAAATAATAAAGGATGTGATAACTGTAATATTGCTTTTATATTTATTATACTTTACAATTATTTTATCAGTAGCATATAGAGGCAAAGGATTTATAATGAATTATTTAACCTTATTGATTAGTATCATACTAATTATCTGTATTTTTATTGTTATAAAATATTCTTTTTCAATAAAAGCAAAGCGCTTTAAAGAAACATTAAATAATCAATTTGGAAGTATACCCGTTCGTGAAAATGATTTCGAAAGTATTTCAACATATTGGCAGCAAAGGCGTTCAAACGAAGATATGGCACACTTTATTGACGATATCAGCTGGAATGATTTGGATATGGATAAGATTTTTCATCGAATAAATGCTTGTCAATGCTCTGTGGGAGAAGAGTATTTATATTCCATGCTTCGCCAGCCGATAACGGATACCTCTGTCTTGGCAAACCGTGAAGAGCTCATGACCTATTTCGAAGTAAATCCCGTTCTGCGGCTCGATTTACAAGTTATCTTATCAAAGATCGGCAGAGAAAATTATAACGGGCTATCTTCATTTTGTTATGATGTTCAATCAAAAAAATTAAAAAACCCGTGGTTATTTATGATCCTTTCCGTACTTCCTATTTTATTTATAGTCTTGATCCTTTTAAAATCTCCAATCGGCGTAATCGGGTTAATACTGTCTTTTGTCATAAATATTGCTGTCTATTATTTCACGAATAAACGCATTGTAAGAGGGTTATCTGCGATACGCTATTTTTCGGCAGTCTTATGGGGTGCGGTAAAAATCAACAGGGTGTGCACTCACCTGCAAAATCATATTTTAAACGATCTTCGATTTAGCTGCGATGTGTTTAAGCATTTAGGAAAAAAGCTGTCAGGTCTGGCGCAACGACGGCTCACGGATATCGAAGCTTTGATTGAATACATTTATATTCTGTTTTTAATACCTATTCGAAACTACAACAAAATATTGGATACAATTGAAAAAAATAATGATGCGTTTTGTCTGTTGTTTAAAAGCATAGGAGAGATCGATGCAGCTATATCTGTTCTGTCTTTTCGCGAAAGCCTTCCTTTTTATATACAGCCTGAATTTTCAAGTCAAAAAGCAGTGGAGACTGCGGATATCTATCATCCGCTCCTAACCGCACCGGTACCCAATAGTGTCACTATCACTAAAAATTGCCTTGTATCAGGCTCTAATGCCTCAGGCAAATCAACCTTTATAAAAGCAGTCGCAATCAACGGAATCCTGGCGCAGACAATAAATACGTGCACTGCGAAAAAATATCAAACACGACTTGCACTGGTTGTTACTTCTATGGCTGTTCGAGATAATATTTCTGCCGGCGAGAGTTATTTTATAACTGAAATCAAATCATTGAAACGCATTTTAAAAAAGGCAGAAAATACTTATTGTCTCTGTATTATCGATGAAATATTAAAAGGTACAAACACAATAGAACGCATTGCCGCATCCTCTTCCGTACTCAGTTATTTAAATCGATTAGACTGCCTTTGTATTGTGGCTACGCATGATATTGAACTGACAAGAATACTTGCCGCTATCTACTCAAATTATCACTTTTCGGAACAAATTACATCCGGCGGCATTGAATTTGATTATAAAATCAAAGAAGGTCCTTCACAAACAAAAAATGCGATAAAACTTTTAGATTATCTTGGTTTCGATCCGCAAATTACAGATAATGCCGAAAAGATGGTGCAAAAATTTGAAGATACGAAAAAATGGCAATCTCCTGCCCAAAACGACGGCAACAATAAAAATTGATAAATATACGTTTTATTATTTCATATGCAGTAAAAAATCATTATCAAATTCATAATTAGACGAATCGTTGATCGTCCGTAAAAAAATCTCTACACAAGCAGGATCAAATTGACTCGCCGAATTGCGTTTTATTTCCTCTACCGCCGCTTCATGGCTCATTGCCTTTTTATAAACACGTCCGTTTGTCATTACATCATAAGCATCTGCTATAGACAGCAGGCGGCACGGCAGAGGAATCTCTTCTCCTTTATATCCTTTGGGATAGCCTGCACCATCCCAGCGTTCATGATGCAGTAAAACATATTCGGCAACAACAGAAAGCTCGGGTATATTTTTTATGATTCTGTATCCTATTTCGCAATGCTGTTGCATTGCCTGCCATTCCTGTGAAGTCAGCTTGCTCGGTTTTATCAATATTTGCTGGTTGATTCCTATTTTCCCTATATCATGCAGAATTGCCAGAAGCAGTAATTCACTCATTTCTTCGGCAGAAAATTTCAAAAGACGTCCCATTTTGAAACAATGCTTTGCGAGCCGCCTTGAATGCTCTTCCGTTTCGGCGCTTTTTTCATAAAGCATAGATAAAAGCGTATTTATAATCGTACTTCGATAACTTCTTCCATCCAGCAGCTTTTTATGATGCATCCATTTCTCAGCCTCTTTAAGTGTTTGCTGAATATCCCCGTCTTTATCACATTTAATGGCAAAGCCAAAAGACATGCTGAGATGCATAATATCGGTTCTTTTATCTTCTAATTTTTTTTTGATTCTTTGAATGATTTTATATGCATTAATTTTTGAAGTCTGCGGTAAAAGAACCAAAAATTCATCTTCCCCCCATCTGGCAATAATATCATCTTTCCGGCATGTTTCTTTTAATAAATCAGATACTTTTTTTAATAACTCGTCTCCTTTTTCACGGCCAAAAACATCATTAAAAACTTTTAAGCCATTTACATCACACATTATAACCGCTATCGGTAATACCGATGAAAAATCATAGCTTGTAATTTTTTCCGATATATAATAACGATTATATAACCCTGTTAATTCATCATAATGATTTGCATAACATATTCTTTCAATTTCTTCGCTATCCAGATCATGCCTCGTTATATACTCATCCGCCTTAAGCATGTCACATATAATTAAAAGATTATACTTACCCTCAAAAAATGCAATCGGAGACGAACATACATTTACAACTCTTTTTTGCCCGTTGCCTAATGTATGAATAAAAAATTTGTTATTTGACCCTGTCACAGAGTTGCCTTTTAATGTTTTGTCCACCATATCGCAATGAATATAACTCATATTTAAATTTAAAAACTGTTCTTTTGTATAACCATAAAACTTACATGCGGTCTCATTGGCATTTATGATTTCTCCCGTATCCGCTTCAACGATCAGCATAATGGCACTGTGCGTGTAGAATATATCCATCAACTGCTGCATTGCAATACTTTTGATAGTATGATCAGATTCGTTTACAGATAGAATCGTTGTAAAATACATATCGCCGGATGCAAACGCTTTAATCATACAATATTTATCATAAATATATATATACCGCGTCATTTCTTCAATAATTCCATTCTGAACATCATTTCCGAAATGCAGACTCCATTCAAAGATATTAAACATTTCTTTCGGAATGACATCACTTATGCGCCTGCCCAAGATTTTATTTTTTTTCACTCTGATAATATTTTCAAATTCTTCATTTGCATCAAGAAATATAAAATCTTCTATTAATCCTGTCGCTGTATTAACTACAGCTTCATATTGCGCATACCCTGCAGGCAAATGCCTGACCAAACTTTGAAAGTGTTTCGTAATCATAATTTATTACTCCTTATATTACAGAAACTTTTTAAATAAATATTGATTAATGTTATATTATTTGATATAAATCATAAGGCTTAATATGAACACGATTTCAGTAATTAACAAATTAAAAATTGTATATAATTACAATATTTTATTATTATAATTTGCTTTTGTTATCGTGTCAAGTAATCCTGTCATAATCAAATATAAATGATGATTATATTGTACATAATAATATTACAATGATTACAAAAAGGGGGGCGATTTTTTGGTTTATGATTTAGGCCTCAGACTTAGAGATTTAAGAAAAAACAAGCATCTATCCCAGACGCAAGTTGCCAAAAGACTATCCCTCACAAGGGCAAGTATAAGCGGATATGAAAACAATTTAGCTTCTCCCTCAATTGATGTCTTGGTCAAACTAGCTTTATTATACGGAGTCACAACAGATTATATCTTAGGCCTCGACAACAGAAAAGTAATCGTACTCGACGATATCTCAGAGCGGGATGCCGAAGTCATTACAGATATTATCGGTATTCTTTTGACTGATTATAAAAACAGAAAATAATATCTATTCTACAAAACATTTAAGTAAAATAAGTAAAAATTATTTAAATGTTTTGTTTTTATCCTCTCTTACACATGCAGCTTTATTCTGATAAAATATAAGAAAATCAAAATAATTTTATTATAGATATCTATGCTCTTCATCTCTCATTTTCTGTACAGAAAATGAGAGGAAATAAATTTGTTTCAACATTATACTTGAACTAAACGGAGGCTGAAAAACATGGAATGGCTGCATCGCTTAAATGAAGTAATCGACTATATCGAAGAACATCTGGATGATGAAATAGACCTTGACCACATTGCACAAATGGCGTGCTGCTCTGCTTTTCATTTCCAGAGGATGTTTTCTTATATTGCCGATCTGCCGCTTTCTGAATATATTCGCAGGAGAAAAATGACAAGAGCCGCTGTGGATTTGCAAAACGGCAATGAGAAAATCATCGATATAGCTCTCAAATACGGATATGGTTCCCCCACTGCATTTAACCGGGCGTTTCAAAGTATTCATGGCATTGCGCCATCTCTGGCAAGAAAAAAAGGCATGGCTTTGAAAGCTTTTCCTCCTATCAGCTTCAGTATCACAATCAAAGGAGATGTTGAAATGAATTATCGAATTGAAACGAAAGACGCTTTTAAAATCGCCGGCGTAAAACAGCATTATTCCGGCAGCGTTGAAGAGTGTATGGCAAGCGTGCCCCTCTTTTGGCAAAAGACAATACAAAGCGGCCTTATCCCCAACCTATGCGCTTTGATGAACGGGCAGCCCAATGGCCTTTTAGGCGTGAGTACCTGTATGGACAGCAGTGATTTTGACTACTTTATCGCCGTGGCGACAGATGAAACCGCTCCGCCCGATATGGACGAATACACGATCCCGCAATGCACATGGGCAATCTTTGAGAGCGTCGGCCCTATGCCGCATGCGATTCAAAATCTGCAAAAGCAAATCGTAACCCAGTGGCTTCCCACATCGGGATATGAATACGCAAACGCACCCGATATAGAAGTTTATTTTGAAGGCGATCAGTATGCCGATGACTATAAATGCGAAGTGTGGCTGCCTATTGCAGTTAAAAATAAAAAATAATATGAATACACATTAATTAAATAAAGTTATTACAATCTGATTTGCCGGAATTGCTGTATTCAGGCAAATCAGATTTAGTTTATATAAACAATCCTGCAATATTGGCAAAAGCAAAACAGATGATAATACCCGCTATTGTCGGCACCAAAAATGAGACTGCTGTCCATTTAAGGCTTTGCGTTTCTTTTTTTATGGTAAGGCAGGTTGTGGAACAAGGCCAATGCATTAAAGAAAACAACATAGTGCTCACAGCCGTTATCCAAGTCCAGCCGTTATCGATCAGCAATTGCCTTAAAGCGGCCAGACTATCTAATTCCATAATGCTTCCCGAAGCCATATAAGACATGATCATAATAGGCACAACGATTTCATTTGCAGGAAGCCCTAAAATAAAAGCAAACAGGATAACGCCGTCCATGCCGAGCAGACGTGCAAACGGATCCAAAAAGCCCGAACAGTGCGCGAGCAAAGTGGCATCTCCCATTGTTATATTTGCCATGGCCCAAATAACCATCCCCGCAGGCGCCGCTATCACCACTGCCCTTGCTAGCACAAATAGTGTTCTGTCGAAAATGGAGCGAACGATCACTTTGCCTATCTGCGGTCTGCGATACGGCGGCAGCTCTAACGTAAAAGATGAAGGCATTCCTTTTAATATCGTTTTGGAAAGTATCTTGGATACGGCAAACGTCATTATGATCCCGAACAGTATGACGGAAGTAAGTAGTAATGCCGAAAGCATGGACGTAGCCGGCCCCGCTGCGTTTACTCCGATAAAGAACATTGTTAAAATAGCGATCAATGTCGGAAAACGCCCGTTGCACGGAACAAAATTATTCGTAATGATTGCGATAAGCCGCTCCCTCGGCGAATCAATGATTCTGCATCCGATAATGCCGGCGGCATTGCATCCAAACCCCATGCACATCGTTAAAGCCTGCTTGCCGCATGCACAACATTTTTTAAAATATTTATCTAAGTTAAAGGCTACACGCGGCAGATAACCCATATCTTCCAATAATGTGAATAACGGAAAAAATATGGCCATCGGAGGAAGCATGACAGATACCACCCAGGCAAGAACCCTGTAAAGCCCTAATACCAATATGCCGTGCAGCCAGTCGGGCGCGCCCAAATACACGAACGCCTCCGTAATCCTGCCTTCGATCCAAAATAAACCGTTTGAAAGCATTTGGGACGGGTAATTCGCACCGGTGATCGTTATCCAAAAAATGATGGCGAGCAGTGCTATCATAATAGGAAATCCGGTCCATTTATTTGTGAGTATGCGATCGATTTTTCTGTCTCGTGCGTTATAGTTATGCTTATCATAAGCTACCGTTTTCGAACATATCTCTTCCGCTTTCAGCACCAGGCAGGATACTATTTCGTCTTTTAAGCGTTCATTCGTGATTCCTTCATCTTTGAGAAGCTGCTTTGCCAGTGTTAATTTATCTTGCAGTTTTTCATCTGAAAGTATATCGTATCCCAAATAATCATTGAGCGCTTTCATCAGTGTTTCATCATAATCCAGTAATTTTAAACTGAGCCAGCGGGTATTTATATTCTTATCGATTTTTTGCCTTATAACAGGCTCTATTATCTGAATGGCATCTTCAATCGGTTTTGTGTACTGTATTTTTATAGGCGTTTGCTTCACTTGATCATTCAAAAGTTTGTCGAGGGAATCTATTAATTTATCTAAACTTTTCTTTTTTCTTGCAGTACTTCCCACGACAGCAATACCCAGCTCGGATGATAATTGATCCAGATTGATTTTTATATTTTTCTTTTTTGCTTCATCCATCATATTGACACAAAGAATTACATTTTCTGTAATTTCAATCGTTTGAAGCACAAGGTTTAAATTTCGTTCCAAGCAAGTTGCATCGCAAACAACAATGACTCCGTCAGGCTCTCCGAAGCATATAAAATTACGTGCGACCTCTTCTTCCGCAGAATGCGCCATCAGCGAATACGTACCCGGGATATCGACCATTACATAAGTCATATCTTTTTTCTGGCAATATCCCTGCGCATTTGTGACTGTTTTGCCCGGCCAGTTGCCCGTGTGTTGGTTTAACCCTGTTAGATTATTAAAAACCGTGCTTTTCCCCACATTCGGGTTTCCGGCTAGCGCTATGACTTTATCGTCTGCAGTCATTTTTTTGATAACAAGGCCACAGTCGACCGCTTTGATTCCCATAGAATTACTTGTAAGCCCCATAAGTATTCTCTCTCATTAAAATTTCAAATCAATTTAGAACCAAAACATTTGACGAATCTTCCGATCTCAATGCTATAACGGCGCCTCGTATTAAAAAAGCTGTGGGATCCCCCGCAGGACTTTTTTGCAGGCATTCCACTTCTGTACCCTCTATCAGCCCAATATCCTGCAGCCTTCTTCGTATACTCCCCGTGGATAACAATGCTTTTACTTTTGCTTTCTGCCCTTGTTTTAAATCTTTCAGTGAATTTATATTACTCATATATACTGTCTCCTCTTAAATTTAGCATAGTGAAACTTTGTTTCTTCACCCTATTATATGGCCGGCTAAATTTTGTGTTACACAAATTATTATGAAATACTCCATTCAATAAAATATCAGGCATGAAAAGATTGCCTTTGCGCTTTTTTCAGTTTACAATAAGAATGCTTAAACGCTATAAAACAAACGACGGAGAATAAAACATGCGAAACATATTTATCGGATTCATTTTAATATTTTTAGATTTCAACTTAAATCTCGGCAATTCACAAATCGGGCTCATCCCCGACTTTATAGGCTACATCGTCATGATCAGAGGGCTGGTTGAGATGGCGCAGGAAAGCCCACTGTTTATGAAGGTGGTTCCTTTCGCAAAAGGCATGGCCATATACACCGGAATTTTATATTTGATGGATTTATTCGGGGTTTCCTCATCCCTCGGCGCGCTGGCTTATATCCTTGGCATAGCCTCCACGATCATTTCACTTTATATTTCCTATTGCATCGTGATGGGCATAAAAGAAACAGAAGAAAAGCACAATGCTTTTTTAAACGGCGACAGTCTGAAATCCATGTGGACGATTCTCGCGATTTTTAATATCGCCGTATATATCACGCTGCTACTGCCGGCACTGGCTATTCTTTGCATTATCATATCTTTTGTTGTGGCGATCTTTTTCCTTGTTGCCTTTAACCAGTCAAAGAATTTATATTATGCTATGAAAAACCAATATTAGATTTTGACACATATATTTACTCAAGTGATGCGCATGCGCATTACTTTTTTATATGTATTGATTTCTCGCCGAACTTACATAAATAAAGCTTATTCTCCTTGCTCTGCATATAGAATTCTTCCGTTTGTTTCTGCACATCCTGCAATTGCTCTATGATATCCGAAATTTTATGAAACAATACAGCGTACATTTCTTGATAGTTATCCATTCATCTTCACCTTTTATTTTAAGTATCAGGAATATTTTATGCGAAAACCGCATAAAAATCAATATGCGATTATTGCATATACTAAAATATTTTAAGGTGAAAAAAATGTATCAAAGATTAAAAGATTTACGTGAAGACAGGGATCTCACACAGCAGGTGCTTGCAGATTTATTAAATATCAGTCAGACAACATACAGCCGATATGAAAGCGGGATACTGGATATTCCCAGTATTTCTCTTATCAAGCTCGCCAAATTCTATAACACAAGCATTGATTATCTTGTAGGGCTTACGGATAATAAGCGTCCTTATCGATAGTTCTGTTTCTTTTTTTATTCTCTTTTATTAAATTCAAAGCCATATTCCTTAATCACTTTATGTCGATATTTGTTGAATATATAAAACAATATGTTATCATGTATTATGATATCCTATTCAATAACGTAGGATAGAATTAATAAAAAATAAGACTTCACAACGTTGCTAGTACAGCAATAACGAGAGGTTGGTATTACGACATTATTTGATTACGTCTGTCACCATAATAAGTTGAAATTACACATATTATATTATATACTTATACATAAGTATGTGGCAAGATTTTTGCTTGTGTTTCGCAAGCGTTGACTAAAATGGCAGGAGCTTTTGCTTCTACTTCGCTAATGCTCTATTACTCACGTCAATACTTTATTTGCGCGTAAAGAGTTGCCACATGCTTTTTTTATTTAGGAGACTTGTCATGGAAAAATTTTCCGATATTACCACAAGAAATGAGTTGGCTGACTTTTTGGAGATCCCAAGAAAAAAGCTGACTCATATTTTATACATTAAAAAAGTTGATAGCTATTATGAATCATTTGAAATAGCAAAGAAAAACGAAGGAGTAAGGTATATAAACGCCCCAAAAGATGATCTGAAAGCGATGCAAAAGAAATTAGCAGATGCCTTATGGGAATATCAAAAAAGCGTTTGGAAAGATAAAAACATACAACCTAATATCTCACACGCTTTCGAAAAGCATAAAAGCATCATAACAAATGCGAGAGTACATAGAAACAAGCGATTTTTATTAAATCTGGATTTAGAAAACTTTTTTGATAGTTTTCACTTTGGACGAGTGCGAGGTTTTTTTGAGAAAAATAGAGAGTTTCATCTGACTAATGAAGCGGCAACAATAATTGCACAACTGACTTGTTATAAAGGATGTCTACCACAGGGTGCTCCTACTTCTCCCATAATCACTAATTTAATTTGCCAAATACTTGACAATAGATTGTTGAAGATAGCGAAAAAGTACAAATTGGATTATACAAGATATGCTGATGATTTAACCTTTTCTACCAATAACAAAGCCTTTTTAGATAGCCAAACAGAATTTTGTATGGAAATATCGAAGGAAATCGAGAATACTGGATTTCGTATCAACGACAAAAAGACAAGACTGCAGTTTAGAGATTCTAAACAAGTTGTTACAGGTTTAATAGTAAACAGAAAACTAAATGTTGACCATACATACTATAGAAAAACTAGATCCATGGCACATACCCTTTACACGCAAGGGAGTTTTGAAATTGCTAGTTCACCTGGTACTATAATGCAACTAGAAGGAAGATTTGCTTTTATCAATCAACTTGATCGGTATAATAACAACCTGAATAAAGAAAAACATGGTTTCAAAAAGCTGAACGGCAGAGAAAAACAATATCAGAAATTCTTGTTTTATAAATATTTCTTTTCTAATGAAAAACCGCTCCTTGTAACAGAGGGCAAAACCGATATAGCATATCTAAAAGCCGCATTAAAAAGTCTTTATGCTGAATATCCTCAGTTAGTTGCAAGAACGGGCGATGAAAAATATGAATTCAAAATATCTTTTTTAAGAAAGACTGCCCGAATCAC
The DNA here is from genome assembly GCA_964533615.1 of uncultured Eubacteriaceae bacterium. Taxonomy (GTDB): domain Bacteria; phylum Bacillota; class Clostridia; order Eubacteriales; family UBA1433; genus UBA1433. The sequence goes on from CAZHMK010000004.1 coordinate 231,201, forward strand.
TCATTTTTTTGGAATTAGTTCAGATGGAGCCAACGCAATGAAACTTCTATATAACTATTTTAATGCAAAATCAGGCAATAAAGATGTTAATCCGGATTATTTAAGTTATTTTAATAAAATTAGTCCCTATACTCCTAAGAATCCAGTCCTGTTAGTTTTTGATAACGAACTTCAAAACAAAAACAAACCTCTATATGATTTTGTTAATCACGCAAAGCTTACAGAGGAACAAAAGAGCATATTAAAGGACGAATTGCACATCAAATTAATTGATTGTGGTAACTTATTTTTGCTTACGAACCCATTAGTTGAAGGAAAAAAAGAATGTGAAATCGAGGATTTATTTGACGTAGAAACATTGGCTCACTCAATAAAGGGAAAAACTTTTTCTCGTACAAGCTCCTTTGATACCAGTAAGCATTACGGTAAAGAAATCTTTTCTCAATATATCGCTTCTAATTATAAGAAAATTGACTTCAGCAACTTTAAGAGAGTTCTAGACAGCATTAATACAATAGTTGAGTCGTACAAAAAAAGCTAACTATATTTAATAATTTGTAATTTTGTTTATACCCTGAAATTAAAAGATTCTCTGAAATTCTCGCTGCCACAATTATTTCATGTATCATTAGGTTTTTTTCATATTTTAGTTCTGTATATATCTGTCAATTGCTCGACCATCAATGAGCTTATACTGCATTTTCGCCGATCAGATATTCAATCGGTTTGATTTTTGAAACTTTATATGCCTTCCTGACTTTGGCGCCAAAAAACATCCGTCGTTAATCATTTCACAGACATATTGACGGCTAAACTTCAGAATATCTATGCCCTACTTGGCATTGAGATAATCTGTTCTCTGTCATCACGAGTGCCTCATTTCCACATAGAAACACCTTAACTCTACTTTTCTCAATAAATATAATTTCCCAAGTTTATGAGAATTGCATATGTCACAATAACAATTTTTTTCCATAAAACCTACCCTTTTCACCACAAAACCAACGGCTCCTCTCACCCGAGAGAAGCCGCTTTTTATTTTCTTCAATTTACCCCAACGTATCGCAAAGCGCCTTGAGTTTTTCCCACTTTCTATCCACATAATCTTGTAGCTGTGCAATCTGCTCATCGCTTAAGTGCTTGTATTTTTTCATGGATGAGAGATATTCTTTCAGTGGAATAGGATTTTTCACATCAATATTGAGCTTAAACTTTCCGTTTTCCACTTCATAAATCGGCATAAAGCGGGACTGCACTCCCTTACGCACGATCTCAATGCTCTTTTCCGACTCATATCCCCAGCCCGTGGCACAGCTGTTATAGATGTGGATATACACCAAGCCGTTTTTGATTGTTTTCGCTTTTTCAATCTTTCTTATAAAATCGGGCATATATGCCGGAGAAGCCGTTGCCACATAAGGAATGTCGTGATCGGCCATGATCATCGGCATATCTTTTTTGTGAGACGTTTTGCCTTTGCGCTGTGCACCTACAGGCGTGGTGGATGTCCACGCGCCGAACGAGGTGGAACTGCTTCGCTGAAAACCCGTGTTCATGTAGCCTTCATTGTCATAGCAGATATAAATGATGTTGTCTCCTCGCTCCGCCGCGCCCGATAAAGCCTGAAAGCCCGCGTCCACGGTGGCTCCGTCGCCCGCGAAGGCTACGACGTTGACGTCCCTGCCGATGCGTTCGTAATATTTTTTTATCCCCGTGAGCATGGAAGCCGTGTTGTCGAGCAAGGGAAAAAATACGGGGATCTTCATACCGGTTTTGTCGGCCCATCCCACACTTTGTACGCCGCCCATACATCCGGGCGGAATCGCGACAATGGTGTTGGGACCAAAGATCTGCAATGCAGTTCTCATTGAAAGCTCTACGTTGCAGCCCAGACAAGCTGTGATACCGGGGCCTACCATATCTTCATAGGATGCCATTTTTTCCACGATACTCATGCTTCTCTCCCCTTTCTGTTGATAAGCCAGTAGGCTTCATTTTGGATCTTATTTTCCTTTGCGGCTTTGATTATCTGCTTCAGGGCTTCGCACATCAGCTCCGTTGTGAGGTCTTCGCCTCCGAGCCCGCCTATAAAAGGCACCGTGGGCATAGCCTCCATGCTGCTGATCGCAGCTTTTACTTCCTGATACACAATGCCGGTGTGCCACCCGAAGCTCACATTACGGTCGATGACGCCGACCGCTTTTCTGTTTTTGAGCAGCTTCGCCACCTCTTCTTTCGGAAACGGCCTGAGCACTCTTATCTTGATCAGCCCCGCTTTGATGCCCTTCTCTCTTGCCATGTCCACGGCCACACGTGCCGAGCCCGTCAGGGAGCCGAGCGTGATAAGCACATAGTCTGCCTCCTCCATTCTGTAGGGTTCCAGCAATCCGAAATAATCTCTGCCGAATAATACAGCGAATTCATCGTTGATGTCTTCGATCACTGTTTTGGCACGATCCATTGCCTGCATGTGAAGCTCTCTGTAATACTGCAGATAATTCCCCGGTGTGAGCGGGTCTATCGCCATGGGCATTTGCGGGTCGAGTTTTACATGCGTGGGCTTATAGGGCGGCAGAAAAGCATCCACCTCTTCCTGCAGCGGTACCTCCACCCCTTCGGTCATGTGCGAGAGATAAAATCCGTCATAGCAAATATTGATCGGCAGCAGCACATCGCAGTGCTCGGCGATTTTGAATGCCTGTATGGTCATATCTAAAATTTCCTGATTGTCTTCCACATAGATTTGTATCCAGCCCGCATCCCGCACGGTCAGGGAATCCTGCGGGCCGCCCCACACCGTCTGCGGAGAGATCATTTCTCTGTTGACGATATTCATCACGATCGGCAGGCGCATCGTGGAAGCCCTGAAATAAGGTTCAAACATCAACGCCAGCCCCTGTGAAGAGGTTGCCGTAAACGTTCTTGCTCCGGCAAGAGAGGCTCCTGTGAGCACGCTCATTGCCGAATGCTCCGATTCCGGCTCCACGATCGTGGAGTCCATGACCCCGTCGGCAACATACTGGCTGAAATGCTGCACCAGCGGCGTCTGTGGTGTGATGGGGTAAGCCGCCACCACATCCGGCTTGGCCAAAATAGCGCCGACAGCCGCCGCGTGATTACCGTCTAAGACACGTAGCCTGCTCATAACTGCTCCTCCTTTACAAACTGAATCGCTCCCGCGGGGCATTCGTGTATGCATACACCGCATCCTTTGCAGAATTCCAAATCGATATAAAACCTTCCGTCAGCCAGCTTCACCGACTTGGTAGGGCAATATAACAAACACGTCCCGCATTTTTTGCACTTATCTTGTGCTATTACCGGCGGGTAGACTTTCCAGTCTCCCGTATTGATGATATTGAGCTCTTTTCCTATGGCACAGATGAATTCGGTTTTAATCATGACTGCTTCCTCCGTTCACTTCAATCACTGCGACATTGTTATAGCCGTATTCCAACGCTTCAAGATTTTTTGCCCCCCATATCTGCTGTGTTTTCTCGCTCACTTTCTCGAAGCTCACCCAGCCTGTGGCCTTGATGAAAGCCCCGAGCACAATCGTATTCGGCAGCACGCGCCCGAAAATCTCCATTGAAGCCATATTGGCATCCACATAGGCCACCTTTGTAATAGTCTTCGGGATAATAATATCTTCAACAGATTTGGCATTGATAACAAAGATGGCATCTTGCTTGGCTCCCACAAAGACATCCACACTGCCAAGCAGCGTCGGATCGATGACCATGATGCAATCGGGGTTATAGACCTGGTTTTTCTCCCGTATCTTTTTTTCGTCGATTCGCACAAACGCGCTCACGGGTCCGCCTTTTTTCTCAAATCCGAAATACGGAAAACAGGCGCCAAACTTACCGTCCTGCACCGCCGCGTACACGATTATCTCAGAGGTGGTAACCGCACCTTGCCCTCCTCTTCCGTGGATTCGAATCTCTTTCATTAAAATCACTCCCTTGTATGATTATCATAATAGTTAAAACACCGGCAGGTACTACTATTCAACTCAATAATATGATATATTTAATAAAAACTGTATTTAAACGCTTTGTTTCAATGGAGGGCTTACTTATGCTAAATAAATCTCTTTGGGTCGTAGAAGACCAAAGAGTGCAGGAAACACTGATGAAATACACCAAAGATGTCCGCCGTATCCCGCAGGGAAGCTTCATTTACAGGCAGGATGATGTGCGAGAATATCTTTATTTTCTCACCGAGGGCAGAATCAAAGTGAGCATCTTCGCTCCCAACGGGTATGAAAAAACACTTGCCATTCATGAGCCGGGCTCCTTTTTCGGCGAAACAGCTTTTTTCGATGAGCATCCCAGCTTTTCGTGCGCCATGGCTTTAAAAAACTGCACTGTTTTAATCTTTGGCAAAGAACAGATCTTTCAACTGATGAGAGAACAGCCGATCATCATATCCCACATATTTGAATCCATGAGCAGAAAAATCAGGCTTCTTTCTTTTCAGGTTGAATACCTTTCTTTTATGAAAATCGAGGAAAGGCTGGTCGCCCTTCTGACCACACTCTTCGCCTCTTTTGGCTCCGCCTGCTGTGATGCTGTGCCTTCAGGCTGCAGCCTGAGTAGCGCGTGCACGCATGGCTATGTGCTGGAGCAAACCCTAACAGATCAGGAAATCGGCGATATGCTCGGCGTGAGAAGAGAAGCCGTTACAAAAGCCATGAATCATCTCAAAAAGCAAGCCTTGATTTATAAGCAAAAACGCACGATATGCTGCCCCGATTTACCGAAGCTGAACAATTTTTTATCAAATAAAAACTGATTTACTAAATTTTACAAATAAATTATTGCATAACTTTTTTAAAAAAACTGTGTTTTTTCACACAGTTTTATCAATTCCATCATATGGAATGTTGTTTTTATATTCATTTAGGGTTACAATAAGAAAGCTCGGAGAGGTATCGAAGTGGTCATAACGGGGCTGACTCGAAATCAGTTTGGGAGAAATCCCACGTGGGTTCGAATCCCACCCTCTCCGCCAAAATGAACAGGGTGCTGAGATATGAACTTTTTTATTGGACAGTTCATAAACCAGTGCCTTTTTCTGTTCAAAACCCCACTGTTTAAGGAATTTACAGGCATATTCATTATTTTGTTTGTCCAAATTAATTTTTTGCAAACATTTCAAATCTAGCTTGCAAAACGAAGAAATTGTGACATCTAAACGCCATTGTCTAATTTAATTATTTAAATCATCTCTCAATATACTTTTTAAGACTTTGCTCAAATTTTCGTACTGAACGGTATTTTATTCTATATAATTCCTCTTTTTTTGGCGTTGCGAAAAATGATTCCATTACAGCGTTATAGCATGTTCCACCTGTTGGAGACAAGGATTGTGTAACATTTAATGTCTTCAATAGTTTTCTAAAAGCAAAGGCTGCATACTGACCGTTTACTGCAGCAGCACCGGATTGCTCCCCGAGCTGTTGCTCAGCTCGTCCACGATATAGACCTTGACGATATCGCCGGGCTGTACGTTGAAGCCGACCGTTGCCGTGCCGATGATATCAAAATCCGCCTGAACCGCACTGAAACCGATCTGTTCGCCGTTTCGTGTCAGCGTGAATACCGCAACCTCGTTGCCCTCGTTGGCAACTATAGGTTCCACCGTCACGGTAAAGAACTTAAAGCCGGACGCAGAGCTGCCCGTCGTCATCACCGCGCTGCCTTCCGGAGTATGGCTGACCGTATAGGCCGAATCGCTGTCCGGCGTCACGGTATACTTTCCAACCAATGTCTGGGCCTCCACAGTCAGAGTCAAGTCTTTATATGCTTTGCCGCCTTCCGCGTCTTTTACGACAAGGCTAAATTCATACGTCCCGGCCTTCTGCGGTTTGCCGCTGATCTCGCCGGTTGAAGCGTCGATTTCAAGACCGTCGGGCAGCTCCGCCGCGCTCCAGGAATACGGCGTCTCGCCGCCGCTTGCCGCGATGGTTGCGCTATAGCTTTCACCAACTGTGCCGTCCGCCAACGTCGCCGTGTTGATCTTGAGTATCGCGCTGTCATCCGTCGTCACGAAAATCTGCGGCTGCGGCGTGATTGATCTCAGCGTGCCCGAAGCCAGCGTTTTCTGCTCACACTTCACTGTATGCGTTCCCGAGCTTTTCGGAGCCGTGACATCGTAATATGTGATGTCGATCGCGCCGCCATTCGCCAGTATGATATCCGACACAGTGATCATCTGCCCCGACACAGAGACTGTTCCTGCCGTAGACGTGACATATCCCTTGCTGCCGCTCGCCGTGCTTGGCAGCGTAAAGCCCGCCGGCACACGAAGCGTGATCTCGCCCATATACATCCCGCTTGTGCTCGGCGTATATGTGAACACGATATCGTTATCCTTGCTGCCGGGGTTCACGCTGGAAGGCGCCGCCGTCAGTGTGCCGCCGCCGTCCGCCATGGCTTCGATACTCAGGCTGAGCTTCGCATACATGCTAAGGCCCGCATCATCGACGCACGATACTTTAACGTCAAACGTACCGCCCTCCTCTGGAAAGCCGCTGATCTCGCCCGTATCCGCATCTATGCTGAGCCCGTTTGGCAGACCGTTCGCGCTCCATGTGTACGGCTGGATGCCCGATGTCGCTTCAACGGCCGCGCTGTACGCCTCCTGCACAATGCCATCCGGCAGACTTTTCGTCGTGATGATCGGGGTATCAACGACCGTAAACACATATGTTTCGATATCGCCGATGACTGCGCTGGCTCCCGCCCCGCTGTTGACCGATGTGGCATCCATGCCGTCTGTCGCAAACGCATACAGTATATGAGTTCCCTTGTCTAATGCCGGCAGCACAGCCACGCCACTGCTGCCCGACATCGACGCTTTTTTCCACTCTCCAAAACGTGAATCAATCTGATAGTAGATCTGCTGGACATCGGGTGCGTTTGGGCTGTAGCTGCTGGATGCCGTCATGCTGATCTGAGGCGATACCGTATCCGTCGCATTGCACGGCAGCGGCTGTATCGAAACAGTCAAATCGCCCGGCTGCGCGTCTGCCCCGCCGATCACTGTCACACTATGATCGTAACGATTGCTGACATATGCCTGGTTTGTGATCGGATTCACCTCTGCGTTAAACGCCCCGTCTCCGGTGGGGATCGACTCCACAGAGCCATTCTTGCCGTCCATGACAAACACACAACCATGGAATGAGCAGGGCGCATATATCTTGTTTAATACTGGGTCAACAGCCAGATGTTCCGAACTACCATCGACCGATATCGTTTTTCTTGAATTCGTGTTTCCGTCAATCTCAGTAATGCTGTGGCCAACAGCATTGGCCACATATATTTTATTGGTCACCGGGTTGACCACCAATCCGCCCGGTGCTTCTCCCACAGAGAAGTTCCGCGCGGTACCGTCGCTGCCGTCGATCACTGTCACATCATCGCTTAAGCCATTAGCGACATATATCATATTTGTTTCCGGGTTGACGGCAACCGAATCCGCCCCGTCTCCCGTTGCAATCGTCTGCGTCGAGTTGTCTCTGCCGTCGATCACTGTCACATCACCACTGGTATAATTGGCCACATATATCATGTTTGTGGTCTCATTGACCGCAATGTCAATCGGAACATTCCCCGCAGGTATCGTATCTGTTATCGAGTTGTCGCTGCCGTCGATCACCGTCACATTACCGCTAGTATCACCCACATAAACTTTATTTGTGACCGTATTCACCGCCAATGTACGCGAGCTGATCCCGCTGAAAACCACTTGTGTGGAGTTGTCGCTGCCGTCGATGACAATCACGCAATCAGCGCCGCCGACACATGCCACATATATCTTGTTCGTCACCGGATTCACCGCCACTGCACGCGGAAAGTCTGCCAGCGGGATCCTCTGCGTCGTATAGTCATTGCAGTCCATCACCGTCATATCATCGGTGCTTATATTGAGAATATATAACTTGTTTGTGGCCGGGTTATATGCCATACAATCCGGACGTTCACCCACTGCAATGTTCTGTATGCTGTTGTCGCTGCCGTCGATGACCGTCACTTTGTCACTGCCGGAGTTCGCGCTATACACCTTATTCGTCATCGGATTGACTGCTGCCGCAACCGGCCTTGTTCCCGAATCAAAAACCTCAGTTGAATAATCACCGCCGTCGATCACCGTGATGGTGTCATCACCGTAATTTGTGACATAGACCTTGTTCAGCTTTGAATTGACAGAGACCGAATTCGGCGCATCTCCCACATCGACGTTGTCCACAGTGTTGTCGCTGCCGTCAATCACCGTCACATCGTCACTGCCGTAATTGGCCACATACACCTTTCCGGCAGCCGGGTCAAAAGCCACCGCGCACGGTGCGTCTCCCACAGCGACGTTCTGCTTGGTGCCGTCGCTGCCGTCGATCACCGTGACGTTATCGCTATCATAATTAGCAACGTATACCTTGTTCATTACCGGGTTGACCGTCACTGCTTGCGGACTATCCCCCGCAGGTATCGTATCCGTAGAGTTGTCGCCGCCGTCGATCACCGTCACGCTGTCGCCCGCTTCGTTGGCCACATACACCTTATTTGTGATGGGATTGACCGCCACTGCGCACGGGCCGTCCCCCACGGTGATGTCCTGCGTGGTGCCATGGCTGCCATCGATCACCGTCACGCTGTCGCTTGTCTCGTTGGCCACATACACCTTATTTGTGATGGGATTGACCGCCACTGCGCATGGACCGTCCCCCACGGTGATGTCCTGCGTGGCGCCGTCGCTGCCGTCGATCACTGTCACACTGCCACTGTTACAATTCGCAATATAGACTTTGTTGGTTCTCGGATTGACCGCCACTGCGCACGGGCCATCCCCCACGGTGATGTCCTGTGTGGTGCCGTGGCTGCTGTCGATCACCGTCACGCTGTCGTATGCTTTGCGGACAACGTACACTTTGTTGGTGATTGGATTGACACCCACTGCACACGCGCCATCGCCCACTGTGATGACCCCGTTCTCTGTGTCTGCGTGTACCGTGATCGTGTCTATCGTCAGTGTGGATAACATCAGGGCAACCGCCAACAGTATGAACAAACCTTTCGTATAAATACTATGTACATTCATCTTTCGCAACATATTTTTTCTCCTTTAAAGGGCCGCACCGTTATCGTCTTTGGTGCCCTTGTTCCTTCTTTTCATCAGTATCCACATAATCACTGCCAGCATCACAAGCCCGGCCGCAATATATATCACGATCATCCATTCGTTTGAATGGCTATTATCCGTTTGTGCGATGACGATCTCCTGGTTTTCATCGAGAACCCGAATGTGTATCGTTGCCAGCGGCGTTATTTCGTCGTCCAGCGCTACAATCTCGATATCGCCGTCCCACGACGTGACATCATCTTCCGTCACTTCAAACACAAGCGTACCGTCTTTCGCATCCGCGACATACAGAATTTGTCCGTCCGGCGTTTCAATCGCCGCTGTGCCTTGTGGCAGGTCTGCCACGTCAATCACGATGGTAATAACGCCCGTCTCTTCATCGCGCGAAATCTCTTTGGGTATGATGGTCTTCTGCGCGTCACCGCTTGGCGCCGGTGCGGATTCGGGCGTGTCAGCAGGCTTGTCCCCGTCTGACGGGGACGAGCCTGCCGTGGTTGTGGCGGATGGGGCCGCGGTCGCCGTTGGTGCCGTCGTTGCAGGGGTTGGCCGTGATTTTACCGTGATCGTGGTCGCCGCCACGTCATTTCCGCTGCCCGCCATGATAGTCAGCCTGCCCGCCGCCATGTCCGAAGACACCACGAAGGAAACCGAATATTTGCCGTCCGCATCCACTTTTGCCGCGTCGAAAAACACGATGTTGCCCGCTTCGTCCGTGATCTTTATAATGACGCTTTCGTCAGCGCACGCCGTGCCGGAAATCAAAACGCTCTCGCCGGGGTATGTCGTCGTTTTGTCCGCCGTCACGCCCGCTGAAGCCAGCGTGGCCGGGACAGCAATAGAAAGAATAAGAATAAAAGTAAATAATATAATGTATCTTTTCATAATAATCTCCTGAATATTGACCGCAATACACAATACTTCGTTATGGCATATGAGATCCGGTGCTCAAACTTGTCTTTCATGCTTGTTTCACTGACCCTAGTCTGTGATACACATTCTATACCAAACAAAAAGAATGAACAGGTTTCTATTATATGATCTCCATGTCGAGCATCTCAAAACCTGTTACGCCTTATGCTCATAATCTATAGAAAAATATTCGACGAGAAATTGCACAAATAATTGTTAATATTTAGTACATAGGCTTTTATTATCGTAAAACCCCTTTTTTAAAATAGACACGTTTTTTTACTCGGATGCTTTTTGCACCATTTCTCCAATGCGCTATCAATAACGCTATCCCGCTCCTGCAAAGTGGTTTCCTCCGGGAAGCATTTGCCTATTATTTTATGTGCATCAGCAAGCCAACGGACAGCCTTTTTTCTCTTCTTTTCATCAGCATTTTCTCCGACTTCTAATGCTCTTGTTAGGACTCCGCTTTTAAAATACAATACTTAAATACTTTTGATTCGGTATTGTATTATTATTAGACTTATTATAGCATATATTATTTTTCTATACTATTATCATTTTTACTTCACAAACGTAGGATTATATCCGAACTGAAGAATGCAGCATCTTTAGTTCGCTGGCAAAAGCGATTAATGATAACCGGCAGCACCACCAATAGAAAAAAACAGAGCACGGAAGAAGGTAATATCCGCGCTCTGTAAAATCAAAATTTTTATGTCATATCCGTGCTTAAAAGCTTTATTCCGCATCCTTTTTATGCTTCTTTCTCAATGTAATCATAATGATAAGAACACATAAGGCTGCGCCAAGCAGAGCCAGCACGATGATTAATAACGTATTGCTTCCGGTGCCGGACTCCGAAGATGAGCTGTCCGGAGCAGTGATGGCATAAATGCTGAAGTGGTTTGTGGAGAAATATAAATACCCGTCCTGTCGGGTGGCATTCATGTCCGCCAAAGTGCCGTTGTCCTCATCGTACCAGTAAACGTGCAAATCTCCGCTCATCCCTTCCGGAATGGGAATCCTGACCGTGATGGTCCCGGCGAAGCCTGTGATGGGGTTGCCATCCTGATCTACCAGAGACAGATCATAGAGAATCATGTCTGTAGCGTCGGACGAGGGGGAATTCGCATCCAGTAAGCCGCTGATAATCGTATTCGCGTCATTGTCCGCCCCTTCTTGGGCAACCAGCGACACAATCATGGAAATCGAACTCACGCCATCAGGCAGATCCGTGTCGGAAAAATCGTAGATGACGCCGGTTTCACTATCACTGGCTTGTTTGTTCACCGTTAGCGAAACACCGCATGTGCACGAATCGTAGTTAGCGCTCTCAGGCATAAAAGTCACACTGTATTCGCCCGTTTCGCTGATAACAGCATCGGGATCCGTCCATGCAAACGTACCGTCCACACTCCCGCTACCATCGGTAAGGGCACTGTCCGAGAGCTTGCCCACGACCAAGATATCGGAGGCCATCGGAAGCTCCGTGACCGCCGTGCCGGCCTTATTGATGGTAAACATTTTCCATACGGTGCCCGTGTAATCCCCTTTTCCTCTGATGATAGCTGTGGCGATGCCCGCATTCGTGTTGTTGAGATACGAAACGGTATAATCTGTGCCCTTTGTCAGTGTGGTGCCTCTGTTGATGACCGTGACTGCGGGTTTCAAAGCGCTGCCGGTGTATGTCCGGTCCGCAATGCCGGAAACCATGCCGGATGTCAGCGTTGTTGTGGACGTCTCTTTTTCGGCCACGTTGACCGTCATGCTCAGGCTCTTGCTGTCGCTGATACCGCCCTTGGAGATGGTTACGTCATATTTTCCGGTTCCGCTGTTATAGGCAACGGTTGCCGTCACACCGGCTGCGTCGGACACATCGCCCAGCAGCCCGTTTACGTAGCTCTGCACTGCCGCTGTTTTGTCGGCCTGCGTCGCACCATAAGCCACGTCTACAGAGCCGTCCTTTAGGGCATCCTTTGCCGCCGCGACCGCATCCGCGTCAGAAATGGCCGGTATCGTAAAGGAATCGCTGTCCACACTCAGGCTGCCACAGGAGAAGGTGACTGCGCCCGTGCCGTTGCTTTCAAGCGTGCAGGTCAGGTCTGTAAACGCCGTAACGCCGGAAGATGCCGTCACAGAGGCCGTTCCGCCTATCGTCCATTCACCGGTTCCTGCCTTTGCCGAAGCCGTTACGCTTGCCGAAGCAGAACTCCCGGTCGAGCAGACATTATCGTATTGGTCATAGAGCGTAATGACCGGCTGGGAACTAAACGCGTCTCCGCTGACCGCGCCCGGTTCCGGCTGCGTGGTGACCGTCATGCTTGCCGCCATGCCCGCCGTGATGGTTTGGGACACGCTCGCATCTTCATACCCGCTCGCCGTCACGACCACATCGGCGGTTCCCGGTGTCCGCATATAGGCGTTGCCGTCTGCGCCCGGATGCAGGGTGATTTTATTGTTGTTCACCGTATCGGCGGTATACTGGTCTGCGTTCAATGCGTTGCCGTCGTAGCTCACTCCCGTAATGGCCGAGGCAAAACCTGAGTCAGCTGCGAAAGTAATCACGATATCTTCATCCACGCTGTTGCCCGTCGTGTCCGCGGTCAGGGTCACCGCCGACTTTTTCGATATCATGGACGCGGCACTGTACACGGTCTCGTCGGTACCTTCGCCGTCCGTGTAGCTCACCGCCACTCGGACGTAATTTCCCGCATCGTCCGCCGTGAGCTCATATGCAGCGCAATCCGTTCCGATATTTGTCCATGTATCCAACCCCGTAGCGGATAACTGCCACTGATAATGCAACGCACCGAGACCGTCCGCATCGGTGGTATTACCTGTCACAGCATTCAGCGTCTCGCCGACTATCACCGTTCCCGAGATCGTTGGGATGCCTGCGGGGGCATCATTCACAGCCGCGACGCTGACTTTCACCTGGACAGCCGATTCGGAAGCGTCCGTGCCGTCATACGCTTTGACCGTGAACGCATCCAGCGTACCGTTGGCGTCTGCCGCCGGCGTCCAGACCAGGCTCTCATCGTCTCCGAGAAGCGTCGTTCCCGCCGTGACGGCCGTTCCATCCTTTGTCAGCGTGCCCGATGTGACGGACTCCACGCGGAAGCTGATCGCATCGCCCTCCGCGTCAGACTCGTCTGCGGCGGCGGCCAGCGCGTCATACGTGATCTCATACGCCGTGTCCTCCTCAGCCCCCGTCAGCGTGCTGATGCTTGTCAGCGTCGGAGGTGTTGCGGGTATATCGCCGGCGTAGTACATCACCGTGGCTTTGCTGGAATTGCCGCCATCCTGATAGGCCACATAGGGCGTACCATCATACACATACAATGAGGTTGTATATGCACTGCCCGACGAAAAGCCGGCGCTGCCCACGGCTTGCCAGCCGGTTGCGCCCTCTCCCGTATATTTCATCACCGTGGCTTTGCTGGAATTGATGCCATCCCGATAAGCCACATAGAGCGTACCATCATACCCACATAATGAGGGAGTATATGCACTACCCGCCGAAAAGCCGGCGCTGCCCACGTTTTGCCAGCTGCCGTCTTCGTATTTCATCACTGTGGCTTTGCACATATCACCTCCATCCATATAGGCCACATAGGGCATACCATCATACACATACAATGAGATATCATATGCAACACTCGCCGAAAAGCCGATGCTGCCCACACTTTGCCAGCCGGTCGCGCCTTCTCCGGTATATTTCATTACCGTGGCCTTATGGGATTTATTCGAATCCCGATAGGCCACATAGGGCGTACCATTATATACATACAATGAGGGGTCATATACTCCACTCACCGAAAAGCCGGCGCTGCCCACGGCTTGCCAGCCGGTTGCGCCTTCTCCGGTATATTTCATCACCGTGGCTTTGTTGGAATTACCTCCATCCTGATAGGCCACATACGGCGTACCTTCATACACATATAATGAGGGAGCATATACATCCCCCGCCGAAAAGCCGATGCTGCCCACACTTTGCCAGCCGGTCGCGCCTTCTCCGGTATATTTCATTACCGTGGCCTTATAGCTATTGGCTGTATCCCGATAGACCACATAGGGCGCACCATCATACACATACAATGAGAGATTATATGCACCCCCTGCCGAAAAGTCGGGGCTGCCCACGAGCTCCCAGCCGGTTTCGCCGGCTCCGGTATATTTCATTACCGTGGCCTTATAGCTATTATCTCCATCCTCATAGGCTATATAGGGCGTACCTTCATACACATACAATGTGGTCACGCTTGCTCTGTTCGCTGAAAAACCGGCGATGCCCACGTTTTGCCAGCCGTACTCCGTCGCTATCATGGTCGCGGCGCTGTACACGGTCTCGTCGGTACCTTCGCCGTCCGTGTAGCTCACCGCCACGCGGATGCAGACGTAATTTTCCATATCGTCCGCCGTGAGCTCATATGCAGCGGAATCCGTTCCGATATCCGTCCATATACCCAACCCCGTGGCGGATAACTGCCACTGATAATGGAACATGCCGAGACCTTCCGCATCGGTGACATCGCCTGTCACGGCACTCAACGTCTCGCCGGCCGCCACCGTTCCCGAAATCGTTGGGATGCCTGCGGGGGCGTCGTTAACAGCCGCGACGCTGACTTTCACCTGAACGGCCGATTCGGAAGCGTCCGTGCCGTCGTACGCTTTGACTGTGAACGCATCCAGCGTACCGTTGGCGTCTGCCGCCGGCGTCCAGACCAGGCTCT